>CAZISB010000063.1:0-1778 GCA_964541925.1 uncultured Acidobacteriaceae bacterium | reverse complement strand
TGCAACGTCAGGTGCCGCGCGACTTCGTCTGACAGGCGCGGGTTGGCCTCTTTCATTCTGGCCACCGCGGCCTCAAGGTTCGGATACAGCTTGGACTTGCGCTTCTCAATGCCTCGCACCGCCTCGATCCAGTAACGCAACCGTCCTGAAGCTGGGCCATAGACGCGATGCGTCGGCGGAAAGCCGATGCCCTCAATCGAAACTGCCTTCGCCACCCGCTCAGGATACGTTCCTGCATAGTGCAGCACAATCAGCCCGCCCAGCGAGTGGCCAACCAGCCGAATGGGAAATTCAGCGATGACGTCGAGGAGCGCGGAAAGATCGAGCACATGCTCGGCAATGGTGTACGTCGCGCCGGGCGCCCACGCGCTGTTGCCGTGCCCGCGCAGGTCCAGCGCATAGACGTGGTAGTGCTCGCGCAGGCTGCGCGCCACCCAGTCCCAGTTGCGTGCATGGTCTAGCCCGCCGTGGACCAGCACCAGTGCGGGCTTCGAGTCCTGGCCGTAATCCCAGAACTGGAGCTTCAGCCGGTCAGAATAGAAGAAGTGCGAAATCGGTTCCATTTGCGTGATCTAAGTCTCTGACATTTTACAGTCTGGACGCTCATCCTTTTCCTGCTCTTTGCCAGGCGCCCATGCTTTCCGCATTTTTTGCGGAAAGGGCGGGAAAACAGAAGCTTGACACACACCTAAGCAACTCAGAGAATGTCCGGCATGGCTGAAACCTTCAGCAGCAAACTTGCCGGGATCTCATTGCCGGATGTTGACGGCAACACCGTCCGCCTTGGATCGTTGTGGGCTGATGGCCCGGCGGTGCTGGTGTTTCTGCGGCATTATGGTTGAATCTTCTGCAGTGAGCACGCCGCGCAGTTGCGCGAGCACGAAGATGAGTTTAAGCAGAAAGGCGCAAGGCTTGCCGCGGTCGGGCTGGGCGACAAGAAATACGCCAACTTCTTCCGCGAGAAAGCCAGGATCGACTTCCCTCTCCTGATCGACGAAAACCGCGAAGCCTACAAAGCCATTGGCTTGAAGCATGCGTCGCTGCTGCATCTTCTCCGTCGCGACAACATGCAGGCACGCAAGCGGGCGCAGGCCGCAGGACACAAGCAGCATCGGTTGGGGAAAGATCCATTTCAGCTGGGCGGAAGCTTCGTTTTTGCTCCGGGAAATAAGGACCTGTTCGTCCACGTAAGCGAAACCTTTGGCGACAACGCCAGCCCCAAAGATATGCTCGCTTCGCTCACTTGATCGCCGGAATTGGATAAAACTGGGTAGTCGCCGGCGATCCCAACAATTCTTAACTTTCCTTCTCTCTGGGCGGCTACACTTCTTTACTGCCGCTACCGCAACAACTCTTCACAAGCTGAATTTGTACCTGATATCTGAAATCCCCAGCTTTAAGGAGTACCAATGCGCGTACGCGCGATTCTAGCCGCAGCAATTTTCTGCCTGCCGATCTTCGGCATGGCCCAGTCCCATGAAAGCAGTGAAGTGCCGTCCCGAGCCACCGTTTTTGGCGGATATTCCCTGCTTCACACCAACAACAACCTGAACTTCTCCAGTGACTTCACCAGCAGCAGCAACAATTTCAATGGATGGGAAGGCCAGGGCACGTTCAACTTCACCCGTCATTTCGGCGTCACCGCAGACTTTACCGGCAACGCCCAGCAGATTGCCGGATTTTCCTTCGCCGGCTTCTCCGCAGGTGCGCGGCAGCATATCTATCAGTACTTGTTCGGCCCCACCGTCAGCACCAGCTTCGGCAAGAGTTCGGTGTTC
>CAZISB010000062.1:0-2317 GCA_964541925.1 uncultured Acidobacteriaceae bacterium | reverse complement strand
TCGATTACATCTGCCGCGACGACGTGTTTTTGGCGCGATATCCGCATCAAGATCATTGATACGCCCGGCCACGTGGACTTTACCGCCGAAGTGGAGCGATCTCTGCGCGTGCTCGATGGCGCCTGTGCTGTGTTTGACGCTGTACATGGCGTTGAGCCGCAGTCAGAAACCGTATGGCGCCAGGCCGATAAATACGGTGTTCCGCGCATTTGCTTCATCAACAAGATGGACAAGATGGGCGCTGATTTTGAGCATGCAGTCGATACCATCCGCAAGCGCCTCAATGCCCGCCCCGTAGCTATTCAAATTCCCATTGGACAAGAAGCTGCTTTTAAAGGCGTTATCGACTTGGTCGGCATGAAGGCCATTTACTGGCGCGATGAAACCATGGGCGCCAAGTACGAAGTAGAAGAAATACCCGCCGATCTCAAGAAGAAAGCAGAAGCGTTCCATGCGCAGCTGGTCGAATCGGTCGCAGAAAACGACGACGAGATGCTGCACAAATTTCTGGAAGGCGAGACCATCTCGGCTGACGAGCTGCGCAAGTCGCTGCGCAAGAGCGTGATTGGCCTCAAGCTGTTCCCGGTGCTCTGCGGAACGGCCTTCAAGAACAAAGGCGTGCAGACTCTGCTTGACGCGGTTGTTGATTACCTGCCTTCGCCGCTCGACATTCCGCCGACTGAAGGCGTTGATCCCGATCATCCGGAAAAGAAGCTGGAGCGCAAAACCGCGGACAGCGAGCCGTTCTCCGGTTTGGCATTCAAGATCATGGCTGATCCGTTTGTTGGACAGCTCGCCTTCGTGCGCGTCTATTCCGGCCAGTTGAAGACCGGTGACAGCGTGCTCAATACCACGCGCGGCAAGAGCGAGCGCATTGGCCGCCTGCTAAAAATGCACGCCAACAAGCGCGAGGAGATCAATGAGATTTATGCGGGCGACATCTGCGCCTGCGTCGGTCTCAAGAACGTCACCACGGGCGATACGATCTGCTCGGAAAAAGCGCCGATTTTGCTGGAGTCGATCGAGTTTGCTGCGCCGGTGATCTCGGTAGCGGTGGAGCCCAAGACCAAGGGCGACCAGGAAAAGATGGGCGTCGCACTGCATCGCCTGGCGCAGGAAGACCCAACCTTCAAAGTTGCTACCGATCCTGATTCCGGCCAGACCATCATCAGCGGCATGGGCGAACTGCACCTGGAAATCATCGTGGACCGCATGAAGCGCGAGTACAAGGTGGAGGCCAACGTCGGCAAGCCGCAGGTGGCGTACCGCGAGACCATTCGCAAGCATTCTGAGGCGGAAGGCAAATACATCCGCCAGACGGGCGGCTCGGGCCAGTATGGCCACGTGAAGCTGCGCGTTGAGCCGAACGAAAAAGGCAAGGGCTTTGAGTTTGTGAATGAGATCGTCGGCGGCTCGGTGCCGAAAGAGTACATCAAGCCCGTTGAGCAGGGAATCAGGGAAGCGCTGGAAGGCGGCGTGCTGGCTGGTTATGAGCTGGTGGATGTGAAAGCCACGCTGTACGACGGCAGCTATCACGAAGTTGACTCGAACGAAATGGCGTTCAAGATCGCCGCTTCCATGGGCTTTAAGGAAGCTGCGCGCAAGGCCTCGCCGGTGCTGCTGGAGCCGATCATGTCGGTTGAAGTGGTGGTTCCGGAAGAGTACATGGGGACAATCATCGGCGATTTGAACTCGCGCCGCGGACGCATTGAAGGCATTGACCATCGCGCGGGTTCGCAGGTGATCAAGGCGCTGGTGCCGCTTGCTGAGATGTTCGGCTACGCCACCAATATGCGCTCGAACACGCAGGGCCGCGCCACGTTCTCCATGCACTTTGCGCATTATGACGAGGCGCCGCGCGCGGTGACTGAAGAGATCATCGCCAAGGTGCAGGGCAAAAGCGCGGCCAGGTGAGCTCCCAGTACGTGATCGTATGGGAATTTTGGGTTCGGCAGGACAGGGTAGCTGAATTCGTTGAGAAGTACGGGCCTGAAGGAGCTTGGGCGCGTTTCTTCCGAGGCTCCAGGGGCTACATCAGGACGGAGCTTGTGAAAGATGTTGCTGCTGATCATCGCTTTCTCACGCTGGATTACTGGCAGACGGAAGAGGAGTTCAAGCGTTTCCGTGAGCAGAATCTAGCTGGGTATGAGCGGCTGGACAAAGAGTTTGAAGGTTTAACCGAACGAGAAATGCGCCTGGGCGGGTTTTACCGGGCCGAATAAACAAGGTTCAAAGCTAACGAGCTAAAGGCTAGAGGCTAAAAATGGCAAAGGAAAAATTTGACCGCAGCAAACCGCACGTAAACGTAGGGACGATA
>CAZISB010000061.1:0-2765 GCA_964541925.1 uncultured Acidobacteriaceae bacterium | reverse complement strand
TTTCCCTACCTATCCCGTCACATCCCGCCACTCTAACTTAACTTCTGTATCCCCAGCTCCGATGATTCGGTGTCACTACTGCCGGGGTACG
This sequence comes from uncultured Acidobacteriaceae bacterium, assembly GCA_964541925.1. Taxonomy (GTDB): domain Bacteria; phylum Acidobacteriota; class Terriglobia; order Terriglobales; family Acidobacteriaceae; genus Angelobacter. The sequence continues at coordinate 2,674 of CAZISB010000061.1, read as the reverse complement.
AAATACCCTTTCTTGGCGCGGACCTTATATTTCTTATTCTCAGCAATGATTTGAATCGGACGGAACTGCCCATTGGCCTGAAAATCTTCAGGCTTATAAAAGACTGAATACTGGCTGCGCAGCTCTTCATTGATGTCATGGAACGCATTGGCTACATCCTGAAGCTTGAACGGGAAAAAAGCCTGGCCGCCGGTAGTCTCCGCCAGCATCTTCAGGCTGCGGTCGCCTTCGTCGCCCGGGCTGTTGCTGAGATTGGTGCTGATGGTGTACACGATCACGCCTGCGCGCTGCGCCATCTCAATGGCTTCCTGGCGTAACACGCGGCTCTGATTGTCGTCGCCATCAGAAACCAGGATGATCGCTCTCCGCACCGGCCCGGTTTCTTTTTCTTTCATCAGCTTGTCACGGCACGCATAGAAGACAGCATCCCACAACGCGGTGCCTCCGCCTGGCCGGATCACTTTGATTCCTCTCGTCAACTTATCCAGATCATTCGTGAAATCCTGCGTAAGGTCCCACACTTCATCAAAGGCGAGTACAAATGCTTTGTCGCTCTTGGGGCGGATGATCTGATGAAGAAATGCGATTGCGGCATCCTGCTCAAAGAGGAAGCGGTCGCGAATGGAGTTGCTGGCGTCAATCAGCAGTCCTACCCGCAACGGCAGATCAGTCTCAGCGGAAAAATCCAGAATCTGTCTTGGCGGACGATTATTATCCAGAATCTTGAACTGGCCCTGCTTCAAGTCCCTGATGAACTTATTGTGCTTGTCCGTGACGGTGAAGATTACGTTCACCTCGTCCGACCGGCTGCGAAAGGTCTGGACCGGAATGGTGTCATCGGCAGACGTGGTGGAACCAGACGAAACCGCACTCGAGCTGGACGGGGTTGGCGAAGAAGCTGCAGGCTGCCCGGGCGCCGGTTGTGTCTGTCCCCAGAGGCAGCAGGACAACGTAAGTGCCAAAAAGGCCGCGAATACTCGCCAAAAAGACATGTCAGAAGCTCTCATGCTCATTATAGTCTCAGAAAATATTTTCTCAGTCTCCAATCGCACGGAGAAAGTCAGTTAACTCAGCCGGTAACGGCTGCTGAAACGAAAGCGGCCTATTACTGATTGGATGCCGGAATTGTAGCTCGAAAGCATGAAGAAAGTTCCTCTCCATAGATGCAACCTCTGAAGTTGTACCTAGGTAACTCTGCTGGCGCGGTGCGCCATAAAGCGTATCCCCTGCAACCGGATGGCCGATTGACGCCAGATGCGCCCGAATCTGATGCGTCCGTCCGGTTTCAATCTTTACTTCAAGCAGAGAGAACTTGCCGTGACTGCCTTCGATCTGTTTTTTTACCTTCCAGTGCGTGATGGCCTCGCGGCCGTCCGCGCGCCGGGTGGTCATGCGTGAACGGCGTACCAGGTCGCGGCTGATCGGAGCGTTGATGGTGCCGCCCGGCTGTTTCATCCAGCCGTGCACCAGCGCAAGATACGTTTTTTTGACCTCGCGGCGCGAGAACTGCTCAGCCAGCTTTCTGTGCGCAAGATCAGATTTAGCTACAATCACCAGCCCACTCGTCTCTTTGTCGAGCCTATGCACGATCCCTGGGCGTAACTCGCCGCCGATCTGTGACAACTTGCTGAAGTGGTGCAGCAGCGCATTTACCATGGTCCCGCGATTACCGGCATCGTCTTTGCCTGAGCCCGCATGCACGCTCATGCCTGCAGGCTTGTTGACCACTGCGAGGCTCTCGTCTTCATAAACCACATCCAGAGGAATGTCTTCCGCAAATGCCTTCAGCGGCGGCAGTTCCACTGCGCCGGTAATGACAATCTCTTCTCCGCCGCGCAGCCGCAGGGAAGGCTTGGGCACGCTGCCGTTCAGCAAGATCTTTTTCTGCTCAATAAGCTGCTGGATTCGCACACGGCTGGCTTCGGGCAGCTGAGACGCGAGCCACTGGTCAAGACGAGAGCCGGCGGCCTCGAGAGGAACTGAAACAGTTTTTGTGGAGATCGCTTCTGCCACGGAAAAACCTTACCACTGATGAACGTTGATGACACTGATCAATTTAATCTGTGTTATCTGTGTTGAGCTTTTTGCTGTGTGGAATGACAAATGAAGAATTGGCGGCGAGGCCAACCACGTGCCGAGCCGGCCACGATAGGAGAGGTCCTTCGCTTCACTCAGGATTTCGACAGAAGGCTCTCGCTTCGCTGACGCCTTCTTAAACGCCTCAGTTTGGAGCTTAGCGGCAGAAATTTCTTCGAAATCCGGAGCCGGAGAGCCCGACCACGCGGCGAGCCGGCTGCAACAGGAGTCTAAAGAAACTCGGACGAGAAAAAGGTTCTTCAGCGGTTTGGAGCGACGTGACAGAAATTTCTTCGAAATCCGGAGCCGGAGAGCCCGACCACGCGGCGAGCCGGCCGCAACAGGAGCACAAACGAGTTAAAGAACGAGAGGCTGTCTAGCGGTTTGGAGCGCAGCGACAGAAAAAAACGACCGACCCGCGTGGCCGTGTGACCGGGCCGTTCTGAACCCGTCCTAAGACGGTGGGAACCCGCCGCGGCTCTTTAGGCATTTCCGTACTGGCGGAACCTTGCGCACCGAGCCGTTATTATACGAGTCAGGCCCCCTGTTCATTGAATGTTGGTTCATGAACGGTTACCGTTCTCACCTGCTTTGCAGG
>CAZISB010000060.1:0-2778 GCA_964541925.1 uncultured Acidobacteriaceae bacterium | reverse complement strand
TTTAGAGCCTCAAGATGCTTTCTGGGCTCCGCGTAGTTCGCGCAACGTGCGCGGCTGAAAATACAAGTCAAGCTCCGCGCCGCTGGAAATCAATTCCACGATGCTGATATAGCCAAGCTCGCCGCCATCACCAAACAGATCGGCAAGACCGAAAGCCTGATGCTGGCCGGGTTCGTCGGCTGTTTCCACGTCCTTTTCCGTGATGTACCAGTTTGCCTGGCCGCCAGCGAAGTAGTGCAGGTAAACAATCGCATCCTCTCCCTTGCCCTCTTGGGCATAGGTGGCCGGCATGGAGGCGATCAAGTTCGCAAGATCAGCGAGTTTACTGATAAAGAACTGCCGTTCTTCACCGAGCAGGCACCGCTGTAAAGCGGCCATCTGGCGGTGTGAAATGAAACGGCGAAGCAGCGCCAGCCCCTCGGCTGTGAGTTGTGGTTTGCTGATGTCGCTCATGCGGTTTCCCCTTTCACTTGTGGCTGCGGTTTGGGGAGTTGAACAATTCCGGCGTAGGGGTTAGCGGCCAGCAGTATGCAGCCATACCGCTGAAGTTCCCAACATGCGGAGTATTCAAGATCAAATTGCAGCGCCTCGATGTCTCTCGGATTTTCCTCAATCGCTGCGGCTTTCAACCCAGCAGGCGCGAACGGGCAAGCCAGCAATCGCGGGAGTGCTAAATGTTCCTGCCAAAAGAGACGGTCAAGACACGGCCCGACTGGATGAATACCTGGCAAAACTGGCGATTTCCTCATTCGCCACCGCCAGAAAAAAGAGTGTTCGTCTCAATGTTGATTAGTTCGCCCTGCTGCGGCTCTGCTCCGATCTCGCGCAGCCAGTGGAGCAACTCAGCGAAGTTATAAGACCGTGCCGCAGTGATGAAGTAAGACACGATGCGCCGCTCATGCTGCAGGGCCATCAATCGCCCCTCTAAGTTGTGCATCATGTCGGAAGTGAGAGAAACACGGATTGCAGACCATGCCCCTCTGGCGTTTTCGACCAAAATAAGCTGGTCGCTGGGAGCCAGCCGAAGCTGGCCCCGCAGGAAAGTGGTTTCAGATATGGCCGTCATGCCGCACATCCAAACTCTTGCAGCAGGGCTGAGTAATCACGCTGCAGGTTGCCGGATTCAATGACACTCACTGCATCAACAATGCATTCAGCAGCGTCTAACGACCTCAGCCGCTGAATGCCGTTTTCCACGGTGATCCGCCGCGCATTTAAAGCAGAGAGGATGGCAGCGACCGGATACCGCGATTCGTCAACCAGCGGCTTTTCCGGCTGATGAGTTTGGCTGGCGTGGAAGCAGACCGCTATTTTTTGGTGGCTCTGGCAGAGTGGGCCGCATTCTTTGCAGACTTCAGCCGCAAATGCTCCGCAGGTCAGGTTCCCGATCTGGAAACCGCAGCGCAGCCAGTTACCAGCGCCATCGCTAAGGTGAATTGGTGGGAATAGTGGAACAGAAGAGAGTGGTTCAGACATGCCGCAAAACCTCCGATAAGGTTTCTAGGATTTAACGCCATTCAGTGTTACCAGCACCTAATGTGCGCCACTGTCATTACACAGCCGCCGTGCATAAATAGCAAGTAAAATCTCACCTTAGACAAACTTTGTCTAAGGTTATTTTATTGTTGCACAGCCGCCGTGCATGGTGCATCATATGGGTACTATGGGAGCAAAGAAAACCATCCCGCCTGAAGTCTCGGCGTATATGTCAAAGCTAGGACGCGCCGGAGCGCAGGCTGCAAATGAAAAGGCAAAGAAAAACCCCAAGAAGTTGCGCAGGCTTCGCCAAAAGGCAGCTAACGCAAGATGGGAGAAGGCCAAGACGTAAAGAAAAAACTCAGCGGTTGGCCGAACTGCTGGTAACAGTCGGCCAACCTAAGCGCAAAGCGAAGTATCGGCTCCGCTCTCGCCTAATGCGTATTTTATCAACCCCGGAGCCGCATGAAAGGATTCACACTAAAATGCGGCAACATTCCAAGCAAATCGAAGCAGTATCAGGATTCGTCAACTCCATCCACAACTTACACCCCGCGCAGATCGCCGAAGGGGTAAAAGCGGCCAGCGCACTTGCTGAGCAATTCCGCTCCATTGGGCTGCTGTCAGAGGCAGACGCCAAGCTGGCGTTAGACCTGCGCGCCTGCGCAGAGGCACAAACCATTTTTTACGACCACAACACATTCCCGCAGTTCATGGCGGACTACGGGCAATTGCTTGAAGCCCTCTCAGTGACACTAGGGAATTGCATAAACGATACTTCGGAGAACCTGAGAGGCGAAGGGGAGTTTGATCTGGTTGTAGCGTGTGAGCGCGCAACGCAGGACATCCATCGGATACAGCGAAATCTCGGTATAACGCCAGAAACCAATTCGCTGAGCTGGACGAACCCAATCGGCGCATTTCTCGCTGATATGCCCACACAGGGCAACGTAATCAGCCATTGGGAAGTATCAAGACGTGAAGAGGCTGAGGCACGAAAGCCTCAGCCTCTGCGCAAGCCAAGCATCCCGCCGCCACAGCGCGGAACCTTCCCGCTCCGCGTGTTCTCTGCAGTGGTGCCGCCGCGCTTCCGGCCTCTTGCTGCCGCCGGTGGAATCGGTTTTCTGGCCGCGCTGATTATGGTCTCGCTCCTGGCGCTGGTTGACCGCAGCCTCGCGCGGATGATGTTGGCGAGTTTCCTGATCACTGCTTTCGGTGGAATCACTGCGACAGCCGCAACATGGTTAGCGCGTCATTCGATTGCGCAGCGGACGGCCAGCCCTGAGCGCAGCTAAAAAGTTT
>CAZISB010000059.1:0-3822 GCA_964541925.1 uncultured Acidobacteriaceae bacterium | reverse complement strand
ACATGGTTAGCGCGTCATTCGATTGCGCAGCGCACGGCCAGCCCTGAGCGCAGCTAAGAAAGTTTTGCCGCAAACCACAACCCACAACCCCACGGTGCAGCCAACCAGCTCGCCGTGGGCTTTACCCGTTTGGAAAGGAATAGACTGCTATGGCCTCGCGTGATAGCTTTTGCATCAGGGAGAATAGAAACCATGATGCGGAAACTTATTGTTGCTACAGCCTTCGCCCTGATCGCCGTTTTCACAGTGGCGCCGGATATGCTGGCAGCCAAGAAGCCTTCACAGGCATGGTGCTGCGGCCTGCCCCTGCCCCCCTGCCAAGGCCCGAACTGCCCGGCCCGATAGCTGACCGCGGGAAGGAACTGGTATGACCTTCCCGCTTTACTTGCACATCGCGATAGCAGCCGGCGGACTTTGGGCTTCGCTCAGGTTCCGCGCCCCGCTCATGCTGCGGATTTACTTTGGGTTCGTCCTGGTAGCTGCAACCTCTGGCCTCTGGCTGGTTCGCGGTTACGGTTCGGACTTCTACCACCTGGCTTACTATTCTCTGGAAATCTCCCACAGCATCATTCTGGCCGGTGCGGCTGTGCAACTACTACTTATAATTCTCTTGCCCGATAAACTGGCGGTCGGCTGGAGCGTGTTTTGGCTGACGCTGGCGCTGGTGGGATCGGCGCGTCACGCCTTGGCAAATACAACTCAATCCCTGCTTGATCTGGCAGTAGCGGCCCAATTCTGCGTTCTGGGCCTTTTGCTTATTCTGGCGCTGGCTAAGGTTTCATGGACGCGCCAAACAGCCTGCCACGCTGCAGGGCTGGCCCTTATAGCTCTCGGTTCGCTTGTGCCGCACATGAAGCTGCTGCAATCGCAAGAACTGTGGGTAGTGGCGTCCCAGGTTGCAGACCTGGCCGGGATGGTGGTTCTGGTATTAGGATGTTGGGCTGCTGATGAAACCGAGGTTTGTATCTCCGCAAGAGATTGAAGCGGCGCGCACAGAGCGCGGAGGCTGGACCAGAGAGACACTGGAGGGCTGGGGTGTGCCATGGCCACCACCTGCCGGCTGGCTGGAGAATCTGAATAAAGCCTACAGGTTCCGCAGCGACATCGAGCATTACTACTCTTTGCCGCCGCATGAACAGCTCAAGGCGTGGGAGAGCTACAAGCGCCTGGAAGAAGCCGGCGAAATGGAGGGAATCACCCACCTGCTCGACCGGTCAGAGGGAGAGTGAATATGTCGCACGAAGCAGATGATCTAGTTAAAGCGGTTAAAGGCCGCTTTAACGTTGCAGGCGCAGGCATATTGTTCCTGCTTCTAGTAGCCATTTTGGCTGATCTTTGTAAGTGTTAGGCCGCAAGCGCTCCGCAAATGCGATGACGGATGCACCAAAACCCCGCTTTTTCGCCTTTAAGACAAGTTTAGCCACACTGCCCTACACACCCGAGCCCGGCAGCAGCGTGGCAACGGCAAAGCGCCTCACCGCAATACACTATTTTGCTACGGTCAGACCTGTGTTACAGTTCCCCTGCATGGCCCAGGCTTGCGCTCATCCCGCCTCACGCCTGAAACCTGATGCTGCAACCATTGCTGCAGACGGAAGCTTAACCGTGCGGTTCGTCTGTGATGGTTGCCTTTGCCCGATCAGTAAATCTTTTCTTGGCCGCACTCCTGAGCCCAGCAGCGAAAAAGACGGGCTGCCCATTTCTCAGTGGCCGTTACTCGCTTACTCGAATTGAAAATACGTTTGGCCAGCCTAAACGCTTAAATGTTGCACGTGGCACGTTTGTTACACCGTTTGTGGTTACAATCGCCCCCTTCGTGAATCCGTCTTGCCAGCAATCTAGCTTTGCTGGATACTCTGTTAAGAAATGGCGCAGAAGTTAACTCCACAGCAGTTAATATTCATTTCCGAGTACCTGCAAGATTTTTGTGGCTCTCGCGCAGCCAGGGCAGCAGGTTATAGCGAAAAGACCGCCCCGCAGATTGCCAGCCGCTTGTTAAAGACGGTTCACGTCAAAGCCGAGATCGAGCGGCGCACCAAAGGCGCGATGAAAAAAGTGGAAGCGGCTGCCGATGCTGTAATTGAGGCCCATGCAGTGACTGCGGAGAACATCATTGCGGCGCTCGCTAAGATGGGACTCGCCCATCAGGTCATGGCAAAATTTCTGAAAGTGACGCCCGGCGGTGACCTGGATTACGACTTCACTGGCGCTACGCCGGAGGACCTGCAAGCGATCGCGCCGATGATTCAAGAGATTAAGACCGAGCGTTACGCCGAAGGCCGCGGGGAGAATGCGCGCGAGGTTATCCGCACCTCTGTAAAACTGGTGGAGCGCAAGGGCGTATTGGAGCTTTTGGGTAAGTGGGAGAAATTGAAGCTCTGGACCGACCGGGTACAAGTTGATCCAGTCTTGGACGGGATATTCTCAGAAATGACAGAGGATGAGCTGCTTGAGTACTCCACATCTGGGTTGTTACCGATCCGTTTCCGAGGTAGGATTGCGATTGACAAAGAAGACAAATGGCCAAAAAGACTAATGTAGATGCTCGTCTGACCAACGCAGCAAGGTATCCTTTGGGATCACCACAGAGCCGTGCTGCAGTGAGGGCAGCTCTGAATGAGCGCCGCCCAATAGCGAAAGTAGTGTTCATCGGAAGGCCGGCGGAGCATGAAATAACAACGGTCGGTCATGGTGGAACGGAAACTTTGAAAATTCAAACCGGAGGACGTGAGCTGTGGATAAAGTGAAGGAGAGCGATAAAATGAACCCCGCCAAATTTCCCCTGGGATCCCCACTATCGAGAGCATCTGCTCGGGCTCTGCTGAATGCGAGACGGCGCGAGAGTACATTGGTTTTAATTCACCGCATCCCGCGCCCGGAATATCCAGACCGGCCAGCACCAGAACAGACCGAAGATGGAAGTTTCATCACTTACATTCGCATCGCGTAGTTAAGCTATAAAAAAATTCTCACACGCAAAAATTGTGCTTGCACTTTCAAAAATATATTTTATTATGACGACATCAACTTAAGTTCTTTCATATTTTTTGAGCGGTCGGAGGGAGATGACACCTCACAAAAACATGGGCCGATCTGAAAGTATTGAAAGACGCAATTAGCTGATAGGTGCTGATTCCAAAATCACACCGCGCCGATTGGCGATACCCCACGCGGCAGGGGACCCGAAGCCGAAAGGGACGCAGCAAAAGTCGGTAGCCGGTCAAGATGACGGTTACAAAACACGCGGCAGACGACGAGCCGGCCAGCGACTCCCTTAAACCGGGCGCAATCCGACGAATCAATTCACAACTTGAGGAAGTGAAGCATGAACGCAGGTTCACGTATTCGCTTGCTGCGCGAGGCCGCAGGACTTTCACAAGTGCCGGTCGCGCATGCAGTCGGGAAAAGCCAAGCATGGCTCTCTTTACGCGAGAGCGGAAACATCCAGCCAACTGAGCAGGAAACTAAAGACATTGAGGCAGCCATTGTGCGCCTGGGGCGTGAGCGCGCCCGCCGGCTGGATATGGTCATGGAAGGAATATGTGCGCCTGAGATAAATCCAACAGCGGCTTAAAAACACCTTCGCCAGCTCCATGCAAGGAAGCTGGCGAGGCTGAACACTTTAGAAAGGTTCAAGGTGATGAACACAATGTATCCCGCCCCTAAGAGGCGGTCAAGCAATTCTGGCAAACAAAATCTTCCCAAATGGAAGCGCCGCTTAAGACTCGCGGAAAGCGCCGCAGAAATCCAAGCGCTAATAGACCTCAACAGCGACCGCAACCGGACTTACCCAGCAGTCAGCCGGTACACCAGAGGAACGCG
>CAZISB010000058.1:2684-4672 GCA_964541925.1 uncultured Acidobacteriaceae bacterium | reverse complement strand
CGGCGCTCTCCCTCAATCAACCGCTCGCCGTATTCCGCGATAAGCAAGCCACTGGGGTTCGCCTCTGACCGGCGCTCGGTAATCAGGCGGATATGAAATTCGCCTACCAGCTTGTCAGTGGTTTCCTGGTGGTCTCGGATGCGATGGACTTCCTTCACTCCAAAGGCCGTGAAACTGAGCGGGTCGTCTTTCGCGGTTTCGAGGGAGCGCAGATGAAAGACCGATGTGATCTGTTCATCCTGAATCTTTCCGACCACATTGTTCTTCTCAATTGTCGCCAGGGTGCTCCGCCGGAGATTTGCGGTCATCATATTCAGGCCATCAGCCCAGTTTCGATTCACGCTTTCCGGCGAGAAACTCAGATACCGATCCAGAAAGAGCCGGACATAAGCGGTCTTTTCAAAGTCATTGGGTTCGGCATTTGCGCCCTGGGATACCAGCACCGGTTTTGCGGTCCCGGGCTTCTCACCAACGACGATTGCGGAGCCAGCGGAATCTACTCGAATCACTGTAGGCGGCTGCAGGCGCACATAGGCAGCCAGTGCGACGGCCAACAACGTCGTCGGCACGCAGATTAATGCCAACACCATTGCCCGATTGGCGTACGCACGCAACGCACCGTCATGTTCGTAATACCGGCTGTAGCGGAGTTTTTCCGGAGCTTGTTCTTTCTCTTCAGGATCCGTTTTCTTTAACCACATGACCTTTTCTCCTGCTTCGAAACAGACGGCCAAAGAAGCGGCCGATGAAAAATGCAATCAACGTGCTGATATTCCAGGGACGAAAGCGGCTGTCCTTGGGCTCGTAAATTGGTCCTCGATACCATGGCAGCATTGCAAACCTTTCCTTTCCGGTTCATCCGTTCTCCTGGGCGCCATCGTCTTTCTTCCCATTGCCGCCCACGATACTGCCGGCAAATCGCCCCGCATGAAAGGCCACTGTTTGGGTGACACCGACAGGCCGAAACGCCGTAGAAGAAGCGGATTTCCTCTGTGAGGCACTGCCTCCACTGCCTGTTCCGGCACTCGCAGCTGCTGCTTGCTGGGTTCCGGTTCCACTTTGTTCGGGTGAGGCAGCAGGCGCGGACTCACCCATGGCGCTCATCATCCCCGCACGAATTGTCTCTGCCATGCTTGGTTGTGGAGGAGGCGCGGAAGAAGAAGCCATTGCGCCGGTTCCCGCCGTGGCAGATGCTCCCGCTCCTGTGCTGGCTGCCGCCGGTGCCGCCTCGGATGCGGCTCCGGCTCCAGCCGAAAAGCCGCTGGCGGCAGAAATAGCTGCTCCCGCCGCCGTAGCGGCAGCCCGCACAAATGTAGAAGCCGTAGATCCCACGTCTCCAGAAATCAATTTCTTCGCAATGAAAGGAATCAGACCCAAAGCGAGCGCATAGAAAATGCTGACCATGCCCAGAACTGTGGCGTCAGATGAGCCACGGAAGAAGCCCTGCAGAAAGCCCTGGTTCATCACCTCGTCAACACGATTGAACTGAATTGCTGTGATCAAGGAACCGAAAGTTGCGTAGAGAATTCCCCAGGCATTCCAGATCATCAGGTTCGTTGCATAGCTCTTTGCCAGCTGCCCAACTCCTGCCATTGGCAGAAGGGCGAGCACTAAAGGCCCCAGCACATAAAGGACGCATCCGTAGAGCACATAAAAGAAAGCAAAAATGACGACCATCATCGCGTAGACCAGATACGCCGCAAGCAGCATCAGGGCGGTCGTAATCGACGCAAAGGTCGCGTTAATTGCAGGCAGAATTGCTTCGATGCCGTTGCTGCTGAATTGCTGTTTCAGCTGGTCGAACCAGCTCAGGAACATATCTCCTGCACCTGAGCTGTTATCGATAAATTGCGCCACTTGATTAAACGAGCCGTTGACCTCGCGAAACACGGTGCTCCAATTGGCCAGGATGATGGCGATAACGAGGTACTTGATTCCGGTTATGGCGAGGGACTGTACATCGCCGCCACGCAAGGCAGCCTGATAGA
>CAZISB010000058.1:0-2584 GCA_964541925.1 uncultured Acidobacteriaceae bacterium | reverse complement strand
GATTGCATCTTCATGGGTTCACCTACCTACTCAAAATCTGTTGTAAGTTGTTCCGCAGTGTCCGGTTCGCATCCGCGCTCTGCTTGCGCAGGGCGTTCGCATGCGCCAGATGCGCAGCTTCTTGCCGCAATTCCGCCGCCAGCATCCTCTGCAACATCGCCTGATTTTGGAGATTGGCGGCCTGGGCTTGAGCGGTCAAAATTGACGCGCTTCCAGGTGCGGATAACGCAGCCTGTTGCTCAAGCCCATCGGCCACATTCAACATTCTTTGGCTGGCCTGGTCGGAAATGGTTGTAGTCTTAAGTGCACCCACAGCGAGCGCGTCATCGACATCCATCAGGTTTCTCTGTATCGCCGTGGCTTGGTTTGCCTGTGGCAACGCCTGATAGACCTGTGTATAGGAACCACTAATTTGGCTCAGGTTGCCAGATTGTTGGCTACGCAGCAGGGTTTCCAGTTGTTTCGGGTTCACAAGGCTCGCGCTGTTTGTAGGAATGCTCTGGATTTGTCCCGCAAGACTGGTGAACTGAGAACGGACCTGCGCGACCTCGCCACGCGTTTGATTGATCAGCGTCACCGGCCAAACAACCTGCTGCTCGAAGTTTCTCGCGGTGGTGTTGATCGTTTGAATGCCGCTCAGTACCTTCCCAATGCTGTTTTGCAGGGTGCTGGTGATGGTGGTCAGCAGCGTAATGATGTCCGCCACGCCTGCATTCGCCGCCAAAGGCATCAACACCATTAAAGAGATCAGGCACAACGCCACAGACCGTTTTGCTGAAGATTGCTTTGTCACTTCTGTACTCCTTTTGCCACTTCCATCGATTGCTCCTCCGGGAGCGGCTCGACGTCGGCAAGGCCGAACGGGAATTTCCTCGCAAGCTCGCGATAAGCGTCGATGAGCGGGACATCTCTGTGCTGTGAGATCCACCAAGTCCTGTACATTCGTTCCCGCGCGTAGGTGGTTGTTATCCAATAGTCAAGCGGCGTCGGAACCATGCGGATGGTGTGTGTGGTGTCAGCTTTCTCGCCAATCACAATCAAGGCATCTGCGCTGCGACCCTTCCGCGGTGCGCTGAAATGTTTGATCTGGTGCAAAGCCGTCTCATTCAGGTGCAGGTGCTCTCTCAGGGCAGTCATGTCGCCAGGCTGTTGCCCCCACAATCTTGGTACTCGAATTCTTGACGATCCCGGCGCCGTGGACACGCGGCTTGGCTTCGGAGCCGACAAAGTCCTCTGCTGTTTGGCTGATTCCCCACACGCTGGCGTTACGCTTCCGGGCTGTTCGGAACAACTGGACAACTTCGGGAGCCAATACAGGTGAATCGAGCAAGAACCAGCATTCATCGAGCACCGTGATGCTCGGCTGCCCAGTTTTGCCGGAGGCTCTCTGCGCCGTGGCGTGGGCAATCAAGAGGCTCATCGCTGTCTCAAGGCGCGGATCATCCGCGAGTTGCTCCACATTGAAAAATAGCCACGGATTGTCGAGCGAAATTGTGGTTGGGTGATCAAAGAGCCGTGAATAGATGCCCTTTTCACCGGTCCAGCTGCGCAGCTTGATTGCTGCCAAATGCGCTTCATCCATCACCCGCTGGTTTTTCTCTTCATCACGCCATTGTGCAAGCTCATCGCGCAAATCAGTGAACGTCGGAATCGGATTGGACGGCCGGATCGCCGCACGCTTGTACGTGCGCAGAATTGCCTCCGTGATCAGGTTGTCCAGAAGCTCTGTATCTTCTGCCGGATTCTCGCCCAGCATGTGGCGGGTCAGGTTCTTGAGAAAAGCAACCTGGTCCTTGCTCGGCTGCCGCTCTCCCTGGGGCAGATCCCATGGATTGATCGTCTGGTCGGCATCAAGCGACATGGTAATCATCCGCCCGCCCATCAATTCCACAAGCGGCCGGTAGGAATCGCCACGCTCGATGATTGAAACCAGAGGATTAGCACGTGATGCCATGGACAGGAGTTGCTGCACCATGAACGTCTTACCGCCGCCACTCTTCGCCATGATGAGAACGTTGGCGTCACTCAGCGAAGGATCGAATGGGGAGAATGGAATCAGTTGCCGATAGGGCGTTTCGAGCAGAAATAATGGCGAGCGCGGTGTCCCCACCCAAGGAGCCTCCAGCGGAAGGAGATCGGCCGCATTTGTCGTGAGCATGTCCTGCTCGCGTTTATCGATGTCTGCCATACCCGGCAGTGAGCTGAAGAACAGTCGCCGCTTGGCCAAGGTTTCCGTAATGGCTTTGGCTCCGTTCATTCTGGCAACGGAATAAAGAGGCTGCTGGCGGCGATTGCTGATGAGCCGTTCGGCTTCCTCGAAGTCTCTGCGCGTGACGGCAGGCTTCGATGTCCGCGTCGCAATGACAAGGCTCAGCTTGGCCGTTTTGATCGAACTGGCAATGATCTCCTGCTGCACTTTAAAAAGCTGGGATTCCGCGACTTGCGCTTCGACGTTGACGCGGAACCCGCCGTGCGTGTCTCGCTGGGCCGCTTGCATCTTCCTGAGCCGTGTCTTGTAGCCCTTCAGGACCTTGGTCTGATCTGGAATGGTCATCTGCGCGTTGACCACAATTGGAAAATCGAG
>CAZISB010000057.1:0-4720 GCA_964541925.1 uncultured Acidobacteriaceae bacterium | reverse complement strand
AAGCCGTCATTCTCCGCACCATGGTGGCCGTTGTGCTCGTGCGTGGAGATGGTGTGCCGGCCAAAGCCGTTGTTCTGCGTCACGTCAGCAGGCAGCTTGTTGTGGTGACGGAACAGGAGCGGTTCGCCGTAACGCGCCATGACCAACTTCGGCGGAATGGTGCCGTTAAAGGTCCAAACCGAATTCGGGTTCTGCGTCGGCAGGCCAGGATGGAACTTCAAAGGCAGCGGCTGCGTGGGATCGATGCCGGAGTTGAGGCTGGAAGCGCAAGCAGGGTTGTAAACCGTGTTGGTCTGCGCCTGGGCCTGTGACATTTCAATCGATACCTTGGGAGCATGGTCGGGATCAGTGAAACCCTGGTGCGCCCAGATTGCTCCCGGGGGCCGGCCTTCAATGGGGCCGGTCAAGCCGGTCTGTCCGCCGACCAGGGCCGGATCCAGCGCTTGCTGGGTCTGATTTGCCTGGGCCTGCGGGACCGTTGGCGCTACGGCCACAGTTAACGTGACCGTGCTGTTGCCTACGGGCCAGAGTGGTTCGTTTACCAACAGCGGTACGGTAACCGTGACCAACGGCAGCGGCGTGAACGTGGATCCAAACCTGGCTAACAACACGTTCAGCTCGACCACCACGGTTAACTTCAGCACATGCACTGCGACAGCGGCTGACGTGCAGGTGACCGGTTCTTCCAACAACGGCAACCCCGTTCACGGAACTCCGGTGACATTCACCTGGCAGATCAAGAACGGCACGGGCAGCATTAACGCCAATTGCGTGACGTTCACGGCCACCACGACTGCTCCGACCGGCGCCACACTGTTGCAAAACTCGGTGTCCTCGACACTCGGGACTTGCAGCATCGCCAGCAACACTGTGACCTGCAACATACAGCAAATCCCGGGCGGCGGGGCCGCGATTGTTACGGTCCAGGCCACTCCGTCGAACGCTGCGCCGGCCAACTCGTACTCGACAACCGGTAAAGCAACATCGACTGGAAGCGATCCGAACCTGGCGAACAACCAGTTCACCGTGTCCATCGGCGCGCAGTAAACTCCTAACTCCGATTGCCGGGGAGTGATCCTCCCCGGCAACCCGGACGAACAACGATCCCGAAAAATCTTGTCTCTACCGGTGTGGAACCGTGTTGCATTCCCACTGCGGTAGTCGAATGAAACAAAACCTGGGGTGCGAACCTGCACCCCCGGCTTTTAGAAGCTATCTCACAAATCGCTGTGATCGCGGAATTGCTGCCGCTGTGATCACCAGCAGTTCACCCGGTAAGCGCAGTCTAAGGCGACATCGCCGGCGGCGCGCGATCATTATTGTCACCGTGAGCGCCAAATCATCGGCGGCGGCTCGGCCAACTCCTATTCCCATGACCGGCAAAGCGCAACTGGATCTGGAAGTATCGACACGAATATTGCGAACAACTCGTCCACTGTGTTCATCGGAGCGTAATAGACACGAGCGCACTGGGGCGAGGTTGAAAAATTTTGGGCGTTGAACTACGACGGTAGAGAGATGCCTGATCCGGGCAGCCGGGCGAAGTGAACCTGACCAGGCGGCCTTCCCAACGGAGGTGAAACACGAACAAACGCTTAACAAGATACCAGGTCGCGCGGCCTGGATCTTGCTCCTAAACGCCAGTTCGACGAGTGAGTGCTGCGCTTTTTGGGAGTTGGACAAGCATATGAGAATGTCTTCCCGCGTTATCCAACTCCCTTTTTTCCTGGAATTCATTAGTCAAATTCCAATCTTTGACGTGCGCGCCCGTCAAATCCAGATCGCACCAATAAGAAAAAAGCCGGACACCGAGGCCTGCCCTGGCTGAAGCGCGCGGTGCCCAGCAAGTTCAGTGCTCAGTGCCCGACTTTTTGCCGGAAGCCCGATTCCGGCATTCTCACCATCCTGATGGACGGCAAGCCTAAAAAAACTATTGCGTTAAATAAAAGTATTTTTGCTGTTATCAAATACCAATGAAAGTAACTTGGCAGCCGCATTGAATCCATTGCGAGTGCCAATCAAAGCCGGAGCTCAACCCGGCAAAATCACAGTGAATTCAAAACACGAGTAGGCTAGAGATTTCTAGCACCTAAGAGGAGCTATTAGCGGAGGAGAATTCTCTGCTAATGCAGGAGGAGATAATGGCTCCCAGGATATGACCATCACAGGAGCGATCATATTAAGGCCTTTTCCCGACTTGCTGAAATGCAGCTGATTAACCTGAACCGCCGGACGCAGAATACTCACCTGCGGAACCAGATAGTTGAACTCCACCGTTACAACAGGCGGGATATTGTCATAAGGATCAGGATCATAGGAGTCGCATGAGCAGGCTGCCGTCACGGCCAGGAAAAACATGAGGCCGAGAACCGTATTCCGCATAATCTGGCTCAACCTTAAGCTCATATACGTGGATAAGCTGCTGTAACAGAGGGAAATATACTTTCTCAACTACAGATATTGTAAACATTAGCTTAAGCTGTGAAAAAAATCAAAATTTTTTACCCTTAGACTCCGAGAAGTACCCCTCACATCGGCAAGCTGGTTTATGGCGATTTGCCAGGGCCTGCATTGTGAACTGAGCTCTGATTTCAGTCCTATTGCCACCCTCCGCCCAGCGCCCGGTAGAGTTGTACAACGGAAACGAGTTCGTCCCTTCTGATCTGAGCAAGCCGCAGTTCGCCGTCGAACAGGTCACGGTCTGCGTCGAGAGCGCTTAAAAGCGTGTCAACCCCACCCTGGTAGCGCCGATATGACAAGCGCGAACGGTCCTGAAGCGTCGCCACCAGAGCTTCCTGATCGCCTCTGATCTCCCGCACCTTCTGGTATTGCACAAGAGAGTCCGAGACCTCACGAAAAGCCGTCTGGATGCTCCGCTCATATTGCACCAGCGCGATCTTTTGCTGGGCTTCAGCCAGCCGCACGTTCGATTTGAGCCGCCCAGCAGTAAAGATTGGTTGAGCTACTTGCGGTGTAAACTGCCACACCTTGGCTGGGCCAGTAAAGAGGCTCGAGAGCTGATTACTCTGGAATCCAAGCAAGCCAGTAAGGCTGATCTGGGGAAAGTAGGCGGCTTTGGCCACGCCAATGGTGGCATTTGCTGCGATCAGGTTTTGCTCAGCGGCAGTAATATCAGGGCGCCGCTCCAGCAGTGATGATGGCAATCCTGCGGGGACAGCCGGTGGCAGCTCCTGCTCCGTAAGCCGGCGATTACGCGTAACCGGCGCAGGATTCCCGCCCACGAGAAGATTGATCTGGTTCTCAGTCTGTTCGATCCGTTGTTCCAGCCCTGGAATGGCTTCCCCAGCGACCTGCACAAGCTGCTCGGCCTGGCGTACGTCAAGGCGCGTTGCCAATCCCCTGCTCTCCCGTACCTGAATGATCCGCAATGAATCCTGCCGCGTGGTCAACGTCCGTTTTGCAATTTCAAGTTCCAGGTCCAGCTCGAGCAGATTGAAATATGCGGTGGAGACGTCGCTTACCAACGTCGTAATGACGGCTTTGTGAGCCTCTTCCGTTGACAGCAGATCGGCTCGTGCTACTTCAGTCGCGCGGCGCAAGCGGCCCCAGATGTCCACTTCGTATGACAACAGGCTGGAGGAAACAGTGCCGAATGTCCGCTCCTGCTCGAATCCAACAGGCAGGGCAAACGATCCATTTCTTGCCGAGCGTTGCGTGGTCACGTTCGCGCCGGCAGCGACATTGGGATATTGGTCGGCGCGCGTTATGCCCAGCGATGCCCGCGCAGCCTCAACGCGGGCTGCGGCTTCCCGCACATCGTAATTGTGCTCCAGGGCCGTGCGGATCAGGTTCTGAAGCTGCTCGTCCTTGAAAACTTCAAACCATTTGGCATCAGCTAATGAAGCCTGGGATGGTGGCGCAGCCTCGCCGCGGAACGCCGGCGGCGCTGCCACCGCCGGCCGGTGATATTTTGGTCCAACGGTACAGCCGACCAGAAAGCTCGAGAGTGCAGCAATCGCGATCAGTTTCTTGTTCATTTACGATGCCTCCCGAGCAGACTGGTAAACCGGCAACAGCAATCTTTCCTCTTCACCTGCGTCGCCTGATGTTTCCTCAAAGGCATCTGCGGTGTGCGTGCGAGCGAGCAGCACGTAAATCGACGGCACCACAAACAACGTGAATGCCGAGCCAATAATCATGCCCGTCACCAGCATGATCCCGATGCTGTTGCGTGCGCCGGCGCCGGGCCCGCTGGCCAAAATCAGCGGGAAATGACCCACAACGGTAGCCGCCGTCGTCATGAGAATCGGGCGCAAGCGAGTGCCGGCAGCCTCAATCACCGCGGCAACTTTGGATTTTCCAGTTTCCTGAAGATGGTTGGCGAACTCCACAATCAGGATTCCGTTCTTTGAAACCAGACCGACCAGCGTGATCAGACCAACTTGGCTATAGATGTTAAGCGTGGTGAATCCCAGGAATGAGAACAGCAGCGCTCCGGAAATCGCCAGCGGTACGGAGCCCGCCAGAATGATCAAGGGATCACGGAAGCTCTCAAACTGCGCAGCCAGCACCAGGTAGATCAGCACTGCAGAGAGCAGGAACGTCCCCAGGAACTTGCTGCCCTCAGTGCGTAGCTGGCGAGACTCGCCGGCATAGTCAATGTTGAAGCCTTGCGGAAGTATTTTTGCCGCCTCTGTTTCCAGAAAGCTCAATGCCTGGTCCAGGGCGATGCCGGGGGGAATCACGCCCTGGATCCTGA
>CAZISB010000056.1:2841-5448 GCA_964541925.1 uncultured Acidobacteriaceae bacterium | reverse complement strand
GCTGCCACCGCCACGCACTCGTCGTCTTTCCGCTGGCCCCATGGCACCCAGCGGTACGTTTCACCTTCTGCGTCCAGCTTCAGGTTCAAGTTGCTGGCTTCTTCTTCGGTCAGTAACAGTTCTGTGCCGATTACGTCATTGTCAAAGACCTGCACGTAAGCGCTTTGACCGCTTCTTCTGTTCATGGCTTCCATAATTCACACTGCCTTTCGTTGGGCATTAACCCAGCCCGTTTCCGGCAACCCATCGCCGCCCACCCACAGGTACCCGCTTGACGAAGTCGCATCCACCTACCATGCAGGCGTCGTAAGCCAATCGTTTGCCGTTCTGCTTTACAAACCTTCGCGCCAGTGGCTTCAGGTGTGTGGGACATGCGTCGCGGTGTTGCTTTGCTCTCACGTTGCTTACTTGATCCTTAAATACTCCGTACCTGCCTGATGGCGAACAATGAAGCACGTTGGGAGATTGGCTGCTTTCAACAGCTCTTCCCGGCGCGCCAGCATCTTCGCGATGATCTGGTCGTGTTGCTCCTGTGTGATGTTGTCGCCGGCAGTCAGAAATTCGGCTTCCTGCTCCTGCACCAGCTGCTTGGTGATCGCGCCGTAGGCTTCCTTGATGGCCTCAAGGTTCATCTCGCGCTTCACGCGCACAAATTCAGGATGGCTTTTCTCGATCTCAACCAGATCAGTGCCTTCCTTCATCTCGACGGCAAGCTGCTCTCCGGTCCTGCCAACCGAAAGGCTGATGAGTGCCGTCTTGACCTTTCCGCCCATGGCCTTCAGCGCGTAAAGCGCCAGCCCGGAAAGGCGCTTGCCGTTGTTTTCCATGGAACGCGCACGGGCTTCGAGGCGCTTCACTTCATCGCGGCAGATTTCCGCGTCCCCTTTGAGCCGCTTGATAACAAAGGCGGCAGCTTCCAGCCGCTCCTTGCTGCCGGTAACAAACTCCGTCCACGCCTGTTCCAGTTCCGGCGTCAGTTCGCCGTCGTTCTCAATCAGCCGGTGCTCAAAGTTTTCAATTTCCTTGGGAATGTCGTAGAGCCTGGTCGTCATAGCGCACCCCCTGGCTTCACGTTGATTACCTTGTGGATCTGGTAAATGGTTCCTTTCTGTCCGGTGAGAGATGACACCAGCAACTCAACCTGTGAGCCCACTTCAGCCTTGGCCAATTTGGCCTTGAACTCCGGCGACATCGTGGCGCACTTGTAATTGCCCACCATGAGCCACAACTTGCCCTGGGTATCGACCACGCGCTTGCTGACTTTGGCCTGAATGGTGGTCTTGCCCGGATCGGCTGCGGCCTGCGAAGGCTGCTGTGCGCCCTGCGCCGGGTTTGCCGCCGGCGAGGCTTTGCGCTGCTGCGCTGCCTTTAATCCTTCTTCACTGAACTTCGCGCCGCAGCCGCCTTTCTTGGCCCAGCAGTAAAATGGTTCTGGCTCGCCTTCGCGGTCGCTCTTGCGCAGCGCTTTCCCGCAATTCGGGCATGGCGGCAGACCATCTTTTCCTTCTCCGTCCCGGCCGCTCTTGTACACATCCAGCCCAACGCCAAGGTGTGAGCACATCTTGGTAAAGGCATCGGTGCAAGCGCCTTTGAGCGCATCGCCCGGGTCTTCATTGTCTGAGCCGCCAAAGTTTTCAAGGTAGATACCATACTGCGGGATGGTCAGTTTCCCGTGGACTGTTGCTACCCACAGCTTGCGCACGCGCTCTTCTGGGGTGCCTTTATTGACTGTCTCTTCCCGCATGGAAAGATCGATCTTTTCGTACTGCTCCTGGTATCCGCCGATCCCGAACACATCGTTCATGCGCTCAACGATGAAGGCGCTATTGATGGAAGAAAGGCCATCCAGCCGCGGATGCGGTTTGATCGCCTCTTTGGGAAGCGGGGCTTTTAGTTTTGCTTGTAACTCTGGCGGTAAAGGCTGTGGTACAACCATCGGCCTCTCCAATGGTAAGAGTTGTGCTGCCATACGTTTTTCTCCTTTAATTTCGCGGTTATCAGCTGGGCCTTGATAACCGCTTTCATCTGCTCCGTAGGGAGTGAGGTGTATGAAGCCTCAGCCCAGCACGGCCTCCAGCGAGGTTGCGCTGGAAAACCGTCAATACCGTTTATGCCGCTTGTGGCACCTTCTTCATCTGGCGTTTTCTTTCTGCCCAGCGCTTTTTCATCATTTCTGAAATCCGTCGCTTGGCTGCCGCGCTCAGGTGCCGCCGTCCGCGCTTCGCTCCTGGCTTGCGCGCCGATCCGCGCAGCGCTCTGATTGCTTCCTCCAGCCGGTCGCGTTCGGCTTCCAGCTCAGCGATGATCTGCTGTGTGTCCATTCAGTTCATCTCTCCTTCTTTCCCGTCTGTAAACTCAACTTCTGGGAACCCTATGCGCAGCAGCGCGTGGTTGATGCTTGTGCCAATTAAATTGCCGGGCTCGTGGATGATTCTCGCTGCCCGTGCCGCCATGCATACCAACTCAAACCTGTTGGGCACCTGCTGTTTGGCGACATAGACCAAGTGGCTGCGCACCTTAATTCACTCCCTGCAAAAACGTGTGGTAGAACCAGACCACGGCAGGAATGGCGACTATCAGCGCAATCGCGGCCGCCATTAAGTCAGC
>CAZISB010000056.1:0-2741 GCA_964541925.1 uncultured Acidobacteriaceae bacterium | reverse complement strand
TCACGCCATCACCTCTTCCACTGTGGCGATAAGCGATTCCGTCAGCGTCCCGCGATATTCGCCTTCAGCCGCAATCCGCTGCATTGTCCTGGCAATGTTGTTGAGTTGCTGCTGGTTCCATCCGGTCTGACCTTCGTCGGTGACGTGGGCCAGGTGCTCAAGAGAAAATTCCGCCGATGCTCTGGATTCATCGGCGGGTGCTGCTGCTTCAGTGCGGGGCATGTCCGTCTTCGCTACGCATCCGTTTCGTTTCTGCGCTCCGTCCAGATCGGAATGCTCAGAATGTCGGCCACTCTCACGCGAAGCTGCCTGAGTGGCATGTACGACCGTCGGAATTACCGCCCCTTGCGCGTGGTATGTCGAATTGAAGGGAGCAGGCTCGACGGATGATCCTGCTCCCATGCCAGTAGCGTCTCGTCCAGGAAGACCTACCGGATTCGCCAGCTTTGCGGGACTGGCTGAATGAGAAATCTGTAAACCGCATACGCCGCAATCCCCGCATATCCCGCACTTGCCATGCGCCACGCAGTGCGGAGTGGTCTGGTTGCAGAAGATGCAGCGGTCATCTACGAAACGGCAGGTCATGCTGCTGCCCTCCAGAGTTCCTCTTCAGGATCAGGCCATGAGCCTTGTTCACCGTTCGCTTCCAGCGGACGATAGCTCGCAAAAATGTAGCCACTCTCGGTTACCACCACAGAAAAGAACTCGCTCGCCGGGAAGGGGTTATCAGAACAGCCGCCGAAGATGGGAACATCAATTACGGTTGACGTGACCGGCTCCAAGCCAATGCGCGGCAGCAGTTCGCAGGTGATCTTCATGCGACACCGCCTGATGTGAAAAAAACGGGGCACTCAGGCACTGAATGCCCCAGGGCCGCTTTGTGCAGCTGAGGGAAACTCTTCATGCCGCAACCTTTCTGTGTTTGCGGCTGCGTGGCGGAACCCCAAAACAGCGATACTTGCGCCCGTTGCGGGTGAGGCGCCCTTTGGCTACCAGCTTCCGCATGACCGTCGCGGAGTAATTGCGCGACTTGCCCCAAACGGCCGCGATCTCATCAATGGTCGGGTTCATCCCGGCCAGCTTGCGGGCCTTGCGGTAGGCCACCAGGCCCAGCCGCTCGCCTTCTGTCAGTTCAACCCTCTGATTGGTTTTTATAAGCATGACTATGTTGGAATACAACTGTGCCTAAGTTGGTTGGACATGTCAAGCAAAATCGTAAATATTTTTTGAATTTTTCCTAGAAACCGCTTGCACTACGGTTACAACTGTGCCATAGTTGTCGGCATCCTAGTTGCTGATATGGCTGCAACATAGAATATGTTTGCATTCTAAGTAGCTGAAATTACATGGATTTCCACTTATATAAAGGTGATAAAGTGCTGGCCGGGGCGAAGTCCGGGCTGCTATCGCTAAGGGAGCAACAAGCGATGGAGGACCGGAGATTTCAGAATCCGACGCCACGGAAGCATGGCCGCCGGTGGAGAATCCGTGTTTACCGGGACGTAATCATCAACGGCAAAGTGGAGCACAGGCAGGTGCCGGAAGATTTGGGGCCGGCAACGCTGCCATTCCGCGTGGTTGCCAAGCGGGCGCAGGACATTCTGGCGGAAGTGAACCGAGGCACGGTGAGGCCAAATGCGGCCAGGCCGTTTGCTGAATACGTTCGTGACGTTTATCTTCCGGCGGAAATGCCAGCACTCTCAAAAAGCACTCAGGGGCGTTACCTTGGGGTGCTCAACAAATACCTTCTTCCTGTCTTTGGGGAGAAGACACTGGCAGAGATCACGGTGCAGCTGGTGCAAATGTACTTTTCCGGGTTCGTCAACTCGCCACTCTCGCAGGAATCGCGGGAGAAGATATGGACCGTCATGTCGGCGGTGATGGGTTCGGCCATTAAGTATGGATGTATCAGCGCGAATCCCTGCCACGGCGTAAAGTTGCCGCCTGCCAAGCGCGGCCGTGCGCCGAAACCTGTAATCACTGAAGCGCAGTTTGAGCAGCTGGAAGAACTTATTGCCGAGCCTTACGCGACCATGGTGTATGTCGCGTGTTGGACCGGGCTGAGGGTTTCAGAGCTGGCTGGGTTGCGCTGGAATGATTTAGGCGCTGATTCGATTACGGTCGATGAGCGCTATTGCCGTGGCGATATGAGTGCGCCGAAGTCAGACGCATCCAACGCCACCATTGCGGTTGTGCCAGATGTCCTGCGGCGGATCTACCGGCTGAAGGAACTGGCGGTGCGGATTGGCGGAGGGCGCGGCGGCCACCAGACATTTAAGGTGGTCAAACAAGATTCGCCCGATGCCTTGGTGTTTCAGTCGGTGCGCAAGGGCGCACCCATGAGGGATAACAATATTCTGAGCCGGCATATCAAGCCGGCAGCCAGGCAGCTGGGCATGCCATGGGTAAATTGGCGTTGCCTGAGAACATCATTTGCAACCTTGTGCAAGGAGCGCGGCATTCCTGTGCGTGATGCCCAGGCGCTGCTGCGACACTCTCGCGCAAGCACCACACTGGATATTTATCAGCAGACCACCGAGGCCCACCAGCGCGCGGCGATCAGTCGCTTGGCGCGCAGTGCGATGGTGAATTGATTTTCTGGTCTTGTTTGGTCTCAGAAAATAGCAGGACTTTGGCGTGAATTTGGGCGATAAGTATTTTGAAATCAGCGGCGAACGCTTCAAAAAGCGCAGCCCTGAAAAGGCTGGCGTCGGCGGTTCGATTCCGTCCCTGGCCACCAT
>CAZISB010000055.1:0-7451 GCA_964541925.1 uncultured Acidobacteriaceae bacterium | reverse complement strand
CTCTAGCTGGTCTTTCATGGGCTTATCTCTCTCCTTGGTTGTGGCTAGACCTTTAAAGGAACTAGCTCGGTTTTAACTTTCACAACTTTTTCATTTCGACTGCATGGCTCCGTGGCTGCACTGCTCTGGGTCCCTACCCGCCATCAGCAACGCGAACGCCATTCCTGCGCACTGTGGCACCACGCCATTGCCGACCATCTCCACCCGCTTTGTCCGGTTCGGCATCGTGCCTTTCGAGATTGTTCTCGGTGGCTCGTATTCAAACTGCTCTGGGCCCTGCGGCATCGGCCAGCCAGGCCACACGCCGGCGCACGGATTTGCCGGATCACTCCATCCCAGCGGCCATCCCATCAGCAGCTCTTCCCATTCAGGGTTTAGCTGCTGGCCTGTTGCTTTGCCGCCAGCGAGATTTACGGCTTGTGTGTGGACATTGATCTGCGTTCCTGCCTTGCCAGTGGTTCTGTCTTGATAGCCAATGTGATGGTCATGGCTTGCTGGCGTGGCCCATGAGTCTTTGGCTTCATCCTTGCGCGGTGTTCCCCAGCTGCGCACGTCGCTCTGCAAGTCTTTGTGGCCGGCTTTCGACTTCAGCCGTGCCTCAGCTAGTTGCTCTTCAGTTCTCACGCCATGGCGATCATGGGCTTGCGGGGTGGTCCACGATTTTGCCGCATTCTGCAAACCCTGAGTCGAATACATCTCCAGCCGACGCCTGTCAGACTCTTCGCCAGTAGCGGCCTTGTCTCTTGCATCCGGCGTTGGCCAC
This sequence comes from uncultured Acidobacteriaceae bacterium, assembly GCA_964541925.1. GTDB lineage: Bacteria > Acidobacteriota > Terriglobia > Terriglobales > Acidobacteriaceae > Angelobacter. The sequence goes on along the minus strand of CAZISB010000055.1, from coordinate 6,688 downwards.
GCTTTCACCTGATGATCCAATCCCATTTCGTCTTTGCGGTCGCCTCCTCTGGTTCTGAAGTTGCCGGAGGATGGAGTGTTCCATGCCGGATAAATCACTTGTTCGCGAAGTGTGCTCACCGTTGTCCTGCCAGGACGTTGCCGCTCGTTATATTCCTTCAGCGCTTCCGGACTGCGCGGCTCCAGCGAGTCCATTGCGTTCGGCGTCAGCCAAACTCGCCACGCACCACCATCTCTCTCTGCCGTGCGGCGCTCCAACATCTTCAGCGGCCAGATGTAGCCATCGAGACACATACCCGTTTTGGGCCAGCTCTTGAGCGACAACGGCTGCTGCTGGCCACACTCCGCTTCCGTCAACAGGGCAAGCTGTTGACCCGATGCCGGGTACGTTTTCCAGGAAGATAAGCCCTGCCCCGCATTCACGGGCAATCCTGACAACCTCAAAAAAGAGTCCTGAGCGAGTCGTCGTGCTAATTCCATCGCTGCTGTCACTGTTGCGTTGTGGTCGCTTGGCTTTTCCGGGAGCGACTCCGAACTTCGCAACGAGCTCAGATGTGTCCCATCCTTTGAGCCTGTATTTCTCGTAAGCTGAGCGGTTGCGCGGCGGGATATAGAAGTGTTTTCCTGTTCCCCACTCATCGAAGATGAGCCATCCATCATCGCTGCCGAATCCGGCCTGCTTTCCTGCCACGCTGAGGTCCTGGCAGGGGAATCCTGCGATAACCGCTCCAACAAAGCCTCGAAGCCGTGCTGCGGGCAGAGTTCTGACATCGTTCCAGATGGGTGCGTCGGGCAGCAGGCCGTCTCTGATTCGCGCTTTAATGACCTCTTGCGCGAACGTGTTTTGCTCGCAGTAGAGGATGGTACGGAGCTCGTAGCCAACAGACCGGAGCGCCCATCCAACTCCAACGTCGAGCTGCCCTGATCCGCTGAAGAGGCTGATGGCTGTAATGTCATGCAATGCTCACCTTCCCGTGTCATACTCCCGCCGCCTTCGCTTTTTTCTCCTTCTCCTTGGCCCAATACTCCCTGAGCGGAGAAACAAACGTGCCTGACACAAGCTGGTCCACCGCCTCAACCTGCGGCAGGTCTGTGCGCGATGTCTGAATGCTCCCTACCAACATCAGCGCGCACTCGACTACCCCCTTGCGGCACTTCGGGCATTGAGCCGACTCGCACACCGTTGCCGTCAGCAGCCTGAAGTAGCCGTGGTCGCTGCAGTTCCCCTGAAGAACGTAGGCTTTGCGCAGTTGGATCATGCGGTTTTGGCCCCATTGTGGCGCTTTAAAATCGTCTGCTTCTGCTGTTTCAGAATCATGCGCCGGTTCTGCAACTCAGCCTCTGTCATGCTGGACACTTCTACTTTTTCTTCCAGCCCATATTTGTCCGTATTGCCCGTTGACTGCATCCGCACTTCCGGCATCTTGTTCTGTTTCGCCACAAACAATTCCGGGTGGTCCTGCTTCAACTGGGTAAAGAAATCCGCCACACCCAGAAATTCTTCCGGGTGCTCTTCTCTGCGCTTTCCCAGTTCCCGCTCTTTACGGCGCTCTTCTTCTCGCGCTTTGGCCGCCGCCGCCTGCGCCGCAGCTTCGTCCATGATCTCGATGGTGCGCAGTACATCCACCAGAGTTGGCCGGCCGCGGTACTCGCTGATGGTTCCGTCAGTCAACTCGCGCTTTGGCGGCTCGTGCATCAGCCGGTCAAGTGCGGCCTGGATTTTGTCCAGGGGGAATGATTTCAGGCTCTCCATCCAGTCCGTGTACTCCAGCGCCCCCATCTCTGGGTACGGCCACCGGACCGCTACTCGCACCAGAACCTGTTCCAGCGGTTGCAGCTCGATACCGGAGGACGTTATCGACAATTCGCTGTTCTTTGGCTGCTGCTTTACTAACTGGCTGCCCCGATTTTCCATTCGCTCTCCCATCGGCTGCTCCCTTCGGCCCTTCCACAAAATCCAGAATCCTTCCCACCCATGCGTACACCGGCTCTGCGTGTTTCTCCCCCGGACTGCGCGCCCGGTTGCCTACCAGCCGCGTGAATTCTTCGACCGTCAGGGCTTCATGCTTTTTTAGGGTGTTCTTCAATTGCGATCCACCAACCTTGCCGAACCATAGGTCAAAGGAAATTACATTTGCAGCAAACTTTGCGTGGTAGCGGTGAAGCACATCAACACAGGGCTGGTAACGTGAGTCGGAAGGCTGCGCGGCGGAAGCCGCAGCAGCAGGTTTTATATCTTTATGTTCTATATAAAGTTCTTTCTCTTCCTTATTGTGGGTATCTATTTCGGACACCTTTCCTGTCCGTTTTGGATACCCTTTCTGTCCGTTTTGGATACCCCCCTGCATAACAGGGGTATCTATTTTGGACACCCCACTGTCCGTTTTGGACACATCCTCCATCACGTCGCTTAGCTGGATTTTGTATTTCGTACCCCGCGCATCCTGCTCGCATTCCAACCAATCGCGGTCTATCAACTTCTGCCTGGCAGTCTTTAGATTGTTTCGGCCCTTAATCCCACATCCACTATCAACCCTGGCTCCATTGGGGCCCCGCCTTCCGTTCAACATTTCGTCGTCAGACATGGCGATGATTCCGCGCCCAAACCGCGCCTGGTGGTAGAGCAGGTATCCCAGCAACTTAAATTCTGATTCCGTCAGATCCAAACCCTCGCGCCATATCTCCTGTGGGAATGGAACAAACAGAAAGTCGATTCTGATGCCCTTGCTCACTGTGCTCCCTTTCTGCAATTGCAGCGATGGCACAAGGTCTGAAGGTTATCTGGGTCGAGTGTTCCGCCCTTAGATTCAGGAATGATGTGATCTACAGTTAATTTCTGCCGTGACCCACACTCCCGGCAAGTGAAGTTGTCACGCTCCCAAATGAACCAACGGAGCGATACCGGAATCGGCAATTTTGTGCGGCTGGGGGGATTTTGCAGAGATGCCGCCATAATCTGTTCAGGCGATGGCATTTCTCCATACAGTGAGATCATCAACTGGCAATGCTCACACTCCTGACGTGACCCAGGATGGAATGCATCTGAGTGCTTTAATACCCAAAACTCAATCGGTTGAGTGCTCATGCGCCTTTGGCCTGCTTCTCTTTTAAAATCGCCATTGCCTGCATCCACTCCGCAAATGCCGCCCATGGCCGGTACTTCAACGCACTTCTTAACTTCTTCGGCAGCTCATACCAGCATGGCTTACAGAACCAGTCCTGACGGTCCCGCTTTGGAGTGCCACACGCCGGGCAGGAAGTTGAGTTGAAAGCTTCCTTCATCTTGTCCAGCGGCTTGGGTTTTGTAGTTTGCATGTCAGTTAACTAGTCGGCCCAGGAACTCCATCATGTCCTGTGACGCTTCGCACTCCCTGCCTTCTACTCCGGGAAACTTTCCTGTGTTGATGACTTCGCGCAGAATGTCTTTTAAAGATGGCTGCTTGGGCTTGCCCGCAGCTTCACGGATCGCGCTGGCCTTTACCTGCCCATTGCCGCTGAGGGCTTTCTGCTGCTGCTCCTCAGATAGTTTGGCGATAGCTTTGGCCGCCGGCAGCTTCAGCCGGCCTTCCTTCAGTGCCTTCTCAGCTTCTTTGGTAAGCTGCGCCAGCCTGGCGGTATCACGCACCCATTTGAGCGCGGCTTTCTGTTCCTGCTGGGTTGACGCTGCCGGGAAGTAAACTGAGGCAATCTGCTCTTCGGTCTTGCCCCACTTCACCATCAGCGCCTTGATGTTGTGCGCGTCGTCCAACTCTGTGGTGGAATTGCGGAAGCGGTTTTCGGCGATGTTTGCCAGAAACCCTTCTTCCTCGGTACACATCGTGTAGGTGCAGCGTAGCTGAATCTTGTCTTCTTTCTTGCGGCCCTTATTGAGTTCTGAGACTGCGCGCCAGCGCGAGAACCCCGCCACCAGCACGGCTTTATCCCCGTCTTTGCGGATCACTACCGGCGTGAGCTGGCCGCGCTCCAGAATGTCACGCTTCAACCACTCTATGTCCGGTGGCTCGGCCCGGCCGTTCAGTCCCGGCTTGATTACCAGGTCTTCCGGCAAAAAGCGGTATTCGCTTGTGCGTGAGTGTGCTGCTTTAAATGCTACCGCCATGAAGTTCTATTCCTTTCCTTAGCTTGACTTTGATAACTGGGCATTGGCCCACTCAATCGCGTGTTGCTGCCCGCACAGGTGCGCGTCTGCTTCAGGTAGTGCATGGCTGCCGAATAAATGACTGAGCACTTCTGTAGTCCACGGCACAACCAGGAACCCCACTGCCTTGGTTTCCTTGCCAACCACCAGCGGACCATCACACATCACGTAGCCTTTGAACCAGTGGTTGGCTTCCTGCTTGGTAATCCCGCACACATCGCAGATGTAGGCGTCTTTCCTCATGCCTGTGCCGCCATCACCCTCGGCGCTTCCTGCTGCTTCTTCTCAACCAGCGCCACCACGTCGCCCACGGTCTTGACGTGCTCCATCTCGTCTGCGGTTATTTCCTCGATCTGGAATTCCTCTTCGAGTGCCATTGCCAGTTCGCAGAAGTCGAGTGAATCAAACTTCAGGTCTTCAACCAGGTCGGCGCTTGCGGTGACGTTGGCTTCATCGCAGTCCACCCAAACGCCAGAGCAGAGCACCCGCCTGACGCGCTGCAATGCCGTCTCAGCCGTACCACCTTCCGCTTTCCGGTTCTTGCCTGACTTTCTGGCTACTCTTACCGTCATGGCCTGCTCCAAACCAGCAGAGCAATGATCGCCAGCACACAGAGAGCCCCGCCGATGATCCCTACCCAGAACATCTGCTTGCGCCTGCGCTCTTGCCGGCGTTGCATCTCACCCAGCGCATCGCGGAATATCTCGCGGCCTAGCTCCTCTTTGCCCCCTGACATCCGGCCTATGGCTCCAAGCATTTCCTTCTCTGCAGCGGCTAACTCCTCTTCAGAGACGGACTGCGCTTGGCAGCTTCCGTTGCATCCACGCCGGTAGCACACACGGCATAGCTTTCTTTGCTCTTGCATAAATTCCTGCATCTGGTTCTCGTAATTAATGAGTGATGGTGGAACGAGGTTCTTCATCGAATCACCCCGCGCGCTCTTAGCCAGTCGCGTAGCGTGTCCACGTCACGGACTAACAGGTAGTGGTGCCCGGCGGCAGTTACTTCCCGCTCAAATTCAATCTGCGCTTCTCTTTGCTTGCCTGAATCGGATTTGCATTCAATCCAGAGAATCATCTGGGAAACAATCACTTCCCTGATTGGCTGTGGTGGTCGCGTTACTGTCAGAGAGTCTCTAGTCATCACGTCGGTCGAAAAAGCGACCGTCTTAACCACCGGGGTTGCCATGATGTCCGCTGTGCCGTTTGCCGCAACCTTGACTGGCCGCTTACCACCGCGCCCGTTTGGAACCATTACAGGGACGTTGTTCCTGCGTTCATGCCAGATGTGCTCATAGGCCAGCAGGTCAAGACAGGCGCGCAATACCCCGGATTCAGGGACCTTCTGCTTCATGCGCTCACCTTCTCCACTTCGACCAGCCAGTTGGTTCCGTGCCAGATTTTGAGCCTGCGCGATCCCGCTATCCGGTTACATTCGCCGTGCGCAGCGCCATTTTGCGGCCGCTCCTTGCCAGATTCATCAAAGTAGGAAATGCGGTCGTCCCGCTCTCCCCTGGTACGCTTGTTCTCGTGCTCAAAAGTTGCTTCAGCCAGCCGCAGCCTGCCCGGGCAGAAGTCGTAATCACGGAAGCAGCACCAGCCATCCTGGCGCACCCACATGAGCAGTAGGCGGTATCTATATTCGGCCCTGCCTTCAGGTGTGAGTGGGTTGCAGATTTCTCGCTCGCCACGTTTCACCACCGGAGGCTTGTCCAGCCAGCGTTTTGATATTGAGGAAATACGACGCCGGCCGGTCTTTCTGCCAACCGGCGTCTCAGGACTGTGCAAATTGTGGCTGCTACTACTCATCCTCTTCGTCTTCCATAGAACCTCCTTTTGTTGTGGTTTGGGAGTGAACTTGTAGCGGTGCTTCGACTGCATCTTGTACGGTTTGTAGGCTTGGCTTCTCATAGTTGCTGCAGTTCCGCTACGTGTAAAACTTTGTCCTGGGTCCCTTACCCGGCAGTCAGTTTGAATCGTGGTTAGGCTGACGCTCCAGCCGCTTGAACTGGCTTCCCGCTATGATCAACTTCGTAGCAGCCAGGTGAAACTACTTGTGGAGCTTTTACTTTTTCTGGATAGAGGGCTCTCTGGTGCACCACGATTTCACTTAGTTGCACTGGGCATGCAATAAAACGCTTTGCTTCAGGATGGAATCTCAGGGTAGCCGAAGCAGAAGGACTGAAGTGCAAGCCACCGCCACACTCAATGCTGGGATCCCAATCTTCTGCCTTCGGCGTCGTACCTGGCCGATAAAATACTGGCTTTATGTACTTGGAACTTTGCGTATGGCCATTGGTGCTGTAATCTTCGTTTACGCCTTTAAAGAGAATTGCGATCCCGTCTTTTACTTCAACTCCATGATCGGCACACCATTCCGCAGCCGTAGATGGTTGCTTATAGCGAATCTGGATGCCTCCTTCAATGCTTGGCGTATCACCATGAATAGTGATGCTGGCCTGCGGTGAGGCTTTAACTACCGAGCAGTCTCGTGCAACGGCGTGGCTGCTTTCCCTGAGTTCGGCGTGGCTGCTTTCCCTGAGTACGGCGTG
>CAZISB010000054.1:0-7595 GCA_964541925.1 uncultured Acidobacteriaceae bacterium | reverse complement strand
CGTGAAGGCGGCAGGACCGTGGGCGCAGGCACGATCTCGGAAATTATTCAGTAAGCAATATGGATCGCAGGCGAGAACGCCTGCGATCCACCAATTAGACAAGGGTTGGAGTCATGAGAGAGATAGTCACATTACAGTGCGGCGACTGCAAAGAACGCAATTACTCGACGACGAAGAACAAGAAGACGACCACGGGCCGTCTGGAGTTCAAGAAGTTTTGCAAGCGTTGCCGCAAGCACACAGGGCATAAGGAAGTGAAGTAAGCAATTAGCAAATAGCAATTGGCAATTAGCCTAAGCTTCTGAAAGTTGACGATGCTGTTGAACAAAGCGGCAAAGGCTAATTACTAACGGCTAATTGCTAACTGCTGGTTTACAGGGGCGTAAGCTCAACGGCTAAACTGCCGGTCTCCAAAACCGGACTTGGGGGTTCGAATCCCTCCGCCCCTGCCAGATTTGGAACAAAGGCGATAGCTGGCTTGGAATAAGCGGCGAGGCCGATAGGCGATGAGTCGCAAGATATAGGGTGCTGTGCAATGAATGTGCCGGAGAGCATGAATCGGCGATGCGAGCGCAGCGACAGGTAGAAAGAAGGATCCAATGGCGAAAGCGGTAACTATGGCGCGGGAAAATGAAGGCAACAGGGTGACTCAGGTCCCGGCGCGGATAAAAGGGTTTTTGTCGGATGTCCGCAATGAGATGCGGAAGGTGACTTTCCCTAGCCGGAAAGAAGTCCAGGCCACGACCATGGTGGTGATCATCACCGTGATTCTGTTCGGCATTTACTTTTTCATTATCGACCAGGCAATCGGCAGTGGAGTCAACTGGGTGTTGCACCACACGCGGTAACAGCACCGGAAAGTTTTAAGCATGGCAGACGAAAACATCAACGAAGCCGGCGCACCGGAGCAGGGGCAGACGCCTCCGCCGGAGAGCACCAATCCGAATATGAAGTGGTACATCATCCACAGCTATTCAGGATTTGAGCGCAAGGTGAAGGAGTCACTGGAGTCGCGCATACAGGCATTTGGCCTGCAGGAAAAGATCGGCAAGGTAGTGATCCCCACCGAGCCGGTGACTGAAATTCGCGGCGGCAAGAAATATACCGTCGAAAGAATGTTTTATCCCGGATACGTGCTGGTGCAGATGGACCTCACTGGTTTCCGCACGGGCGGTGAAGGCGATCATGTCTGGCACGTGGTGAAATCCACGCCGCGCGTGACGGGTTTTGTGGGAACGGCGAACGACCCCACACCGCTGACCGAGGATGAGGTCAACCAGATTATCTATCGCGTAAATGTGGGCAAGGACAAGCCGAAGATCCGGGTCAAGTTCGAGAAGAACGAGACAGTCCGCATCACCGATGGGCCGTTTGCCAACTTCAACGGCACGGTGGACGAGGTGAACGAAGATCGCGAGACGCTGAAGGTGATGGTAACGATTTTCGGCCGCGCGACGCCGGTGGAATTGGAGTTTGGGCAGGTGGAGAAAGTAGCTTAGAAGCAGTACTTAGTATTTGGTACTTAGTATTTAGCTCTGCCTGGAAGAGGCGAACGGCTTGGATCCGACGAAACAGATGTGAGCTTGCAGCCAAATACTAAAACCAAGTACCGATGGCCCAGGCAAGAGCCTGTGTCAAAGAAGAGTAAGGATTTTCGTAGAACAGAGAGCATATGGCACCGAAAAAAGTACAGACATCCGTTAAGTTGCAGATTGAAGCCGGCAAGGCGACGCCGGCGCCTCCGGTTGGCCCGGCACTGGGTCAGGCGCAGATCAACATCATGGAGTTCTGCAAGCAGTTCAACGCTCGCACCCAGAACAAGGAGATGGCAGGGCTGATTATCCCGGTGGTGATCACGGTCTATACCGACCGCTCATTTACGTTCATTACCAAGACGCCGCCGGCGTCAGTGCTGCTAAAGCGCGCGGCGGGAATCGCCAAGGGCTCAGGCGCGCCGAATAAGGATAAGGTCGGCAAGGTCACGGAGAAGCAGGTGGCGGAGATCGCCAAGCAGAAGATGCCTGACTTGAACGCCGCGTCGCTGGAGACGGCGATCAAGAGCGTGAAGGGCACGGCGCGCAGCATGGGAATTGAAGTTGTAGGTTAGCAAATAGCAACTGGCAATTAGCCAAATCGTAAAATCGCGAGACAAAAGCTAATTGCTAATGCTAGTTGCTAAAAAGTCGATAACACCACGGCGCGGAGAAGACCCCGAGAGCGGTGGGAGATAAGGAAAAGCAGATGAGTCGCAAAGCAGGAAAAAATATCAGCAAGGCGCGCGCAGCGGTGGAGAGCAAGCAGTATCTCCTCAATGAAGCTGTGCCGCTGTTGCAAAAAGTCAAATTCGCCAAGTTCGACGAGACGGTAGAGGTCACGCTGCGCCTGGGAGTCGATCCCAAGCACGCCGACCAGATGGTGCGCGGAACGGTAGTTCTGCCGCATGGGCTGGGCAAGTCGAAGAAGGTGCTGGTGATCGCCAGCGGAGAAAAGGTCCGCGAGGCCGAGGGCGCCGGGGCGGACATTGTTGGCGGCGAGGAGATGGTGGAGAAGATCCAGAAAGAAAACTGGACGGACTTTGACGCCGTGATCTCTACGCCGGACATGATGAAGTCCGTCGGCAAGCTGGGCAAAGTGCTTGGACCCAAGGGCCTGATGCCGAACCCGAAGACCGGCACTGTAACCTTTGACATCGCAAACGCGGTGAAGGAGATCAAGGCCGGTAAGGTCGAGTTCCGCACTGACAAGACGGCCCTGGTCCATGTTCCCGTGGGCAAAATTTCTTTTACGCCGGACAAACTGGTGGAGAACGCGACTGCCGTAATTTCCAGCGTGGTCAAGGCAAAGCCTGCGGTTGCCAAGGGCAAATACATCAAGGGCGCATACATTTCGTCCTCCATGGGCCCGGGGATTGCGATTGACACCACGCCGGTAGAGGCAGCAGCCAAGGCATAACTCTTGTGGCACCGGCGCCCTCGCCGGTGTGCGTTGCCAGAAGACACAGCCGAGGGCGGCTGTGCCACAAGACATAGGAAAAGGACAAGCAGATGGCGGTTACAAAAGCAAAAAAAGCAGAGCAGATTGACAAGCTGAACCAGGACCTGCAGAAGGCCAGCAGCATGATTGTGGGAACCTTCTCCAAGCTCACGGTGGCCAAGGACTTTGAGCTGCGCAAGACGGTCCGTACAGCAGGCGGGCGCTACCAGGTGGTGAAGAACACGCTGGCCAAGCGCGCGTCAGAAGGAACCAAGGTTTCAGAAGCCCTGAAGGGACTCAAAGGCGTGACCTCGATTGCCTATACCAGTGGCGACCCGGTCGCGCTGGCCAAAGCATTAAGCAAGTATGTTGATGACAATCCGGAGTACTCATTCAAGGCCGGAGTGCTCGAAGGGCGCGTCATCACGCTCAAAGAGATCAAAGCGCTGGCAACCATGCTGGCCAAGGAAGAGATTTACTCGAAGCTGCTCTTCCTGATGAATGCTCCGGCGCAACGGCTGGTTACGGTAATGAACGCCGTGGGCAAGAACCTGGCCGTGGTGGTGAACCAGGGCGTCGAGAAGAAAAAGTTCAAGGAGGCCGGCGAAGCCACAAGCTAACCGGTTCCGACTCTGAGGCCGCTCCAAGTGCGGCAGCTTCAGGGACAGTTTTATCGCTGAGGAGACCTCACGTGGCGCTAGTCTGGGCGCATTGGAACGCGAGGGGAGGATGCGGCGAGCCAGCACAAAATCGAAATAAAAGTGGAGAGAAACATGGCAGACTTGCAGCAGTTACAAGATCAAATCGTAGGGTTGAGCCTTCTGGACGCGGCCCAGCTCGTAAAGATGCTTGAAGAGAAGCTCGGCGTTTCCGCAGCCGCAGCAGCCCCGGTGATGGTTGCCGGCGGCGGAGCAGCCGCGGGTGGAGCAGCCCCGGCTGAAGAGAAGACTGAGTTCACCGTGGTGCTGACCGGCGCCGGCTCGAACAAGATCAACGTGATTAAGGCCGTACGCGAAGTCACCAGCCTGGGCTTGAAGGAAGCCAAGGACCTGGTGGATGGCGCTCCCAAGACCGTGAAAGAGAACGTGTCAAAGGAAGAGGCTGAGACCATCAAGAAGAAGTTCACTGAAGCGGGCGCAACAGTCGAGATTAAGTAGCGACGTTTTGCGGGCCGTTTGAGCCCGCAAGTCGCATCCCGAGGGCGCAGCCCGAGGGATCTCAGGGGGTTGAGGGGCACAAAGTCATCTGTGCCCTGCAATTACATCTTGTCAGGCGAAAATAGCGCTTGTCGGGAACCCCGGGGCAATTTTCTGGCCAAAAGGGTTGAATCCGGATGGGGGCTTCTGGTATCAATATAGATACGGTGGTTTCTCTTCCCAACCGGTTTTCAACAATTTTTTGACGCAGGACAGGCGTGGTGCCCGGGCAATATTCGCCTTGCTCAGGGTCGTAGCCAGACCTGCGATATTGTTTCTTTAGAAACAGGTCCGCTTTGTGGGGCGGACAAGAACGGTCTAGTCAGACGGGCGCGGATAAACACAATTCAGTCATAGAAATTCGCTGTTCCGGCGTCAACGGGAACTTTTGTCTCCTGTTGACCCATTGTGCTTTTGCCCGTCTTACCGTTCTTTGAAGCTGCATTAGTTATCAGGTTTGCCTTGTGGAATGCAAGAAGTTTCCAGAGAACCTGCTTGAAGTTCGCCGCGCGAGCGAACAGAAAAATTCCAGGAGTTATTCATGCCGAACAAGAATGGCGCCTTCCGTTATCGTCTCGACTTTTCCAAGATTCCAGTATCGCTGCAGATCCCGAACCTGATCGAGGTACAGAAGCGCTCCTATGACCGCTTCCTGCAGATGGACAAGTTGCCGAGCGAGCGTGACGACAGCGGGCTCCAGTCCGTATTTCAATCCGTTTTCCCCATCACCGATTTCCGCAACGTCTCCGAGCTGGCCTTTGTTGATTTTTCCATCGGCAACTGGGAGTGCAAGTGCGGACACCTCAAAGGTCTGCATCACCTGCGCACCACCTGCCGTAATTGCGGCAACACGGTCATTACTGACCCGTTCCATCCCGGCGATGTGCTCTGCCAGAAGTGCGGCACCTTCAACGCCAACACGCCTGACTTCTGCAACAAGTGCGGCGACCCGGTTGGCCTGCAGCTGAAGTATGACGTTGCTGAGTGCGAAGAGCGCGGCATGACCTATTCCGCTCCGCTTAAGGTCACGATTCGCCTGACTATCTACGACAAGGACCCGGAGACAGGCAACAAGAGCATTCGCGACATCAAGGAGCAGGAAGTATTCTTCGGCGACATTCCGCTGATGACCCAGAACGGCACGTTCATCATCAACGGCACGGAGCGCGTGATCGTGAGCCAGCTGCACCGCTCACCCGGCGTCTTCTTTGAGACCGCCAACAACCGCACCTATTTCCTGGGCAAGATCATTCCTTATCGCGGAAGCTGGGTGGAGTTTGAGTACGACCAGAAAAATATTCTCTACGTCCGCATTGACCGCAAGCGCAAATTCCTGGGCACCATCTTTCTGCGCGCGCTGGGCCTGCGCTCCGATGAAGACATTTTGCGCACGTTCTACACCGCTGACAAGATCAGTCTGAAAGACAAGAAGCTGCGCTGGATACTGGAGAGCGGCATTGAGCGTCCAACCAACCTGCTTGGCCTGAAGCTGGCGCACAGCATTAAAGACAAGAGCGGGCATGAGATCGCCCACTCGGGACGCAAGATCACGCCGGCGATTTTGAAGGAAATTCAGAAGGCCAAGATCACCGAGATCGAAATCGACACAACAGATCTGGAAGGCGCGTTCACGGCGGCTGACGTGGTTGATACCGCGAGCGGCGAAGTTCTGCTTGAGGCTAATAGCGAACTGACGCCAGATAAGCTCTCCAAGATCATGGATGCGGGAATCGAAGAAGTTCACGTCTTCTTCCCTGAGCGTGATGACGTGGGCAACGTGATCAGCGCGACGCTGCGCCGTGATTCAGTCAAGACGCCGCAAGAAGCCCTGATTGAGATTTACCGCAAGCTGCGTCCCGGCGATCCGCCGACGCTGGACACTGCCACGGCGCTGTTCCATGGCATGTTCTTTGACGCCCGCAAGTACGACTTCAGCCGCGTGGGCCGCTTGAAGTTCAATATCAAACTCTATGAGAAGAACGAAGCCACCGACCTGGATAAGCGGACGCTCGATCCGGACGACTTTTACGCAACGATCCGCTACCTGCTGAAGCTGCGCAAAGGCATTGGCGCAGTGGATGACATTGATCACCTGGGCAACCGACGGGTGCGCGCAGTGGGCGAGTTGATGGAGAACCAGTTCCGCATCGGCCTGGTGCGCATGGAACGCGCAATCAAGGAAAAGATGAGCGTGTACCAGGAAATGTCCACGGCCATGCCGCATGACCTGGTGAACGCCAAGCCGGTAATGGCGGCGATCCGCGAGTTCTTCGGATCATCGCAGCTCTCGCAGTTCATGGACCAGACCAACCCGCTCTCAGAGATCACGCACAAGCGGCGTCTCTCAGCGCTTGGTCCGGGCGGCCTCTCGCGCGAGCGAGCTGGATTCGAAGTGCGCGACGTGCACCCGACGCACTACGGCCGTATCTGCCCGATCGAGACGCCGGAAGGTCCGAACATCGGTCTGATCAGCTCGCTGAGCTGCTATGCCCGCATCAATGACTACGGCTTCATTGAGTCGCCGTACCGCCGCGTGAAAGATTCACGCGTGGTGGACTATGTGACCGTGCTCAATGCCGGCGACAGCGATCACCGCGTAGGCGACCACATCGAGCAGAAAGAAGCAGAGAAGATCAGCGCTGAGCTGAAAGAGCGGCGCAAGAAAGCGCTTGAAACCGAGCCGTATTCGTTCTACCTCTCGGCCTGGGAGGAAGACCGGCACGTTATCGCGCAGGCGAACATTGAGCTGGACGAGAAGGGCCGGATTGTTGGAGAAATTGTGGACGCCCGCAAGGGCGGCAACTTTGTGCTGGTGCCGCGGGAAGAGGTCGATTACATCGACGTGAGCCCGAAGCAGCTGGTATCAGTGGCCGCATCGCTTGTGCCGTTTTTGGAGCATGACGACGCGAACCGCGCGCTGATGGGCGCCAACATGCAACGCCAGTCTGTGCCGCTGCTTCGTGCCGCTGCTCCGCTGGTGGGAACCGGCATGGAAGGCGTAACAGCCCGCGACTCTGGCGCTGTGGTGCTGGCGCGCCGCAACGGCATTGTTGATTCTGTCGATTCCGAGCGCATCATCGTGCGCGTGGAAGGCGAGCATCATCCCACGCAGCTCTCGCGTGAAGTCGGAAGCGACATCTACCAGCTTACGAAGTTCAAGCGCTCCAACCAGAACACCTGCATCAACCAGAAGCCGGTGGTCAAAAAAGGCGACCGCGTGTTGAAGGGGCAGGTGATCGCTGACGGGCCTTGCACCGATAAAGGCGAATTGGCGCTGGGACGCAACGTGCTGGTGGCTTTCATGCCGTGGCGCGGGTACAACTTCGAAGATGCCATCCTGGTCAGCGAAAAGCTGGTCAAGGAAGACTACTACACCTCGATCCACATCGAGGAGTTCGAAATCGAAGCCCGCGATACCAAGCTGGG
>CAZISB010000053.1:0-8147 GCA_964541925.1 uncultured Acidobacteriaceae bacterium | reverse complement strand
GCGGCGGTGAAAGTCAGGCCGGTCCTTCGCGACAGTACGCCAAGCTGTCTCGTGGCAGCAGGTAAAACTTTTGCTCGCTAGGGAAGTCTGCTTCGGGCGAATTCACCCCTGAACAATTGTGAACAGACTCAGGGCGCACGAACCTGGATAAACACCGGAAAGGAGCTCCACAGCAAGCGCTGATTTCCTCTTTCCCGAATTGTGGGTTTCGAATCGAAATTGTGCTCGTGGCTGCTAGCGGAAACTTTATGAACACAATTATTAAAGAAAATCTTGACCAGCGACAGGCATCGGTTGCCTTGCGCCGGCTGCACGAGGCTCTTACCGCGCATGTGGAAGACGTGAATAACCGGTTGCAGGCAGGGCTTGCAGTCACACAAACGCCAACTGCAATCGAAGTACATGAACTCGAGAAGCCCGATGCGCTTCTACGGCTCAGCCTCACGAAAGAGAACAACATTAACTACACGCAGCTGGTAAAGCGACACAGGGAAGCGCAATCAGGCGTGATTTACGTTCGCCCCGCCCAGAATGACCTTCCTGTTATTTTGTTTTCAGATTTTCCGCACCCGAATGAGAAGGTGAGCTATGCGGAAGCATCGAGGCGTTTGCTTAGCCCGTGCTTTTAAGGGTTTTACCGGGACCGCGGAGAACTAGAGCTGCGTGTGCAAAAGTGAACAGATTGAAGAACCAGAGTAGCGCATAATGACCCACAGTTGAACTTTTTCCGGAGGCCGTCATGCAGCAGGAAAAGATACAAGAGATACAAAACAACGAGCTGAACAAGCCAGATCCATACCGAAGCGTGGTGACTCAGTGGCTCGCACAGACCACGATAGACTTACAGCAGCCGTCATACGCGCGTTGATGGCGGGCCAGAGCGAGACTCGGTGATTCTGGACAGCAGAAGGCGCTGCATTGACATACCGCCGGCGTGCGCGGCGAAGGTTAGAGCAAAGCAACTTCTTCTCCTCTTTAGAGGTTAATGTTATGACCAGCATCCCGCCCGTTGCACCAATCATTCAGATGGCCCGCGTTTTGGAAAGCGCGGTAATCCTGAACTGGAAGGACCTGCTGTGCCCCTCGCAACGAGGTTTGATCCAGATTGAATATGTTCCGGGAATCCATATTTCCTACCTGAAAATCTGGCAGCTCACCGGAAAGGGAGAATGGAGCCTGGTTTGTGAATACTGGCTCTCTCATCGTCCGGCGATTGCCACAGATGACGGTACGACATTCAGCAACGGTTACCACTCAGCAGGTCTGGCTGCCATGTTGCACGTCATCATGCAGCATCAGGACCAATTTGCGCCCCTCCCACCGAACAGCCCGAGTTCCACCCAGGTCCGCGTGCCCACCAGCCAAGACACGCTGGCGGCAACCGCATGCATGCGGCAGGTCTATGAGGATCTTGGACTTGTTTTTTCGAATGTCCCTGCAGTAGCGTATTTCCGCTTACCCGAGGGCGCTGCGTAGTTAACAATTATGACGACCCTGCTTTTCACAATATCCGTCTCTGCTCAATACCGCGGTGCCCAGGAAATCTACTCGGCCCAGGTGAACGCATGCAATGGGCAGAAGCTCTATCACCTGGGTGAGGCGCCGAGCATCTCAGAAGCGCTGGAGAAAATCGTCAGTGAGATGCGGCTGCAGGAGAAAAACAGCGCCTCATTCCGTTAACGAATGGAGCGAAGCGCCAGGCATCTCGCGTTGTAATACCGGATCGTCTATTGGAATGCTTCAACGGCCGGTTCGAGTGTGTGCGCGCGGCGGGCGGGTACTTGCAGATCCGGGATGGGCTTACCCGCAAACAGGCGCCGGCAGGGTTTCGCAATCCAGCGCGCCCAGCGCGCAGATCGGGCTGCGCGGGCGCTATCAGTGGCAATTCCCGTATCCGCATACATCCGGCGATAAAGCTTTGAAATCAGGACAAAGGCGATCCGAGCCTTGAGGGTCCCCGCGCATCGGGAGCGCTTCCAGATCGATTTCATGGAGTAGAAGTTGTCCCACACTCCCTGAGTTCGCTGCCGCAACTCGCGGTCTGACATTGCCGGATGGACAGCGTAGACTTTGGGCCGGAGCGCGGAGGGGATAAGCCAGTGCCGGGTAAGTGGAACGCCTGCGATGCGTCTGGTATCGTTCTGCATGGTTTTCTCCCAGCGCGCAAAATCCACCGTCCCCGGATAAGGCGTCAGCATCACGAACTGTGCAAACGTAAGTTCTGCCTGTTCGGCGACCTTGGCCGTGGCGGCAAATGTTTGCGCACGATCGCTGGGCAGCCCGAAGATGAAAGACCCGAGAACGTGGATGCCATATTGACGGAAGGTCCGCAGCCGCTTGACGAGATGTTCTCCAGCACAATTGAAGTCTTTATAAACGTCTTTCAAGCCTTCGGGTGTGACCGCCTCCACTCCTACCAGTGCTCCCAGGATGTG
Organism: uncultured Acidobacteriaceae bacterium; assembly: GCA_964541925.1. GTDB lineage: Bacteria > Acidobacteriota > Terriglobia > Terriglobales > Acidobacteriaceae > Angelobacter. The sequence goes on along the minus strand of CAZISB010000053.1, from coordinate 5,712 downwards.
GGCAGCTTTCATAGCGGCAAGAAATTCGAGGTCCTCGGCTGCCTCCATCGTGATCTGCGTAAAAAAGACTGTATCTGGCGGGAGCTGGGCCAGCCGCGCCATCAATTCGAAACGTTCAGCGCGGATGGCTCTGAGCTCCTGAACGCGGCCGGGATTATTTTGCCGCAAAGCCAATTCAATGTCAGTGAGGGTAACCGGATAGAAATTGTCGTCAGCCAGCGCAATGAAGCGGAAGCCGAGACGGCGTAACTCCACGATTTCTTGCAGGACTACGTCCGACGAGCGCTGGCGCGGCTGCTGTCCATCAGTACGCCAGACCGAGCAGAAGGAACAGTGCTTGGGACAACCGCGGACGGTCTGGACTGAAGCCCACATGTAGCGGTTGGCCGGCAACAAATCCCACCGGGCCGCTTTGAACGCGGCGGCCGCGATCCGCCCGGCTTCATAGACCGGCTTTGGTGCGTTGTTGCTGCAATCTTCCAGCACTGTGGCCCACACTGCGTCGCCATCGCCTTTGACTACGGCATGCGCTCCCCCGAGTTGATGCGCCTCTTCAGGATAGAGTGTTGCATGGATACCGCCAAAAACCACCCATGCACCACGGCTGCGTGCCAGCCGGCCGATTTCATAGCCGCGCAAGGTATTGCCGGTATGAATGCTGATGCCGACCACGTCACCGCTCTGGATCAGCAGAGGATCGAGCGGCTCCAGGGTCTCATCAACAAGGTGTGGATCCCCGTAAGAAGCCGGGGTGGCAGCGGCCAGCACATAGAGCCAGCGCGGCGTAATGACCGCCGTTCCAAACGATATATTGCTGGGGTTTACCAGGTGGACCTTCATGCGTCGCAGGACTCCTTATGGAGAAACGGAATGACTTCTCGAGCTGTGCCCCTGCCGCCGCGTCCGCAGAGAAGTGATGCGTCTTTGCAAGAGATTCAGTGGTAGGCCGGAACCTACCTTTAAAAGTCTGAGGGGGACGGACCCCAAAAAACTGTTCAATATTGAACACTCACCGGAAAAAGCGGACCCGGCGCCCCTGGCAAGATTTAAGCCCCCGCGGCTTTGGGGATCGGGGGGCGAGGTCGCTGCCTGAAATTGACGGGGCCGAAATAGGGCATTGCGGGGCTATTCAGCCATCGGTGTGCGATCTTTTTAGTCTCGCGCGATGCCTGGCCCGCTTTTCTTTTTTCCTGGCCCTTCTGACTTCGGCAAATTTGTCCTGGGAAGCGGGCTGCTCAGATTTGGCTCTCATTTTTTGCTCCACCGGATTCTTACGGGGCTCGTCCACGGTTACGATGTCCATCATTTCTCCTCAAATCCTGTCCTCAAAGAGTACACGCAAGAGCGGACCCGAAAGTGAGCGCTTTTGCTCAGGCACACCCAGAACTACAATATTGTCCCGAATTGAACAGCTATGGCCTTTCGATTGTGAGATGCTGGGCCTATGCCAAAATTAGTTGTTATTGAAAAAATTGACGGCAGTCCTGTCGCCTGGCGATGTTCGAATTGCCGAGAGAAATTCTCCGTTCGGGGCAAGCTGACCCTGCAGGAGAGAAGCAGGCAAGTTACTGCGGAATTCAAGGCCCACAGAGAAGAACGGCATAAAGCTGAGAAAGGCGCACCCGAAATGGCATTCGCTGCCGGAGTTGCGCTGCCCGAGTAAGAGGTCGCACGCGGGAGGTTACAGCACGTTTGCCAGATTGTGGAGAGTTGAGCTGATCACCTCAGAATCGACGATCGAAGGCAGGTCTTCGATCATCCCTGCCAAAATGCCCAAAATTTCTTTATATCCGGAATTGTGATAGGCATCGGCAGCTTCACGGCTTTCCCAATAGCTGGTGGCGACCACGTCTTCTCCCATTGCGGTAATAATAGCCACCTCCCCCCTGAATCCTTTTTGGCGTTTGAGAATAGACAGGACTGCCCCATCATAAGCCTGGATAAAGCGCATTAGATGGTTGGGCTGCAGCTTCAAAGTCATATTGCGAGCAAACATTTTAGGGAACCTCTCAGAAATGAAAGCATGCCGCGCAGACAAAAGCTGTCCGGAATTGACCGGAGCCGCTGGTTTTCCCGCCCGCGCATTCTCAACCTCAGTGTGCAATATGGCTCAGACTTGTCAGGCCGCGAGGATGGATACTGTTGTTAATGATGTTTCCGACCCGGGCCGGACCGGCCGTAGAGTTTGCCTGAAAACGCCCAACTTTGGACGAAGTCGCTTGGCCAAGACAGTGTTAGATGCATCAGGAGGTCGATTGATGCTTAGGACAATTTTCTTCTTGGCTGCCGCGATCTGGATGCTTGGACTCATGCTTCAGTTTGGTGAAAGCGTCCTTCCCTCATTGCTTGTGGTTGCGTCAATCCTGCTGGCGATGAAACACACGTTTCGGCGCCGGCCGCTCCATTGGCATGGATAACGGATTCAACAAGACCGGAAAGTTCAACTCCACAGCTGAGCAGTTCGCCGGCGCCTCCCAATCAAGGTCATCTTTTCAAAACAGAATTAAGGAGCAACCATGAAACGTATTACCGTATTTGTTTTAGTTTTACTTGCAGGAGCTCTCTCCTGGGCGGGCGAGCAGAAGAAGGACGTGAGCGAGCGTTTGCAGATGGCCGCAGATGTTTTGAGCCAGATGTCCGCCGCCCCCGACAAAGGGATACCGCAAGAAGTTCTCGATAGCGCCAAATGTATTGCCGTAGTTCCACATCTGGTCAAGGGTGGATTCATCTTCGGCGGCAAGCACGGCCGCGGTGTAGCCACCTGCCGCACTAGAGATGGTTGGAGCGCACCAGCCTTCATTTCGGTTGGTGGAGGAAGCGCTGGCCTCCAAGTAGGCGTTGAAGGTGTGGACCTGATCATGCTGATCATGAATCAGAGAGGCATGCAGCAGTTGCTCTCCAGTAAATTCCAGATCAGCGGAGAAGGATCGGCCGCAGCCGGCCCCGTCGGCCGCCATGCTTCCGCGGGCACCGATTGGAAAATGGATACACAGATGCTCACCTACTCGCGCTCGAAAGGCGCTTTTGCCGGCCTTACACTGGAAGGCGCAGTGGTCCAGCAGGACAGCGATTCCACGATTTCCGTGTATGGCCGGAACGTAACCTTTCAATCTGTGTTGCAGGGAAAAGTGCCCACCCCGGACATTGCCAAAGCGTTCATGAAAGCAGTGGCCGTGGCTGCGCATAAAGCTAAAGTAGAAGAAGCTCGCGAAGACAAGAAGTAAGTTGGTCCGGGTCATCACCTGTTCCCCGACGGGTGATGCCCTGGCCACTTCGATGTGAAATGAATCATTGACCACATTGCCGCCACCATAACCGTATCCGCTGAGATGGTTGACACGACGGCGTATTGAGCGTAGGGTCGAGATAGAGCGAGTATCCTTCCTCTCTTTTCAGATTCCCTGAACTAAGTCAGCCCATCTGAGGTTCTTTACCTTAGCCCTTTCACAACCCAGGAGGTTGATAATGTTTGCACGCAAACTCTCCATCCAGTTGAAACCCAACAAATTCGCCGAGTTCACCAAGACGCTTGAGAAAAATGTCATCCCTTTGCTGCGCAAGCAACAGGGCTTCAGAGACGAACTCATATTGGCCACACCAGATAGCGTGGATGTGCTTGCCATCAGTTTGTGGGACACTGAAAAGCACGCCGCCACCTACAACGAAGGCACCTACAAGGATGTGCTCAAGACTCTCGAGAGCATGACTGCAGGGGCCCCGAAAGTTGCGACCAGCGAGGTCATCAGTTCAACATTTCACAAGATCCGCGACGCCGCCGTAGCAGCGTGAACCCGGAGGCCGCTTTTCTCCAAAGGAGGGCGGCCGCCGCTTCGATCATAGCGGCCCTGTTTAAGAAGAAACCGCCAGGTGTTCACTTTTGCTCAGACTTCTGAAACCGCCAATGAGATGATTCCTGGTACAGGCGATCGCATAAATGCTTGGAAGAGGATCTGTGCCTCAAGTTCCCGCGACGGATGATGGTTCGGCGGTCCAGGCGAAAGCTACACCGCCGATGACCTGGAATGGAACCCTGGTGGACGCCGCGGACACCGAAACCTGTTATCTCCATCTCTCGGCATTTCCCTGCGAGAAGTGTAATGGACCGGTCATTGCCGGCTCCCTTGGCACTCGACATGACGACATCAGCAAAGAGACAGACATCCGGAGTATCGGAGCCGCTTGCATCGTCTGCGGGTTTCAGCCGGTAATAATGATAGAGCCGTCTGTGCACCACCATTTTCGTCCAGTCGAGTGGAAGTGGACGATCAAGGATCAGACACAGCCGGCAGGTCCCGGCCGCTCCTCGGTTCCGGCGGACTTGTCGCACGAGGAAAAGCCATAGCGTCAGCCCTGCGCGACGGGTTCAAAAATTGGCATATTTGCGTTGCGGGATAGAGTTATCATTTTTACGAGCAGTGAAAACCGTCAGCCCATCACGTCGCAAGAAGCAGGTTTTCCAGCCGCAGGCCTTCCTGGCCCAGACCGGCCTGGGCCGGACGATTCTGGACCTGAAGAAGGGCCAGACGGTCTTTTCCCAGGGCGATGCTGCCAATGCCGTGTTTTATGTCCAAAAAGGCAAGATCAGGCTTACCGTGATCTCCAAGCGCGGCAAAGAAGCAACCATCTCTTTGCTGAGCTCCGGCAGCTTCCTGGGTGAAGAATGTATCGCCACAATTCAGCCGCAACGAATGGCCACGGCCACAGCCCTTACGCCTGCCAGCTTACTTAAGATTGAACGAGCTGAAATGATACGGGTACTTCACGAGGAAAAATTATTTTCTGAAGTTTTCGTCACTTACCTTCTCGCCCGCAACGCCCGCATTCAGGAAGATCTGGTGGACCAACTCTTCAATTCCAGTGAAAAGCGGCTGGCCCGGGCGCTGTTGCTGCTCGCCCAATTCGGCAAAGACGGAGTACCGGAAACGGTGATTCCCAAGATAAGCCAGGAAGTGCTGGCGGAAATGATAGGCACTACGCGCTCCCGGGTCAGCTTCTTCATGAACCGCTTCCGCAAAATGGGTTTCATCGAGTACAACGGCTCATTGAGCGTTCACAGCTCCCTGCTGAACGTCATTCTGCACGATTGAGACTCATGCCAGTCCCATTCTGGTAGCCAGCAACACTTCCAGGAGAACAGCGCTGCTCAGGACATTCCCGGCGATGCCGATGATTTCATTTTCCATGACCGGATGTTGACCGGCCAATGAATCAAGGCGGGTGCTTACGCCTTTGAGCTGGTCAATCTCGTATTGAATGGCTTCTGCGGGCATCTTCTATGACTTTCCGGCGGTCCTGGTAACTCGACTCCAGATGGACTGAAATTTGAATTCAGAAGAGCTGCGAGAAATGCGGAGATGATGTGAACCGACTTGTACTTATCCTACGCGCACGCCCCTCGCACTGTATGGTCAATCCAGCTCATTTGGAGTGAAGTCAAGGGTTAATGCGATCAACCCACCGGCTCCTGGCGTCGACTGCGACCACTGATTTACACGGTTTGCGACCTCCCCTATACGCACGAGGCTGTCCGCCAGGTCATTCACGCTTTATGCAAATGCCACCTGATTGCGTTGATAGTTGCTCGAACGGCAAGAAATCGCCGATCAGTTCCAAAATGAGTAGTGGCGGACATGTCCCACGGTTCATGTGCTGTTTTGAACAGACCATCAGAGCTCCTGATGTCAAACTTAGAGAGAAAACAGGTCACCCATG
>CAZISB010000052.1:0-8492 GCA_964541925.1 uncultured Acidobacteriaceae bacterium | reverse complement strand
GCTGGCGCTGTGAATATGAAAGAGACAAGAATAAAAACTGCCGATTGTGTTGCTCTCGTCATTGAGACAATCTCCAATAGTTCATCGGGGGTTTGGCTCTCAGACGCTCTCGGCGTTCAGGGGCTCACGTGTAAAAAGTGCTTAATTGCTCACGTTTTTAGAACACGTACTTCCACATCTTGGGCATTTGATCTCGACTAAAGCTCTGCCTTGGACCTTCGCAAGTAAGCGAGTACACTCTGGGCAGCGGATTTCTTCGAGAGTTGGGCCCGGCGCAATCATTTTGGTCCTTCCAGGCTTTCTTCAGCCCTGAATTTGTCAATGTCTTTTTGGAGTGAAGCAAGCGCTTCTTCATCAGAGGTACCAACAATAATCTGTTTCCGGTAACTAGCCCCTGCATTGATGATGTACTCTGGCGTGTTCTGCATGAGGCCTTGGCTCACATCGGCAACCTCGATATGACCTTCTTTGTAGGCCACAACCAGATAATGCTTCCGCTCAACCTTTGCCAAGATAGTCACCCCTTTTTAGTGAATTCGTTTAGTTGGTTTTTTGATCGCCTGATCCACCCGTTGCATCTCCTGTAGCTCCTCTCCCACCTTGCTTTTGTCCTCCTGGGATAGAACTGGAAATTTCTTCACGGATTTGTTTATAGGCTTCTTCCTTGACGGCTCGCGCGTCCTCTCCATCGCGTAGTCTCCTTGCTGCCTTCACTAAGGCGTCATTGATAGGCCCTTTGGAAAGGCTCATTTTGTCGTACACTTCAGCGGCTTGCGCAGCTTCACGGCTAATCCGCTGGTTTTCTGCTGTTGAAATTTTGTTTCCTGCCCGCGCCAGTGCTTCTGCCTTGCTCTCGCTGGCTACAGAGCCGAAGGTGTTGCGCTCTTTGATAATTGACCTTTTCACGTAGGCAGAGACATCGGCCACGTCGAGCAGCAGGGAATTAGTTTTCTGCTGTGGGCCAAACAGGCTTAGGGTGTCCTGGCTGTAATTACCTGCATGTTCCGCGATCCGCGCCATCTCAGCTACTGTGGAATCTGAAACCTGTTTGCCGGCTGCCTCGCGCTTTGCAATCAGATCAAGAATGCCTTGCTGTGTAACCGGATCGGACGTGGCCTTTCCTAAAGCAACTCCGCGGCCTTCGCTAATTTGGCCTGTCCCAACCTTTTCCAAAATCGAGCGATCAAGATTCTTGAGGGCCATTCCCGCTTCCACTTTTTGAGCGGTAAGCGAGATCCCCATTTTCTTGAGGTCGCCGGGGGTGAGTTTGGAGTCCTTCAGGAACATTCCAGCATCAAACGCCGTTCCTTGGCCTTCCGCGATGTTCTGCAATGCTCCCAAAGCGCGCGCCTGAACTGGGTTATCTGTATCCATCACGCGGGTCAGTACGCGCGGAGCGGCGGAACGTTGCGCTAATTCAACTCTGTGGTGTCCGTTGACGGCCGCAAGTTCGCCGGTTTCAGGGTCTTTAAACGTATGGACTATCCCAGCCAGGTCTTCATTGAACTTGCTTCCTGCGAACTGGTTGGTCACGCCCATTTCATTCACAAATTGTTTGTACTGGAAGGTGTTGGGGACAAGTTTTATGTCGTTGGGATGAACGTATCCAACATCCCCGCGCTTGAGGTCTTGGGGTCTTAATATTCCTTGCCGTTCGGCAGCTTCACGCGAATTAACTTGCTGCCCGCTGGGATGTCGGCCCAGGTTACGGGCTTCCGCGTCTCTATCCCCGGCGCGGAGTCCTGCTGCCTTGCGGGACGTCTTGTCGGCATCGGCAGCAGCTTCGGCGGTCGCTTCATCTGTTCCCGTTCCATGGCTGAGTCCAACTCCTTTCACCTGTGCTGTAGAGCCGTCCGGTTTCCGAATTTCAAAAATTGCATCTTTCAGGATATTATTCGCGCGATTCACAACCCTGCGCACGGCTGCCGGGTCCTCGGCCCTGAATAAGAATTCATCACCGGAGCGGTGGAACACATGAACGGCGCCGCTTTCTTCCCTTGCTGCCTGTCGCATAACCTCTCCGACCAAGGGTAGGATCTTTTCATCAACTCCCTGATGTCCAAGAGCATCGTTGGCCCGTTTGAAATCGTCTATGTCGGCGTAGCCAACGTGCGGGTGCGACTCGCTCAGTAAATCCTTGCTTTGCTGGAAGGCGCGATAGTTCGGCAGCCCTGTCTTATCGCTGATGAAGATCGCGCGGGCCCGGTCTTCAGGGTTCATACTTTCAACCTGCGCGCGGAAATCAAAATTCTGCCGTCGTTCAGCACGCCCAATACGGATGGGGTCGGACATAATTGAGCCGGAGCCAGCATCCTCATCGGTCAACGGTGGCTGCCCCTTACTCCGCCTTATTTGATTGACTGATTCGCGAAGGATGCCGCTCAGGTCATTCTCAGGTTCTCCCGGTACTACCACCTTGCCAAACGATGACAGAGCACGGGGCTTGCGTGGGGAAAATATATTTAATGGAAGCTCTGCATGCTGCGCTGGCCGCTGTGGTTCTCGGGGGAAACGGCTTCGCTCAATGGACGCTGCTTCCAGTTCCTGCAGTTCGCTCTCGGTCATGCTATCGACTATTTTGGAAATGAGTGTGGCGTGTTGGTCGCCGCCGCGCGAGAACTTGATTCCTCTTCGCTGGGCTATGGCTTCGAGAGTGTTCAGGTTTTGTCCGGCCAGCCAGTGTGTTGCAGCCGCTTCCCCGCTCATGGGTCGAGGGAATGAAGCATAAGGATCGGGGCTGAGATTATTAGCTTGGTCAACCACTCCAGCGCGAGGTGGCCGCACCTGGCGCTGTGGGGCCAGCCTTTTGCCCTGATTTGTGTTTCGTGCAACACCAGTTTCAACATCACCGCCGGGTATCTTGTCAGACGGTAAAATCCCTTCCTGCTGGATCGCTGATGCTACGGCTTGCTGGATCTGCTGCGGTGACGCGTAGGGGTTCCTTTGCAGGTAAGCGCGAATATCGCTCCACTGCTGCTCAGGTGTGGCGGCTGTGGCCTCAATTCGTCGCTGTTCCACGCGGCTCACTAACGTACTGTCAGAATGTTCCGGCAGATCAATCGCACCTTGTCCAAGCGCCAGAGGTGCGCGCGGACTCTGCGGTGGCGGCTGAGTTCGGCTCAGCGGGCCTGGGCGTGGTCTCGCGGTTCGCTCAGTTGCTGGATAGAGCGGGGCAGGCTCCTCAATGGGAGGTCGGCCGGCCTGAATTCCTCGCTGGTCTGCAAGGGGAATACGTCCATTCCGTACAGGAATAACTTTTGCATCGCCGTGGGGCTGCTCTGGAGGAAATATTACTGATTCATGTCTTACCGTGAGGTCGCCTGGCTGGGCAGAGAAGACGCGCTGGGCCGTCTGGTCAAATGATTCCGGCCCGTTCTGCTGCTGTGAATTACGGATTTTTGAAAACGCTCTATCAATTCTGCTATCAATGCGGGCCGCATCTGCGGCTGCTGTCCTTCTTCCCTTTGCCTCGGTCGTCATGCGCTGCTTGGCCGCCTGGAGTTCTCGCTGCAGGGTGTTCAGCGCTTCCATGTGGCGGTTAAGTTCTGCCGCCTGCGCTGGGTGGAGCTCTCCAAGGTGCTGGCCCTCGGCAAGTGATGATTGGTGCTCCATCAGAAGGTCTTCTTTGGCTTGTCCAATGGAATCAAGCGCGCCGTCGAGAGTCATGCTGGTGACACCACGCGCCCTAGCAGCTGCCTGAATTCGTGGCATGGCGACTGCGGCCGCATTCTGAAATGCTCCCAGATTTTCAGGCTTTACAGCAGAGCCTAATGCCTGCGCTGCGGTTCGTGTGAACGCAGCGCGCGTGGCCGCCGGGACGCGAGCCAGAGAAGTAGAATCGGCAGCTGTGCGGATGACGCTGGGAACCTTTGGCGCTGCCAGCGCCGCAATGTTCAATATCCCGCGCTGCTCGGCCTCTTGACTCCTGCCTGAATCCTCGAGTTCATTGATTTGCGATACCGGGCCCGCAGCGAATGGGTCAATGGAGGATAGCGCGCTTACAGTAGCGCGCCCGTACTCGCCTTTCTTCGCCTGCTGAACGGCCTGTGTGCCGCTTTTGATCATCGCGGCTGCTGTGCCTTCAAGAGGCTCATAATGCGCTGCGGATTCACCGGCGGAAGGCTTATAGAAAGCAACTTTGCGCAAGCTGGTCAGCATCTCCCCGCCGAACTTCTTAGCGGTATCGCGGAAGGATGGGCCAGAATTATCAGCAGAGACATAGCCGCTCATGTCTTCTTGTGTGGGCAGGCTGCCGCTGAGGCCATACCGATCAAGTGTTTTTTGCAGCTCTGGGTTGTCCGTTTGGCGTGGCGCTCGAATATTCTGCTGCTGTGGTGGCCCGAGTTTAAATCCCTGCTTAAGCGCCTCGCCAGTTTGACGCGAAGGCACCCACCCACCCTGGCCATCTGGTGAAGTCACAGACACCGCAACGTGGAAGCCCTGCCTCTGCGCGGTGCTCCACTGAGATATGGGAATAGTCCCATGTTGGCCGTCTGGACTGAATACGTCCATCGTTGGCTCGCTTGGCGTCGTGACTGCGGCTTGAGTAGTAGCCATGATTTATTTCCCGCTCGGAACAAAATTTATCCCTGGGTACTGTTGCGGGTGCGGTGACTGCTGGATTGTTCGAGGACCGCCATAAGGCCCGTCATTTACGCCTGGCAGCACAGGGAGTCCGCGCCGCATGATCGGAATATTCTCCCTGAATTGCTGGATTGCTTCTTTGGCAAAGCGCGCGGTGTCTGTCGGCTTCGGCAGCGCATCGATATTCAACTCCATAGTTTTGTCGCTGCCACGCGACGATCCAGAGAGCACCCGCTGGTACCCGCTCATGCTTTCCCGCGCGTTGTAATAGGCTGCCAGTGCTTTCACGCCTGCATCACTGAGTTGCCCTAAGCGGTTCTCCCGCATCCACAAATTGACCTGATCAACTGGCACTTCAACGCCAAAGATTCCGAGTTTTAACTTGTCGCTGCGAATGATCTTTCCGATGGCAGACCTGTCATCTTCAGTGAGCCCATGGTCTGAAAGTGCAGCGTCGTACCGGTTCAGCTTCGTTTCTACGTCGCTGAGGCGATTGGAAATGTTCCTGTCGTTGTCGATGTCTTTTTGGCTCACCTTGCGGAAGTCCTGCAGCCCGCGCTGGCCAGCTTCCATGCGTGTCGTCAGCACAGTGGCACCTGAATGAGGATCATAGGCATATCCAGCGTCTTTGCTGGCCTTCCCTCCAGCTTGGCCTCCGCCAGACGCTATCACCGGCTGAACTGCGCTCGCCGGGACCTGCCTTGCAACTCGTCCAGTTCCAGCACCACCCCTTCCTGTGGTTATTGGCGTTGTAACTGGCGGCATTCCTAAAGCTCCCGGGCCTGGAGCGCCCGCCGGCTGGATGTTTTGCTTCTGAGCTCCTGCTCCTGCACTACCACCGTCAACAATTCGGCGCGTTGTAGAGGTTTTTGGAATGTAGATAAAACCTCCGTTGCCGTCCTCTTTCACGTCAACGGAACTACGTACTGTGGGCTGCAGCCACGCGGGGCCAATGGAGCGATCAAGATACTTAACCAGATTTCCATTCTGGTCATAAGCCCCGAGAACTGCCCTGCCATCACCATCGACTGCTGGCTTTACCCATTTGATTTTTCCTGCCTGAATATCGTTCTTTAGATCCTGTAGAGCAATTTTGTTGTCAGCAGAGATGTGCGCAACATTTTCACGGCCAGCAACGGTGTTCTTGTTCGCAAGGAACTTTTCTAAATCTTTATTGGGGATCCTGTATTTCTGCCCGTCTGAGCCGGTTACTTCCGTGGTGTTCTCCAATTCCTCTGCTTGGGCGTTGTGATACCTCGCCTCCGCGTTGGTCGAGGTGTTCTGTGCAGCTTCGCGCTCGGCTCTCAGATCGTCATCTATGATTCCGCGCTGGCGTGCTAGTTTCTGCTGATAATTCAGCGTTGTTCCGGGAACCAGCGCCATGGCTCCTGGAGCGATCACGCTTCCGGCAATCTCCAGAGGCTTAATGATCTTCCCAAGCAAGCTATGCTTGTGCTGGAAACGGCTGATGCCTGATCCTTCTGCAGTCATGCGGTCAAGGTCTGCGGCGTCCCTGCGGAATCTCTCCTGCCGTGAGACATAGGAAGCTTGGTCGCGATAGAAACCATTCAAAGCTTCAGAATTGCTGGCTTTGATCGGTGTGCGCATCAGACTTGAAACAGAGTCACCCAGCGCAGGTTTAGGACTGCCAGGAGATGCTTCAGGATGTGTCTCTTCGGGCCGCTTCAAGAGCGGTGGTGTACCGTCGCTCTGTGACTCATTCACGTTCGGTGCATCCAGTCCGCGCGGCTCCTCTGGCCTCTTCAAAAGCGGTGGCGTTGTGTCCGCTGGCGAGTTCGCAGGCGGTTGTCCGTCATCCGTTTGAGATTGCGGGTTCAACAGTTGGTCGGGATGAATACCCAAGATGCGCTGAATGTCTTCCGGTGACGGCCCCGCCATGCTTCCTCCTTCGTCTGAATTGCTTAACCCGCGATGCCAACCAACTCCAAAAATTGTTTGTCACATCTGGCCAAGACTTTTTCCACAAATTGCCGGTCTGTCCCGTCCGGGCATTCCTCGCTGAAAACGAACCTGATAAACGCGGCGCATTCTCGCAGGGTTGCCGCTGTTTCTGGGGCTCCGGCCAGTTCAAGCTCAATGCATCGCTGCTCAACACCCGGCCAAAAATGCACTTTCCGTAGCCAGGTCAGAAAACGCATGTAGGTGGGCATCGGGAACTGAGCGTCCTTAGCCGGTACTCCTCTCGGCGTGTGCTGGATGGCCGGATAAACGTAAGCCCCATTTTCGTCGGTTTCAAGAATGCCAATCTCGCTCCTTTTGACTTCGAGCAGATGGAAATAATCAAACATCGCCTGAAATCCGTCAGGGCTACCGGTGAGGTACAGATTATTGATTTTCTCTGTTACCTCAAGTACGTGAGCAGCGCGCAAGATATGCATTCTAAGAGTGGGCTGCTCTTCGAGGAGCCGGCTCAGTTCTTTCAAGTCGTCCGACTCCTCAAGCAATTTAGCGAAATGTGACGGGTAAAGGATTTGCATGCAGTTCTCTTAATTTGCCGCCTTTGCCGCCGCTGGCGCTTTGTAATCCTTGTGGGACGGGTGATTTTTGTCCCAAAGGTATTCGTAGCCAGGAATGCGCCTGTCGATAACGACCTGCTCCATCCCCTCCACGATTCCTTTGCAGCCCAGGCAGATGGCTTGGCCGGGATTCAACGGCGAGCTGCAGACATTGCACAATGATTTCGCTACAGCAGACTTGACCCATGGGCGGTCACTGTTGCCGGATGATTCTGCGGCCCAGCGGTGCTGGTTTTGGATTTCAAGGTTGTTACCGACGCGGTAAAACTCGTCCGCTTCCCGAACCAAATTCAATTTCCAGTCCGTGAGCCGATCATTGGCTTCTTCCAGTTCTGCCTCTGTTGGCAACTTCGCGTCCAGAATGTCTTGAGCGATCTCATTCTCCTTGCGCCGATCGCCAAATTTCCGCGCGGCCTTAATTGCAATGTCTGTCACCTCGCGCGTGTTGATAATCTCCAGTTTGACTCCGAGTTTTTTTTGCTTCTTGAGAAAGTCGTTTATTTCGGAAGTCAGTACGACCTCGCGGGTATTGTCTGGAAACTGAACGGTCGTGAAGGCGCCGCAAGTAAACACGCCAAAGCGCCGCAGGTCGGTTGATGGGTTGCAGAACTTTCCGTAACCAACAAGGCTCTCAGCGATTCCATACCCATTGATGATGCGAAGGCTCATTTTCTGCATGTCGTCGTTCTTGCCTTCAGGCGTCATTTTTAGGATTTCGAGCGGTTTTGAATAAGGCTTTCCTTCCTCGCAGGCTGGAATCAGAAATTCACCCAGGCCACCGAGAGGGATGCGGTAAAGCTTGGGCCCGACATTGAAAATTCGGACGTGCCCGGCCTCTGCTGGGTCGAAGTCAAGTTCTTCAATGTGTTTTTGGTTGCGCTGCTGTATCTCAGCCAGGATTTGGCGGTCCACAGGGTTGTCAAGAATAGACCTCTCTCGCACTATTCCAACGTTGCCATTGTTCATTTTTTTAAATTTCCTCCAATTTTTAAACTCTTCTACTCGCGGTCAGCACTGCACCTGCAAGGTGACATGCACATTGTTGGTCAGTGACATGCCAGGAGGAGGAGTAAGCGCGACCTCTACGCTGGCTTTTCCTACCAGCGCCGCGCCGGCTCCATCGCTCGGGCTGAGAAGAACGGTCGGCAGGTCTCCAGGGGTGAGCGCAATTGCAGAAGGTATATATGGCCCTCTAAATGCCATGCTTCCTGCTGGACCTCCGTACAAACTCATAAGCAGTTCTCCTCTCGTGGATGCTTTGCTTTACCAGCCAACCGGGATTACAATTTTCGGGGTTGTTACACTGACAGCCGCTGGAAGACGGCCACGTCACCATTGCCCGTGCAGCCATGTCGCTTACCTTCCCTGCGC
>CAZISB010000051.1:0-8806 GCA_964541925.1 uncultured Acidobacteriaceae bacterium | reverse complement strand
AAGAAATGGTCGGGGAGAGAGGATTTGAACCTCCGACCCCCTGGTCCCGAACCAGATTCCAGAACTTATTGAAACCTGTTGAAATTCGCGGTTTTTAAGTGATTGATATTGAACCTGTTGCACGCTGCTTATTGAATACTGTTGCGATTTGTTGAAATCGGAGGCTTTCACCGCTACAAAATCGTCTACAGCTAATAGAGTGAACCCTCCATTGAGACAGATTTTATTGCCATACCTTACAGCACCATTATTATTGAACCTGGAGTGCCCCCTCCGTTGAGACAAAATTTATTTCGACACTTCGCAGCGTTGGGCTCATGAACTGCGTTCGTCGGGTCAACGATTTCGACTTCAGACGCTGTCCTGAAGCCGCCTTTTTCTTTCCATTACTAAAGCCAACCAGGCAAATTCCCACCGAGATTAAAAGCTTAGTAATTATTTAGAAACACTTCTTGACACGCCAAAACCTGAGCAGTAGGATTCGCTGCATTTGAAAAGTTGTCCCCGGGATGAAGAGAAGGATTTCGGGTTTCATCCATACGGACCTTCCGGTAGAAAGTCCGTCGATTTTGAAATGCACGTAGGCAATTTCGGAGCCGAAGCATGTCTAGAGATGCAGAGACGACCTCTGCTGTCCGCTTCACCTCAAGCATCGACCCCCGTTGTGCGTGCCGCTACTTGCCCTCCGCTCTAACCGCGCTCTGCTGGGCAATTGATTCTTAACCGCTGGATTCTCACGTAGGACTTAAACCATGACATCGCCAAAGCACGGCTCTGTGCCTAAGGAGCCGTGGGCGACGCACCATCCATCCATGAGTCAAGGAGAAATATATGGGTCGCAAAGACGATAGAGAAGGTTTTTGGCTAACAGAAAATTCTGATCGAAGACGAATCAGGGACGCAGAGAACGCGCGAAAAAACCGCGCTGAGATCAACAAGGCGTTGTCACACGGGCAGGTATCGCGGCGCGATCTGGTGAAATGGGGTCTGTTCACTTCCGCTGGCATCATAGCGCCGGTCGGCGGGTTAAGTCCGTTCGTGAGGCCTTTGAACGCCCAGACTACGAGCAGCTTCAGAACCGGTGGCGGCGGCAGTGGCATTCCCACGGGGCTGCCGAGCAGTCCGCTGTTCGGTGTCCTGCCCTTCACGCAGCCAATGCCACGTTTCGATGTCTTCCAGCGAAATGCGGTATCAACGTTGAACCCCGCGCCCCAGGCGCAGGCCAACCAGACGCAGCAACCGCTCGATCCTGCCTTGGTAGGCGGACAAACGGGCCTTACCGGGCCAATCGAGGGTCGTCCTCCTGGAGCGATCTGGGCCCATCAACGCTTTACGCAGAATCCGCCCGTGATCGCGATTGATGCCTCGACCTCTCCCGCGACCACGAACACTACCTACAATCCGCAAGTTCCTTCGAGCTTGAATTCCGGTATCAATCCAGCCACGCCTATCCCCCTGAAGTTCCATCCCAGCATGCCGACGCAGCAGCCAAACTCAGTATGGACTTTCAACGGGACTATTCCGCCCAAGCTGATGCTGGGACGCTATGGAGAACCGATCCTGTTCCGCCACCACAATCGCCTGCCGGCCGACGTCACACAGAACAACGGCTTCGGCAGAAACACGCTTTCCACGCACGAGCATAACGGGCACCACGGCGCGGAAAATGACGGATTCACCGGCGCATACTTCTTCCCCAACCAGTTCTATGACTACCACTATCCATTCGTGCTGGCGGGCTTTACCACCATCAACGCCACAGCGACCGATCCCAAGGCGGGTAGTCCCAACGGCAGCGGAGGCATCAACAAGGTTCCGGGCGACTGGCATGAAACCATGAGCACGCACTGGTTCCACGACCACATGTTCAGCTTTACGGCGCAGAACGTCTACAAGGGCGATGCTGGAATGCTGAATATTTACAGCGCGCTGGACCGCGGGAATGAGGCGATCAATGACGGCGTAAACCTGCGCCTCCCCAGCGGCACCACGCTGGACTGGGGCAACCTGGATTATGACGTCAATTTAATGTTCTCTGACAAAGCCTGGGATGCAAACGGCCAGCTCAACATGGACATCTTCCAGTTCGACGGTTTCCTTGGCGATCGGATGACGGTCAACCTGGCTTACAAGCCCTTCTTCCAGGTGGAGCGGCGCAAGTATCGCTTCCGCATGCTGAATGCCAGCGTGTCACGCTTCTTTGTGTTTGCACTGAGTGACAGCTCCGTCATGGTGCAGATTGCCAATGACGGCAATCTCTTGCCGCAAACCGTTCCGCTGACCCAGCTTGACCAGATGGGCATTGCCGAGCGGTTTGACATTGTGATTGATTTCTCGCGCTATACCATCGGGCAAACCGTGGACCTGGTGAACCTGCAAGAGCACCGCGATGGCAAAGGGCCCGGCCAGATTCTTACCGTTTCCGGTGCGCTGTCAGGTTCATCCAGTGACCCGGCGGTGGGCGCATGCCTCCGCTTCCAGGTAGTGCGCGATCCCGCGGTGCCAGACCAGAGCATCTGCCCGAACACCCCAATCACTCTGATCCCCAATCCTGACTTGTCGGCCATTCCGATTGCGCGGACAAGACAGTTCACTTTTGACAACTTTGCCAACCAGACGCAAGCCGATCCTGTCACCTCGTATACCGGCGGCGGTAATTGGGGAATCGCGGCCGACAATACCGGTGGCAGCAGGTTCAGTCGCGGAGGTTCAGCGCTGAAAGCAGACTTTGGCCGGATTTCTTCAGCGCCGAAGTTTGGCACCCGCGAGGTCTGGGTCCTGAAGGGAGGCTTTAACTGGGACCACCCGGTCCACATCCATTTTGAAGAAGGGCAGATTCTCGCCCGCAACGGCAGCCTCTCGAACGTTCCGCAAGCAGAACGAGGCCGCAAGGATGTTTACCGGCTCAAAGAAAACGGCAGCGTAACTATCACCATGCAGTTCCGCGACTGGGGCGGCATGTTTATGGAGCACTGCCACAACACCATGCATGAGGACAACGCAATGCTCTTGCGCTGGGAGGTTAATGCCGCCGGGGGCGTATTCCTGAATCCGCTGCCGACACCGATTCCCAAACCAACGGGAGTCACGTTCCAGGCGCCGGACGAGATACTGACGAACGCATTTTAACCCGCGACTGGCGCTTGTTCGCGCAGGCGCTAAAGCGGCGCAAGTGCAGAGTAAAGAAACCGGGCAGGCGGGTTTCTGTTGCGCATATTCGTTCGCGCGATGGGAACCCGCCCGTTCGGTCCCAGGTTTCCGGGAGACAAAGGGAGTAGACCATGCAGAAAAATATTTGGACGCGATTCATTCTGAGTTCATTCGTATTGGCGGGCGCACTGGCGATACTTTGCAGCCGTCTCGCGTCGGCCGATAGCCGCTGGGGAGCAAATTATTTTCCCAACATCGAGCTGACCACGCAGGACGGCAAGACTGTCCACTTTTATGACGATCTGATCAAAGGCAAGATCGTAGCTATTGACCTGATCTATACCACATGCCAGTATTCGTGCCCGCTGGAAACGGCACGGCTGGCGCAGGTGCAGAAGATGCTGGGCGACCGCGTGGGAAAAGACATCTTCTTTTACTCCATCACGATTGATCCTAAAAATGACACACCGGCCGTCTTGAAAGCTTACGCGGAAAAATTTCACGCCGGGCCCGGCTGGACATTCCTGACCGGGAAAAAAGAAGACATCGATTTCCTGAGCAAGAAGCTGGGTTTGTATTCCGACCCTGCCGCCAGTCAGGACGGCCACACCCCTCACTTGCTGCTGGGAAATGAGCCCATGGGCCAGTGGATGCGCAACTCCGCCCTGGACAACCCGCGGTTTCTCTCGCAGATGATCGGCGACTTCCTGGATAGCTTCAGGAACATAAAGCCTGCGCAGGGCAAGGAGAATACCGAGTCGGCGGCCATTCATCTTGACCCGGGGCAATATCTCTTCACCAAGAAGTGCGGCGCATGCCATACCGTGGGCGGGGGCGACAAGGTTGGCCCCGACCTGGCGGGCGTGACCGACAGCCGCAATCGCGACTGGCTGATGCGCAAGATACAGCATCCGGAGCAGCTGCTGGCGGAAAAAGATCCGATCACGATGGCTCTGAATGAAAAGTATGGTCACATAAACATGCCAAACCTGCGCGTGGCCGACGACGATGCAAATCATATGATCGGGTATCTGGTCTCACGGACTTCCGAACTCCAGCGGCAGGCGCGGGCCGCGCGCAATGCAGGCAAACCCGCAGACAGCGCGAGTGGCACCTCCCGTCCGAACTAAGGAAATGCTAAAGAATTTTTGACTGCATGGACTGGCTGCAATTTGAATTCGACTATCGGCTTGACCTGCCGCGGCTGACGCCGCACCTGCTGGCGGTTGAAGCACACAAACCGGAGGCGCTCACTCGCGTGCTGCCGCCGCAATGGCGCGAATCTTCCCTGATGCAAGACGCGGAAGAAAGAGCAGACGAACAAACCCAAGCGGACCTGCGAAGGTCGGCACGGGCGCGAGCATGGGTCAATGAGCGCTTTCAACCGGGAACTCCGCCGTTCGCACCTACTGACCTGCTCACCATGCACTGCTTGGTGGCTGAGGGCGCTACGGGAGAATACCTGCCCGGCACACTGCGCAACCTTCCGGTACAGGTGGGGCGGCGTGAAGTTGGCGGGCTGCACATGGGCGCGCCTGCCAATCGACTGCCGCGGCTGATGGACGAATATATCGGCTTCATCACCAGCGATCGCGTGCGCAGCTTGCATCCAGTGGTGCAGGCGCTGATCGCGCACTTTTTTCTCGTCACCATCCACCCTTTTGGCGACGCCAACGGACGGGTGTCGCGGCTGATGACCGCGGGAATCCTTCTTCAGCGTGGCTATAACGTGCACGGCGGTTTCTACGCTCTCTCCGACTACTTCTACCTGAACGACATCAAGTATCACAGCATGCTGCACCGCTGCTGGCAGTCGCCTCTTCCCTTCGATCTCACTGCGTTCGTCGCCTTTGGCATGGAAGGATTTGTGATGGAGCTGAGAAGCATCGGCAGTTTTATCAAGATGAAATTCAACCGCATTGTCGATCGCGAAGCGTTGCTGGCGGCTCATTCCAAGCCAGGGCCGCGCAGGCTGCGCACAGGGGCGCAGCAAGCATCGCGGCAAAATCCCAGCTACTTGTGCAGGTAAAAGAGCCCACGGTCAGACTGGAGCTCACAATCGCGAAACGCGTCGCTTAAAGTCTCCAGCAGGTCGGTTGCCAGCAAAGTGTTTTCGTGAAAAATGTCGCGCGCCAGGTCGCCAGCAAGCCCGTACAGATACACAGCGGAGGCAACATCCAGTTCACGCAGCAAAGCCGTCCTGTCCGCCGTGTGCCTGGCCAGTGCCGCTGCAATCATTCCGCAAAGAGCGTCGTCAGCGCCGTTTTTTGCCAGAGCGGAGTTGCCCGTCATGCTGATCCACGTTTCGGCGGAACGCCCGGCTATAATCGTCATGAATCCTTTCAACACAATGCACGCGTTACTTTGTCGAACCACGCGCCGCGCCGCATCGATTCGATCGGCCTCAACTTCCTCGACATGGATTCCCAGAAAAGCCGCCGCCTGTTCCACGTCCAGAACAATCACCCGGAATCGTTCTTCGCCGGCTTTCTCCGCGGGGTTTTCAGATATGTTGGGCAGACCAACGTCGTGCAATACCAGCGGCGCCGGGCAATTGTCGATCAGCCATCGCATGAACTGTGCTGTTTCATCATCGCGTGGGTCATCTGGCCCAAGAACAACCGCGTCTGCTTTGGCCAATAACTCATTCAACTTTTCTCGCGCGGCAGACGCGATCTTCCCGACAGTGGTCTCGGCCAGCGATTCCGTCATCAGCTCGGGCGCAAAACCGGCGATGGTCGGTTGCGCTGATCGCGGACAAGCAACCGTTACCAGCCCCGCGCCGGTGCGAAGCGCCGCGATTCCTGCCAGCGCTGCACCACCGGCCTGATCCAGAGCGCCACCAATCACCAGAACGTGGCCAAAGTCGCCTTTGTGCGCCTCATCAGGCCGAGGCGGAAACGTAATCCGCACTTCCTGCGCGGTCACAACGCTCAATTTACTCTCATGCGACACCAGGCTCGGCTGGACGCCCAGTTCGCTCACCGCAATCGGGCCTGCGGTAAGTTTCCCAAAAACATGCGCCGCGTTGGGCGCGACGAACGTAATCACTCCGTGGGCAAACACCGCTTCGTTGTCGCCCTCGTGTGCAGGGGCGTTGCTGTCCGCCTCAACTCCAGAAGGTACATCGACCGATACAACGATGCCAGACGCATGATTAATCGCTTCTACAGCCTTCTTGCCCAGTCCTTCCAACGGAGGTTTGAATCCCGTTCCTATAACAGCGTCAATGATTAGATCTGCTTCCAGCGCCGATTGCACTGCGTCGTCCTGAAAGCCAGCCTCATCGAAAACCCAAATCGGCTTGACGCTCAGGTTAGCGCATATGGCCGCAGCTTCGGGAGAGAGCACTTTCTCCCCCGTCGCTAGAACAATCACAGAGATCTGCTCGGCAATCCCAGACAATACCTGGGCTGCCATCAAGCCATCTGTGCCATTGCCACCATTCCCGCAGACCGCGCAGACTGACCGGAATTTGAAGTGAGCAAGGCAAAACTGGGCGACGGCGTAGCCAGCGCGCTGAATGAGGACCGACGCTGATGTGTCCGCCCGACCCTCTGCATCGTGGGCAATTTGGCGCAGTTCATTGCAAGTGATGACTCTCATGAGCCAACCACTTTACTCCGGGTCAACTGAGGTTCCAAAATCTGCCCCAATCACAGAGGTCAAAGCACCTGGTGCAAACCCAGAGGGTCTACCTGCGACCCAGCCGTCCAAATGGTTTATATTGAACGCGCTTTGAAGCCGGGCGCGCTGGTCTGAACGGCAACTGTAGTCGAATTTGTAGCTGTAAAAGTCTCGCGTTTCAACAGCGTTCCACACCCAGAATTTTTGTGATGATGAATCTAAAGGACTTCCGCGAGGAGGGCCGGGTAGAGCACCTGGTCCCGAACCAGATGCTATTCCCTATTGAACCCTATGGAATTCAAAATACCTGGGAGCGGCTCGATGACCTCGGTTATGCCGTCACGATATTGAAAATCCAGGCATAAGGCCAGCGGGTGTCACAATTGTCTGACCGCTTCAGCAATATCAGGATTATTCCGGGCTGCAGCGTCTTTAATGTTGGTGATGTAAGCCTCATCGGCGCCGTGTTCACGCAGACCTCGTACGATGTGAGTCACATATGCAAGGCTAGTCCGTAAGCCGGCACGAGGCGTTCGTACCACATAAGTCTGAGCGTCAACAATAGTCCCGTCACGCCTCCTTACTCTGATCGGCTTCCGCGCATATGCATCTCCTTCGATTGCATCAAAGGACCGTCTTCCGACTGGGGCGGTAGGCCGAGTCACGAGAGCATCAGGAACTTCGTACAGAACACCCTGTGCAGGTGAATCCCCACCCACGACAATATCCGAAGCGGCACACCCGTTGCTGATACTCCAAACATCAAATTGCAACTGATAATTATCCACCGTCTCCGCCCATCCCAAGGCTACCGCATCGCCTTTTAGCCGGTCTGAAGAATTAATTCGCTCATTGGAACAATTTGAACCGTATTGAAAGATGAGAGCCATACATTCCCCTAATAAGTCCAAATCTCACCCTTGAACAGCCAATCAGGAACCTTATGCGACTTCGCTTTAGGATGATTTGCAAGAATCAAACGTACCGTCCGAATTGCAGTGTAAACTCGGACCATAAGGTCACGTTGAGTTTTGAAAAACTGTTGATCAAAAATATTGTCTTCCAGTTTATGCGCCGGATTCTGGCGCAGCTTGCGGACCTCCCTCATAGCGACGAATGCCTGTTCCATCGGTTCGGGATCACTCGGCCGGAAGTTCCTCTTCAGCCACTCCTCAAGCAGCGCAATCGTGCCTTTATCTTGCACCCTGACTCTGCCGTCATGCAAAGTCTCCTCGCGAGTCAGGCGTATCTTACCCTGAAAAAATGTTTTATTGATATTCTCGCTGAGCAGCTTATCAAGAACCAAGACAAAGTCATTAAATTCCTTTGCCGTTGGACGAATCAGAAATCCAAAGTGGTTTGGTTTCGAATACGGATCTGGTTCTGTTCTGAATAGGGCCGGCCAGCCGATCAAACGACACATCGCATTGATTTGCCTTATCTCTTCAAGGAATGCCACAAAAATTGGCTCTCTTTCTGGCCACTCCCCCATGCTCATTCGCGCGAAATCTGGATGAAGCGTGTAATCACCATCCAATTTCTTAGCATTCCAGATTTGCTGGTGCTCTGGCGATAAATCGGCAAGATCACACAAAAATACTGCAACCGCTCGATTCATTTCCTTGTCATATGCGAACCCAAAGCCCTTGAGAAAGACTTCGTCCGACGACCTCATCTTTCCAGATTCATAGAATTCAGAACGAACTGAAATACTCCCCATAATGTCGGTCGAGTCGTAATGGTAACGGGGATCGCTTCTGTAGAGTTCTAAGATATTGAGATCGAATGCGGAAAAGCTCAGTTGCGGCTCCCCAAGAGCCAAGCGCAGTGTGAATGGCTTTCCTTCATATTCATCTCGGTTAACTACCGGCCTCAGATGCTTCGGCCTCGGGTATATGCAGGCGTATGCAAAATCAGCAGAGTCAAATTCTTTTAGCTGATCCTCTTTGGTCTTTGGGGCGAACGCAAGGATATGCGGGTTGGGGAAACGAATACCGAATTCGACCAATACCAATTCAGCGTCCAATAA
>CAZISB010000050.1:0-8995 GCA_964541925.1 uncultured Acidobacteriaceae bacterium | reverse complement strand
AAGTTGTGAATAGCCAGCCAGCGCAGCCGCAGCAGAAGCCAGATACTGGCGTAGTCGCGTCTTTGAAGCGCACTGGCTCGGCCCTTGTCCACGCACCAGGTGCCATTTGGGACGCCTTCACGAAACCGCCACAAGACATTAACGAGGAGATTGCCTCGCAAATGCCCGTAAGCGGACAGAAGTTGCCGCCCAGCATCACTCTTGGTCTGCACCGTCTCATCATCGCGCCGAGTATTCGCGAATGGGAGAAAGCGGATGACTATCAGAAGCAGGCGACCGTCAACACTCAGGCTCCAGGTCTCAAGCCGGGCTTCGACTTCGGAACGGGCAGTACGCCGCAGGATAAGGCGCAGCATCTCGCCAACATGCACCGGCTGGCGGCGATCTTTCCACTGGTTGGTCCAATCGCCGGTGACATTACCGAACGTTACCTGTCCGGCGACAGATCAGGTGCAGTCACGGACGTGCTCGGAAACATCGTTGCGCCAAAAGCGATGGAAGGCGCAGGCAAACTTGGCATAGCTGCGGTGAACAAAGTGGCGGGGAAAGTGGCTCCTGCGGTTGCCGAGCACATGTATCAGTCGTCGCTCAAGCCATCGACGACAAATGCGGCCGCAGAGAACCTCCGCACGGTACGGACAGGCGTAGAAGCCGGTGTCCCGATCAGCGAACGAGGACTGGCGAATCTCAATGGCCTCATCAACGATCTGGACAGCAAGATTGAAGCGGAGATTGCGAAGAATCCGAACGCGCCGATAAACAAGTTCGCTGTCGCCAAGAACCTGAACGCACCAGCCCAGCGGTTCGCTCAGCAAGTCGCACCGCCTGCTGATCTGCAACACATCTCAGAAGTTGGTAACGAGTTCCTCGATTCACAACCAGGAACGATCACTGCTGAAAACGCTCAGGCCATCAAGAAGGGCACCTATCAACGCATCGGCGACCGCGCTTATGACGAAGTAGTGAGCGCCCGCGTAGAAGCTGAAAAGGCTTTGGCGCGTGGAATCAAGCAGGAATTGGAAAAGCAATTCCCTGAGATCAGGCAGCTCAACGCTGAGCAATCAAAGTATCTTGATTTGCGTGGTGCGCTGGAACGTGCGGTAAATCGTGCTGCTAACCGGCAGACGATGGCTGCACGGATGGGCGGACCGGCTGCGGCGCTGGCTGCAGGTGGAGTGGCGACTGCGTTCTTCGGTCACGAAACGGGTACGGCGGTTGGCGGCGCGGCATTCCTTATGAAGAGCGTGCTTGACGACCCTGCCATGCAATCAAGGCTTGCCATTGCGATCAGCAAGGCCGGACACGGCATTCCGTATGACGCAGCCCACTTCAGAGTTCAGCAGTTTACGAATGCCCTTGCTCAAGCGCAGCGCGACGACGACGATCAGGCAGCTCAACGCTGAGGTAGAAAATAAGCTTGACGAGTTGCCGAACCACAAAACCACCCCAATAACAAATCACGAACAACTCAATTAGCCAATTCAACATTTTCAAAATCCTTTCCCATGAATCTCCAGAAGGGACCTCGGATGCGCCGCTCGAACCTGGGCCGCGCATCCGGGGGAAGGGCCTTCTCCTCATCTTCTGTGACTCATCCGCTGATGTATCCGCAGAACTACCGACTCCGGGATGCTTAGTGAAATGTATTTCCGTTGGAATCTCGTCTCCGTCCTGCCGAATTTCAGCACTCCCGGTTCACTCTCAAAAATGCGGCTGATCGTCTGCCGACTCAATCCCCAGAGCTTCACGATTTCGTTTACCCTGCAATGCTTCTCGATGGCTACCATGTCAGTGACTCATGCTGACTGTGTACAAGGGATCGCTGGAGCCGCCAATAATCCAGCTCCCATGAAAGCTACGATCCAGTCCTAATCCTGGTGTGTTCAGGGCAAACGGCCCGCCTGTAATAAAGAATGTGCTGCCATTGTTATCCGCTACTTTCTCTTGCATATTGCTGCCGCTGATGAAATTGTTGCCTAGCGGATCGGAGACAAGTTGCCCACTGCTTACGCCCGGAACTCCCGTCATCGTGTACGTCCCTGTGACCGCGCCTGTCCCATCATTCTGCGTCAGAGTCATTGAGAGCGTGCCACCTGTGAAGCCGGTTGGACAGTTCGCACGGCATGAAACAGTGCCAGTCCAGTTGCCGGATACGGAGGGAATCTCGTCGCCGGTGAACGTGCCGGTCAGGGAAATGCCCAGGCAGTTTCCGTTGGCACCTGGAGTCACCGTGTACGTGCCGCTGCTATGGGTGCCAGCATCGTTCAGCGTGGAAGAAAAATGAATTCCGCCGAAGTTGCCGCTGAGATCGCCAGAGAATTGATTGACGTTCTGCACCAGCCCGTTTGCCATGCTGATGTCGCGCTGTGCAGCGCACTGGAAGTTTGGAGCAATATTCCCAGCTTCACTGAAGTTAATGCCGCTCACGTTCGGCCCAGTCTGATTGAAAAGAGAGGAGAGCAGGAATGTGTTGCCGGTCGAATCCGTGAACGTCATCCGCCAATTGCCTGACGGGTCCACCAAGCCGCTCTGTGGACTTGGATTGGACGGTTTGGGAGTTGCGGAGCTTCCGCCGCCGCAGCCGATAGCGGCCAGCGTAAGCAGGACAGTGATAGCTAACAGGGCAGGTTTCCAAGGGCAATACTTCATGGGCGTTTTGTTCTCCTTGTTTTCGTCGTAAAGCCGACCCGACGTTAACTCGGTACGGCTATCCATGTCAATGAAAAGAAGGGGCTTATTGAGGTAATGTTAACAAGGGTCTGCATGTGATGGGGAGGGCAGGATTTATCTCTGCTAGAATCCGATCATGTTAGCAGTTCCTTTGCTCCACAACGCTCCCCAGTGGCTCACTGCCACGATCTCTACTGTTATTGGAGCAGCGTTCGGCTTGGCATCCGGCCTGTGGCTTGATGAGATCGAAACGCGCCGGGCTG
Organism: uncultured Acidobacteriaceae bacterium; assembly: GCA_964541925.1. Lineage (GTDB taxonomy): Bacteria > Acidobacteriota > Terriglobia > Terriglobales > Acidobacteriaceae > Angelobacter. The sequence continues at coordinate 6,062 of CAZISB010000050.1, read as the reverse complement.
AGAAACGAACTCGACGGAGATTACAGCGTGCCCTCTACACAGAATTGGCGATGCAGCACGCTCTGATGAAAGACATGCTATTGAAGCTGGTCCCGGCGTCATCTCAGCAGCAGGAAGGAGTCGGAGCGATACTGAAAAAGACACGGGCTGATGCCTATGAGTTCGCAAAATCACAGCCCGCAATCTTTTATGAGTTAAGGGACGCGATGGCACTGGATGCGCTATACAGTCATATCCACCATGCGGTCGCTCACGATAAAGCTCCGGCGTCAACCACTGTAGGAGTGTGTCAACTGTTCATCAATAGCCTGGAACTCGCAGTCATCAATGGCGATCTAGATATGAAGAGCATGGCAGAAACAGCGCCGGATGCTTACAAGCACTTCTCTAACATTCGGGCCAGGGCACTAGCTGCAAAAGGCTAGGCCACATTGCGGCTTAGACGGGCGTAAAGAATACGGTGTGTCCACGCTCCCGAAGTTCTTTATAGAGGCGCACCAGGCCGCATCTCGCAAAGAAAGGAAGTTGCAAGGCGTTCTTGCCCAGCGAGACTAAGCAAAGGCTCCAGGAGCCGTTTGCGGGCCGGGAATCAAGCCAAGTGGAATCGGCATTTGGATGGAGCTTTTCAAAAACCTTAGCGAGTTTTTGACGATAGCCATCATCTATGTTGAACAACAGCTCAGCCGTTCTGCGCACTTGCTCAACCAAATGACTCATTCCACTGGAGCGCGAGGTTATCTTAGCGAAGAATAGTGTCCTGGTCTTGGGGTCGAGAAAGTCACAGAATTCAAACTTTGATTGCCCCCCACCAAACATTACATTCTGGGCATCGAAGAAGAGGAGCTTTTTCGCGGCAGCACATCGCGCATTGTATTCACCCTCGCTCTCTGGCGGCTGCCAATGCACTAAATTGACCTTAGGAGGAGCGATTGAATTGGCTGTCGAGTTGATCTTGGAAAGAAAACTCGCGACAACTTCGTACCAAATACCGGATGAGAGAACGTACTGCTGCCCGTTGAAAGCCAGTTCGTAGCCGAGGCAATCAAAAACCGTATACGCCCGGACCTCTTCTTTGAATTCATCCATCAGATGGATGCGGGTACGCTTTGCCTCTTCGACCGTGGGGCTTTGTTGACGGGCTTGGAGGTAGAACAGCCAACCGTTGATATTCAAAAGGGGATTCTTGGGTGCCAGCTTTGTCAATTTTCCAAAGACATACGATTCGACAGACTGCGAAACTTCATCTCGGCGACTCGGGATGAACATCACAATCTGCTTTTGTGCTTTACCTGATGCAAAATCCATATCGAGTCGTTTTTCCAACTCCGCAATTAGGGCTACGTCCTTCACGGGCATTACATTGTCGATTTCGGGCCATATTTTTTTATAAGCGTCGCTGTCGAAAAGACCGCCGGATTTGTCCAAAACGTTGCCCAAGGTATTGAACGGGATTTTGACCCGCAGGCTGGTCCCTCCGCGAACGGTCTTTCCCAGCGTTTTTGCTAATGGTTCAGAGGGCACTCCTTCGACGACTGCGACTAGATCTCGGTCGAACTCGACACCGAATTCATCTACGGAAGATGCACGCGGTGCGCGTTCATCGGCAACATGCCACTTTGCGAATACTTGCTCAGCTCTGATCTCGACAAGCTGATCTCTGGGAATCGAGTTCAGGGCGACCCGCCTTCCAAAATCCGATTCAAGCCATTCATCTTCTAGTTGCTGCCAAGCATGTCCAAAGGTTATAACGAACGTTTTTGCTCCTCTAACGATGACCAATACTCCCGCAGGCGATTGTCCAAGGAGTGTCGGAACGTTGGGGTTCTGGAGTATTGATGTTACCGGCGCTAACCATCGCGGCTCCGTAGAGGTTGATGGCATTGGAAGAAAAAATCCCTCAAGATCCGAGAGGGGAAAAGTCTCTCGTCCAGCAACCAGTTCCTTTTGCAATTTTGGTAATTGATTAGGCTTCAATAAAAAGACAGTTAAGCTAAGCGTCTGTCCATCCATTTCCAAGCTATCCCCCCAATTGCCCAGTGCAACGCTGAATACCGCCGCGATAAACGCACAGTAGAAGGCTGAATTTTAGGGGGTGTGAGTCACTAAGATACGTTGTCTAGGAGCGGTTTTCAAACGAAAAGTTGAAAGATGCTCACATCATTTTTAGTGGAAATCATGGGAACTAACCCCAGCCGCACTGACATTTAATTCAGCTATCTTCTCAGCTCGTAAATGCACGATTCCATCCTGGTTCTGTACCGTACCGAATACGCGCACAAATGTTGGCTCTAGCACCGCCCGCCGATACTTCTCATAAATGTCCGGCATGACGATCACATTCGCGTGCGCCGATTCATCTTCCAGCGTCAAGAAGATCAAACCCTTGGCGGTGCCCGGTCTTTGCCCGGTGATGACTGCTTTGGCGACGGTTGCCTTTTGACCATTCTTCATTGCCCGCAGTTCAGCGGCTGCCGGGAAGGGCGGAAGGTAAGGCCCGCGCCCAGATCGGTGCGGCCAGGGAAACCAAAGGCGGGACGGCTATGGAAATTGCCCTGCTCCTACATCGTCCGCAGTGGCGGTCGCTTAAAAAGCGACCGTCTCAGAATGGCCAAGTCCTTCTCCTCTAACTCCGTATTGACACGGTCTTCTGAGAAGAAACGCGGCTTCTCCGTATTCTGCGCACGGGTGTGAAAGTCGCAGTTCACGCAGATAAACCAGGTTCGGTATACATCGGCAACAGGATGCGTAAACCAAACAGACACCGCCGCAAGTCGGCACTTAGGACACTCCAGATCGTCAAGGCGGCCAGCATTTGCTCCCTTCAGCAAACGCAACTGCAATGACAGTTCCTCATTAGTCCTTCTTGGGTTCTGGGAATTTTCTGTTGGCATTTACCTCTGCCTCCTTTGCGGCTGCATCCCCAGGACCGAATGACTGTTTCGACAAGTCCTGTCCAAGGTGGCGTAAGCTCTTCCTCCATTGTATGATCTAGCATTTCCTGCGACGTAAACGCACCGTCTCCTAACGCAGCACCAGTCGGCGGAGTTGAGAGACACATTGCGCAAGTACCTGCCGGCATGTCGGTGGATTTTATTAACTGTTGAAACGCATCGGTGTTGTAGCCTGCGCCCGAAAGATTCTTCAGGCTTTGATTTAGCATTCCAGTTTCCGCCTTACTGAATCCTACCATCGACGGTCCAGGCGCTGGGATTTTGCCAGCCACGACGGCAGTTCCGATGTTAAGCGTGGTCTCTGTAATTGCGGCAGTCTTCTGGGTTGTGCTCATGCCATTCCAGGCATTCTTCGCGGAATTACCTATGTCCACGATTGCCTGCGTACTGGTTGTAGGTCCCCCAAAAGCAGCTTTCGCAACCGTTTTTGCCATCTGTAATTGCGCTCTCGCCCTAGCCTGAGCAGCTGCGGGATTCTTAATGTCTCCAATGCTCTGCCGGATTCCACTGATCGACATGCCTCCGGGAGAATTGTTCCAGAGCCGATGGGTTCTTTCATTTTCATGTCCGCTGTCCAACCTCAGGGCTCCAGCTCGTAAGGTCTCCGGCGAAAAATCGCATCTATTCTCGGCTGTATTTCTTGCGGAGAGTCTCATCTGTGACAACGCATAGAATAGGAGGACCTCCACCCTGCATTTCACTGGAGGGATAAGACAATTCCCAGAAACGATGATCCCGAGGATCTTCGTATAACCGCTGCCACCCATCCGCTGATGTCGCCACCTGTCTCAACTGGCTTACAATCGTTCGTATTCTCTTGGCGATTTCATCTTCAACCATACGGCCATTCACAAGCTTCCATGATCCGATAAGCTCAGTTTCATCAGGTTTCAGATTCACATCCATAATTTAGTCCTCCGGTGGCACAACGCGTGTAGTCGCATTTTTGGGAATAGGGCCATTTGGAACAGTATATTCGGGAAGTCCTCCATCAGTCTTTCCTCCACCTACAAAGCCGGGATTGGTCCGGTTGATCGGAGAAGCGATTCCCTCGGGCGTTGGGAATTCGATCACTTGAAACCCACTCGGACTTTCGGGAATTGTTAGCCCTTGACTCAGTTGCGAAGAGCTCATTCCCTGTATTGCGCTTGCGTCGGTAACAAAAGCATCAGCCGCACCGGGTTCTGCCAGAGTCGTTGCATTGATATCCGCTGGAATAACGCGAGCAACCATACTAGGCAGCACCGACGGTGCCGTGATAGTGGATGTCAGGTCAACGACTGCAGGGCCTGCAGAAATGAGTCCAGTCATAACAACTGCGCCCGCAGTTACGGCCATTCCGAGGGCCTGGCCTGGGTTAGCTGGCTTGAACGTCTTGAGTTGCGGCGTTAGAGGCCCTAGAGGCACTGCTACCTTCGCGGCTAAATTCACTGTCGATATGACGGTGTTCACAAGCTCTTTGCCCACACCGTTAAAGACTTGTTTATTAACCTCTGCCTGATGGTCAAGTTGTGCAGGGGTCAGGTTGAAGAGGTTGGGGCAAATATCGGGACAATGCCCGTCAAGATCCCCAAAGGTCGCAGGGTTGTTTTTTGTGTAAGCGTAGAGATTGAGGCTTTGTGGGTCCCCAAAATCGGCGTAAGGGACAGCCACTGCTTTCGCGGCCCAATCCGGCGATAGGAATCGGGCTAGCGAATTGCTGTAATATCGCGCACCGTAATAGTCCATCGCAGTTTCCGTGTCGCGCTCATGACCACCGTACTTGTAGCGATTCGAGCCGTTGTTGACGAACTGCAGCTCGCCGCCCCAGGGATAATAATCCGACTCGGCGGTGATCGTGCCCGCAGCATTCGTAATCACCGACGCCGTCTTCAGGTGGTCAGAGAAGTAATACGCAACCGTGTTGCCGGGAAAGTCTTTCCGCGCGACACGCTCGCCATCAAAGAACACGTATTCCGATGTGAGCGCTCCGGCCAAGTCACTCTCCGCCACGATCCCTGGCGTCATATACCAGTAAAGAGTGCCCGTTGAGCCGTTCGTTTTCTTTACCCGGTTGCCGTCAGCATCGTACGTGTAGGTGTAACCAGATGCTCCGGTGAGACGGTTCTCCTGGTCGTAGTTGAGCGTGATCCCTTCGGTGAGATCGTTGGTCATGTTCCCGGCAGCATCATATCCATAGCCGGAGAGCTGGTTATTAGTGAGCGCTGCAACAGCGAGGTTTTCCGCTGAACACTTCGTCACGTTCTTCTGGAGCAGATTGCCCCAGGCGTCATACGAGTAGCTGTTGCCCCAGTACACGGTCTTGCCATTGACGGTTGTGGCAGCACAGTTGGTTCCGGCATTCTGGGCGGAAGTCAGCCGGTTCAATGTGTCATACGTGAAACTCTGGTCGCGCGTTCGGTCCTTGTAGTTGTAAATCCCAAAGACATTTCCGTTGTCCGCGCCGCTGCCTGCTGTTCCGCTGCCGGCATGGAAGTCATAGCCAATGGAGAACACTGTCTGACTCGCCGTGGCAGCCGACATCGTCACCGGCTGCAGGCGCTTGTTATAGCTGAAGCTGCTGGTGATCGCCGCCGCCCCGCCGCTGCCGCTCACAAAGCCGGTTAAGCCACTGTCCGGCCCGTAGGTCGCGCCTGTAATGTAGTTGATGTTGTTACCAGCATCCACAGCCGAGAGCATCCGCCCAGCAGAATCTGGCGTGTACGTGATCACGGCTCCACTTGGATAGTGCAGCTTTGCCAGCGAGCCATCCAGGTTGTATTCGTAACTGAGCGACTCCGAAACCAGCGCATTGTTCGCGCCCGCTAATGTCCGTGTCTCCGAACTCAGCCGCCCCAAAATGTCATAGCTATATGTCGCCGTCCCTGCTTGATCCGCGAGCGAAGTTAACTTTCCCTTGGCGTTCGGACCGGAGTCATACGTATAACTCACCACTGGAGTTGTCAGCGGACAGCTCTGTGCGCCGTACCCTTTGCCCGTTATCCGATGCAGTTCGTCATAACAATAGCTGATGGTCTGCGTGATCGCCGGATTTGTCTGGTTCGGCGCTGGCGAGGTCTTCTGCAGCAGATTGCCCTCAGCATCATAGCTGTAACTGATCGTTCCCGATTC
>CAZISB010000049.1:0-9062 GCA_964541925.1 uncultured Acidobacteriaceae bacterium | reverse complement strand
CATCTTCTGGTGAGCAGCCTGACGCCGAAGCAGACCCAGGCGGCGAGGAAGTCACGAAGCTCTACGGCGTAATCGAAGCCAAGGTGTTCCCGATCACAGCGGATTCGCAGGAAGAACTGCTGGGAATGATCCTCCACGATGATCCAGAAATCAACATTGCCAAAGAAGAGTATGACTGGATTGCCGACGAAATAAAAGCTGGCGAGGGCGGCGCGGGCGAAGAAGCATTTGAGCGTAATTGCCGCCTTGGAGTCCTACAGGGATCGAAGATGTATGGGCAGTCGAAAGACGCTCATTCACACCTGGCCGAACGGAAACGGATGTTTCTCCGGCCCTCAGCATTCAACCGGAACAAAGACCATCGCGACCGGCTGAAAGAGATTTTCCCCAAGGGCGTTGAAGTAGTTTTTGTTTCCGGTGAATACGCTGAAAGCTGGAACTGTGATCTTGATACTTGCCTGACGGTAAAACATGCGCTTGATGGCGACGGCATGAACCGGCCCAGTTGGGGCTATGATCTGGTTCCTGTCCAGAACGCCTACAACAACTATCGCAACATGCGCCAGGAATACCACGATTACGGCATTCCATGGGTGGCGTATGACGTTGATCTTTTTGACCCACAGAGCATCCGCGAATTCATTTCGCAGCCCGGAGAGCTGAAAGGGGCAGTCAACCCGCAGCCGGGAACGCCTCTGGGCGAGTACTTCTTTGAAAGCACGGCAGCCACTCCGCCGGCAGACATGATTCAGGCAGAACAAGACCTGAGAGACGCGCTGGCACAGCTAATTACCGGAGTGCAGCCGTCACTGTTTGGCGGGAACCTGGCCGCAGGCAAAGAGGCTGACCGGGTAGGCGTGTACCAGATGGCGCGCGAGCAAGCCATGGCCGTAATGATCTTGCCGTGGGGCGTAATACAGGCCATGTTTGCCGACTTTAAATATCAGGCAGCATTGGCGGCAGGAGCGGCGCGGCGGGCAGAAGCCAAGATTCATGTCATGCCACAGAAGCAGCGCGGGCTTAAAAAGAAGCCAATCTCGGTTTCGATTGCTGATCTGACAGTTGGGAAGTTCCGCTGTGTACCGAATGCGGACTCATCTTTCCCGGCTACGCGGCAGATGAGGAAGCAGGCGTATCAGGAAATCATGGCGGCAGCAGAAGCACACCCGATGTTGCAGGAAGCAGCGATGCAGCCCGACAACATGGAGTTGGGTGCGCAGCTTGAAGGGTTGCCGGAATTCGATGTGCCAGCAGCGCGCGCGTGGAAACGGCAGAAGGATGAAATAGACGAACTGCTGTCAACTACGCCGATTCCGCCATCGCTACAGCAATTGCAAGCTGCAGAGTTGGCAACTTCAGCAAAGATGGCGATGCAAGCATCTTCGGCTATGCAGAAAGCGCCAGAGCTTCCACCGGGGCAGAAAGCGCCAACCGAAGAAGAATACGCCGTAGCGATTGCAAGCGGAAAGTGGACGCCGCAGATGGTAGCCATGGCGACATGCAGCCTGGAACCTGATGCGGAAGATTTTCACCAGTACCACAGGATGAGCATCAAGGACTTCTTCAATTCGCCGGAGCGGGATAAAGCCGTTGATGCAGGGAACGTGCTGGGGATTTTAAACCTTCGCCTTCATGCCGCACTGCATGACAAGTTCATTGAGCAGGAAGCTGCAAAGAACCAAGGGCAGCAGAAGCCGGTTTCAAAGTCGATGAATTTCAAAGACCTGCCGCCGGAGTTGCAGGCGCAGATGGCGGCTGAGGCTGGGTATCAGTTGACGCCGCTTCAGCCAGCAGCAGGGGCGGCGTGAGCGAGGCGCAGAGCATAAAGCAGCCCAATAAAGTTGTCGTTAAAGTGGAAGCCTATTACGACGACATGGAAAAGCCGCTGGTCACAACCATTGAAGCTGAATATTCACACACCGACCGGGTGCTCGGTAAGAGCATGGCGGTGACACGAGAAGTAAGAAGAATCCTGGAGAGCTAAATCAATGTTCAAGTTGCACACGTTTTTCCCATTTCTGAAATTCATGTTTGCCTTCCTGGCGCTGAACTTTGCCGCAGGTGCGGACGTGTTGGGCGCAATTGATGGCGCAGAAACTATCGTTGTCAACAGCGATGAAGGCGAAGGCGATGGTAGCGGTGAAGGTTCCGGCGAGGGTGAAGGCAGCGGAGAAGGAGAAGGTCAGGGCGAGGGCGAAGGCGAAGGAGCCGGGAAGCCGCAGGGTGGAACTGCCGCAGCAGGACCGCAACTGGCCAAGCCGCTCAGCCAGGCTGCATCCACGGCGCTGAAAGGGCTGAAAGAATCTGACCCCAAGGCATGGAAAGAGCTGAATTCCCGTATATGGGCATTGAACGGTATCGACCAGAAGATTGCCGAGCACTTCCCTGAAGGCGGCATTGAATCAGCCATCCAACTCAAAGGCAATGTCGACTCTTTCCTGGAAGCAGGAAAGTGGCGCGACCTCAACGATGCACAGTCAGAAATAAACGACTTCCGCTCGACAGACGCGAAGATCATCAAAGGCGATCCGACATTCATCAACGACCTGCCGGAGAACGTGCGCGCCGGAATTGACAAGATGATGCCGGACTTTGTAGGCCAGTGGGCCGACCGCGACAAAGAAGGCCATGACCGCTACTTCGCCGGCCTGGTAGTGAGCACGCTGCGCGATACCGACTTCACCATGAACATGCGTACCGCGATCCGCGAGTTGGAGCGCATGGGGCTGGAAGATGCCGACGTTAAAACCGTCCATGACTTACTGAAAGCAAATTTTGACTGGATCGAGAAGCTGAAAGAAAAAGCCAACGCCGCACCCGCCAAAAAGCCGAATGCGACCGAAGGTGATGATGCGGTCAAGCGGGAACGGCAGACCATCCAGCAGGAAAAGATCAAGCTGGCGCGGCAGAGGATTGGCGGAGAGTTCCGCCGGTACGCTGATGCCAAGATGCTCAATGCGCTCAAGAGCATCCACGGTGGGAAGATCCCAGCCAACGTGAACAAAGGCGAAGTGCTGCTGCGGGCGTTGCGCGGGCTGGCCGAAACCCTGGGCCAGAGCTTTGAAGAGAAAATCACGCAATACCTGCAGGCGGGAGATGAAGCCGGGGCCCTCAAGTACACCACTTCGCAAGCCACAGAGGCGCGGCTGGTTGAAGCAGTCAAAAAGGCCAACGCATATCTTTATGGCAACCCGACACTGGGTGCGCGCCGCACTACGAACAATGGGACCAATAATGGCGCACGGAATGGAGCCGGAGCCGGTGCTGGAGGCAACAAACCGGATGCTGGATTTGTGAAAGTTAATTTCAACCCCAAGCCGAGCAGCATTGACTATGCCGCTTCCGACAAGCTGGCCAAAGAGTTAGGGCTACCCAGCCGCAATCGGCTGTTCGCGCAAAACAAAGCCGTTTTGAAGAACGGGAAAAAAGTTACCTGGGACCGCGAAGCAGCGGACGAGCAGTAAAAGGAGAGAGAGATGCCGGATTCAATTTCACCTGTAGTTGAAGGGCTGGAAGGGTACGAGATCAGGCTGGGCGGAGAGAATGCCAACCAGCCGCAGTATGACGAACTTGCCGCGCTGCGTTCCCCGGAAGGGCTCATTATGACGCGCTGGGGGTTCACCGAAGAAGAGCGCAAAGCAATTTCGGAAGGCGCAGACCTCTATCTCTCAGTGCATCTCTCAGTGCTGAACTTCAACAACCCATTTCAGGCAGTCAAACTCGAAGTGGGGCAGAGCAAGACCGCGGTAAAGATCAAGCGGGAGATGCGCCTTGAAGATGATTACGAGCTGCGAAAGCTGCTGCTCGAAGCCAGGCAGGCTACGGAAGCTCTTGCGCGCCGCCAACACGAGCTCATCAACCGCGATGAAGAGGCGACAAAGCTCGGTAAAGAAGCCGAGCAGGCGCGCAAGCGGCTGGACCGCAAGAAGGCTGAAGTCTTTGCCACAGAGAAGAAATCAAGTTTGGTTCTAACGCAGTAACCCTTCATTCATCGAGGCACTCACAGCCAGAGGAGCGGCCACCTTTAAACCGGGGCAGTGAGCAGCCATTGATGCGGTGAAGGCAGTACCAGATCGAAGCAATACCTTGTTTTACCTTCCACTGGATTAAAACACGCGGCAGACGCAAGCCGGTCTGAAGCTTCCAAATCGCGCCATAGAAGACACGCGGCAGAGCGCGGAGCCGGGAAGCCAGGGCAAAAGCGAATCAGTGAGACCACAACACTGAGGAACTTCTGCAATGAAACGCAAATCCATCGCCCGATTTGCGCAGCACGGCGGCACGGCGCGAGTTATCGCGATCCTTGCATTGAACCTGAAGCCGATTAACCTCCTGCTGCGCGCGTGGATGGTGCTACTCGCCATCCTTGTGGCCCTGGGACAGTTTGTCTACCTCCCGGCCGCACTGTACGGCAAAGGCCAGGCCCAATACGGCGAAGCAACCATGTCCATGGGAGCTTCCGTAGGCCAGGTGCTGGGCATGATGAAGGAATTCATCCGGCCCAACCTTCCCAAGCTGTACATCAACGAACACAAACTCATCCACAAAATTGGCGGCCCTAAAGCTGGTATGCCCAAGGTGTCTACCGGCGCGAATGCCCGACCTTACCGCGTTCCGCTGGAACTGCTGGCCGGCTTCAAAGGCTTTACTGGCTCTCCAGATGGCGGCGCGTTGCAGCGCGGCTCTGGCCCGACCACGGACGCTGGAACGCTTGTTCCTGTCTATATCTATCAGGCAGGCGAGTGGACCAAAGCGACCGAGATCAACACCAACTCCGACAAGAAGGCGATTGAAGATTACGCGCAGTTGATGGCGGAGCGGGCGCTGGGCCAGTTCAACACCCTGATGGAAGCGCTCATTCAGGGTGATGGCTCTTTCACGCTGGACACCGTTGTATCGACCGGCGTGAACGTGCTGAACGTCAACAACGCCAACCAGTTCTATGACAATCAGGACATTGATTGCTGGTCTGCGCTCTCCGGAAACTTCCTGGGCACGGTAACGATTCAGTCAGTCGATGCGCCGAACAAGCAGCTGAACCTGACTGGGCCGGTTCCGAACGGAGTAGGCGCAGGAACGCTGTTGCTGTTGAATGGCGCACCCGGCGTGGCCAACTCCGGCTTGTTTGGAATCAAGTACTACCAGGTGCAGTCGAACACGGGTTCAGTGATGAACCTGCAGCGTTCGGCTTATCCCGGCAAGCTTTCCACTCCACACGTAGCCGCTGGCAACGCAGCGCTGACTCCGGCAATTGCACGGCGTATTGAAGGCCAGATGATCGCGGCCTTGGGCGTTGATGCTGGAGAAGACGCGAACCTGCTGGCCCACATGAACACCGATATGGCAGCGGCATGGGAGAACGTAGCCCAGAACGTTTCCACCATCGTGTTCAACCAGCTCAAGGGCGATTCGACTCCTGACATGATCAAGAAGCGCCCGCCGGCCACGTTTGCAGGACACGAGATCATGCGCTCCACCCATGCAGCTCCGGCGCGCATTGACCTGTTGCACCTGCCGTCGTGGTTCAAGATCGAGAACCAGCCGATGGACTTCTACGAAGTCAGCGGCCAGACCGAGTTCCCGATCATTGGCGGCAACGGCGCGCCGATCCAGTCAACAGGAAGCTGGTTGTGGAACGGTGTGCAGTTTGGCAATGAGAACGTCCGCGCTGGCGCTTATGCGGATGGCTTCACTGCTCCAACCGGGTTCTAACGGGCTCTCTCCTTAACTGAAGCGGGGCCGCTCAACATATCGGGCGGCCTCTTTTTTGACAACTTTGGTCTTCTTCCAGTGCACCTCTGCGCTGCAAGGGGCGTGTGGCTGATAACCACCGGCACGGTACGCAAGCTGTGCCACTAACGCCGCCTCATCAGCGGTGAGGAGGAAAGCATGGACGACGTAACAAAGCAGCCTGACGACCGCCATATCGTCACGATGCAGGAAGTAAGAGAAGAAATAAAGCAGCGCAGCAGGAATACATTTCCAGTCTTGCCGCGCATCCTCGACGAGTTGCCTCCGGTGCGGATATTCAACATCTGGAGCGAGCAGTATCTCATCAGCAAGGGGAGCCTTGGACATTTTGTTATACCGGCATGTAGTTCAGGTGCGATGTTCTCCGCGCCGCTCAGTGTACCTGCAATTGTAAAAGAGGCAATTCCGGTTGATACCGACGATTTAGGCACTCGCTATGAGTACCGTTTCCATGATGGAAGGGATGTAGCAAACGACATCATCGGGAATAATCTAGTGCACAGTCGCAACCAAAGCTTGGTGTGGTGGGGAGTATTCATTGCAGCAGGAGAGCAGCCAAACGAAAAGGAATTGGCCATTGCAAGGAGATGTCTTCTTAATTCCTGCCATGAAATGGTGCAGCAGTTGGCTACATTTTTGACTTGCGGCCCAACTGGTATGCAAAACGTACAAGAAAAACATATCAGATGCCTTGAGTATGTGCGCTCTGGTGGCCGAACACTATGATCTTTGCCGAAACAAATAAAAAACCCGCAGCAGCCCCGGCAATCGTAGATGCGAATGGGCGCACCTTGCTTGGGTCTGCGCCGAATAATGAGAGCGCATCGTTTGCTCTTGTAGAAGGGCCGCCGCCGCCGGTGACGCTATGGCCGGGCGCATCGCTCAAGCATCTGGGAACCACCGAAGACGAAAAAAACAATATCTGGCGCGTGGTGTGGAGTGACACGGTTTACTACATGTTCCGCGCGCGGCACGATGAGAAGTACCGCTGGCTTCCAGCCTACAAAGGCACACATGCTTACGTGCTGGAGCGCTGGCTGACACCGTGGCAGTACTCCAAGACTTCGCGGGAAAAGTGGGAGATAGACAACCTCACCATGGGCGACCTTGGCCCGTATCCCGAAAAGGGAACGTACTTTGGGCCATGCTGGATTTTTGATGGCTACCCCACGCTGGGCGCGATTGAAAGCATTGTGCAACTGATAGTGCAGGGCGACCAGTTCAGCGAGTGGGAAAAGGCTCTGGCGATTGTGCAGGCACAGGAAAAAGAAGACGCGCTGGCGCTCAATTCAGCCAAGGAAATCATCATGGAATCGCTGCCCACAAACGTCACCAAGGGCACATTCCTGCCGAGCGCGATGAAGCGCGCCGAAGACATTCCAGAAAAGTATTCGTACCAAGACATTCAAAAAATGAAAGGGCTGCCGATGGGGGACAACAAATTCTTTACCACCGGAGCTAAGAGGGTTTAACTGTTTATGAGATTTGAGAGATCACTGCTCGACAACCCGGTAGACCGCCAGATTCTTTCCGAACTGCAGTCCATGAACCAGAAGCACGTTGAACTGCTGGACGAGGAGTACAAAGACCTGGGCAAGGTCTACATCTTCAACGTCGGCCCGGAAGAGTGGTCAATGCCGATGGGTGGCCTGGGAACATTCCGCATCCCAGCTTGCCCGGAAGACCGCATCTACTCGCTGCCTATGGATGACATCTGGAAAATGCATCCTGAAGGCTACAACGTGGACATGCAGAAGATCGTGGAGCGTCCAACCAACGGCTGGGGCATTGCTGAAGCCATTGTTGGCTATGGCAAATTCTGTACTCCATCAAGCGACCTGCGGCGCTTTGGCGTGTTTACCTGCGGCGCCTTCGTGAAGGTGCAGGCACCTAACCACGAGCCCGAAGTGATTCTGGCATCTGAGGTCAAGGCATACCAGAAGAAGAACCGGGGAACGAAGATCATCCCCACGCGCAAGGTCACGGACGCGGCCATCAAGGCGGCAAAGAAGCATGGCGACAAGCGGTCAAATGAAGAGATCGCGCAAGACATTCTGGATGCGAAGCTGCCGACTGAAGCGGAAATTGACGAAGCAACGCGCCGCTGGAATGAAGAGTGCCTGCGCCTGGTAGAAGAGGCCAACGAGTATCACCGCGCCGGGAACCTGCGGGAGATCCAGAACCGGCATCGCTGGGCAGCCAAGCGGACAAACAATACCGGGCTGCCGTGGGTGGAAGGCTCGCTGATTATGGGACGCTGCGCTACCTGCCGCACGGCGCTTGATCCTGAAGCTGCTGTCTGTCTTGCCTGCCGCACCGTGGTTGAGGGCAAGGAGCACATCATTATTGACCGGCAAACGCCGGGGTTTGAGACGCTGTGGGACCCCAGCCATCCACTGTATCGCGGCCATAAGTTCGGCGGACCTGCACCAAAGAAGCAGAAGGCAGAGCCGCAGGCTTCAGCCTAATTCCAGCACAATCAGGAGCGCAACCATGCCGATTTACCCCGGCCCTGCTGGTTCAAATGTATTTAGCGGCCCATATTTGCCAAATTCTACGGCACTTACACCGGGCGACCTGCCTACCACGCTCATTGTCCCTGCTGATGGCGCGGGTGCGGCGCTGGTAGGGAAAGCCAGTGCTGCTGTTGCATTGACGCCACCGCCGGGGCTGGTGGAGCAGCAGACCATTTCCGTGTCGGGCTTCTTTGATGGCGCGCCGGGAGTGTTTGAGATTGACTGGCAGGAAGCCGATGTAGATGCCGATGGCCAGTATGTAGCCAACGCCACGGTTATCAATGCAGTGAACGCGAACAATGCGTTTCACGCAATCATCACCACAAAATCGAAGTTTGGGCGGGCGTTTGTGAAGACGCTACCAAACAACGTGCATTTGACGCTGACGGTGGAGTGCTAATGAAGAGGCTCTGGGTTGCTGCGCTGATGATGGCAATGGCGGTTGCTGGGCTCGGGCAGGGCGCGACAGTTCTGTTCCCGCCAGCAGTGAACCAGAATGGCGGCGGCTTGCCTTTTGCGACCATCACGTTTTGTTCGACGCCAACGACGATCGGTAGCACCGGGGTTTGCCAGACGCCGATAACAGTGTTCAAAGACCAGGGGCTTACACAGGCATACGGCGCGATCCAGACGGACGGGATTGGGTTCTTTCCGCCGAATGCGGTTACTGCAACTTCATTGTGGTTTACGCCGGGGAATAACTACTGCTTTACGGTGACTACTACAAATATGCAGTCGCCGAGCACGAACCCATGTACACCGTTCAGCGTAAGTGTTGCGCCGGGAACCAGCCCA
>CAZISB010000048.1:6835-9555 GCA_964541925.1 uncultured Acidobacteriaceae bacterium | reverse complement strand
GATGGTCTGGTTACCGCTGGTGGTTGTGGCCGTGCTTGAGTCGGTCGATGGCAGCGAGAACCCAAGAACCGGATCAACACACTCTACAGCCGTCAGATAGTTTCCTGTGGTCAGTGATCCGCCAGAAGCAATCGCATTCGTAGGTGCCGATGGCGTAGTTACCGTGGTAGTGGTATTGGGTCCAACTGCCCAGTAGGTGAGCGGATAGTTGCGCCGGTCTTCAACAATCACGTTTGGGGTGAAACCTGATCCCGGCCCAAGCCCGGTAAAAGAACCTGACAGTGAGACGTTAGAAGGCAGTCCTGTAGCGGCGCCACCTGCCTTAACAAATGACTGGTCAAGTACAACCATCCCGCCGCCTGAGAGCATGGCGCGGTTTGCGGCTTCCTGAAAGCCTTGTGTGCCACTGGCAATACGCGCTCCGCTTCCATGCAGCAGAGTGAATGAAGCCACAAACACGCATGTACCAGGAACCTGCGGAGTTGAGCAGCTTACCGAAGTTGGCGTGACTGTTTCCTGGTTGCCACCGCTATCTATCGTGATAGGCGCGTTGGTTGCCAGCGGCATGAACACATCACCGCCGATGGTCTTGATGTACGCGTTCACGCGCACCGTGATTGCCTGCGTCCCGGTGGCCGAGTTGCCAATGTCAACAAACAGCGGGTCAGGCGCAATCGTGCTCGGCTGTCCGCCATAGTTGTAGAGTTCCGCAACATACTGGCCGCCGGGCAATGGTTGAGGGTTGGTGGGACTCTGCACTGCGCCTTGGGCTGTGGCCAGAGTCGGCATCGCTGCGAGAAGGGCCAAAGCCATGACCGCAAACAATGATCGGAATGTCTGTTTCATCGTCTTCTCCTGAAATAAGGGCTTCTGGCCCGTTTCTTTGAACTACTTGGGACCCAAAGAAAAAGAGCGTGACCAAAGTCACGCCCTTCATTTTTCTGTTACTGCAAAACGTATTTACTGGACGGTTGTGCTTGCCTCGGCTTCTGCGGCAGTGTCGGCCTTTTCGGCTTCCTCTGCTTCCTGCTTGGCTTTCTCGGCGGCAGCTTTCTTTTCTTCCAGCGCCTTCTCGCGCTCGTTGGCTTCACCCATCAGCGCCGCCAACTCTGCGCTTGAGACTTCAAACCACCGGCCGCCGGGAATCCTGTTCCCCGGATAAGCCACCCCAGTGCTAATGCCCTGCTTCTGTAAGTCATTCAATGATGCATCGCTGAATGCATGGGAGTCGTGCGGCACGTCATTGACGATGCGCACATTCTCCAGCTGCCGGCTGGTTCCAACCAGGCTGATTGTCTTCTCGTGTTTCGGATCAAGCGGGTCAAGCACTGGCTGGACGATTACCAGATCCAGCAGCGGTTCGTCGTTCTCGCCCAGGTGGTGCGGCATGGCTTTTGCGCCGATGGGCAGGGCAAAGAATTCTTTATCGAACTCCACATACTTCACAATCGCGGGCACGCTGCCAACAAGAATTACTTTCGACATCGTTTGTATCTCCTTTTGTGATAGGGCTAGCTGCCCCTTGAAATGTTTTCCGCAGGTTGAACAGCAACCCTCGTGGTTATCTGCCTTTCTTGTGGGAATCCACGCTGATCGCCAGGAACTCAAGTTAGCCAGCGCGTTCGCACTCCCAATGCCTTGCGGCATCCCTGACCTTCTGGCCTTTCACCTCTTCCGGTTCGTGGAGCCGTTAAGCTCGCTGTCCCCGGCATACCTATGGCTCGTTTTCGGAAGTGAGGGGATTTGAACCCCCGTCCATGATCCGGATTTCTCCGGCCCGGCGACGCCGACCGTCCATAACACTATCCACGGCTTACTGCCACAACCGTTACGTCTGCTTTTTGCGGAAACTTAATATTCCTGCTCTTCTTCCTCTTCGCCTTTGTCCTCGTATCCGCACTGAGGGCACGGCTTGCCTTCTTCCATCTCCGCGCCGCAATGTGGACACTCTTCTTTCGCGCCGGCGCTTTCCTCGTTGCCTCCACTCTCTGCGCCCAGAGCTTCCGCCGCTTCATGATTGCTCCCACCAGCGTCTTCTTCGTGCCCACCTTCGCCCGACATCAGGTGCTGCGCGTGCTGGTGCGCGGAGTGCTCATCGTTGTGCTCGTGGATGGCTTCGTGTCCGTCTTCATGCTTGGCGCGGACGTGCGCTTTCCCGTCTTTGTGCTTTACTACACTGGTCTCAACGACGCGCCCATGGCCGTCAGATTCGTGTTCCTTCTCGTGCTCTGGCGCTCCAACCTTGCCGCCTAACGCTGCTTCACGCGCGCGCCGTATTGCCGGAACCGGATGGTAAGCCTCTGCTTTGTCTCTGATGGCCATGTCGTTTTATTCCTCGCTGTGAGAATTTTTGGTGCGCCGCTGTCGCTCTTGAATGCCAGGCTCAAACCGCTCGTGGCGCTCGTCAGTCCCAAGTTCAAGCTGGCTCTGGGCCTTTAACCAGTTCCCCGCCCGTGGTACTTCCTGCTCCCGCCGGGGCATAATTCGCTGCTGGGGTTGTGTCCCAGACGTTCCATTCGCTACTGCAGGAGTAACAGCCTGCATCCTCCCCCGCGCGGCCAATTCGATGTTCAGCCGCAGTATCTCCGCATCTTTCTGGTCAATCGCGGCCTTTAATTCATTGACGCGCTCTTCCAG
Organism: uncultured Acidobacteriaceae bacterium; assembly: GCA_964541925.1. Taxonomy (GTDB): domain Bacteria; phylum Acidobacteriota; class Terriglobia; order Terriglobales; family Acidobacteriaceae; genus Angelobacter. The sequence continues at coordinate 6,918 of CAZISB010000048.1, read as the reverse complement.
CGAAAGCGTGTAGCGGGATGTGAAGAAGCAACGCCAGAAGGTCATTGTCCGCTTGCCGCCTGCTCCCAGCTTTTACCGCTCTG
>CAZISB010000048.1:0-6735 GCA_964541925.1 uncultured Acidobacteriaceae bacterium | reverse complement strand
CTCACTGCTCCTCCAACCTTCTTCGCCAGTCACCACTCCGAGTGACCGGCTGGCGTCGCTGCCTGAAGTCCTGCTCCATCTGCAGCGTTCTTATCATTCTCTGTGTCGGGCTTTTAATCCCCTTTATTGCATCCGCGATCTTTTCCGAGTCCGGCTTAGGCCTCATGCGCTGCATATACTGCAGCCCGATAGCCGCACAGTCGTAGGGATCGTCACCAATTTCGTTCTCGCAGAAGTCCACCTTCAGCACATCTTCAGAGTTCTTCGGATCGCGTAGCAGGCTAGGCATACAGGCAATCAGGTGCGTACACTCTTCTGACACCTGCCAAGCTGGTATGCCACCAATATCGGTGTCTAGTAAGTTTGACATTAACCGCGCCCGCGCAATACGTGAGCCCGGCGAGGAGTCTGCAGGATGAGGCTTAGGATGCCCTGGCGGCAACGCATCCGAAATCATCTGATTGATTGATTTAGGGAATGTTGCATGGCTTCTGCTACTAAGCTTCCCCGCGTCCCACGAAAACGGGAAGCCTCTCAACTTCTCCCCTGCAGTGAGCCTTCCGATCTTTTGCCCCAATTCTGTTTCGCCCATCTCGCGGTCCCATGACTCGCGATAAGTGATGATTCTCCCTAACTCATCAATTACATGCCACTGAATGTCATGAGGGTGCTCATACCCCCAGTCGCCGGAAACCCAGCGCACATGCCACGGCTTTATTCGTTCCCTGACTTCCTCTTTACTTATTACGTGGCGCTCTGGGTTCCAGTTTGTAAAGAACTGGCCTTCAAACTTATTCCACAGCCCATATAGCCACGCATCCCGCAATTCCTGCCGTGTGATGGCAGAAAGTTTCCGGCCAAATTCCGTTCGCTGGATGAAATAGTCCCGCCTTACATGTTCTGGCCAAGAATAGAACTCGCAGTCTTGACACGGGCAGTGTGCGTTGTCAGCTTGGTGGGCTCCGACTCCAACCCTGTCTTTACTTAATTCCTTCCGGAACCACTCAATGTTGTCCCACGCGAACGCTTGGACAAAAGCCCACTTCTCGTTTCTTTCTTCCTTTGTCAACAGTGATGGTTTCGTTAATGCATCAACCAGCACACGTTTTAAGTAAGAGAGCCCGATAGGCGGAAGGCCAGCTTCTTCGCTTGGCCCAGGCATAAACGCCATCACCATCTTAGCGATTATGTCGTTGTTAGACGTGCATCGTACTGAACCAGAAAGCCGCTCTAACTCGTCCTGGCTGAACTCCTGCGCCTCATCCACCAAGACGTCAGCAAACTCAGCAGAGTAAAACGCCGACATTGCCTTGGCGTGTGGCGCTGATCCAAAAAACAGTCTTGACCCATTGGGAAATATTATTTCGTGGTTAGGACTGTCTCTATACCACTGCCTGGTCTCTGGAAATTCCTCGAAGCACTTAATGATGTGGCTTTTATAAAGCTCAGGGAACGTTCTTCTTAGTATCAGCCCGGTTGTTTTGGGATACTCAAGCCGACGAAGAATAATGCACCGTCGACCACCACCAGATTTGGACCCGCCTCGCGAGCCTCCATTGCCGATACGTGTCACATCAGTTTCGTTCCACAGGTACCACAAGAGCTGCTGCTTCGGCTGCAAGTTGACTGTTAGACCCATTGCGTCCCATGAATACTACTGTCACCTGTGCTGAGGCAGCTACTTGCGTTTTAGAATCGTCCGTTAGCCGCCCACACAGTTTAGAAATCAACTCAACTGTCTTACGGCGCTCTGCCTGGTCGGCGTAAGCAACCTCGTCTGTAATCTTCCCTTCATATGAGGCTGTCACCACTCTTGTGGCCTGTAAGCCATCTTCTAAAACCGGGACCAGCCGCTGTGCTGGGAACGCCTTGCGAACCTCCCTGCGCCAACTTTCAATGTCATCTCGGAGCGCCTCACTGCGAGTGACGATTTGTGGGTTGTTCACAACAGACGGAGCATAGCCTGCCTTCCGCAGAGCCTCGGTGGGACTCGCGCCCCGCTTGATAGCACGTTCAACCTTGCGCTGCTTGGAAGATTTTGCCTTCTTCTTTTTCCCTAGGTTTTCCCTAGGTTTTGAATTGTCGGAACCACCTGCAAAACCAAACCCGTCAGGCATTTAAGCCGTCCCTAACCTAGAACATATCGTGATGAAAACCCTATCTCACCCATGACCTAGAACACCAAACTTGTAGAATTCAATCCCCAAACCGAGAACTGCGCTCCTGCTCCCATCTTCTTTGTCAGCGTCACCATCTGCATACACTGGATGGCGCCACCTTTTTGCGCGTATACGCCTTCAAGCGAGACCATGGCATCGCCTTTAGTGGCCGGCGCGTCTGATGTGCCACTTTGTTCACAGTGGGTTGGAATTAACAAAGCGCAGCCACCTGTCCCGTGCGCTGCGCTCTGCTGCGTTGAAAAGGCGTCTTTCCAGACACCAAATATCCGCTATGTTGGGCGGACCTCGTTAGAAACTAATGCTGACCTGCGGTGATACGGTCGCATTGCTGCCCAGCCGGTAGTGCTGGCCCTCATACGGGATTCCCAGGAAGCCAAGCCTAACGCCGGTCTTGATGGTCCCACCGGCAATGGTGCCGACAGGGAACTCCAGCCCGCCTTCAAAGCCGTAAGCGAAGTTGCGCTTATTGTCTTTGTCAATCTCCGATCCCAGCTGGGCACGACCAAAAACTTCAAACTTTGCCAACTCTGGATTCAGCGACTGGTTCTTTACCAGGTGTGCCAGCTTCTCCCGGAATTCCACTCCAGCCAGCGAGACGTTGCCGCCCACCGGAGGCACCAGCCACTGTGAGAACACGCCAGAGAACCTCGGCGTCACCGGAAAGCGCGCTGAAAACACCGTTGCCTGCTTGCCATCTGACAGCTGATAGAGCGCCGTGTCAGTCACAAAATGAACGCCTTCATTGGCTTCTGGTGCAGGTGCAGGTGTAGGGCTGGGCGTCTGCGCGCCAGCAGAAATCATGGCCACCATCAGCATCAGGCTGAGGCACACAAATGCGGATTGCTTTTTCATAAAGCGCTGAATCTCCTTAATGTGAAATTAGTTTGTGGGGTTAGGCCGCAGAATTCGGCGGAGTGCTTGGCGGCTCAGGCTTGTATGCGCTGAAGGATGTAGTGATTGAACCTCCGCTAATTGACAGCGACAGCGAATACTGCACTCCATCTTTCGCCCAAGTCAGGCTACCGCCTGTTGCGCTCCCATCCGCCGGTATTCCTGAAATCAGGCCGTTGAGTTTGTCCTGGAACTGCTTCAAAGATTCCATTTTTATCTCCTTTAAACTTTTGGGCTTTCTGGCCCTTGTGGTGTCCCTTGGTTGCGCGCATTGAGCCGTAACATCAGCGCGCCGCTGAATCCTGTGGCCTGCCCATAAAGCCACTTGCTGGCGTCGGGCATGTGGTGCGCGTCACACCATACCGCAGCCCCAGCGCTCGCCAGTCCAAGCCCCAGCAGCAGAAAATGGTCGAAGTGCTCTTTCCAGAAGTTCATTGCCCTTCAATCCTCTCTTCCACCGCGCCTGGCTGCGCCGTCAATGCGATCCGCAGCTCTTCCGGGCTTACCTGCCAGTGGTCTTTGGCGATTCGGATAATACGGAAGACCTCGTTGTCCACAATGTTTGCGCCAAAACATGAGCAAATCAGCTCTTTCGGGTCATACAGCCGGGCATCTCCCAGCGCGATCCCCACAATGTCTTTGTGGTCGTACTTGGTGCCTATCTTTGACCGCGCATACGCCAGCGCTGCCTGAGCATTGGCTTCACTCACCGGAATGGTCACACGGATTCGCAGCCCAAACTTTTCGTAGTCTGCCGGCCGCTCCTGCACGCCACCATCAGAATGCGCGCCAATCAGCGTCCCTTCAGGCGTCACAAAGTCAACGTGCGAAATCTCTGAGCGCGTCAGCTTCTCAATGCCGATCGTCACCCCGCGGCCGCACAGGTTTTCGCTGGTGTAATCAGGCCGGGAGAATTGGAAGGTAATGGTCGTCATGCCGCTACTCCCTCTGCAGCTGGAGGCAACCACTTAGCCCTGCTGTCCCAGTTGTTAAACCAGCCTTTTTGCCCTGGGTGTGCTGCTTCGACAGCCTTGTAATGCGCTTCTGCTTCTACTACCACTGCAGCCAAGAGTTTGTCGGGCTGGCAGTTGTTGGCCGCGGTAATCGTCCGTGGCCCCAGCACTCCATCGACTTTCACGGGTATGCCGCACGCGACGATGGCCTTTTGCAATATCCCTGTTGCAGGCCCATGGTCGCCAAACTCCATGTCCACTGCCAGATCAAGAACTTTGGTCATTACCCGCTGGTCTTCAATCCCCGCGAAGCCTCCCCAGTACTGCCGGTAGATGGCTTCCGCTTCGTTCAGCGTTAGCGCCTCAATGTCCAGATCAGGAAAGGAATGCGCGGAAATGCCGAACTTCGTGCCCTTCAATTCGCCGCTCGGGGTCCAGTTGCCTGGATCATCTGCGCGGTTCTGGAATCCGCCTTCGTGCGTCGAGATCACGGTTTCAATCGCCGTCTTGAAGTCGCTCATTCAGGAAGCCTGCTTGCCTGCAGTTGTCAGTGAGCACGTTGGCTCATGCACGATCTTTACCAGCCCTTCAAAACTCAGCTCAATCAATGTTCCGTGGACCTGGGCCTCAGTCGCATCTCGCATGTCATCCAGTACGCAGCGGTAAATCTCGCTCGAGGTAAGCTCGCCCTGCTCTTTTAGCAGCTTGAGAATGCGGATACGCATCACATCTTTCATCGCTGCTGCTGCCTTGCGTCCAACTCCAGCGGCACTATCTTCACGCCATCACATATCCTGCTGCCTGGCGGATATGCCGGCGGATACAGCGGCTTACATCTTTCCTCTCTGTATCTGACCTGCACTGGCCCGTGAATCGGCGGCAGCGGTTTGTGCGCAGAGCAGCCTGCAATAAAGCAAAGGGCCGAGATCACTCCCAGCCCGATTGCAGCTCTCACCGGTCTACACCGTCGCCAACACCGGCGCAAACGCAGCCAGTGCGCTCTTGTCGGGCAGTGGGCCTGTCCTTACGGCTTTGCGGTCTACCTCGACCGGGTACATGGCAATCTTTTCCTTGGCCCGCTCAATGTGGTCCTGCTCATCCACAATCCGGCTGGTTTCTTTGCGGATGCGCAGCACCCGCAGCGCCTTTTGCAGTTCATTCAATCGCAGCGTCCGCGATTCTCCATGCAAGCCGGCGTTGGCCTCAGCCTCACCGCGCGTGATTGGCGGCTTGGCCCGGTAGCTTGGCGCGCGATGGCTGGTCAGTGATACCGCAACTATCTCGCGGTCATGTATTGGCGTGCCTAGCCTATAGGGCGCATAGCTGGCCTGGTACACACCCTCAACCACTCCAGCCCTGGCATCGCGTATTCCGATATAGGCAATATGAAATCCATTCGCGTCTTTCAATGGAATCTCGTGGGCGTGGCTCGACTTGTCGCTACGTCTGGCAGCTCTCATGTGTTTGTTTTTAGGAAATAGGAATCTACTGGGGGCTACTGCGCTCCAACCTGCGCGGGAGACGCCTTCTTAGGGCGCGCTGCTGGCTCATCCAGCAGATTGATTGTTACCGCTCCTCTTCTCTTGAAGGCGGCGGCCTACTAGACTGCCGCGCTTGCCCCGGCAAAGGAGGAACTGAATGGATGCACTTAATCTAGGGCCAATGGGTACCTGATGGGAAGGTATCATTTTTGATATACCCCTGTGGATAGTAGGTACTAAAACGGAATGCCTGTTTCCGTGGAGGTAGCCGTCCGTTTTGCACCCCGGCGTCTTGCATGTGATTGTGTTGACAACCATAGCGGGTTGACTTTTGGCAGACACCATTGCATGATCTCCTTACGGGAGACCTATACAATGGCGAATCATCCCAAAAACCCCGCCAAGAGTAATACGGGTGAATTCGACAGGTTCTCGAATTTTATGCGGCGTCTTGTAGCTGTGCCGCACTCAGAAATTAAGGCCAAGCTCGACGCTGAGAAAAAATCAAAGGAGCGGAAGCGAACGTCTAAGACTTCCGCTTCCCACGCTTCCCGCGCCAAGGATTAGAAACTCGTTTCTCCCACCTTGCCAAATCTTCGCAGTCAGTCAAGTATATTATTGCCGGAATCATTCTTGACATACCCGCACGGACATCTGTCATCTCCCCAGTACTTCCGGTAGATGGCTTCTGCTTCATTCCTGAAAATAAATGTTGACAACCTATTCTAATTATTCTATTCTGTACTCGTAATTGAGAGCGGCTACCAGCCGCAGGAGATTGAAAAGAATGAAACATCAATACACGCTGAATCAAAAAGGAATCGAAAGCCAGCAATTTTGTTATGACACAATCCGCGAAGCCCGCGCCATCCTCGCTCCAGCACACAATCCCCGCATTGTGCGGCTTGCAAACGGAAAATTCGATGCTTTTCCTAAGGGTCAACCGCTCCCCGCAGGCGCTGAAATAGTTGAGTATTTGAAACCAACCCCGAACGGGAAAGGGAAATGGGTCGCAGTCGAAAACGAGGAAATGTAAACCCAATAAGTCTCTCTTGACTCTGCTCACTCTCATCAGTGAGCAGCGATGAAGAGACAGTTCGCCGAGCGCGCAATCGCTGATTATGGCTTATCGTGGGGCGCACCAAGCCCCGTAAACAGCAAAGGATAAAATGAAAATGAGCAAAGCATATGGATACGCATGGAAAACTGAAGGTGCATCTGGTTACGAGT
>CAZISB010000047.1:0-10265 GCA_964541925.1 uncultured Acidobacteriaceae bacterium | reverse complement strand
CAATAACGACCGCAGTTCTGAACGGACCTGCTGTGAGGTCCCGCCAACGCGCTGATTAAGCGTGTTTATTGGAATGCCGTTAAAATCTCTCGATTTGAGATAAAACTGGGTGACTTCTTTGAGTATCGCATCGCGAAGCGACGGGCTTTCTTCCATAAACAAAGAATAGCGAGTTCCCAATTTCGCGCCAAGTACTGCATATCCCGGGAAAACAAACGCTATTCATACCCCGCAGTTGCCTGCCCTCTCCTACAGGAGAGTATATGCAATTGCATAGGCTTCAATTTTGAGCTGCTTGCAAGATTATCTCCGCGCATTCGAAGATGGCGAATATGGCCAGAGCGCATCGAGACATTGTCACAGCAGTAGGAGCTGATCTGCCCTTGCCTAGATTTCTAACGTCTAGAACTTGTGCAACACTTGAGTACCATGAGCAACTTCGTGCAGGAGTATGAAATCTTGGGCTTCTGTCGTACCGCCTTTGCCGAATTTATCATACAGAAATCAGGTGGGAACCGATGGATGTGTATCTGATTGAACGGCACCTACGAATTATTTCGGCACTTTTTCGCGTTGCCCAGCACAACTGACAAAGATGGACAGGAAATAGCTGCTGTGCGCGGCGTTCTGACTTCTGTCCTGTCCATGATCGAGCAAGGCGCAACATATATTGGCGTCGCGACGGATCACGTCGTTGAATCCGTGGCTGCCCGCCACAGTGTGATGCAGGCTCCACTCGTAATTTCGATCACTTCACCACGATAGTCACTGCAGGAGCGACATGGCGAGTTTGCAGCACATGAATTTGCTCAGACGCGAGTAATTGCTTCTGGTCTATCGTAAATCCTGGCGGTATCAATTCAGCGACAAGGCGATAGGAGCCTTTCTTCTCCGGCAACTCGAACTCTGCTTCCTCTCCATATATTTCATATGGATCCAAACGCAGCCATCCACGCGATTCCGTAACCTCCTGCTTGACCTCGTTCAACGGGATGGGAAGTATGTATGCATCGCACCCTCTATTTATAACATCCTGTCCTCGTGAATTCAGGATGTGGAAATCCACAAATCCAATCCACTTACCGCAGATGAAGCCACGAGTGAGATAAATGGAATCGTTTCCTCTATTCACGACAGAAAACCTAACGATCATCTTTTCTCCGACTCTATAGGTCGTCTTTGCTGTGGAGATCTCTAAAGAAATAGAGTTAGTTTCTTGTGGCATGCCAGCAACTGAACACAGCAGACCACAAAGGAGAATGACGCATGAAATTTGTATCGCTGCCTTCCAGTATATCTTCACGGCGTAGTACCTCCCGTGAGATTCACAGATGTCGTGTCAGGGGGACTTGTGGGAATGTCTTTCGGCGTACATTTGTTGTTTATGTTTGTGGAGTCAGCACTGTTTTGATCTTGCGGATTATCCGGAGGAATTTGGCTTTGCAGAGCTACGTGCTCAAGTTCGTGCATGATGATGGTCATTTGGCCAGTAATGTCGCCTGTTCCGAAGCCGGGAGCCAATTTCTGGTAGAAGACCGGTGCAATAAAAGTATCTCCCCCTAATTGGTTTCCTGTCGCAAACACTGTTGCTGCGGGAGCATTGTGCGCAATAGCGACTGTTACTTGACCCCAATTCGGTGTGGGTATGAAGCCATGATCGGGATTGCTCATGCCAGGGCTGTAATTATAGTATGTGGTTCCGAAAAGCGCATTTAACGCATTCTGGAGGCCTCCAAATAAATCCCTGCATTCCGGATTGGTCAACAGTGCTCTAAGCGCTTCGGCTCTCAATTTTCGGTGCCGATCAGCATCATCGCCACCGCCCGGTCCCTGTGGCACAGGGTTGATGCCAGGGCCAAAGTCGAAGCTAAATACCTGGCAGCTGACCAAACTTACGGAAAGCAGCTCTTTTGTTTTTCCGCCGTCAAACGAAATAGTTGTAATGTTGTATGTACAAGTTATCATTCCATCGCGCCCCAACGGGTCTATATAGTTGATCGGATCCCCATTGACATAAGCGAACCTGTTGAGCGACTGCGGAGCCGTAATATGTCCCGTCATGGGATCAGCAGATACGAACCTTCCCTGGCCGGAGTTGTACTGCCGGAACATTGCATAATCGAGACCAGATTCACCGCTTCCAGAGTCACGAGTGTAGTTTGTAAATTTTAGTGGGTCAGAAGAAGTCTCGTACCATGTCTCACCGTAAGGGAAATGGCCAAAGCTGCGCACCGGATTTCCGCTGGCATCAGTTTCAGCTCGATTGGAAAGGTGGTCGGGATGGTGATATGTGGTGCTGGTTCCCGCAACTGTGGCCAGCAGCGTCGAGGCTGCGTAGATGTACTCCTTGCTCAAGCTGCCGTTTACATACTCGGCAAGCGGCTTGCTGCCGGAGTAGATATAAAGAGTGGTGGTTGAGCCCACTGTTTTCTTGATCCGCAGCGGGCCAAAATACGTGGAGGTAGTGGTAGTGTTGGGCGAGGCGATCTGCTGGGCTTGCTTCATGCGGTTGGCACCATCATAAGTGTACGTAAATGCTGAGTCGCCGGTCATATTTCCAGCGTTGTCATAAGTGAAGCCCATCAGGCGATTGGTGTTCTGATCTATGGTGAAGGTGGGCTGGCCGATGCCGTTGGGCAGGTTGCCGCCGGTGAGCGTTTGCTGGGTGCGATTGCCCAGGCGATCATAAGCCCAGGTGAGGCTCCAAGTCCCAGGCGTGTTCGCGCTTACATTAATGGTCTGAGCGGCTTTCAGACGGAACCAGGCGTCATAACTAAATGATTCAGACTTGGTCTGATCTTCAAATTGCGCTCCGGGCTGGGTGTAATAGTGCATGGCCTGAATCTGGCCGTTGTTGTTGGGCTGGGCTGTTGAGGTGTAATCATAACCGAGGTTGAGAATGTCCGGCGTTACGCCATTTTTGAAATAGCGCAGCGAGGCAAGCTGCAGGTGGTCATTATAAGTGAACGAGCCCTGCACTCCATTGCCCATCGTGAGCCCCAGAGTCTCACCAGCGGCGTTATAGCTAAGACCGTTCAAGTAGGTGGTGCTGCCGCTGGCGACCGAGGCCATGCGGCCAAGCGTGTCATACGTTTGCGTGACGACACGAGTTGACGGATATGTGATGCTGGTGAGCTGGCTGAGCAGGTTATACGCGTACTGCGTGGTGTAATCCACTGTATCAATAGTTTGTTTCACGGATTTGATGCGGCCGAAATTGTCATAGGTGAAAGTTTGAGAATTCGAACCTTCTGTAATGGATGTGAGGCGGGCCAGCGCAAAGGCGTTTGCTCCTCCGCTGTCATATGCATAAGCCACGCTTGGAGTTCCATCGCTGTATGTCACGGTGGATGGACGGTTGATGCCATCATAGGTCAGGGTCTTTGTGATATTTCTTGCATCCACCACGCGGCAGACCAACGTGGGATCGTTCGCACAGGCGTTGCTATTAATGTCAGTGTAGTAGTTGGTCACGGTGCCGGATTCCGGCGTCGCAGCGCTGGTGATCCGGCCCAGACTGTCATACACATACGTACGCGGCTGGCCCGCGTACGTAACGCCGTTCACCGGGCCCATCGCTGCAACTGAAGCAGAAAGAAGATGATCAATAACGTCATATCCGTAGGTGGTTACGATTGGACGGCTGAGGCTGGGCGCATCAGCGGAAATAAAATTATCACCGCCAGTGAGATTGGCCCCGGAGCTGCTTGCAGCAAATGAAGGCGGAGTAAAATCGGCAGGATCGTTGCTGGAAGATGAAGAGGAAAGCGAATAATTTGTGCTTGCACCTCCAGTTTTGGCGGTGAGATTTACGGTTGAACCAGTAAGGCTGGCTGTTGCCGGGTAAGTACTGTCCCCATTGATGGCATTGGCCAAGGCCTGCGCAACACTGCTTGAGGTGCTTCCTCTTCCATATGTAACTGATTTGGTGGAGCTGTTTACTGTGATGCTTACATTTCCCGTGTCCCACACAAGCTGGCTGGGAAGCCGGCATCCCAAATCCGATGGGCAGAAGCCTCCCTCAGTGCCTGAAATTGCCACTGAGCCGTGTCCGGAGAGAGCATCACCATATCCGGGTTCATCTACTTCAACTAATCTGCCCAGCGCGTCACTGAAGTTTTTGCGCTGCTTGCCGGTAGGATCAGTAATTGTTACGGTGTTGCCGAAGTAGGAGTAGGACGTGTAACCGGCGCTGGGAGGAGTGACCTTGGTGAGGCGGCTGAGGCCGTCATACGTGAAAGCTGTATAGACTGGCGTTTCACTGGGGCCAAAGGGGTTGAACACCTGAACGCGCCGCCAGAGCTTGTCATACACATTCTTCGCTGTGCTGATCACCGAAGTGCCGTCTCTATTGTCCACCTGCATAACGTGACCCAAGCCATCAAGGGTAGTGAGAGTCTGTGCTGTATTGTTGGCATTTGTGGTATAGCTTTTTACGCTAGGCGAAGCTGCGGCATCGTCATAAAACGTGTTTAGCTGCACGACGGTTCCATTCTGTGAGGGCAGAAGCCTAGCAACCGCGCGATTCATGATGTCATATTGGTATTGGGTTTGCTGGCCATTTTCATCAATGCTGCTGATCAATAGGCTTTTATCGGTGTTGTAACCGAATCTGGTGGTGAACTGCGGGCCGCTGCTGGGTCCGCGCAAGACTGAGTCAGGATAGGTGTACTGCGTGTTGCTGCTAAAGTTGAAGACTTTGCTGTTGCAGCAATCGAGCTGCGCCGTGAGCATATTCCCCAGTGTGTCATAGGTGAATGTACGGATGATTTGGCCAGTACCAGCCGCCGCATTCGAATAACGTGTCATTGTCGTCAGATTGCCGCGCGCTGTAAATGCAGTTCCATGGCCAGGATCATCATGGTTTGCCGCACCCGTGATGCCCGTGAGAGTCCCCTGATCATAAGCCATATCAGCGCGGGAGATGGTATTTCCATTTCCGTCTTTGACGAGCACCTGAGTGGCCAGATTGAGAATGTGATACGTGACATTTGGCTGATACGTAGTCACGGTGTGGCGTTTGAGCACGTTGCCAAAATCATATTCATAAAGATCTGTGACGTTGCCGTAATCGGGATCGTAAACATATTGGATGAAAGAAGACTGACCGGTATCATTCAGCACGGTTGTGATCTGGCTGGGAAGTGTGCCATTGCCGGAGGTGGTCCACGTGTATCCGATCGTCCGAAGAGGGACGCCTGCGCTATTTTGCACCTGTACTTGCGTGAGCTGCCCATTATTTTGATCGAGCGTGGAAACGCTGATGCTACCAGAGGGGTCGTTTATTGCAGCCAATGGATCCTTCACCGTCATGCTGGTTACAATTCCCGTCCCTGCTTTTGTGACAGAATATATCCACGTTGAAGCGTTGGTATCCGAGCCATCAGGAGAAACGGCTTGCTGCGTATAAAAAGGAGCATCAGTCAGTGCGCCTGCGCTGGCAAGCGGGTAGTTGTACTTGACATAACTGCGAGTTGCGCCGCTAGAGCTGAGATTCTCAATCTTGGTGATGATGACCCAGTCGCCATAAGTAAAACGATAGCCAGTGCCATTGGCGTATGTGCATTGCATGATTACATTGATCGGAGTATTAAAATCAGGGGCACCATTTACTGCCAAGCCTGCGATAAAGCTATACCAAGGAGCTCCAGTTCCGTAAATCGTCCCCCAGTTGAAGGTGGCATATGTATGCAACCCATTGGGGTCAACTTGAGTGGTTTGAACGGCCTCAACAATACTTGTGAGATGGGCATTAGAATCATAAATAAAAGAAATGAATTTCCCGCCCGTGCTGTCACCATTGGTAGTGCTGATGGTCTGAAGAAACTCGTCGTGATTGGCTAGATAGCCGAAATAGAGATAATTTCCGTTTGTATCCCTTATTTGAGTCGGGCGAAAAAGAGTGGGACTGGTCTGGCTTGCCTGACTGGGAAACGGCTCGTAATAAATGATTGTGCCGTTTTTGAAATAAAGCGCGTTTGTCTGCGTAAAGTAGGAAAGATATGTCCCGTCAGTGGCATCGTACTGTGTAGAAGTGCTGGGTGTCAGCTGGTGCTTGGATCCATCGTTGAGAGTGACGGTGATAGAACCGTTCAATCCGGTTCCTGATTTTTCCACAAATCCATAATCCAAACGAAACCCATAGCTGGGGAAATCCCGGTCGGCATTGAACGTGATCGTGCTGTGGACGGTATCTACGTCCCAAATGCGGCTGTTGTAATACAAATTGAGATCCACATCCATTCCGGCCCGTCCAGGAATATGAACGATGGGAATGACGTAGTTATAACTCTGGCTGCCAATCACCGTGTCGGTTCGTGGAACTTTGAGGGGCAAAGTCTTTGCCACAAGCGGATTCCCGAAGCCGCGAGCATTGGTTATCTTCGAACGAGCAGCCAGCGCTCCCGCATAAGATGGCGAGGTTCCATCGGGCGTACATGTCACATCACAAATGGGACGGGACTGCGCATATCCGGTGACAGTAAAAAACAGCAATGTAGAGGTGACGAGAAGAGACTTGCGAAGACCTTTCATTGCTCGTGCGCTCCTAGCTGCTGTGGGGGTGAGACAGCTGGATCAAATTTTTAAGGAGACTAATTGTAGTTCTAGAAGCTGTCAAGAGTTACTAACAAGTAAGCAGATTTGATATGTTCTGATTGTGAATCAAACTAGAGCATGGTGGGTTAATAATCAATTAGGTCGGTGCCAGCAGATAAACTATAGTTCAGCACGGCCAATTAGCGATGGATTTAGTGGAAATCATGCGATGCGATTTCAGCAGCACTCACCATTAGCGGTGTGATTTGCTCGGCTCTAATACCAAATTCCTCTGCCACACTAGTTGGAGTGATGGATAAAACAAAGCCAGGATGAATCATCCTGGCTTTTTGTCAGTTCCCTTTCTTTCTTGCAGCCCAGCGCTTCTTCTGCGCCTCGCTGATCCGTCGCCGCGCTTCAGCTGATAAGGTGCGTCCTGTGCTACGCTGCGGCAGCGTATGGGCTCGTATTCCTTTGTTGCAGTAAATCGATGGCTTCCGTGATTCGATCTCGCTCTGCTTCCAAATGCCTGATGATTTCTTCCTTGTTCATGCGTCTCCTTGGTGGCTTTCGTTAACGCACAGCTTGCTTCATCATACGGAAACGCCGGCTTCAAATTAGCGGGTCAAAAGGATGCATCTTTCGACGCACTCCCCCGGCCTCCCATCTTCTCTACCTAAAGGCCAAGACGCCATTATTGAAAGTAGCAACAAACAGTTTTGTGGTCCCAGGTATTACAAGAATGTCCTGAATTTGGGCAAAGCCCAACCCGTTTGAGACAGGCGCCCACGTAAGACCAGCGTCGGTTGAGACAGCAACATTACTTCCAAACGATGATACGTACAGCGTTGTATGCGAGAGTGGATCAATCGAAATAGCCGGACTCGCACTCGCGCCAAAGCCTGGATTGAGCGTCGTCCAGGTGTTGCCACCATCAGTAGATTTGAAAAAGGAATTGTCGTCTGCAGCATAGAGGACGAGCGGACTGATCGGGTCCACCACAACGGTAAAGAACCCAAATTGATCAGCTGCGGCTTTCTTCAGTGTCCACGAAGTACCTCCGTCAGAAGATTTGTAGATGCCGGTTGGGGTTGCCGCAAAGATTCCTCCAGTTGCATCAAATGTGATCTTTCTGCATGCGGTAGTTTGAAGTCCTGTATTGGCGAGGGACCAACTCGCTGCATTGTCGGTAGATCGCGCGATGCCGCCATTGGGACTGCAAGCAATTACCAGTCCTGCCTGGGTTGGGCTGAATGCGACGGACTGAATGATTGCGATAGGTGTAGAGGTCTGTTGCCAGGTTGTACCGCCATCCGTACTTTGAAGCACAAACTGTCCGAAGTCGGAGGCCAACAAATGGAGGGAGTTGGAGGGGTCAGCTGCTACTGCGAACACTGAATCGTTCAGGAGTTTGGTCCATGAGGTCCCCTGATCAACACTCTTCCAAAGCCCGCCTCCATTTACCGCGCCCGCATAGACATTCCCGCTTCCGGGGTCGAATGCGAGTTGTTCCATTTGTAGGCCGTATATTCCTTTCTCAGATTGAGTCCAGGAGGCTGCGCCATCAGAAGAACGGAAAATCTCTGGCGTTGAGCCGTACAGCAAGACATCAGGCGCGTTGCTGGCCAGGAGGAACCCGCCTCCGTTTAATCCCTGTCCCAATGGCAAACCGGTCACTGCAGATTGCCAACTCACCCCACCATCCGTGCTCTTGTACACCGCCTCTACAGGAACCAGCTGACCGGTCGAACTGACGACATGCGGTTCTACTGCAGCATAGAGTGTATTCGGGTTTGCTGCGCTCAACTGTAGCTCGTTTACCGGTCTGGCCGGCCAGCCCGTTGTTGGAGCTTGCGTCCAAGTTGCGCCACCGTCCGTGCTGATATAGATCTCCCCTTGGGGCGGTATTGTCGATGAGGTCCCGCTGACGAATAGGCGTGATGAATTAGTAGCGTCAGTTGCTATATCGCTGATGTTGAGAAATCCCGGGTTAATCCCTGCGTTGATGGCATTCCATGTGGCTCCGCTGTCACTTGACTTGAATACCCCTGTGGCCGTGCCTGCGTAAATAACTGCTGAATTTTGTATATCAACTCTCAAGGCGTTTACATTCTGCGGAGCTGTCGAAAGCGCATTCCATGTGGTTCCACCATCGCTGGATCTGGCGATTCCACCCGAGCCGTATATGTAAAGAATGCTGTCATTCTTCGGATCAATCGTGATAGCCCCACCGGGTATTCCGGACGGAATCGCCTTTTTAGTTAATGTGACTCCACCATCAGATGACGTGAATAATGTCATCGCATTGGGCGGAGCGCCATTAACCCAATACAGAGTGGACGATACCCTGCCAACTGCAATGCTTGTTGGCTGGGCAGTTGTGGCGCTCGATTGCGAAGGAGTTAATACAGCAGCCCAATTCTGTCCCCCATCCGTGCTCTTGAACACTCCTGAATTGAACGCGTGGGCATAGATGACATTAGTTGCTCGCGGATCAACTGTGAGGCTTCCGATGATTCCTCCAAACGGAGCACTCCGTGACCAAGTACCTGCTGGAGACGGGGGTGGAACAATCTGAATGCCGGCAGAACCAGACTTCGTGGAATCGGCCGCGCTGATCGCTGTGACGGTTACCGTGCTTGGATTCGGCACTGAAACGGGCGCGGTGTATAACCCAGAGCTGCTAATCGCTCCTACACCAGAACTCCCGCCCGTTACGCCATTTACGGACCACGTAATACCTTGGTTAGAGGTGCCGGTCACAGTCGCAGTGAACTGAGTGGTGTGTGCAACCTGGACGCTTCCAGAAACGGGATTTACGGTAACCGCTATGGGCGATGAGGTGGGAGTAGGTATTGGCGTGGGGTTTGTTGCCGAAGAGCTGCCTCCCCCGCCGCAGCCCACGAGAGCAGCAACGATTCCAAAAGAAAGACCTCGTAATGCGATACTAGCCATTCATAACCTCCGAAATAATCTCTCCACATATGTAGTCGCCATTTATGGAGTTGTGAAGGTCAGAAGAATACATCGACAATTTCACGGATGCAACAGAATCTTCCGCTAAAAATCGGCCAGAGAATCAAGGCGCTGCGGGAAAAGTCTGGCTTAAATCAAGATGATTTTGGAGATATATGCGGGCTTCACCGGGCGAGGGTAGGAAAAATCGAAAATGGGCTTCATGACCTTAGAATAACTACGCTTCACCGAATAGCTCATGGCCTCAAACTGGATTTGTCAGCTCTATTGAAAGGAATAGACTGATTATCAGATCTAGCCGGGGCGTGGCTGTTTATGATTTAAGCGTGATAAGGACTGCCGCGACGGCAAGCACCAAACCGAGAATTTTGTTCCAAGTAACTGCCTCTCCGAAGAGGAAAATACCCGCAAAAAATCCGAGAATAATCGTCAGGGCCTCCCAAACCACAAAGAGAACGCTAAATTGTGTGAACTTGAATGCCAGTGCTACAGGTGTAGCTGCTATTGCGTACAACATCACACCGAATGCGAAATATCTCAAATGAAGGAGGTCACTCTTTTTTAAGAAGATATCTCCCCCGATAGTGAGCCATACACCTATTCCGACCAAGAGAATGAAAGAACTTATGTTGTTAATTTTCATGTGAAAACTTGCTTGTTTTTTGACAGTTTCGAGGCTAAACTGACGCAATTCCAAATAACTATTAATTATTCTGCAAGATGGAAGATCCATTTTTCAACCTCATTCCGCG
>CAZISB010000046.1:0-10812 GCA_964541925.1 uncultured Acidobacteriaceae bacterium | reverse complement strand
CCTGCTCCTGCTCCATCCAGTCCATGGTGGCGGTGCCTTCATGCACTTCGCCGATCCGGTGTGTAATGCCGGTATAAAAAAGGATGCGCTCAGTCGTAGTGGTCTTGCCGGCATCGATGTGCGCCATGATGCCGATGTTCCTGCAGCGCTCTAATGGTACTTGTCTTGGCATTTTCCTAAATCTTTTCCGGGGAAGACGCGATGTTTTGCGTCCGTAAAAAATTAAAAATTCTTGTCACAAACAAACGAAGCTGCAATCAGCCTCGCTATAAAATTTCTACCAGCGGTAGTGTGCAAACGCTTTATTGGCTTCCGCCATGCGGTGCACGTCTTCTTTTTTCTTGATTGCGGCGCCGCGGCCATTGGCCGCATCCAGCAATTCATTGGTCAGCTTATCGACCATGCCTTTTTCGCCACGCTCGCGCGCATAACCCACAATCCAGCGGATGGCCAGGGAAGTCCTGCGGTCCGGATTCACCTCGACCGGCACCTGGTAGTTGGCGCCGCCCACGCGGCGGGTCTTCACTTCCAGCAGCGGCTTGGCGTTCTCAACGGCCTTCTTGAACAGCTTCAGTGCCTCGTCTCCGCCCTTCGACTGCAGGTTCTCCATTGACTTATAAAAGATGCCCTGCGCGGTCGATTTCTTGCCGCCCCACATCATGGTGTTAATGAACTTCGTAACCAGCGTGGACCCGTAGATCGGATCAGCGATCGGGTCTCTCTTTGGAACGTGTCCTTTTCTTGGCATACTGTTTGAATCCTCTAAATCAAAAGCTTTTTCGCTGAGCAATTAGCAATTAGTGATTAGCCTCAGATCGCAACCGGTTTGGCTAATTGCCAATTGCTATTTGCTGATTGCTTACTTGGGCCGCTTCGCGCCGTACTTGCTGCGTCCCTGCTTGCGGTTCGCAACGCCCGTAGCATCCAGCGTTCCGCGCACCACGTGATAGCGCACGCCGGGCAGGTCCTTTACGCGGCCGCCGCGGATCAGCACAATCGAGTGCTCCTGCAGGTTGTGGCCGACGCCGGGAATGTACGTCGTAACTTCAATCCCGTTCGTCAAACGCACGCGCGCCACCTTGCGCAGAGCCGAATTCGGCTTCTTGGGCGTCTGTGTATAAACGCGGGTGCAAACGCCGCGACGCTGCGGCGAAGCCTGCAGCGCTGGGCTGGCCGTCTTGTAATTCGGGGCCGTTCTTCCCTTGCGAACCAACTGATTAAATGTCGGCACAGTATTTCCTCTTAAAATCCTTTAGGCGCAGGCAGACATAGCGGCGCACACGCACGCCAGATTCTGCTTGAAATCCCGCATTGCGAGACTGGCTGCTGAAGCGCACAGCCATAAATCCGCCAAACAGGCGGAGATTGTTGAAGTTACCTATCAGTGGTTGGGTAACGACGGTGGCACCGAGCCATTCGGAGGCACTCCGTTTCGTCTTCCCTGGTCCACATACCCTTCCAGTGGGAAGGTAGCGCAGACCATTTCAGCGAGGCATGCCCTAAAATCTTAGGGGCAAATCTTTTTACCAGCTCACTACAGGCAAGCTAAATTGTGCTCGCGGAACTTATCTAATATAGCAATTGCCCTGCGTTTACGTCAACTTATGCCATGCACTCGGGGTGCCGGTCCTTTAGGCTTGCGAACCAGCAGAGTTAACCGTCTCCTTTAAATGGTTAAATGGCAGAACAGCTACAAACCTCTCCGCTGAGATACCGCCAAATCCAGTTTTCGGACGAATGAGAGTTCCTCTTTTGATTCAAATTCGCGTGCTTTGGGTTCCTCAGCCATAAGGTTTTTCGGCCTGTTCCTTGAAGAAATCTGCGCAAGAATCTACACTGAACACTCTTCTATATTATGTCCATCCGATGCAATCTGTATCAGCCGGGCCATGTCGCCTCCACAGGCGGCTTCGTCCGCATTGCTGGCGCTGCCCTTATTTCCGCTATTCTTGCGCTCTTTTTCGTGGGCTGCGGCAGCAGCAGCAGCTCCTCGACCAAGAACAAGGTAGCCCAGGTAATCCTCAATCCTTCTACCGCATCCCTGGTCGCCGGACAGGTGTTAACCCTGAATGTATCTGCCGTAAACTCATCAAACAACGCTGTTGCCACGACTTTCACTTTCAGTTCGTCGAACCCGGGCGTGGCCACCGTCTCCCCGCAGGGGCTGGTCTGCGGAGGCGTTTGGGACTCTCTTTTTCAAGTTTGCAATGGATCAACTTCCACCGGAGCGGCAATAAGCGGAACTGCCACCATCACGGCCACAGCCCAAGGCGTTAGCAGCGGGCCTGTCACCCTTACCGTGCATCCTTCCGTGACGGCGGTAAGCGTTGATCCGATTTCAGGCACTTCCTGCTTCTCAGTAAGTGAAACGCACCAGTTCACAGCGCACGCCTTTCACAACGGCCAGGACATCACTTCACAGGTGGGAAATTTCAATTGGTCCGCCTCTGACGGCACCGTTGCCACCATTGATGCCAATGGCCTGGCGACGGCCAGAATTGCCGGCCTGACCGGGATCGTTGCCTCCATTGGCTCAACTACCTCTCCGGCAACTTTTTTCAGGACGTGCATGCCTGTTGTGATCGATCTCCACGTTGCGGGCGATCCCGCCGGCAACTTCACCAGATCGGTCACCATGAACACCACTGATACCAAGACGCTACAGGTGGATGTGATCGATGAACACGGCGTCGCTTCTCCGGCATCGCCACTGACAATCCTTTCGAATAACCCGGTAGTCGCCAGCCTCAGCGGCACTACGCTCACGGCACAATCACCGGGCGGCGCTGGGCTGCTGGCTGTGTGTGCGCCCCCGTCCTGCGGCAATGGAGTTAATACGCCCATTTACAGCAATCTGTTCAGCGTCAGCGTAAATGGCACCAGCCCGAACACTACTACCGTCTATGCGGCCAGTACGTTCAAGGTACCTACCGGGAGCATCATGCCGCTGGTGCCGATTGACATCAGCAAGAGCCCGCCGGTTGCCGGCAGTCCTATTGCCTTGCCTGGCGTACCGAACTCTCTGGTGTTTACTCACGCGGGCACCACTGCCTACATCGGCACCGACGTTGGCCTGGTGTCACTGGATCCTACAGCCAACACAGCTACGCTTGTCGCGTCCGCTGCAGTCGGCAAAGTTCTGGCTATCTCGCCCGACGGAACCAAGGTGATTGTCTCGAATGCAGCGAATGATCCTGCGACTGGAACCGCAATAGAACCGAATACGGCGAATCAGCGGGTCTGGGTTTTTGATTCTTCGGCCAAGACGCTCACCACCTTTATTGCTGCAGGCGCAGACGCAGCGGCTTACAACGAAGACAACTTCCACGCCTATATCTTCACGAACGATGGCAGTGGCAAGATGTATGTGTTTTCACCGCTGCAGACATTCCAGACGCTGACGCCTGCAGGGCTGGCAGGAAACAGCACTGATGCTATACCTCTTTCCTCCGGCCAATTCGTTTATGCAGCAAATTCCGCGGGTCTGAAGGCAATTGCCGGTTGCAACAGCACTGTTGTCACCAACCCGCCTACAAACAGTTCCACTATCCAACTGGTACGCAGGGTGGACAACGCCGACACGATTTATGCAGTGGATGCGTCAGGCGTTGACGTGATAACGGCTGCCATCACGCCGCTAACGCCGCCGGTGACAATCACCTCTGCTAATTGCCCGCCCAACGTCACTTATAGCAATACCTTCGTTGACTTTGGTGTGGGTGCATTCACGCCTCACCAGCTTCTGGTCTCATCCAACGGTGTGCATGCCGCAGTTTTGCCGGCCGGGATCAACAAGGTCTTTACCATTTTGAACGGCAGCGGTTTCGGTGTTGCAGCTCTTCCTGCAGGTGCCACTGAGGCGCTCAGCGGCGGCTTGACGCCTGATGGCACCGGTCTCTGGATCGGAGTAGGCGGAACGAATACGGTAGATTTTATTGATCTGCGCAACAACACAGATTCCATCCAGATCCCGACGAGCTTTAAGAAAAGTGACGGCTCGGCGGCTCCGCCGAACCTGGTTGCAATCCGGCCGAAATAAGCATCTGGCAATTAGCACTTAGCAATTAGTCTCTGTGTTTTAGGGTAAGCAATTTCAGCTAAAGGCAGAGCGCCAGAGAAACTCGCTGAGTAACTTATCAGCCTTTAGCAAAAAATGTTGGAGCCAAAACACAAACGCTAGTTGCTAATTGCTAGATGCTAATTGCTTCGTATCGCGGCCGGCTCGCTCCTTCACCCACCGGCTATCTCCATCTCGGCCACGCCCGCACCTTCTGGATCGCCTGGCAGCGTGCCCGCGCCGCCGGCGGCGGCAAACTTGTCTTCCGCAATGAAGACCTCGACTACCAGCGCTCGAAGCCTGAGTTCGTGAGCGCCATGTATGAAGACCTCCGATGGCTGGGTCTCGATTGGGACGAAGGCCCTGATATCGGCGGGCCGTTTGCGCCGTACTCACAAAGCGAGCGCCGCAGCTTTTATCTCGCAGCCTGGCGCAAGCTTCGCGATAGTGCGTTGATCTATCCGTGTACGTGCTCAAGAAAAGATTTGGAGCGCGCATTATCCGCGCCGCACGAGGAAAATGATCGTGGAGCGCAGGCGCCCCCGCCTTTGTATTCTCCTCAAGATTCCTCATCGCAGCCGGGGGCGGCTGCGGTCCAAGCTGCGGTGGACGATGAACTCCCCTATCCCGGCACCTGCCGCAGCAAAATCGCAACTGCCAAAGACTACGACTCACCCGCAGGCGTGAGCTGGCGCTTCAGCGTGCCTGACGGTGAAACAATTTCCTTCGAAGATGGCTATTACGGACGACAGCAGTTTACCGCCGGCCGCGACTTTGCTGACTTTCTGCTCTGGCGCCGCGACGACATACCCGCCTATCAACTCGCCGTTGTAGCCGACGACGCAGCCATGCAGATCACCGAAGTTGTGCGCGGCGCTGATCTGCTCAAATCAACTGCGCGCCAACTGCTGCTCTTTCGCGCGCTGGACTATTCAGTTCCCACGTATTTCCACTGTCCGTTGTTGCGCGATGAGAACAACATCCGTCTGGCCAAGAGGCATGATGCTCTGAGCTTGCGGACGCTGCGTGAGCAAGGAACCAAAGCTGAAGAATTACAGGCCAGGTTCAAAAAAGAAATGCGGGACCTCACTGGGTCCCGCACTCAATAGGTACTTTCGCAATTACTTGTTCGCTCCTCCACTCGGCTGCGTAGGCGCAGCATCCTTCCCCAAATCACCAAACGGCCACATGCCAAACGACTTCAGGATGAGGTCGTTATGTTTTTCCGTCAGCATCTTGGCGGTCTTCTCCGCTGGCCACGGGCTGGCCAGGCGTTCTGGACGATCGGCGATCCAGAATGAGGTCAGCGCCATCACCGTTGCATCGCGGGTAAGCAGGTCAGGTTTCACTTTATCGAAGGTATCTACCGCGGAATGATGCGTGTACTTGTACTCAGGCGAGTCCTGGCCCAAGTTGATGCCAGGCAGTCCGGCAAGGATAAACGGACCAGCATCGGTGCCGAAAACCGTGTTGTCGTCCACCTCGATTTCGCCAAAGGCTTTCACGGCCTCCGCGAATTTCTTGACTGCGGGAATCGTGTCATCATGGCCGCCCATGTTCAGCTTCACCACTGGCCCCTGGCCGTTATCCAGGACCACCGCCGCCACGTGATTGGGCAGCTCGTCTTTGTGGATCTTGGTGTAAGCCAGCGAGCCCAGCAGCCCCTGTTCTTCACCGGTAAATAGCACAAAACGGATCGTGCGCTTGGGCCGGATGCCGCTCAGCTTGATCGCCTTGGCCGCGCCCAGAGTTGTAGCCACGCCGCAGCCGTCGTCGGTGGCGCCATCCGCCAGGTCCCATGAATCAAGATGCCCGCCCACCACGATCACCTGCTCCGGATGCTCACTGCCGCGAATCTCGCCCACCACATTCGCCGAATCCACCGGACCGCTGGTTACCTGGTTCTGCACGTTGATCTTCAAGCGCACCGGCTTGCCCTTGTCCAGGAAGCGCTCAATCTGCTGTTGATCTTCAGCAATCATGCTGACCACGGGAATCTCGTAATAAGTATCGAACCCCATGGAGCCGGTATGAGTAAGGTGCATGCCCTGCGCGGTTGAGCCGCCTTGCCCGCCGATGATCGCCACCGCGTGCACCTCATGAGCTTTCTTAAGGAAATCGCCAAAGCGGGCAAAGACACTCATCGCTGCCGGCCCGGTTGGCGCCTCGCCCTTTTTCACCATCACCAGCACCTTGCCCGTCCATCGCGAAGAGTTGTTCTTCATCTCATCATCAAGCTTGAGAACGTTCACCGGCACGATCTCAGCCTCTTCGCCGCCCTCTTTTGTTGAACCTACCCAGCCCATTGAGTCAATGGTCAGCCGGCGACGGACAGGAACAATTAATTGCGCCTCAGCCGTGCCGCGCGTCCACCCGTGGGAGAGCTGCCATTTTTCCGCGTGCACATTCTCCAGGCCCATTGCGCGCATCTTCTGCAATCCCCACTGGATCGCCTGTCCTGCCTGCGTCGATCCAGTCACACGGCCGCCGATATAGTCCGTCAACTCTTCCAGGTCGTTATAAGCTTCCGTGCTCATCATTCCGTGCCCGGCGATGGCCGTGAGCGCCGGCATGGTTCCATCCTCAGTTGGAGCGGCAGGTTCAGCCGTATTCGGAAGCCCCGCCGCACTCGAGTTGGAAGACGCGGCATGATCGCCCGCTGCAGCCTGCGGCGAAAAAGAGAGCAGCAATATGAGTGCAAGTCCGGAAGCAACGGCCATAAGTTTACGCATGGGTAGGTACCTCAGTGAGAGATTCTGAGCTGAATTATAGACGTAAGCACACGCTGGGCGTAAGCAGATGAGCGGCTCATTTAGAATGATTCCGCTTTTGAAACGCACCTATGAAGATTGCTACCCTCTTATTTGCCCTCTGCTCCGTCAGCCTAGTCGCCCAGCAGCTTCCGCCCGCGCCTAAAGCCCGTCTCACTGACGTAACACCCAAGGCAGGCTTCTTTAATGAACCGGCGATTGCCATCAATCCCAAAGATCCGCACCAGCTCGTAACCGCCTGGCAGGTTGCTGCCAGCGCGGCTTACTCACAAGATGGCGGGCAAACATGGAAGGTCGCCGAGGGCACAGCGCCTAAAGAGTATCGTGTCTCCGGTGACGTTTCCGTCGCATACGACGCAGCCGGTCACGCAATTCTCTGTTACATCGCCTTTGACAAGCTTGGCACAACGAATTACTGGGCACACGGCGCAACGCGTAATGGGATTTTTATCCGTCGCTCACCTGATGGCGGACAGACCTGGGAGCCGCAGGCAGTCACCATCATCTCTCATGACTCCACGCCCGGCATCCCGTTTGAAGACAAGCCATGGATCGTCGCTGACACCAGTGGCCCGCACGCCGGGAACCTCTACATCGGATGGACGCAGTTCACGCTCTCAGCCAGCGATCTTCTCTTCTCGCGCTCGACTGACGGCGGCAAGAGCTGGTCAAAACCCATCAAGCTCAACAGCGTCTCCGGTTTGCCGCGTGATGACAATGGCGCGCTCGAAGGCTTTCACGGCGTAGTGGGGCCTGACGGCACGCTCTACACCATCTGGGATGCGCATGAGGGCATCATGATGGCGGTCTCGCATGATGGGGGCACAACTTTCACCAAAGACCGCCTCATTATTCCCGCAGGCCCGGGCTACTTCGGCATTACCGGCGTTGCCCGTTCCAATGGTTTTCCTCAGATCGGCATGGATCCGCGCGGCGCGGCGCTCGGCGGGAATCTCTACATTGCATGGAGTGACTACACCAATGGAGATGTTGATGTCTTTGTCGCCTCTTCCGCCGACCATGGCAACACCTGGAGCAAGCCTGTGCGAGTGAACAATGATCCCATTCACAACGGCAATGATCAATTCTTCCAATGGATGGCCGTGGACCCACAGAGCGGCGCAGTAAACCTGATCTTCTATGACCGCCGCCGCGATAATCTGGCCACCACGGTCACCCTGGCCCGCTCGGTGGATGGCGGAAAAACTTTTCAGAATTACATGTGGGATAGCGACGCATTTGAAGCTGAAGGCGATTTCCTTGGCGATTATCTCGCCATTACCGCATTCGGCAACCGGGTCTTTGGCGCCTGGGCCCACCAGACCTCAGAAGAAGTCAAGGCTGACCGCGGCAAGCGTACCCGCACGGTCTTGCGAATCGGCAGCGCAGACTTTAACTGACACTTAGCCGCCTGCATGAACGCCGGCGGCTGAGTGCAGACGAAGTGGCAACAGGAGGAGGGTTGCCGCTTCATATGGAATTGAGTTGAGGATTATTTTGAGTTGGAGCACCACCACCTTCTGAGTCAAAGCTCAAGGGATTGTCTCCAGGGGATACTTTAAGCAGCAGCAACCCTCATACCAAACCAATCAGAGGAGAGCTGCACGCCGGCAGGAACTTTCAAGCATGAGTTTGGGAATGGCCGTTCCACTTTGTGGAGCAACAAAGCGCATGAGAAAGCACTTTTTGATATGGCTGCAACATTCGTCACGGCAGAGACATCGCACGAGAAGACATGGCTTGCGACATTCGCATCGGGACCTCCGGATACCACTACAAACATTGGGTGGGAACGTTTTATCCGCCCCAGACTCCGCCTTCCAGGATGCTGGAGCACTACATCCAGCACTTTGACACGCTGGAGCTGAACAATAGCTTTTATCGCCTGCCCACGGTCCAGGCTTTTGAGTCATGGCGTGACGCCACTCCGAAGAACTTTGTTTTCGCCGTGAAGGCCAGCCGCTTTATCACCCACAACAAGAAACTCAAAGATCCGGAGAACGCTCTTGAGAACCTTCTGCCCCGCGCTGAGCACCTGGGGCGCAAGCTCGGGCCAATTCTCTTCCAACTTCCGCCCAAATGGAAATTGAACATGGAACGTCTGGAGAAGCTGCTGGAAATCCTGCCTCGCGAGCATCGTTATACGTTTGAATTCCGCGAGCTGAGCTGGATGACGCCGCAGGTCAACCGCCTGCTGGAGCGCTTCAACGCTGCATTTTGTATTTATGAGCTGGCTGGGTATCACTCGCCATGTGACATCACCGCGGACTTCAGTTATGTCCGGCTGCACGGGCCTGAACCAGGAAAATACCAAGGCAGCTACGACCAACGCCGCCTCCGTGCCTGGGCAAAACGAATTGAAGATTGGGGCAAGAAGCTGAAGGCGATTTACATTTACTTTGATAACGACCAGGCCGGCTACGCCGCGCAGAACGCGCTCACGCTGAGGGAGATGGTGTTTGGAAGATACAGCGGATCATCGAAACAAGCCGCATAAAAACCTTCGCCGCTGATTTACGCGGATAGGCACAGATATCCACCCTCGACGACACGCTATCCCGAACCGGAGCAGCAACAATACGTTTACTCACGAGTGCTATTGGTGGAAGGCGAGGGATCGGCTCCGCTGCACTCTGGGCAACCAACACCACTGATCAAGAGAATCAGGTGCTTCCTTAAGAACAGGCGGTGCAGATCCTTCGCCTCGCATAGGAGTATGAACCGGGCGGAATCTGGGTTGGTCGGCTCAGGATGGCGCGTCGCAGGAGATGCAGTCATCAGGCTAGACATACAATCTACTCAAAAAGAAAAAGCTGGAGCATCCATGCTCCAGCTCTTATTTCTATCCGCGTGAATCCGCGGTAAGATTTTTCAGATCAGTTCAATCAGTGTTGATCAGTGGTGAAATCTATTTCTTCCCCGCAACTTCCAGCCGCGCATTCGCCCTATCAAGTGCTGCCTGCGCGTCCTTATCGCCTTCCGAGCCGGCCTTCTGCAGCTCGGCTTCGGCCTTCCGTTTGGCAGCTTCAGCGCGTGCGGTGTCGATCTCTTCAGCCTTCTCCGCAGTTTCAGCCAGAATGGTGACTTTATTCTGCAGAACTTCGGCAAAGCCCCACGCCACGGCCAGCCGCTTGGTCTGGTTGCCGGTGGTGTATTTGATCTCGCCCACAGCCAGCTCTGTGATGAGCGGCGCATGGCCCGGCAGCACTCCGAGATATCCGGTCTTGCCCGGAATCTCAATGTAGTCAGCCGTATCGTTCACCACCAGCCGCTCCGGCGTGACAACCTCAAGCTGAATTGTGTTGGTCTCTGCCATTGTTGTTATGCTGCCGCTCCGGATTTCATCTTCTCCGCCGCTTCGAGTACTTCCTCGATCGCGCCTTTCATATAGAAGGCCTGCTCGGGAACATCATCGTGCTTGCCCTCGATGATCTCCTTGAAGCTGCGCACCGTGTCAGCAATCTTCACGTAACGGCCCTTCATGCCGGTAAACTGCTCAGCCACGTGGAACGGCTGCGAAAGGAACTTCTGCACCTTGCGCGCGCGCGCCACGGTGAGCTTGTCTTCTTCGCTCAGCTCTTCCAGTCCAAGAATGGCGATGATGTCCTGCAGGTCAGCGTAGCGCTGCAGAATTCGCTTCACACCCTGCGCCACGTCATAGTGCTCTTGCCCCACGATGTGCGGATCGAGAATGCGCGAGGTCGAAGCCAGCGGATCAACCGCCGGGTAAATTCCGATTGCGGTCAGCGGACGCGAAAGCACCGTAGTCGCATCCAGGTGGGCGAAGGTTGTTGCCGGCGCCGGATCGGTGAGATCATCCGCCGGGACGTAGATCGCCTGTACTGAGGTAATTGATCCGCGCTTGGTGGAGGTAATGCGCTCCTGCAGTTCGCCCATTTCAGTAGCGAGGTTCGGCTGATAACCCACGGCTGATGGCATGCGGCCCAGCAGCGCGGAAACTTCAGAACCGGCCTGGGTGAAGCG
>CAZISB010000045.1:0-12432 GCA_964541925.1 uncultured Acidobacteriaceae bacterium | reverse complement strand
AAATCATCTGCTGCGAGAGTGCAAACGGTTTCGTCAATCCATGCACAGAGGCAGGTCCACGTGAAAGCCGTTCGATCATCGCCCGACGCGTGGGATCAGACAAAGCCGCGAATGTTGTACCAAGACTATCCACAACCATATGGTAGTGGATTATTCCTGCCGATGTCAAATGTGAAATTTCGCGATTTCCTGACTGACTCATTCATTTGACGATGAAAGCGCGCATTACAGCCTGCGCAGAGCGCGAGCCGTCATGGGTCTAACAATCATAAAATTAAAGGCTTTATTGCTCTACAGAAGTGAAAACAACAGGGAGGGCTAGCCGCAATTCACGGAGATAAACGAGAAGGAAAACTGGCGGAGAGGGGGGGATTCGAACCCCCGATAGAGGTGTTAGCCCCTATAACGGTTTAGCAAACCGCCGCCTTCAGCCACTCGGCCACCTCTCCGGAGGTTTGCGGCTGCACCTATTGTATCAGTGTGCTTCCTGAATGCGCATTTTATCGGAAGGAAAATACCCCAGTTTCATGGGCTGCTGGCAGGCATTTACTGAATGTGAGTTTCCTGGGAGGCGGTTGTGCGGATTTTCTGGCCAAGTTCGGCCAAGCTGTAAGGCTTCTGCAGAAATGTCACATCGCGCTCTGCAGGATTTTCCAACCCACGATCCACATAACCGGAAACGTAGATCACGCGCATACCTGGGCGCATATCCAATGCAGCCTTTACTAACTCTGGGCCTCGGATGCCGGGCATAATGATGTCGGTAAGAAGAATATCAATGGCGCCTTCATAGGCACGGCAGATCTCCAGCGCGTGCAGCCCGGTGTCGGCTGTGAGCACTCGATAGCCGCGCGATTGCAGATATTCGCCGGTAATTTCGCGCAGCGCTGCTTCATCCTCCACCAGCAGAATGGTTTCAGAACCGCCCGGAACTGCAGAGACGGTTTGCGGAATGGGCAAGGCTTCACGTGGCGATGCCATTTCAGGGAAATAGATCTTGAAAGTTGTGCCCATTCCCACAGTGCTATCCACTGTAACGTGGCCATTGCTCTCTTTTACGATTCCATAAACTGTGGCCAGTCCCAATCCAGTGCCTTTCCCGCGTTCTTTGGTAGTGAAAAAAGGCTCGAAAATATGCGATTGGACTTCAGCATCCATTCCGGTCCCGGTATCGCTTACGCTAAGCAGCACGTAAGAGCCCGCGGGAAGCTGCACTCCGGGGCTCTCAATTTGTGTGGCATTCAAATAGGCATTCTCGGTAGAGATGACCAGTTTGCCGCCATTGGGCATGGCATCGCGCGCATTGACTGCAAGATTCAGGATGATCTGCTCGATTTGTGCCCGATCGGCCGAAATCCGG
Source organism: uncultured Acidobacteriaceae bacterium (assembly GCA_964541925.1). Lineage (GTDB taxonomy): Bacteria > Acidobacteriota > Terriglobia > Terriglobales > Acidobacteriaceae > Angelobacter. Next base: position 11,072 of record CAZISB010000045.1, on the reverse strand, counting down.
TTCAGGGCCTGGCCCGGATGGAAACCAATCTGAATATCTTCTCCCAGGAGGCGCGGCAGCATTTTGCGCAGGTCGCGCAAAATGGCATTGCAATCCAGCGCACTTCTTTCAGGAACCTGCTTGCGGCTGAAAGCCATGAGCTGCTGCACCACCGAGGCCGCAATGGAGGTGGCATCATTGATTTGCTTGATGTAAGCGCTGACGCGCTCCGGCTGCACTTTATGAATGTCCAGCAGTTCAGCGCAACCGCGAATGATCATCAGCAGGTTGTTGAAGTCATGGGCCACGCCGCCTGCAAGACGCCCGATGGCCTCCATTTTCTGCGCCTGCTGAAACTGCTGTTCCATGACGCGCTGCTCGGTAATGTCCTGGACGAAGGCTTCATATGTTGTGGAATTGCCATCGTCACTTTCAAAACGCCGGCCTGCCAGACGTACGTTGATGATGCGCCCGTCCTTGCGCCGCCATTTCACCTCAGCGCGGTGGAACGGCGTGCCACGATCAATCTCTTCCATGATTTCATGCCGCTCGCGTGGATCCACATATACATCCGACTCCAGATTGAGCTTAAGCAGATCTGCCTCAGAGGCGTAGCCCAATATCTGAAGGAGTGCCGGATTTGCCATGAGAATCCGGCCCTGCTCATCTGCGCGATAAATGCCATAAGGGGCGCCATGGATGATGGAAGAGTATTGCCGCTCAGATTCACGCAACTCCCGCTCACTCTTATCGCGCTCAGCCCGTAGCCGTGATTCTTCAAGAACTCGGCGTATGGCAAAAGGGAGCCGCTCCGGCTTATCTTTCAAAACATAGTCACTGACACCTTCTTTAAGGCATTCCAACGCAAGCTCATCAGTCAGAGTGCCTGTGACCATAATGAACGGCACAGAAGAACCTGAGGCGCGCAGCCAGCGCACAGCATCCAATCCTGTCCAATGGGGAAGACGGTAATCGCCCAAAATAACGTCATATCGGTTACTGCCAGCTTCTTGCTTGTATTGATCCGCAGTGCCGACCCTGGTAAGAGAAAATGGCAGACTTGAAGATTCCAGAGCGCGCTGGCACAACTCAGCATCCAGAAGATTATCTTCAAGCAGCAAAATACTGATTGGCTTCGTTATCAAATCCCTCGAAGTCATTTACAAACTCGTAATAGGCAGGATCTAGTTTGAAATCTAAATCCCATAAATGCTCTACTACTTATGGTGATGCCAACTATAATTCGCGGAATTTACTGATTCCAGAATTTCTCGCAAATTAAGCCATTTTTTAGAAATAAGCTCCACAGTATCGATCATTTGACTATATGTATGTAAGAAATGGGATAAATAAATAATGTAAAGAAATGTGTGGGACGAAATGAATTCCCAAAATGGAACCACAGAGCACGAAAAGGCCAAACTCCTGAAGTAAGCCGCCGTTGGGCAGAGATGATTCTTTCATCAGCGCATATCCAGCTACTCACATCGAATTCAGATATACTGACTTTCAAATTTGGTTTTTACTGGTTCCAGCCTAGCCAGCTTCCTGCGCCGCTTCACTTACATTTTTGACGTCACGACGGAGTAGTGTGAATGCAGTACAGCACGGAATTTGCCACGGACACCGAACTGCTGGACCAGATCATGGAAAAGGGAATCGTAGTGGAAGTTTGGGACCGAATAGGATTGGCGCTAGCCAATATAAGCGAGATGCAGGTGACGGTTTCCGCACTTACTCTTTTTATCAAAGGCAAGAATCCCCCGTTTGGCGAAAGACATTTCCTAAAGATCAAGCCTTAAAGCAGGGAAGGTTCCTAATATTTTCTGCTGCGGAAGTAAGGTGCTTGCGCAAGCACGCTTAAGCCTGCATGGCAGGACGCAGATCGCCAAGGACGCAGCCGGTATTCATCGTCAATGGTGCTCTTCGAGCATAGACTCAGTTTTCTGGAGAGAACTCCCTAAATCGGCATGGTGAAGGAAATATTCTCGGGATCCTTCGACTCCTCCTCAGTCTCCTTCGCAAGCTCAGGATCCCTCAGAGTCGCTCAGGAGGACAGCGACTGAGAGAATTTAGATGATTAAAAATTCTGTCAGTGGCATCAGAACTCAATGCCCTTGCCCCACTCTTCTGCGAACGTGGTGCGCTGGACGGGAAAGCGGCCGGCGTAAGGTTTATCCGTTCCTTTGAGACGGCCGATGGCGAGCAGCGCAACGATGCGCACGTGACCAGGAATTTTCAGAACAGCGCGGACCTGATCTTCCATGAAGCCTTCCATGGGCGCGGTGTCATAGCCAAGAGCTTCGGCGGTCCACATCATAGTGGTGAAAGCGATCATTGTGTGGCGGTTTACCCATATGCCAAAGTCAGGCTCCAGGCCGCCAGCTTTTCCCGGAGCATTACCTAGCAGATTGGTGACGGCGTCGCGAACACGCTTTGAACTTTCAGGAGGGAAGGCGTGCTGCTCGCTGATGCGGAGCATCTCGTCGAGATCACCGTTTTTCCAGCCCAGAGGATCGCCGCAAGCGACGATGACGGCGCTGGCCTCTTCTACTTTGGCCTGTCCGAAGGCGGCCTGGCGGAGCTTCTTTTTCTGCTCGCGATTGCGCACGACGACGAAGCGCCAAGGCTGCATGTTGTAGCCGCTGGGAGCTTCCAGCCCGGCACGGATGATCTTTTCAAGATCGGCGGAGTGGATAGGCACGTCCTCAAAGCTGGGCGTGGCGCGGCGGTCTTTCACTGCCTGACTAAGAGGCTTCTCTGCGGCTAGTTTGGCCATGGGCTGCTCCTGATTTTTATTCAATTGGCGTCCACCTAGTTCGGTTACGTAGTGTTCGCCTGAGAAAAAGTTTAGAAGGTATAAGTTGCGGAGGAAAGGCGGCGAGATGCGCCAACGCCATTTTGCCTGTGATTTATGTATCAGAAATCAGCAGCTTCGTTCACAGAATTCAGGCGAAGGCAAGGACTGAATTTGCATTTCGAAAACTTTCTAAAGCAACGCACAAAAATTCAGTTGCGTCTGAAATTACAGGTGTAAAATTTCAATGAATTGAGGGCCTGCGGACCTTCCTTCTTGGGATCTTCTCCCATCCGAGGCACACATGAACGTTCACGTCAGCTACAAAGCAGGCAAGACCCCCGATCTAGAGCGCGAATTGCAACACCAACTGCAGAGGCTTGAGCGAAGGCTGCAAGTTTTCAAGCCTGACCTGGTCAACTTCCATGCAATTGTGGACCCGGAAAATCGCCAGGGCGCCAGCACGTCACTGAACCTGCGCCTTCCTTCCGGGCAGCTGGCGGTGCAGAAATCTGGCGAGAACATTATTGCGGCCTTGAAAGGCGCATTTACCGATCTGCTTTTACAGTTGACCCGGCACAAGGACCTCCTGCGCGGCAACTGGACGCGCCAGGCGCGCCGGGCTGCACGTGAGCGCGTTGCGGAAATCCCAGCGTTGCCTGCAGTTGAGTCCATTCACCCTCGCGCAACCCGCGGCACAACGGTGAGGCCGGCTGTTCCGAAAATTGCTCATGCCAAAACAGGAAATGGCAGCAGCGCGACTCGGAGCAACATTGAGACGTGGCTCAGCGCGAACCTGCGCAAGCTGGAAGAGTTTATCGATCGTGAGCTGGAATTTCAGGTACAAGCTGAGCGCATCCGTGAAGAGCAGATCACGCGCGAAGAAGTTATTGATGAAGTCATCGTGAGCGCACTCTCGCATGAGAATGGGGCAACACAGCTGCTTTCGCTGGAGAGCTGGTTCCATCGGCTGGCGATCCAGGCCGTGCGGAGACTTATTAGCGCGAACGCCGATACCGGCAACTTTTCACTGGACGCCCCCGCCGGCACTCCGAATGTGACCGGCAGCGATGAGAACGTACTGCAATACCACCAACCGGATGACAGCCTGGCAGGCGAAAACACCATCCGTGACGAGAACGTTCGCACGCCGGAAGAAATTTTTGCCGACGACGAGATGGTGGCGCAGCTCGATATTGTGCTGCGTGAGGTGCACGCGCACGACCGCGAGGCGTTTGTGCTTTATACGCTTGAAGGATTCACGGTGGAGGAGATCAGCCGGCTTGCAGGGCGCTCCGCGGACCAGGTGCGCCAATCTATCCGGCATGCACGATCACAAATTCAGCAGAAATTACCAGCCCAGAACGAATTCAGGCAAAGCTTGTTGAGCCATTCCCGTGTTGCTTGATTTCAGCAACGGGAGTATTGAGGAGACACTTGCATGATTGATCGTGAAGAGATTCGCCAGCTTGCGCAAATTGAGTCCCCGTCAGGATGCGCCATCAGTTTTTATTTTCAGCCGGAGACGCCGCAAGACAAGTCGCACCGGCAGGAGAGCATCCTGATCAAAGACCTGGTGCGCGAGGCGCTGCGGCGCGCGGAGCGCAACGGCAACCATGTTGCACTGCGCGATGACCTGACGAAGATTCTGCAGATTGCTGAAACGCTCCACGGGAACCATTCGCGCGGGAAAGTGATCTTTGCCTGCAGCGAGCAAGGAGCCTGGCGGGAACTTGATGCTCCGGCACGATTAGGGCGGTCGCAGATCATTGTGAACTCTCGGTTTCATCTGCGCCCGCTGGTGCAGGCACAATCAGAGATCCCCAGCGCCGGCGTTGTTCTGGTGGACCGCAAGAGGGCCCGCATCTTTGAGTTGCGCGATGGAGAGATTACGCAGAAGCCAGACCTTGAATTTGACGAATCGCTGCGCCGGCAGCGCAGTGACGGTTTTGCCGGATATGAGGCGGGGCATCGTGAGCGCCACGTTGAAAACCAGGTAATGCAGAACTTCAAGCAATTTGCTGAGTCGCTGCTGCTCCTGCACAACCGCACTAAATTTGAAGCGCTGCTGATCGGTTGCCGCGACGAAACCTGGCCGGAGATTGAGCCGCATCTGCACAATAACCTGAAGCAGATCTTACGCGGAAGGTTCCTGGTTGATCCCATGGTGGCAAGCGCGGAGGAAATTCGGGAAGAGGCTGAGCGCTTGCTAAGCGAGAACCTGCTTTCTGAAAAAGAGGCGCTGGTGCGCGAGGTGATTGGCGAGGCGCAGCGCAATGCGCGTGGCGCAGTTGGCCTGCGGCGTGTGCTGAACGCGCTGGAGCGCCAGGAGGTGCAGACACTTCTGATTGGCCGCGATTTTCAGGCCGCAGCCGTGGAGTGCACCAACTGCCGGCATCTGGACACACGCATGGTGAAAACGTGCGCGGTGTGCCAGCAGGAGACGCGTGAGCTGAGCGACGTGACTGACGCGCTGGTGGACCTGGCCATTCGGAATGGCGCCGACATCAAGTTTATTGATTCCGATCAGGAACTGGAGAAGAGCGGACGCGTTGGAGCGCTGCTGCGCTTCCGCGCTGACCAGAACACCGCGGAAAAGATGGCAGTGTAATTATTTATCCCGAGCGGAGCGAGGGAACCCTATAGTGGCGAAAAGTTTTCTGAAGAAATATTGAATTCCGGCAGACCGGGAAAGCCGTATTCCTGGTAAAAATTGTCCAATTGCCTAGAATGCAAGACCGGTGGCAGGGGTTCCTCGCTTCGCTTCGGAATCTAAAAAACATGTCCAACAACGCCTTTTCCGACTACCGCATGTTTCCGGCGATCTCTGAGGCCTGGAAGCTTGAACGCTCAGGCCTGGTGATTATTCGCGAGGAAGTTTATAAGCTTGAGCTCTGGCACTCGCATTCCAATCCTGACATTCCCTATTACGTTTCCATCTCAGTCCTGCAGGGCGACGCATGGAGGCGAATACCTGACCCGCCGTTCGCAACGGGCCTGGACGGCGACCAGGCGCTGCGCGGTGCGATGGCGTTTTTGGCGGAGAGATTGGCGGCGTAAAACAGTACTTGGTATTTAGTACTTAGTATTTAGGTTGAGCGCGGCCGACTCGGACTGCTTGGGAGTGGCAAGCAGCCAGGAGCTTGCGGCTAAATACTAAATACTAACTACCGTTTTCTGATATCCTTCTGCGTTTCGTTTATCACTCCAAAAGTGAGGCTCTCAAATGAAGCGCAGGGATTTTCTTTCCGGACTGGCCATCACCTCAGCCACCATCGCGGCGGGGCAGGGCACCAAGAGCGGCGATGCGTCACAAAAACAGCCATCGCAGAACCTGAAAGTTCCACGCCTTTCCCCGGCAAAGAACATCATGATTTCCGCGGCTAACGGAATCACGTCCCGCGGAAACCATCTGCAAGCCGGATATGACAAGCTCAAGGCCGGCGCGGACACGCTGGAGGCCGCCATCACCACGGTTACTGAGGTGGAGAACGATCCTGAAGATGACAGCGTTGGTCTGGGCGGCCTGCCGAACGAAGACTGCGTGGTGGAGCTTGATGCCTGCTGCATGCACGGGCCAACGCGCCGCGCGGGGGCAGTGGGCGGCGTGCACGACATAAAAAATGTCGCCTCCCTGGCGCGTACCGTGATGGAGCACACCGGGCACGTGATGCTCGTGGGCGATGGCGCAACCCGCTTTGGCGTGCTCATGGGCTTCCCGAAAGAGAACCTGCTTACCGAGCACTCACGCAAGATATGGCAGCTCTGGAAGGAGTACCATTCTGATCGCGATTGGTGGGGGCCGGGCCTGGCTGATCCGAATTTCAAGTTCCCGGCCAGCCTTGAAACAAGTTCGATTGAAGATCAGCCGCAGTCGATTCGCCGCCTCTACGCTCTCGCCGCCGAGATCGGCATTCCCGAAGAGCGCCGCCTGGATGCGATCGGAAAAGTTCTGTATCCGCCCACGGGCACCATTAACTGCTCCGCGCTGAATGAAAAAGGCGAGATGTCCAGCGTAACCACCACAAGCGGGCTCGCCTGGAAAATTGCTGGACGCTGTGGTGATTCTCCCATTATCGGCGCAGGCTGCTACTGTGACCAGGACGTGGGTGCAGCCGGCGCCACCGGCAGCGGCGAGGAGAACATCAAGGTCTGCGGCGCGCATACTATCGTTGAAAACATGCGCCATGGCATGTCACCTGAAGAAGCCGGCATGGATGTGCTCCGGCGCATTGTGCGCAACTATAACAATGACATGCAGAAGCTACAGTACATCAGCATGCACTTTTACATCCTGCGCAAAGATGGCGCCTACGCCGGAGTGTCCATGTGGTCCGGCCCGGCTGACCATCCTACGCGCTTTGCTATAGCTGATGGTAACGGTCCAGCCAGGCATGAAGTAGCTAAAGCATTGTTCCAGGGTAATCCTAAGGATTGGCCACCAATGCCGAAGAGATAGAGGATGAAGATGGCTTCAGATATTATTACATCTGAAGCCATCCTTCTTATAGTTTAATATCAGCAGTTAATATTTTAAACTTCTTACTTTTAGATCTAAATCTACTTCGAAACATAGTAATTCTGTGGCTTAGTTTTTATCACTGCAAATAAGTTTGTTCTTGACAAGGATTCCGCCTCCCATTACTCTCCGTGCTCGACTTCTCGTGCTTTTATCCTTATAAAACAGGAGCATGTGGATGAAGTTCTCAAGGAAGATTATTTTCTATGTCTTCGCATTTATATCATTCATAACAGCTAGCAGAAGCCAAACATCTCCAAATCTGGAGAATGGCTGGAAACCGTATGGCTCATATGAGGGTAGCCATCTAGATACTGTAAATCTGATGAATGGCAATGTGATGCTCCATGCGCCGCTGACCCCTGATTATCCGCAGCGCGGCCGGCTCACACAAAGCTTTGCACTTTACGTTAGTTCAAAGACCGCTATTTCCAGCTGCAATCCGCAGTGTTACTGGCTTTTTGGAGGGGCGGGTGTGGTGTTTCAGGAAATGCTCGATATATCTGTGCATCGGATGATAGACATCGATGCCACCACCGGCATAACAACTGCGTCAAGTTACAGCCTTACGAGTGCCGATGGCGCGACACATCAGCTTTATGATACTTCAGGAACCCAGACAACTTTTGAATCGGTCGATGCTACAGGCTATTACGTTGCACTAAGCAATCCTGACACCTCAGGCGTGCCGACCACTGCTGTGGTCACAGATCGCACGGGAATCCTCTATGAGGGAACATTCGTACGCAACTGCACTGGCAGGCCTGGTCCGCCCTTTCTCAATGGCAGCGGATATGGAGGCATAGTTGATAACTATCCGGTTGACAAGAACTGCCGGGATCACACAGTCACAAATCGCGTTACTGACGCCAACGGTAACCAGATTCTTCGTAACACCAACATAGATACACTGGGCAGGCCATATTCTCCCTGGTCGGGGTCAATGCAGACTTCGGATCCCACCGGCTGTGTAAGTCCACAACCTTTTGCTATTGCGGTATTGTTGAGCTATGTTGGCCCAGCAAATGTCGTCGATCAGCCCAAACTCTGCTATGCCTATTATCCGTTGCCCTCAATCACTAACGCTCCTAACCCTGAGATAATCACCACCGTCATACGTCCAGATGGCACAAAGTGGGCGTTTACCTACGATGGTTATGGCGAAATAACATCGGTATCCCTGCCAACCGGCGGGTCGATCAGTTATACGTGGACAACCATACCTGCCGTTGGCTGTGGCGTCTCTGGCAATTACACCCGAGCGGTCGCTACGCGAACTCTCAATGACGGTCGCGGGAACTCCTCTACATGGAATTATTCATGGGGAACGCCGTCAGGTGGAAGCTTTACAAATGTTGTGACGGATCCACTGGGAAATGATGTTGTTCATATCTTTACCGCTCTTGACACAAGCACCACCAATTGCGGTTACTTTGAAACGGCCACACTCTCTTATGGGGGATCACGCACATCCGGGGCTCTGCTTAAGCGAATTGATACGCAGTACTCGGGCTCAACTGTGGCGATCAGTGACACGACCAATCCATCACCTGCGATCGCGAACATCGTCGCAACTGACGTACAAACCACGGTTTACCCCAGCGGCAAAGTAAGCAAAATCCACCGCGAATACGACACTGGCTTGGGCGCGGGTCAGCCCATCTTCGGCAATGTGAAAAGAGAACTTCAGTACGATTGGGGGCAGGGTACGCCTGGACCACTTCTGCGCGAAACTGATACTACATATCAGTGGGAGGTCAACTCTGCTTATCTCACCGCACATCTGCTGGATTTACCGGCTTCGGTCGTTATTAAAGATGGCGCCGGAATGCGCATTGCGGAAACCGATTATGTTTACGATGAACCTTCGTACCTGACGGCAGCTAACATCACTACTCAGCATGTATCGCCGCCCTATGGGGTTCGCGGTAACCTTACGACCACTAGCCGCTGGCTGAACACTTCGAACTCCTTTGTTTCCAGCCATACCAATTGGTACGACACGGGGGAAGCGTTTCAACAGATTGATCCTTTGGGACATACCACCACCCACAGCTACGATCCCGCCTACATGGGAGCTTATGCCACTCAGACGTGCTCGCCCCAAACCAGCACGTTCACGCATTGCGTGAGCGGCACATACGACTTCAATACCGGCTTGCTGGTCAGCCTGACCAATGAGAACGCTACAACGCAGGCCAGCGGCAACACGCCGGGAGATTTGGTTCACACCAACAATTATTCGTATGATCTAATGTTTCGGCTCACCTCGGCCCAGGCGCCACCTGATTCGGCCAATGGCGGCATACGCGCGCAGAACACGTTCAGCTTCTCTCCGGCAAACGCATTTCCAGTGAGTGTCCAGCGCTCCAAATCCGTCACTACCGCGCTCAGCGATGTAACCACCAGCTTCTTTGATGGTCTAGGCCGGGGCTACAAGGGCCAGCACACGCTTCCCGAGGGCACAGCAACGGTTGATACCACGTTTGATGCTGCCGGTCACACAGCCACGGTGAGCAATCCGTATTTTTCAACCACCGATCCGATTTATGGCGTCATCACCAATGGCTATGATGGACTGGACCGCCTGATCCAGACCACCAAGCAGGACAGCAGCATCAGCAGTGTAGCCTACAACGTAATTGCAGGCGCACATGATGCTGTTTCAGGCGCGAATTTTCCAGGGGATTGCACCGACTCGACGGATGAAGCAGGCAAACAGCGGCGTGCCTGCGTGGATGGGATGGGACGGCTGACGATGGTCGCTGAGCCTAATCCGGCAGCGGCGGCAACTACGGCTACCGGCAGCGTAGTAATCAATGGAGCGGAGCAGACCACAGGCGGAGCGGCCACCTCCGGTAGCACCACAATTACGACCAGCGGAACAGAGCAGATCGGGCAATATTGTTATATCCGCTGCAATTCGGTGCGGGATACTGGCACGGTCACCATCACGGTGTCCGGTTTTGCGGCGAAGACCGTCTCCTATGGTGCAACCGATACGGCAGCCACGGTGGCCTGGAAGCTCTCATGCGCCTTCCACAATGACACGGCGGGACCGGCCGATGCGCCTTGTCCCCCCTCGGCAGGCACGAGCACCACGGTGAATCTGACGGCGCGGGCGACTGGAGTCGCGACGAATTACTCCTTTACCACGTCATCGGCTACAACCGATACGACTGGAGTATTCTCCAGCGCGTCATTTACGGCTTCGCCAGCATCAGGGACGTTCACGGGAGGCAACAATGCGGGAATAACAGACAGCGGAAATAACAGACAGCGGAAATATTACTGTTACCGTGAATGGCACGAATTACTCTGTATCGTTCGGCGCGGGCGATACCAGCAGCACAATTGCTTCGCGGCTGGCCACGGCTATGAGCGCCAGCACCGTGGTTGCTGCTTCAGCTACCGCCAACCAACTGAACCTCACGAGCAAGACGGTGGGATCAGCTGGCAATGCCACACTTTCGGCTTCATACACCTGGAGCAACTCAGTATTTGCACAGCCTTCCTTTACAACCTCGGCTTCAGGGATCTTTGGCGGATATGATGCCAACCTCCTGGATAACAATCCGTATAAGACTGTTTACACATATGACGCGCTGGGCAATCTGCTGCGGGTCGATCAGAAAGGCTCCGCGCCCAATGACAGCACACAGTGGCGCACGCGGACTTTCACCTATGACTCACTTTCACGGCTGCTGACAGCCAACAATCCGGAATCGGGAACGATCAGTTACAGCTATGATGCTGAGGGCAATCTGCTGCAGAAGA
>CAZISB010000044.1:0-14359 GCA_964541925.1 uncultured Acidobacteriaceae bacterium | reverse complement strand
CCATTCGACCGAACGGTCACCGACCGGTCGAAGCCCTGTTTCTATCAGGTTTTGGGTTTGCTTTGGCTAATTGCTAATTGCTATTTGCCAGTTGCTTTGTTCTCAAAGAACTTAGTTCAAGTTCACCCCGAGGGCTGCCTAAGAATAGCCTAGTTCATGGAGAGAAGCAATTGCGAAAAAGGACATGCTCCAAAATCCTCTTTGGTCGGTTTGGGTTATTGCTATTTTCTTCCATCGTGTGCTGGAAACATAACTGGCCGGAGTGCCCGCTGGAGGTGGTGGAGCTGAGGAGCATCGGGTAACCGGGGGGCGCCGCGGGAAATGAATCACCTGCGGAGACGTGGAAAAGATTGAGAGTACGACCTGATTTACTTAGGCATGCGGCAGCGCATCGTATGTACATCAGGGTGAATTCGAAGCTGCATCCAAGCTTAAATTCACCTTCTTCTGTTCACCCTCGGCCAGTGTTATGTTCATCTCCGCGCTTTTCGTTGAGCCGCTGTCGGTTGGAGCAGTGGCGACTAGGCGATAGGATGCAGGAAATACCTTGGGAAAACTGAAATCACCATTTGCGTCACTGCTCGTTCGTACCACCGGAAGATCGTACTTGTTTTCAGGTTGCGGTATCAGGCTTACACGAACTCCGCCAGCGGACCCAGAACGCGATACCACTGTTCCCGCCAATATTGCCGGACGAAGAATGGGGCTAGTAACCCGTATCTTCACCAAAAAATATTTTGATCGGCCCCAAAAAAAGCAGAAGACGAGGCACGCGATCATAATGCCGGTCACAATGAATTTGGTCACAGCTTATCTCCGATCTGTTGGGAAACCCTGGCTTTAGACCTCTCAAGTCGCACAGTCAGCCATCGCTTATGAATACTTAAAATCGCCCTTCAGGATCGCATTCCAGGATTTTGCCAAGCCCGAGTCCTTCAAATTCTACCGAAGTTCCTACAATGACACCGAGAATACTTATCACCAAGTGCTTCGGACATAACAACATATGAGGCTGGTTGCATCCCTGTTCTAGCTTGGCCTGACTAACGTCGGCGTTGGCTTTTGCAGTTACTACGGGCGGGTGGCCCAGGCTTGCCGCATCTCAATTCTAATCCTCACGACAAAGTGGGTGCCCCACTCCTTTGCGCAGAGCGCGTCTTTTTGTCCTTGCGCTCAGAGCAAAGGGTGGGCGAGTTAAACCCACAGCCTCACCGGCCCAGCTTCGCCAAAACGGTAGGCCCGGAAGCTGCTCCAAGGCCACAGTTCAGGAGATTCCACCAATCCGCGCCTCACTGGATTATTGTGCATGTAGTTTAGCTTCTCAGCATGTTTCTGTGGGGCTGAAGACATTGAAATCATAGTAGCGTTTCTGCCAAAAGGCAGGTGGCAACTCGGATCGCCAGAGCGGCATTTGATCGGCGGTCTTTCTCTTTCTTCGCGAGCGGTGAGAGACGCGCTGTTTGAGAACTTGCATGGTGAGTGCGAGATTTCGCTTGGCGGGTTCGCTGATCAGGAGATGGAAGTGTTCCGGCATGACCACGTAGCCCCAAACAATAAATTGGTATTTTTGCCTGATTTCTTCCAGGATTTTGAGAAACAAATCACGGCGACGCGCGGAGGAAAGAAAGGGTTGACGATGGTAACAACTGCAGGTGATGAAGTGTTCGTCGCCGCCGGAGTGAAACCGCCGCAGACCTTGAGGCATGGAGGGTCATTGTAAGCCCACCCTTTCCTTCACCGACGCAAAAAGCGTGCGCTGGCTCAGGAAAAGGATGGGGCACCCACGGTGTGGAAGGACAGTAAAGACGGGGAAGGGTGGGGCCACCCGCCAATTGCGTAAAAGGACATTGGCTGGAACTCCTTATGCTGGATTTCCTCGAATTGCAAGTTGCTATGGCTTGGTTAGAATCTTCCGGTGCTTGGCCAATGAAAATGAATATCAAAGCCCCAAGCGCGGAGTAGGTAGTGAATTCCTGCAAAAAAAATGAGCACACCGGCGACAACTGCAACTATTTTCCACATATACATTCCTATTGCACATCAATTGTAGTACAGCCAGTAATTTTATTTACAGTGAGAAATGATGTATTGACTGTTACACTTGTTATATTAGCGGGGCAGAAAGTCGTCACACCACTACATCCAGGAGATCTCTTTATAGCGCCCAATGTGTAATGTTGTTCGTCATTAAACTTGTTTGTTGCCGTACCGCATGTGCAATCGAATGTGCACAGATCTTTGCTCGGAGCGCGGCTACGTCGCTTGCACTCACAGCCCGCAATTGGGGATTTAAAAAAGAATTCAAGAGGATCGGGCGGCCCCGGATATGCGCATATCTCGCGATAAAAGCCATAGTCAATGCTTCCCAAAGAAGTCTCATATACACATTGTTCGTGACCTTCCGAACCCGGTGCCGGCGCAAAGAGGCTGATTAAAGAAGATACCAGGTTGTTTGGCTGGGTAATGGGATTGCTCGAGGCCAAAGAGCCCGGGTTCACAGATTGCGGGGATGGGACAGCTTTCCGTCGGCTTAGTTTTAACGGGATGGTTGCGACGTGGCTCGGCAAAAAGCGGGCCAGCGTCGGTGAATACATACGGCGGACATTGGCAAGCCCGCTCTCGCTGTCAATTTGTTTCCCCTGGAATTTCAGGACCGTATCTTTTGTGTTGGTGATCACCCGCGCTGCTCCATGGGGATAATAATCCGATTCAAACTGCGTTACGCCGGTTGCGTTGGTCATTACCCGCGCGGAGCCGAGGTGGTCATTCACGAGATGGTAGACCTGCCCCGCTGTGTCATCCCGGTAGCCTACGGCTTGTCCATTAAAATGTACAAATTCGTCAGTATAGGTGCCTGCGCTGGTGCTGCGACCAAATAGCGGGTGCTGGCAAGTGGCAGCAGAGTACCAATAGAGATCATTTGTGCCCTTCAGCACGCGCATACTGTCACCGTCGAATTTGTAATTAGTACCGGCTGTGGTTTTCAGTCGGTTTTCTGCGTCCCACGAATATGTGAGAGTACCATCATTCGTAAGGTTGCCAGCGGCGTCGTAGGTCATTCCGACGATGTGGTTGCTGCCGTCCACTGTCACATTCAGGTTCTGCGCCGTGCACTTTGTGACCGTCATGTTCAGAAGATTTCCGAAGCGGTCATAGCCATAGCTATCACCCCAGCAGTCAGCGCCGGAAGTGGCTTGGCTTTGCGCGCTGGCGAGGCGATTCATATTGTCATACGTGTAGCTCTGGCTGCGTCCGGTGTTGAGATTATTGGTGAGAGATGCGATGTTACCGTTATTAGCACCACCGCCCAGATCATAGCTGTAGGTGTGATTCAGCACAGTACCATTGCTGGAGGAGGCTGTGTGCGTTGCAATCTGGAGCCGGTTGTTGTAAGTGTAACTCTCAGTGACTCCGGCAAATCCCCCGCTCACCTGCCCATGCACCGCGCTCGCCAATGCTCCATGCGGAGCGTAGGTCGCGTTGGTGACGTAATTCGTGGAACCCGTCGCATCCACCACTGAGACTTCCTGCTGGGCATTATTGTACGTGTAATTGATGACGCGGCCGCTCGGATATGTAATGGAAGCAGTTGAGCCGTCAATATTGTAAGTGTATGACGTGTTGTCGGTTACCGTCCCATTGGTGCGCCGCTCCGTGATGATGTGCCCGAATGGATCGTAACTCCATGCGGTGGTCCCGGAGGCGTCGCTCATTCCTGTCCTCCGGTCGCCTCCATATTGTATGGTGAGCCCATTGTATGTTGTTTGGTCATAGGAATAATTCGTAGTAGCCGTACCATCAGAATAGGAGATGGTGATCAAGCGGTCTTTCTCCTGCCCGATATCATATGTGTAAGTGGCCGTGACGCCCCGCGCATCGGTCTTGCGGCAGATATCGTCAACTCCACTGCAAATAGAGCCGTCACTGGCAGTGTAGAAATAATTTGTGGTTCCTGATTCGGGCTCGGTTGCCGAAGTCTGGCGCGAGATCCCATCATATGTGTAGCTGCGGGTTTCAGTGTCCTGAACAATCTGAGTATTATTTTGCAGAGCATCATATCCGTAGCAGCTGGCAATGCTAAGGACATTGCTGGAATCAGCTTCATCCACCTCAATAACGCTGTTAAACGCGTTCACCCACTTCTGTTGCTTTTTCCCTGCCTCATCCACTGTCAGAACCGGAAAGCCGAATCCATACGTGGTTGTGCTACAAAGTTGGCTGGCTGCACCGCCGTTCGATCCTGCGGCCGCTCCATAATATGTATGAGCGGCATTGCTGTCCGCATGTGTCTGGGAAAGAGGCCGGTCCAGGCCGTCGTAGCCACTGGTTTCAATTCCATAGGTGGGGTCACTGGTGCTGCGGTAAGGATTCGATTGTGTGGATGCACGATCATTTCCATCATATGTCGTATCGCTCTTCACGGCTCCGCCCGGATCATTGGCGAGAGTGGAGTTGATGGCCCGTCCAAAGCTATCCAGGAGTCTTTGATCATGCCGGCAGGATACGCAGCCAGAAGAAGCAGTTGTATCCGTAATACCGCGATATGTGTCTGTTTGTGTGGCAGAGTTATACACCGTGAGTGTCCATCCGCGCGTGTTATTGATGAGCTTGCGATCATAAACATGGGTTGGGCGGTCCAGCGAATCTACGTAATGGTGGAAAATTGCTGCAAGATTAATGTCGTCTTCACGGGCAATTTTGCCGGTATTGAAATAGTAGCCGTAATGCAAGCTTCCAGACCCTGCTGTCTCGTTCAATTTGATCGCTGTTACATAGGCATGGGTGCTCACCGTTGGAGTAAATGCCACGGGCGGATTTACCGGCGGATTGGCATCTGTAAAGTAATTATCTGAATAGGTGTACGTTCGGGTGTGGCCTCGAGGGTTGGTAACGTTCACTCTTAGGCCCGTAGTGTCGTAAGTCGTGGAAGTGGTCAGGAATGAAGTTCCGGAAATCCATCTTTGGATCTGAGTGACATTTCCGCGTACGGTATTTGAGGTTCCAAAATTCGTATCGTCGTGGTGAGTTACACCTGTTACGCTTGTGAGAGTCCCGGAATCGTAACTTGTGAGTGCTTGTGAAAGCTGAGTTCCAGCCCCATTCTTCACTGTAATGCTGGTCACCCGGTCATGAATGTCTTTGTTGGCATAAGATGTCGTGGTCAGGTACACGTAATCCGTTTCGCGGTCCGGAGTGGCCGATGGAGTTCCGGTGTAATAATTCCACTCTTTAAGTGCGCTGAAATTTCCAAAGTTAATGCTGTCGTAGCTGTATTCCGTCTTTTTCGTAATATTTCCAGACGGGACAGGCTCCGTCGTAGTCACACGTATGGTTCGAATGTAGGCATTGCCAAAGCAGCCGGAGAGCGGACAGGCATTGCTGAAATCATAATCCTTGGTGATGGTTTTAAGCAGAGTTCCTGACCCAGATGCCCCAGTGTAAAACTGTGATTGCGTGTTCCAGTCGCCATTGTTCAACGTAAATGTATAGACGATCTGATCTCCATTCGGTTTGGACATTGTGACTTGCTGCTGGCACCCCGTGGTTCCTGGCGCGCAGGTGCTCAAAACTTGGGGCGTGTAACTCCAGGTTCCAGAGGCGGTGCGGCTCGTGAGCCAGCGGTTGCTGTTTCCATAAGCGTCTGAAAAATTCGTATAACCGTACTGTACCTGTCCTCCGGTGCGGAGCGTCATACTGGTGAGAAGTCCGTAAAACCCCGAGGTTGTGCCGGAATCATAGCCAAAGCTGTAGCTGGTTCCATCCGGCAAAGCGATGCTCTGGATGGCGGTAAATGACCCTGAATACTCGGTTACTCCTGACTGCGCGAAAGCCGTATTGACATTGACCGTCCCCGTTGTCACCGTGAAACGTGAGGTGGCCCCCTGAGAGTTCAGAACATCATAAAAAGTAGTGCTTCCATTTACCGTCTTCGTGACCGGCGTGCGATTCAGAGTATCAATGGTATTGCCATTTCCATCCGCGGTGAAAAAATTCCCGTTCGTATCCTTCACTGAAGGAAATACCTGTGTTCCGTTTTTGGCAAACACAGTTGCCGTGGTGAAGTTGGTGACATACATGTGAAAGCCGGATGAATCTTGAGCATAGGCATCGCCGGTGCTGGTATTTACTCCGGTGCACTGGTTCTGCGTAGTCGTGATGGGGAAGATCCGCTGCGTACCGTCAGGAGCTGTCCATGTGAAATTCTGCCAAGTCTGGATGACTTGGGTGCCATTGCAAACTGTGCTTGTCAGGCTTTGCGTTACTGCACCCGGATCAGCGGTCGTTATAAACCGCCACCCGCCTTGTGAGTTCGTCACGTTTGTAGGCTGCCAGGCGCCGTTAACAACCTGCCAAATTCGGCTGTCATAGACCAGCTTAGCGTCAAGCCTGGTCTTGCCTCGCTGCGGGAAAGCGCCCAATTGAATTTCTAGGTGGAGATTCCCATTCCCAAGGTTTACAAATCCATTTTCTACCTTCGTCAGTGTGGAGAAGGTAGGAACCCCTGTCGAATTCAGGTATGTCTGGGTTTGCGCGCTGGAAGCGAATGATATGACCAGCATAAAAATAATTAAGATATAGCTGGACAGTTTAGCTCTAAAAGCATACAGGACTGGGCTTATCATAGGTTCTCCTCGCGGTTATGCAGACATATATTGGAACACTCAGCTATGCCGAGCATCTGGTGGAGAGTTATAGTCAGAGATAGCTATCTATTAGCTAAAAGCCTTGGAAACTTACTTTTTCTGGATTTGAAGGATTGAGAGATTGGAAAACTTACTGAGTGGATTTGAACTAGGTCGATCATGTCTTGCTCCTTACACATGCAGCATGAACCGAGAACTCTGTTCAGCAACTCAGATTCCATTTTGGAACTGCAAAATTTCGCCACATTTTAAAGATTTCAGTTGAAAGCTGATGAACTACATTACTCTCTCTAGGAAGCAATACTACAAAAGTGAGCACGTAAGTACTCCGTCAGATGAATACAAACTTAGTCCGCGTTTTCTTTTACTAGAGGGTTCACACTCTCAATCTTCACTCTCACAATCCGGTGTCCGTCCATCTGCAGCACCGTGTAGCGCCGGCCGTCGTATTCAAAGCGTTCGCCGGCCTTGGGGATTTTGTTGAGCTGGGACATCACGAAGCCGGCAAGGGTTTCAAAGCCTTCTTCGCGCGGCAGGACGATGTCATACTGCGTTTCCAGGTCGCGGCGCGGTGACGCCTTTGCGTCTGCTTGGTTTCGAAGGAATGGCGCAATACGGCTCGGCAAAAATCGTGCCAGGGTTGGCGAATACATACGCCGCACATTTGCAGAGTTCAGAGGAATACCCCCTATTTGGCGCGGACTTCCTCGCTCCCTCCGTGTGCCTTTGTGTCCTCTGTGGTTAAGACCTTCTGATCAGCAGAGGTTACAAGCGGCTTTAGCCAATTGCCAAATTGCAAATTTTCAAAGAGCTTTTAACTTCACTCATCATGGGCTGCCTGAGAATAACCGCGTTCCTGCAGGGAGCAATTGCGAAAGCGGCCAATGTACTTCTTCCCCTGCCTCGCTTGTGAGCAGCATCACAGCCTCCGTACCGAATACGGGGTAGAAATTCAGCTGTCATTCGTCCGGGTGAAAATTGCGCGACGAGGCTCAGACATTTAGACTGGTTATGTTGAAACGGACTTACAAACTCGCTGCCCTCATTCTGGCACTATGCGTCTGGGGATCGCCCTTGATGGCTTGCATCGTCGCCGGTAATGCCCTTACGGACGAGGAACGTGAGTGCTGCCATCAGATGGACGACAACTGCGGATCAACTGCAATGCCCAATTCGCATTCCTGCTGCAAAACAACCGTGCAGCAGCTTGATCCGTATCTGGCAAATTCCCGCTTTGATGCCACTTTCTCTCATCCGGCACTGGGCCAACTTGTCGGAATAGATTTCTCTGCCCCTGTAGCTTTTTTCCCGGCGCAATTGGCACAGGCCCCTTCACCGCCGGCATCACCGCCTGAAACGGTTTCCATCCTGAGAATCTAGCCGGCTTTCCTGCCCATTCACGCCAGCCCATGCTTTCCGCAAAGAACGCGGAACGGATGGGCCCGCAAAAGCGGCGCGCGAATGGGGCCTTTCCGCGCAGGCACACCTTCAGTGTGTCCGCGTAGCAGTGTTTTTGATCTGGAGGAAAGATGAAAGCCTTTTATTGTTTGAGAATCATTGCGCCTGCATTGGCGTTGGTAGTTGTGCCTCGCCTTTGGGCGCAAGAGCACAGCGATATGCAACATCCTTCGGGCGCTATGCCCCTGGCCAGCCTGATCGAAGAGGCCAAAACGAAAAGCCCTCAGATTCTCGCGGCCAATCATGCGTATAAAGCCGCCAGCCACGCACCTGCTGCCGTAGCCGCGCTGCCCGATACGCAAGTAGTAGTCCAGCATTTATCTGTGGGCAGCCCGCGTCCGTTTGCCGGATACACAAATAGCGATTTCGCTTACATCGGTCTTGGCGTCTCACAGGAGATTCCATATCCAGGCAAGAGGAAACTGAGGGCCGAAGTTGCGGGACGTGAAGCCGAAACCGTACAGGCGCAAGCGGTATCCACTACCCGCGATGTGATTGAGCGCGTCAAGTCGATTTACTTCCGGCTTGCCTATGTCCAGCAGTCTATCCATGTGCTTGAACATCATGATCAAGTCTTGGGCGAGATGCAGCAGATCGCGGAGTCTCGTTACCGTGTAGGCCAGGGCAATCAGCAGGAGGTGTTGAAGGCGCAGCTTCAGCACACCAAAATCCTGCAGGAGATCACGATGAGCCGCCGCGATGAAGGGCAGCTTGAGGCGCAACTCAAGCAGTTCCTGGATCGTTCTCAGGACTCGCCGGACCTTATCACGGAGCCGCTCACGCAAAGAACACTGCCCTACTCCGCGTCGCAGCTTTTCGAGCTTGCGCAGGAGCAAAACCCGGACGTTCGAGTGCAACGCGCAATGCTCAGCCAGACCCAATCCCAAGTCGCGCTGGCAAAAAAAGAATTCCGCCCGGACTTCAGCCTGCAATACATGTATCAGAATACTGACCGGAAATTCCGCGATTATTACATGCTCACATTCGCGGTCACGCTGCCCAACAAGAGCCGTCGCCGGGCTGAACTGGCGGAAGCAAACGAGAAGCAAGAAAGGGCCACTCACGAATTACGGGCGGAGATTCAGAAGCGGAATGCAGACATTCAGCAGCAGTTTGTCATGGCCCAGACTTCAGCCGAGCAACTGAAGATTTACAGGGAGGGGTTGATTCCGCAAGCCGCAGCCGCGTTCCATTCCGCGCTGGCTGCCTATCAAGCCAACCGGCAGGACTTCCAGACCCTGTTTTCCTCCTTCCTTGATGAACTTGACCTTGATCTCCAGTACCAGCGGGAACTCGCCGACCATGAATCGGCGCTGGCGAGAATCGAGTCGCTTACGGGGGTGGCGCTGCCATGACAAGCACAAATCGCAATTATCGAAACGCTTTTACCCTGGCCCTGCTTTTCAATCTGGTGCTGCTGGCGGTCCTGGGAGTTTGGTGGTGGAAGTCCCACAACCGTGCTGCTGAGAATCGTCCCGCGCCATCCGTACAAAGCGGCAATTCTCAAGACAGCATGAGCCCGACTGCTCCGGTATCTGATACGCCTCTTGCCCCGTTACAACTCACTCCGCAGCGTATGCAGAGCATTGGCGTGAAGCTGGGAACAGCACAGATCAAGCAGGTTGAATCTGAGTTGCGCGTCACCGGAACGGTCGAAGCAGATGAGCGCAGCATCTCCTACGTGCAGACGCGCTTTCCGGGCTGGCTTCGTAACGTCTATGCCGATTCCACATATCAGTACGTCCGCAAGGGGCAGCCCCTGTTCACCATCTACAGCCCCGACCTGGTTACTACGGAGCAGGAATATCTGCTGGCCAGGAAAAACTCTGAATCGCTGAATACGAGCACGGTCAGCGGTGTGGCAACGGGCGCACAAACATTGCTTGCAGCGGCGCGGGAGCGATTGGCGCAATGGGAAGTCCCGGAGAGCGAAATTGAGAAGCTGGATAAGACTGGCAAGGTGATTACCGATCTCACATTTAATTCGCCCGTTTCCGGGTACATCACAGAACGAAACGCGCTGCCCAACATGTATGTGCAGCCGGAAACGCGGCTTTATACCGTGGTCGATCTCTCGACCGTTTGGGTTTATGCGCAGGTATTCCAAACGGACTTAGGCAAAATAAAACCGGGCGATCCTGCTGAAGTCACAGTGGACGCGTATCCGGGAAAGACTTTTCGCGGGAGAGTGGATTACATTTTGCCGCAGGTGGACCTGAATACCCGTACCGCCAAAGTGCGACTCGTGTTCCCAAATCCCGGCCTGAAACTGACTCCCGGTATGTTTGTAAACATCCTGATGAAGCTGCCACTAGGACGGCGGCTTGTTGTGCCTGCGTCAGCAGTATTTCACTCTGGCACAAGGCAGGTTGTTTTCGTAAACCACGGTGAAGGGCAATTCGAGCCGCGCGACGTGCAGACAGGCTTGCAGGTCGGCGAGCTGGTGGTAATTACGAAAGGAGTTAAAGCCGGGGAATCCATTGTCACGTCCGCCAATTTCCTGATTGATTCAGAAAGCCAGTTACAAGCCGCCGCGGGTGCATACGTTCCTCCACCGCCGGGGGCAGGGGGAGCCGCAGCCATGAACGCTGCTGCTGTCAATGTGGCGCTCACTTCAGAGCCGTCGCCACCGCGCAAAGGCAGCAACGTCTTCCGCGTGAATCTCAGCGATGATAAAGGAGCGCCGATTACCGGAGCGCAAGTAACGGTCACTTTCTTCATGCCTGCAATGCCGGCAATGGGAATGAGCGCGATGAAAACGGTTGTGAACTGCGCGGACAAAGGCGCTGGCCTCTACGAAGGCAGCGGGGAGCTTGGCTCTGGTGGGACGTGGCAGGTCACCATCACTGCGCAGCAGAATGGCCGGACGATTGTAAGCAAGCAGCTAACCGTCAATGCAACGGGAGGTATGTGAGATGATCTCCCGAATTATTGAATGGTGCGCAAACAACCGCTTTCTGGTTTTTACGGGGACACTGGCCGTTGTGCTGGCGGGAATTGGGTCGGTCAGCAACATCCCGCTTGATGCGCTTCCCGACATTTCAGACGTGCAGGTAATCATCCACACAAATTGGGAAGGGCAGCCGCCCAACATCATTGAAGATCAAGTCACGTATCCAATCGTCACTGCGCTGCTGGCAGCGCCACGGGTGAAAGCCGTGCGCGGACAAACCATGCTCAACGATTCATACGTGTTCGTCATCTTTGAGGATGGCACGGACATGTATTGGGCGCGGTCGCGTGTGCTGGAGTACATGCAACAGATTGAGGGACGATTGCCGCAGGGAGTCCATCCCCTGATCGGCCCGGATGCGACTGGCGCGGGATGGGTGTACGAATATGCCCTGGTAGATCATACGCACCGCTACAGCCTTGCCGACCTGCGCAGCCTTCAGGACTGGCATCTCCGCTACGAGCTTGCGACTGTCCCCGGTGTCGCGGAAGTGGCGACCATCGGCGGTTTTGTTCGCCAATATCAGGTGAAGCTTGACCCCAATAAACTTCTCGCCTATGGCATCCCGCTCTCAACCGTTCTCGACCGCGTGAAATCGAGCACGAATGAAGTCGGCGGACGCGTGATGGAACTTTCCGGGACGCGCTACATGATTCGCGGCCTTGGTTATCTGCGCAGCTTGTCTGACTTGGAGAATGTTCCTGTTGTAGCCAAAAACGGCACGCCTGTTTTGCTCAAGGATTTGGGAAACGTCTCTTTCGGCCCAGACATTCGTGAAGGCGTAGCCGAATGGCAAGGCGAGGGTGAAACCGTCGGCGGTATCGTGATCATGCGTTACGGCTTGAATGCCCTGAATGTCATCAGCGGAGTAAAAAAGAAACTAGCAGAGATACAACGGACACTGCCGCAGGGAGTCGAAGTCGTATCCGGGTATGATCGTTCCGGGCTGATTCAGGACTCCATCCACACGCTGCAACGCGATCTGCTGCTGGAAGCACTGATTGTCAGTGTTGTTTGCCTGGGATTCCTCTTCCATTTTCGTTCTGCCCTGATTCCGATTCTCAGCTTGCCAATCGCGGTGATTGGATCTTTTATTCCCATGTATTACCTGCATGTCAGCTCCAACATCATGTCATTGGGAGGGCTGGCGCTGGCGATTGGCGTCCTGGTAGATGCGGCAATCGTCATGGTCGAGAACGGGTACAGGCACGTCTCCGAAAGCCAGGCGGCAAACGGCCCGGAGCGCCGTCGCATCCTGATTGCCGCCGCAAAACAGGTCGGCCCGGCGCTCTTCTTTTCGCTCATCATCATTGTGGTTTCATTTCTCCCCGTGTTCCTGCTTGAGGCACAGGAGGGACGCATGTTCAGGCCGCTGGCGTGGACAAAGACTCTGGCCGTAGCGTTCTCTTCATTGCTTGCCATCACCCTGGTTCCGGTTTTGATGGTTTTGTTTATCAGAGGCAAGCTGCATCCCGAATCGAAAAACCCTCTCGCCAATCTGACAAAAGCGATTTATCTGCCGATCCTCAAACTTTGCCTGCGATATCGGAAAACCACGCTGCTGCTCAATCTGTTGTTCCTGGCGCTCACCTTCCCGCTGGCCTGGAAGTTGGGCAGCCAGTTCATGCCCGCACTGTACGAAGGTTCTTCTTTGTATATGCCCACAGCATTGCCGGGAATCGCTGTGACTGAAGCAACACAACTCTTGCAGGAGCAGGACCGCATCATCCGCTCATTTCCTGAAGTGGAAACTGTATTCGGTTCGGTCGGACGCTCTGATAGCTCCACGGATAATGCGCCTCTGGACATGTATGACACCACCATCATGCTCAAGCCGCGTGAGCAGTGGGGTCCGGGAATGACCTACGAAAAACTGATTCAGGAGATGGACCAGAAACTTCAATTTCCCGGCCTGTCAAATACATGGACTATGCCTGTACAGAATCGCCTGGACATGGCGCTCACAGGTATCAAGACTCCAATAGGAATGAAAATCCAGGGGCCGTCTCTCGAAGGCATTCAGGAAACCGGCGCAAAAATTCAGCAGATACTTTCAGGATTGCCGCAGGTGCGCTCACTTTTCGCAGAGCGTGTCTCGCAAGGTTTTTATATCAATGTGGAAGTAAACCGGGCTGAGGCTGCGCGGTACGGCTTGACCGTGGCAGACGTGCAGCAGGTTGTCGCTTCCGGGATCGGCGGCATGAATCTTACGGAGAATGTGGAAGGCCGGGAACGCTACCCTGTGAACGTTCGCTATGAACGCGATTTCCGCGATGACATAGGCTCACTGAATCGGGTCTTGCTGGCCACACCTTCAGGCGCACAGATACCGATTGAGCAGGTAGCGAAGATTTCCTTTTCACGCGGCCCGGCCATGATCCGCGATGAAGATGGACAACTCACCGGGTATGTTTATCTTGACCTTAA
Source organism: uncultured Acidobacteriaceae bacterium (assembly GCA_964541925.1). Lineage (GTDB taxonomy): Bacteria > Acidobacteriota > Terriglobia > Terriglobales > Acidobacteriaceae > Angelobacter. The sequence continues at coordinate 877 of CAZISB010000044.1, read as the reverse complement.
CACTAAAGATTACGGCGGCTTTGTCGAGCAGGCCACGTCACTTTTGCATGACAAATTGAAATTGCCGCCGGGCTACACCTTCCACTGGTCAGGTGAATACGAATTTGAACTCCGCGCAAAACAGCGGCTCAAGATCATTCTGCCGATCGTGTTCGCCGCCATTTTCTTTTTGCTGTACATGGTCTTTCATTCGGTCACAGAAGCTCTGGTGCTCATCTTTCCCACGTTCTACGCGATGACCGGCGGACTGCTGCTGCAATGGATGATGGGATATAACTTCAGCGTGGCCGTGTGGGTGGGGTATATCGCGCTGTTTGGAATCGCGGTGGAAACCGGGGTAGTGATGGTGATCTACCTGCATGAAGCACTGGACAAACGGCTTCAGTCAGGAAAGGCGCTGACGAATGCGGACATCGAAGAGACCGCCATCGAGGGCGCAGTGCAGCGGCTGCGGCCCAAGCTGATGACCGTCACTGCGGTACTCGCCAGCCTCATCCCAATTCTGTGGGAAAGCGGAATTGGCTCAGATGTTATGAAGCCGATTGCCGCGCCCATTGTCGGCGGCATGATTACTTCGACTATTCATGTATTGATTCTCGTTCCCGTGTTCTTTGTGCTGATGAAAGAAAGGGCGCTGAAGCGCGGAACCCTGCACTAACTCGAAAAACCGAAGATTGATTGGGAGCGAACTATTGGCCCCTCAGCAAGCTTACGGTCTGGGGCTTCCCTAAATCGCCTGCTCCAACCCCGTGGGCGGGTTCACGCTCTCAATCTTCACCCTGACAATCCTGTGCTTGTCCATCTGCAGCACGGTGTAGCGGCGGCCGTCGTATTCAAAGCGTTCGCCGGCCTTGGGGATTTTGTTGAGCTGGGACAT
>CAZISB010000043.1:11739-15241 GCA_964541925.1 uncultured Acidobacteriaceae bacterium | reverse complement strand
GAGAATTCATACTTGCCTAAATATACGGAGAGTTGCCCAATAAATTTGGCTATAACCGGAGAAATTGGGAGAAGCCTATCACATTTAGAACCACATTGAGCCTTGTGAAATTCTGCTCGTAAGTGATCGATACCAGTGACTCACTTTAGGGCTTCGTTTAGCCAACCCGCAGATGGATTCAATGAAAGCGGCAGCGGCCGAATCGGCGAACAAAATGTCCTCTTCACCGGAGTTGCACAAATTGTCACCTGGCAATTAACGAAAAGCCAAAGACCGGTGCGTGATGCGTCGGTTTGCCAAAAGATTAATGGCCTGTTGAGACATGCGCGGCTCTATCGCGAGCCGGGATCCACGTCTAACAGCGTGCGGAAAAGTCGTATTCATGTTAATAGAGGCCGCGCTACGGTTAAATTACCGGACTGAATAGATCAGCTGCCCACCCCGGATCACGTGATGAATTTTAGAAAAGGCCGTGACACCTGTGGCAGGATCGCCATCCAATACCACTAAATCAGCGTCCATTCCTTTCGCTATACGTCCAGAGTGGCTCGAATATCCAAAGCGCGGGCCGGATTCGTGGTAAACGAAGCTAGAATCTGCTGGAAATTCATTCCGGCGCGAGACATCCAGACGAATTCCTCCGAAGTGTCAAAAATGTCAATGTAACCCACGTCGGTGCCGAACACGACCTGCCCTCCTGCTTCAGAGAAAGCCTTCAGCTGCTGTGCTGCTCTAGTCATCCCTTTCTCAATTTCTGCAGGTGGGGCATTGCCTCGCTTCCCCTCGAAATCCATAATGGTCAGCGTCGGTGTAAGGGCCATGTGCGCTGTGGTGAGGCGCTTGGCAAACGCGGGCGTCCAAAGCCCGCCGATGGGAGTGGTGTGGGCCAGGATATCGCGTGTGGTCAATTTATTCGAGCGCGTCATGCCGCACCGGCCTCATAGTATTTGAGCAAGCCGCCCAACCGTTGGCGGCATCGAAACTTTTGGTGCTTCCGGCTATTGTGTCGGGTTGGCAATGGAAAGAGCAACAAGTTGTCCTTGCCTTGATGATTCCGCTCCTGGTGATAATGCATTTCAAAGTGATGCAGTGCACGTTTGAGATAACGCTCCCCAAACAGGATTAGCTTCGAAAGACACTCGTCTTTTACTACTCTGACCCATCGTTCTGCAAAGGCGTTCAGATTCGGACTATGGGGCGGCAGTGCTAGAGCCCTTACCCTCTCAGCCTCAATCAACTCGCGAAATGATGCGCAGTATTTGCTGTCGCGGTCATGAAGCAGATATCGGCAGTTGGCAGAAACCCCGTTCCTTCCATCGTGACATTGCGCGCCATCTGCTCCATCCACTCCTGGTCCGGATGTCGCGTGACCCCTGCCAGGCATATTCGCCTGCTCTCAAGGTGCAGGAAAAACAGCACGTAGTATGTCTTCAATCCTCTAAGAGTCAGTACCTCCGCCGTGAAGAAATCGGTTCCCACCATCACCGCCATGTGCGCACGGATAAAATCTCTCCAGCTTGTGTTCTGCTCGCGCTTTGGCGCTGGCGAAATATCATGCCGCCTGAGGATGTTGCCGACTGTCTGATCCGAAACCTTGTAACCCAGATTCGCCATCGCACCCACGATCCGGTCATAACCCCAGCTCGGATTCTCCCTGGCCATGCGCACGACTAAATGTTCAATTTCCTCATCGATGGGTGGACGTCCCACAGACCTGCGGAATCGTGATCCGTCGAACTTCTGGGCGATCAGTTGTCGGTACCAACGGAGCAGGGTCTCCGGCTTGGCGGCAGACGCCACATCTGCCAGAGCCTTGCGTCCCAAGCGGTGGGCGATTTCTGCCAATGTTGCCTTTTCTGAATCAGATAAGAGCAGCCGGTCCTTAATCTTTGCTCGGAGAATGCGGTTTTCGGCAAGCCAGATATTCGTTCCTTAGCAGTAGCTCCTGGTCGACCGTTCCCGTAATGTAGGCCAATATGCGAGCCCAGATCATTTACCAACCTTCCGCTTTTCATGGGACTCGGATTCTACAGGCCTTGAGGCTCTGAAAAAACAGGCATGCATAAGTGGAAAACGAAGATCTTTATAAATCACGGCCAGTCATTGATTTCCGTGGTACGGATGAATATTTTGACCACACGGGGTTTGAGTTTCGATGCGCCGGGCTGACGGTTCGGGACTGGTCTGTTATTATGGATTCACAGAGCATGGACAGATGCTTTGGGTTAGAAGGGTCCCCTGTCACAGGATTTGGCGGCTGAAGTTCCTGTCCATTTCCTGTCCATAAACCCCGGGAATTGGGTAATACGGGTGGAATGGGATGAAACAGGCGACGCTATGGACAGTAAGAACAGACAGGAAAATCAAGGGTTTCCCGCTAACCCGATGAAAACAAGCTGGGGACGTAGTTCAGTTGGTTAGAACGCTGCCCTGTCACCGCCCAGCGTGCTTTTCCTGGGTTCGCAGGCAAACCAAAGGTTACTCGTTTGGACAGCAGAGGGAAGCCCCTTGCCCGACCATGAGAGCTCTCCGGACGAGTGTGAATACTTCAGGGCTGGTTAGATTCCATCAGATTGCTTTGGATTCGTGCTGCAAAAATCAGGCGGATGCGGCAAACTCAAGCTGCTGCTTCAATTGCATTGCTTCTTAAGCATATGCGCACACGAGCAGTGCAACTGGTCAAGTGTGATCATCTTTTGCCAGCACCCGGCTTCCGCTGAAGGCCGAAGAGAACTTGCCAACATTGTGAGGGACTTTCGCAAGGGATGGTTGACTTGGTTTTCACGAGGTGCTGACAAAATGCCCCGTGAGGAAACGCATAGTGGTCATATCGTATTCACGCTTATGCCCGCACTTGTAACAGGTACGGGTTGTCTTGCCATCAACAGTCATGGGAAACGAGTAGCTGTTCTCGCGGTGAGTGCATTTCGGAATGGCGCGTGAAAATAGCCACGCGGCCCCGCCCAACAGGATGAGCACCCCTCCAGCCGCCAAGGAAAAGGTCTTTGTGATCAGACGCATGGCAAACCCACTGAGCGGCAGCACGAAAACAGAGAAGCACATAGCCGTAATTTCATGCATTCCGTAGTGGCTTTCCACCATGCAAGCAATGTGCTTTCGACCGTGCCGTGATTGCGCCGCAAGATGAGCACATGATTTGCGATCCGTAACCTGAGATCTGCGGGCGGGCTATTCATATCCTATAGAGCCGAAAGAGCGCGACCGTCGAGATGAGAGCGACAAAAACGCCAAAACAAATATTGATTGCGTTCATAAAAAGCACTTCCATGATTGTGATCGGGGCCGCCCATATCCGTCCCCTTCAGTGGAGAACAAAAGCAAGAGACAACTGTGGGTTGAGTTCATACTGAACTCCTCGTTTAACACGGTTGCGCAGGAGGCCGCCGCGAGAATGGAGAAATCAATCCAAGACACGGCGGAGAGATGCGTACGACATTCTTAAGGTTAGTCCCCAGTACGTGCGAAAGCAACTGATATCGCC
>CAZISB010000043.1:0-11639 GCA_964541925.1 uncultured Acidobacteriaceae bacterium | reverse complement strand
AACTTTTACGTTTTCCGCCTGCCAGCCTTTCGGCCCCCGGGTGACGGTGAATTCCACTGCCTGGCCTTCCGGCAAGCTGCGGAACCCGCTGGACTGGATCGCGGAGAAATGCACGAACACGTCTCCCTCGCCGCTGTTGCGGGTAATAAATCCAAATCCTTTTGCGTCGTTAAACCACTTCACGATTCCTTGTTCCATTGTCTTGTTCCTTTATTCTTTTGATATTTCCTGCTGAGAAGATTGACTGGTTCTGTGAGGTGGGTTGTCGCTTGAAGGCTGGACCGGCTCGCTAACCGCTGGTAATCACACTTAACTGGAGATTCCATTATACACCCTGGCGAGGTTCAAAACCCGGATCGACTGCAAATTCGCAGACCCAGTTTTCAGAGTGACTTCCGAGAGCAGCCGACCAACCCTCAGGACCTCTGTGTTCACCACAACCTGCTGCGTCATATGGATGAAACAGCTGTTTCGGCGGGTGCGAGAGTTAATTCCACGAAATGCACCTGAAGGTCGTTAACCAGCTGAACCTTCTGGCCGTCGCGGGGGAGTCCGTCCATCGTGACTTTCATGTCGCCGATGTGATCAGGGGTTTGGACGACTGTAATGTGGTAGACCGTTTCCCGGAAGCGGTAGTGCACCTTGAATCCAGTCCAATCCGCGGGGACGCATGGGGCGAAGTGGAGTTTGTCCACCTCCAACCTCAGACCCAACAGCGATTCCACGATAAGCCTATACATCCAGCCCGCGGACCCTGTGTACCACGTCCATCCACCACGGCCCGTATGCGGCTCTACGGCATAGATGTCGGCCGGCATCACATACGGCTCTACCTTATATTTCACGATATCTTCGTGCGAGCGCGTGTGATTGACCGGATTGATCATCGCGAACAGCTCCCAGGCGCGCGCGCTGTCACCCATGGCGGCGAATGCCATGGCGGCCCAGATGGCGGCATGGGTATATTGCCCGCCGTTTTCTCTCACGCCAGGAACGTATCCTCTTATATAGCCCGGATTGAGGTCCGATTTGTCGAACGGCGGAGCCAGTAGCTTGATCAAGCCATGATTACGGTCTACGAGCCGGGTGTCCAGGGAATCCATGGCCATGCGCGAGCGTTGGGCATCGCCTGCGCCCGACAAGACCGACCAGCTCTGCGCGACGGAATCAATCTGGCATTCGGCATTTGAGGCCGATCCCAACGGCGCGCCGTCATCGAAATAGGCGCGGCGATACCATTCACCGTCCCAGCCATTCTGTTCAATACTCTCGCGCAATCGGACTGCTTCAGACCGGCAAAGTTCTGCGAACGTCGAATCCCCGCGGCGGCTGGCCAGTTCGGCGAAACGTGCCAATACCTCATGCAGGAAAAATCCCAACCAGACGCTTTCACCCCTGCCGTGCTCACCCACCAGATTCATTCCGTCATTCCAATCACCGGAGCCGATCAGCGGAAGGCCGTGTTCACCTCTCTTGAGGCCGGCCTTGATCGCTTGCGCGCAGTGGTCGTACAAAGTCCCGGTGGCTTCCGATCGCCCCGGCAAATCGTAGTAGGAATCTTCTTCTGGCTTTACCGGACGACCTTCAAGAAACGCGACAGCTTCGTCGAGTACTCCGGTATCACCCGTGCTGACCACATAGCGGCAAACCGCCAATGGCAACCACAAATAGTCATCTGAACAGTGCGTGCGCACTCCCCGGCCGGCAGGAGGATGCCACCAATGCTGAACATCTCCTTCTCGGAATTGGCGTGACGCGCAGAGCAGAAGGTGTCTGCGAATCAGGCCCGGTTCGGCGTGGACCAGCGCCATTACGTCCTGCAGCTGGTCGCGAAAACCGAAAGCGCCGCCGGACTGGTAGTGTCCGCTACGCGCCCAGACGCGGCATGCCAGCGTCTGGTAGAGAAGCCACCCATTCGCCATCACATTGATGGACTGATCAGGTGTGTCAACGTTCACGGCGCCGAGAGTGTGTGTCCAGTAATGCCACACCGCCTCTAATGCAGCACGTGCGGCTTCTGTGCCGCGAAAACGCTCTGCCAGTTTGATAGCGCCGGTCGTGCTCTCTCCTACGCCCAGAATGAACACGATCTCTCGTTCCTCCCCGTCAGTCAGCTCGAGGGGAACGCGGATCGCCGCGCATGGATCAAGCCCGGGCCCGAGCTTCCCTGAAAGCCTTGGTCTATGCATGCCGGCAGGATTGGAGAGTGTGCCGTTGCGGCCTAGAAACTCTGTTCGGTCGCCCGTGATCGTTCTCGTAATCTGATTTGAATCAAAGAAGGCGACTCTATCGGGAAACTCCGAGTTGTAAGGGTTGCGTGCGAGCAGCGCGCCGGTGACTGGATCAGCCTCGGTTATCACGTGCATGGTTGATTTTGGCCGCGTGTCTCCCAGCACCCATTCCACGTAACCTGTCGCGGAGAGCCGGCGGCTGCGGCCGGAGTTGTTGCCTACCTTTAGGACGGAGAACTTTACCGCGGCCTCCGGCGCTACGTACACCTGTAGCTTCGAGCTGATGCCGTCTTCAGTGTGTTCGAAAACGGTGTAACCGAATCCATGCCGGGTCACATAAGGCCCTGTGCCGCTAGCCGGTAATGGTGTCGGCGACCAGAAATTGCCCGTGTCCTCATCGCGCAGGAAAAATGCTTCCCCGCTTGCATCGGTTACGGGATCGTTGTGCCAGGGAGTGAGACGGAACTCATGAGCATTTTCACTCCATGTATACGCTGAACCGCTCTCCGAAATGACAGTGCCGAACTCAGAGTTTGCTATTACATTTACCCAGGGCGCGGGGGTAGTCTCGTCCTGTTCCATGGTGATGACGTATTCGCGCCCATCCCGCGTAAATCCGCCCAGCCCATTGAAATGAAGCAAGTCCCGGGGCGGCAGTTCGTTGTGCTGCCTGCGTTCGCCGCGGCTGGCTCTTCTGATCCGAATACGCGGGACTTCAGGTTCCACTGGCCGGCGCGTGCTGATCTGAGCGCTCAAGGGGCCTCGCGTATCCGTGATGATGGCACGGGCAACAGCCTGGAAAAGGAGGCGGTCTTCATTCGATATCTGCTCGGCCACCCTGACGAAAATTTGGCCCCCGCGCTCCGCCGGGTTGGCTTGCGCACCTGCCGCCACCAGGTCCATGATCCGCTCCTGCAGCAGTTGCCGGTACCCGGCATGATCTTCATTCCAGATCACCAGATCAACCGCCAGGCCTTTCAGTTTCCAGTAAGCATGAGCTTGCACCAGTTGGCGCACCAGAGCGATATTGGCCAGGTCCCCAATCTGCAGCAACACGATAGGCAGATCGCCGGAGATTGAATAGCCCCACAAGCCTGACTGCGTCCGGTGGTTATTGCTGATCACAGAAGCTTCGCCGCGCAGCGATGGATTGGCATAAAGGATAGAGCTGGCAAGCCGTCCAAAACTCTGCGCGTCAGCCTCAGTGGCATTGAGTTGCCGCAAGACCACCTGGCTATGGGTCCATGCAAGATCGAAGACGCGGTCCGCCAGATGACGGTCCTGATATTTCTCGACGAGTTGCAGGCAGCGGTCGCGAGTTTCGCCGACACCCGAGACCAGGTTGGCGGTTGCGGATTGTCCTGGCTCAAGAATGATCTGGTAGCGAATGGCGACGATAGGATCCAGTACGGAGCCCTGGCTGCCGGACAGTGCGGAAGAACCGCTCATCGCGACAGGGTTCGCCGCCGCTCTTCCTCGCCCAATGAACTGCATGCGGTCGGTCTCGTAGGAAACCGCCCCCACGTCCGCGCCATGCACAACCATCAGATGGAACATCCAGGGTGGCTGCTCGTGGAGAGAGCGAGGCCGCCGCGTACAGAGGATCGCTCTGTTCGCTTCCTGTATCTCCGTTTGCACAAAGAGATTGCTGAAGGCAGGGTGCAGATCGTCCGCGGCAGGCGGAGCAAGAACAACTTCGGCATAGCTGGTCAACTCAATGACCCGGCGTTTGCGGGCCCGGTTGGTAAGCGTAACTCGCCGCAGCTCAACGTCGTCCTCAGGAGAAACCGCAATCTCCGTGTGCGCCTCCAGATCTCCTTCACGGCAGCGAAACTCTACTTTGGCTTCTGAAAAAATGGCCTCGTAGTATTCCAACGGTTTGACGGTGGGCTGATAAGCCGAGGACCAGAACCTTCCTGTCGCCAGGTCACGGATGTAACAATAGCTCCCCCATGGATCGCGAGTGCTGTCTTCACGCCATCTGGTCACCGCTATGTCTTTCCACCGGCTGTAGCCTCCGCCCGCGCTGCTGACCATCACGTGATACTTTCCATTCGAGAGCAACTGCACCTCCGGAACTGGGCTGTTGGGGCTGCGAAACACGCGAACAGAGGGTTCCGGCTCGCCGGCAATCCTGCGGGCTTCGGGAAGTTCCTCGGGCGCTGCATAGAGTGCCGTTGCTTTGGGGACCTTCTCCTGCAGCAGCAGCGTTGTGGCCTGGAATATCGGGACTGATTCGAATCGCCGCTGCATCGGCCGGTCCAGTAGAACGTGGGCGAACGCCACCAGGCTCATGCCCTGATGATGGGCCATATACGACCGGACAATAACCTTCGACTGGCCGCGAGGCACTCGCGATGGAGTGTAATCGATGGATTCGTAGAAGCCATATTGACCTTCGGCTCCCGCGGCCGCGAGCCGCTCCAGGTTCGCACAGGCCTGTTCAGGAGCCACCATCAGCGCCAGGCTGGAAGCGTATGGCGCGACGACCACATCCTCCGCCAACCCGCGCTTCAGACCAAGACCGGGCACGCCAAAGGCCCGGTACTGGTAATTCATGTGTGCATCGACCACGTTATAACCAGACTCTGAAATTCCCCAGGGTACATTTCGCGTCTCGCCGTATTCGATCTGCCTTTCCACTGCCGCCCTGTAACTTTCATCAAGCAACGTATTTTCGTAAGTGGGCATGACCAGCAGCGGCATGAGGTACTCAAACATGGAGCCGTCCCATGACAGGAGAGTCGGCCCCGCCGAAGAGTTGGTGAGCTGGCGGCCCAGGGAGAACCAGCTCTCCTGCGGCACCTGCCCCTGTGCGATCGCGACAAAACTGGCCAGTCTTGCTTCTGATGCCAGCAGATCGTAGTAGCTCGAATCCCGGCGGCCCTCGCTGACGTTGTATCCAATCGTCATCAGATGACGTGCGTTGTCATACAGGAAGTCGTACTCGACGCGAGCAAAATCTTTGCACTGCAAAGCGAGGCGCTCAATCTCTGCAATCCGGGACTGAGCGCGATGGGCCCCTTCGCTGATGAGCGATTCCAGCTCGCCCACCGGCCGGCCTACAGTTGTGCCGGCGCTGCCCGAAGGCTGGTAGCCGGCGGGAGACTCTAAATCCCATGTGGCCAACTCACGCAGGGTGGGAACCCTGTCGAACTCAATGCCATCTAGTTCGTTCGGCAGGTTTGCAGTCGCGATCCAGGGTATGAGGAAGTCGAAGTCTTCAAGCGCAGCCTGGCACTGCTGAACCAGAGCATCTGCCCACCACGCGGCTTGACTCTCCCGCTGTCCTTTAACACGTTCCGCGATTTGCCTGGTTTTGTTAACCAGCTGCTCAAGACACATGCGGACAGCCGGCAGAACCGTTGGCGGAGAAGCACACAAGCCTTCCAACTCCCGTCGCAGGTCGGCAGCATGAACAAGAGCCGCCTTTGCCCGCTCGCCGTCATAACTGCCCACCTCATTCACGACGTCCTTAAACACCTCGAGAGTATCGAGAAGTCCATGAAACAGGCGTGGAGCGAGGATCGTCTGGTCCGCCATGCCAGCAAGACCAGAGTCCAGAGTCAGAACGTGGGCAATGAGATTTCCGCTGTCGACGGTGGAAACGTAGCGAGGGGCCAGAGGTTTCAAGGTCAGCGTTTCATACCAGTTGTAAAAGTGCCCGTGATATCGCTCTAATTGCCCCATCGTCGCAAAAGCGTCCCCGGTCCGGCGTAGAAACTGTGCGGCTGAAAGATAGCCAAAGTCATAGGCCGAGAGATTGGCGAGTAATGCCAGGCCCATGTTGGTTGGCGACGTGCGATGACCAGTGGCGGGAGCCGGGCTCTCCTGGTAGTTGTCCGGGGGGAGCCAGTGGTCCTCTGCGCTGACAAACTCCTCAAAAAATGACCAGGTTTTGCGTGAGAGTTTCCCGAGGAAGCTGATCTGCTCAACGGAGAGCCTTGCCGTCCCGGCCTTGAGCGGCAGGCTGATCCACCACGCGACGGCCGGCGCTGCAAACCACAGCAGCAGGATCGGAGCAGCTATTCCGAGAGCAACTGGCCTCATCGCAGTCAGAAAGATCAGGACAATTAAGGTGAATGCTGGCGCGGGCCACATCGAACGGAAAGACTCCGCAAGGCCATGCTGGCTTTTATGTTTGTCTTCGCTTGATGCATTCCATTCCAAAAGCCGACGATGCGAAAAGAGCATCCGCCAGATTGCCCGAAGAATCGCATCCAGGCTGAAGAAGGCTTCATAGGGCATGCAGGCAAAGGTAAGCAGCCCCTGGGCAAAGTGGCGGATGAAAGAGCGCACCACGTCACGTAAGTGCTGACCTGGCGACACATCTGCCGGTTTCTGAAACAGGTTGAAGACAGCGCTCAAGAAGATGGGAACAAAAACTGTACCCAGGATCGCCAGGGTTGACGCCCACGGCGACAGCAGTCGCAGCCAGCAAAACAGCAGCAGAACAATCAGTGCTGCCGGCACAAGACTGCGACGAAGATTATCGGCAATTTTCCATCGAGAAAGAACAGACAGCGGATTTTTGAGCGTGGCGTGCTCCGCACCAGGAACCCGCGGCAGTATCCAGCGGGCGATCTGCCAGTCACCGCGAATCCACCGGTGACGCCGGGCGACGTCCGCCGCGTACGTCGCCGGATAATCGTCATAAAGCTGTACGTCACTCATGACACCGGATCGTGCGTAACAACCTTCGATCAAATCATGGCTAAGAATGCGGTTTTCAGGGAAACGCCCTCCCAGTGCCTGCTCGAACGCACCCAGGTCATAAATTCCTTTGCCGATAAAGGAGCCTTCGCCGAAAACGTCCTGGTAAAGATCGGATACCGCGCGCGTGTAGGGATCAATTCCCGGTTCACCGCCCCAGAGCCGCGCATATCGTGAATGATTTGTGCCCTGAAGACTCGCGGCAACGCGGGGTTGCAGGATGCCATAGCCCTCGGTGACGCGCTGTCTCGCTTGGTCATACACAGGCCGGTTGAGCGGATGGGCCATGGCTCCCACGAATTGCCAAACCGAGTCGCGCGGCAACTGCGAGTCTGAATCGAGAGTGATGACATACCGAACATCGCGGAGAACTGCCGTTCTCCCGACGATACGTCGAAAGTGATCGCCGGGTTGGCCGCGCAGAAATGAGTTCAACTCCTCAAGTTTGCCCCGTTTGCGCTCATAGCCCATCCACAGCCGCTCGGCAGCATTCCAACGGCGTGAACGATGGAGCAGAAAGAAAGTATCGACTCCCTCGCTGCTGTACTTTCTGTTCAGGTCTGTGATTCCGGCCTGGGCCCGGTCGAGAAGAAATTCGTCTTCCGGCATGTTTTCCTGGACGGCATCGCGAAAATCCGACAAGAGACAGAAGTGCACATTGTCATCGCGGTTGGCCAGGAACCGGACCTCAAGGGCTTCAACCAGCTCCGCCACGCCCTCTTCGGTGGTGAGCATTGTTGGAACCACCACGAGCGTGCGCAGGGCAGAGGGGATTCCTTTAGAGAAATCCATCCGCGGCAGCAGGTCTGGGGTTGCCAGTTTGCTCAGCACCCAGTTCAGTGTCGTGATAACAAACTGGCTGGCAACTACGAAAGCAAGGATAGTGACAAGGGTAAGTGCTGAACCACTCACGCCACTGCGCAGGGCGTTGACGGCAAAGACTCCAGTGATGAACGCAGTGACTGCGAGGAGCGCGCCTAAATACAGCGGCAATGAATACTGCCGGGAGATGATTCGGAGAGATCGTGAGATTGACCTGCGCATGGCTACCGAGCGTTCGAGCCCCGGGCGCCCTTCGCCAATCAAGTAAAAGCCAACGTGTCCGGCGCGGCCATGCTTCTTGTCAAAACTTTCGCGCGCCAGTTGGACTGCTTTGCCGGCCACCTCGCCTTCGGATGAGTCGCTGTGCCGGGCGACCTCTTCGACGACATGCCGGTAGCGGTCGCGCGTGGCAAAACTCATTTTGCCGTACACATCCTGCGGGTCGTCGCGCAGCGTACGCTCGACGATGCTCATCGTCTCGACAAAGTCGCGCCAATCAGTCGCGTCTAAAAACCTGAGACTGGCGATGCTGTTGCTGATAGACACCTGGTCGGTGGCTTGACGCTGGTTCTCGACCCGAACCAGTTGCTCAATCGTCGATCCGGACTCCGAAAGCCGTTGTTCAATCCAGGTGAGTGGCAAGGCCAGCGCCGGGCCCTGGCCCTGCAAACGGCGCGCCAACTCGGCAATAAACGAACTCACCATCGGAGGATTGGACCGGGCCATGTCCGCAATCACCAGAATCAGGTTCTTTGGATCTTTTTCCGCAACCTCCGTCATCTTGTCCGCCCAGGTATCGGCGAGGTTGCGGTCGGTCCTGTCGGCGGCAATCATTGCCGCCACGCGTCTGAGATTCTCGATTAAGGCAAGCCGCAGCATGATAGGAATGGCCCATAGCTCTCCCAACCTCAAGTCGGCCACGGTCTGATAGGCGGTCACAAAGCCGCCCAGACTTTCAGGATCCACGCGGGCATCGCTGTGGGAGATTGTTTCCAGCGCCAGGTCATACACACGCGGCAAACCTGCCGATGGGCCATTGAGTAAGCGAGGTAGCGTCTGGCTGTAGCCCCGCGGCAAGTGCCTCCTGGCGGTTCGGATCTGTTGTTCAATCAGATAGAAATTGTCGAGCAGCCATTCGCCGGCGGGCGCAATGCGCCGGTTATCTTTTGCCGCAGTCGTCAGAAGGTGACACGTCTCGTTCAGTATCTTTTCATTGTCTGCCAGTCTCGCCAAAAGCTGGTCCGGCGTGCGTCCGCAGGCGACCATGTGAATGGCCGCAAGATTCTTGCCATGCTGCTTCATCTGCTCTTTGCTGAACAGCTCCGAGCGCAAAGGAGCTTCTTCACCGTGGGGCCTTGTCCTCCAGAGGGTCTTACGCAGGCGTTCCCCGATGTGAAGGAGGTTCCCGTGCGTCTGCCGAGTAGTCAACGAGTTTCTCTTTCTTGAATAGGTGTTAGTGCCTGCGCCAGGGGACGCTGTTTTGAACGCACCAAATGAGATGCGAAGAGGCGAGAAGCTGTTAAACCGCTCTTCCTACTGTACGCTATCGCAAGAAAGGAAGTACGAGTCCGTGCCTTGTTGAGGCAGGGTAAAGGCAGGTGAACGCTGCTCAGAATCTGAGCTTTATCCCCGGCTATCGAGGTGAGGCATCCGCAGGCGGAAGCGAGCGCACCTCAGCCGGTGTGAGTTGCGCGCGATCACAGTAGCCATAGCCGTTTAGGCAAGCTGCGTAGTTGCGCCGGTGCTCCGTGCGGGCCAAGCACGTATTTTCCAAGGCGGTCAGCTGCGAGTAATCACAGGCCTCCGCGCCGCTCTTGCAGTTGGACAAATTGCGCTGATGCTCAGCTGCCGTGACACGATTTGCTTCCGCCCTTGTGAGTTTCGAACGATCGCACACTCCCCAGCCTTCCATACAGTTTCGAAGATTGCGCTCGTTCTTCGAGGCCGCCACTAGGCCGGCTTCACGCAGCGAGAGTGAAGAGGAATCACAGGATTCCAGGCTCTCCCTGCAATCTTCGAAGTTGCTCTGGCGGCGGCCTCGGGCAACATCAACGGCTTCTGCTCCTGTCAGTTTGGAATGGTCGCATGATGACCATCCATTGGAGCAAGCCGATACATTGCGCCTATGCTCCGCGAGCGCAATCTCCTTGATTTCTTGCTGAGTCAAGCTGGAGTGGTCGCAGGTTCCCCATCCCTCCATGCAGTCAGAAAAATTGTGTTGGTGCAGGGCGAGCGCCGACGCATTTTCCTCGACGCGAGTCAGCTTGGAGTGATCGCAGGATGCCGCTCCTCGTCTGCAATCGGCAAGGTTGCGCTTGTGATCGGCTAGCGCAACAGCGGCTGCTTCGGACTCTGTCAGTAATGCTGAGTTGCACGTGCTCAGGGCTTGCATGCAACTTGAGAAATTTTGAGATTGTCCGCTTGGCTGAGCGAGTGCCACCGAACGCGAGAGGATGAGGCACGCGATCAGAATCATACAGCATTGTCGAGTAGAGCGTTTCATTCTTAGGATCCTTCTAAGCTGCAGATGAAGCGTATTGGACGAGTTCACTCCGATGATTCAACCTGAGGAAACGCAGCAGCCACGCCATGCAGCTCTGTACCTTGAGTTCCGTAATGTTCAGCCGGTTCGCGATATCTGCATTACTGAAGCCCTGCCCTGCCAGCCGGTAAATAGGGAGGAGCACTCCTGTTTGTTCCCAAAAGACACGCATGTTTTTTCCTCTGCCTCTATTATGGGCTTCGAGCGATCAGGAAATCTGGTCCAAATCGCTCACTCTGGCCACAAAGAACCGTTTCCTTGGAGCGGTATTTGTACTGGTCTAAAACAAGTCCGCAAGCCGGTTCATCATCGCCGGGGCCGGGAGTTCCGGTAGTCTCCATCGCCAGGAGCAGTGCGTTGCCCTCGAACCTCGATCCAAATAGCCACAGTCAGCAGCGCAATGCCAACCAATCCCGCAGTAACGAAAGCATCCATCATTTACTTCCTCTCTACACTTTTCTTTGTCTGATCTGTTCGCTCACAGTGGAAAAAACTGAGCCTTTCTGGCGCCTGTCCGAGCTTAGATGATTCTGCACGAAGCGCATAAATATCTCTGAGCACAATTGCTCACATTTACATAGGTGTATCTGCGTTTGACATCGTGGCCAAGAGGGCGTAGCGTTGAGGATGAGCAAGCATCCCTCCTTACTCGTTCAGATCTGCTGAACTAAGACAGTTCTTCTGGATTCCTTCTTCTTACCTAACCGGTTTTTCCCAACTCTTTCTGACACGTTGGTGAATCCAGCAGACGGGTTCTTTATGCTTACAAAAATCATGAAATGGAGTTCTCTCTTCACATTGATAGGTGCAATTGTTTTCTGGTCGCCTAACAGTAACTACGCCGTGTTCTTGCAGTTTGTCATCTGTGGCAGCGCCAGTCTGGTAGCGATTGAAGCGGCACGATCCGGCAGGCACCTGTGGACTGCAGCCTTTGCCGGACTTGCCGTACTCTTCAACCCGCTGGTAACAGTTACGTTTTCCCACGCGGTTTTCCCGTGGGTGGCTGCGTTTTGTTGCAGCATGTTTCTTGCTGCACTGGTCTTCCTGAAAGCAGCTCCCAGGCTTTCTGTAGCGTCGATCACTTATCCGGGACCGCGAAGCGAGTCCTTGTAATCCACGTTCGCCCGCCCAGGAGGAAGGGGGTTGTACATGAAGATCGTTTCGGAGAGATCTGATAAAAACCGGGAGAGCTGTTCTCCATCTACTGAGCGCGGAGAATTCCTGGAATCGCTTGAGGACCACCAAAGTGATGCCGAATCACCTGAAGACCATTGCAGCGGCGGTGAAAGTCAGGCCGGTCCTTCGCGACAGTACGCCAAGCTGTCTCGTGG
>CAZISB010000042.1:0-16721 GCA_964541925.1 uncultured Acidobacteriaceae bacterium | reverse complement strand
GGCACAAGTCTCAGCCTTGCCCGTTAATCGTTCAGGCTGTCTTTTTGCCCAGGATGCCGGCGGCTTTGTCTTTGAGTGCGTCCATTCCGCCGCCGGAGATTGCCGAATCCAATTGGCTGGCCACTGGTCCAGGGAGCCGTTGTTTCAGGAATTCCACCACTGTTTGTATGGCGGACTGCGCCTTATCGTCGTCGAGGCCCACGCGTGACTTCAGTTGCTGAATAAGTTCGTCCATTGTCCAACCTCCTCCACCGCTAGATGCCGCGCAGTCTTCAGGGTGATGCCCAAGATTTTGTTTGATCGTGGGAGCGAAAGAACACAGATCATGCCAAGGAAAGGTGGCGTATCAGGCACGGGCTTCATCGGTGTAAATGAGCGGCCCGGCAACAAAAAAGGCCGCCCTGAGGCGGCCTTCTTCAGTTGTGCCAGTTTACTGGCAGGTGCCAAGTTTAAAGCTGCTCACGTGCGTACTCCAGATGAAGTCGCCGGTCGAATTCAACCACTCGTTCGCATAATAGAACGTGCAGTCGTCAGTAGGATCGACGCTCATGCTGCTGTAGTCGCCCCAGCGGGAGTGGCCGTTTTGCGACCCTGTGCCTGTGAGCAAGTTGGTTTCATTGGAAAGCTGCCCGGCCGGATCAGCGGCGGCGCGGGAGGCAAAGTTGATTCCCGGGTGGATCGTGGAGCTGGAAATGCTGTAGCCCACGGCGATGTTGCCCTGCTTATCCTGCGCGATCGAAGGCATCCAGCGGAAGGTGGCGTCGGGTGCGAAGGTGCTTTGCTGGAAAACCGTCGGGCCGCTCCCTGTGTCGCGAAGCTCGTACCAGCGAACTCCGGTGGAGGAACCCGCTGTTACCGAATGGCTCACCAGCAGTGACGCAAACGTACCGAAGTTGCGGTATGACAAGCGATACATGAGACGGTCACCCAGTGAATCGAGCTGCTGGGTCACGCCTGCCTGCGGGATGCACGTTCCACCGTTGCAGGCCTTGGAGAATGAAGCTACTGGGATGTTGGTGGGGCCGGTGATCGAAAGCGTTCCGGCAGTAAAGTTCGGCGTGATGCGCCATACGTTCAACGAATTCGTGCCGAAATTGACCATGTATTCCGCAGTGCCGGCAGGCGGCAGAGCGGTTGTGCCGGTGGCGCCTGAGGCCCCATCCAGATCGGCCGGCAGGATGCTGCCGAAGCTGGTGCTGGTGGCAGAGCAGAGCATTTTTGCGGCGCCGCCGTTCAGGGCCGTGGTCCGGTCCAGAGCGCAACGGTCAGCTCCCGCGAAGCGAGACCCGTGCGCGAACAGATTGAAGGTGAAGTAATAAGCGTCAGTCCACACGCCAACTTTCGGATAATCAGGAAAATTGGTGCTGAAACTGAACGCATACCGGTTGTAAGGGCCGGTGGCATCTGAAGTCTGCGAGACGGCTACGCACTGGAAGTACGGCGTGGTTGAGACGGCAAACTGAGTAAAGATCCAGCGCTGCGCCTGCTTGTCATACAGCACAATGGGATCGCCGGAGTTGTCCGTATCGCAGCGGCCGCTGGAGAACCCATTCCAAATCGTATTGCCGGCTGCGAATCCGGATGCCGGGAACACTTTGTTGTGCGTCGCTTTGTCATACACCGCGAATGACGTGTTCACCCAGACCACAACCTGCGTATTGCCGACGGAGGCATTGGTGTCTGGTGGTTCTCCGGAGATGCT
Source organism: uncultured Acidobacteriaceae bacterium (assembly GCA_964541925.1). GTDB lineage: Bacteria > Acidobacteriota > Terriglobia > Terriglobales > Acidobacteriaceae > Angelobacter. The sequence goes on along the minus strand of CAZISB010000042.1, from coordinate 15,019 downwards.
CAGACCGGTGCTTACGCCCGGACCGTCGAAGCCGGCCAGGTTGTTGATGGTGGCTGAAGTCTGAATGGGACTGGTTTGCAGCGCGCCATCCGGACCGCCGTTAGCGAACGCGGGGACTGGCTTTGGCTGATGCAGATTGAAGTTATCGAACATTGGCGGCGGTACCACAGGCATGTTCCGCAAGGGTGCGGACACGTCATGACCGACGGGTTCTAATACTCTGGTCTGAGCATTCGAACTTACGGGAACAGCAAGTGCCAGCAGCACGAGGGCTGCAAGGGCTTTCATAGGCGTCATATTTCGTTTCCTCAGTTAGAAATTAAGTTGCATTTTCACGCGCTAACTTTAAAGACGGGAACGATCGGAGATATAGCAGTATTTGTTTCCGGTCCCCCCACTTTCTGACGTTCTCGAACTGACCTTCTCCTCGACGCCCGGAAACACGTCACGAACATTGCGCAAGAGTGTACTACTTGTTTCTTGTGGAGAACACAAAAAATTGCGGGTGCTGATTTGGTACGGCCGTCATAATAAAAAGTGAATTGCATGCAACCCTGCTGCTTAAATCAGCTTCACGCATCGCTTTGCGATATCAGGAAAAGTCTGGAGTGTAGTTCAGGGTATAACAATCTTCTGGTCCCACGGATCGCTATCGCCCGTGGTGGGGGAAGCTGCTTGATGCGGCTGAGAAGGAGCTATCAGGGGCTGTGATGGGAGCGCTGCAGGCTGCGCTGTTACCACAGCCGCTACGCTCACCTTCGCTGCCACATCATCCAGTGGCGGAGCAATCGGCCGGGAATCAACCGGCAGCAGATGGCTGTTTTGTGCAGCCCACTTTGCTGCCAGGCCATTGAGCGGGCTCTTGGTGTTGTATTCCTGATAAGAAATCATCCGGCCAATGCGGATGATGAGATCATCCAACCCTTCAGATGCCGCCCAGAAATCGCCAATGCAAACGGAGCTGTCATCAAAGTTCGGATGAAATACCGGCGTGAGCATGCGGCACTGCGGCGCGCGCCGCGGATATCCCAGTGAAAGATTCACTTCCAGCAAATGCTCGCCGCGCTCCTGAATCGCCCCGCCCGGCACCACGTAGAGCCCGTTAATCAGATACTGAAAGCGATACACTTCAGGCGGCATTCCCGCCGTGCCCACCATGCGGACCAGAGGCCAGCCCGCAAAGCGCTTCAGCAGCAAGTCATAGTCGAATTTCAGCCGGCGAATTCTGGGTGACAGCATACGTTAAAAAACCAAAAATGTATTTCTTGCAATCGCAAATAATAAGACCGCAACGCCCATTGCCGCAGCTACAGGCCGCGAAATAGCCACGCGCGGCGCACGATCATACCTTAACAGCTGATAACAGGAGAAGATGGCCCAGGCAAGCAGAAACGGAGCAAGCACGGTGAACATGGCGTTGTAATGCAGCGCTGTGCGCACGTCGCCGTGCAGAAGCGAATAAAGCGCCCGTGTGGCGCCGCAGCCGGGGCATAGCAGGTGCGTCGCGGCATAGAAAGGGCATCGCGGATAGAAGCTGTACTGAGTTGGGGGGAAGTTGTACACCACAACCATGGCAGCCCCAAATGCTGCTGCAGCCGTCCCCGTGATTAGCTTCGATCTCCTCATCCTTGTGGCTGCAGAATGCCGGTCTTCTTCCACTGCGCAATCCGCGAGAAATGGTGCTGAAAATAATAGACACTGAAAAAGAAAGTCATTACGCCGCTCAGCTGCAGATTGATTGGTTCCACGGAGTTGTAATACTCCTCCATGTCACCCTTGATTTTGAATGCCCCGATCAGGTACACCCCTATTGCAACAAGCTCAACCAATAAAGACACCGGCCCAGCTGCCTCACGATCAATGGCACTCATAAATGCGCTTACGAAAACCGAGGAGAAGATGCCTGCAATCCCCAAAACCACAAACAGCAGTCCCTGGCTCTCAGGCTTGATCTTTCGCACGAACGCAGCCTCAACAATCATCCAGGCGTGAACGAACAGTCCGCAAGTAACAACCCCGATCAGCAGCACCAGAGCCCAATGGAAGTCCGGGGGAACCGGCCCGGCTGGGGCTGGCGCCGCTGCCGCTGCACCGCAGTAAACAGTCCCTGCAGTCCCGTATGAGGCTCCGCCATACATCGGAACGCCGGCATTTTGCACCGGAGCTGGCACGGGTATTGGAATGTTGCCGATCACTTGTGACACCGGCACCCAATCCGGCATGCCTTCGCTGCGAGTGAGGTCAGAGACTTGAATGTTGCCTTGTGCAACGTATCGTTGCAGGTCGGCCAGGGTGTAAGGACCGTACTCGTTTAGCTCGCGCTTAATGTAATATTTCATCTCTTTGGTTCGCTAGATCAAAGCAGTGCCTTGGCTGTCCTTATCGATAATGCAAACTTCAATGAGCGCCCATACCCAGGAAATGAGCCCCCCATAGCCCAGCGTAAGCACCGTCAGGCAGAGTTGGCCTATCGCTTTGCCGGTGTATCCGCCGTAAAAATTGTGGATCCCCAGCCAGCCCAAAAATATTCCCAGCACAATGAACGTGGTGCGGCTCTTCTGCGCCTGCGGAGAAACCGCTGCTGAGGTCGCAGGGGCATAGGAATAACTCGGCTGATCACCGGGCGTGTAAAAGTAAGTCCCCGGCGGAGGTGTTGGCGCTGGCGGAGGCTCCTGGCTTGTTGCAGGCGCGGGCGCTGTCGCTGCCGCCTGTGAAAGTCCAAGCGGGCCGCTATACCTTGAAGGCGGATACTGCGCTGATGGCGTACTAATCGGCTGTGCCGGTTGAGAATATACTTGCGGTATGGGCTGCAGATTCACTGCACTCAAATCACTGTGTGAAACCTGCAATTTTGGATCGTCCGCAGGCGCGCGCGAACAGCCAAACACGGTGCAGCCTCCATTTTCCTGGTAACAATCCTCATGATGCGGCGTGCCGCAGGCTGTACAAAAAACCTTTGCCGGGCCTGCTTCCTCAAACGGCATGCGGCAATAAGGACAGATAGGCTCAGCCATCAGCTCCTCTGCCTTTCGCGGAAGTGGAACGCATATCGCCCGATCTGAATGAGGTCGCCGCTCTGCAAAGCGCGCATACGCGTGGGCTGTCCGGAGACAAACACCGGCCCGTCAGCTCGCAGGAAGGTTTGCGCTCCGCGCATCTCGATAACACCATGCTGGGGCAAAATGGAGTTGTCTTTGAACAGGTAAATATCGCACTGCTGGCTGCTGCCGATTGTCGTTGCTGGCTTATACAAAATGAACTGCTTGCCTGCGAGCGGCCCTGCGGCAACGTAAAGCCAACGATCTTTGAGCGCGCTTTCCACGATCCCGATCGCCACGCCGGTGGCCAATCCAATCAGGCCGAAGCCGACTGCGCGGCTTGGCCCGCCGAGCCCGGTCATCATGCTGATGGGATCAAACAGCACGCCGCCAATTCCGCCGCCGATGATCGCGCCAATTACGCCATAACGCCCTTTCTTCAGAGAGCGATCAACTAATCCATAGACGATTCCTGCAGCGGCGGCAAAGACCATCCAGGCCAGGCTGCGTGCGATCCAGAATGCCGGATTTTTGTACGTGGTAACGCCCAGCGCAGCGCAAATCTCTTTGCCCACTATGAACACAATGCCGCCGATGAACATAAACACCAGCGCCAAAACGAAGCCAAGAGGCAGGCTGAGCCCTGCACGCAACAGCGCTTTGTTCAGAGAGCGCTCCGCAATGCTCTCTGCCACGCTAAAGCCCAGGCAAAGAAACGTGAGCACCAACGGGATCATCAGGATGGTAAGAAAAGGACTGCCAATGCCGCGACCGCCCTCATGAAAGAAAGGCTCGCCCAACCCCCAGCCAACAAGCGCGCCGATGAGCCCTGCAGCACCTAAATAAAACCAGCCCTGAAGAAAAATGCTTCCCTTCTCTTCAGTCACCGCAGCGGGACCATCGGCCGGCGCAGCAATGTTGCCATATTGCTTGGCCCCAGCAACTGCCACCCCAAAATTGCCCTGGGGCGCCGTGCGGACCTCAACCTTTTCCAGGTCCTCAAGCGTAATCTTCAGCGCCAGTTTATCGTCAGTGTTTGGCATTGTTTTCCTTCTGTTGCGCGGGAGCTTTCTCCTGCGAAGGCGATGCTTGTTTCGGATTTTCCCGCGCAGGCGTGGATGAATTTTTAGTTTCTGGCGCAGGTGAAGCCGGCTGCTGCGCTCCCGGCGCTTGGGGAACAAAGGCCGGCGCCAGCAAAGACGGTGCGGCTTGCTGCAGGATCTGCTGGCAGGCCTCCACCGGATGCGCAACTATCTGCTGGCACGTCTCAATTTCGGGGGCCATTTGTGAAAGCTGCTTGCCAAATTGCCAGTCACGAAAGAAATATCCCGCTGACACTCCAAGGATGATCGCAGCAAGATAACCCATTGCTGCACTTGCCCAGCGCATCCATGCCGGCTCTTCTGCTCCACTTTGCTGCCCTTTTACCTTCACCACAGGATCAGGAAAAGTGTCCTCGTCTGCATACTCATTGGAACCGGAGCCGGTGATCTCGATGGTTTGCGAATACCCAACCCGAATGCTGGAAAGCTTTTCAATCTTCTCTCCTACCCAGCCGAAGCAGCCTTCTTCATCCGTGTGCGGATCATAGACCCACGCCACCTGCTGCGGATTGGAGAAGAAATTTTGCTGGATGAAAAGATCGTGTTCGGAGAGAAACACGCCGAATCCGGGATGCGAGTGATACCAGCCGACAATCTTCTGGTCCGGATATTCCTTGTCTTTAATTTTGTAGATGTGCTCCCAGGTGTCCTGGGTGAAGGTAACGTGCGCGCCGCCCTGCGCCGCGTTGTTGCCCTGAATACAGGCTTCCACCACCATGCGCTCGTCGTCGCTGCTGCCAATCAGCACGCCGCAAACCTCAGCCTTCATTGAGCTGCGGGCATGCTGGCGGATCTTCCGCGCCACCTCGGCTTCCATCAGCACCATAGGCTGTGTGGAGATTCGGACTTTTACTTTCGCCGCCTTTGCCATCAGAGTGACGCTCCCATCGCCATCTGTCCTAAAACTTCTTTCTTGTCGCCCGCGATTAACAGCGCAACTTCACGCTCCGCCGAACGAGCGGTAAACACGTCATAGAGCGGAAGCCCCAGCTGATCAAGCTTGCGATCACCATACGACTCTGCGCCCGTGTAACTATGTGCGGTGATCACGGCACGCATCTGCCCGCAAGCCGGACACTTTCCTTGTGAGTACGGCACTGTACCCACCGCCGCGAACAGCTCATCTTCCGCTCCGCAGCCTGAGCATGAAAGCTTATGAATAATGTCGCGGCTAAATTCCAGAATCACTTCATCCGTACCAAGCCGCTGCCGCGCCTGCGCCAGAAGCTGCGCCAGCGTAAGCTGGTGCGAACCGGCATCGAGCGATGTAATCTCGCCGAAGGTGTAGTGGCTCATGCAATCGGGATTTTCCGAATACTCCACCCGATACGACGTGTGATTGAGTCCTTCAAAAATGAATCCCTTGCCTGCCAGCACCGGCAGTCCATGCAGCAACTTCACGGCTTCCTGCACCTGCAGTCCAGCGATAATCGAAGAGATCGTTGGGGTCGTTGCCACTTTGCCTTCCGTGTCACTCTCCAGCGCCAGCAGATTGCATGACATGCGCTTGTTGAGAATCGCCCAATCGGTCTCACCCAGAGTGCACTCGTAGCATGGCGGAACTCCGGGAAGGAACATCCGCGCCACTCCGTTGATGCCTTCAATAGCACCGTCAATCCAGGGCTTGTTCATCTTCCAGCACGCGCGATTGATCCACAGCCGCGCTTCACGATTATCCAAACCGGCCAGCACCACATCCGCCCAGCCAAATAAGCCAAGGCCCAAGCCATGCACTACGTTGGCAGTAATGGGATGAACGTGCGCTTCCGGAAATATATTCTTGATGGCATCAGCCGCAGCGTCAGCCTTGCGCCGGCCGATATCAGCAGCGCGATACAAAATGCTGCGCGAAAGATTGGAAGCCTCAATCGAGTCCAGATCGACGACTACGATATTGGCAAAGCCCAGCAGCGCCAGGTTCTTGAGGATTTCATTGCCCAGCGCGCCCGCTCCAATCACCAGCACTCGCGCCGAGCGCAGCTTCTCCTGGTCCCACCAGCCAATGAGTCGAAAGCGGCTGAAGCGCTCGTCGCCCGCGGCCGCACCCGGTGATGCCAGGGCCTTGTTCATCGCGCTCCCGCTGTGATCTCGGGTTGCAGGCGCAGAATATCGCCATCTTTCACGGCTGCATCCGCCAGCGTTTGTGCGTCCTGTATCTGCCGGCCGGAATTTTTGTGGTGAAACTTGTAGCTCAGCGGAGCGCCGTCAGGGCCGTTCTGCGGCAGTTGCAGCTTGTCCACCAGCACGGCAATAATGCGGTTGGCCGGCGCATCGTCCGGCAGCTCTACCGGAACGCGCTTGTTTTCCGTTGAGTCATAAACAGTGACAGTGATGTTTGCCATAAGTTAAGATTTTTTCCTATCGCGTAGTCGCCGCCGCGGCTTCCGCCGGAGCTCGGCGCACCTTGGCCTGATGCAGGAAGTCTGCCAGCAAATTCTTTGGTGCGGACCCGCCGTTCACAAACTCCCAGTCAGACTCATGCAGCAACGCGTCTGTGCTGACGGCAAAGTTCAAGTTCTCCGCCTCCGGCTCCATGGAGCGCGCAACCTTGGAGGTAACAATGCCCAGCAGATTGCCGCGCTCATCGTAAACCGGGCCACCGCTGTTGCCCGGACTGATGGGCGCTGAGACCTGCAGAACATCATTGCCCGGCATGCGCGAGACAATTCCGTTGCTCACCGAAAAATTCAGACCTTCCGGGTGTCCGATCACAAAGATCTTTTCGCCTACCTGGACGCTGTTATACGTGGCTACGGGCTGGTTGAAATCTGCATCGCCGGAGTGGCGCTCAAGCCAGAGTAAAGCGATGTCATAACGCTTGTGCCGCCCCACAACTTGCGTTGAAGCCCAGCCATCCATGCCGACAGAAACCATTACTTTCTGCGCGCCGCTGCGAATGCGCCAACCTTCCCCATCGGCCACGTGGCGGGCGGTCGCGAGCAGATATCCATGGGAATCTGCATGCAGGATCAATGCCGCGCCCAACAAGCCGGAAGTTCCATAAGACTGCTGGAACCAGCGCTTTGCCGCCGGCGAAGCCATCAAAACCAATGGCTTCAGAGTCGAGCTCAACTCTACAGGTGACATGACATTGCTGTTCGGAAGCGCAGGAAAGCTGTTGCGCTCATCTAGATCAGAAAGCGCTGCACTGATAGCGTCCGGCGCCGGAGCCCACGAAAGAGAAATAGCCAGAACTGTAAAGATGGTAGAAAACAATCCGCTGACGATCAGCAGTGTGAGCAGATAAGAAGCCCAGCTCTGGCGCACACGCGGCGACTGTCCGCGAACGGAGACGCGCACCACCAGTGCTGCCAGGCACAAAAGTGGCAAAATGAGAACTAATGGTGCAAGCAAAATGCGCGCCCAGACAGGAACAGGATTCGGTGTCTTTGGCCGTATCTCCGGCGCACCCTGCACTGGCATTTGCGCCTTAGCCACCTCTTGAGTAGTTATGACAATAGGATCCATGAAGTATCGCTAGTTCACCTGGGGAAGTTTAGGGGGTGAGAATGCTCCTTTTTATAATGGCTTTTAACGCAAATCAAGGAAAACTAATCAGCTTAAAAGTCCCATCAGTGTACCCCAATAACAGGAAAAAGCATTTGAGTAGAATGCCTTACAAATAAAGACCGTCTGATAACTGTTGCTACGGCCACCCTGCTCCGAATCGTCACTATATAAAATGAAGACCGGTGTTTCGCCGGAAGCTAGCGCGCACGCCACAGTCTTCGAATGCCTTCAACTGCACCTTCTGACCGGCTGATTAAATAGTGATTTTTCTGGCAAGAATGCAGTTTCTGGTGTTAAATGTATGCCTTTGTCGGGAATTAGTGTTTTCTAAGATTTGGGCGACATCTATTGCTGTAGAGTGAAATATTGCTGGCTAACGTAGAAAAGCGCGAGTCTGTTTTATAATGTCAGGCGAAAAATGGAAACAAATTTAAGAACTGATAAGCTTCTTGATCAGATCGGCTGGAAGCTGCTGAACGAACTGCAAGTAAACGGGCGTCTCTCTTATGCAGAGCTTGGACGCCGCGTTGGTCTGACCACTCCAGCAGTTGTGGAGCGCGTGAAGCGCATGGAAGAAGCTGGCATCATTATCGGTTACCACGCCGATATCGATCCCATGAAAGTTGGACTGCCGATTACCGCTTTTATCCGCATGTCTGTTGTCGGCGATGTTTTCACTCGCATTACCGCCGTAGTCAAAAATTCTCCTGAAGTAGTTGAGTGCCACCGCGGCACCGGAGCGGATTCCTTTATCATGAAGGTGCACGTGCGCTCAGTGGAGCACCTGGAATCCCTGATTGACCGCCTCACACCTTTTGGCACTACCTCGACTTCTATTGTCCTGTCGTCGCCTGTAGAGAAGCGTGCCATTGGCCGCATGGACGAAGCTCCGCATTCTCAATCGGCCCAGGCAGCCCCAAGGAAATAATCCACGCTGATTGTTCGTTGCCGCTGATACATCGGCTGCGATGTATCTTTTTGCCCGCATCTCGCATCGGATTCATTAAATCCTCAGGAGTGTGTCTCTATGCCTTCTATCCTGAGCTGTAAAAACTGTGGCCGGAAAAACCGTGTTCCAGCCAGGCACCTGGCCGACACCGGCAAGTGCGGCAACTGCAAGCAGCCCCTTCCTCCCGTGAATGAGCCGCTTGAGGTGGATCGAGAACAGTTCGAAGAAATTCTGCGGGAAGCGCGTGTTCCTGTCCTGGTGGATTTCTGGGCTGCATGGTGCGGCCCATGCCATATGGCTGCCCCGGAAGTTGCACGCACCGCCGCAGACATGGCCGGCAAAGCTGTGGTGATCAAAGTGGACACCGAGCGCTTCCCGGACATTGCAGGCCGTTACAACGTCCGCGGTATTCCGAATTTTGTTGTGTTGTATCGAGGACAGCTGCTCATGCAACAGGCAGGAGTGGTTGATCACAATCAAATGGAAAGCTGGCTGACCTCTATTGCCAGCGCTCCAGCTGCCTGACGATTGGCTCTGTTACATCCGAAACGCATCTTTGAACAGCTCGATCTCAGCCTTACCGTTCTCAAAATAAACACTCACTACATCAAAGCGGCACGGCGGCTCGCCTTTTATTCTGCGCAGGAACTCGCGCGCGACGTGTGATAGATCGCGCTGCTTTTCCGGATCAACCGCAGCTTCAGCCGGCGCCAGGTGGCGCGCGCTGCGTGTTTTGACTTCGACAAAGCACAGCGTCTCGCCATCCCAGCCCACCAGGTCCAGTTCACTGCGGCTGCGCGGGCTGCGATAATTTCGCGCGATGATCATGTACCCTAACTTTCGCAGATAAAAGTAAGCCTCTTCCTCTCCTCGGCGGCCGGTATCGAGGTGCTGCGGCGCTGCTTGCTTCCCAGGTAAGACTCGAATGATCGAATCGAGTGCGCGCAGCGCGAAGCGAGTTATCTCTCCTGGCATGGCGGTCATGGTAATCGAAGACCGCGCAGGAGCAAAATGCACGCAGAGCCAATTCCCTGGATTAATACAAGGGTTTCCGATGTAGAGACGTAGCGTGGTACGTCTCTACGGCCAAGTTGCTCGACAAGGTTAGCAGAGTCGTTGAGCGCGCGTGCTACTCTGTACATCGGTGCAAGCATGAAAAAGCTGCTGATGATTGCTCTTCCAATTTGCGCGTTATGTTTCGCGCTGCATCTTCCAAGCGCACAGAGTCAATCTCAAACTCCACCGACAGGCCAACAAGGAGCTGCCATGACCAACCACGCCACCGGTTCTTTCGATGTCAAGATGACGCCGCAAAAGCCGGATAACCCGGTTGCCGAAGCAGCAAAGTTCAGCAGGATGTCAGGTGAAAAGCAATTCCATGGAGATCTGGAAGGCAGCAGCAAAGTTGAGATGCTGGCCACCAGTCCTGACGCAAAGGGCTCAGGCGTGTACGTGGCGCTGGAGCGCGTGACCGGCACGCTCAAAGGCCGCACCGGCAGCTTTGTTCTGCATCACACCGGAATCATGAATCGCGGTGTGCCACAGTTAAGCATCGAGGTCGTACCTGACTCCGGCACAGATCAGCTTGCGGGGATCACAGGCAAGATGACGATCACCATCGCTGCCGGCGGAAAACATTCGTACGATTTTGAATACGCGCTGCCCGAGGCGAAGTAATTCGCGGCTCCTAAGCACGACGGCTGTTACAATCACCTCATGGAGGCAAAGCTGCTGCTCATCCCCTGGATGGCGAGTGTGCTTTATAGCAGCGTCCCGCTTTTCTGGTTTCTAGTTCATCCGCTTGCCGGCTCATGGCAACGGATGGGCCGATCACCCTACCGCATCGTGCTGCCAATCTGGGCGGCACTTATCTTTCTTCTCGGCTGGATCACCTGGCCATGGCACAGTCTGCAGCTTTATTCCTCTCACTGGATGTGGGCTCCTGCGGCTCTTCTATTATTAGTTGGAATCAGGATCTACTTCGCAACTGGCTCCAGCTTTAGCGCGCACAAGCTCTCAGGAGAAGCTGAGCTGCGCCCCAGCGAGCACGCGCAGGAGCTTGTGACCACCGGATTGCACTCGCGCATGCGTCATCCTATTTACATTGCTCATCTTGCGAACTTTCTCGGCTGGGTTATTGGCAGCGGCTTGCTTGTAAGCTACGTGCTTTTTGCAATCAGTGTTATGTTCAGCTTTCCTCTGATGATCTGGCTGAGCGATTTGGATCAACGTATCGCGACTATCAGCACAAGGTGCCGCTGCTGCCGAATTTTTTCTCGCAACACGGTAGAAAGAAGGATAGCGTGAAGGTGTCCGCGTGAGGTTTGAGCTCTTTGTTGCCGCACGATATCTGCGGGCCAAGCGGCGGCAGGCCGTTATCGGCGTGATCACGGTTATTTCGGTCATCGGCGTCACCGCGGGCGTAGCGTCTCTGATTATCGCTCTCTCAATCAACGCCGGATTCCAGAAAGACCTCCAGGACCAGCTGCTCGGCTCTCAGGCCCATGTCAATCTGATCCGCGCAATGAGTGACGGCATCACCAATTGGCCTGCGCTGCTGGAGCGTCTCCAAAAACAGCAGCACGTCACTGCGGCTGCGCCGGTGCTCTATGGCGAAGTTCTGGTATCACAGGGAGCGCGGGCCAGTGGCGGCCTATTAAAAGGTGTAATTCCAAAATATGAAAATCAGGTAAGCGAGCTACTGAAATCTGTAAAAATCGGCTCGGCAGCGCCACTCGAGCCCTGTGCAGAAAATGACCAGCAGTGTAAAAATGGCCAGGCATTGCCTCCAATTGTGCTGGGTAAGGACTTGGCGGAGACGATTGGCGCCACAGTCGGTTCGGTCGTCAATGTCACCAGCCCGCAAGGCGAGCTCTCGCCGTTTGGGCCTCTTCCCAAGTATCAACGCTTCAGAGTTGCTGGAATTTTCCGCTCTGGTTTTTATAACATTGATAGTGCCTGGGGCTTCATACGGCTCTCTGATGCACAGCACCTCTTCAGCCTGCCGCCGGATGTGATCTCCGTCATCGAATTCAAAATTGACGACCTCTACAAAGCTCAGCAGGTTGGCGCTGAGCTGGAAAAGGTTGCAGGGCCGGGTTTCGTGGCCAAGAACTGGATGGAAGAGAACGGCGCCCTGTTTCGGGCTCTGCGGCTGGAGCGGCTTGTGACATTTCTGACCATCGGATTGATCGTTTTTGTCGCAGCTCTGAATATCCTGATCTCTCTCATCATGATGGTCATGGAGAAAACCAAGGACATTGCGGTCCTTATTTCTATGGGTGCGAGACGCGGCCAGATAAGAAAGATTTTTATGTTTCAGGGTGTGTTGATTGGGATCATCGGCACCATTGCAGGCCTGATTTTGGGTTATGGCGTTGCGATCGCGGGGGCCAGGTACCACTTCATCGCGCTCTCACCAGAGGTCTATTCCATTGACTATCTCCCGTTCGCTCCGCGGGTATTGGACGGTGTACTAGTGGCCGTAGTGGCACTATTTATTTCGTTTGTTGCCACTCTGTATCCCTCCTGGTCTGCGGCGCGCGTTTTGCCCGCAGAGGCGTTACGCTATGAGTAATTTCAGCTCAGCTTGCAGCGGGATGCCGGCGGGGCAGGATGAGAACAAAGGTTAGTTGGGAACCGTAAAGAATTAGGAACTTTAATGAAATCTTCAGACATTTCATTACACAAATTCTGGAGAGTAACTTGAATCATATGGGTTTGATCAATAAGAAGGTTGCCAGGGTGAAAAAGGCAATGAAAATGCAGGTAACCATGGGTGTCTGCACCGTTGAGGCGGGCCAGTGCATCCAATAGATCAAGGTAATCTGCCGCCCGAAATACTTCGCGTAAGTGAACTTAAGAAAGTGTATAAGTCGGGACAGACAGATTTAGTGCTCTTTGAAAACTTATCCTTCCAGGTGAGGAAGGGGGAAATGCTCGCCATAGTGGGCGAGTCCGGGGCGGGAAAGAGCAGCCTTTTGCACATCCTCGGAGCTCTTGATAGTGCTTCTGCAGGTGACGTATACTGCGCCCAGATTCCCGTAGCGAAGCTAAGCGACGATGCCGCCGCAGATTTTCGTAATCGCGAGATCGGTTTCGTATGGCAGTTTCACTACCTGTTGCCGGAATTTACGGCGCAGGAAAATGTAGCTATGCCGCTCTTGATGCGCGGCACAGCTTACCGGCAGGCGATGGAAAAATCTGCCGGGTGGTTGCGGGAGGTTGGATTGGAAAACCGCAGTCATCATCGCGCGGGAGAGCTCTCCGGAGGCGAACAGCAACGGGTAGCCCTGGCCAGAGCGTTGGTAACGGGTCCTTCGGTGCTTATGGCCGACGAGCCAACCGGCGATCTGGACAACCGGACCGCAGAAATGGTTTTCGATTTGGTACAGAGATTACATCGAGAGTACCGGCTCACTTCCCTCATTGTCACCCACAACCTTGAGTTTGCCCGGCGGTGCGACCGCGTATTGCGTTTGCATCACGGCCAGGCCGAGGAGGTGTCGCCGGCTTCGCTGAATTAGCGGCGCAGGCAAGGGACGAGTTTCAGTTTTTTGTCCGCTCAGGCGGATGTGGTTTGATCCAGCGCAGCATGTTCATTCCTCTGTGACGGAGGCGCTGGCTGGATAGAAAGGCTTTCTTTCCGGAGAGGTCGCGGGTACGCAACCGGAGAGTAAAGAGAGATGTTTCCGGCGGAGGTGACTGGGAGCATCTGGGTGAGGGGAATATGTTCGAGCGGTACACAGAAAAAGCAAGGCGCGTTATCTTCTTTGCAAGATATGAGGCAAGCCAGTTCGGCTCTCCGTACATTGAGACGGAGCACCTGCTGCTGGGTCTGCTGCGGGAAGACAAAGCGCTTACCAACCGCTTTTTGCGCAATCATGCGTCGGTTGAGTCCATCCGTAAGCAGATTGAGGGGCACACCACGATCCGTGAAAAGGTCTCCACTTCAGTGGACCTGCCTTTAAGCAATGAATGCAAGCGGGTATTGGCTTACGCGGCGGAAGAAGCCGAGCGTCTCAGCCACAAACACATCGGTACGGAGCATCTTCTTCTCGGCTTGTTGCGTGAAGAAAAGTGCTTTGCCGCTGAAATTCTGCATGAGCGTGGACTGCGCCTGAGCGCCATCCGTGAAGAACTGGCGCGCAGCACGCAGGAAAAGGCCCAGCCCCAACGCGGCTCGAACCGTGAATCATCTCTGCTGGCTGAGTTCTCCCGCGACCTGACTCAGGCCGCCATGGACAACCAGCTTGATCCGCTCGTCGGCCGTGAAGGCGAAGTAGAGCGCGTGATCCAGATTCTGTGCCGCCGCACCAAGAACAATCCGGTGCTGATTGGCGAGCCCGGCGTTGGCAAGACCGCTATTGTTGAAGGCCTGGCCCAGCGCATTGCTGATGGCGACGTTCCGTCATTCCTGGCGGACAAGCGCATCCTCGCCCTCGATCTTTCATTGATCGTGGCGGGCACCAAATATCGTGGACAATTTGAAGAGCGCCTCAAGACCATCATGAAAGAGCTGATGGAGAACCAGAACTGCATCATCTTTATCGATGAGCTGCACACGCTGGTCGGCGCCGGCTCGGCGGAAGGTTCGCTTGACGCAGCAAATATTCTCAAGCCTGCGCTTTCCCGTGGCGAAATTCAGTGCATCGGCGCAACCACGCCGGGCGAGTATCGCAAGTCAATCGAAAAAGACCGCTCTCTGGAGCGGCGCTTCCAGGCAGTGAAAGTTCCGCCGCCAACTGAAGAGCAGGCGGTAAAGATTATCTACGGCATCAAGGAACGTTACGAGAAGTTCCATGCCGTAAGCTACGTGGACGAGGCGATTCAGTTCGCCGTTTATCATTCGAACCGCTATATTCCAGACCGCTTCCTGCCGGATAAGGCAATTGACCTGCTGGACGAAGCCGGTGCGCGGGTAAAGCTGCGCCAGACTTCGTTGCCGGAAGAGATCACTGAAGTTCAGAAGCGGATCAAGTTCATCGTTCATCGGATGGAAAATGCCATCGCGAACCACGAGTTCGAGAAGGCGCGCTTTTACTCCGATGAAGAGCGCAAGGAGCGCGAGAACCTGCGTGCTCTGCGCGAGAAATACCACCTCGATGAGTCTTCCGCCGGCGTCGTCGCCCGCGAAGACATTGAAGAGGTCGTCAGCCGCTGGACCGGCGTGCCGGTAACCTCTATTAAGGAAGAAGAGACACAGAAGCTGCTGCGTGTGGAAGAAGAGCTGCACAAGCGCGTGATCTCGCAGGACAAGGCGATCAGCGCACTGGCTCGCTCGATCCGCCGCTCGCGTGCAGGTTTGAAGTCACCCAATCGGCCGATTGGGTCATTCCTGTTCCTGGGACCGACCGGCGTCGGCAAGACGGAAGTTGCGCGCACCCTCGCGCAGTTCCTCTTCGGCAGCGAAAAATCGC
>CAZISB010000041.1:18191-19784 GCA_964541925.1 uncultured Acidobacteriaceae bacterium | reverse complement strand
ATCTGGCGCTGCGCGGATGGTATCCCGCCCGAGTGGTATGGATACGATCACGACGGCTTACAGCGGCTCGTCGAAACACTTTACGAACGACGGCTCAAAATCCGCGACTTGATCACGGCTTTCCGAGAATCGAGCCGACAGCCGTTTCCCAATTGGAAGTGTTCCACCCACGTTTTCATGTCCGGCGTGGAAGATCAGGAACAGTTCGCGTAAAGCCCCACCTTCTCCGCACAAACCAGAATCAGGTGAACCTTGAAACGTGACGATATCTATCTTGCTCTCAACGCTATAACAAACGCGTTGAGGTTTGCACAATCCGCGGTCAAGCCTTTCGCCATGGACGTGGACAAACTCGAAGCCGGATCACGGATTGCAGTCTCGGTCGCATTTATCCAGAACCGCCTTGCGGACGCCCAGGAGTCACTTTCCGCTGCAGAAGGGGAGATTGCGCGGCTCTTGCACGAGGGCTTGATCGAGTAGCGAAGCGTGAACTGTCCACCGGACTGCTCGAACCAGGACTGCTCTTATGAGAAACCAAGGCAAAATCAAACTCGGCTTTTATCCGCTACCCATTCCTGAGGCTGTGCGGCTAAAGAATTCTCTCGTCTTTCCGGAGCGATTCTCAGCAGTTGACCCGTGTATTGGGGACGGAGTTGCCTTTGCCCAGCTGCTCGAAGGCGTGGTGGTCCATCGCTATGGCATCGAGATTGACGCCCACCGTGCAGAACAGGCAAAAGCTTTGGGAATTCAAACCCTTCAGGCGAACGCCCTTGATGTGCGCTGTCCGGCAGAAGGGATTTCACTGCTGTACCTGAACCCGCCTTACGACTTTGAAGCCGGCGCTTCTGGAAATCAGCGACTGGAGCGAGTATTTCTGGAGCACACTTACCGATGGCTAAAGCCGGCGGGAGTGCTGGTCTTCGTGATTCCTCAACCGCAGTTGCAGACGTGCGCCCGCTTATTGGCCGAACACTTTACCAATCTCCGGATTTATCGGCTGTCAGACCCTGCCTGCCTCCAATACAAACAGATCGTGGTGCTGGCGGCGCGGCGCAAACGCAATGAGCGCACAAGCGACTCCATGTTGCTGGATTCAACTCGATATCTCGAAGGCCTATCCTCCAAAAGCGATCTTGCCGTACTCCGAGACGAGCCCGACAGCCGATATGAGGTGCCGGACTCTCAGGCAATCGTTTTGACCAACACCGGTATTCCCCTTGATGAGATCGAGGACCTCCTGCCTTCATCCGCTGCCTATCGCCAGGCTAGCCGCGCATTGCTGCGCGAACAAGCCAGCGTGCGTGGCAGGCCGCTCACGCCGCTTCATGGCGGCCATGTTGGTCTGCTTTGCACCGCCGGAATGCTCAATGGAGTCTTTGGGGATGGAGAAGATCGCCACATAGCTCACTGGCGCTCGGTCAAATTTACAGACCATTGGGAGGAAGAGGATCCGGACGGCACGATTCTCATTCACGACCGCGAACGTTTCTCGCACGAACTGACGCTTATCTTTTCCTCTGGCAAAACTCAGGTCCTTACTCACGAAAAGCAGAACCCGTCATGAAGAATGCTCACCTTCGTTTTGGCTGGCTT
>CAZISB010000041.1:0-18091 GCA_964541925.1 uncultured Acidobacteriaceae bacterium | reverse complement strand
CTTGCCGGCAATAGCCCGTCTTTTGTATGGGCGTCGCTGGCGCAATTGCATGGCCTTGCCGGCATTCCCGATTGGGGCGAGTGGTTTGTGGAGCAGCTGGAAAACCACCAAGCCATCACCCCGCTCTTGGGCCTGGGTTGTAGTCCCGTTCTGGTCAAGGGCAACAAACAGCAATTCCTATCGTGGCTGTCCCGAGGAGTGAAGAGCGGCCTACTGAGCTTTCCCGAACAAACAGGATCGACACACTGGCCGCGCTTGCGTTTAGACCAAATCATGATTCAACCCACATCCTAAGCTTCCGCACCACGCAGGTCCTCACCGCTCTAGAACTCACTCTTCAGTAGCCAAATCTCAAAGCTCCTATGGATGAACTCTCAACCATATACGACTACATGCGTTCCTACGCTCCTCTGCTCGGGGAACGCATACTTCAGGAATATCCGGCGTTGCAGCAGTTCGATGATCCGGTATCTCCGCGTCTTGGTCAGCTGCTCCGCAGACCTAAGCCCGCCCAGAGCGTGGCCATCATGGGTGTGGTCAAGCGATGGCAGCACGCCAGAACGGCAATGTTTGTGGCCGAATGCGGCACCGGCAAAACGTTGATGTCGCTGGCCGCCGTGCATGTGCACAGCGCGGGCAAACCCTATACGGCTCTGGCTATGGCGCCTCCACACTTGGTCGAGAAGTGGGCCCGTGAAGCGTTCCTGACCATTCCCGGAATCCGAGTGTTCCTCATCGACGATCTTCGCAACGGAGGTGATGAAAAGGCGCCGCACGGGGTCAATGAAGTTCGTCTTAAAAGCGGACGGGTTGTTCGCGAAGGATTGCAGACGACGCTAAGCGAGATGCGGCTGAAAAAACAGTACGAAAGCTCACGTAAACGGTGGGCTTCGCTCTGTTCGCGACCAGCGCTGTTTATCGTAGGACGTGAACGCGCCAAGCTCGGTTATTTCTGGCGTCACGCATATAACGTTCCCCGCTCAGGTCCAAGTCTCGGTTGCGTGGTCAATTCGGACACCGGTAAACCCGTAATTGTTGATGGCGGTCGCCTCACAGTGGCCGATTTTCGCAAGGTCAAAGTTGCCGAGATTATTGAGGCGCGCGAGGAAAAGCCGTGTAAGCAAGCTTACAGCCCGATGTGGCAGGCCGACCCGGAGAAGATTCACCGCATGGCGCCGATTGAATTCATCGGGCGATACATGCCCGGCTGGTTCGATTATGCCATCTGCGATGAGATCCACCAGCTCGCTGGCGATACGGCCCAGGGCAATGCTCTGGGAACGCTTGCTTCCTGTACAGACAAGATCGTCGGACTGACCGGGACACTACTCGGCGGCTACGCCGATGATTTGTTTAATACGCTGTTCCGCCTGGAAGCCGCGAAGATGAAGCAGCGCGGCTACGAGTTCGGCATCGCTGGACGCACCGCCTTCGCCCAGGACTACGGTGTGCTGGAGACCATCACGAAGATTGAGCCGGCAGAGAACGCCTGCTCAAAGGCGAAGACGACCACTATGGTCCGGCGCAAGCCGGGGGCCTCACCACTCCTGTTCGGCGAATTCCTGATGGACCTTTGTGCCTTCGTCTTCCTGGAAGACATATCCGGCGAGCTACCGCCCTACGAGGAAACCTGCCTCAGCGTGCCGATGGAGCCGCTGATGCAAGCCGCCTACCAAAAACTGGAAGATGCGATTCGGGCCGCGCTAAAGGAGCACCGGGGCAACCGCTCCGTCCTGAGCATCATGCTCCACACTCTGCTGCTTTATCCCGACCATCCTTATGGGTTGGGCTCTCTTTATGGCACTGAATTCGATCCCGAGCTCCAGCGCAAGATCAAATTTCTGATCGCCCACACGCGTGATCTTCCTCAGGACCGGCTATACGGAAAGGAGCGGCGGCTGGTCGAGGAGATCAAACACGAACTGGCCGAAGGTCGCCGCTGCCAGGTGTTTGCCGTTTACACCCAAAAGCACGATGTCACGGCCAGGCTGAAACGAATCCTCGAGGCCGAAGGCATACGCACCGCTGTTTTAAAAGCGAATGTTGATACCTCAAAGCGCGAGGCCTAGTACACCAAGCAGGTAAAGGACGGAGTTCAGGTCGTGATCGCTCACCCCAAGCTGGTCGAAACCGGACTCGACCTGCTCGATTTTCCGACGATCATCTTCTATGAATCCGGATATTCGCTACACACGCTACGGCAGGCCAGCCGCAGATCGTGGAGGATCGGGCAGGCGCGAAATGTACGAGTGATATTCCTTTGCTATGAAGGCACGATGCAGGGATCTTGCCTGCGTCTGATGGGCAAGAAGCTCCTGGTTGCCCTCACGATGGAAGGCAAGTTCGCGGGAGAAGGCTTGCAGAGCATTGACGAAGACGATGACATGCTCTCAGCAATGGCACGCGAGTTGGTCGAGAAGAACGGAATTGGAGACACCGCCGATGCCGTATGGCGCTCATTAAATGAAGAGCATCGGAAGCTGTTTCCCTCGGTACAGCCTGGCGCACCCGAAGCCGACGAATCGTCCGTTGTGCCAACGATAGACGAAAAATCGGAGGCAACAGAGCTCATCGAAGCCGCAATTACCAGCGGCCCTGTGTTGGTGTTCGGGCAGAGCTCGGACGAGCTTCGCTCTTCACGCCGGCGACCCCGCGCCGCCATTCCAGAGCAACCCTCCTTGTTTAACTGGAATTAGCCTGTAATACCGTCCCTTTTTGCCTCACCTCGCCTTTGTCTCTAAGAAAGGAGAAAAACACCACATGAGTGGAACACTTGTAGCCAGTGGACTGTCCAAGATTGGACGGCCTGAACTGGCGCAGATTGCAGTCCCTGAAGCAACCTCAACCCACAAACCGGTACCTCATCACACGATTGTCGAGGCCCTGGTTGAAACCCTGAGCTTTCGCCACATCGGAGTTGTACAGGAGGAATATGCTGTATCCCCCGATGGCGCGAAGATGTTTGGCGTGCTCGATCTCGAAACCCAGATGGAGGGCTGCCGTTTCTCAATTGGCATCCGTAATTCCCACGACAAATCCATTCGTCTGGGACTGACGGCCGGCCTACGCGTCTTCGTCTGCTCCAACATGGCATTCAGTGGCGATTTCACACCGGTGCTTGCCAAGCACACCAAGAGCTTCAATCTCATTGATACTCTCTCGGTTGGTGTGGACAGAATTCAGAGGAACTTCGAGCCTCTGCAGCGCCAGGTCGAATTGTGGAGGAAGACGCAGATCACCGACGATACGGCGAGGCTGATCTTCTACTCTGCATTCATTGACGGCAAGCTGGAAGCGCCCAGAACTCTGCTTCCCGAAGTCCACCGGTTGTATTTCGAGCCACAGTATCCGGAATTCGCGGCCAGGACGATGTGGAGCCTCTCGAACGCGTTTACCAGCGCCTTCAAGAAGCTCGATCCGGTACCGCAGTTCAAAGCGACCGCAAAGCTCGGCGCCTTTCTCGCGCAACTACCTAACTGATTCGTGATCTTCGCTGCACTCACCACGCGCGGAGATCATGGTCCATTTTCAGCGGCATAGATTATCGCGGAGCCGCAGTCCGTTCCCGCAGGAGTTAACCATGTTTAAGGAACTAGAGCCTCTGCTGGCCAAACGATCTCTCACTATCACGGTTGCAGCGCTGGTCGCAAAACAAATCAGAGTGAATGTCATTCCTCATTCCCGGCCTGAAGACACCAAGGTCAACGAGCAGATTAAGAAGGCAGCTCGAATCGAGTCATAAACCTCCCATTGGAAGGCTGAGAGAGCTGCATGGCGTGATCAAGCGCGAGGTGTTTGGAGCGTGAATTGAAGCGGCTCAATGAAGGGCAGTCTTTGTTGGAAAGCATCGGCCACGTGGCGGAACGATGGGGTTTGCGCAGCAAAGGCCCCGGCGGCGTTCGATGTCCATGGCCAAGCGCGGCAAGAGCCAGTTGCTGCTTACCGGAGCACCCTCTTTAGATGTCCGATACCAGACATAATACTCCCATGAAGTATCAGCTAACCCGGCCTTCCAGCGCCAAGATGTGCCATGGATTCTGCAAAATGCGAATAGTAGTCCATGAAAGCTCAAGACAAAATTAGCGATGCGCTCGCTTGCGCAAGACGCGAATACCTGCGCCGAGCTAATTTATCCGGTGATCGGTAGGCGGCTGCTCACAACGCGGGGGGGGGGAGGCCATCGTTGTTGCTGCGCAGATCCAGTTTGCCGGCTTCCGCAAAGGCAGTCAATTCGCGACTAATGTTGCGCACCTGTTCTGCCAGGCTCGCAACTTCGTTGGGTGTTCCGCGGTCGTTGCTGATCAAAGCCGCGCGCTCGGCCAGGGCCTGCAGCTTTTTGGCAATGTTGATGAGCGACTGGGCCGTGGGTTCCGGCTCGCTATTGTTATTCTGGGAAGGCGTTTTACTGTCCATTAATGCCCGTGGGGTAAGCCGGGCCCATCGGTCCAACTCGTCGCGAAACGCTAATACCGGGCCGCGGGATTTTCCGTGCGGGCGATGGACCGGCAGCGCCAATTCTGTCTCCCAACGCTGCACAGTGCGTATGCCGCGGTCAAGGTACTTTGCGATCTCCTTCCAGGAGTTCAGCAGGCTGGCATTGCGAGGCGCTTCTGGCCGTAAAAGAAAGGGTAAAGAAGATTCTTTGAATGGACTATTCAAAATGGCGGCAGACTGATTGGCAATCTCAGCAGGCTGATGCGTGATGCTGGAACCAGAGCTGCTATGGCCATTTCCGTTCTTTGCGCGGTGAAGATTAGCTTTGTGGAGATGTGATGACGCCATGAAATCCTCCATTGCTAGATGTTCAGAATAACAATCCAACAATTCAAGTGTCGGTCTGAAACCAGACCTAAAGAAGACCCATGCGTTGAAATTCATTGCGGACGATTTTGTAACATTCACAGGCGGTCTTTTCCAAAGCAACGCGATTGCGGATGGTGACGGTGCCGCGAGAATAGTGAATCATGCCGGCGCGCTGAAGCAGTCCGGCGGCCAGGGTGACGGTAGTGCGCGGAGAGCCCAGCATCTGGCCAAGAAATTCATGGGTGAGCCGGAGCACATCAGAGTCAATGCGGTCGCGGCAGGAGAGCAGCCAACGCGCAAGGCGCTCTTCAATGTTGTGCAGGCGGTTACAGACGGCGGTCTGCGCGGTGTAAGCCATAAAACCCTGAATATATTTTTGCAAGTAGCGGCGCAGCTCGCCCGGTTTCTCAAACTCCTGGGCCAAAAATTGCGCCTCTATGCGATGGCCGTAACCGCCAATCTGCATAAAGGTGCTGCCGGGGGTGCTGCCGGTGCCGAGCAAGATAGGAATGCCAACTACTCCCTCAAACCCGATCAGCCCAACCTCAACCGTGTCACCATTGGCAACGCTTACAACCACTGAGGCCATGCCGTCTTCAAGAAAATAGGCATAAGGAGACTCGCCCTCCAGCAAAGCCTTGCCTTGAGGCAGATTCACCGGGGAAAGTTTTGGCAAGAGCCGGCTGAGTTCAGACTTAGGAAGCGCGGCCAAAACTTTATTTTTGAAGGGTTGTGTTTGCTTCAAGACAATCCTTTCGCCGATAGTTTCAACAACGGTCCCGTGGGGACCTGGCCCAAAAACAGGGGTTTCTACAGCCATGAAAATATCTGGACAATGGCCCAGCAGTTAAAACATATCGGCTGCGCCACAGCGTTGTCGGTCTGGAATCAGACTTTTAGAGTAGGGCCAATCTTTGGTATTCATCGCGGATCACGCAATAGCATTCGCAAGCCATCTTTTCCAGGCGTGGACGATTGCGGATGACAATATGCCCTCGCTTGTGATCGATTAACCCGGCATGTTGAAGAACTCCGACAGCAAGAGTAACTGTTGTGCGAGGAGCGCCAAGCATCTGGCCAAGAAATTCCTGGGTCAGGGGAAGGACGCGCGCTTCTGTGCGGTCATGGCAGGTCAGCAGCCAGCGGGCCAGCCTTTCCTCAATGCTGTGCAGCCGGTTGCAAGCAGCGGTTTGTGCAGTTTGCACCAGGAATGCATGCATGAAATTCTGAATAAGCCGGCGCAGCTCGCCCGGGCGCTCAAATTCCCGCTTCAAACCGTCTACGCGAACCCTGTAGCCCGCACCTGAAATTTGCATAAATGTCTTGACCGGGCCAGCTCCGTCCCCAAGCAGCGCGGGCATCCCGACCACGCCATCCTTGCCAGTCACACCGACTTCCACCGTATCGCCGTTGGAAATGGTGATGACGCTGGAGGCCATCCCCTGCTCGAGAAAGTAAGCATGCCCGCCCCGCTCAGACAAACTGAATGGCTGATTCAGCGTGACCGGGGACATGAGCGGAGAGAGGCGCTCAATCTCTGATTTCGAAAGAGCAGCAAGAATTTTATTTTTGTAGCGCGGTCTGGCTTGATTCATTTGCGGGTCCTCGCCGAAATATCGGCATCCGGATGCGCAAATGAACCAACCTTTCAGGAGGCGGGAGGACGTGCGTATAAAGATGTGAATAAAGTATACGCTTTTTCCGGGAAAAAACTGATCTGTCCGATACCCGACATAGGGTGTATGCTTGGGTTTGTGGTATTTGTCGTCAGGTTCTGCCTGCTTTGCAGGCTGCACTACCCGCCGCCAAAGCGAGAACGGAGTCTCGGATCATGAGGAGTCGGGAGCAGCGTAGAATCGTGTGCCTCCTGCAATCTCCGTCCAACCAGAAAAATCTGCCTCTGAGCCTAAGATCCGCTCGATATGAAGTCGTGTCTGCACCAACAGCAGATCAGGCGGTTGCATTCTGCATAAATAATGCCGTGGCCGCAGTGGTGCTGGATTCGGAATTCTCCAGTGAAGAGGCGTGGTCGGTAGTGCAGACATTTAAGGGTTTATGCCCAAAAGTTCCAATCCTTCTTTTCGTCGATGGCCATAAGCACCGAACAACGCCAAAGAACGTGGACGCGATTGCGCACACAACCGAGGACATGCTCCTGGAACTAGTTCGGCTGTTTGATCGTTCAGTGAGTCCGTAATCAGCGGAGAAAGGTTTTAACCATTCTTCACAGCATCGTTGATGACGGTAAGCTGTGCTTTCTCCGCCGAAATCTGGTATAGAAAACTACGGAACCCAGGTCATCGCTCGAACTCCCATCGTGACCGAAACGGACCGGTGTTGAGAAGGCACGCTAACGAATCCACGGCGACGCTGCGAGAGAAGTTTCTCGTACTCACCCTATGCAAAATCTCTTTCGCTTGCCGGAACCATGTGGCTTGGGCGCCTTTCTCGCGCAACTACCTAACTGATTCGTGATCTCCGCTGCACTCACCACGCGCGGAGATTATGGTCCATTTTCAGCGGCATAGATTATCGCGGGGCGCAGTCCGTTCCCGCAGGAGTCAACCATGTTCAAGGAATTAGAGCCTCTGCTGGCGAAACGATCTCTCACTATCACGGTTGCAGCGCTGGCCGCAGGACAAATCAGAGTGAATGTCATTCCTCATTCCCGGCCGGAAGACACCAAGATTAACGAGCAGATTAAATACACGCACAAAGACGAAGTTGCCGCAATTCCGGATTCGGCGATCAAAGCACTCACAACGCCCATTTCCCTGACCGGAACGGCAGGGGAAATTGATGCCAAGCTGTCGGACGGTCTGCTTCAATTCGTCGAATCGCATACGCAGCTCCAGGCAACGTTCGACCGCGCCAGCACGGAAATTTCTGACGCTGTTAAAGCAATTGACGAGCGCAACAAGAACAAGCCCAAGGTCAAAACCACGGCGTCTAAGGCGGAACAGAAAGAAGATCCGAAAGCCAAGGTGGACGACAAGCCAAAACAGGATGAAACTTTGCCGCTGTGGTGGACGAATCCCTCAGTACCGCCGCCTTGCGAAGCCCCGGGACAGAGCACTGATTCTCCGGCCGTTTCAGGCAATGGGGCACAACCGAACAATCAATCAACAACCGCGATCAAGGAGGCAGCCCAACCATGCCAATAACGGTCACCAAACTTGAACGGGAGTTTGTGTTTGATGGACATCCACTTCCTGATCCCAATCCAAATATGTCCGTCGAACAGGTGAGGGAGATGTACATCCCCACGCACCCGGAGATCACTACGGCCACCGTGACAGGGCCTGAAACTGTTGATGGAAAGCTGTGCTATACGTTTAGCAGAGCCATAGGTTACAAGGGTTGACATGGAGCGACGTAATAACGCAAAGCGCTTGCTTCAAACCCTTGAGCGTATCGCGGCTACTTCGCAATCCCAAGACGCACGACTCTTACAAGAGGTGGAAAAATGCCCGTCCTCAAGAGCCGCCTGCTCCATTCTGACAGGCGCCCTCAACTGCAGCGCCGGCAACAATCGCGACGAGTTGCTCCTGCCCGTTGCAAGCTGGATTCATCCACTCGTCTGATTGCGCCGGCCCATACGCTATCCCTGCCAACATTGGAGGGCATGAAGGACCGCTTCGAGTTTTCTCTTGGGAGTGAGGCCGCCCTTCCATTGGCCCGCGCGCTCATCGGTCGAGGCCTATTACGCGAGAAACATCTTCAAGGGACGCCATCGCCAGTCGGTGTCTTGGAAGCGGCCCTGGCGGAAATTGTGACTGAGAACTTCCGAGGAGCGCAGGACGAATTCGAGATCACAGTGTGCGTCTCCGACCGCATTGAAGATTATCGAAAGCCTGAAGGCGTTTTGTTCTTCGTCTGGTCCAATTCCCCTGACCCTCAGTACATCCCTCTGCGTCCGGTTTATGAACGGCTGGATAACAATCCGCACCGAGATCGGCTGATGGCAAGCCTGTACCGATGGCTGTATGGCGCAGCATCGAAGGTCTTTGATGCATTTGGCTTTGATGAGGCGAAGAGTGTCTATACGTGGCGTAAGGAATGGTACGCGGAAGCGCGTGAGAACGGAGAGGATGTGGACGTAGAAGGCGAGGTGGAAGCATCCGATCCAGCCAAAGTCGTTAGCTACATCCGCGAGTCCGAAACCTTGGCGCTGAAAGGCGAAGAAGCAATCGCTACGATTCGCTCAATTGGTGACGAGAAGCTCCGTGCTGCCTTCGTCGATGCCCAACAGATGTATGCGGCCGCGCGTCGGATTAAGTTGCCGAGTATGTCTGAGGAGTGCCGACGATTTCTGGACGACGCTGCATACTACATGGACTCGTATCCTGTGCCGGGACTGGGCATAAGCCACTGGCGCGACGATCCCATCGTGGCATGGTTCGACGAGTTCTGCCAGGAGCAGTTCGAGAGCGGCTCAACCTGCCGCGCTCCAATCATTCTGTGTTTTCGTCCGGAAGATACCACTTTCTTTTTACACATCGTCACAGCCCTTCCCGGACTGGTGCGGACAATTGCCGGTCTGAGCGAGTGGA
This sequence comes from uncultured Acidobacteriaceae bacterium, assembly GCA_964541925.1. Classification (GTDB taxonomy): domain Bacteria; phylum Acidobacteriota; class Terriglobia; order Terriglobales; family Acidobacteriaceae; genus Angelobacter. The sequence continues at coordinate 8,735 of CAZISB010000041.1, read as the reverse complement.
CTCGGTTTTCTCTGGAGCTGGAAAATGCAAGTAACTACGGAGATCGGTAATCGGCATCAGTTCGTATTGAAGAAGGCATTGCTCATCTACGAAGACCAGATTTCCAAACGTGATCAGTTCGTCACTGCCCATGATGTACTGAGGGAAGGAGCTGAGCCACAAGTGTCCCGGTTAGGACCAGGCACACTCCTTACAACTGCTTTCCTGAAGCAGCTATGCCGCGGGCTGGAGCGCAAGGTAAAACCGGTCATCCTGCCGGAAAATGTGCTGGTTTGCACCTCGGATCTACTGGTTTGGTGGACTCCAGGACGGATGCACCGGATGTATTTTTCCGATGGCGCAGAGGACCGGCGCAAAGTCAATGGACAAGTCTGCCCGCATCCTCCCCTTGTGTGGTTGGTAAGGCATGGTCGCCTATCATTGCGTGCGCTCACCCAGGGTATTCGACCGGCTGCGACGACCGAATTAATGATTGCTCCTTACTGGAACACCGAACCTTCGCGCGGAGACGTTTGCGAAGGTGACATGCGCAGGCCACGTGAGACAGATATCACCAGCACCCTTCAGTGGGAAGAAGGCTTTTTTAACAGCCGTTTCACTCACCCCAGCGGTATGGGCAAGCTCACCACGCATTCCGGAGGCTTCATTGGCCTGTGGATCGAATTGGCTGAAAGACAGCGCTTCCCAAGTGAATACCTAGTGCCGGCCAGGCAGACGCTTCAGCAATTTGTGGGCGAGGGGACGTAAGACTATGGACCGGAATGTTCACAAGCTCAATCGATCGCGTGCTATGTATAGAGTGACAGTCGTAGGCTGCGGCGGGACTGGCGCTGCCCTCATCGGTGGTTTGCCCTACTTGCATCAAGCCCTGACCGCAATCGGCCATGCCGGCCTGCAAGTGATCGTCGCGGACGGCGACAGAGTGTCAGCAACGAACTGCGTGCGGCAACCGTTCTCCGAATCTGAGATCGGTTTATTTAAGTCCACGGTCCTGGTTAATCGGCTCAACTTATTCTGGGGGCTCAACTGGAAGGCGTCTACTGAATACGTGACCAGGAAAACCGAGGGCAGAGTGGACATTCTGATTTCGTCTGTCGACACGCGAACAGCGCGATTCGAGATCATCCATTCGCCGGTTTTTAAGGAGTGCGCCTATTGGCTCGACATAGGTAATACTGCTGATGGCGGTCAATTTGTGTTAGGGCAGCCAAAGAACGCTAGAAACCGTAGGACTCCGCACAGGCTGCCAACCATTGCAGAGCTCTTCCCGGAGATCATCAAACCAGCCCTCGACAAAGATGACGATGTTCCTTCATGCAGCGCCGTCGAGGCTCTGGAGCGGCAGGAGCCGTTCATCAACCAAACACTCGCATTTCATGCCCTGGCGCTGCTCGCCAGACTGTTTCGGCATGGGCAGATCACACATCATGGCGGCTTCGTTAATCTCGTAACCGGGAGGATGGCGCCGCTGCATCTGGATAGCATCAGCGCATTCAGAAAAGCCCACTTCACAAATTCTCGGTGCGTGAGACTCGCGAGCAAATGATGGCGAGATGGGTGGATTTTGGATCTAGTCGCGGGGGAGAGCACCCAACCATCGCGTTTTGCTGCTGCGTCCCTGGCCCACAAGATTCTTAGGGAGGCGATTCCCATTTTGGGAAACCCGCACTGCATTGCCGCCCATCCAACTTCAAGTTGCAACATGAACCTCGAAGCCCTCTTACAGTCTCTTTACGACAGTGAAATCGACGTAATGATTAAATGGACCTGGGACGGCGGCTTTGAAGTAGCTCTTCTTACCTATGTTGAAGACGCTGTAGTCGTACGAGAGGCTGCCGAGATTGCGCCCACTCTGCACAGTTTGGCGTTGCAGAAGTATCCAGAATCGGTCTACGCCAAGTCGTTTCTGAGGGCTTCTTAAGCCACCGAAAAATGGGTACTTCTGCGGGAAACGTGGCCGGGCGCCTCTCGATCAGCATCCAAAAAGTCAGGAGGGAAAACCATGTCGGACGACAAGGCTAATCGTGGCCCGCAGGACCGGAGCCGGATAAGTTTAATCGAGGAGTATGAGGTTCGGTATTGGACGGAAGCTCTGGGCGTCAGCCGTGAGCGGCTGGAGCAGCTTGTTCGTGACCACGGCGATTCCGTTCAGCGTATTCGCGAAGCGCTAAAGAAAGAAGCTGCGTAATGCCGATTGGCACAGCCTAAAATAGTTTGGGCTGTGCTGGTTCGTCTCCGCTCACAGTCACTTCTTCTGCGCATTCCGGGTTGTCATTTTTGACGCTGTTCACAGTGGAACTGACCGGATAAACACGCATGAGCCGGGCATCGAAGTGTTTAAGCAGATCAGCTACCCGCGCCGGATCGGTTACACCAGGATCAAGCCATAAGTCATAATCATCAGGGCTGAGGATCACGGGCATTCTGTCGTGAATGTCTTTGAGCAGAGCGTTCGCCTCCGTCGTCAGGATTGTGCAGGACTCAATTGAGTTTCCCGCCTCGTCTTTCCACCTGTCCCACAGCCCAGCGAATGCAAACAGACCATCATCCTTCAAGCCAATGTTGTAAGCCTGTTTCTTCTTTGGCCCGATCCGTTTCCACTCGTAAAAGCCGTCAGCAGGAATAAGGCAGCGCCTTCGTTTCATTGAGTCGCGGAACACTGGTTTCTCAGCAGGCGTTTCCGATACAGCGTTGATCGTCTTTGCTCCGATCGAGATGTCCTTGGCCCAATAGGGAATCAACCCCCACCGCATCTTCGCGAACTTACGCTTGGGCTCCTCGCGATCCTGGCGGATCGTCGCAACCTTCTCAGTGGGAGCGATGTTCCACCGCGCGGCCCATTCGATGTCCTCAGCAGGAATGCTGAAATACTCGCTAAGCCAACGTTCCTTTGCCGTGAGTCTGTACCGTCCGCACATAAGCTTTATTGGTTGTAGCCTCGAGCTGGTCAACTCAGAAGCGGCATAGCTCCCCTTTTTATTTCCTGCTGCTTCAGCGACTTAGGGCATAAGCCCAAATTCCCGTATTGACACTGGCATCCATTCAATTCTATCGTGGACAACACAGAGCGAATATACAGCGAATCTGTTTCCAGTCATGTCATCCGTTGCCGTCATCCGTGCCCAAATCGAAAGGCGCATTCCCGGTGCTCTCACCACCTACGAACGCGCAGCATTGGAATGTTTGCCAACAGGTATTGCAGGTCTCGATCACGAAACCGGTGGCATTCCGAAGGGCGCTTTGACTCAGTTATGCGCTGCCCCTGGCACGACATCGGGCCGGACAACGCTGCTGCTATCTCTGCTGGCAAGAGCCACGGAAAAAGAACAATTCTGTGCTGTTGTAGACGCGAGCGATTCCTTTGATCCTGAGTCGGCGGATGCAATGGGCGTGTGTTTGTCTCGACTGCTTTGGGTTCGATGCAGCGGTTGTGGCATGAAGGCTGTTGAGCAGGCATTCAAAGCTGCGGACATCCTGGTTCAGAATGGCGGGTTTGGAGTGATTGCTCTCGACCTCGGCAATGTGGACGAGAACCTGATCAGGAGAGTCCCGCTCGTTACGTGGTTCAGATTCGCCAAAGCAATCGAGACACTTCCGACTGCTCTTGTCGTTTTGCTGACTCATTCTGCTGCGCAGAGCTGTGCGGCGCTGACTCTGAATATGTACGGATCAGCGAAGTGGTCGGGCCACGGAGGGTCACAAACGCGATTGATTTCCGATGTCCAGTTCGATGTGGAAGTTGGGCGCACTCGCTCAAAAAAGCCCGTTCAAAGTGCAAGGGGCGACTTCACCGTTAGGCCGCAATGGGCGTGAGCCATGTATTGCTGCATTCACGTTCCCGATTTCATGGTGCAAGCGGCCCTGTTGCACGAAGCTAAGACACCGCCAGTCGCGCTGCTTGATGGGAATGAGTCTCTACTGGAAGTAGTCGCTTGTAACGAATCAGCGAGAACTGCCGGCGTCAATGTTGGCATGACGAAGATACAAGCCGAAGTTTGTGGTGTATCCCTCAGATCGCGCATTCAGGAGCATGAGGATCGAGCGCGAGCCGAGTTGGCTGATTGTGCATATCGCTTCTCACCAAAAGTGGAGAGCACTGCCGCTGGCACTGTCATATTTGATCTGGCAGGATCAGAGCGACTATTGGGGACCGGAAGGACTCTGGCGCAGGTCATTCAAGAGGACGTTGCCAATCGCGGTTTTGAGGCCAATGTCAGCCTGGCCACTAATCCTGATGCCGCGCTTTGCGCAGCACGTGGATTTAATGGCATCACCGTCATTGAGCCGAATGATGAGGCGAAGCGTCTGGGATCTTTGCCGGTCAAAGTCCTGGATCTGGAGCAGGATGTCTCGGAAGTGCTCGATGCATGGGGCATCACATGGTGCAAAGAATTGGCCGCTCTGCCGTCAATTCCGCTGACTGAACGTCTCGGACAATATGGATTACATCTACAACGGCTAGCCAAAGGCGCTGTGATCCGGGAATTGATGCCTGCTCCGCTGCCAGTACCGCATCAGGAGAGTACAGAGCTGGAAGAACCAGTAGAGCTTCTGGAGCCACTGGCCTTCGTCCTCAAAGATCTGCTGAATCAGCTAATGTGCCGATTGATCGAGAGATCGCTTGCAACGGATCAGATCGAGGTTGATCTCTCACTGGAGATTCACTCTGACCGCGACATCAATGCGCCAGTACGCTCTACATCCTTGGCGCAGTATCAACGCACAATCAAGCTCCCGCTGCCTACTCAAGATACGAAGGTGCTCCTGAAACTGATGCGGCTTGATCTGGCAGCACATCCGCCACATGCACCTGTAAAGAAGATCAGGATCGAAGCGATCCCGGCCCGTATCCGGTATACACAGGCTGGACTCTTCCAGCCTCTCGCTCCGGAACCAGCCAGATTGGAAATTTCACTGGCGCGTCTCCGAGCCGTGGTAGGGGAAACAGATTCGGCTAACAAACAGCGCGTAGGATTTCCTTCGCTGCTTGATTCACTCAGGCCGGATCATTTTGAGGTCACACCGCTTGGGACCAAGCAGGTCACGGGTGAACTCTCATCGCGATTGGCGCTCCGCAGGTTCCGACCCGTGATTCCAGTCAGGGTCGAAGTCAATGATTGCTGGGCGCCAGTATGGATTGGGTTCGGCAAGAAGAAAGGGCGGGTGAGCCATGCCTCTGGTCCTTGGCGAGGTCACGGAGAGTGGTGGGATGCTGCCGGCGAATGGAGTCGAGATGAATGGGACATTGAGGTCACTGTGGATGGACAGACCGCGCTGTACCGAATATTTCACGATCTGATGGCAAGGGGCTGGTTTGTTGATGGAGTGTATGACTAACCATCAATACGTCGAGCTTCACGCCCGATCTGCTTTTTCATTTCTTGAAGGCGGTTCACTGCCCGAAGCCCTGGTGATGACAGCCACTGGCCTGAACCTGCCAGGCATGGCGTTGTTGGATCGGAACGGTGTTTATGGTTCACCCCGGTTCCACATGGCGGCCAAGAAAAGTGGTATCAGGCCGCACATAGGAGCTGAGCTTAGTGTTAGTAACGAATTCACCACCATGCACCTTCCCCTGCTGTGCGAATCGCAGCTTGGCTACCAGAATCTCTGCCGACTCCTTACGAAAATCAAGTTACGAGTTCCTAAGCATAGTCCAAGCTCAGCAGGTATGCCGGAACTGGAGGAGTATTCAAGCGGTCTGATTTGCCTGACCGGAGATGAGCACGGCCCTCTCGCGTATGCACTGCGCAATGGGGGTATCGACGCCGGCCGTAAGCTGCTCAACCAGCTAACTGGGATTTTTGGCCACCGTAATGTGTATGTCGAACTGCAACGACATTTCCAGCGTGAACAGGAGGCCCGAAATCAGGCAGCGTTAGAGCTTGCTAGGGAATTCAGCTTGCCTCTATTGGCAACAAACGGAGTCGTCTACGCTATACCAGCGGACCGTGAAATTCTCGACGTTTTTACCTGCATTAAAAATAAACGGCAGTTGGCTACTGCCGGGCGGCTCCTTTGCAGCAACGCGGAACGACATATCCGCTCAGCCAATCAAATGGCCCAAATGTTCGCTGACATTCCTGAGGCCATTACGAATACCGTAGAACTTTCGAATAGGCTGCGGTTCACATTAAAGGATTTGGGCTATCAATTTCCAAAGTATCCGGTGCCCGTTGGCGAGACGATGGACTCGTTCCTCCATGGGCGGACGTGGGAAGGGGCACGGAACCGCTATCAGCCGATAACGGATCGCGTAAGGGCTCAGATCGAACGCGAACTCAAGTTAATTGAAAAGCTGGGGCTTGCTGGTTATTTCTTAATCGTTTGGGACATCGTTCGTTATTGCAACCAGAACGGCATCCTGGTGCAGGGGCGCGGATCGGCGGCCAACAGTGCCGTGTGTTATTCCCTCGGAATCACTGCTGTTGATCCTGTGGGAATGGACTTGCTCTTTGAAAGGTTCCTGAGTGAGGAAAGGGGGGAGTGGCCTGATATTGACCTCGACACTCCATCAGGGGATGACCGCGAGAAAGCCATTCAGTACGTCTATCAAAAATACGGGCAGCTTGGTGGGGCGATGACCGCCAACGTTTGCACATATCGCGGACGTTCAGCAGCCCGTGAAGTTGGCAAGGTGTTTGGCTTCGATATGGAGACTCTGAGCAAGCTCTCAGCGATGATTGGCAGCTTTGAGTGGAAGGGGCCAGACGACACGTTTGATCGGCATTTCACAAACATTGGCCTTGATGTCACTCAAAAACGGGTCGCGAAGTGTCTTGATTTGTGTGTGCGGTTGCAGGATTTACCTCGACATCTCAGCCAACACAGCGGTGGGATGGTGATCTGCCAGGGACAGCTTGATTCGGTGGTCCCCCTTGAACCAGCAACCATGCCAAACCGTGTCGTCGTGCAGTGGGACAAAGACGACTGTGCTGATTTAGGCATCGTCAAAGTGGACATACTCGGTTTGGGGATGATGGCAGTACTCAAGGATTCGATTTCTCTGATTCAGGCTCACTATCACGAGGAGGTTGACCTGGCGCATCTGCCGCAGGACTGCGCTGACGTTTATGGTGTGATCCAGAGAGCTGACACTGTGGGCATGTTCCAAATAGAGAGCCGTGCGCAGATGGCCAGTCTGCCACGTAACCGACCGGAGAAGTTCTACGATTTGGTCACCCAAGTGGCGCTAATCCGGCCTGGCCCGATCACCGGGCAAATGACCTCCCCGTATCTCAGACGCCGGCAAAAAAAGGAGCCGGTGACGTACCCCCACCCTTCTCTTGAGCCTGTGCTAAAGAGAACTTTGGGTGTTCCTCTGTTTCAAGAACAACTCCTAAAGATGGCGATGATCTGCGCTAATTTCAGCGGTGGAGAGGCAGAGGAATTGAGAAGGGCGCTCGGCCACAAGCGTTCTAAACAGCGGATGCTGGAGATTGAAACGAAGCTTCGGGCGGGAATGACTCAGAACGGCATCACTTCAAAAGCGCAGGATGAGATTGTAAAGTTCATCAGCTCATTTGCGCTCTATGGGTTTCCTGAGAGTCATTCAGCCAGTTTCGCTCTCATTGCATACGCGAGTGCGTTTTTGAAGGTACGCTATCTAGCAGCGTTTACGGCTGCGCTGTTGAACAACTGGCCGATGGGCTTTTACCATCCAGCAACAATTGTGAAAGACGCGCAGCGTCACGGGTTGCGCGTAAGGCCGATTGATGTCACATGCTCTGACTGGGATTGTACGTTGGAGAATATTGATGGGCGGATTGTAGTGCGAATCGGGCTGAGATATGTGCGTGGCCTACCGCAAGCTGTCGGCGAGTCACTGCTGCAAGCACGAAAGCAACGTCAGTTCTCCTCTACTGAGGATTTAGCCCGGCGAGTGCCTGGATTGAGCAGAAACGATTTGAGGATGCTGGCCCGGATCGGGGCACTCAACACGATCAGCACCGATACGAACCTGCACCGCCGCGATGCACTGTGGCAAGTGGAGAGAGCGGGACACAGGGTCGGGCCGCTGTTGGAAGGAGTAGTTGAGCAGGATCAGAATTCGCCGCTTGAGGCGATGGACATAGAGGAGCGCCTGGTTTCCGACTTCCACGGGACGGGAATGACGACCGGCCCACATCCGATGTTCTATAGACGTGCGGAAATGCGCAGGCTGAACATCAAGTCGAGCGCGGAACTGAAGGCAATGCAGCACGGGACAAGGGCAACCATCGCGGGAGCAGTCATCACGCGGCAGCGGCCAGGCACTGCGAAGGGACTAATCTTCCTGACACTCGAAGATGAGCACGGCAACGCGAATGTGATCATCATGCCAGATGTCTTTGAAAAATACAGGCAAGCTGTTCTTGGGCAGACGTTCGTGCGCGTATCAGGAACCGTGCAGAACCAAGACGGTATCGTTCACCTAAAAGCTCAACATCTAGAGCCGTTGGTCGTCAGCGCGGCTGAGGTCGCATCGCATGATTTTCACTAAAGGTGCGAAACTGCTGCTATTGGAATGTACCAGGCGGAGTTCAAGTCGCCTCTGTCCTGCTACTGCTTTGGATCCTTGTGGATGGGCCCCTTTGGAACACAACGATGGTGCCGACGCCCGCAAATGCGTGACTTCCAGACGAACATCACTAGACGGTAAGTTTAGTGAGCCTGCCCCAAGAACCTGGCACTATATGGAAACTTGGCTTGATCCTGGCACCAGTTGAAGGCCGAATTACTTCAAAAACTTCGTT
>CAZISB010000040.1:0-20866 GCA_964541925.1 uncultured Acidobacteriaceae bacterium | reverse complement strand
ATCAAGATGGCTCTGGAAACCATCCGCACGCACAAGGTGCGCTCATTCCTCACCGTGCTGGGCGTGGTGATAGGTACGATGGTGGCAATTATTGTTGCCTCGATCCTGCTGGGAGTGGAGAAGAACGTTCAAGACTCTCTGAATGAATTTGGCGTGGACAATTTATTTGTTCTGAAGTTTGAGCCGGGGATACGCTTTGGCCGCCTCAGCCCGGAAGAGCGCACGCGCAAAACATTGACGTATGACGACGGCATCGCTATCAAAGAGGAGCTGCCGGCAATAAAAGATGTGGTGATTGAAGCGCTGTTTCGTATCGGGCAGGGACAGCAGCCCATCCGCACGGCGCGTTATAAAAACCATGAGCTTACGCAAATTATTTTTCGCGGCATGACCTCAAACTATGCCGAGGTAGTGAACGGCAAGATGAAAGAAGGCCGCTTCTATACCGATCTGGAAGACCTCCATCGTGAAGATATAGTGGTCATCGGCTTTGACGCAGAGAAGAGCCTCTTCCCTGATGAAACCGCTGAAGGCAAGCAACTGCTGGTGGATGGCAATCCCTACACCGTGATCGGCGTCTTCGATAAAAAGAAGAGCACGCTCAACCAGGCCGGCGACGTGGAAGTTTTTATTCCTTTTCGAACCTATCGCAAGCACTATCCGCAGGATGACGAGATTGCGCTGATTGCCCAAGCTTATCCCGGCATGAAGAGTACGGCTGAAGATCAGATCCGCGGGCTTCTGCGCCTTCGCCGGCACGTGGCGCCGGACAAACCGGATAACTTCGGCATCACCAGCGCTGAGCAGCTCGGCGTGCAATTCCGCGACATCATGGCGGGAATTTTCCAGCTGGTGGTGGGAATTGTTTCTATTGGATTGCTGGTGGGCGGTGTAGGAGTCATGAACATTATGTTGATGTCAGTTACTGAGCGGACGCGCGAGATCGGCGTGCGCAAGGCGATTGGCGCGCGCAAGCGCGACATCAGCTTCCAATTCATCACAGAAGCCATGACTCTGACGGGCCTGGGCGGAATCATCGGCGTAATTCTTTCGTTGATCTTCAGCTTCGTGATCAAGATGCTCCATGTGCCTTCTTCCGTGCCGATCTGGGCCATTGCGATTGCTGTGACAGTTGCCTGCAGCGTAGGCCTGTTCTTTGGAATCTATCCAGCGATGAAGGCTGCGCGTCTGGATCCAGTGATTGCACTGCGGTATGAGTAGTTGGTGAATCCCGAGCGGAGCGAGGGATCCCTACTTTGACATGCTGCTAACGTGAATGAATAACTTTTGTTGCGATGTAATCGCACACTGCTGTCCTTCGGGCCTAAAGATCAATCGTGGCTATAGGGATCCTTCGCTGCGCTCAGGACTTCGAAAATCCTCTTTCACAAATCCATATGGACAATGCCGGCAGCCAGACCGGCAGCAGTATCCCCGCCGGAGAAGGAACTTTGCGGTAAAGACCCAGTTCCCGTTTTCCAGGTAATAGTCTTCGCCTTCCACCAGTTCATTTCCGCTCATTGGCGGCTCGCAATATTGATGGGCTGAAGCTCTGGCGTCTCTACCAGCGCACCATCGCGGAAGCTGACGTACTTGCCGGAGATTGCCGGCACGCGCTCACCCGGCACCACAATTCCGGCCAGGTTCAATGGATCGGCTGCGGAGATGGTAACGGTTTCACCGCTGTGCGGAAGGTTTTTCATGGCGCGCAGAGACTCCACCGCGATGGGCAGGGCGAACTGCTCGCCGATAAAGCCGCTGATGAAGCGGCCGCCGCGAATTTCACCGCGATCTTCCAGACGCCGGAAGGTAATCAGCAGGTCGCGCCAGCGCGGCAGCATGCTTTCACGCGCCAGCAGTTCGCGGAAGACTACGCCGTAACGCTCCAGCAGAATGCGGCAAACTGACTCCAGAGCCTTGCTGGAATCTTCTCCCTGCAGAGGATGCAGCAATGACCACCGCCCTGCGCTATGCCGCGGACGATTGCTCCTGCCGCTGCCCTGCCCGGAGCGCCGCTTGGGATCGATCAGGGCGCGCAGATTGTCAAAGCCATCCGCCGTGACCAGCCCGGCGGCAACCAATTCCCACAACGCAGTTTCAATTTCCGATTTCAGCTTGCCGGTGCCCCGCACGATATCTACAAAGAACGAAGCGCCACGGCTGCGCAGAAATGCCAGCACCTCGCGCGCTCCGGGGCCGAGGCCGCGTATCTCCTGCTCGGCTTCCTGGTGCGCGTGCCGCACATTCGGCAACGCCATCCATTCAGCTTCATCGCGAACAAAGAATGTGATTGGCGCAACGCTGGTGGGCACCACGCGGCGTCCGGCGCCGTTTGAATCCTCAAGCATCGCCGGATGCGGCGAGAGCCTGCCCCATCCAACTGCGCCAGTGAGCGAGAGCTGATCCAGCAGCTTGGGATCATAGTTGCTGATTCGCCGTGCCAGCAGCTGGCGCTCCCACGCGCTTGCCGGAGCCTCAAAGCCCTGGAGTTGCCGGAGCACCTGTAACGTTCCATGCTCATCGCGTGTTTGCGAGCCGGGCGTCACATGCTGCCAGCGGAAGAGCCAGCGCATAAAGGTTGCGGCGGTGACGGGCTCAATCTGCTTGCGCAGCGAACCAAGCGTGAGCCGGTGAATTCGCGCCAGCAGACGCCGTTCACACCACTCCACGATGTTGTGGACCGCAGCCCCGGGGTCCCCAACACGTGCGCTTTTTGCGTGTTGGGGTGAAGGCGCCCCCGGCTGCGGAAAAACATTGTCGCTCGCAGGCGAGGGCGCCTGCGCTCCAGATCGCTCTGGGGATGGTTCCCGCGTGAAATGGCCGCGAAGGATCAGACCGGTGGACTCAATGCGCAGCAAAGTCTTATCGATCTCAGCGAGCGGAAGGTGCAGCAAGTTTGCCAGCGCAGAGGCCGTTGTCGGCCCCAGGTGCATGAGCCAGCCCGTGACCATGGCCTTCAGAGCATCGTCCTGAGAAGGAGCTTCGCCGTCGATTTCCGGGAGTTGATCTTCAAATTCCGCGGTGGGATAGATTGCGCGGAAAGCTTTGGTTTTTTCAGCCGACACCCAGAAATAAGTCTTCGCAGGCGAGGGCGCCTGCGCTCCAAAATCATCGCGGACCGCAGCCGCCCCCGGCTGCGCTGATTGATCTTCAGGTATTCGTACTCTAGTCGCGCGATTCGATGCTCGCAACTGTTCAAAGAACCCCTGCCATGCTTCCGCGGGGGGACGATACTCCAGCGGTACAAAATCTTCCGGCAAGGCGATGAGAGTGTGCAGCGTGTCGGCCAGTTCGTCGGCATCGCGCACATCAGGCCATGCACCGGCACGGACCTCAGCGATTGCAGCCGGATCAAGTGCGCCGACTTCCTGCAAGACTGATTCAGGCAGCGTGCGCCGCATCTCAACGGCGCGGGCGCGGCGCTCTTCAAGTGGAGCATCATCGAGATACGCGTACGGATTGGTGTTCAGGATCTCATGCGAAAAGACCGAAGGGACCGGCGTATCCACGGCAATGCACTTGATTTCGCCGGAGTTGATCTTACGCAGAACATCTTTCAAGCCTTCAAGATCCAGTGCTTCATGAAAAATATCTTTCATCACCTCGCGCACCAGCGGATGATCTGGCACGCGGATGGGCCCATCGGCATTTTCCTGGCATTGCGCCACGTCCGGGAAAACGGAAGCCAGCAGGTCGGCCGAACGGGTGCGCTGTACCTGCAGAGGAATTTTTTTGCCGTTCCAGTAGCGCAGCAGGGCAAGAGCGCGGTTTGCGTCCCAGCGCCAGCGCGTTTCCAGCAGCGGAGAGAGCAGCGCCGCCTGCTGCAGCACTTCTTTCACCGAGTTCTCATGCAGGAAGTGGAAGACGTCGCCAAGGGGAAAACTGTGCTGCTCAGCCAGAGCGATATTCACGCCATTGTCGGTGGCTGCAGCCTGCAGCTCGAAATTGAATGAAACGCAGAAGCGCTTGCGCAGCGAGAGTCCCCAGGCTTTGTTGATGCGCGCGCCAAACGGAGCATGCACCACCAGCTGCATGCCGCCGCCTTCGTCAAAGAAGCGCTCAGCGATGACCGTATCTGACGTGGGTACAGCGCCCAGCACAGCACGGCCGGTCACAATGTATTCAATGGCCTGCTCGGCGCCGGAGTCATCCAATCCGCACTCCTGCTTGAGCCATTCGACGGCGGCCAGAACTTCAGGAGATTTCTGGTTGACGAAGCCCGGAACTGTGTTCGGCGTGAGATCGCTGATGTTCCGGCGGAGCTCGCCCAATTGGTGCGAAAGCTCGGCTGTCCTGCCCGGCGCTTCGCCGAGCCAGAACGGGATCGAAGGTGGCGCGCCATGCGCATCTTCCACCAGGATGCGTCCGGCAGCCTCCACACGGCGGATGCGCCAGCTCATGTTGCCCAGGAGAACAATGTCGCCCTTCAAGCTCTCGACGGCAAAATCCTCATGCAGTGTGCCGACAACTGTTCCTTCCGGCTCCGCCACAACGGTATAGAGCGCGCTCTCAGGAATAGCGCCGCCATTCATGATTGCGATCATGCGCGAACCGCGGCGGGCCTTCAGCCGCTTATTGACGCGGTCGCGAAAAAGATATGCCCCGAAGCGACCGCGCTGTGAGGCAATGCCATCAGAAAGCATGGTCAGCAGTTCGTCATAGTCCTTGCGCTCCAGCTCGCGATACGGATAGGCGCGCCGGACCAGCTCAAACAGCTGGTCCTCGTCACACTCTTCGGCGGAACAGGTGGCCACAATCTGCTGCGCCAGCACGTCGAGCGGCGCGTCGGGAATGATCAGCCGGTCAAGTTCGCCGTGATGAATAGAGCGCACCAGCGCAGCGCACTCCAGCAGTTCGTCGCGCGTGGTGGGAAAGAAACGTCCCTTTGGGACGGCTCCGCGCCAGTGTCCTGCGCGGCCAAAGCGCTGCAGAGAGACGGCAATCGAGCGCGGCGAGCCGATGTGAATGGCAAGATCCACGTGGCCGATGTCAATTCCTAATTCGAGTGAAGCCGTGGCCACCAGCACTTTCAGTTCGCCATTCTTCAGCTTGCTCTCGGCTTCAAGCCGCAGCTTGCGCGCCAGACTGCCGTGGTGCGCGCCAACAGCATCTTCTCCCAAACGCTCTGCCAGATTGAAAGCCACGCGCTCCGCCAGACGGCGCGTATTCACAAAGACCAGCGTGGAGCGGTGCTGCTGAACGAGCTGAGAAATGCGGTCATAAATCTCGTCCCAGAGATCATTGCTGGCAACGGGCCCGAGTTCCTGTCCGGGGACCTCAATCGCGAGATCCATTGCGCGCTTGTGGCCAACATTGACCACCACCGGATCAGGACGGCCGTTGCCCGTTAGGAAATGAGCAACGGTTTCGATGGGCTTCTGCGTGGCGGAGAGACCGATTCGCGTGGCACGGCTGCCGGTGAGCGCATCCAGCCGTTCGAGTGAGAGCGCCAGGTGCGCGCCCCGTTTGTCGTCGGCCACGGCGTGGATTTCGTCCACGATGATGGTGTTCACCTCGCTCAGGATCGCGCGGCTCCGCTGAGCGGTAAGCAAAATGTAGAGCGACTCCGGCGTGGTCACCAGGATATGTGGCGGGCGCTTGAGCATCTTCTGGCGCTCATGGGAGAGCGTGTCACCGGTGCGGACGGCCACCCGGATTTCAGGCATCAACAGCCCTTTTTCGCCGGCCAGCGCCGTGATCTCACTCAAAGGACCTTCGAGGTTTTTCTGAATATCGTTGCCGAGTGCTTTCAAGGGCGAGACATAAAGGATATCTGTGCGGTCCATCAGCTCGCCGGTCAGAGCTTTGCGGACCAGCCGGTCAATGCAGATGAGGAATGCTGCAAGGGTTTTACCCGAACCAGTCGGCGCTGAGATCAGCGTAGTGCGTCCGGCTAAAATGTGCGGCCAGCCCTGCTCCTGAGGCTCTGTAGGCGTTCCAAATTTTTTGGTGAACCACTCCTGGACAAGCGGGTGCGCCCAAGCCAGCGCTTCAGAGATGGGAGACTGCATCGTACGATTCTAGCAGTTTCGTCAAAAATTCGCTAAAGGCACACAGGCGAATCCCTGTCCTCTGACAGTTAAAGCGATCAAAATGCTATTTCTGAGCGGGAGTTTTATGTGAAAAACTTAAGAAAAGGCGCGATTGAATGTGCCTTCTTGGTAAACTTGAGCTCTTCTAACACTTCTTCTGATCACCAGTTTTTTGTTCTGTTGCAATCACTTAGCGTGTCTCACTTTCCAAGCGCGAGAGGTAAGAGGCCAATACATGTACCTGAGTAACTTTGACGCTTTGGCTGAATCCAGCATCTTACCTTTATCGCTGTATCACCATTCTTCCGGTATTTGCCACTTCTTCCGATGTCTAGGGGCCCCAAAATTCAAGCAAGGATTAGACAATGGAAGATCTTTCGAATCAGATTACTCGGCTTTCGCAAGCGCTCAAAGGGTTTCAGCTGCAACTGCAGTGGAACAGTTTTCAGGATTCCAGCCCTGACGATCAAGACCGTGCTATTGACGATTTACTGAATGGTGATGTGGGACGGGACTTGAAGAGGGCCGTTGACCTCCTGAGCCATTTTCTCTGGTGCTATATCGAATCAGCTGTGGCAGATGCAAAGGAAGATGTTGACTATGCCCGGCAAAGCTCGCGGCTCGGCCAGATCACAGAGATACTCCGCGTGCTTCATCAGTCTTCCTGTCCTTTGAAAGATTCCCTTTCTTCTTTGGAACACGCAGCCATGACCATTGCCGGTCATGCAGGTAGAAATGTTCACCACCGGCCAAGGCTATCCCTTGGAAAGAGTGCATAACTCGCGCGTGTAGCGGTAAAAGAAACAAAAAATAAGCGGCTGCATTTCTGTAGCCGCTTATTTTTCTGTGCAACAAATCTATTTGTTTTCTGCGATATCCAGTATGTGAATGGTGTGGGTCTTCGCATCGAGTGTGCCTGAGACTTTTACTTCCTTGCCGGCAAAGGCCTCGACCTTTGTCTGGTCATCCAGCCGGTAAATATCTTTCTTTGCCACCAGTACATAGCTGCCACCCATATCTCTTACGCAATGCAGGGTGCAGCTTTTTTTATCAGTCGCATTCGCGACTCCGTTTCTTATCATTGCTTCATGAGAATGGCTCTGCGAGTGCACGTTGAAGGCACATTGGCTGTCAACAATAGATCCCTGCCATGTGGCTGTTGAGTCTTTGGGCTGGTCCTTGGCGGCAGAACACATGGCAACAAGCAGTACCAGTGATAGCGCCGTAATTTTTCCTTTGTTCATTCTTTTTCCTTTTTGGTGCGCCTAACGCTCAAGCGCCGGCTGCCCTTACATTCAGGGTGTTACAACAAACTTCATGCGCATACCTTCATGATCGTCACTGCAGATCACGGTGCAAAGCACGTCATATTCGCCGGGCTCGCCTGGCGCAGTGAGCGCAAATTCCTGCGTGCCCTGCTTCAATTCCAGGTCCCAACCTGGGACCTTGGCATGGTCTTTGTGACGCAGCAGCGTAAAACCGTGGACGCTGCCATTGCGGTTCCAGGTCTTTCCTTTGCGGGCTTTGACTCTGAGAAGCACCGGCTCGCCGGCCTTTACCACGATCTCCGGCTTGCTCTGGCCAGCGATCTTGAAATGGCTGTCATTATCTGCCAGCACTTCAATCACATGTGACTGTGCGCGCGCAGAGAGCGTGAGCGCAAAGAAAAATGCTGCCGCAAGACTTACGCGTACGCAGTTTAATTTCCGTGTTCTTTTCATAGGCTTATTCCGCCATGTAGCGCAGGATCAGGCGCATATCGTCATTAGTGAGGTTGGCGCGAACACGCATATGACGCACGATTGTGGCTGCCATCCTTGGCGCAAATTTGGGTGGCGCGGCATGGCAGCGAGCGCAGTTGGAACGGAAACGCTTCTCGCCTTCCACATGCAGGTTTTCATCCTGCGCAGCACTGGCAGTGGCGGCAGGCGCAGCTGATGCCGAAGCGTCTTTGCTTCCTGCAGTTTTAGCCAGTGCTCCGGCAGCCAGTAGCAGCATCATCGCCAGAAAAGCCGCAGAGATAACGGATTTCATTTTCATAACTTATTCCCTGTCGGGCCTAATGGCATGACAAAGCGCCACGTCATCCCGATGGTCCATAAATTGGCATTGTTGCCGAGCACGAACTGCCGGCCATAACCGGCAGAAGCCCGCACATCACTGCGGAAGTAATAGTTCAGGCCGAAGTCGGCTTGCTGCGTGTCTTTGCCGAAAGCGCCAAGCTTCTTTATCGTCGAGGGTTTCAGGTTTGATGCGGCAAAGAACTGCTGTCCGCGGCCCACCATTTCCAGTTTGCGCAAAGAAGGAGAGAGCTGGCTCAGGCGATAGGCAGATTCAATCCAGTACCCGCTTCCCTTCAGCCCTGACGAGCGCACGAACTCTGAACGCAGGCTCAGCGGCGCGCGGTTTGGCTGCCAGACAAAGTACATGCCGGAGCTATGCGGACGAGTTGCTTGGAGAACCTGCTGGAAGGATGCTCCTATCTCAAGCCGCGGGCCGGGCAGAAAGAATCCGATGCGCCCGCCAGTGGAGCGGTCTGTGGCCAGCAAATGATGTGTGTTGTTCGCCGAGAAGTAAACGGCGTAATTCAAATTGAGCTTTTCCGCCGGAGAAAAAGCGCCATGCACCATGCCGCCCAGGCTGGAATTGCTGCTAATGGGAACGCTTAAAGGCGTGACCTGAAGCGGACGAATCCAGTTTGGCGCAAAGCGTTCATTATAGATATTGAATGGTGTAATGAACCGGCCCGCGGTAAAAGTCGCGTATTTGGTGATGTAATCGGCTTGCGCGTAGGCAAAGCCATAAGACGCTTTGTTTTCGTAATAATTGTCGTCCGGGTCCTTGGTGAAAGTTTCTGAGTAGCTGCCTTTTGCTTCCAGCAGCCATTTATCGCCGACCGGCACGAGCAGCAGCGGACTGATGGATGGAGCATTCTGAATCTGTCCGGCCTGAACCCGAGTGAAATAAGCCGTGGAACCCGTCAGGATGGGAACCGGTTTAAGCCCATCATCCTGGGCCAGTACACTCACCGAAAGTAGAAGAACCAGACCGAGAAGACCCGCTTGCGCGACTTTCCTGGGTCCAAAAATAAAACTGCACATCATCTTTCACGTCCCTTGCGACTGCAGTCACACGTATCCGGAATGACGCATTTATATCTGCAAAAGTATGCATACAACAAGAGTACTGAGGTAACTCCAGTAGCGGATTTATTGGCGATTTATGTTCATTTAGCCAGCAAGAGACTCAATTTTTACAATGTCTTCGTTGGTCAGTATCAGCTTGCGGCTGGCGAGATCCTGCTGCATGTGCTCAGGATTGGCGGTCCCTGTGAGAGGCAGCATGCCTACTGCACGCGCAAAGCTGAACACAACCTGGGCAGGCGTGACTTTAGATCGCTCTGCAATGCCGGCGAGGAGCGGATGGCGGAGCACGGCAACATTGGCCGTGAGCAATGAAAATCCCTGATAAATAATGTTGTGCTCGCGGCAGAACTCCCGGACGTTGCGGTCCCATCCGCTAACGGCATAACAGCGGTTTTGCACGAATGCCGGCGCTTCACCCTGAGCAGCCATCTGCTGCAAATGCTGGAATGAAACATTGCTCACGCCGAGAAAGCGAGCACGCCCCGCGGCACGCTCTTTTTTCATCGCCTCCCAGGTTTCGCTGTCCACCTCAGTCCAGCCATGGCCAGACCATGGCCCGTGCAAAACGTAGCTGTCCACGTAATCTGTCCCGAGATGATCGAGAGAGCTGGCCATGGACTGCGCGACCTGTTGAGAGAAGCTGGCATTCGGATCATAAGGCAGGCGGTGGTCCTGCCCCGGCTGATAGGTGAACTTGGTCTGCAGAAAAAGATCAGAGCGGGACACTATTCCGGCGCGATACACCGTGGCCAAGGCCTCTCCTACTGCGGCCTCAAAATAATGGCGGCGCTGGTTGGCTGTATCAATCCCGCGAAAACCATTGCGGATCGCGAGTTCAGTGAGAGCGGCGGTGCGGTCTTCTTTCCATGCTGTGCCGTAGAGGAACTCTGGGATGGGTGCAGGCATGATGCATATCATAAATTTGCCGGCAGAATACTGAATCGGCTTAATTCAACAGGAATCCAATGCGGCAAGCAGGTATGGCTGGAGCAATATTTCTCCAGTTATGGTTATATGATTGAAGTCTTAATCTAGCAGACGATCGAGGGCGTTATGCCGCGTTACGAATATCGCAACCTTCAGCCGCTGCCGCAGGCAGAGAAGGCTTTTCTGGAGTGGATCCAGAAGCTGGACCAGGAGTTCTCCAACCGTGATGTTGAGCATCGCAGCATTGTGGTGCGGAACACGCTGCATGAACTTTATCTTGGCCGCCCTTATACTGAGCCTGCGCCGAATGCGCCGCTGGCAGAGCAGGCGCTGGTGCACAGCTTTGATCCCCGAAATGCCACGCTTGAGCCCGAATATTATGGCGATGTTGACGCGCAAAAATATGCTGAGCGCAAGCCGCTGATCTGGTTCTGGATGATGTATGACCGCTCTCCGGCCGGCTTGAATCACTGGCTGGGCTTTCGCGTGCGCGCTGTGATCGCCAAACACGTGCTGAAGCACATTGGGAAGAACGTGAAGATCTTTCACGGAGTGGAAGTCTCTTACGGCTATAACCTGACCATTGAAGACAACTGCACAATCCACAAATACGTGCTGCTCGATGACCGCGGAGAGATCATCGTTCACGAGGGTAGCTCAATCTCGGATTATGCGAACGTTTACTCTCACGATCACGACCTCAATGACGGAATGATTGTGACCAACAGGAAAACAGAGATCGGCCCGCGGGCGCGCATCACCTATCATTCCACCGTGATGAGCGGCGTGCGCGTGCATGAGCACGGGCTGCTGGGATCAATGGGCGTCGCGACAAAAGATATTGATCCGTACACCATTTCCGTGGGAATTCCGGCCAAACCAGTCAAGGTGAAGACGATTGCACCGCAACAAAAGGCTGCTGGAGACAAAACGGGGACTTAGGCGTTTCACCGCAAAGGGCGCGAAGGACGCAACGCAATGGGAGATTCTAAAACTTTTGTTCTTTGCGATCTTTGCGGTTAAGTTCTTCGGGCTAAGAACGGATTTGCTAAACTTCTAATATCGGCTCACGAATCGCCGCTGCCACGAATGACAGATTCCGCAAAACAAAATTCCCGCCCGCGAATACTGAGCGGCATGCGTCCTACAGGCAAGCTGCACCTGGGCAACTACGTGGGCGCGCTGCAGAACTGGGTGAAGCTGCAGCATACGTATGATTGCTACTTCTTTGTAGCGGACTGGCATGCGCTCACCACCGACTATGACGACACCTCACGCCTGGCGGACAACACGCTGGAGGTGATTCTGGATTTTCTGGCCGGAGGTCTTGATCCGGAGAAGTGCGCGATCTTTGTGCAGTCACAGGTGCCGCAGCATGCTGAGCTGCATCTGGCCTTTTCCATGATCACACCGCTGGGCTGGCTGGAGCGCGTCCCCACTTACAAAGAACAGCAGCAGCAGATGCCCAACAAAGACCTGCATATGTACGGCTTTTTGGGATACCCGCTGCTTCAG
The DNA here is from genome assembly GCA_964541925.1 of uncultured Acidobacteriaceae bacterium. Taxonomy (GTDB): domain Bacteria; phylum Acidobacteriota; class Terriglobia; order Terriglobales; family Acidobacteriaceae; genus Angelobacter. Next base: position 9,246 of record CAZISB010000040.1, on the reverse strand, counting down.
TCGGCGGACATCCTTATATATAAGCCGGATTTTGTGCCTGTGGGCGAAGATCAAGTAGCACATATCGAACTCACACGCGAAGTTGCCCGGCGGTTCAATCAGTTTTACAAGCTCGAGGGGAAGCCGGTTTTTCCTGAGCCGCAGGTGCTGCTGACAAAGTCTCCGAAGCTGCTGGGGACGGACAAGCGCAAGATGTCGAAGTCGTACGGCAATTCCATTTTGCTGAGCGATGAGGCAACGGTTGTTGAAGAGAAAATCAAGAACAGCGTCACTGACCGCCCGAAGCTGACTGATAAAGGCAGCCCTGATCGTTGTCCGGTGGGAAATCTTCACCAGATCTTTAGCGATCCTGAGCGGCTGGCCTACATCACTCAAGGCTGCACTCAGGCGACGATCACCTGCGTGGAGTGCAAGGCACTCGCGATTGAGAGCGTGAATGCGCACCTTGCGCCGATTCGTGAGCGCAGGCGCGAGCTTTCGCAGAATCCAGGACGGCTGATGGAGATCATCCGCGCTGGAGCGGAGAAGGCCACAAAGAAGGCAGAAGAGACGATGGGACAAGTGCGGGGTGCGATTGGGCTGCTGCAGATTTCTGATGTGAAAGATGTTGCGACGAAAGCGCCAGCAGATGCAGGGCTGCGGGTGCCGGAAGCGATCAGAATCCCGCCTGGCGAACAGGAAAAACAAGAAAAGCTGCAGGAGCGCCGGGATGCAATCATTCAAACGTGGGTGGATTTTGTTTCCAAGAAGTATCCGTTGAGAGCAGATGACCGGCCGCGAACTTTCATCACTCGCAAGGGCCGAAAAGTCGGAGTTCACACAGCTCGCGTAAAGAACGACCAATGGGTATTCAGCTTTTCCGACCGCCCAATGAACGTGCTCGTCTTGCTAGCAGAAGACAACGAGGGACGGTTGCACGATTACGTCCTACCACCAAAGACATTGCAGGACGCATGGAAGCAGTTCGAGCGAATTCCTGTTTCAGATGGGCGCGCCACCATCGAGGTCTTACTTGGTCTCTCCCGTTCGGAGCCAGTTATCCGTCTGGAAAAATCAAATCTGGCAGTGAAAAACTACAAGGGCAATTACAGTCCGTTGGAATGAGCCCTCAGTGGCTAAAGCCCAACCTTCTTAACGTCCTACGGTACGACTTCGCAGCCTTCGGTTCGCTTCGCTCACCTCTGGCTAAACGCTCATGTCGTGCCTGACACTTGTTTATTCACGCGCAAAGCTTTCACAGCTCAATAGCCTTTTACAAATATCCACGTTTCAAGCTACGAACGTCCCAAAATACATTTAAAATCAATTTACGTTCGATCCGTTTTGAACGTTTGCAACCTACGTTATGGCAGAAACGTCACAATCCGCGAAAACGCAGGCCAGCGAATTTCCATTCGCGGTCAGCGTGGCCCAGGTCTATGACGGGCCGCTTGATCTGCTGCTGGATTTGGTGCGCAAACAGGACATTGATATTTACGATATTCCGATTGCCAAGATCACGGCGCAGTATCTGGGGTATGTCGAGAACCTGAAGCAGCTTGACGTGGACATTGCCGCCGAGTTCATCTACATGGCCTCGCTGCTGATCCACATCAAAAGCAAAATGCTACTGCCGCGCGATCCGGACGCGCCCGCGGGCGAGCAGGAAGATCCGCGTGCAGAGCTGGTGCAGAGGCTGCTGGAGCATGAGAAGTTCAAGAATGCTGCGCAGATGCTGCTGCAGAAGCAGCAGATTGAAGATGCGGTGGTGAGCAATCCGTCGCTCAAGGAATTTAAAGATGCCGAGGGCACAGAACCTGAGCTGGCGGCTGACGTGGTGGACCTGGTGCGAACGTTCCAGCAGATTCTGGAGCGGGCGAAGTCGCGGCCGGTGCTGGCGGTAAATGAAGAGAGTGTCACGGTCGGGCAGATGATCGAGTATTTCCGCCGCCGGCTGCTGATGGAAGACCGTCCGATCCGGCTGAAACGGCTGCTGCAGCACATCACTTCGCGCCATGCGCTCATCTCATCTTTTTTGGCGCTGCTGGAGCTGGTGCGGCTGCAGGCCATCCTGCTGCGGCAGGAGAAAGTTTTTGGCGAGGTCCTGATCAAAAAACATCCGATGTTTGACGCGGTCATGGGAGAAGGCGCCGCGATTAGAGACGATTGGAGATAAAGCAGCGGTTAGCAATTAGTTTTTTCGAAGTCTCGAGCGAAGCGAGAGATCTCTATCGCCAGCGAAACCTACGGGAACCGGGGAGACAGAATAGGGATGGTCCTTGCAAGACATTTTAGGGAGAAAAGGTTGACATTACTTTTCCTTATACTGAACGTTAGAGGTAGGGATCCCTCGCTGCGCTCGGGATTTCAAAAAAGGCTAAATACTAAATACTAACTACGGAATGTCAATCAAAGCCCAACTCGAAGCGTTGATTTATGCGGCGGAGGAGCCCATCACGCTGGACCAGATGGCTGCGCTGCTGAAAGATGATCTGCTGGCGTTGAAGAATGCGCCTGCGGCTACGGCTGAATCTCAGCCCAACAACGAGCAGACCCAGAGTGAATCAACCGATTCCTCGCAGACGCAGCCAGATCCAGCGGAAAGCCACCTTGGCGCGGTTGAAGATGCAGGCACAACTCCCGCGGCCAAGCGCACCAAAGAAAAGTCAGAAAAAACTGAGCTGCGCGGGCTGCTCAAGCCGTATCTGGATGAGTTGATTGCGGACTATGCGAATCCGGACCATGGCATTGAGATTCGCGAGGTCGCGGGCGGGTATCGCATGTCCACCAAGCCTGAGCATCATGACATGATGCGCGCGTTTTCCAAGAGCTTGAAGCCGCCGATCCGTCTTTCACTGCAGGCGCTGGAGACTCTGGCTGTAATCGCTTACAAGCAGCCGATTACGGTACCGGAAATCAGCGAAATTCGCGGCGTGGATGCTGGTGGTGTGATTGGTACGCTGCTGGAGCGCAAGCTCATCACGACGGCCGGCCGCAAGGCCGTTGTGGGCCGACCTATGCTCTATAAGACCACTAAAGATTTTCTTCTCCGCTTTGGCCTGCGCGATCTCAACGAACTTCCCAGCCTGGAGGAGTTCGAGAAGCTGGCTGCGGGCGAGCTGCAGGACGAACTCTTCATGCCGGGTGAAGGCGCAATCCCCGATGCAACCGGCACTCCCAGTGACGATGGCGGCATGGAGCAGATGGCGGAAGACAAAGCTGAAGTTCCGCAAAACGTCACCGAGCCCACGGTTTCTTCTGATCCGCAGCACGACCAGACGGACGAGCAAGCCACGAATCAGATCGCCTCAGAAAGTACAGGAGGCTAACGTGGCGGCGGAGCGATTGCAGAAGATCATCGCCGCTGCGGGAGTCGCATCGCGACGCAAAGCAGAAGAACTGATTTCGCAGGGACGCGTCAGCGTAAACGGCCACACCATTACGGAGCTTGGCAGCAAAGCTGATCTGGACACTGACCACATCAAAGTTGATGGCAAGCTGCTGCGCGGAGCCGAGCGCCACGTCTATTTTCTCCTGAACAAACCAAAGGGATACGTCACCACGGTGTCCGATCCGGAAGGCCGGCCTACGGTGATGGACCTGGTGAAGAACGTGAATGCGCGCATTTATCCGGTTGGCCGGCTCGACTGGTCCAGCGAGGGGCTGCTGCTGCTGACGAATGACGGCGATCTAGCCAGCAAGCTCACACATGCCTCATCGCACGTTCCCAAGACATACCTGGTGAAAATTGCGGGGCGCGCGACCGGAGAAGACATTGAAAAATTGCGCCGCGGTATTCGTATTGGCGCAAAACCCGGCACCCGGCGGCTTGAGCAGGTCTTCACCGCGCCGGCGCAGATCCGCCTTACCAAAGATGCAGCCAATCCGTGGTATGAGGTCACGCTGATCGAGGGGAAGAACCGGCAGATCCGGCGCATGTTTGAGGAGGTTGGCCATCATGTGGAGAAAATCAAGCGCGTGCGCTATGGGCCGCTCACCCTGGATGTTGAACCGGGGCAGGTGCGCGAGCTGAGTCCGCAAGAGGTGGGGAGCCTGCGCAGGAGCGTGCGGGAGACGAGATCCGGGGCTCCGCCGCGCAGACCTCCGCGCATGCAAAGCGCGACGAGCAACGAAAGGCAGCGCAGGAGGCGCCGAGATTGAAAATGTGGCACAGACACTCTTGTCTGTGCCTATCTCCTTTACGACTCTCATCGGGCACAGGCAGGAGTGCCTGTGCCACAGAAACTTTTGGCCGGTTCGGTGTCTCGTAAGCCCCTAAATTTCCAGAGTCTGTTGTTTTGGAGACGTAGCAGTGCTACGTCTCTACTTTGGATTTATCGATATAGCAGCGAGCCCGATTAGCGCGGCGAGCTGCTTGCCTTAGGCGCAGAAGCGTCGCTGTCAGAGCAATGTGCGCCGGCGGTTTGGAGCGTAGCGACATAATTTATGATACAAACTTCTGTTATCCCTTCTCTGTAAATGAAAAAAACGGTCCTCGATCAAATTCCCGAGCACATACGCGCACTGGGTGGATACGTTCCCGGTAAGCCGATGCGGCAGGCACAGCAGGAATCCGGCGTTCGGATGATCAAGCTGGCATCGAATGAGAATCCCTTTGGGCCTTCTCCGCTGGCGATTGAAGCCATTCGCACCGCTGCTGCTGAAGTGAATCTTTATCCTGATAATGACGCGAGTGAGCTGCGTGTTGCGTTGGCTGCCCGGCATCAGATATTGCCCGAGCAGGTTTTTATTGCCGATGGTTCGTTGGGTATTCTCGACGTGCTGGCGCGCACGCTTTTGGTTCCGGGCACAAACTGCGTGAGCAGCGAGCGGACTTTTATCAGCTATCCGCTGGTTACACGAACCACGGGAGCCAGCTACGTTCCGGTTCCGATGCACAACGATGCATACGATGTGGACGCGATTGCCGCAGCCGTGAATGAGCAGACGCGAGTTGTGGTTCTGGCAAACCCGAACAATCCTACGGGCACGATGTTCGATGCAGATGCGACTGAGGCATTTCTGCGGCGCATTCCGGGGAGCGTTCTGGTGGTGCTGGACGAAGCCTACTCTGACTTTGCGGAGTATTTCGCGCGGCAGCGCGGCATCATCTATTCCCGATCATTTGATTACGTGCGCTCAGATAAAAAGAACGTGCTGGTGCTGCGGACATTTTCCAAAGCTCACGGGCTTGCGGGAATCCGACTGGGATATGCGTGCGGCGATCCGGAGCTGCTGCGCTACTTTGGCAAGGTGCGGAACTCATTTTCAGTATCGGTTGTGGCTGAGGCGGCGGGGCTGGCAGCGATCCGCGACGAAGCGCACATTCAAAAAACGGTGGAGAACAATGCAGCGGGCGCAAGCTGGCTGATGGAGCGCTTTGCCGAGCTGGGGATTCGCGCTGTCCCAACCAGCGCCAATTTTATTTACTTTGAGATCGACGACGACGGTAACGCCTTTGCCAAGCGCATGCAGTCCGAGGGAGTGATTGTGCGATCGCTGGCGCCCTGGGGCATTCCTAACGCGATTCGCGTGAGCATTGGCACGCCGGAAGAGAATGAGATGTTTGTAAGGGCGTTGAAGAAAGCGGTAAGCGTAGCAATTAGCAAATAGCAGTTAGCAATCAGCAGCAATATCTTCTCACCGCTAAGGACGCGAAGGATATTTGAATTTGCAATTTCCTTTGCGTTTGCGTCGTTCGTGGTTGCGCTCTTGGGGCTTTGTATCGCGATGGCACTTTCCACGACATGGAACACGGCAACAACGCTGGGACGGCGCAACGCACTGGCCGGCATAGGCATGGTGCTGGTTGCGGTGTTTGTCGTGTTTGCGCTATTCGCGCCATGGATTGCGCCGCAGAATCCCAGCAGCATTGATTTGCCTTCACGCCTTCAGCCTCCGAGCGCTACACACTGGTTTGGAACGGACGAACTGGGACGCGACATCTTCTCACGGGTGATTTATGGCGCGCGTATCTCCTTGCTGGTGGGGAGCAGCGTGGTTGCGGGATCACTACTGCTGGGGCTGATTATCGGCTCAATGGCGGGTTACTACGGCGGCTACGCTGACAAGTTCTTCAGCGTGATCGTGATGAATGCTTTTCTTTCTTTCCCGGGAATTCTGCTGGCGATTGCGTTCGTCGCGTTTATTGGGCCGGGAGTTTTCAATTTGATTCTGGCGCTATGCATTGGCGGCTGGGTAGGATATGCACGGCTGGTGCGAGCGCAGGTGTTGGCCGTGAAAGAAAAAGAATTCGTAGAAGCTGCGCGTGCGCTGGGCGCGAGCGATTGGCGCATCGTCACGCGCCACATTCTTCCTAATATTATTCAGCCGGTAATTGTGCAAGCGGCCATTGGCATGGCGGGCGCGGTGCTGGCAGAGGCGACGATGAGCTTCCTGGGGCTGGGCGTTCCGCCGCCGACGGCAAGCTGGGGATCAATGCTGAACGATAGCCGAGCGCATCTTTTCGATGCGCCGCACCTAGTGATCTTCCCTGCGCTGGCAGTGATGCTGGCTGTGCTCTCTTTCAACTTTATCGGCGACGCGCTGCGCGACTATATGGATCCGCGATCGAGGATTGAAGCGGGATTATAGAACGTGTGAGCGCAATAATAGATTCATCGCAAAGCATGCTGCGGCAATCAACCCAAGATGCCTGCTTGTAGGGACTAGCGCTGCTTGCTCAAAAGTATGAAATCAGTTACAACGTTGTGGGCTGTAACTTTCACCTGTCGTCAGGGATTTGTGCCTTTAGCAGGCAGGTAGGTAGGTCAGCCGGAACTTAATCAAGGAGATAACGTATGAAGAAATTTGCGTTGACTCTACTTGCAGTTGCTGTTTTTGCCTCTTTTTCCATTGCACAAGATAAAGCCGCCGGCAAGGCAGAGAAGGTCAGTGGCTGGATCACTGACGCAAAATGCGCGCAGAAGAAAAGCGCAGATTACTCCAATGCCGACTGCGCAAAGAAGTGCGCGCAAAATGGAGAGAAACTTGTAGTGGTCTCTGACAAAGGCCACAAAGTTTATAACGTGGACAATCAAGATGCGCTGAAGGGTCATGAAGGACACCATGTTCGCGTGACCGGCAGCGACAACAATGGCACGCTTCATGTGGATAACGTTGAAATGCTGAAGGACCAGGGCGGCACTGAGAAGAAGCCCTCGTAAGAAAGCGGCAAAAATTCATTGGAATGAGGCGGCCTGCGTGGCCGCCTTTTGTCTGGGGCGCTCTCAATATCATCCAATAAATGTGAGCGATGGCTTCGCCGTTGCTCTGACGCAAACACAAGATGATCATTGGCGTAATCTCCGACACGCACGGCCTGCTTCGACCTGAAGCCCTGGAGTTCCTGCGCGGCTCAGAGCACATTATTCATGCGGGCGACATTGGCTCGCCGGAGATTGTGCCTGCCTTGGAGATGCTTGCTCCTGTCACGGCGATTCGCGGCAACGTGGATGTCCAGAGCTGGGCGCGCCAGTTTGCCGAAACTGAAGTGGTGGAGCTTGGTGGGCGGCACATTTACGTGATCCATGATGTGAATGCGCTCGATCTCAATCCCAAAGCTGCGGGCTTTGCCGTGGTGATCAGCGGGCACTCGCACCAGCCGAAGCAAGAGACCAGAAACGGCGTGCTCTACTTCAATCCCGGAAGCGCTGGGCCGCGACGCTTCAGCTTGCCAATCAGCATTGGCAGACTGGAGATCGGTCCAAAGGGCGTAGAAGCGACCATCCATAATCTCTGCTCGTAGTCGTTCTCGCGCATTACCACAGCAGCGACTCACCGCGAATCCACGCAAAAAAACGCGAATTACTAATTCGTCCGGGATCAGCGTTCATGCGCGGCTAAAGTCTTCACTGCCTGATCCGCGGATTCGCCAGCGAGTACAGCAGATCAGTGAGGAAGTTCACCACTACGTACGTCAGGCCGATCATCAGAATGCAACCCTGTACAAGGTAATAATCGCGGCTGCTGATGGCGCTGATCGTCAGGCGCCCAATGCCGGGCCAGGAGAAGATTGTCTCCGTGACAATGGCTCCAGCCAGCAGCGCGCCGAACTGCAGTCCCACCACGGTCAGCACGGGAACCAGCGCATTGCGCAGCGCGTGCTTATAGACCACCACATTCTCTGAGAGGCCTTTGGCGCGCGCCGTGCGGATGTAATCCTGGCTCAGCTCTTCCAGCATCGCCGTGCGCACCATGCGCGTCAGGATCGCCGCCAGCGCTCCGCCCATGGTGATCGCCGGCAGAATCAGGTTCGCCACAGTGCCGGAACCTGAAACCGGCAATAGTCCCAGCCGGATGGCGAAAAACAAAATCAGGATCGGCCCCAGCGCAAAGTTAGGAAACGACAAGCCCCACAGGCTGACAAAGCTGAGCAGGCGGTCGTCCCAGCGATTGCGTCGCCGCGCCGAGCGCACTCCGGCGGGAATGGAGATGAGCAACGCAACAATCATTGCGGCCACCGTGAGCTGCAGCGTCCACGGATAGCGCTCCACAATCACCTTGCTCACGCTCTGGTCAAAGCGGAATGAGCGCCCCAGGTCGCCGTGCAGCACGCCCTTCCAGTAATTCACGTACTGCTGCCCCAGCGGGACGTCGAGCCCGTAGGCGTGGCGCGCCGCCTGAATGTCCGCCGCAGCGGCATCTTCTCCCAGCATCTGCGTCACAGGATCGCCGGGCACCAGATGGATCAGCAGAAATACCACCGACACCACCAGCCACAGCACCGGGACCATATAAAGCAGGCGGGTTGTGAGGTAGCGGAGCATGGGACTTCTAACGATATCACCGCTCCTGGTTGATCCCAATCCACGCCAAGCCATCTTAGTTTGGCTTTCCGATTACGGCGATGTCGGCGATCCCGGGCGATTTCGGCGATAAGCCCCCTCCCCCTCCTGGTTCATCCCAATCCATCCCAAGTCATCCCAGTTTGGCGTAGGGCTCAGCGATATCCGTGTGGCACAGCCGCCCTCGGCTGTGGGACTTGGGTTCCAATCACCCGATCTCCCGATCGCCAGATCACCCGATTGCCTACCCCCTCCTATACCTATCCCAGATTGGCGTAGATTTCAGAGAGTTCATCCCAGGTCATCCCAGATTGGCGTGGACTTGAGCGGCTTTGGTCCAAATTACTAAATTACCAACTTACCCAATTACCACTTTTCTTACCCCACCCCCCTTCAGCCCTTTTGTTGAAAACAAAAGCTGAAGTGCCATTCGACCGAACGGTCACCGACCGGTCGAAGCCCTGTTTCTATCAGGTTTTGG
>CAZISB010000039.1:0-22513 GCA_964541925.1 uncultured Acidobacteriaceae bacterium | reverse complement strand
AGCAATGAGAGCAACAAGCAAAAGTGTTATAGCTTTCATGGTGCGGAAGTTTAATCCAGAGTTGCTGAAGAGAGAAGTACTAAAATGGGAATTAGCCATGATCTGAGCGCTCCTACGCTCTGTTGATTGGTTAGGCCGGTTCAGCGGGGTGCAACCCGCAGGGCTGGCCGTTATTGTTTGCCGTGCTTGAGCAGGGCCTTGATAGCTTCGCGGAACAGTTTGCCGAAGTCCCGGTATTTATCCCTTTTGATGATGGCGGCAAGGTCTTCGCGGTCTTCCGGGTTGGGCCTGAATGCGATCATCTGCGGGATCTTCTTCGGGTTCAGCATGTGATTTATTGTTATACCGTTGTATAACATTTGTCAAGCACTTATTTTGTTTCGCCGCAGTTCGCTAATCACCAGCTTGCCAAGCTCCCACAAGAATTCGAGCACACGGATGTGCCAGAGGCCCGGAGATGGGGGGCGGGCGTAGCTCACCGTTTCATGCACACAGCAAGAGAAATCAGATAGAGAGCGCCAAAAACCATCCATGCAGTTGCAGGCACATGGATCATTGCGGTAGCAGCGCCGTAGATCACAGAGAAGCCAACAAACATCAGGAACAACTTGCCGTGCTCAATGAATACCTGAAGCCGGGTGAGACCAGCCCAGTATTCGCGGCTAAGTTGCTCGTCGCTTTTCAGGGCGGGCTTGTTAGATAGCAAGTCAAGCGGATCGTTTTCGTGATTCATAAAACGGCATTCATTATAACTCAGGGGGCCTAACCAGCGTGGATGCAGCGCCAAAGCAAGCTCGCAGTTACGACGGCTACAGCGATCATGACTTGCTGGTTCGCACCGTAACGCTGCTCGAAGTAGCGACCGGCAACATTGATTCGCTGCGCACCGACATAGCCCGGCTCTGGGCAGAAAAGGCCCAGCAGTCAGATGTGACCTTATTGCGCGCCAGCGTGGAAACGCTGCGCGTCCACAAGGCAGACGACACCATCACCAAAGACCATGAGCACCGGCTGCGCAAGCTGGAACGCTGGGGATGGCTGGCGGTCGGCGGCCTGTACATATTGACGACGATCTTAGGTCTTGCTTTGCATCTGGCCAAGTAAAAACAAATGCCGATTCCTATTTTGCTGCCGCCATATCCGACTGCTGAAGACGTGCTGCAACTGGTGCGCACGATCTGCCTTGATGCCGGTGTCTCAATCAAAGGCGACTTGCTGGCCGATGCCTCGCCGGGAATCCAGATCAATGCGGCAGCACAGGCTGGCAACATTGTCACCATCACCACCAACCAGGTACACAACTTAAATATTGGAGATGTGGTGAATGTCCAGAACGTGAGTGTGGCTGGGTATAACGGGCAGCAGGTAATCCAGACCATCCCAGCGGCCAACCAGTTCACCTACACACTTGCAGCGGGCGGACTGGCGGCAGGGAGCGGCGGGCAGGTTGGGCTAAGCCCATCGCAGGGTTTCATTCTGCTGCAATCGGCCTATGAGTATGTGCAAAACAAGCTGGCCAACAAAGGGCTAGAGACCCCGATAAAAGAAACGGTACTCAAGAACCTGACTGCAGTCCCAGCAGCCGTGCGTGATCCGGCAACGCGAGTTTATATCGGCTATGACGTGTACTTTGATGGCCAGAACAATAACACCCCAGCACAGAATGGAACACCTGTTTTGCCAGCCGATTGCCTGGTGCCGCTGGTAGTTAAAGAGCGGGTTTCAGGAACGCTTTCAAACTTTCGCTTTATGGTCCCGACCAGCGATGGCATGACATTGAGGCTGCAACTGCCGTACCTGGGCGAGTGGGACTGGCGCGACGACAAGCTATGGTTTATCGGCGCAACCCAGACGCTGGATTTATGGCTGCGCTACCAGAGCTTCTTCCCTAAACTTCAGCAGCCAACCGACCAGATCAAGATTTTTCAAGGCGGCAATGCGGTTGCCTACACGCTGGCCAACCGGTTCTCAAACCCACGCGGCGGAGATGCAGGAGGACACTTCATGCAGGAACGCGATGATGAGATCCGCCAGATTGCCATCCGCACGGCGCACAAGAACGCCAGAAAGAGTGTGAGACGCCAGCCCTACGGCGGCGGCCACGCTTCAGGCTGGGATTGCTACTAATCGACTCTCAAGGAGAACACTATGTCACTTCAAGTAAGCGCACTGACTATCCCTGGAACACCTTTCACGGGCATCGACAATGGGCAATTTCTGGAATACGGGTTCTTCAGTATAGTAGCCAGCAACCTCGTTAACGGCGGCTATGTGGCTGGTGGCGATCCGCTAAGCTTCGCCGGAGTCACTGATTTCCTCAAGACGGGCTATGCTCCGCTTGGGCCGGTGAGCATCGTGTCGCAAAGTGCAGCGCAAGGCCACTCCGGCTACCAGTACTACTACCGGCCGGGCAACCCTGCATCGCTATCAAACGGCAAGATGCAGGTGCTGGTGCCGCAAGGCTCCGGCGTAGCCATGGCAGAGATTGCGGCTGGCGCGTATCCAGCGGCGATTATCAACGACACGATCATCGCATCGGCGCAGTTTGTAAGAATCTAAGCACAACCGAGAAGTGTTCTCCGAACCCACGGCTTTAAGGCCGTGGGTTTTCTTTTATGGCGCTACCACCTACCGGACCTATTGACATCTCGCTTGAGCTGTTTGGCGGCCTGAATACCGAAATGGCCCCTTCGGATTTACCTGAAGGAGCCTCGCCGGACAATCAGGACGTGATCTATCAGCCAGGTGGAGTGTTGTCGCGGCCCTGCTTGAGCAAGGTGCTGTCAAACCCATTTGTCAATGCTCCGCAGGTGGTCTCAGCCAAGAAGTTTCTACAGGCCAACGGCAGCCCCTTGAATCTTTACATGGACGCGCTGGGTAATCTGGCGCAGGAAGACCCGGTAGCAGCCCAGGGAGTGCGGACAAACATCGCTGCAGTCGTGCCGGGAGCGTATTGCAAATCCTGCACCATTGACGGCGTAGAGTACATGGCCTTCCATGATGGGGTACATGGAATTGATATTCCCCGGCAGTACGATGGGACAAAATTCCGCCGGGTAAGCCAGGAAGGGCCAGCGGTTGCTCCATCTGCGGCTGATTATTCGACGCAGGTCAACATTGCCAATGCGAATGGGATTGTGCCGATCTTCAATACGGTCAACATCTCGGCGGCGAGCGAAAACGGGAACATCGTCACCATTACAACGGCCACGGCGCATGGGTATTTCACCGGCAACATTGTGTCCGTGCTGGGAGTAACCGCTGCCGCCTATAACGGCGTGTGGCAGGTCATAGCTACCCCAGACCCGTTTACCTTTACTTATTTCAATGCGACTGGAAGCCTGCCCGCTCAAGGCGCAGGCGGAACGGCGCGTGCAGTGACGGCCAAGGTTACGACTACCACACCACACGGCATGATTGCCGGGGCATCGTTCACCATCGCCGGGACCAGCGTGTCGGGCTACAACAATGTTGGCACAACATGGACGGTACAGGCCGTCATCAGCGCGACACAATTTCAGTTTGTCCCCAACATTGATCCAGCCGTAGCCACCGGAGGAACTGTCCAGACCGGAGGCCAGATTACAGTGGGAACCCATCAGTTGGCGGTGTGCTTCCTGACCGATACCGGCTACATCACCAAGCCAAGCCCAACGACGAGTTGGCTGGCGGCGGGCGGCAGGCAGGTACAGATTACCAACCTGCCGATTGGACCCAGCAATGTGGTGGCGCGCATTCTGCTGTTTACCGGAGCAGGCGGGGCATCGTTTTTCTGGATCAGCGCCAATACTTCAGGCGCAGTAGCGACCATCATCAACGACAACACGACAACCTCAGTCGTGCTTGACTTCTCAGACGTGACGCTGTTTTCTTCCATCGCAGCAGACATACCCGGCAGCAATTTATTTGCGCTGGTGGCGCTGGCTCCATGCCTTGGCTTTGTGTCTTACGCTTCACGCTTGCTGGCCTATGGCGAGATGAACAAGGTGCAAGGCTTCCTCAATTTAGGCTTTGAGGGTGGCACGGCCACGGTGGGCGGCACGAATCCGCTTTACTGGACGATTGGGGGCGGAGGCGGCGGCGCGCTGGTAACAAACCCAGCAGACTTTGGCGAGAGTTGGCAGATTACCGGCGATGGCACAGGAAACCCACGCGGGCTGATTTCGCAGACGGCGTACCAGAACTACCTCAATAACTTCATTTTAGGCGTAAGCACCAAGTATTCAATTTATGTGTGGGCCAAGGCTTCAGCCGCAAACCTTGCCGGAACGCTGGTATTTACGCTATCGAGTGTGAATACAGGGTTTTCAAGCACGGCAACCATCAACGCCAACGCCATCCCCAGCGCAAACGGGGCATTTGTAAAGGCTGACTTCACGCTGGCTACTCCGGCGGTGATTCCTTCAGATTTAATTTTGTCAGTGCAGTGCCTGAACCTGCCAAACGGAGCAACCATCACTATAGATGAGATTACTCCGGTATTCACCCAGCAGCCCTACCGTGATACCGAGTTCCGCTGCAGCTATGTAAACGACTTTGAAAGCTTTGACGGTCTGACCGGAACGCTCGGAGCAGCCGAAGACCCAAACCCGATCCGCGATACGGCCATCATTCGCCAGACATTATTCATTCTGACCGGCACGGCGCAAGGACGATTGCACCAGACCACAGACAACAATGCGGAGCCCGGCACAGCCAACGGCGGCTGGGCAGTGGAAGAGTTGGAGCGCAACGTCGGCGGGGTTTCTCCCAACTGCGTGATGCAGGGCAACAACTGGTTTATGTGGGTGGCCGATACAGGCACGAATGCGGCATTGAGGATATTCGGCGGTGGTGACTCACACAAGATTTCGCGGGAGATGAAGGGCGCGTTCTCCGGGCTGAACATGGCAGCCAAAAAGGCGATCTGGGCAGCCAACGACGAATACGCAAGCCGCTGCTATGTAGGACTGCCGTTCGGCAACAGCGCAACCCCAACAAAGATGGCAGTGCTCGATTATCTGGAGCTGGACACTGCAGAAGCGATTTCGCAGTCTTCATCCGTGCATGTGTCGTTTACAGGGAAGATGATTGCTACCGACCTGGCGCGCAAGTGGACGCTGTGGAACCTACCGATGTCGTGTGGCGCAGTGCTGGCGCGATCGGCAACCACAGACCAGATGGTGTTTGGTTCCGGGGCCGACCTGCGCGGGCCGTTCGGCAACGTGTACACACTGGATCCAACCAAGCTGACCGATGATGACTACGGCCAGATGAATCCCTACTACACGACTTACTTCTTTGTGAACCATCTGATGGAGCAGCAATTGCCGGTGGGCAACCGGAAGAAGCTGTACAACGGTTTCACGATATTTGTTACCGGAGTCGGGTATTTAAAGCTAACGCCTGTGGTTAACAGGCTGGGCAACGAGTTACCAGCGCTGGGCGGCAATCTGCCGCTGGCGCTTTCGCAATCGCTTTCAGACGACCTGATTGTGCCGGGCGAGGTGAGCGGGCGCAGAGTGGCGTTCAAGGTATCGGTGGCTCCTCTGCCTAACACAACCGACGTACAGTTTGCGCTGACGCATTTTGGCTTGAGCATCCAGAAGCATCCAGTGGCGCCACACGGTGGGCAGAACAGGGCGGCATAGAGCAAATGGGCGAATTAAGGCTGAACCATCTGCAGCATGTATCGAGCGATATTTCGCCGCGGCTGGCCGACGATCTGGGGAAGTTACAGGATGCCATCAACCGGATTGCGCGGCAGACGAATGCAAATCCGACAGCATTGAAGATTGATCCACCGCCAAAAATCAGCGCGGTCGCAGTCAGCCAGCTTCAGCCCGGAGTGGCGAAGGTGGTTGTAACCGACAACAGCCCAGTGCAGCGGGGGGTCTGGTATCACTTTGAAGCGTCGACCACGCATGATTTTCAGGTGGGGACAACAATTCTTTCAGGAACGCAGCAGAGCCGCGTACATCTGGCTCCGGTAGGCGGCGGGGCGCTTTACTGGCGGGCCTACAGCCAGTATTTAACCAGCGATCCCTCAGAACCTGTAGCAGCGTCAGGCTCGTTTGATGCCGGCGGCAGCGCACGAACCGGCAATCTCTCTGGAACCGGCAGCGGTACAGAACCAAGCCAGCAGGCGCAGCCGGGGGCTGGATTCGGGTTTACAGGGGAGCGTGGGCCAAGGCTTCCGCAATGATCCGCGAATTTAGAGTGCATGATTGTTCGGCTGACTGCACGGTGAAGCATCAGCACGGCGCTTCCGATATTCCGCAGGTAATGGCGCTGTGGGAGCAAAAAGAATTTGCGTGCCGCACCCCTGACTTCGAGAAGATGGCTGGCATGGTGCTCGAAGTGGACGGCGCGATCCGAGAAGCAGCACTTGATAGGAAGACCAGCGAGCTTTATTTCCTGATGGACAAAAGCAACTGGGAAACGCCGGGGATGAAGTGGACGCACTTTGAGCGGCTGCACGAAGCAGAGCGGCGGTCACTTGAGGCGCGTGGTTTTGAGGATGTACATGCCTGGGTGCCACCGATGTGGCGGAGTTTTGCAAGACGGCTGGGGCGGGTGTGTGGGTGGGTGAATTCAAGCGGGCCTAACCGCGACTGGGAAGGCCTAACACGCGACGTTTGATGGGATGCCGGAGCCCGTTTTTTAGACATCTGTGCATTGCTTCGGCATCTCCGTGGTTGGTGCGCGAAGCGATTCTTGCGCCACATTCTTTGCAGTGCGAAACAGTTATTTTTATTTCCCGGCCTTCTGTATGCGGTTTAGTAAATGTGCCAAATCCCATGAGGTCATTATAAATGTCGAGAGCTGCGGAACAGCAATCCAAAGACACTTACGGGCAGGCAAAGGCGGCCGGGCAGACTGCCGGCCAGAACGCCAACACGATTTTCGGGACACTGCTGCCGCAATACGAAAAAGAGGCAGTCGCGCCGGAAGGGTTTGCGCCGGGCGAAAAGGCCACAATGATGACTGCTGCCTCTCAGTCAACCGGCGGCTCGACTGCGGGAGCAGTGGGGCGCAACAATCTGATGGCGGCGCGCACCCGCAACCGGGGCGGCTTCCAGGTAGCCAACGACGAAGCTGCGCGCGAAGGTGGCAGGCAGTTAAGCGCCGACACGCTGGGAATCGAGAACGAAGATGCACGGCTGAAGCGTGAAGAGGAGAGCGAAGGGCTGCGCGGCATGTCAGGGCTGTACGGAGAGAACGAGAGCGCGCTGCTGCAATCGCTGGGCGCAGAAAACAATTCAACTAGAGACTTGATTGATGCCGGGAAGAGCGGCTGGCTGCAAAACACCATGGGAGTGCTTGGTACGTTGAACGATTCAGCAAAATCAGCCGCAGGGCTGGGGGTGAAGATTTAAAATGCCGATCTCACCAGAGAACCTCCAATACTTATTAGGCATTCATCCTGACCAGGTAGCAGCCACGCAAGCGGCGCTGATGGAGAAGCCACAGAGCGCAGAGGAAGTAGCATATGCAGGAGAAGAGTACCCGCCAAGCGATGAAACCGCTCGTCCTGATGAAAAAAACGATGGCGGCGCATTCTCTGCACCGAGCAATTCCCGCGGTCTCAGCGTAGAGCCGGTTACTCCGAAGCCCAGCAAGATCGAAAAGCCAAAAGAAGAAATGGGGCCGCCCGTGCCGCCAGAGTTGAGCGGCGAGAAGCCAAATCTTGATGCAGCCAAGCCCGACAGCGGCAGCATTTCTGACCTGATGCGCAGTCCGATACAGCCGCAGTCACAGAGCCAGGCGGACATGAGCGCGCTCAAAGGGCGCGAAGCCAAAGACCGCGCAGAGTTAAACCGGCTGCAGGACACCGGATCGGGCATCAGCCAGTTTGCTCACAAGCATAGCCTGCTGGGGAAAATCATCCGGCCGCTGGAGATTGCCGGAAGCGTGATTGCACCGAATGTCGCGGCAATGGTTCCAGGCACAGAGTTGCACCATAACCTGCTGCTGCAGCGCCAGCGAAACATCGTGAACCAGGACGAAGCCGACGAGACGCGGCAGGAGCAGATGAACAACCGCGACGAAGTAACGCGGATCAGGCAGGAAGCCGAAGAGGAAAAATCGCAGCATAACCAGGCCATGGAAGAGTTGAAGCGCAAGGCGCAGGAAGCGGCCGAGGCCAACCGCTCGATCACATGGGACGCAAAATCACGGCAGTTCATGAAGGGCGGCAAGGCGTACACGCCCAAAGACTTCCAGGAAGGCGCGATCCTTGAGCAGCAGTACGGAATCAAAGATGGCCCCTATACGGAGTTGTGGCTGCGGGAGCGGCGCAATCAGGTCCCGCAAACGCACATCCATACACCTTCAGCAGAGAGCGAGCACTACAACGATGTGAAGGCTGCTTTCAAGCGGCAATACGGGCATGAGCCGCAGTCAGAAGATGATTTTGATACGTTCAATCGGATGCTCAAAGGGGAGCACGGCAGCGGTAAGAACCAGCAGACATTCAAAGATACGGCAGCTATCGACAAGTACTCAAACGACTGGTACGCGCGTCAACGCAAGGCGGTAGTGGATGAAAAGGCCAAAGTGAAGTCGCTAAGCCCTGATGCTGACGATGCCGGGCTCCAGAAAGAGTACGAGCGGATCGAGAACGATTACAAGCAGCGCGCGGCTGACTTCGAGAACCAGAAAAAGGGCTGGTATAACCAGGTCCAGGGCGGCAGGCACGTCACGGTCAATGAAAACGAAAGCGGAGTCCCGCAAGCAACTTCTGATGCAGCAGGCGGGAGTGGTGCGCCAACCAGCAAAAAGCCTGAGCCACAGCAGGGTACGCTCACCCCAATTCCAGACAAAGAAATGACTACACCTGGAGGACGCAAGGTGAAGATTGGCGACAAGAACCCGCGCACTGGGCAAATAGTGAAAGGGTTCGCCAAAAATGCCAGCGGGGAAACTGTAGCCATCTACTAATGTCCTCACAATATAGCCCTCTTTCTGATTTCGATACGCACCCTGCTCCGCAACAGACAACTAGCTCTTTGTCTGATTTCGACGCTGCTGACGAACAGAAGCCGCCGGCAGCAGCAGCCGCTACACCTACGCCTTCCCCAGCTGCGCCTCAGCAGCAGACTCCAACCCCACAGAAAAGCAGCGTTCTTGAGCGGCTACGCGCCATTCGTGCAGGGACCTACCGCCCCGGCGAATCTCACGCCTCTGCGCTTGGCCCTGAATACGCCGATACCAAACCATCAGAATTAAATGTTGACCCCATTAGTGGCTATCCGCGTGAAAAGGTTCTGTCCACGCTGGGCAAAGCACAAGCAGTAGCCCAAGGCAAAGCTACGTTTGATCCTGACGATGAAGCAATCATTCGCAAGCACGAAGAATTTGAGCGGATGAAGCAGGGGCAGCTGGAGACCGCAAATAAGGTGGCAGTCGAGCCGTTTGAAAGAATGTCCCGCGCCGGCGCGCAGACTGGGCGTGATCTGGCGGAGCGCGCCTTGGTAACTCCTCAAACGGAAATTCCAATGCCGGACATGCCAGCGCCACCGTTGTCGCAGGCAGAGGTTCAGGAGCGGCTGAAGGGATTGCCACCGGCTGTGGTAGGAACGGCGCGCGCTACCGGCTCGGTTGCAGGCGGCATGGTTGCCGATCCGCGCATGTGGCCATTTTTCTTTGCTGGACCGGAAGTATCACCAGCCTTAAGAGCGGCAACCGGAGCTGGCTTTACCGCGCAGATGGCGCAGGGCGCAGTTGAGCAGGCAGGCGAACTGGGCAAGATCATGGACAACCCAGATGTGCCGCAGGAAGACAAGTGGGAAGCCGGAGCGAACGCCATCCTAAGCACACTGATGGCAGCGACCGGCGGGGCGCACCTGGCCAAGCCAGCACTGGAGCGGCTGAACGAATTCCAAAGGCTCAAGCCGGAAGACCAACAGGGCATCCGGGCCAAGCTGCGCGAGAAAGCGCCTGACGTCGCCGCAGAGGTGGACAAAGCCGCCGGGGTACAGAACCAGAAAGAAGCGCGTGATTTATTAGCAGACTTCGATGAAACGCCGGGCAGTGGGCCCCTCTCTGAATTCGACCAGAAATCCAAGACTCAGGAAAAGATTGGCTACAAGCTGCCACGCGGAGCGACTGCCGCGAAAGTTGACGGCGAAGTTAAGGGCCGGAACATTGCCACAGTCACACTCGACAACGGTGAGACGTGGGCCTTCGATAAGCGCAGAGTCAATGCCGATGCGGTAAAAGGCTACGCAGAACGCGGGGAGATGTGGAGATTGGAAGGCAAGAAGGCGCCACCAGAAGCCGAGCAGCAGGCCAAGGCAGACTTGAGCGCAGAACCACCCGCAGAAGCCACAAAAGAAGAAGCGCCGGCAGTCACGCTGGACGAGGAAAATCCACAGCAAGAGCAGCAGCCCGACCGCCGTTCAGATTTCGCAACCCGCAAGAAAGTTGCGGAGATGACGCCAGAAGAGCGCGCACGGGAGCTGCTGACATCAGAGAAAACCGGCCTTCCCAACCGCAGGGCGTTCGATGAAACAGAGCCTGCGCCGGCAGTTGCGATGTCTGATGCTGACGGGCTAAAAGCGCTGAATGACAAATTCGGCTATGCCGCCGGAGATGCGCTACTGAAGGCCAAAGCCGAAGCCCTGCAGGAAGCAGGGCTGGATGCTTATCACGAGAAGGGCGATGAGTTCCTGTATCGCGGAGAAAGCCCGGATGAATTGAAAGCGAAGCTCGACAAGGCGCGGAACATTTTAAAAAACCGCGTAATCGAAGTGGAAACCAGTGACGGAAAGAAGCTACAATTCAAAGGAGCAGATTTCAGTTATGGAACCGGTCAAGACCTTTCCACTGCCGAAGCGGGGCTCAAAGACCACAAATCCGCCAGAGAAGCCAGCGGAGAGCGGGCGCGTGGGGAGCTTCGAGGAATTACTGAAGTTAGACCCCAAGAGCGTGAAGAGCATCCGCGTCCTGCCGAAAGAGCCTCAGAAGAAAAGCCGAGCCATCTAAACGCGCAACGCCGCGAAGTCAACACCGCCAAAGAGAACCGCGAATATATTCCCGGGGCGCAGATCACCGGCAGTCATGGTGACCATACCCGACTGCTTACTCCATCTGGCGAACATCGTGTACGTTATCGCGTGGTAGAAGCCGCCGACCTACAGCCATCGCACAACTTCCGTTCATTCGCCAGGAATCCGCGCTATCCCGAAGGGGTGCAGGAGAGAGTTTACGACCGCAGCAAAGAGGCGCAGGCGCGCGTTATCCAGCAGGCGCAGAACTTCGAGCCGGGCTATGTGCTCAACACCAACCCAGATGCAGTAAATGGGCCGCCAGTAACGACACCTGATGGGTTAGTCATTGGCGGGAATAGCCGAGCCATGACCATGCAGCGGCTCTACAACTCAGGAAGAGGAAGGCAGTACAGAAAAGCCCTACTGGACCAGGCCCACCAGTTTGGGTTAGACCGAAACGACATTCAGAAGATGAAGCAGCCGGTGGTAGTGCGCGAGTTGCAGGAGCCACCAAAGAACATGGAAGAATTGCGGCGGCTTGGCTCTGACTTGAATAAGTCAATGACTGGCGCTCTGGGAGTAAGCGAAAAGGCGGTCAGCGCAGGGAAATCGGTCAAGCCGGAAACGTTGGCGGCGGTCAGCGGCATGGTCAATGACCTCGGCGAAGGCGCAACGCTGCGGGATGTGATGCGGGAGCGTGGGCGCGAGATCGTGAAGATGATGGTTGCAGACGGCGTAATTACCGACCGTGAGCGGCCACAATATATTGACACGGCGACCGGAGGATTGAGCGAAGAAGGGGAGACGTTTGTGGAGCGCGCGCTGCTTGGTGCAGTGGTGGATGATCCGGCATTAATGGAATCCGCTCCAAGATCAGTGCTCGCTAAGTTGGAAGGGTCACTGGGAGATCTGGCTACGGTAGGCAGTCGCACGGACGAATACAACCTGTTGCCGCTGTTGCGTGAAGCGCTGACCGAACATGCTGAGATTGCCCGGAGCGGGATGAGTGTCGATGAATACCTACGCCAGCAGGGAATGTTTGGGCCGGAGAGTAACCCGGCTGTTGAGGCAATGGTAAAGGCACTGACGCTCAAACCGAAAGAATTTCGCCAAGCCGTGCGGGAATTTGCTCAAGATGCAAAGCAGGACGTCGAAGGACAGTCGCGAATTGCTATCGGCCCGGAACCGAGCGCAACAGAAGCTTTCAATCACGCTTTTGGCGCTGGCTTGAGCGACGATCAGTATGCCGATTCACTCTTGCAATCGCTCAATAAAGGGCGGAAAATAGGTATTGGAGATGGCGACACTGGACGAAAAACGGCAACAGATCAAGCGGCTACTGGAAGTGTACAACGCGACTCCTCCAGAGAAGCGCGACCAAGCCGTGCAGCAGGAAGCAAAGAGGCTGGACGAAGCGATGAAGAAAACCCCGCATTCAGCCTAGAAAAACCTGCCCCAACCTTCTTCTCCAAAGCCGAAAAAGTAGCTGAAGAAAAACTGCCAAAGAACGTCGCGGCGCAGTCAGTTATTTCCACGCTCAAAAACGCCGGAGTTAAGGATGAAGAGATCAAGTGGCTTGGGCTGGATGACTGGCTGAAGGACAAGAAGGTAGTCACAAAACAAGAGTTACTCGATTTCATCCGGCAGAACAATGTGCAGGTGCAGGAAGTAGAGCACCAGCAACCATCAAGGGAAGATTTCGAGAGAGCCGAGGAAGAATTCGAAAATGCGAAGACCGCATGGGGTGAAGCCCTCCAAGAGTTTCGGTCTGCGGCTAGGAGAGAAGGTATTTCACCCGACGAGATAGATACTTTCAGTCGCTACGCACGCCTTAGCGAAGGAGAATTTCCAAACCTTGATCTTTTAGGCGATGCTTGGCGCGTATATGAAAATCTTGAGGAAGCAGGTAAAGATTGGCGTGACGCCAGAGACAACTACGAAGCCGAAATAAACGATTACGATCCCACGAAATATTCACAATATCAACTTCCAGGTGGGCACAACTACCGGGAGTTGCTGTTGACGCTGCCTGAGCAGGGAGATGAAAGCTTCCAATCTTCCCACTTTGACGAACCCAATGTCCTCGCGCACGTTCGTTTCAATGACCGCATCTCTCCCGATGGCAAGAAAACACTGTTCATCGAAGAAGTGCAGTCAGACTGGCACCAGAAGGGCAGGCGAGAAGGCTACCAGAAAAAACTTGAACAGGCATCGCAAGCCAGAGAAGATGCCCGCAAAGCCCTAGCAACTCTTATCCGCTCAGCAGACAACTTGGGGTACGACAGCACCGGCGATGCCACTGGAGATATAGCTAACGGTTCTCTGTTGCCGGAACACATCGACGAGACTGGCGTCCCCGGCTTGCGCGATGCCGCGCGTGAATATCGCCGCGCCGCCATCGCACATCATCAGGCCGTGCTCGACAAGAGAGGCGGCGTTCCTGACGCTCCCTTCAAATCCACATGGCACGAACTGGCGATGAAGCGGATGCTGCGATATGCCGCCGAAAACGGCTATGCCCGCATTGCATGGACAACCGGAGAGCAGCAGGCCGCACGATACGACCTGAGCAAGCAAGTGAAACAAATTGCCGTGAGCCGTGCGTCGGATGGAAAGTACCACTATTCAGCGATTGGGTTGAACGGCGAAGAAGCCGTCAATAAAACCGTTTCAGCGAAAGAACTCGCAGACCATATCGGCAAAGACCTCGCAGAGAAAGCAGTTAATTCGCCCAAAGATTACAACGTGTTCTCTGGCGTAGATCTCAAAGTCGGCGGCGAAGGCATGAAGGGCTTCTACGACAAAATCCTGCCCGACTTCATGAACAAGTACGGAAAGAAGTGGGGAGCGAGGGTCGGAGAAACGGAGATACTAGCGCACCAACCATCTGAACAATCTGCCGCGCGGCGCGATAGGCTTGGACTGAAAATGCACAAGCCGGGAGATTATACCCCCGTCCACTCCATCGACATCACCCCTTCCATGCGCGACTCGGTTCTCTACGAAGGCCAGCCACTCTTCAACCTCTCCAAAGACGAGCTGCGCGACTGGGCCAAGAGTGCCGGATCGCGCATAAAAGTTGAAGAGATGGGAGAGCAGGGCGGACTCTTTGGCGGCAATGAGAAGATGTACCGGCTGAGCACGTCGAAGCAGAACAGCGTAGCGGTAACGCAGGCGCAATTGGACGACCTGAGCGGCAGCGTGCCGTCCTTGCGCCGCGCGTTGGGTTTAAATCCAAAGATCACGCAGGGAGCCGTGTGGTTCGAGTACGATCCGCCGGAAGCAGATAACCTGTTCTCTGCCGGGAAGCCGCCAACGCTGACCATCTCCAGAGAAGCACGTGATCTGATCAATAAGACCGGAGGGATGCGCGACCGGTTTAACGGCGCCAACCTCTCAGTACAGAATGCCAGACTCATTGCAGCACGGCTGGCGCGTGAAGCAGAGCCGGTTGAATTCGGGGAGATTCCTGAGGCACAGCAAGCGGGAGCTACACGCCTGGCTGAGGCAATCAGGGAAGCCGCAGATGACGCTGGGAACAAAGGCGTGACGCTGCTGCTGGAAGGCTCGCCGGAGCACGTTGCTCATGAAGAGCATTTCCATTCGATGCAGCGCAGCTTTGGAGAAGGATCAGTAACAGACCATCTGCCAGAAGAAGCCGTTGACCGCCTGCTGGAGCACCCAGCGGCAAAGGAGTTGGGTGCATCGCTCAAGGAGATGGGCTACAGTGACGATCTGCCCCAGGCATTTAAGATCGCCGAGATTGCCGCCAAAGTCGCAACGGCGCAGCATGGCATTGACGATGCCAAAGCCGCTGACTGGTTTGTGAAGTATGTAGAAGAGCTGGAGCAGCATCATGGCAAAGAAAACGTTGCCCACGCCTTCGCCAACCTGTACGATGGAGCCAAGAAACTCTATGAGCAAGCCAAAGAAGCCAGAGCCGTTGAGCCAGGACACGGAGCAGGTGAAGAGCGGATTCAAACGGCTGTTGACCGCCTACCGGAGCGCTCGACCGGGCCACCAGAAAAGAGCGGTCGAGGAAGAACTAAAAAAGATTCGCCGGGAGCAGCGCAGGGCGAACTAGACCAGCCATATCTTCTTTCCAGAGAAAAAGACCGCGATGGGGAACGCGGTTCGTCCACGGCAACAGCGATGCCGATTCCGGCCCTGATTTCATCAGCGGCAGGGATCATCGGCAAAGGGCGCAATCTCTACCACGGCGCAGTGGACAAGCTGCTTAACTTCGCGCACATGGGCGAAACCCGGCCAGAAATCCGCCAGTACGATCCTGATGCAGCAGACCTGGCAACCAAAATGGATGCCGCCGGGCAGTACCACAAAGCCTATGCGGAGATGATTGCCAGAAAAGTCACAGGGCCACTCACGGAAGAGTTCGCCAAAGGCGACAACTACGCTGAACGGCAGAAGAAAAACGAGATCAGCCGCGACCGCATGAAGGGATTCCACTTCCTGGCTGACAAGCAAAACCGCGAATGGGCAGAAGCCAACCATCCTGAAGACTACCATCGCTGGGCCAGTGATCCCAAGATTGAAGAGGCCATTAAAGCTTACAAGCCGTTCATGGAGCAATTGCGGGATGCGGTGAAGCAGTTGGGCGGTAAGACCATTGATGAAGACTACATCAAGCGCGCCATGGATTTTGCGGCTTCAGGCGTGGTGTACGAAAAAGGGCTGGATGCTGGCGTTCATGGGCCGGTAGAGATGAAAGAGGGCAAGTCGCAGATGCGCGGCGCAGGCCGTGACAACGTAGTCAGCCCGCAGATTGACCGCTCCAAAGCCAGAAAAGATGCCGGTCAGTACTACTGGGACCACGGTGTATTTGATTTTGGGCCAAGCTTTGAGAAGCGCTGGGTTGAGGTAATGTCGAAGCTGGACGAGCACCGACTGGCCGTCCATGCCATGAGCATGGGGACACGGATCGCACCGAAGGAAGAAGCGCCGGACAAAATCTTCTACAACGGCAAGGAATTTTACCGGCCAGACATCGCGCAGGAAATCCGAGAAGTGCAAAAGCGCGGCGTGTCGTCAGAGTCCAAAGCTCTGGCCGATGCGCTGGGCGTAAGCGAGCTGCCAACTCCGGGCAAGGTGCGGGAATATGGTTTCTATGAGCCACTGCGCAAAGGCAGCCGGTTTGAAAACGCAGCCACCAATCTGGCGCGCAACGTGATCGCCGGCGAAGAAGACCTGAAGGGCCAAGCAGCCAACCTTACCCGCATGGCACAATTAAAATACGCAATCCCGAAAGAGATTGTGGAAGCACTGAACGATGCCGGCAGGGAGAAAGAGCAGGGCGCAGCGGCAAAGCTGGCTTCTAAAGTTTTAGGACCGCTTACGCAGTTTATCCGGCAGCAGATCGTAGGATTGGCCTACGGTGTGCCGCACATGGCCAACATCTTGCGCAAGGTAATCCAGGCGCATCCGGGCGCGGCGCTGAATCCAGTGGCGTGGGCTGATGCGTTTAAGGTGGCGTTTTCGAAGGAGCTGAAAGAGCGCGCCATTAAAGGCGTGGAAGATCCAGTCTATGACATGCTGCTGAGAAATGCCGCCATCTCCGAAGGTGCTATACCAGAATACAAGCACTACATCGAGGGCAACCTTGACCCGCGCAACTGGCAGGAAATCGGCAAAACCATCGGCAATGCATTCCGTAAAGGCGGCAGGGCAGAAGCCAAGGTAACGCCTGGGAGCGCTGTGGCGGGCGTGGGAAGGCTGGCAATAGAGCCGCTGAATCGCTTTTCTGAGGCGGGACACAACAATCTTTTCAAGGCAGGTGGAATTGACCAGCGCGCGCGCCTGTGGCTGGCTGATTTCCTGAAAGACCGTTACCCAAAGATGCAAGATGGGCGGATCGCGCATGAAGTGAACCAGACGCTGGGCCGGTACAACCGGGCATCGTGGACTGACGTACAGCGCGGCCTTGCGCCGTTTATGCTCTTTCCTGGCTGGGATTACAGCTCGGCTGCTTTTGCGCTCAAGCATCCATTCAAAACCGCGATTGCGCCGGCGGTACTCATGCTGTTGGCAAATGCAGCCGTGCGTTCCATTGGAGCAAACCGGAAAGACGAAAGCAAAGACACAGAAGGAATCCACGTAGGGAAGTACCGGGTACGCACCAACCTGATTAATGACAACATGGGCTCGCATATCTGGGGCTGGGCCTTGCGTGGAGCCACAGCAGGGCTGCAGCACAAAGGCCGCAAAGAAGTAGCTGGCGAGATGGTGCGCGGACTGCCCGGAGATGTGGCAGGCGTAACAACCGGAACCATGAACCCGATTCTCTCTACACCAATTCAGGTTGCAGCCAACCGGGTTGCGCCAGGATCATCGCAGGAGATCATCAAGAAAGGCGATTTAGGGAAGAAGGGTAAAGTGCTGCCCAACAAAGGGGCAGAGGGCCTGGCAGACTTCGGAGCAAGAAGGCTGTTCCCGATTTATGATCGCGCAACGCAGCAGGGCAGGAAGTCGTCATTGGCGAGCTTTGCTGGATTGGCCGGCGTGAATGTCAGCGAGAGGAAGAAGAAGCGGTAGGGCTCGCAGGCCACTCAATCACCGAATCAGGCTGCGGTCTCGCTCCGCGCTTGGCTTCGTACAGTTCGTCTTTGTTGACCAGCGTGGTTATCGCCGTGTTGACGCTCTTGGCTGTGTTCTGCACCCTACGGCCTTCAAACAATCCGCCGGCAGTAAGCGCCAAAACAATCTGCTCGCGTGTGGCTTTTTTGGCTTTGCCCATATACTGCCGCACGGCCTGGTGCGGTTCCAGCCCGCGAAACTCCCCTGCAGAAAAGCGCAGTGCTGGTAATGCGCCGCTGTGCTCTTCCCATTCGCGTATCTGCTTGCGCACCAGTTCCAGTTTGCTCTCCAGGTCAGCTTCGCTCTGGCGCAGCAATTCCAGAATGTCGTTGGGTTTTTCCATTGTTGCAGGGCTCACGCTGACGCGCCTACCTTCTCCAGCAGGTCTTCGCGCCGCTCCAGGAAACACAGTTGCTCAATCCCAGCCATTACCCATTCAAAACAGTCCTGAATCTCGGCCGCATGTGCGGTGGCTTCTGGAGAACGTAACAGCCTATCACATTCAAGACTGCGGTTTTTCAACTCTTCCAGCTCAAGTGTTTCCAACTGTGCCCTGTCAGGATCACGCGCCAGTTCGCGCTGGTATTCCGGGTTCGATTCGTCGCGCTTCTTCAGTTCATCGTCGGCGAATCTCAGTACAAGTTCCACCTGCTTCCGGCGTCCCTCATTCCTCCCGGAAACGCTTGCTTGATTAAACGTAACCACCAAACGCTCAAGTTCCATAACTACGCGCCTTTTGCTTTTTCTTATGAATTTAAACCTTTGAACTGCCTTATGCCCTGAGCTTCAAATGCGTTTCAATCGCGACCAGCTTCTCCTTCTGCTCGCGTATTTCATCCATTGAGGCCAGCTTCAGCCCCGGCCCCCTGTATCCGATAGAACTAATCCAGGCCAGCAGAGTTGCACAATAAGCTGCCTGGCTCACCCTCTGGGCCACCACCGCCATGCTGATGCTTCCATGGCATCTCATCACATCTGCCAGCAGAGTTACCGCCAGATACACCATCAACCCACCAGCAAGGCCTTTGTCTACGCGCCGACCTTTTAGTTTCAGGTCGTGCGCGTACAGCAACAAGACCACCAGTACCGTCAGGATGGCGCCATTGACGATCTCATCCACCGTGGCAAAGGTTCGCATAAAGCCGCCAAATGGATGTGCGCCAATCGCCAGATCCACGGTGAATGCCACCGGCCATACCACCGCAAATGTCACCAGGAGACACTTGAAGTAGTCCCGCAGAACCCATTGCGGCAGTGTCGTGCCTGAGCCAATAATTCTGCGGTAGAGTTCAGCCACTGACCCTAGGATTGCCAGGTTCGCTGCCGCACTGCCACTGATCACCAGCCATCCATAGGCGGACAGGGAAGAAAGACTTAAAGCCAGCAGCAGTGCCGCATGGTTGAAAGTCGCGATTAACGTAAACGCTGTGAACCAGGGATAGCTGCGATAAAACACGTTGCGCCAAACTGCTATTGCCAACACCGCCTGCATGGCAATCACGGCAAACCATAGCGCAACATCCAAGTTGGCAAACCGGCTGAACATTAAACTGCTCCCCATGCCGAAACAGAGGAGCAGGATTGTACCGCTGATTGCGCCGAAAGCTAAGGGCAAAGCGGCGGGCAGATGGGACACGCTGGGCAGAACACACTGTAGTCGTTCATCACCCGATACTTCTGTGGTGCGAACGGCAGTTGCTTGGGAGCCGGTGTAGATTCTTGCACCTGTGGACCGTACGGGCTTTTTACCGCCTCGCCAGTTTTGATTGCAGTCGCCACCGATGCAGCCAGCATCAGGGCCAGGACCATGTTTTTCATAGAGAGCTCCATTGCCGCAGCCAATTTGGGGCCCGCTGCGGCCATGAGCTGAAATTATCACAGTTTGGTTCATGATTTCGCCTTTATTTTGTCCATAAGGTAATTCCGAAAATTGTTAATTCGCAACCACAAAATGTGCGGTGATTCGGCTGAGAAGCAACAACTACAAACCCTTGCGCTTTGCCACTCCAAGGTGCATCAACCCTTAGCGTTTGTGACCTCTCAGCCGGTAAATCTCGCTGCCATCAGTCAACCGCGCTTCAACTTCTTTGTTGCACCCGCAGCAATAAATCAGCATCCCCCCCCTCTACCCCTCTTTACCCTCTGCCAGAGCGCGCACGGCTTTAAAATCCAGCTCATCCCTCAACCTTCCATTTCGTTAGAAGTGCGGCCAGCTTTGTAAATTGGCAATCGCTTTCTGTGCAAACAGGCGATTCGTTGCAGTACATTCCGTTAGCGTGGGGGCCATGTGTGCATATTCTGGCCGTTTCTAGCAACTCCCGCAGCTCGCTATCTATCAGGGCGGCGGCTTGCGATAGGTCGGCGCATTCGATTGGATATTTGCAAGCAATCTTCTCCACCAGCTCCCGCGCTCCACGGCTTACGGGCTTAGTGGTCATTGGCTCACCAGCCTGTGAACTATCACGCCATCGTCAAGATAAGGTTTACATTTGCACTCCATTTTGGGATCGTGCCATCCGGCCATTTCGTCGCCCAGGTACGGGACTACATGCTGAGTGCCGTTAAACGTAAGCACTGCCCATTCAATGTCAGTGTTCGGCAACGGCGTATGCTCCGGCTTAGCTTTGGGTGGGGTCATGGTTCACCAATTTATTCCGCGTCCTATTACGCGGGTGAAAAAGAATACTCCGGCTATGCTAATAGGCGGCACAAACTCCCATTGGAAAATCCGCGAATCAAGCCAATCGCCAGAAATTGCCCGATAGTAAAACATCATTCCTAGGGACAATAGCGCAATGGCTAGACAGCAGCAGGAACCTACAATCGAAATATTGCGACGAACGCGCTCACTCTTGCTCATGGCGGGAGTCCTCCCACTTCTTGAAATCTGGAACTTCGTCTCGGATAACTTCAACGTAATACTTTTTGGCGAATGGTTGATCGTAGCGCGGGGGCGGCCCATATCTTGGAAGTTGGCGTGGCCGTGGAACTCCCGGCCTAGGAACGTAATTAGGATTCCCGCACGTTGGGCAAGGCGGCCTGTTCTTGCGCGTCCATGGTTCAATCCGCTCAGCATAGTAGATTCTGCGCTCATCCTCCCGGTCAGCGCGGCGTTCACAGTTGAATGTCTTTGCCGTCTTTGCTGCATGTTCAAGCGCCTCACG
This sequence comes from uncultured Acidobacteriaceae bacterium, assembly GCA_964541925.1. Classification (GTDB taxonomy): domain Bacteria; phylum Acidobacteriota; class Terriglobia; order Terriglobales; family Acidobacteriaceae; genus Angelobacter. The sequence goes on along the minus strand of CAZISB010000039.1, from coordinate 1,785 downwards.
CTCAGAATCAAAGTGAGAGCCGCCACAATGAGAGACATCGGGTGAGGCATTATTGTGGCAGCCATCATGCACTTTATAGACAACGCGCATCGGAATTGAATCCCGCTTACCCCTACTCATGCCCTACTCCCCTCCCTTATCTCCGCGTGACCCAGTGCCCATTTAAAAATTGGGGAATTATATAGATAACTCCCTAACCTCAATCGAATCATGATTTCTTCTCGACAAACCCGGTACAGCGGCAGACGTGACGGCGCAAGCACTCGCCAGCATCGTTGTGATAGCCTTCATGGTCTCCGCACTGGCACATACGCGGCCCCGGCGGATCGTAGCACCATGAAGGAACATAGGGGCTGTCGTCAGACGGCCCCTTGCTCGAATCGCTTACTGGCCCCGGCATCAGACAGCAGCCGGAACTTCGTTGAAGTCCACATAGAAGAACTTGCCCAATGCAAGCTGGTCAGATGCGGGTGGATTGTCGATTGTGAGTTGAATGCTACTTCCGCCCGTTGGCGTTGCTTTGGAAAAGCGGCGATCCTCTTCAATCGACTGGTCATACACAGGGGTGAGAGTTACTTCGGTTGCACCCCAAGTAAGTTTTGCAACTTTAACTACTTGCATTTTTGCTCTTACCATTTTTGCTCCTCGTTTTCTTCCGCTTGCGCGGCTTCGGTTGTTTCGACTTGGGCCGATAGTTCAAAATCACATCGGCAATCGCGTCCAGAGCTTTTGGAGGTTGTTTCTTCATGCTGACCTCCGGGCGTTTTCCTTCTCCCTCTTACGAGCTTCTTCCAACGGTGAAAGTGTATGAGCAAACTCTTCACAGTCGCCGTTTAGTAAGTGGGCTTTCAGCCCGACAAGATCAAAATCGTTTTCGCCGCAAAAAGGACAAGTGTTCATGCGGCCCATACGCCCATCTCCTCTTTCCCGGCTGTCGGGCCGGGGCCGGTTACTCTGCTTTTTGCTCCGCTAGATTCATGCAAGCAATCCCAAACTCAGTGAACATATTTATGAGCGTGAGTTGTGTTGTGGACAATTTTTCTTGGCTCTCATCAACAGCTACATGCGTCGTAGCGAGGCTTCTAATCTGATCTGCCGTAAGACGTTTCATGTGATCTCCTCTACTCCTTATCTGCTGCCGGGGAAGCGGATTTGAGTGGCTTGCCGCAACGAGGGCAGTTCTCCGGTTCTGCCTCATCCAACCCAAGCGGATTTATAGCGCGGCAGTCTTCGTGCGGACAAATAGCTGTCTTTAACCCGAACCGCGACAAAGGGACTGGCCGCTTCAAATGCTGATACGGTCTGCGATAGCCTGACATTTCTCACTTCCTCCTTGCTTTACGGGGCTTGCCCGTTACTGCGCTACTACCGTAAGCCCTTGCAGCTTCAACTCCACTCCGATCTCCTCATCCAGTTCTACGGTTGTGCCCAGAACTGATTGCGGGACGCGGATGCTTGAATGAACTGAATCTGCATCCTCAAAGTGGATGGTTATGCGGTTTTGGCCGTCCTTGAAGCGGCTGCCTGATTCGATTGCGATTACCTTTGCTTTCATTGTCACTTCCTCCTTTGCTGTTTACGGGGCTTGGTGCGCCCGGAGTCCTTAAGGGTTTCTCTATCTCTAGCGCGCCCAAGCATCACAAAAATATTTGGGGCGAAGTCACAGGGCTGCGCTAGTTTTTTGAGACCAAACAAGACCAAGTGTGTGATTTGAAGGCGGGTAAGTTATTGAAAAATGGTGGCCAGGGACGGAATCGAACCGCCGACGCCAGCCTTTTCAGGGCT
>CAZISB010000038.1:0-22896 GCA_964541925.1 uncultured Acidobacteriaceae bacterium | reverse complement strand
CCTGTTCATTGAATGTTGGTTCATGAACGGTTACCGTTCTCACCTGCTTTGCAGGCCGGTTGTCTGGACTGATGCTAAAGAAAAGCAGAGTAGATGGCAAGTCGAGAGGGTGAATTTGCTGAGAAAGTCTGCTCAGAACGATAATTCACGAATCAAAGGCGGGTTCTGGCCGAAGTCGCTGTAGCGAACCCACGTTGGCCTTACTACGAAGTAAACGATTTCGGGCCAACTGAGTCTTGCCGGGCCATCGGGCCAGGTGCTGAAATAAACCTGTTGGTATTGCTGCAACGGCGCTCCAGCCGGTTCTTCAGCCACTCCTTCATACTGTACTGTCTGCTCTCCGGCCCATCCAAAAACAAAAGAGCATGCGGGACGCGCTATGAGGTTCGCGTATTTTCGCGAGCTTTTAACAGTGTCAAAAATGATCTCAAGATTTTCGGTTGCCGCAATGCCCACCAGCGCCGACTGCGGCGTGCTCGAAGGCCCAATGCTGGAGAGCACCCCGAGCTTCGACCGGGCAATGAAATGAAAAAGATCAGCGCGTGTCACTTGAGACATACCAGTGCGCGGTGGCGGCCACTAGCCAGCTTTCCGCTCGCTCTCAAGCACTTCATCCAGCGCGCCTGCAAGCTTGCCCGCGCGGCGATTGTATTCCCCAGCCAGCAGATCATACTTCTTCTTGAGGATGTGATACTCGTCGGCGATATTCAGCGCCGCCAGAACTGCCAGGCGCAGTGAGTCCACCGTGGAGGTCTGCTCGGCGACGCTGCGCATCTTGCCATCCACAAACTGCGCCAACTTAAGGATGTACTCCGCATCCACGCCGCGAAGGTTATAGACCTGATCATAAATCTCAACACGAATGGGCGGCGCGACTGTGCTTTGAGTAGCCAAGATGCACTCTCCTTAAATACTTCCTGACTCGATTATCGTTCGAGTTTCTGCCTGGTCAAGAAGATTTTTAATTTTTCGTATTACCTTAAAAGCGGCAAGGCCGGCTTGCGCGCCTGGCTGCTTGCGGCGGGAGCATGAACGATCTTGGAGCGATAAATGAATTTTAAGCGGTTTGGAGCGAAGCGACAGGATTAATGTTTGGCTTGGACCACCACGGCCGTCCCGTACGCCAGAACTTCAGTTACGCCCTGCATGATCTCCGTCGCGTCATAGCGGACGCCGACCACGGCATTCGCGCCCAGAACACCGGCGTGCTGCAGCATCAGATCCAACGCATCCTCGCGGGTTTTTTCGCAAAGGTTCGTCAGCAACGTAATGTTGCCGCCGACCAGCGTCTGCAGGCTCGCGCCAATAGTGCCGAAAATTGAACGCGAGCGCACGATGATTCCGCGCACCAGCCCCAGCGTCCGCACAATTTCATAGCCGGGCAGATCGAACTGCGTGGTGGTCATGTGATGCGCGACTGTAGCCATCGTCTTTGTTCCTGCCTTTCAGCTCCAAATCGCTGGCTGTTTTGGCTTGAATTCAAAGTCTGCAGGCGGCTCGGCATGCTCGGCCTCGCCGCTTCACTGCTGCAAAATCACAGCTCAGCCTTCTGCTACCAGGGTGTCAATCTGCTTCAACATCTTTTCCACGCGCCCCCGGACCTCTTCACGCTCCTTGCGCAGAGAGACCATTTCACCGCGCAGCATGTCGATTTCTTCTTCGCGCTGCTCCAGTTGATCGCGAAGGCGCTGGGCGTCGCGCTCAGCCGCGGCTTTGCCCTCACGCGCCGATTTCAACAGCTCAATAGCCTTGTAAATTTTTTCTTCCAGGGCGGGGAAGTCGTCGTTGCCGTTTCTTGTTTCCGTCTCAGGTTCAAACTCGCGAGCTGCTTTTAATGACATGTGCGCACACTACCTCTGGGAATGAAGTTACAGCGGAGTATATCGCAATGTCTTGTGGATAAGGAGCAATTAGCGAATAGCACTCAGCACTTAAGCGATACCGCTTTAGCGCTCTCCCCATTGAAATATGAGTGGAGCCTGCCGAAAAATAGCCCTGCGCCTCTGCTTTAGCTGAGCCAATTGCTAATGGCCATTTTCGCTGGCAGGGGGGCCAAGGCAAATCACTGATCGCTTATAGCTGCGATAAATTTTTTGAATTTCACTCGCGCCCCCGTTGTAGGTAGATTGTGCTCAAGCCGGAACGCTCAACGGCCTGGAGCCCACAATCCAATGGCAAAGTTGATTCGCTACTGGTTGTTTGTCCTCTTGCTGGCTGCACCGCTCACCGTTATTGCGCAAAGCACAGTAAAAGCTGCAGATACGCCAAATGAACGCATGGCCAAACTGGAGCAGCAAATAGCTGAATCGAAAGCCTCCGCCGACAACGGCTGGATGCTGATGAGCACCGCTCTGGTCCTGCTGATGACCGGCCCTGGCCTGGCTCTTTTCTATGGCGGGCTGGTGCGTAAAAAAAATGTGCTGGCCACCATGATGCAGAGCTTCGCACTCATGGCAGTGGTGACTCTCGTCTGGGCGATCTTCGGTTACAGCTTGTCATTCGGAGAAGGGAACAGCTTCATCGGCGGGTGGCACAATCTTTTTCTGCGCGGAGTGGGTTCACAGCCGGATGCCGATTACGCCGGCACTATCCCGGCACAGACCTTCATGATTTATCAGCTGATGTTTGCCATCATTACTCCTGCACTGATCACAGGAGCATTCGCTGAACGCATGAAATTCAGCGCCATGGTAGTTTTCACAATACTGTGGTCAGCAGTTGTTTACAGCCCAATGGCGCACATGGTGTGGGGCAAAGGCGGCCTGCTTAATGCGGCGCTCGGCGGCCGCTTTCCCACACTTGATTTTGCCGGCGGAACAGTAGTCCACATTACCTCAGGCGTATCCGCGCTTGTCTGCTGTCTTTATCTGGGACATCGTATCGGCTATGCACGTCAGCCAATGCCGCCGCATAGCATGGTCCTGAGCTTTATTGGCGCATGCCTGCTCTGGGTGGGATGGTTCGGCTTCAACGCCGGCAGCGCGCTCAGCGCAGGGAGTCTGGCAACGAGCGCTTTTGTTGCCACGCACTTTGGCGCTGCTGCGGCGGTCATCGGCTGGAGCGCTGCTGAGTGGCTTCGCAACGGCAAGCCTAGCGCTCTGGGTGCGATCTCCGGCGCTGTTGCCGGACTGGTTGCAATCACGCCTGCCGCAGGCTTCGTCAGTCCAATGTCCGCCCTTGCGATCGGCGCCATTGCCGGTATCTTCTGCTTCCTCATGGTCACTCACGTGAAAGCATGGTTCGGCTATGACGATTCGCTCGATGCCTTTGGCGTGCATGGCGCAGGCGGCGCAGTGGGCGCGCTGCTGACCGGCGTTTTTGCCAGCAGCGCTGTCAATCCCATTTTCAAAGATGCAAAGGGAGGCGTGCTGCCTTCAGGCGCACTGGAAGGGAACGCGCACCAATTTTTGAATCAGGCGATCGGGGTTGGGATTGCCACTGGTCTTGCTGTGGTGGGAACGCTGGTGATTTTGAAAGTTGTGGATCTTGTGATCGGGCTGCGTGTTCCTGAAGAGCATGAAATTCAGGGCCTCGATCTCACTCAGCACGGCGAAGAAGGCTATGCCTGGGAACATCCTGCACCGGCGCGCGTGGCTGCATTTTCACAGGCCGGCACGCACGGAATGGAGCTGGTGGATCGGCAAGCCGCAATGGGAGACTAAAATTCCGGATTCTTATCTGCTTGCGGCGCCCACCAACGCAGGCGAGATCGTCGTCAGCGCCTCATCCATGATCTTGATTGCCTCGTCCACATCTGCTTTGGAAATATTCAGCGGCGGCGAGGTGCGAATCACATTGCCAAACAGCCCGCCTTTGCCCACCAGCAGACCTCCTTTGCGGCAGTGCTCCATAAACTGGTTTGTCGCTTCCGGCGCGGGCTCTTTTGTCGCGCGATCTTTTACAAATTCAAGCGCCTGCATCAGCCCCATGCCGCGCACGTCGCCGATCAGCTCATGCTTGTCTTTCAACCCCTCAAGCTTTTCCCGATAATACGTGCCAACCGCCTCTACGTTGTCCATGAGGCGGTCCTGCTCAATCACTTCAATCGTCGCCTTGGCTGCGACCGAGGTCACTGGATTGCCTCCAAATGTCGAGATCTGCAATCCTTTGAAACTGGCTGCAATCTCAGGACTGGTGGCCGTAAGTCCAATGGGCACGCCGTTGCCCAGTCCTTTGGCTGCAGTAATAATGTCAGGCGTTACCTCCCACTGCTCAATCCCGAACCAGCGCTTGCCGGTGCGTCCCCAGCCGGTTTGCACCTCGTCAGAGATAAAGACTCCGCCGTAATCTTTCACAATCTTGAAGACGATCTTGAAATATTCTTTCGGCGGCGTAATGAAGCCGCCTACGCCTTGAATCGGCTCGGCCAGAAAGCCGGCGATCTGCCCTGAGGTAGAAGTCTGGATCACCGCTTCAACGTCTTTCGCGCACGCAACTTCACAGCTTGGATATGTCTTGCCCAGCGGACAACGATAGCAATACGCATTCATCGCATGCACAATGCCGGGAGCTGGAGCGGGCAACGATCGCCGCCAGGTATTATGCGCCGTGAGCGACTGCGCCAGTTGCGAGCGTCCGCTATAGCCATGCCGCAGCGCCACAATTTCAAAACGCCCGGTGTACATGCGTGCAAGCTGCACGGCCATCTCATTGGCTTCAGTGCCGCTGTTGGTGAAAAAACTCTGGCTGATCTCGCCGGGAGTAATCTGGGCAATCTTCTCGGCCAACGCAACCACGGCTTCATTCGGAAAGACGGTGGAGGCGTGCTGCAGCCGGTCAATCTGCGCTTTGATCTTGCTGGTCACGCGCGGGTTGCAGTGGCCCACGGAGATAGTCAAAATTCCGCCAAAGAAATCCAGGTACTTGTTTCCCTCCACGTCCCATACGTGCTGCATGCTGGCGTGGTCAGTCACCAGTGGGTCCGAGTAATAAAGACTGATAGAAGGGAAGAGATACTGCTTGTGTTTTTTAAGGACCTCGTCTTTGGTCATGGCATGACTCCGTTGTGGCGATTGCATACCGAGATTGTAATCCTTCCGCCACCTCTGATTTCTGCCATACCGCCTGCAGTCACACTCCCGCCGCATTGAACGGAAAGCCAGTTGGCGCAGGAGCAGCAGCGTTCATGTGTGAACGGATTGCTGCATCACATACCGCGTAACCCCAATTTACAAGGCGCTGTTGCAGTTGCTCTCCCATTGCCTTCAGGCGGGTCGGCGTACTGGCCAGTTCCAGGGTGCGATCATTAGGGCAAGGAAGTTTGTTCGGTGCGCCATAATTTGAAATGTCGCTTCTGATGCCCCAGTAAGTCCCCTTGCGCAGCTTAATTTCAAATGATCCGATTACCCATCTTTTACGCAAACTTCCAACCTGGTTATCGAGCAATTCCAGAACTCTGTAGGCATGCCGTGCCCAATCGTGGTGCGGATTGGGTTCATCCGCGGTAGCTCCGCCGCCGTCAGATACCAAAATGGTCTCGTATTCTTTCCAGGCAGTTTCCAGGCCAAGGTTATCGTAAACGCCGCCATCACTCAGGATCACATCGGTGTTGAACGGTGGCTTTTGTAAATCGCCAGCCGTTGTCTTATCAAATTCCTCGGCGTGCAGTTTCAACTCCACCGGAGAGAGCACCGGTGGAAAAGCCGACGAAGCACCGACGGCTACTGCGAGTTCGAGAGTTGGGTTCCGAATCAGCCCCACGCGATAATCACCCATGAACGGCTTGCTGAAACGCCACAACACTTTTGTCTGTACATTTGTGGCATTCAATACAAATCTGGGCCCTTCATTATCTGAAGGCAAGTCCTGCAGGGTGGCGCGGCCATAGAGATGGTTGCGGTAACCGTCAGCAATCTCATCCGCAATACTCTTGAATGGATTGATGATTCCTTCGGCAATCGAGAGCACGTCAAGCGTGTGACCCGCCAGGGTCATTACAGGCTTGATGACCTCATCGAAGAGATTGGACGCGACGCCGTTTACGAAGTTCAACTTCTTCCATTTCAAACCTAGCATCGCAGCGGTAATCGAGCCTCCAGAGACGCTGGAGACCCTCTTCAAATCCTTCAGGATGCCTAATTCGTTCAGCCTCCAAATTGCTCCAAGGTGGTACACCATGGCCCTGTAACCACCGCCAGACAAGCACAGAGCCATTCCGGGTTGCGGCTGCTTGACTTTTTCGGCATCGGAAATAAAACGAATCGGTTGGAGATTCACTGTTGGAGTTCCCATATTTCTCCTTTGCAAAAACCGCAGACTCGGCCGGAAACTGAATGCGAAAATAAGTTGTTCGCCCAAATGGGTATCAGGAAAAAAGATTTTAAAATGAGCGAAAGAGCTTTAGACATCGTTCGTGACGCTCCTAATAAACGAATCTAGGGCCGGCAAGGGGGGCAGCACGGATATTGAGTAAGAAGTAAGGACCTATCCGTTGCTGCTGCTCCGCATTCCTGAAGCTGGGGCTTGGCCTTTCAGCACCGCAGCTTCAAGTAGCAGATTCCGCAGGTTGGGATTTGTTTGTTTCTTGCCCTGCTTTTGTTTTTGACGTTGTGGCAACGCAGCGCCGCGGTTATACGCCGATCACCTTCACCAATTCGGTGACTGAATCCGCGCTCTTCTGTAGCGCTGCTTGTTCTTCCGCCGTCAATTTGATCTCGATGATCTGCTCCAGGCCATTCGTGCCCAACTTGCAAGGAACGCCGACAAAGAGACCGTTAATACCATATTCTCCCTGAAGATAGACGGCGCAAGGCAGGATTTTTTTCTTGTCCTTGAGAATCGCTTCCACCATCTCGGTGGCAGCGGCAGAAGGTGCGTAGTAAGCGCTGCCGGTCTTTAGATACTTCACGATCTCGGCGCCGCCGTCGCGGGTGCGCTGGACAATGGCATCAAGCCGGTCTTTGGGAATCAGCTCCGTGATTGGAATGCCGGCTACGGTGGAGTAGCGGGCCAGTGGGACCATGGTGTCGCCGTGGCCGCCAAGCACGAACGCGGTCACGTTCTCCACGCTGACGTTCAGCTCCTGCGCAATGAAGGTGCGGAAGCGCGCCGAATCCAGCACGCCCGCCATGCCGAGCACGCGGTTACGCGAGAACTTGCTCAGTTTGTACGCGGCCTGGGCCATGGCATCCAGCGGATTGGAGACAACGATCAAGATGCAGTTGGGCGAGTTGGCAATGACCTTCGTGATCACGTCCTGCATGATCTTGAAATTGGTATTGAGCAGATCGTCACGGCTCATGCCCGGCTTGCGCGCGATTCCGGCAGTAATCACCACAATGTCAGAGTTCGCGGTATCGGCGTAATCATTGGTGCCGAGAACATAACAGTCCCGCTTCTCGATCGGCATGGCCTCAAGCAGGTCAAGCGCTTTACCCTGAGGAATACCCTCGAGAACGTCAATCAAAACAACATTGGCCAGCTCTTTTGAGGCGATCCAGTGGGCCGCCGTGGCGCCAACGTTTCCTGCACCGACAATCGTTACTTTTTTGCGCATTCGAATCCCTTCCTATATGTGTCTTGTAGAGACGTAGCTGCTACGTTTCTATGTTGAATATTCGGCACGACTGAAGTCATGCTCTGTTAAGTCGATTTCAGTACCTTGCAGCAAAGCAGGCCGTAAGATTTACCTACACTGCCGTTTTCTTGCGCCGGTCCACCATGTTTTCCACCATGTGCGTGGCGAACTCGCTGGTCTTTACCTTGGTTGAGCCGGGCATAAGGCGTTCAAAGTCATACGTCACGAACTTCTGGTGGATCGTCGCTTCAAGTGAAGTCTCAATCAGCCGCGCCGCTTCAGACCATCCCAGGTAATCCAGCATCATCACGCCGGAGAGAATCACCGAGCCGGGATTGATGACATCTTTGTCCGCATACTTGGGCGCGGTGCCATGCGTGGCTTCAAACACCGCGTGCTGATCGCCCACATTGGCTCCGGGAGCAATGCCAAGCCCGCCCACCTGCGCCGCGCAGGCGTCAGAGATGTAGTCGCCGTTGAGGTTAGGCGTTGCGAGAATGTCATACTCCGCCGGACGGATAATCACCTGCTGGAAGATCGAGTCGGCGATGCGGTCATTGATCATGATTTTTTTCTTCCACTCGCCGCTGCCATGCGTCTTGCCAATGGAATCCAGCACGCCTTTCACTTCAGCGTAAAGCTCCTGCTTAAAGCTCTCAGGAGCAAAATCCAGGCCGGGCTCGATCATCGCCGCATTTTGCTCAACGCTCAGATTCGGGTTCTTGTCTTTGTTGTCGAGAATCCAGCTCTCCCGCTCAGTGACCACCAGTTGGCGGAACTCATCGCGCGCGACTTCATAGCCCCACTCGCGGAACGCGCCTTCAGTAAATTTCTGGATGTTGCCTTTGTGCACCAGCGTCACGGAGCGACGTTTGTTCTTGATGGCATGCTGGATGGCCATGCGCACCAACCGCTTGGTGCCTGTAATCGAAATGGGCTTGATGCCCACGCCGGAATCCTCGCGGATGCGCTTCTTCGTTCCTGCCAGCATGTTGTTGTTGAGGAAATCCAGAAGCTTCTTGACCTCGGCCGAGCCCTGCTTCCATTCAATGCCCGCGTAAACATCCTCAGTATTTTCGCGAAAGATGACCACATTAAGCTGTTCAGGGTGCTTAACCGGAGAAGGTACGCCAGCGTAATAACGCACAGGACGGATGCAAGCGTACAGATCCATGATCTGCCGCAGCGCTACGTTGAGTGAGCGAATGCCGCCGCCGACGGGAGTTGTCAGTGGGCCTTTAATCGCAACATGGAGGTCACGCACGGCATCAACGGATTCCTGCGGCAGCCAGTCATGGAATTTTGTAAATGCTTTTTCACCGGCAAAGATCTCCAGCCAGTGGATCTTGCGCTTGCCACCGTAGGCGCGTTCAACCGCGCCGTCAAAAACGCGGACTGAGGCCGCCCAGATGTCGCGGCCGGTACCGTCACCTTCAATGTAAGGAATAATGGGATTGTCTGGAACCTGCAGTTGACCGCCGCTGAAAGTAATTGGACTGCCGCCTTTAGGCAGTGAAATACCGTTATATGAAGACGCCATGCACCCTCCCGCGAACTGAAGCAAACCTTTTAAGTTAACATCGCAGCAAAGCTGGCGCAATGCTGTGACAAGCATCTGGAAAATCACAGACGATCGCGCTCAGCCGGTTGTACCTCATGGGCCTGACAGTGGCGCGCTCACGCCGTGGCAGAATTGCAATCAACCTGTCATGTTCCAAGCAGCTTATTTTTCATAGAGTTCTGGGCACCAGTAAATACAGCCATCCGAAAAGCAGAGTAGCGCATCCATGTAATCCGGCCCAGCTGTTTCCCTATTGAATCCCGGCAAGACCGGGAGGCTGATACTTCTGTAACTTTCAGGGCAAATCGGCAAAAGGTATTCTTAATCCCATGGCAACACAGGCGCGTCTTCGTTCGGTCCCGCATCCGGGCCCAAGATCTTCCCAGGAAAGAGCAGTTTTCCGGCGCTGGCAGCGTTATCGGCTCAACGTACCCATCCGCCTCATTTATACCCATGAGGGCACCAGCAAGATCATGAGCGGTCGCGGTAATGACGTAAGCGAAGGCGGCGTTCTGGTCTTTGCCGGCATGGAACTGAAGACCGGTGATGAGGTTGCAATCGAATTCACTCCGCCGTTCGCAGTTGGGCCAGTGCGGGCAAAAGGTATTGTCCGCCATCGCCGCGGCTACAACTACGGCATAGAGTTCCTGCAGGATACAGCGACTGATCGGGAGCAGACTGAACGCTTCCGCGGACTGCTCAAGATGGTCGCAGGAAACACTCCGCAGTAAAAATTACGGGATCTCATACGCGCCCAGGGTGCAAGCTTTGCCCTCCGGACGCAATACTCCATCTTTATCTTTCATCGAGCCGGGATTCGAGGTGAAAGGATTACCTTGCTGCATGGCCACTCCCGCTGCCCGTGCCGGACTGTTTTCGCGTAAATGAAAGTCAAACCCTGCCAGGTTCACGAACTGCGGATCAGCATCAAGATTATTTCCAGTCTGTGACGGCGCTGGTCCCACGCCGAACCAGAGATTTTTCTCTCCCGTAATCTGTGGCATGCTGCCATCCAGGTAGAGTTCGCCCGGAAGCTGATAAACAATATTGTTCCGCAGTCGCATCACTAAGCCAGGCGGGCCGCCGCCTACGCTAAAAGCGCCTCGCGAGCCCTCAGCATTGCGGGAGTTGTTTGATGCGCAGTCGTACAGCGTGTTATTAAAAATCTCCACCGTGCCGCTGCCGGCCGTGCCGTGATTCGTAATGCCGGCCACATAGATGCAGGAAAAGGCTCCGCCACCTTGTGCAGGATCGCGCACTCCAACGTGATAAATGACATTGTTGTAGGCTTCGACTGGCCCTCTCGAAGGATCAACGGTAGCAAAGTTGATGGCATTGCAATTGTCGCCGTGAATCAGATTGTCATGGACATGCAGATCGTACTGGTTACGCCCGGTCTCATCATTTGAGCCGCAGCCAGGGCGGCAAAGCGGCGAGGAGTGAAACTGAATAGCGCGACAGGTAAAGTTGTCGTGAATATGGTTCCAGCCCATATCAATATGGTTTGAGTCAGTGCTGAAGTAAACCGCGTGGTAAAACTTTGAAGAAGCCGGACTCAAGCCGGCATTGTGCACCTCATTGCCATAAAACCTGATCTGGCTCGATTGGCTGGTTTCAACGCACCCTACCTCGCCGTCAGCACCAGGACACTCCATCTCATTGCCAACAATTTTCCATCCCGTGCCACTGATGTCGATCGCCTGCCGGCCGCCGATAATGTGCAGTTGCGAGATCACCCAATAGTCTTCGTGCGCACGGATGTTCGGCGTGCGAATGCCGTATTCCAGCCCGCGCGCCGCGCCAATTGTCACCGCTGCTCCCGGATACGCTACCAGGGCTTTTGGAGCGCGCGAACTTCCGGAATTGCTGCCGCCACTGCGGTCCATGCTGAGATAGGCGGAATAGCTGTCTTCTCTGTTCTGCGTAACCCCATTCTCCATGTAGGTCACGTCGCCGGGAGACATGCTGTCCTTGGCGTGGGTAATTGTTCGCCATGGCGCGGTAAAGCTGCCTTTATTGCGATCATTGCCTTTTGTCGCGACGAAAAAAATCTTTCCTGGACGGACAGTAAAAGGCAAGCCATTGCTGATGGCATTCCCCCTTTTTGCCGTCTGCTCTACTTGAAGATTCACCACGATCTCGCCACTCTTAGCCGCCTGCCCAAGTTGAAAAATGATCTTCGTGTCAGTCCAGACTGGATAATCCGCCGCCTCACCTCCGCCCACGCTGACAATAGAGCGCCCACGCTCTGGCCCAAATCCTTTGCCCCAGATCGTCACCCAGACGCCTTTATTGTTCTTGCCGCCTGTGCTGGGACCGCTTTCAAGATCAGAGAAGAAGATGCGTGGGGGTTGTGCAGCCAGCAAAGACACACTGGTCGTAAAAAACAGAAAGCTCCAAAAGAAAAGAGATTTCATGAAGCTCATATTTAATCACTGCGGAGCAATGGAGGCGAATTCGATCACTGCCTCACAACAATTAGAAAAGTCTTAGACAAGTGGGAATTTGATGACTTGTTCTATCGGCGGAAGAAACGGCGCTCAAGCCAGGCAAAGAGGCCTGTGAGCGCCATCGCCAAAACGACGAATATGAAAGCTGCTAGCGATTCATGGTCTTGCAGCCATGTTCCGGAAGTCATGCTAAAAGCGTAGCTTCTTAGCACGTCTCTTGCCAGTAACAGTTGTAATTAGGTTTTCTAAAACTTTAGATAACTATAGTAATTAAAATCTTTAAAAACTCTAATTCAGCGATAAGAATGAGCAAGGCGGCCTGAGCTATTCAAGGTCATGAAAGTCCAGGCTTACTCAAGCTTGAACTCCAGCCGTGTCTGCTCGCGCTTTCCCAACAATGTGGCCAGTTCATGCGGTTTATCGATCAGCACATCCGGAAGCGCATCTTCCAGTGTGTGCGGCGCCAGGCCATAGGTCACGCCGACGGAGTAAATTCCCGCATTGCGGGCGGTTAGCACGTCCACGTCAGAGTCGCCGATGATGATCGTCTCTTCAGGCTTGGTTCCGGCCTCCTCCAGCAGCGCCTGCGCGCCTGCGGGATCAGGCTTTTTGGTATGAAAACTGTTGCCGCCGTAAACCTGAAAGAAATATTTTCCCAGCCCCAGAGCATCCACAATCGCGCGCGATGGCCCCACCGGCTTGTTGCTAAGCACTGCCATCTTCACCGGCCTTCCATTGCGGCTTTGGCAGATCGCATCCAGTGACTCAATAATTCCTTCGTACACATAGGTGTGGTCGAGCTTGTGCTCGCGATACCACGCCATGAAGTAAAGAATAGCGTCCTGAACAAAGCTTTCATCGTCGGGATCGCCCAGCGAACGCCGTACCAGCATGGGCGCGCCATTCCCGATATAGCTGGCGATCACATCTCCCGGCAGTTCAGGGCGGCTAAAATGGCGCAGCATGGCATTCACGGAGTTGGCCAGGTCCTGGCGTGAGTCAATGAGTGTTCCGTCTAAATCAAAGATGAGCAGTTTGGCAGTGTGCCCGGGAACGGGCCGATTTTCGCGAATCATCCATTTTCAGTATATCCCGGTAAACACCTTAGGATTTAAAATGAAAGGTACACCTGAGCACGCCCCAACCATCTGACTAGCAAAATTTAGGAGACCCATGGCCGTAACCAAGATCGACCCCAAGAAGAACGCCTCCGCAGTGGCTGAAATGCCCGCAAAATCTGAGAAGAGCTATGAAGGATTGACCCGCCAGCAACTCATCGATATTTACCGGCTCATGTATCTCTCGCGGCGGCTCGACGATCGCGAAATTCTGCTCAAGCGGCAGCAGAAAATCTTCTTCCAGATTTCCGGCGCGGGACACGAGGCTTTGACCGTGGCGGCTGCCATGAACCTCAAGGCGGGTTATGACTGGTTCTATCCTTATTATCGCGATCGCGCGCTCTGCCTGGCCCTGGGCATGACACCTTACGAACAGTTGCTGGAAGCTGTGGGCGCCGCTGACGATCCGAACTCCGGCGGCCGGCAGATGCCCTCACATTGGGGGCACAAAAAGCTGAACATCGTTACCCAGTCCTCGCCGACGGGAACGCAGTTCCTGCAAGCGGTGGGCTGCGCTGAGGCGGGACGTTACTTCAGCGGGCATCCGGAGGCCGCGAAGAAGCACGAAGGCGACTATCGCCAGTTTAAAGATGTGACCTTCCACGGCGACGAAGTTATTTACTGCTCCGCAGGCGACGGCACCACCAGCGAAGGCGAGTTCTGGGAGGCAATGAACTCCGCCTGCAACTTGAAATTGCCTGTGCTGTTCCTGATTGAAGATAACGGTTATGCCATCTCAGTGCCTGTTGAAGTACAGACTGCAGGCGGGAACGTCTCCAAGCTGCTGAGCAACTTTCCTAACCTGCTGCTTGAAGAATGTGATGGCACCGATCCCGTTGCGTCTTACGCAGCGTGCAAGCGAGCTGTGGATTACATTCGCGCCGGCAAAGGCCCGGCCGTGGTGCATGGGCACGTGATCCGGCCTTATTCGCATTCGCTCTCTGACGATGAGAAGCTTTATCGCCCCGAATCTGAGCGCGAAAAAGACGTTAAGCGTGACCCGGTTACCCGCATGCAGATGTTTCTGGTGCGCGAGAATATTCTGGATGAGGCTGGGATCAACAAGTTGGAAAAATCCGTGGATGAAGAAATAGCAGCCGCTGCCGAGCGTGCATTGACAGCAGCATTCCCTACCACTGATTCGATTTACACGCATGTCTATTCTGAAGATCTTGATCCGGCCAAGCTTGCATCGGAGCCGCAATCTCAAGGGGCCGAAAAGACGATGGCAGACCTGATCAACGCCTGCCTGAAAGACGAAATGCGGCGCGACGATCGGATCGTGGTATTCGGCGAAGATGTGGCTGATTGCAGCCGTGAAGAGTATCTCAAGCAAAAGCAGATCAAGGGCAAGGGCGGCGTATTCAAGCTGACCGCCGGCTTGCAGATGGAGTTTGGCGGCGACCGCGTTTTCAATTCTCCGCTTGCCGAAGCCAACATCTTGGGACGCGCCGTGGGCATGGCCACGCGCGGGTTGAAGCCTGTTGTTGAGATCCAGTTCTTTGATTACATCTGGCCTGCATACCAGCAGATTAGAAATGAGCTCGCACTGGTGCGCTGGCGCTCCAATGGAAACTTCTCCTGTCCGGCGGTGGTACGCGTTGCAATAGGCGGTTATCTTACTGGCGGCGCGGTCTATCACTCACAGTGTGGCGAGAGCCTGTTCACCCACATTCCCGGCCTGCGTGTCTGTTTTCCGTCGAATGCACTAGACGCCAATGGCCTGCTGCGCACGGCCATCCGCTGTGATGATCCGGTGATGTTCCTGGAGCACAAGCGTCTGTATCGCGAAACCTTTGGACGCGCTCCCTACCCGGGCGACGACTACATGATTCCGTTCGGCAAGGCCAAGATCGTGAAAGAAGGTCAGGACCTCACGGTGATCACTTACGGCGCCGTGGTTCCGCGCGCGTTGCAGGCGGCGCAGAAGATCGAGCGCGAGCAGAACGTGAGCGTGGAGCTGATCGATTTGCGCACGCTCAATCCCTACGATTGGGAGGCCATTGCGACTTCCGTGCGCAAGACCAGCCGCGTGATCGTGGCGCATGAAGATACGCTGAGCTGGGGCTATGGCGCGGAGATCGCAGCGCGCATTGCCGACGAACTTTTTGAAGATCTGGACGCGCCGGTAAAACGCGTGGCTGCGACGGATACGTTCGTCGCTTATCAGCCGATTTTGGAAGACGTGATTCTGCCTCAGGCAGACGATCTGTATAAGGCGATGGAGGCTTTGGCCAAGTTCTAGCTGACACGCATGATAGAAACGCAAAAACTCACCCTGTTTCTAACTGCATCGGTAATCCTCGCAGCCACGCCCGGACCCGGCATGCTCTACGTTTTATCGCGCACGCTGGCGGGCGGAAAACGCGAAGGCATTCTCTCTTCCCTTGGAACGTTTCTTGGCGGCATGGTGCATGTGGTGGCCGCCGCAACGGGATTGTCGATTGTGCTGGCCAGTTCAGCCATTGCCTTCTCCGTGGTGAAGTATGCCGGCGCTGCTTACCTGATTTACCTTGGGATCAGACTCATCAAAAACGCGCACTATGACGTGGATCTCAGCCGCGTGACCCTCACTGCGGGCGGTTCACCTTTCAGACAGGGTATTGTGACGGAGGTTTTGAATCCCAAGACGGCGCTCTTTTTCCTGTCGTTCATTCCTCAGTTTGTTCCCAAAAACGGCAGCCACGTTTTTGCCGGCTTTATTCTCCTGGGCATGATTTCAGTAACACTGAACACGTTAGGCGATTTAGTTGCCGTGGCGCTCGCCGCACCGCTCAAACAACTTTTCACGCGATCACGGCACGCTCAGATCCGGCAAAGGCAAGCCAGCGGCGCAGCCATGATCGCCCTTGGCACGTACGTTGCAGTTTCTGATTCCCACTGAATTTGGCGGAATTTTAATATCAGGGCCATTTGAGCCTTGGGATGACGAAAGGCAAGACTCAAGGATTTATTTCTGTTTCCCGACCCGCTCCAGCACAAACCTGTCCAGGGCCAGCAGCAATTCTTCACGATTTGAGTATGGGCCCGGCTGGTAACCCTTGGAACTGATTCCTTGCTGCGCCAGATCGGAGAGTTCCCAATCCTGCTTGTTGGTGATGTCCCAGAACTCTACAGCATCTTTGGGGTTGAAGCCGGACTTTTTGATTTCATCGGGATGGAAGTGCCATTCGCAGACGATGTCGGTCTGGTCCACGGCGTGTGGCCACATGGTGAAGGTCAGCATGTAGTCAGGATGCAGATTGAGAAAGAAGTTCGGCAGCAGGCAGTAATAATAGACGTGCCGCTGGTCGTCGGCGCTTAAGCCCGGCAATGAACAGCGCTGCGTAGTGCCGTCCATTGTTAAAGTTTGCACGCCTTCACGCAGGTCCATTCTGCCGCCCAGATAAGTGGGCTGCGGTGGCTCATTGTCACCGCTCATGTAATGCGACTGCTTTTGCAAGAGCGGATGGACGATAGGACAATGCAGGCATTCAGAATAATTTTGGATGATCAGCTTCCAGTTGGCCTTCAGATGATAGACGCGGCGCTCGACCATCTGCAGCTCTTCCATGCGCCAGGGCTTGAATTTCTGGTTGAGTCCGGCAAGATGCTGGGCAAACGGAATGGGATGGGCCGAGAGATTGATGAAGATATGTCCGTCCCAGAGAGCGGTGGCTACGGAGTTGAGCGGATAATCTTTCTCGCAGAACCCCTGGACTTTTTCCATGTGCGGTGCATTGGCCAGCGTGCCATCAAGTCTGTAGGTCCACGCGTGATACTGGCATTGAATGCGGCCGGCGAATTTGCCTTCTTCATCCTTGCACAACAGCGTGCCGCGATGACGGCAGACATTATGGAACGCGCGAATCGTTCCCTGCTCGTCACGGGTAATGATCACGCTGGCATTGGAGACGCGACGGACGAAGTAGTCGCCGGGATTCGGGATCTGTGAGACGCGGCCGACGCACAGCCACATATCAAAGTGGATGGCTTCCATCTCGCGCTGAAACCATGCTGGATCTGTGTAATAACTCTGCGGCAGCGTGGTGGCGTCGGAGACCGCAAGTTCAGGGCGCGTGTTGAAATAATTCGCCATTGTGTACAGCCAGCTTAGCCTTATCGGCGCAGCTCTTTCAATATCTCCCGCGCCGCATTGGCGCCTGAGCCACCGGTAAGGCCCGCGCCGGGATGCGTTCCTGAGCCGCATAGATAAAGATTGCGGAGAGGGGTACGATAACGCGCCCAATCAAGCAGTGGCCGCATGGTAAAGAACTGGTCCAGCGCGAGCTCACCGTGGAAGATGTGGCCGCCGGTCAGAGCGTACGTTTCTTCCAGGTCTTTGGGCGTGATGATCTGCGCATCTTCCACCAGCTCCGGCAAATTCGGAGCATATTCACTAAGCGTTTTGACGACGGTGTTGCCAAGGGCATCGCGCTGGCTGTCCCAGTCACCTGCCTTGAGCTTAAAGGGCGCATACTGCATATAGACCGACATGACGTGCTTGCCTGCCGGAGCAAGCGCTGGATCGATGAGCGAAGGAATTGTTACTTCGAGATACGGATGCGGGGAGAAGTTGCCGTACTTTGATTCATCAAACGCGCGCTCAAGGTAGTCGTTCTCCGGGCCAATGTGAATGCGGCCGCGCAACGCGCCTTCATTCCCGTTGAGCGATTTAAACTTCGGCAATCCGGAAAGAGCGAAGTTGATCTTGGCCACGGTACCGGGCATGCGGTAGTTCTGCAACTTCATCACAAAGTCCGGCGTTAGGTGCATGGGATCGACCAGCTTAAGCAAGGTGCGGCGAGGATCGGCATTCGATATTACGGCTTTAGCGGCCAGCTCTTCTCCGCCGGCGAGAACAACTCCTGTCACCGCACCATCGCGCACGCGGACCTCTTTTACATCTGCGCTGGTTCGAATTTCAGCTCCAGCTTCACGCGCTGCAGCGGCCATGGCTTGCGTAATGGCCCCAGCGCCGCCAATGGCAAAAGAAGCCGAGCCTGCAGGATGCGAGTCGCCGGCCGCACGCACCAATAACACCAGGCTGCTGCCCGCCGACCACGGGCCTAGCGCTGTGCCAAAGATTCCTCGCGCAGCAACCACGGCACGCAGCAGTTCGGTCTCAAAAAATTCTGCAACCAGGTCGGCCACGGCCATGGGCCCCCAGCGCAGCACGCGGTACATATCTTTTTTGCCCAGCTTGCGCAGGCTGCGGCCAGTCTTGAGCATGCCCCAGAGGTCGGCGCTACTCGGGTTGTCGATATCAGGTGGAGGAAGCCTGAGAGCTTCACTAATGACAGATCCGATCTTCTTGAGCGACTCGTGCAGCGCTGGATATTGCGCAGCATCTTTTGCTGAGAACTTCGCGATCTCCTGCGCCGCGCGTGCCACATCGTTATAAAGCGCAAGCACCCGGCCGTCAGGCGAGAGCGCAGTCACGCCTACTTCAGGTGTTATCAGTTTGAGGCCGTGGCGCTCCAGTTGCATATCGCGCACGATCTCCGGCAGCAGCGGCCCGGCTGAATGCGCCAGAGTAGAGCAGCGGAAGCCCGCGGAAAATTCTTCCGTGACAGCAGCGCCACCAACTTGCGGACGCCGCTCCAGCACCAGCGGCTTGAAGCCTGCCTTGGCCAGATAAAATGCGGTCACAAGTCCGTTGTGGCCGCCGCCAATGATGATGACGTCGCGGGTCTCAGCCATGCCTAGTTGGCCCCCGCATCTTTGAGAATCTCCAACGCCGCCAGCCGCCCCGGCGCGCCCATGATGCCGCCGCCGGGATGCGTAGCCGATCCGCACATGTAAAGATTCTTGATGGGCGTGCGGAACTGCGCATAACCGGGAACCGGGCGCAGGAAGAAGAGCTGTTCGAGCGACAGCTCGCCCTGAAAGATGTTGCCTTCGCTCAGCCCGAACTCGCGCTCCAGGTCCAGCGGCGTGAGCACCTGTTTATTGATGATGATGTTCTTCAAATTCGGTGCATATTCAGCGATCGTATCGATCACGTTGTTGCCGAACGCTTCGCGCTGATCGTCCCAGTTGAGCCCCGGACGCAGCTTGTACGGCGCGTACTGCACAAAGCACGACATCACATGCTTGCCCGGCGGCGCGACTGAAGGATCGGTGAGCGAGGGAATCACCATATCAATGTAAGGACGGCGCGAGAAGTTGCCGTACTTGGCATCGTCGTACGCGCGCTCCATGTATTCAACGCTGGGCGAAATTGAAATCGCGCCGCGCAGGTGCGCGCCGGGGTCGGGCAGGCACTTGAAGTCGGGCAATGCATCCAGCGCGATGTTGACCTTGCCTGACGAGCCGCGGAACTTATAACGGCGAACGTCTTCCAGAAATTCGTCCGGAAGCTGGCCTTCTTCGATGAAGCGAAGGAAGGTATTGCGCGGATCGACACTGGACGAGATCACGTCGCCTTGAATTTCATCGCCATTGGAGAGCACCACACCCTGAGCGCGGTTGTTTTTGATGATGATGCGGGCAATAGGCGCTTGCGTGCGGATCTCTGCGCCTGCCTCTCGGGCTGCATCGGCAATTGCGTTCGAGATCGCGCCGGTGCCGCCGCGAGCGAATCCCCAGGAGCGAAAAGCACCGTCAATTTCGCCCATATAGTGATGCAGCAGCACGTAAGCCGTGCCGGGCGAGCGCACGCCGAGAAACGTGCCGATAATGCCGGATGCAGACATCGTGGCCTTGAGCACGTCGGTCTCAAACCACTGATCCAGGAAATCGACGGCACTCATGGTCATGAGTTGTACCTGGTTGTACTTGTCCTCGCTAGCCAGACCCTGAAAGCGTTTGCCGATAAAAAGCAGCTTCATCAGCTCGCGCGGATTGAGCGTGCTCGGGTCGGGCGGTACCATGCTCAGTATCGGCTTCACAAAGCGGCACATGGCCTGCATGGCCTTGCCGAATTCTTCGTAGGCTTCGGCATCGAGCCTGGAGTGGCGGGCGATTTCGCGGCGCGTCTTGCCGTGGTCATTCACGCGCCAGAGATAATCGCCGTTGGGCATGGGCGTGAAGGTGCCGTCGAGCGGCAGGATTTCCAGGCCATGCCGCGGGAGATCAAGGTCGCGTATGATCTCGGGCCGCAAGAGCGAGACCACATACGAGCAAACAGAAAACTTGAAGCCGGGAAAAACTTCTTCCGTCACCGCAGCGCCGCCGAGGACGTGCCTGCGCTCAAGCACCAGCACTTTCTTGCCCGCACGCGCGAGATAAGCAGCATTGGTCAGGCCGTTGTGCCCTCCGCCGATCACGATGACGTCGTATTTGTTTGAAGCCATTAGCTTCCAGCTCCTGGCTTCTGGCTCAATCAGGACAGAAGCAGAATTGATCGAATGAATGTAACTCGTACGAAAAATGCGCGAATGCTACCGCCGAGCGGGCTCAGAGGCCACTGAAAAGAACGCTCCATTGAATAAGGCGGCGCATGCAGATAAACAATTTTAGCATCTCCCGCTGACAAATGGATGTGCCGCGCCAGGCGACTGTATGAGTCAGAGTGCCCTGCGGTTTCGTATAATCGCAAGGTTACGCAGCTTAACGTCTGAGGTATTCCCTTTGCCGGTCGGAACCGCATTCCACGAACGCACCTTTGCACTCTGCCAAAGCCTGAGCTATCGCGAGTGGTCGGGCTACTACACCGTTAGCAGCTATGAGGTGCATCACGAGCACGAGTACAACGCCATCCGCAACGCGGCGGCGCTGATCGACATTACACCGCTCTACAAGTACATCGTGCAGGGCAAAGATGCCACGCGGCTGGTGAACCGCGTGATCACGCGCGACATCAACAAAGTGAAGCCGGGCCAGGTGATCTACTGCTGCTGGTGCGATGAGCAGGGCAAGGTGATCGACGACGGCACGATCACGCGCCTGGAAGAAAACAAATATCGCTGGACGGCGGCCGATCCCAGCCTGCGCTGGTTTCGCCAGAACGGCTTGAACATGGACGTGCAGATTGAGGACATCTCAGAGAAAGTTGCGGCGCTGGCGCTGCAGGGGCCGACTTCAGGCAAGCTACTGAAGAGCGTGGCGGAGGCTGATGTCGCCAATCTGAAATATTTTCGTGTGACCAGTGGGAAGATTGCCGGCGTGCCTGTGGACATCTCCCGCACCGGCTACACAGGCGATCTGGGTTATGAAATCTGGGTACCGTGGAATAACGCGGTGAAGGTTTGGGACGTGCTGATGGAGCGCGGCCGCCAGTTCGATATTCATGCTGCGGGCATGCTGGCGTTGGACGTAGCCCGAATCGAAGCGGGACTGCTGCTGATTGAGGTGGATTACATCAGCAGCAAAAAGGCGCTAATCCCGGAGCAGAAATACTCGCCGTTTGAGCTGGGCTTTGGAAAGATGGTGCATCTCGAGAAGGAAAATTTTGTCGGCAAGGCAGCGCTGGCGCAGCAGCAGAAAACCGGCGTTCCCCGCCAACTGGTGGGCCTTGAGATGGATTGGATCGAGATTGAGGAACGCTACGAGAAATTTGGCCTTACGCCAGCCGCGCCGGCACAGGCCTCGCGCGTGCACGTGCCGGTCTATCTGGGGAACCGGCAGGTGGGCAAAGCTACGTCCACTACGTGGTCACCGCTGCTGAAGAAGATGGTCGCACTGGCCAGCGTTGAAACTCAGCATGCGCGCCCCGGAACAAAGCTGCAGATGGAAATCACCATTGAAGCTGTCCGCCAGAAAGTCACAGCAACGGTGGTGAAGCTGCCATTCTTTAGTCCGGAGCGTAAAA
Source organism: uncultured Acidobacteriaceae bacterium (assembly GCA_964541925.1). Taxonomy (GTDB): domain Bacteria; phylum Acidobacteriota; class Terriglobia; order Terriglobales; family Acidobacteriaceae; genus Angelobacter. Next base: position 1,517 of record CAZISB010000038.1, on the reverse strand, counting down.
CAAAAGTCCCAGTCTAGAGATGCGGCATGCTACATCTCTACGTTGACGTGATCGATACCATTGCTCCAATCGTCAACGCTTACTTCTTGAAAATAAAAACCGCTGCCACCACGATGAAGAAAAATCCTACCGCGTGGTTCCACTTGATGTCCTGCTTGAGATACAGAATGGAAAATCCCGCGAAGACAACCAGCGTAATGATCTCCTGAATGGTCTTGAGCTGCGCCGCGTTGAAAACATGGCTGCCGTAGCGGTTGGCCGGCACCTGAAAGCAGTATTCCAAAAACGCGATGCCCCAGCTCACCAGCGTGACCTTCCACAGAGGCACGTTCTGATACTTGAGGTGCCCGTACCAGGCAAAAGTCATAAAGATATTTGAGATCGTCAGGAGAATAACCGTCAGCATATGGCGTGAGTCCTTAACCAATTCCCAGATCGGAGGAAGATTCAAGCGGCGTGCCGCAGACGCGGCAGATCACGGCGGAGCAGTCGCCACAGGTCAGCGGATCAATGACCTCACGTGCGCAATTGGGACAATAGAGCGCCTCAGGCCGTGGCTCGAAATTTTTTGGCTCAGTCATGGCGTGTGCGATGCCGCAATCAAACTTCTCAATGTAGCATAGAAGTATGGAAACCAAAGCTGACGTGCTCTCCTCGCAAGCCGACCGCAAGCTGCAACAGGAATTCAACCAGTGGGCCGCTGCCGGCCGCGGCGACGAGATGGAAGATCACCACTCTGACATTACGGACCAAACCCTTGCTCTCATGGGTTTGCAGCCAACAGATCGCGTGCTTGATCTTGGCTGCGGTACCGGCTGGGCCTCACGCCGGCTGGCGCGCGTGGCTGCTGAAGTTGTGGGAATTGATGTGGCGGACGAGATGTTGCGCCGCGCGGAGCAGGCATCGCCGGGGCTCAGCAATATCCGCTACGTTTGGGGATCAGCGGAGAAGATTCCCGCACCGGATAACTATTTCACAAAGGTGCTGTCGGTTGAGTCGTTCTATTACTATGCCGACCAAGGCAAAGCACTCGGCGAACTCCGCCGCGTGCTGGCGCCCGGTGGGAAGCTGTTCATTCTGATCAATCTCTATAAGGACAATCATTACTCGCTGCGGTGGGTGAGCGAGCTCAAGGTTCCGGTGCAGGCGCTTTCAGAGCAGGAGTATCTGGCGCTGCTCAAGCAGCACGGCTTTACAAACTTGCAGGCAAAGCACATTCCGGACCGCAGCCCCTCACCGGACGTTTATTCCGGCAAGTGGTTCAAGAATGCGGAAGAGTTAAAAGACTTCAAACGCATCGGCGCATTGCTGCTGATAGCACAGAAGAGTTAACCACAAAGGACACGAAGGAACACAGAGAAACAGAACGAAACTGGTGAACTGCGCGACCAAGCTGAATCACGCATTTATTTGCGGCATGCGCGGAGAAACACGCCACTTTGAGGCGGCTGCCCGGTAGTGATAATCTAACGATTGCCCCACCCTGCGCGCCCGTAGCTCAGCTGGATAGAGCGAAT
>CAZISB010000037.1:0-24109 GCA_964541925.1 uncultured Acidobacteriaceae bacterium | reverse complement strand
AACCTACAACCAACAGATTATGAGTCTGCTGCTCTAACCGTTGAGCTACGGGCCCGCCCACAAATTTCAACGTAGAGAAATAGCATGCTACGTCTCTTACGTTTTATCGCGGCACTCTCAGTGTCGCATACGCGCACTGCGTTTGCCAGTAGCAGTGAATAGGCTCTCTCAGTTGTGAGTGAATTCAATTCGCTGCTGCCGTCTTGCTCTCCGGCTTTCTCTTCACAATGTATTCATCCAGCAGCACCATCACCAGCGCCGCTGTCGGAACAGAGACCAGCGCGCCCACAACTCCGGCAAGCGCTCCGCCAAGTGACAATGCAATAATCACCGCCAGCGGAGAAAGATTGAGCGTGTGCCGCATGATGCGCGGCGAGAGAAAAGCGCTCTCAATCTGAAAATAGACAGCAAAGAAAATAATCACGCCCACGAGTTTCTGCGGCGAATCGAGCGCCGCCACCGCTGAGGCGATCAGTACCGCGCTGATGGGACCGGCGATCGGAACAATGTTCGCGACACCCGCGAACATCGCCAGCAGGTAGAAATATTTAAGTCCCAAAGCCCAATACACCAGCAGGCTTGAAAGTCCCAGGCTCAGCATGAGCATGCCCTGGCCAATCAGCCAGTTGCGCATGCGCCCCTTGGCGCGCAGCAAGGTGGCTGCCAGCCGTTCCTGCTGATTGAGTGGAAACAGTGAGACCGCCCATTGAAATGTGCGGCCGCCTTCAATAATGAAATAAACCGTAAGGATAACGGCAGTAAACAGCCCGAAAATTCCGCCTGCCAGGTTCAAAAAGAGACCGCCTGCGCCGCTCGCCACCTCTGCAGCGTACTTCTGCAGCGCCGCAGGATCAATCTTGGAGGCGAACGGAAAATGCTTGAGTGATTCCGTGAGATCGGCCATGTGGCGCGGCCAGTCGGCGGAAAAAGCCCGGCTGTCACGATAGACCGGCGGCAGCGCGAACACCGCAAACAGCGTGCCCACCAGCACAAGCATGAGAATCAAAAAAATAATGGCAAAGCCGCGGCCCGCGTGCCACTTTCCAACATGTATTTTCTGAATGAATCCAATCGCCGGTGAGAGCACCACGGCAAAGAGCGCGCTCACATAGATCAGCATGAGCACATCGCGGACCGTATAAGCGGTCCACAGCGCAATAGCCACGCCAAAGAAGAACAGTATGTCTGAGCGGTAATTTTTCACGAGCCTAGGAGCAGAGTTTAACCCAGTTTCATCGCCGGGAAACATCCGGAAGTGCTAATTCTGGCGGCAATCAGTGATTGTGCTACAGGATGGCCCGGTGGGAGATAACTCAGAGCGGATTTCCCCGATCTTTGCGAACCAGCTCCCCTCACCCCAGTTCGTCCAGCATTCCTGTCATCTCTGACAATGCGTGCTTGTTGCCTGTGCGCCGCGCGGCTTCAATTCCCTTCTCCAGCATTGCTTTTGCATCCGGAGTGTGGCCTGCGCGTTCCAACAGCTGCGCAGCCATGAAGTAGCCATTGGTGTAGTCCGGATGAAGTTCCAGCAGCCGGTTGAACTCCGCCAGAGCCTGCTCCGTCTGTCCCGCTTTGGAATACTCCATCGCCAGGCCATAGCGGGCAAAGGCGTCGCCCGGATTCTGTTGCAGAAATTCCGTAAGCATTTGCAGGCGATTCATTTCAGCCATAAGAAAATCTAACATAGGCGCGCTTGCAGAGGTTTGCGGGCAGCTTCCATCACACTTGTGATTTCCACAGCTCTGCTCACTTCTCTTCTTTACTCAGCTCTGGCTTGGAGATATTATCCGCGTTGTCGTGGCCTGCCCCTACTTCTACCCTTCTGACAGGAATCGCACTCTTTCGTGGCCTTTCCCTGCTCGCCTGCCTCTTGGCGCCGGATTTAATGGAACCTGCCGCGCCGGATCTGAGGAAACAACTCCCTCTGAAACCGAGCTGCGTGACTTCTGCAATATTGGCTACGCGCGCGGCTGTTCGCGCCTGCCAAAAGCCTGCTCCTCAGATGGTGCACGCTTTGCAGTAGCGCGGGACGAAGAATCCCGCATCATTCTTCACTATGTCAGCGAGCGCGAGCATGAGCCGGTAGAGTATGGCCGCCTGGAGTACGACTGCCCTACAAGCACCTGGGCTGTGCCGCTGCGCGATACCTGCCTGCAGCGCCAGGCCGAATGCTATCTCTCTGTTTATCTGGAACGCCGGCCAAGAAAGAGAATCTAGCTTCCAGCCGGCATCCACACTATCAGGCTATCCAGCGCCGCCCTGAGCTCTCGCACGCTATGCTCTGAGACCGTAGTTCGCTGATACTCGCTGCTGGCGATGCTGCCCATCATGATCCGCGGGTTTCTGAATCGCATGGCGCTCGCTACCGGCTCACCTAACCCGGCGTGAACCTCAGTGACGCCGGTATAGTTCACCACAGCCTTCACATTCGTGGTGGAAAGCTCACCGCACGCCATCACTGAAATGCGCCCACGCGCATGCTGCGCAATCTGCTTGAGCGTCGGCATGGCGTCAATCGCAGACTTTTGCCCGCCAGAGGTGAGCACCCGTTGAACTCCAAGCTCGGCCAGATCATCCAACGCTCTCTCAAAGTCAGACGCCATATCAAACGCCCGATGGCAGGTTACGCTAAGCGGGCGAGCCGTCTCGATGAGCTGCTGCATACGTGGCTTGTCAATCTGGCCTTCCAGATCGAGAATGCCGAACACCACTCCGCTCGCGCCAAGCTGCTTTGCCAGCAGGATATCGCGCTGCATGATCCCGAACTCATCAGCGGAGTAGCAAAAGTCTCCGCCGCGCGGGCGAATCATGACTTGCAGTCCAATGAAGATCCTCTTGCGCACGGCAGCAATCATGCCGGCGCTGGGCGTGGTGCCGCCTTCAGGAAGTCCCGCGCAGAGTTCAACGCGGTCCGCGCCGCCGCGCTCCGAGTTGACTGCAGACTCCAGCGAGTCAATGCAGATCTCCAGCAGTACCTTGCTCGGACGGATTTGCGGTTGCGCTACCACACCCGGCAGCGGTTCTCCCGAACCATTGGCTGCCCGGCCTTGCAGCTAAAGGCCTGCTGGAACTCCGGCATATTCACCACCAGGCCGTTCACGCGATACTTGCCCGGAGAGTGCTCATTAGTAATGGCATTTGCGCGCAGGTTTTCCGGACGGTCATTCTCGCAGGCCCACTGCGCATAGCCAATGAAGAAGCGCTGCTCCGGCGTGAAGCCGTCGCGGCTCTCCAGTTGCTGCCCTTTGGTCTGAATCTTCCACGCCATCCACCCCAGAATCAGCCCGCCCAGGTCGGCCACGTCCTCGCCTTCGGTCAGTTTGCTGTTGATTTTGATGTCGTCCACAATCGTGTATTGCGCGTACTGATCAACAATGCATTGCGCGCGCTTCTCAAACTGCGCTGAATCTTCCTTGGTCCACCAGTCGCGCAGATTTCCCTTCGCGTCAAACTGCCGCCCCTGATCGTCAAAGCCGTGCGTAAGCTCATGCCCAATGGTGCCGCCGGTATTGCCATAGTTCGGCGCATCATCCAGCTTGGGATCGTACAGCGGAGGCTGCAGCACGCCCGCCGGAAAATTGATGTCATTCATCTGCGGATTGTAGTAAGCATTCACCGTCGGCGGCGTCATACCCCACTCGCCGCGGTCCAGCGGCTTGCCGATCTTCGCCAGCTGGCGCTTTGACTCAAACACGGTCGCGCGCTCCACGTTCCCGAGAAAATCTCCCCGGCGAATCTCCACCGTGCTGTAGTCGCGCCATTTATCCGGATAGCCGATCTTATTCACCACCGCATGCAGCTTCTCCAGCGCCTGCTTCTTAGTTTCCGGCCCCATCCACGTAAGCTGCTCGATGTCTTCCTGCATCGCCTGCTCAATTTGCCTGGCCATTTCCAGCGCATGCCCTTTTGTCTCCGGACCGAAAGTGCGATGCACAAATTCCTGGCCAAGAGCCTCGCCCAACTGGGCATCCGTCAGCCGGACGCAGCGTTTCCACCGCGGCGGCAGCTGCTCCACGCCGCGCAGCGTATGCGAGTAAAAATCAAAATGCTCCTGGACGAACTTTGTAGAAAGATACGGCGAGTTGGCGCTCACCAGGTGCCAACGCAGATACGTTTTGAGATCCGCCAGGCTAATCGTCTGCAGCTGCTTTTCCATCTCCTGATAAAACTTGGGTTCTGTCACGTTGAAGGTGTTCACACTGCCGATCCCGCTGGTCTGCAGGTACGCGTCCCAATCAAAGCCAGGAGTAAGCGCCTTGAGCTGTTTGCGGTCCATCTTGTGAAAAAGATTGTGAGGATCGCGCTGCTCCACCCGGGTAAGTGAAGCCTTGGCCAGCGCCGTCTCAATCTGCATGATCGTCTGCGCCTCTCGCTTTGCCGCGTCTGGCGTATCGCCGATCAGCTGCAGCATCTTCTGCACATGCGCCACATACTTCTGCCGGATCTCTTCTGACTTCGCGTCTGTCTTGGTGTAGTAATCGCGGTCAGGTAAACCGAGCCCGCCCGCCACCGCAAAGGCAATCACCTGTGACGAGTCGGAAAAATCCTGGTCTGAGCCAAATCCAAACAGCAGACCATCGCCAAGGGTGCTGAGGTGCTCCCGTCCCAGAAGTCCTGCCAAACCTTTTTTGTCTTTGAGCGCGTTGATCGCCGCCAAGCCCGGCTTCAGTGGCTCTGCCCCCAGCTTCTCCACTGCAGCCTCGTCCATGCATGCGCCAAAATAGTCGCCGATCTTCTGCTGCGTCGGCGTGCGCCCGCTTGTCTTCTTCGCCAGGTCATTCAAAATGCCCCACAGGAAGCGCTGGTTATCAACCGTCAGCTTTCCATAGACGCTCCATGCCGCCTGGTCCGGCGGAATGGGATTGTTCTTCATCCAGCCGCCGCAGGTGTACTGATAAAAATCCACGCATGGGTCCGCCGTCTTGTCCATGGATGGGATATCCAGGCTTGGCGTGTACGGCAGCGCCGTAATTGGCTTCTCATCCACCACCAGCGTGGGGTTGGCGACTCCCGGCTTTTCCACCTGTGCAGGGTTTTGGGGCGCTTGTGCAGTTTGGGCAAATGCTGCGCCGCAAGAAAGAATTGCAGCCATTAGATACGTGCAGATACGCATGGGTTGGTCCTCAATAAGACGGCGTTAGTGTACAGGAAACTTTCAAGAGCTTGCAGTATTTGGACGCGCCACGTTGCCGATGGTTAGACCTTATGCGCTTTCTGCATTGAGGCAGTTTCCACGGGCAGCCCCGCTTTGCGCCAGGCATCAAAACCGCCGATGACATTGATCAGGTTTTCCACTCCCGCGCGACGCAACAGGCTGCAGGCAATCATGCTGCGATAGCCGCCCTGGCAGTGAACAGCCAGCGGCTTCGCCGGGTCAATCTCAGGCGCGGAAACTTTGAAATGGTCCAGCGGGAACCAAGCGGCGGTGTCAATGTGCCCAGCGTGCCACTCCGGTTCTCGACGGACATCGAGCACCTGCAGCCCATCCTCACCCAGCCGATCATGCAGCTCCCGCACCGTCATCTCCGGGAGTGTTGCCAGCGGCAATCCTGCCTGCCGCCACGCGGCAATCCCGCCTTTCAGAAACCCTCGCGGATCTTCAATGCCCACGCGCGCCAGCCGCATGCGCGCCTCTTCATACTGCTCCGGCGTATCTGCAACCAGCACTGGCTGCGCGCTCAGGCCCATAATAGTTCCCGCCCAGGAAGCAAACTGTCCCGCAAGAGCAATATTGATGGAGCCAGGAATGTGCGCAGCAGCAAAATCAGCGTTCGGACGCACGTCGAGCATGAACACGCCTTGATCTATCGCCTGTTGCACTTCATGGGGTGACATCGCCGTAAGTTCCGGCAACTCAGCGAGCGGCAGCGCACCTGCCCGATTCATCTGTGCATCCTGCAAAAAGTATTCCGGGCGGGCCGGGAGATTCTCCGTCATCTGGCGAACGAATTCATCGCGCGACTCGATCTGCAACGCGTAATTCGTAAGCCGCTCGGTGCCGATCGTGGATGAACGCTCGGCGCGCATGTTGCGCCCACACAGCGAGCCTGCTCCATGCGCAGGATACACCAGCACCTCATCGCCCAGCTTCAACAGCTTGCCGTGCAAGCTGTCATAAAGCATACCCGCCAGCTGCTGTGGAGTGTGCGCTTCAGAAAGATCGGGCCGGCCCACATCGCCGATAAATAGCGTATCTCCAGTCAGCACGGCCTGAGGCTTCGCGGACTTCTCTTCATCAGTAATCACCAGACACATACCCTCAGGCGTGTGCCCCGGCGTCTCCAGCGCAGTAATGCGCACACGCCCCAGTTTCAACTCTGAGCCTTCACTTAGCGGTACATGCGGAAATTTCGCGCCCGCTTCGGCACTGATGTGGATCTTTGCTCCGGTCCGGCGGGCAAGCTCCATATGCCCGGAGACAAAGTCGGCGTGCAGATGGGTTTCAAAAATGTGGGTGATCTTCAGCCCTTGCTCGTCGGCAGCCTTTAGATAGATATCAACGTCGCGCTGGGGATCTACCACCGCCGCTTCGCCCTCTGAGCCCAGCATGTAAGACGCATGGGCCAGACATCCGAGATAAAACTGCTCAAAATACATTTTTTCTCCTCCGTCGGGCTGGGTGAGGCGTGCTTGTATCTCTGAATCATAGCGCGTTTGGCGCGCCATGCCATTATTTATGGCAGCAATACAGTTCCTTTGCGTTCTCTGCGTTCTTTGCGTCCTCTGCGGTGAATTACGGATTCAAAATCACCTTGCCGAACTGCTCGCTTTTCTCCAGCCGCTCATGCGCAGCCGCAGCTTCACTCAGGGGAAAGCTCTTGTCCACCACGGGCTTAATCTTGCCGGCAAAGATGTGCTTCATCACCTCATGAAAGTCGCCCATGGTCCCCATGAATGAGCCCAGGAATGAGAGCTGGCGGGCAAAGAGAAACCTGATATCAAAGCTTGCCTCCGGACCAGTGGTTGCGCCGCAGGTCACAATCTTGCCGCCGGGCTTGAGCGACTTCATGCTTTCCTGCCACGTGGCTTTGCCCACGTGCTCAAAAACGATGTCACACATTTGCCGGTTCGTGATCTTCTTTACCTCATCAGCAATCTTTTGTTTGTAATGGTTGATCACATAGTCCGCACCCAGCTCGCGGCATTGGTCCAGCTTGCTCTCATCGCCCGCCGTGGCAATGCAGGTAGCGCCAAACATCTTGCAAATCTGAATGGCGATGCTCCCAATCCCAGAGCCTCCTCCCAATACCAGCACGGTATCGCCCGGCTTGATGCCGCAACGGCTCACCAGCATGTGCCACGCCGTTACCGATACAAGCGGCATTGCAGCGGCTTCATTGTATGTAAGCTCGCCGGGAATGGGCAGCACGCTGACCCGCGGTACGGCTATGTATTCGCAATTGCCGCCATCGTTCAAATAGCCGAGCACTGAAAACTGCGGACAGAAATTCTGCTGGCCGGCAGTGCATTTCTCGCAGATGTTGCAAAAAGTCATGGGCGCCAGCAGCACGCGCTGGCCGGCTTTTAGATCAGTGATGTACTCGCCCACCTCGGCAATGTCACCTGCCACGTCACTGCCATTAATGTGCGGCAGTTTCACGCCGGGCAGCCCCTTGCGAATAAAAAGATCCAGATGGTTCAGCGCCACGGCCTTCACCCGCACCAGCACTTGATCTTTGCGCAACATGGGATCAGGCACATCTTCATACTTCAGCACCTCCGGACCGCCAAACTCGTGGAATCGGATGGCTTTCATCAAGGGCCTCCTTGCCCGGGTCCCCGGCGAACCCGATTTTGGTTCGATGGGGTGGAACCCGATGGGGCAAACAAGCGAATGTAACACGGCGCCAAAAGCCTTACCACTGATCCGCACTGATGGACAACTGATCGAATCCCATCCGTGCTAATCAGCGGTAAATCGCTTTTCCTCGGAATTTTGCGCTATCCGCTAGAATATCCCTGTGGACATCTATGAAGAGATAACCCGGCTGCGCCGCGAGGGCCGTCGCGGCGCGCTAGCGACCATCATCAACGTGCGCGGGTCAATCCCCTCGTTTGAATCGGCCAAGATGCTGGTGCGCGATGATGGCTCCATCGTGGGCACCATCGGCGGCGGCTGCGTTGAGGCCGAGGTCTGGGAAGCGGCGCGCGAATCGATGAAAACGGAAAAACCACAGACGCTGCACTTTGACCTTAACAACAATCCCAAATACGATACCGGCCTTGTCTGCGGCGGAACGCTTGAGGTTTTTGTCGAGCCGGTGCTCGCCGTTTCCACACTCTATATTTTTGGCGCCGGCCACGTCGCCTGGAGCCTGTATAAAGTAGCGCGCATGGCAGGATTTGAAGTGGTCGTCACAGACGACCGCGAGGCCTATGCCAATCGCGAGCGCTTCCCTGACGCCCGCGACGTCTATGCCGACGAGTATGAGCGCGTTACCTCACAGCTTGCCCCGAATGATGCTTCTTACATCGTGATCGTCACGCGCGGCCATCGCGATGACATGCGCGTGCTCCGCTGGGCCGCCGAGACGCCCGCGCGCTATGTGGGCATGATCGGCTCGCAGCGCAAGACCATCGCCATTTATAAAGAGCTGGAGAAAGAAGGCATCGCCGCTGAGAAACTTGCGCGCGTCTATGCTCCGGTGGGCATCGATATTGGCGCAATCACGCCGGAGGAAATCGCCGTCTCGATTGTGGCCGAGCTGATTGCTATCCGCCGCAACTCCGCCACAGCGCTGCCGCACATGAAGAGCGCGAAAGCGGCGGAGATACTGAAACAACTCTAATGGCTCTTTCACCCTCATTTGCCGGAGTCATTCTCGCTGCCGGGGCCTCTTCCCGCATGGGACGAGACAAAGCCCTGCTGCCCTGGCATGACAGCACGTTTCTCTCCGCTGCCATCCGTGCGCTGCAGCCTGAGACTGAGCTGGTCATCGTGGTCGCGGGCGCAAATGCTGCTTCCCTGGAGCCAATCGTCAATGCTCACGCTGCGTTCATGGTGGTAAACCCGGAGCCGCAGCGCGGACAGTTCAGCTCGCTGCAAGTGGGCTTGCAGGAAGTTCTCAATCGCGGACGTGACGCCGCAATCGTCACTTTGGTGGACCGCCCAGCGGCTGAGCCCGCAACCATCCATCAGACCAAGGCGGCATTTCTCGCAAGCGATGACCAGACTTGGGCCGTGGTGCCGGAATACTCCGGCAAGCATGGCCATCCCATTGTGGTTGGGCGCGAGATGATTGAGGCTTTTCTCCGCGCGTCCGCTACCAGCACCGCACGCGACGTGGAGCACGCGCGCCAGCCTCACATCCGCTATCTTCCAGTCAGTGATCCGCTCGTCGTCATGAATGTTGACACTCCGGAAGATTTTGAGCGGCTCCGCACGGGGACTCCCACTGCATGAGCCATTCGTCCGCGGCCCAGCAATTTGCTGATTCCGTGCTCGCGCTGCGCCCGCGCCTTGCTGTCTTTGACTGTGACGGCACGCTCTGGAGCGGCGACTGCGGCGCCGACTTTTTCTATTGGGAAATTGACCGCGGCTTTCTTCCGCCAAAAGTAGCCGAGTGGGCGCTGGCCCGTTACAACGATTACAAAGCCGGCAAAGTGGACGAAACTACCATGTGCGGCGAGATGGTCGCCATCAACGCGGGTATTCCCATGGAGAAGCTGGAAAAAGCAGCAGAAGAATTCTTTCCCAGCGTTGTGGAGCAGCGCATCTTCCCTGAGATGGTGCGCCTCACGCGCGAGCTGGCCTCCGCCGGATGCGACATCTGGGCCGTTTCTTCCACCAATGATTGGGTCATTCGCGAAGGCGTCAAGCGTTTTGGCATTCGCCGCAGCCATGTGCTGGCGGCTTCTGTTCACGTAGAAGATGGTGTGCTTACTGATCGCCTGCTGCGCGTGCCCAGCGGCCCCGGAAAGGCATTGGCGATCCAGGAAATAGTTCGCAAGCTGCCAGATGTCTGCTTTGGAAACTCCATTCACGATCTGGAGATGCTTGAGCTGGCGCGGCGCCCTTTCGCCATCAATCCCAATCTCGACCTTGAAAAGATTGCGCAGGCAAGAGGCTGGCGGCTGTATTGGCCTACGGGGACAAAACCTTTAACCGCTGATCAACGCTGATTGACGGAGATTGGAAAAACAAAAAAATACGCGCGCTGCGATTCAGATCAGTGTCGCCAGTGTAGATCAGTGGTAAGAATTTTCTGATCAGCGTTTTTCTGCGTTCATCAGCGGCGAGAACTACCGGAAGAGCTCCTGCACTTTTTCCTTGAACCACTCCCAACCGGTCTGTGGACGCGGCGGAGGCATGTTCCAGCTTCTCAGCACCTCAACGCGGCGGAAGTCCCTGGGCACTTCAAACAATGAGAGGTCAAGCGGCCCTTCTTTCAGCTCGATCACCTCAGAACCCCATGTAGAAGAGAGCATGCGCTGGGTTCCGTCTGGGTCTGTGATCTGGCCACGCAGCGTGGTCATGAGCTTTACCGGAAAGCCAGTCTCGACTCCGGTGCGGTGGAGCTCAATTTTGTCCATTTTATTAAAGCACTTGTCATTCGACCCAGCCGCCACTTCAGCCGCCACCACCACGCCCTGGCCGGTTCCCTTCTGCTGCTTCCATTCCGGCAGCTCTGATCCCTCAATGTACCAGCCGTCAGTCTCAGTTTCTGAAGGCTTGGAGCAGGCGCCCGGCCCGGCCACGCGCTTTTCCCGGGTGATAATGTGGCGGGCAATGTGACCAAAAACATCTTTCCGCTCGCCTGTATCTGTGTTCTGGATCCAGATCTGCAGCGTGCCGCCTGAATCAATCATGGGACGCGGCTTGATTCCTGCAACTCCGCGCGCGCCTTCAAAGCTGGTGTACTCATGCGCCTGCAGGTCGAGAACATAAAAATGGTCGCGCTCGCCACGCATGATGATGGTTGCCATGGGAGGCCCGGTGCGGTCGCGCATCTGCGAATGCCATTCATTGCGCAGCTTGTCGCCGGCAATGTATTCAGTGCGGGTATCAGTGAATCCGCCCGTCACCTGCCGCGTTACGATCTTCAGCCCGTTCACGGACGGACCCGGAGCGGAAAAGGTCGTAAGTCCGAGCAGCAATAGCATCGTCAGCGCAGTGTTCATTTTGTCCTCTCGCCTGGGCAGCGAGCTTGTAGGGGCAGTATTGTACCGCCAATTGCGCCCGGTGCGTCAGATTTAATGTGAGAAGGTCCTCAGAAGGCAGGATGTTGCCAGAAGAGTTACCTGTTCTTAAGTCTATTACTTCTTTGGATTATCCACAGCTGCTCTGGTTGCAAAAATTTCAGCACTGGAGCAGAGTCTCTGCCTCTATTCCTCTGCTCCGTGTGCTCAGCGATCTTGAATCAAACTCAAACGTTAGTACTTCCAGGAATTATCTGCGCCCGCGGGAGCATGGCGGCTGATGTAGTCTGCCATGGTGCGGACCAGCTCTGCCTGGTTCAGCGGTGACCAGCCGTGTCCCTTCATCGGACGGCCGTACTCAAACGATCCTCCATAAGCAGGGTTGCTGGTGCGGCGAAGAAAATCCTCCAGGCGATACACCGCCAAGTTTAGATAGTAGCTGTCCATGTCGCCGCAATAGACATGGATTTTGCCCACAAGCTGCGAGCCAATTTTTGGCCAGTTTTGCTCCAGGTAGTAGCGCAGATCGTAGCCGTGGTCGCGCATGTATGCGGCGACTGTGGGATCAATGCGGCCTGTCGTTTTGTCCCAGAGTGGTTTGGGATATCCATCTACTCCCACTGGCCCATAGACCGCTTCCCACGCCTCAAGCTGCTGGCCAGAGCGTCCGTGCGATCCCAAAACTTCTTCAAGCTGGCTCATCTGCCGCACGGTGAGATCGGCCTGCCCTTCAGGAGTGCGCTCCAGTGGCCTCTCAGGGATGGGCGGATCGTAATTCGGGGCCAGAAATGCGCTGTTGTCGTTGTAAATATCAATGACTCCATAACGGCTGAAGTCAACCGGATCAGGGAAGAAGGTCCAGGTGCCGCCGAAAAAGTCAGGATGAAAGACCTGCAGCGCCAGCGATTCCCAGCCGCCGGTCGAGCCACCGGAGAGCACGCGCGCATACGGTTGGCGGATGATGCGGAAGTGCTCTTCTATATAAGGAATCAGCTCGTTCATGATGGCGTCGCCGTACGGGCCGTTGTTGGCGGAGTTCACGGCGTAAGAATCGTCAAAGTAGATGGTCGGATGCTGAAAAGTTACCACGATCATCCGCGGGAAGCCGGCTGCTGTCCAGCGATGGTAAAGCTCCACGCCGGAGATGCGGCCCTCGCGCGGTGGAGGCGCGTTCGGACGGTCCTCAGTGGAGAAGCCGAGCGGCGCCTGCAGGCTGAAGTGTCCCTGCTCATACAGCACGGGATAATGCGCGCTGGAATGCGCATCATAGCCTTCCGGCAGCAGCACCGTTGCGCCCAGATAAATGGGCTGTCCTCAGAATTGCGTCAGCAGCTTGCTCTGAATCTTAATGTGCTTGATGTTAGCGGTGTCGCCGGGCGGAAGCGGCGTGGGAATTTTATGGTCGAGGCTGAGCCGGATCTCATATCCCGTGAGCGGATCAAGATGGAAGTGGCCAACTTCACTATAAAGATTCCCCGGCGACTTATTGAATTGCTGTCCTTCCCACTGGTCCATGTGGCCCCAGATCACGTGGCGGTCGGAGCGTTGAAAGCGCGTGTAAACATTGAACAGCGCCTGGACGTAGTAGTCGCCCGGTGGCAGCTCGCGGACAGATTTGAACGGGAAGCCGAGCGTCAGGGCATGTATGGTTGCGGCCTGTCCTGGCGCCAAACCCTGTACGTCAATGCCCATCAGCTCTGTCCGTGAACGCAAGCCGCCCACCTGAAGCCGCGGCTCGGGATCTCCGGCGCGCGCAATGATCACAAACATGCGTCCGGTCAGCGGCTCATGCTCGCTGGCAGGCAGGGTGATTTTGAACGTGATGCTGGAAGCTAAAGCGGAAAACTGGGCGGCCGCCATGAACATTGCAACCGCCAGGCAAAACCTGGTCCAACGCTGTGAAAGATTCATGAAATCTCCGGATAAAAAAGAGAGTATAGAATGCCGGGATTCATGGCGCGATGATAATATCTACCCCGGCTTATAATGTAAGGAACCGGGGTGCCCCATTCGCAAGATCTTTCATTTTGAATCTCCGCGGGAACGCTATAAGTGCGATGCGGCGATTGTCTGGTGCTTTGACAATCGCTTTGAGATGGCTATGCGCAAGCTGATCAAGCGCGCAGGCATTACGTACTTTGATCCGATTCGCGTTGCCGGCGGAGCAAAATGCCTGGCCGGAAGTGACAGTGATGCCGATCGCCAGTTCGTGCTGGAGCAGATACAGAAATCAGTGGCTCTGCACGCTACAGATACTGTGGTGCTCATGCTCCACTCTGATTGCGGCGCTTATGGCGGTCTTTCCGCTTTTGACAATGATGCGGCCCGCGAAGCCGAGAACCACCGGCGAGACCTGCATCGCGCGATGGAATTTTTGCAGGAGAAAGTTCCCGGCCTGAAGATCCATGGCTATTTTGTGGATTTTGAAGGCGTTTGGGAAGCGGTGAACAGTCACGCGAATGAGTTGACGGCATAGGAGCAGCAGTTCATGTTTCACGGCGTTCAGGGCGAGTATCGGTGGCTTGAAACTTCAGCCCACCAGATTTATGACGTACTTCACGTCTGCCCTGCTGTGGCTGCGAACAAGAACATTGTGATCACCTCATGCAGTGCAGGCCCGCTGCAGCCTACTGAAGAAGAGCGCCAGCGCGGATGGCGCGTGAATGGCCGCTCCATCTACATTCCTGTGGGCGATAGCGTTTCCGCGATCCCGTTTGAAGTCTTCGACGAGTGGTACATCTTCTCCGCCACTGCTCCGGAACGCGATTACAAGGACTTCATCAGGTTTGATTGGTTCACCCTTGGCCCGGCACAAAGCCTTTATTCCAAAAGCGGCACGCAATTCGATCTCAAGCGCATGCAGCACTGGTTCTGGCATGAAATGGAGCGGGTACAACCTGAGTCCTACCTGGCCTTTGGCAGCCGCTTGAAGTTTGTCACCCGCGACGCGGCAAATTTCAATCAGGTGCTGCGCGGGCTGAGTTCGCTGGCGCGCATGCGGGCCAGGAGCATGCAGGCGCCAGCCTGAAGTCACCTTCCCACCTGTTACTATCAACGTTGCTATACTTGCCGGAAATTCTCTAACCATGGCCAATATTCTTTACGGCGTGAACGGTGAAGGTTCAGGACACTCCACCCGCGCCCGCGAGATCATCCTCCATTTGCAGCGGCAGGGGCACACCGTGCACGTCGCTTCCTTTGACCGCGGCCTGCGCAACCTGAGTGAGAACTTTCCGGTAACGGAGATCTTTGGGCTTCGACTTACTTACGTCAACAACCGTGTGCGCTACAACCGCACGGTGGCAAAAAACCTGATCAAGGTTCCGCGTGCTGCGCGCAGCATGAACCAGCTCATGCACTTGGTGGAAGAAAAGAATATTGGCCTGGTCATTACCGACTTTGAGCCTCTCACAGCGCAGGTTGCGCATCGCAAGCGGCTGCCGCTCATTGCGATTGACAATCAGCACGCCATCACCAACACGCGCATTTCTCTGCCGCGCGGATACCGCCGCGATGCAGCCGCGGTGAAGCTTGTCACCCGCATGATGACGCCCCGCGCCGACGCCTACCTTGTCCTCTCGTTTTTTCCCGTGCCGGTAAAGCGCCGCAACACGTTTCTTTTTCCGCCAGTGCTGCGTCAGGAAGTTCTTGCCGCCAAGCCGAATGACGGCAGCTACGCTCTGGTGTATGTGACCTCTCCGGCCAAAGAGTTAGCGGCACTGCTCAAACAGGTGCGCTATAAATTCATCGCTTATGGCTTTGGCACTGAAGGGCAGGAGGGCAACATTGTTTTCAAGAAGCCGAGCATGGAAGGCTTTCTTCGCGATCTGGCAAGCTCCAGCGCGGTCATCGCGAACGCCGGCTTCTCTTTGGTCAGCGAGGCATTGCACCTAGGCAAACCTTACCTTGCCATTCCAGTGCAGCGCCAGTTTGAGCAGACCTTCAACGCCTACTACGTTGACAAGCTGGGCTACGGCGCATTCTGGGAAAATCTCAGCAAGGAGAAAGTCGAATCCTTCCTCTTCAACCTGCCTGTGTATGCAGAAAATCTCAAGTCGTATCCGCGGAGCGGCAATCAACAGCTATTCGCCAAGCTCGACGAACTGATTTCCGCGTTTATCTCCAATCGCCGCAGGGCCGCCGATGCCTGAAGTCAAAGCACAAATCTCCGGGCCGGAAGAGCCTCCTGCTCCCACTCCACTGTTTCATACGGCCATTCTCATTAGCCTGGCCATAGCTGTTCTGTGCCTGTTTCTCTTCGCATGGCTGGGCCAGGAGATGCTGGAAGGTGATACGCGCCACTTTGACGATGCGATCCGCTCCTGGGCCCATCAGTTTGCCTCACCTGGCATGACCCGTGTCATGACCGCCATTTCTCTTCTTGGATATCACCTGCTTATTCTCGGCCTGGTGATCGCCTTCATGTTCTTTGCCCGATTGCGCTGGCTTCGCGCTGCAGCCTGGCTGGCAATCACGATGTTAGGCGCTGTGCTGCTCGATATCGCTCTCAAGTACGCTTACCACCGGCAGCGACCCACGGCTTTCTTTGGCGCATCGCCGGGGTCATACAGCTTTCCCAGCGGACACGCGCTCTCCTCGCTCTGCTTTTACGGTGTGCTGGCTGGGCTGCTTTCCAGGCGCATCAAATCTCAGTTTTGGCGGATCATCATCTGGGTTGTCGCAGCCATTCTCATCGTTGCGATCGGATTTTCGCGGATCTATCTGGGAGTCCACTATCCCAGTGACGTTCTTGGCGGCTATCTTGCAGCGACTGTCTGGGTGGGAACGGTGATTGTGCTGGATCACATGCTCAAGGTACGAAAAAGTTCAAAGCAGCTCACGGCTAATTAACCGTTACTGCCCCATCGCGTGAAAGTTTCCTTCCGGCCGTTCGGCTTCCAGGCGCACTACTCTGCGCGACTCTGCGGTGGGCCGACTCCGTTCATACTCCAGAAAATCTTCAATTACCTTGCATGCATCGCGATATCCCTGCACGATCACGGGGCAAACAATTTCGCTGTCAAAATCCAGCGCGCCCGCGGGCAGCGGATTTTCCGGCGCAATGTTGAAAAATTTCATGTAGCGATAACGCTGCTTCCCGATCTCCAGCTCCAGCTCTTCCGGCAGCACTCCCATTTCCGCGGCATAGACCGTACACAGCCGGTTGATGCTGGAAAGCATTGCGATATCCGATTTGAAGTTCTTGGAAATCAGAATGTCCACAGCCTGAACACCGACGTCCAGAAACGTCTTGACCGGTCCAGTGTTGCCATCGCCTTTGAGAGGTGCGATCAATACCAGAAAGAGAACGTCTGCGCCCATGCGCAGGGCCGGCAACACTGGCTGATTCGTGACGATGCCGCCATCGGTCCACAAACGGCCATCCATCTCCACGGCCTCGTACGCAAATGTGTAGGCAGAGGAGGCGACCGCGGAGAGCACCATGTCTTGCGGCTTCTCCACCTCGCGGCGGATGAATTCTTCATGCGCCCCGGGATCTTTCACCAGAACATCCACAGGCTTATTCGAGAAATAACGGGCTGCGCCGCAGGTGAGGTCTGTGGCCGTCATGATGACGCGGATCGCCGAGCGCCGCAGCTTCTTCTGCGAGATGCGCGCGCGCAAGAACCTGATGCGGTCAAAGTTGGGAAAAAGACCGGTGCGCAGCGGCATCCTCAAAAAGAGGTGGCTCAGCTTGCTGAGTTGGTTCTGCAGCAGCTTGTAAACACCCCATGCAAGCAACAACGCCATCAGCGCAGGCAGAGGCGCGCTGAACTCGTAGATGCGCCCGCCGTTGATCGGCAGATGAATGTGGGTGAAGGCGAGGAACACCACCACAAAGCCCCAGACCAGCATGTTTCCGCCGAGTGAAACCCATGCTTTGCGATAATCCGGCTCCCAGCGGCGCTTGCGGAAGAAGTTCAGCAGCACATAAGCGATATAAGAGAGCTTGTCTGCAAGCAGCAGAATGGCCACGCCTGCCGCCCCCAGTGAGAGCCACGTAAGCTTGGGATGGTGCGCATGCAGATAGATGCCGCGCTCCTTGGTCCACTGCCAGAGGAAATTGCCGATGCCGGCAGAAGCGGCCACCAGGCCGGTAAGCAGAAAGATGTAGCGGGACCAATCGATGCCGAGCGTTGCCGGCGTAAGTTCCAGCCAGGCCTTTACCAGCGGCTCAGCCCTGCCGACATAGCCCTGGGCCTCCGCCGCATAGGACGCAGCGTTGATGCTGCCTACCGAAGTTGCCGCAATGATGTGCGTTGGAACTTGCGCGTCCTGAAAAGCCATGAGGACGCCGGCTTCGTACGCGCCCCGAGCGCCGCCGCCTGAAAGCACCACTCCTGTCCGCGACGAAAACACCTTGGGCCGCTTCGCGGCAGACATGCGAGCGCGAAACTCAGAACGCAGTGCCTCCAGTTCCGGCGGAATGGTTGCAGTACGCGTTTTTACTACTTTGGGTACGTTTAAAGGCATCCAACAGGCAAAGCATAACCCACTGTGAAACAAAAACCTATCTACAATGGTGTTATGTCGTTAGGCTACGACAGCCTGGAAGTATCGTTGTCACGGCGCATTTATCGCCCGTGCTCTTCCAGAAATTTCTCCGCCTCAATCGCAGCCGTGCAGCCTGAGCCAGCTGCGGTAATCGCCTGGCGATAGCGGCGGTCCTGCACGTCGCCACTGGCAAAGACTCCGGGCACGCGCGTCAGCACAAAATCAAAGGTTTTCAGGTAGCCGTCATCATCCATATCGAGTTGGCCTTTGAACATCTTTGCGTTCGGCTCATGGCCAATGCCCAGAAACATGGCGCTGGTGGGAAAATCCCAGACCTTGCCGGTCTTCACGTTGCGCAGCTTCAGCCCCGTAACTTCTTTCTTGCTGACGTCATAAACGTCTTCAATAACCGTATCGGTCAGGAACTCGATTTTCTCGTGCTTGCGCGCACGGTCCAGCATGATCTTGGAGGCGCGGAAATGGTCGCGGCGATGAATGATGGTGACCTTGGTGGCAAAGCGTGTAAGGAAAAGCGCTTCTTCCATGGCGGAGTCACCGCCGCCAACAACGGTGATTGGCTTTTCGCGGAAGAAGAAGCCGTCGCAGGTGGCGCAGGAAGAAACGCCATGGCCGATCAGCGCATGTTCGCTCGGCAGTCCCAGCCAGCGAGCAGATGCGCCGCTGGCGATGATGAGCGTCCGCGTGCGAACGGTTTTGCCGCCGCCAAAATCGAGATTGAAAGGGCGCTGCGCCAGGTCAGCCTTCACCAAATGACCGGCCATAAAGTCCGTGCCAAAGCGCTCCGCCTGCTTGCGCATGTTGTTGATCAGCTCAGGCCCCTGGATGCCTTCCGGGAAGCCGGGAAAATTTTCTACCAGCGTAGTGAGTGAGAGCTGGCCGCCCGGCTCGTGGCCGTCAATCACCAGCGGCCTCAGCTCGGCGCGCGCGGCGTAAATGGCTGCGGTGAGCCCGGAGCAGCCGGTTCCCAGAATTACGGTATCGCGAACGGAATTTTCCATGCCATCCATTAGATACATAACCTTCGATATGGTTTCAGGGCTTCTTAGTGGCTTGCGCCTTGCGCGGCCCGCCTGCGCTTTTCTGTGATGCGTTGAGCCACGCCAGGTCTGAGCGAAACGTGGTGCGCAGCCCCAGCGCAGTACGGTACTGCGCCATGATCTCAGAGGCGTGGCGAAAAATTGGATCGTAGGCGCTCTGGTCCGTTTCCTGGCAGCGCGCCAATCCGGCGGAACTCTTGCCGAATCGTTCGATACGCACGCGCGAAGCCGGTGTATCCACTGAGAGCACGGTAGCCGGTGTGGCTGCGCCGGCGGAGACACGGTCTTCAATCGCGATCTCATGAAACTCCTTGGGATCGCGCAGACGCAGGACCAGCGTCTCAATGGTATTAGTGGAATCCGTGCTCATGGAATACTGCGCCGTCATCAGTGGCGAATCCGGCGCAAAGTCGCGGCGCAGGCGCACAAACCTGGAGTCTGGAGCATCCTTCATGGTGGTGCGTCCGCGAGAGATCTCAAAATCGTCGCCAAATTTTGGCTTGGCCGAAACTACGCTGAGCGCACCGTTGATGATCTCCTGGTCTTCTTTCCCCGGGGTGCAGACGTTGATGTAATTGACCTTGACCTGCGGCTTGTCAGATTGCTGCGGAGCAGGTGATGGTTCCTGTTGGGCCCAGGCGGCAGCGGCCAGTGATAATGCGATCAGTGCGCGTTTGAACACGTTGGAAATTGTAGCATCGGTCTGTTTGTGAAATCCCCAAGGAAAGCGAGGGATTTCCAACAAGCGTCCGTGACTTATAGGAGTGGGCATCGTGCACCCCAAATTCATTTGTGGTAATAGAGGTCCCTCCCCGCGCCCGAACTTTTCATCAGACGCATCGCATTGCAAAGGCGCGGGTTCGGGATTGATTTAACCTACTGCTTCACGTGTGAGTCCACCCAGCCATTCACCGTCTTGTACCAGAGCTGGCTGTTCAGTGGCTTGAGCACCCAGTGGCCTTCGTCGGGGAAGTAGAGCATCTTTGAAGGAATTTTCAGCCGCTGGAGCGTGGTAAAGAGCTGGAAGCCTTCAGAGACATCGAGCCGGTAATCCAGCTGCCCGTGCACAACCAGAGTCGGCGTCTTGAACTGGGTGGCAAACAAGTGTGGAGACCATTTGCGATAACCCTCGCGATTTTCCCAGGGCGTGCCGCCGAACTCCCACTCCGGAAACCACAGCTCCTCCGTGCTGCCGTAAGCCGACTCGGTATTGAACATGCCGTCATGCGAAACCAGGCATTTGAAGCGGTCTGTATGCCCAAGGATCCAGTTGATCATGTAGCCGCCATAGCTTGCGCCCAGCGCGCATTCGCGGTCTTTATCAACAAACAGGAAAGTTCGTTCCGCGTAATCCAGGCCGTTCATCAGATCAACATAAGGCGCCCCACCCCAATCTTTGTTTACCCCGTCAACAAATGCCTGCCCATAGCCGGTGCTTCCCCGCGGGTTGATCATGATCACCACATATCCGTCAGCAGCAAAGAGTTCAGCATTCCAGCGGTAAGACCACTCGTCGCCCCACTGGCCCTGCGGACCGCCGTGGATAAGGAACTTGACCGGATACTTGGCTGATGGCACAAAGTTCGGCGGCTTCAGCAGAAATCCCTGCACCTTGGTTCCACCGGCGCCGGCAAACCAGAAGGACTCAACCGGCTGCATGGCAACCTTGGCCAGCAGAGCATCATTTATGTGACTGAGCTGGTCAGCAGTGTGGTTGACGTGGTATGCAGCGCGATTGGATGAACCTTTTTTGGGGGCAGGAGCTGCTGATTGCGGCTCTAGCGCGGATTTATAAACCTCATTGGGTGCGCGAACAGAAAGCTGCGTGAAAACGAGAGTCTTTCCGTCAGAAGAGACCGCCACTTCATCATTGGTTCCGGGCAGGATCTCCTCAATCGCTTTTACGCCAGTGCCGCTCGGCTTGTTGCCGGCCAGCCCGACAGGCAGATTCAATCTGTAGATCGGTGACGCGCCCTCTTTTTCTGAAGTGAAGTAAACAAATTTCGAGTCTGGCGACCAACAGTAGGACTCAATCCACTGGTCAAAATCTTCTGTGAGGTTAGTGATCTGGCCGGCAGCGCGGTCATATACAACGAGCCGGAAGCGGTCACTCTCATAGCCGGCGCGCTTCTGCATGCGCCATGCGAGCCACTTGCCATCTGGCGAGTAGAGCGGAGTGGAGTCACTGCCCGGGCTGGTGGAGAGCTTTTTGGGCTCGCCGCCGGTGATGGGGACAACGAAAATGTCATTGTTTGTGCTGGTGGCTTCAACTTCGTCAATATTGCTGGTGAATGCCACCTCTTTTCCGTCTGGCGAGATCGCATAGAGATCCTGTCCGCCAAGGCTAAAGGGCGGAACATCGTGATCGCCCGGCGTGAGGTCTTTGGCCGCTCCACCTTCTGCGGGCACAACAAAAAGGTGGGTGCGCTTGGTACCCGAATAATGGCTCCAGTGCCGGTAGAAAAGCCGGGTAAAGACCATTGCCTTTACCTTGGAGCTGGCCTGGGCTTCATCACTTTTTTTGTTACAGAGATCGTCCAGGCAGCCGGGATAGACCTCTGAGGTGAAGACGATATTTTTGCCATACGGCGACCAAATTGCGCCATCAGCGTCAGTCGAGATATTTGTGATTTTTTTCGGCGTGCTGCCGGCTGTACCGGTGTTGGGATCAAAGCTGTTCAGCCACACCTGCTGGCCGCCTTCAGCAGCGCTGATGTAGAGATAGCTCTTTCCATCAGGCGACCACTTTCCTCCCGTCTCGCCTGCTGGAGTCGTGGGCAGCTCGCGCGCTTCCCCGCCGGCGAGCGGGACCACCCAGAGATGCGTCGTCTTCTTGTTGGCAGGGAGGTCAACCTCCACCGCTGCAAACAGGACCCACTTGCTGTTAGGGGAAATCACCGGGCTGCTGACCCGTTTCAGGGCCATCATGTCCTCAAAGGTAAAAGGTTTTTTACCTGAAGCAGGGGTTCCCGGCTGACCAAAGCTGCTTCCCGTGAGTACAATAGCGGTGGTCAAAACAAAGAAGAGCGTGAAACGGCGCATCCGGCCTCCTATTTAAGAAGCACGCCAGTGTAAAACCTTTTGTGCCCGGAGACCAAGTTCGCAGCCGTGAACGCTCCGCCAAGATGTCATCTACCAGAGGAACGCCCATGAGTTTTTCCAAGTCCTGCCTGCGCACCGTCTTCATTTCAATCCTGCTGATCGCAACCACTTCGTTGTTCGCCGACACCAACTGTGATGAGGGCGCCGGCCCGCTGAATCCCGCGCAGCCGCAGGGCATGACTCCGCAGGAGATCATCCAGAAATTTACTGCGAAGGAAGAACTCTTCCGCGAAGCGCGCAACAACTACACCTACACGCAGGACATCACAGTGCAGGAGCTTGATGGAACCACGGTGACGGGCGAGTTCCGGCTGGTGCAGGACATTACCTATGACAACAAAGGCGATCGGATTGAGAACGTGACTTTTGCGCCCCAGAGCTCGCTCCGCCAGCTCATTCTGAGCCGGGAAGACTTTGAGGATTTCCGGCGGCTGATGGCCTTTATGATGACCACCTCCGACCTGCCGCATTACAACCTGCTATACGTAGGCCAGCAGCACGTGGATGAGATCGAAACATACGTTTTTGACGTCGCGCCCAAGACGATTGAAAAGGGCCAGCGCTACTTCCAGGGACGCATCTGGGTGGACCAGCACGACACGCAGATCGTGAAGAGCTGCGGCAAGACCGTCCCGGAAGTGGTTGCAAATACCAAGAAGAATAAGAACGTGCAGGAAAACCTCTCTCCGAAGTTCGTGACGTACCGCGAGCAGATTGACGGCCAGTTCTGGTTCCCTACCTACATACGGGCGGATGACACGTTGCACTTCCGTTTCGGCGATGTGCCGATGCGCGAGGTCATCAAGCTGACCAACTACAAGCGCTTTGGCGTGAGCACAAAGATTACCTACAAAGGCGAAGCCAAAGACGACTCGAAGGGGCCAGCGAAGAAGCCTTAGCGCTGCAACCTGCGATCCAGAAGCCCTTAACCCGTTGGTTCTAGGCGATAATTTCCTTCATTTCGTGCCAAAAGTGCTGCGAAACCTGTGCGCCAACGCGGCATCTATATATTTGAGGGAAATCACAGGTTCAAGCTACTTGTAACTTCTTTGTTTTTCGGCGAGTGGAGCGTTAAGGCCCTTTCCTTCTTGGTTGGGCTGTGTTACTCTTAGTACTCTCGGGACGTGCGCGCATTCCAACCACAAAGTCCGCCGATATTCTTTAAGAGGATACGAGCGCACAGCCCTGTATTGCTCACGAAAATTGAGATGAAACAAGAGGTCGTGGTTTGGCTCTAGACGATAAATTTGACGATATAAAAAAACTGATCGACGCAGGTAAGGAAAAGGGATATCTCACCTATGACCAGGTCAATGACCTAATACCCGGTGATGTCCACTCCCCAGATGATCTGGATGACCTGCTCACCACGATCGGCACCCAGGGCATTGACGTCCTGGATGGTAACAAAGGACTGCCTTCAGAACAGAAGTTTGAAGATCTGGAAGAAGGCGAAGACGTAGAACTGGATCTAACCCCGGGCGCTCTGGAAAAGACGAATGACCCGGTCCGCATGTACCTGCGCGAGATGGGCACGGTTCCGCTGCTCACCCGCGAAGGTGAAGTGGAAATCGCAAAACGCATTGAGCGCGGCCAGCTGCGCGTGCTCAAGGCGCTGTCACGCTCGCCCATTGTCATCAAGGAAATCCTCGCGCTTGGCGAAGATCTGAAGCGTGGCGTGCGCTCCATTAAAGAGCTTGTCGCCTTTGACGAGGAAGAGATCACTGACGAAATTGTGCAGGCGCGCCTGAAAGATTTTGTCGGGCAGATTGATGACGTCGGCAAGCACTACAAGAAGGTCCAGCAACTCACTGAGAAGCTGGAGCAGATCCAGCAGAAGAAGAAGCCCAAGGAGTTCCGCCGCTGCCGCTGGCAGCTTGGCCGCGCGCAGGTCATGGTATCCATGGGGATCCGCGGGCTGAAGTTCACCAACCCTGAGCGCAAGCGGCTGATCGACAAGATATACAAGACTGTTGACTCCATGCGCTCGCTCGATCGCCAGATCAACAATCTGGAGAAGAAGATCGACGCCACGCGCGTTGAGGAGACCAAGCGCGAATACCGCCGCATCCAGCGCCAGCACCGCAACGATCTGGAAAAGCTCGAAGGTGACACCGGCGTCAGCTACCAGGAGCTCAAGCGCACGCAGCGCGAGATCATCCAGGGCGACGTTGACGCTGAAGCTGCCAAGCGCGAGCTCATCGAGGCCAACCTGCGCCTCGTTGTCTCGATCGCCAAAAAATACACGAACCGCGGTCTCCAGTTCCTCGACCTGATTCAGGAAGGCAACATCGGCCTGATGAAAGCCGTGGACA
>CAZISB010000036.1:0-24227 GCA_964541925.1 uncultured Acidobacteriaceae bacterium | reverse complement strand
AAAAATTTAATTCACCCTGTTTCCTCAAACCATCAATACGCTGTAGGCTAGTATCAGAGGCTAAAATACGATGGCTGGTTCTCTGACAGTGCCGCAAGTCGCTGAGAAGACGCAGTTGAAGAACGCCGACAACCTGGACCAACTTTGTATCAACACAATTCGCACGCTCTCCATGGACGCTGTCCAGCAGGCCAACTCCGGCCATCCTGGAACTCCCATGGCGCTGGCGCCCGTCGCTTATATACTTTGGCAGCGCTTCCTCCGCTACGATCCTCAAGACCCCATCTGGCCCAATCGTGACCGCTTCGTGCTCTCCAACGGGCACGCCTCCATGCTGCTGTACTCGCTTTTGCACCTCACGGGCGTAAAGTCGGTGGATCCCAATTATCAGATCGTCGGTGAACCCGCGGTCACGCTTGATGACATCAAGCACTTCCGCCAGCTCGGCAGCAAATGCCCCGGCCATCCCGAATATCGCCTGACCTCAGGAGTTGAAACCACCACCGGGCCGCTCGGGCAGGGCGTAGCCAACAGCGTCGGCATGGCGATTGCCGCCAAGTGGCAGGCCGCGCACTTCAATCGGCCGGACTTTGAGCTGTTCAATTACAACGTTTATGCCATCTGTGGCGACGGCGACATGATGGAGGGCGTCTCCGGTGAAGCCGCCTCGCTCGCCGGCCATCTCAGACTCTCCAATCTCTGCTGGATCTACGACAATAATCACATCACCATTGAAGGCAGCACCAGCCTTGCCTTCTCTGAAGATATTGCGTCCCGCTTTATGGGCTATGGCTGGGACGTCACCCGCGTCGGCGACGCCAATGATCTCAATCTGCTTACACGTGCTCTGGAACACTTCCAGAAAGTCTCTGACCGTCCCACTCTGATCATTGTGGATAGCCACATCGCTTATGGCGCGCCCAACAAGCAAGACACAAAAGAAGCTCATGGCGAGCCTCTCGGTGAAGAAGAGATCCGCATGGCCAAGCGCTATTACGGCTGGCCTGAAGACGCCAAGTTCTATGTCCCTGATGGTGTGCATGAGCACTTTGCTGAAATCTTCGGCAAACGCGGGCATACCCAGCGGACTGCCTGGGACACGCTTTTTGAGGAATACAAAAAGTCGCATGCCGATCTTGCCGATCAGATTTATCGCATGCAGCACCGGCTCCTGCCCAACGGCTGGGACAAGAACCTGCCCAGCTTCCCTGCTGATGCCAAAGGCGCGGCCACGCGAGATTCATCTGGAAAAGTATTGAACGTCTTGGCGCAGAACATCCCTTGGCTCATGGGTGGCGCTGCTGACCTGGCGCCTTCCACCAAAACGCTCATTAATAATGAGGGCAGCTTTGAAGCCGGCAGCTACGGCAGCCGCAACTTCCATTTCGGCATCCGTGAGCACACCATGTGCTCCATTTTGAATGGCCTCGCGCTCAGTAAAATCCGCAGCTACGGCTCCAGCTTCCTTATCTTCAGTGACTATGCGCGCCCGCCCATGCGTCTGGCAGCGCTTATGGAAATCCCGGTGATCTATGTCTTCACCCATGACTCCATCGGCCTGGGTGAAGATGGGCCCACTCATCAACCAGTCGAGCAGCTTGCCTCCCTGCGTGCCATACCGGGATTCATCGTGATCCGCCCTGCTGATGCCAATGAAGTGGTGGAAGCGTGGAAAGTGGTCATGCAACTTCGGCATGAGCCGGCTGCGCTGGTTCTTACGCGCCAGGCTGTGCCAACCATTGATCGCACGAAATACGCGCCTGCTGCAGGCGTAGCCAGGGGCGCATACGTAATCGCCGATCCGCCCAGCGCCGCTCAACCGGATCTCATCCTGATCGCAACCGGCAGTGAAGTCGCTCTCTGCCTTTCCGCCTATGAACAACTCACGGCTGAAGGACATAAGGTGCGGGTCGTAAGCATGCCATCATGGGAGCTCTTTGAAACACAGTCGCCGGAGTACCGTGAGAGCATTTTGCCCGCAAAGATAAAAGCCCGCATTGCCGTGGAGCAGGCCTCGACATTCGGTTGGTCGCAGTACATCAGCCATGAAGGCAAGATCATCGGTATGAAGACCTTCGGCGCCTCGGCTCCACTGAAAGAGCTGCTGAAAAAATTCGGCTTTACTCCGGACGCCGTCGTCGCCGCAGCCCGCGAGCTGCTGGGGAAGAAAGCTGCTGGCCACTAACTGCTAGCTTCGAGCTTATGGCCTGCAGACCGCGCTGCATGCGTGAGTATTCATCTTACGCGTAAGCGCGGCGGCAAACTGTGCAATAAAGAGAAAAGCCACTTTAAGACTGACACATGAGTGTCAAAATGTGAGGTTTTAAAGCTAGAAGCTAGAGGCTAGTAGCTAGTAGCTATCATGAAACTCACCATAGGCTCTGACCATGCCGGCTTTGAACTCAAGAAGATGCTGATCCCTTACCTTCAGCAACATGGCCATGAACTGAATGACGTCGGCACTCACGGCACTGCCCCAGTCGATTATCCTGACTATGCTGAAGCCGTCGCTCTCGCCGTGCTGCAGGGCAAATCCGAGCGCGGCATTCTGATCTGTGGCAGCGGCGTCGGCGCTTCCGTAGCGGCTTGTAAAATTCCCGGCATTCGCGCCGGTCTCTGCCATGATTGTTATTCCGCGCATCAAGGCGTGGAGCACGATAATCTAAATGTTCTGGTTCTGGGCTCGCGCGTCATTGGCCTGGAACTTGCCAAGGATTTATGCATCACATTTATGAACGCCCGTTTTACTGGTGAGGAGCGGCATCGCCGCCGTTTGGAAAAGATTCATTCGATTGAGCAGCGCTACTCGCTCGACTCGGTCGCCAAGGAGAAGATCTTATGAACCCCGTTACTACCCCTGAGAAGACCCAGACCACCGGCACTCAAAACGCGCTGCTTGGGCTGCAACAATATGGGCAATCCGTGTGGCTGGACTATATCCGCCGCAACATCATCCTCAATGGCGAGCTGCAGAAGTTGATTGACCAGGACGGCCTGCGCGGCATTACCTCCAATCCTTCGATCTTCGAAAAAGCCATCGCCGGCAGCAATGACTACTCTGATCTGCTTACCGAACTCGGCAAGCAGGGCCTGCCCACCGGCAAGATCTACGAAAGCATCGTCGTGCGTGACATTCAGGACTCCGCTGACAAGCTCCTGCCGGTTTACAAGTCCACGAACCGCCGCGACGGCTACGTGAGCCTTGAAGTCTCGCCCACGCTGGCGCGTGACACGCAGGGCACCATTGAAGAGGCGCGCCGACTGTGGAAGGCCGTCAATCGGCCCAACATCATGATTAAAGTCCCTGGCACTCCTGAAGGCGTAGAGCCGGTGCGCCGGCTTACCAGCGAAGGTCTGAATATCAACATCACTCTGCTTTTTGCCCAGGAAGCCTACATTGCCGTTGCTGAAGCCTACCTCGACGGCCTGGAAGCCGCGCTCAAAGCGGGCAAGGACATCAGCGGCATCGCCAGTGTAGCCAGCTTCTTTGTCAGCCGCATCGATACGTTGGTGGACTCCAACATTGATGAGCGCCTAAAAACCGCCAAGGGTGCCGACGCACAACTACTCGAATCGTTGCGCGGCAAAGTTGCCATCGCCAATGCAAAGCAGGCATATCGTTATTACCAGAATATGGTTGAATCCCCGCGCTGGAAAGCTCTAGCCGCTAAAGGCGCGCAAACCCAGCGGCTACTCTGGGCCAGCACCAGCACCAAAAATCCAAAATATCGCGATGTGCTCTACATTGAAGAGCTGATCGGTCCGGACACAGTGAACACCATCCCGCCGGCTACCATGGATGCCTTCCGCGATCACGGCGTTCTGCGCCGCACGCTGGATACCGACCTTGCCGCAGCTGACAAGACCATGTCTGACCTTGAAAAAGCTGGAATCTCCATGAAGCAAGTCACCGGCAAGCTGCTTGACGATGCTATCCGCCTCTTTGATGAAGCCTTCACTCAGCTCCATGAGGTTGTGGAGCAAAAGAGAGCCAGGCCGTGAGCACAAAATCCATCATCCAGCCTCCGCGCTGGCAGTTTGCCGCGCCGCTCACACAAGCCGTGCAAGCGACGCTCGCCGACTGGCAGGCCAACCGCAAAATGGCCCGCCTCTGGCAGGGCGACAAATCCCTCTGGACCAACGACGACGAAGACAAGTGGCTCGGCTGGCTCCGTGTTGTCGAAGAGCAGCGCGCCAGCTTGCCCCAGCTGCAGGCTTTCGCCTCCGAAGTTGAGCAGGCGAAGTTTACCCACGCTCTGCTGCTCGGCATGGGCGGCTCCAGCCTCTGCCCTGAAGTTCTGAAAATCACCTTCGGCAAGCAATCCGGCCATCCTGAGCTTCACGTGCTCGACTCTACCGATCCGGCGCAGATCCGCGCAATCGAAAGCCAGGTTGATCTCGCGCGAACTCTCTTCATCGTCGCCAGCAAATCCGGCAGCACGCTCGAACCCAACATCTTCAAGCAATACTTCTTTGCCCGCGCAGAAGAGGCTCTCGGCAAGGGCAAAGCTGGTTCGCATTTCGTTGCCATCACTGATCCCGGCTCCAAAATGCAGCAGGTGGCGGAGCGTGATCGTTTCCGCAAAATCTTTTTCGGCGTGCCCTCAATCGGCGGACGCTACTCCGCTCTCTCCAATTTCGGCATAGTTCCTGCGGCTGTCATGGGGCTCGATGTTCGCAAGTTTCTTGATCGCACAGAAGAGATGGTCCAGGCCTGCGGCCCGGAAGTCTCCGTTGATCAAAATCCCGGCGCGGTTCTCGGCGCGATTCTGGGAACCCTGGGCAATCTTGGCCGCAATAAAGTCACTATCATCACATCTCCTGGAATTTTCGACCTCGGCGCCTGGCTCGAGCAGCTCCTTGCTGAAAGCACAGGTAAGCAGGGCAAAGGCCTGATTCCTGTCGATCGCGAACATTTGGCCACTCCAGACAAATACGGCGACGACCGCGTCTTCGTCTATCTGCATCTCGCAAGCGACGCTGACTCTGCCCAGCAAGCAAAGCTCGACGCGCTGCGCAATGCCGGACAGCCGGTGGTCGAAATTGAACTCGCCGACACTTACGACCTCGGCCAGGAATTCTTTCGCTGGGAGATCGCCACTGCCGTCGCGGGCTCCATTCTCGGCATCAACGCTTTCAATCAGCCTGACGTCGAGGCCAGCAAAGTTGTCACGCGTGAGCTTACCGCCGCATATGAAAAGACCGGCTCGCTTCCTGCCGAGACGCCCATTCATGAAGAGAACGGCATCAAGCTCTTCACTGATGAGCGCAATGTCGCAAATCTCAAGAAGCTTGCCGGCAACGATCAATCGCTGAAAGGCCTTCTGCGTGCGCACCTCAATCAACTTGGCCCAGGCGACTATTTCGCCCTGCTCGCCTACATTGAAATGAACCAGGCCCACGAAGACACGCTGCAGGTAATCCGCCATGCCATCCGCGATAGCAAACACGTGGCTACCTGTCTCGGCTTTGGCCCGCGCTTTCTGCACTCCACCGGGCAGGCATACAAAGGCGGCCCCAACAGCGGAGTCTTTTTGCAGATCACCTGCGATGACGCGCTGAATCTGCCGGTGCCGGAGCAGAAATATACTTTCGGCATCGTCAAAGCGGCACAGGCCCGCGGCGACTTTCAAGTCCTGGCAGACCGCAAGCGCCGCGCACTGCGTGTGCATCTGCCCGCCGACGTCAGTGCAGGATTGAAGAGGTTAGAAGAGCTACTTGTGTAATCCCGAGCGCGAAGCGCGAGGGAACCCTGCCCTAACCTGGCACTCTGGGTCGAATAGGGATTCCTCGCTGCGCTCGGAACAAAGGCAAAGGAAGAACACAATGCAACTAGGCATGATCGGTCTTGGTCGGATGGGCGGCAACATGGTTCGTCGCCTTCTGCGCGCCGGACATCAATGCGTCGTCTCTGACTTAAACCCGCAAAATGTCAAAGAGCTCGCCGGAGAAGGCGCCACTGGCTCCTCCTCTCTCGATAACTTTGTCGCCAAGCTCACCAAGCCGCGCGCTGCCTGGATCATGGTTCCCGCCGGCGACCCCACAGAGCAAACCGTCAACACACTTGCTCAGCGCTTTGAGGCGGGTGACACCATCATTGATGGCGGCAACTCTTATTTCAAAGACGACGTTCGCCGCTCCCTCAAGCTCAAAGAAAAAGGCATTCATTATCTCGATGTCGGCACCAGCGGCGGCGTCTGGGGCCTGGAGCGCGGCTACTGCATGATGATCGGCGGCCCAAAAGAGGCATTCGATCGTCTTGATCCGATTTTCAAAACTCTCGCACCCGGCCGCGGCGATATCCCGCGCACCCCTGGCCGCGAAAAACTCGGCGGCTCTGCCGAACTCGGCTATCTTTACTGCGGCCCCTCCGGCGCCGGACACTTCGTCAAGATGGTCCACAACGGCATCGAATACGGCATCATGCAGGCCTATGCGGAAGGTTTTGACATCTTTCGCAATGCCAAATCTGACCAGCTGCCCAAAGATTATCGCTATGATTTGAACCTCGCGGACATTGCTGAGCTCTGGCGTCGCGGCAGCGTGGTCTCTTCCTGGCTGCTCGATCTCACCGCCATGGCGCTGGCGGAAAATCCCACGCTTTCTGAATACACCGGCTACGTGCAGGATTCTGGCGAGGGCCGTTGGACCGTAAATGCTGCGCTGGAAGAAGCCGTTCCTGCTGACGTGCTGACTGCCGCGCTTTACACGCGCTTCCGCTCGCGCCAGGAGCACACCTTCGCTGAAAAAATGCTCAGTGCCATGCGCCAGAAGTTTGGCGGCCACATTGAGCAGACTCAAAAGAAGAAAGAAACCGCCTGAGGAGAGAGCATGTCCCCCGTCCTGCAAGAACTCCCAGCTCTGGAAAAAACGCCGCACGGTGCGCCCCGCCCCGCCGGGCCGTGCATCATGGTGATCTTTGGCGCCACCGGCGATCTCACCGCCCGCAAGCTGATGCCCGCGCTTTATAACCTTGCCCGCAGCCGCCTGCTGCCGGAAGAATTTGCCGTTGTCGGTGTCTCGCGTAATGACTATTCGCTTGATCAGTTCCGCCAGATGATGGATGACAAGCTCGAGAGCTTCGCCACCGGCACCATCGATGATCAGCTGCGCAACTGGCTGCTCAGCCGCATCTACTACGTTGCGGGCGAATTTGACGATGCCCAGCTTTACACCCGGCTGTCGCAGACGCTTTCAGAAGTCGATCAGAAGCACCATACGCAATCGAATTACTTCTTTTACCTGGCCACCAGCCCGGTCTTTTTTGGCAAGATCGTTGAGCACCTTGGCGCGTCCGAGCTTGCCAGCCAGGACAACCGGCGCTGGCGTCGTGTTGTCTTTGAGAAGCCTTTCGGCAACGATCTTGAATCGGCGAAGGATCTGAACCGCCAGGTCAAAAAAGTCCTCTCGGAAAACCAGATCTTCCGCATTGACCACTATTTGGGCAAAGAAACCGTCCAGAACATCCTGGTTTTCCGTTTTGGCAACGGCATCTTTGAGCCCATCTGGAACCGCCGCTACGTGGACCACGTGCAGATCACCGTCGCTGAAACCGTAGGCGTGGAAAAGCGCGGAGGATACTTTGACGTGGCTGGCACCCTCCGCGACATGGTTCCCAATCACCTCTTCCAACTCCTCTCGCTTACCACCATGGAGCCGCCCATCTCGTTCAGCTCTGATTCGGTACATGATGAGCAATCAAAGATCCTGCACGCCGTCCAGCCCTTTGACGATGAAGATGTGCTCCACTGCGCCGTTCGCGGCCAATACGGTGAAGGCGCGATTAACGACAATCGCGTGCCTTCCTATCGCCAGGAAGAGGGCGTTCCGCCTGACTCGCGTACGGAAACCTTCGTCGCGTTGAAGCTCATGGTAGATAACTGGCGCTGGGCGGGCGTGCCCATCTATCTGCGGACGGGCAAAAGGCTGGCTGCACGCCACTCGGAAATTGCCATCCAGTTCAAGCGCGCGCCTTTAGTTCTGTTCCGCGATACGCCGGTCAGCAGCCTGGAGCAAAATCAACTCATCATCCACATCGCGCCAGATGAGGGAATCTCACTGCGCTTCAGCGCCAAGATTCCCGGCGCGCAGATGAAGGTCGGCCACGTAGAAATGGACTTCAATTATGCCGATTATTTCGGCACCAATCCCAACACTGGCTATGAAGTCCTGCTCTATGACTGCATGATGGGCGACCAGACGCTTTACCAGCGTGCTGACATGGTGGAAGCCGGCTGGGCCATCGTCGATCCGATTCTCGAAGTCTGGAAGGCCCTGCCTCCGCGCAACTTCCCCAACTATCCTGCAGGCTCATGGGGACCAAAAGAGGCGGATGAGATTATCGAACGCGATGGCCGCTCCTGGAGAAGAATTGCCGAGCATTGAAGCTGAGCCTCTGCGCAAATTGCTTGATTGAAGATTGCGTTATTTGTTCTGCGGCGGATCAACGCGAACCACACGAGTCTGATTGATTCGCGTTGATTCGCGAAAATTCGCGGCTAAATGCACAACTCTCTGCTTGAAGAAATGAACCATGAAATCCAGATCGCCCCGGACGGTGCTGCTCTCTCCCGCATGGCAGCCCGGGAATTCCAGCGCGCTGCCGAATTTGCTATCCACGATCATGGCCGCTTTACCGTTGCGCTCTCCGGCGGCAACACACCCCGCGTTGTTTACAGTCTTCTGGCCTCGGAATACAAAGACAAAATTCCTTGGAGCAAAAGCCTCATCTTCTTCGGCGACGAGCGCTCCGTCCCGCCCAGCCACCCAGACAGCAATTTCCGCATGGCCAATGAATCCCTGCTCTCTAAAATTTCAATCCCTTCTGAGAATGTCCATCGCGTTCGTACAGAACTCGGCCCCGAGGCGGCCGCTCAGGATTACGAGAAACTACTGCGGCAAACATTTTCTTTGTCCGGCGGCGAGTTGCCGCGCTTTGACCTGATCTTGCTCGGCCTCGGCGATGACGGCCATACCGCCTCACTCTTTCCCGGAACTACAGCTCTGGAGGAAAAATCCCTCCTTGTCACAGCCAACTGGGTGGAAAAACTCCACACCTTCCGCATCACCCTCACCTATCCTGTTCTGAATCATGCCGCTGAGGTGGTCTTTCTCGTCTCCGGTGCGGCAAAGGCTGAGGTCCTGAAAGACGTTCTGAACTCTCCAGAAAAAAAATATCCTTCGCAGCTAGTCCAGCCTGAAAATGGCCGCCTGCTCTGGCTCGTTGACCAGGACGCCGCTCGCCTCCTTCCGCAAAACTAGCGCTACTCCTCGAAAGCACCTCCCTCATTCCCTTCATCGTCTCCCTTCCGAAACTTTCGGGTCGTAGCTTCCATGCGCCATCCCGAGCGGAGCACCAAATAACGAGCAGTTCCAGCGTGGGACTTGATGCGAACGCGAGGGATCGGCTCTGCTGCGCTTAAGGTATCGCACTTGTTTTGGAAGACATACTTTTATCTACAACAGTTTGGAGGTATGCCGAATCGTCAGTTGAAAAATTACGGGCCGTTTCTCAGCTAAAAAACTGTACTATTGCCTTTTCTTCGTTAAGCGAATAAAATACGAATCATTGGTGCTGCCATGGACTCTCTCTTTCCGCAAGACGCCCCTGAAGTTCCTCTGATCGGCATTGCCAAGCTCGCAGCGCAAGGTGAGGCGCTGGCTGAAGGCCATAAAGTCGATTACATCTCCATCACGAACCGCAGCGTTCTTGCCAAATGCAATTCAACGCGCGTGCCCTTTAGCTGGATGATCAACCCATATCGCGGCTGTGAGTTTGCCTGCAAATATTGCTACGCCCGCTACACGCATGAATATATGGAGATGCGCGACGGACTGGATTTTGAGCGCAAGATCTACGTCAAGCAGCATGTGGGATGGCTGCTTCGCCAGGAACTCAGGCAGGTGCGCCCCGGCCAGAGCATCGCGATCGGCTCAGCAACCGACCCCTACCAGCCGGCCGAACGCAAATTCGGCGTTACCCGCGCCATCATGGAAGAATTTGCGCTTCATCAGGGGCTCTCGCTCGGGCTGGTGACAAAGTCTGACCTGATCTTGCGCGACCTTGAGGTCCTGCAGGCAATCTCGCGCAAGAACCGCCTCAGCATTCACGTAACGGTCACCACCACTAAGACTGACCTGGCGCGCATCCTGGAGCCGCGGGCGCCCCGCCCCGATCTGCGCTTGAAAGCCGTGCAGAAGCTGGTGGAAGCAGGAATTTATGCCACTGTGAACTGCGCCCCTGTTCTCCCGGGCATCACCGATTCTCCTGCCGATCTTGAGAGCGTAGTGCGCGCGGCAGCGCAGGCAAAAGCCTATGGCGTTCATGCGCATGCATTGTTTCTCAAGCCGTGTTCTGAAAAAGTGTTCATGCCTTTTCTTGAAGAACAGTTTCCGCATCTGGTCGCGTCTTACAAAAAACGCTACGCGAATCGCGCATTTCTTCCTCCTGAGTACAATCGCCGGATTTCAGCTCTGGTGGAAAAGCTTTGTGAAAAATACAAATTAGGCAAACGGGAAAATCTGCCGCGTCCAATCAAAAACGCACCGTTGGGATACACACAATTAAGGTTGTTTGCGGGCTGACGGGCCTGAGATTAAGGTTACTCTCCACCTCTGTTTTCCACAGAAACACTGATTACTTGAGCCCCAAAAGAGCGATAAAATCCTCCTATCGCACTTAAGGCATTGAAAAATAAGGGATAACATTCGTGAATATATTTTCATATTGTCCTAAAGTACACCATTGAATATGTACCATAGGCCGTGCTATATTTGTCCTATAGACCAAGGCAACAAAGTGAATCAGGGTGGTTCCCAGCAAGTCCGGAATCGGAACAAAGGAGAGAATTTTTCATCTGGTCTGCAAAATTCAGTTCCATTTCGGAAAAAGACGTGTACTATGGTACAGCCTTAACCCTGTACTAATGACACTAAAACGGCGCGAGCTTCGGCTCGTGTTGAGGGCAGTTCATTCTGTTTGAAAGTCAAGTTTTCAGCTGTAAAGAATCAGATGTAGCGGTTCAGGCAAGATCAAGGGTTTTCCGGGGTAGAAAGCTTTTGGGTGTTTTTGCAGTTATTTCGGGGTGGAGCTGCACGGCACTTGTTGTTCTGGGGATTGTCTAGATGTTCAGTAGGCGCGGTCGCTGACGTACAACATAAACCTTGGCAAAAGTGAAACGGATCCACATTTGATTTCACAATTCAGTGAAGAATTCGGTCGGGTTCAGCAAGGAGATGCTACAATCCAGCCGACTTTTTCAGGCGGATAACAGCGGATGGACTTTGCGCGTCACTCCGGGTGACGGCAATTTTTCCACCGAGCGGGAGGTGGATTTTGCGGATTTTGGTTATTGAGGATGAGCCTAAAGTAGCACGTACACTGGTGAAGGGTCTGGAAGCCGACCACTTTGCTGTTGACATGGCCGCAGATGGTGAAGAAGGTCTCCAACTGGCCACCGAGATTGATTATGATGCAATCATTCTCGACTGGAACCTTCCCAAACTGGACGGACTAACCGTACTGCGCAAGCTGCGCAAATCAGGTTCCAACATGCGCATTCTGCTCCTGAGCGCCCGGAAGGATGTTTCCGACCGCGTCTCCGGACTGCAGGCTGGTGCCGACGATTATCTGGTGAAACCGTTTTCATTCGAAGAGCTGTTGGCCCGGGTCCACGCTCTCATGCGCCGTCCCACGGAACTTCTGGATAAGCTCAGCGTTGAAGACCTGGAACTTGATCGCATGCGTCACATGGTGACCCGTGGTGGCAAACCGATCAACCTGACACAGCGTGAATACGCAGTGTTGGAATATCTGATGCGCAACGCCGGTCGCACAGTGACACGCACCATGGTGGTGGAGCACGTCTGGAACCTCGGCTTTGAGGGTCTGACCAACATCGTGGATGTTTACATCAATTATCTCCGCGCTAAAATTGATCACGGCCATGAAAAGCCGCTGATTCATACCGCGCGCGGGGTCGGGTACATGCTCTCCGCTACTCAATGAAGGTAAAGCTGCAACGCCGGCTTGGTTTCCGGCTCGCCTTCAAGCAGACTTTGACGTTCGCGCTCCTGGTGATTGTTCTCGCCTGGAGCGCGTACGCTCTGCTGGCGCGTCATATCTATGACCGCGTCGATCAGGAGCTGCAGGACCGCGCCATTGCCGTCCGCAGCATGCTTCAGATTCGCGCCAATGATATCCACTGGCTCAATGAGCAGGCCGATCCTGAAGTCAGTGAGCAGTTCGCCAAATCCATCCGTTATTACCAGTTAATCGATGAAAAAGGCAAAATACTCGAGGCTTCGCCTGAGATGGCAGCTCTGAATCTGCCTTCCGGCGGGGCAGTCCATCAGGCTTTGCAATCCGGACACAGCAGCTGGGAATACTATGGCTCGCCCGGCGAGGACCATCTTCGCATCCTGAATACGCCTGTCTCAGGACTCAAGCAACAGCAATTTGTCATCCGCTTAGCGCTTTCTCTGGATGACGCCGACGACGATATCCGCCGCCTGCAAATCTCCATTCTTCTGTTGCTGCCGTTCATCATTCTGGCGCATGCAGTCAATGCCTGGATCATCGCTACAAATTCCATGCGGCGGCTGGAAGAACTTTCAACTGCAGCCAAACAAATTACCCCGTTCGATCTCAGCAAGCGTCTGCCTGTTTCCGGCAGGCATGATGAGCTTGATGACCTGGCAGCCTCCATGAATTTGACCATTGCGCGGATGCAGAGCTCCTTCCAGCGAATGAGCGAGTTCCTCCGCACACTGTCGCATGAGATACGCCAGCCGCTCACGGTTCTTCGCGCTGAAACCGAGCAGGCCTTGCGCATGGGCAACGAACGCGACTATCAGGACACTCTCTCCAAGCAGCTTGAGCACGTTGAACTGCTCGCCCGCACGGTCTCTGATCTCATGGAGCTGGCAAAGTCGGAAAGCGAGCAGATCAAGCTCCAGCGTGAAAAAGAAGACCTCTCCGAGCTGGTGCAAGCCGCCATTGACGGCATGAGGCCCCAGGCTGCTGAACGTGGCATAGAAATCTCAGGCACGGTCCAGCGAAACATCATCGGCGCATTCGATGCCGGGCAGATCTGGCGGCTCCTCCTCAATCTGCTCGATAACGCCATCAAATTTAACCATTCGGGTGGAAAGGTCGATGTCTCTGTCAGCGTAGTGAATGAGATGGCCATGATTTCCATCAGTGACACCGGCAGTGGTATCGCCGCGGAAGAACAGATGCACGTCTTTGAACGCGGTTATCGCACCGCGGCCGCCCGCAAGTCCAGTGTTCCGGGCACTGGACTAGGGCTGCACTTCGCCCGTGTCATCGCTGAAGCCCATGGCGGCAATATTGAGGTCCACAGCGTTCCAGACGAGGGCTCTTGTTTCCATGTCTCACTGCCGCTGCGGCCCGCTGCCGAAAGCAACATACCGCCAGCGCAGCGCGATGCTACCGTCAACTAATCCCCGGCAAAAGTTTCAGGCATTGGAAAATTTAATAATTTTTCAATGTGAAGGACATGTGAACGTACCACAATTCTCTCCAAGGGATAGTTGTGGGACCGCCACAGGCAGGCGGCACAAAGCTGATTCGAAGAAAGCGGGATTTATCGTGAAGTATGGCAAAGTAGTAACGCTCATTTTGGTTGGCCTGCCGGTGCTGGCGCTCGGTCAGGCGCCTCAGGCAAAACCTACGCAACCGGCAACTGCTCCTGCGCAACAGCCTCAGCCTGCTGCTTCGTCAAACTCAAAACGATTTGTCACCAATGAAAACTTCTATCGCGCAACACCCAGGCCGCAGCCTGGCACTGCAGCTCCCATAAGTTCACAGCCAAGCTCAGCCGCTCCGGCGTATATCCCCGCCACTGCCACAGCAATGCGGCCCAATGCCATGCCTGTGCCCCAGGTTCAGTCCACTGTTATGGCTTCTACTCCTGGGGTAGTTCGCATTCCGCAGCAGGTTCAAGCGCAGCCCGTGGCAACTGTCGAGCAGAACTCCTCGGCCGCAGTGGATTACGCCTCTGGAAGGCTCACAATCGTAGCCGATCACGCGCCGCTTGGCTCAATACTGAAACTGATCGCTGTAAAAACCGGCGCAACGGTTGACGTGGCGCCTGAACTGCAAAATGAGCCTGTCGTGGCGCGGCTCGGCCCAGACTCGGTACGTGATGTGCTCTCCGGACTGCTTGACAGCCCTCGTATTGACTACATCGTCTTTGGCACCGGCGATGAGCCCGGCAGCCTGCAGCGAATCGTGGTACGCAGGCGCAACAGCTTTGGGCAAATGGCAGCTTTTCGTCCGCAGCCTAATGTGGTGCAGCCATCACAGCAGCTGGACCCAGACGGCAACCCTATTCCCGCAGCAAACCTGGCTGAAGGGCAGATGACACCCGAGCAGCGCATGGCAAATTGGCAAAAAACCCGCGAACAGATGCTCCAGGAGGAAATTAAACAGCAGGCGGAAGAGCGGGAACGCGAAAAGACCCAGCCTGCTGAGCAGCCCGCGCCTCAGGATTTTCAGCAGCAGGATAATCCGCCGCTATAAGCGAACGATCACTAACCATACTGCTCGCGTATGCCATAAGAACACGCGCGATGCCCCCTCTGTGTGTTGGCAAACTCCGGTCTGCATTCCCATTCGCGGAAATCCGCAATAAAAATTCTTCATTAGCTCTGTGCGATTTCACCGTTTCGTAAGCTTTTCTAATACTTCCTTGATGGCGCTTTAATCCCTTTGCCGCATGATGCAGTTGGCCTCATTCATGGCTTGTCCTCACCCCAGGACAATTTGCAAAAACACAAGGCCTCTTCCCTGTCCCGCTAACAGTGAAGAGGCCGCAAGTTTCCTGGCCGCGCGCGGCCAGGATTTTGAGCAATAGCTCTGCTGTATTTTCTCGAAGCTGGACGTTGAGAAGCGTCCAGCTTCGTTTTTTCTGCACAGCCCTGCACGCACACGCTACGCATGCATGTGTTTTTGAAATTCACTGATTTGTACTGGGATATAAAAGCGATTTTCCCCTCGCCGGAACGGCGAGGGGAAACGGTCAAGGCAACCCGATTAGTTTGCTGCGCCGCGCAGTACGTTTGCGGCCAAAAAGCCCTTGGGACCTTTCAAAAGCTCAAATTCCACGGTCTCTCCTTCATTCAGCGTCCGGTAGCCATTTTCCTGGATGGCAGAAAAATGCACGAACACGTCCTCACCGGTAGAGCGCTGAATAAAGCCGTACCCCTTCGCTCCGTTGAACCACTTGACTGTTCCCTTCTCTTTCACAAACGCAACTCCTTTCGCCTCTCTTCGAATTAGTCTTCCTGCAGCCTGCACAGGAAGAAAGGGCGTTGCCCTGCCGTACAGCGGTCCTTAACGCAACAGCATGCTGTCAGCAGTTACGCTCACTGCTTGAACACTCTTCCTGTTGGGCAAGTAAAACTGTTGGCAAAAACATCAACCCAAGTGCGCCCCGCGGGATGAACGCTGGGAGCTAGGCATAATATTCAGGAACTCAGGTTTTTGTAAAGCAATTATTTTTGAGGACAGACGTTCATCGCCCAGAGGGCCCAACCCACCTTTTATCATTCCAAACAGGAGAGAAGGGCCTGCTTTGCAAGCTTGGACCCGTATAGCGCGAAATAAAATTGCGCGCTTCTCCCCCAAAAGTGAAAAACCATTAAGTGACTTTCGTGTGCTTTTTGAGGGGTTTAAGTAACCTTCATTCGACGTGCAATTCTGATACGATTTGGTCAAATCATGTCCTCAAGCGCCATTCCGTCTCCTGATTCCACGGTAGCTGCCGCGCCGGAATCCCATGCCAACAGGCTTTTAATCCGTCCGTGGAAGCACATGCTTGTGCAACGCGGGCTGCCCACGCTCAAATATTTAATGAAAACGGAGGCGCACACTTACGCCTTCTCCGTGGCGGCCAATGCAATCCTTTCTTTCTTCCCCTTCATGGTCCTGCTGATGTGGCTCATTCGCAATGTTTTCCACTCGCAGACAATGTTCAATGTTGTAGTGGACCTGCTAAAGGACAATCTTCCCACTGGCCAGGATTTTGTGATCCGCAATCTCACCTATCTGGTGAAGACGCGCCAGAGCGTAAAAATGGCCTCGCTGGTAATTCTGTTTATCACCTCAACTGGCGTCTTTGTTCCGCTGGAAGTGGCGTTCAATCGCATCTGGGGATTCGCCCGGAACCGCTCTTATCTCGGCAATCAGATCATCTCGCTTGTGCTGGCATTCGCGTGCGGCATTCTGGCGCTGGCCTCCACCGGCCTTGCCGCGGGAAATGAACTGGTGCTTGGCTTCATCATGCGCGGAACGGAAAACATCGTCTTCCGTGCAGTGACATTTCTGACCCTGAAAGTATTCGCCATGATCGCCAGCATTGCCATTTTCTTTCTGATTTACTGGCTGTTGCCGAACGGCAAGGTCAAGGCGCGCACCGTCCTGCCGGCCGCCGTGGCGATGGGTGTGCTTTGGGAGATCGGAAAATATATTTATGTAAAAGCGCTTCCCTGGCTTAATTTTCAGGAAGTTTACGGCCAGGCGTTTTCGATTTCAGTAGCGCTCATGTTCTGGGCCTTTATTTCCGGCCTAATGCTGTTGGCAGGGGCTAGTCTGTCTTCTGACTTCACGCCAGACGCTCCGTCGCCCATGGAATATGACGACGAAAGCGGCTTGGAGTTTTCTTAGTCCCAGAGCTGAACTTTATTATTTTCAGTACGTTTACGGAGTAATGGAAATTCTGAAGCTCCATGGCTGTAGAATTCCCCATGCAATATCGGTAGCCCTCTCCCTTTAAATTTTGTCCGATCCACCTGCAGGCCCCCATTGGAGCCAGAATTTTCAGCACCATGGCGGTGCTGCTGTAAGGGGCTGTCTAAAACTTTAACTTTAGGAGGAAGTATGCGGAAGATTGCTTTGCATTTGTTGATTGGTTCGTTGCTGTTGGTAGGTTTCACTGCCGGCCGCGCATTACCGGAAAAACCATTCCCTGCATCAGTGCAACTGGGAATGCTTCATACGGGGGCCGATCAAGGTGTCCCAGTGCCGCCGCCAATCCCGCCACAAAGATCGTTTAGCTGATTTGCTGTTGGCAAATAGCTAGGTTAAGCTGGCCTGGCACTTCATGAACAACCTGGAATTGACGATAGGCCTTATTGGGACGGCACTACAGGGATATCTATGTCTTCTGTTGGTGCGAGGCTTCTACCGCCAATTCCGGTTTTTCACCATGAATGCGCTCATCTCTGTTACGACAACAATAGCGTTGATAAGTCTTGTCAACCATCCAAAACTCTATTTTTACGTGTATTGGTATGGTGAAGCCATTTCTGTGCTGGTAATCTTTTTGGCTCTTCAGGAATCCTTCTATCTCGTATTCCGGAATTTTCTTTCGATGCCTTGGTTCAGGCTGCTTTTTCCCGGTATCGGGATTTTGATGCTTCTCATA
This sequence comes from uncultured Acidobacteriaceae bacterium, assembly GCA_964541925.1. Taxonomy (GTDB): domain Bacteria; phylum Acidobacteriota; class Terriglobia; order Terriglobales; family Acidobacteriaceae; genus Angelobacter. The sequence continues at coordinate 6,777 of CAZISB010000036.1, read as the reverse complement.
GCTATCATTCGGGCGGCATTTCGCACAGTTTCCCAGGCCAGCTTGCTCGCCTCCACCCTAATTTCTTTGGAAATAGCTGTAGGCTTCCTTCAGGTTGGGCTTTTCTGTCTCTTTGTTTTGCTGGTGCGATTCTTCCATATGCGCCGTCGTCAGCACGCGTTCGGTGTGGTTTTGGGATTCGGTGTGGCTGCAGCTGGTACTTTAGTTGTTTACTTACTGCGTTCCGAATTCGGAACGAAATTCAACCCCATCGTCAGAATCACAGCCCCTTTGGCTTATATTGCTGCCGTACTTATCTGGCTGTTCACGTTCTTCCGGAAGGAACCCGAACAGCCAGTGCACGATAGAACGCTGGCGCTTACGCCTGAGCAGATGGTATTTGAGCTTAGGCGATATACCAGGGCGGTAAAGGGTATCTTAGAACGATAACGATGATGTTCGACCTTATAGCAATATTGATCGTCGGCTGCGTGCTTCTCTTGGCTGCCTATACCGCCCTCCAATTTCTCGGCAAGTTCCCCAAACGCACTATTGATGACGTCACTCCTTTTCTCCGGCCCTCAGAAGCGCATGAGTTTGAATCTCTGCTGGATCCCGCCCAGGAAGTAAACTTTCGGTTGCGGCTCTCATCTGCCGAGTTTGCTGGCTGGCAGCGCAAGCGCTTCCACCTGATGCGCGAATATCTGCTGCGCATGTCCCACAATGCTCTCGTATTGATTGAGTGGGGCAACATGGAGGCATTTGAGGCGGAAAAAAACAGCAGCGCTGAACTCAATCAGAAACAGCAGTTGGCGCAAGAACTGGTGCAGGCGGCCACGGAGTTCCGTCTCTACTCACTCTTGGCCCTTTTCAAACTAAAGCTTTGGATGCTGCTTCCTTCCTTTTGCTTTTTAGGTCAGGCGCCCAGCCTTCCCAGCCTCCGCAACGTCTTCGGCATCAGCGCGCTCAGCTCATACAGCCGCCTGAAAACTGCCGCCGGCTCGCTTGGCCTTGCCTATAGCAACAACTTTCAGCAAGACCTTCTCGCACGCCTTTAACGCGCCTGCTAAAGACGCGTCTTTTCACTCCGGCTGTTCCGTTCCTACGTATAATCAAGATGCTTGCCCATCTGGTCGCAAATTACGCGCAAACTTACCGCCTGGCGGCTGGTTCCGCGCACGCGTTTGGCCCACATCACGCTCTACATAGCGGGAATAGAGGCCGCACTCCTTCTTCTCCAGTGGATATTAGGTCTGGCTGGAGCTCGCGGCGCGGCTGAGACGCTTTCCGGCTGGACCACCTTTATGGGCTGGGTGGTCGCGATATTGCTTTTTGTTCTGGCCTTGCGCTGGTTCCGCAGCTACTTTCTCTGGAGCGTCCGTAACCGGCTGATCATTACCTATTTGTTCATCGGCGGCGTGCCGGTAGCGCTGCTCACCGCCATGGCCCTCGGCTCCGGATACGTGATCGTGGAGCATGTCGCTACCTTTGTCGCCGTATCTGAAATTCGTGCACAGGAACAGGCGCTCGCTGCGGCCAACATTTCGGCGGTGGAAGAGATTGAGCGGCACAGCTCAACACCAGAGCAGATCGCCGCACGCGATTCCACATTTCCCGGCCGCTCGATCATAATAGTTTCGCCCTCCGCTGCTCCCCGATGGCTCAAAAGCGGATTTACCGGACTGGTAACCGAGCAGGGGCACGCCTATCTGCGCGCCGCCAACTCCGCCAGCACGCCGCGTGGCCCGCAGCTTGTAATTTCCAGCGTACCGTTCGACCAAAAAATACTCGCCCGAATCGCCGCCAAATCAGGCACACTCAGCGTGACCTGGATGAACTTTCAGAGGGACGAAAAAAAGGGAACCATTCGAATCTCAGCGCCAGGCGTGGATCCACACGTCACACTGCCTCCCGGGATCAAAGCGGGATCAGTCCCTGCGCCTCTGGCAAGCTTTGACCTTGAGCTTGACTTCGGTGGGCTGCTCCAATCCACCGATTGGGAAACAGGAGAGTCCGCAACAAGATTACTCCTGGGCGGCACCACGCGACCATCGTTGCTTTACTCCTATCTCGTTGCCTCTATGGGCATCTGGACTGGCACTGTAGGGATATTCCTGCTGGCGGCAACTATTACTCTGCTGCTGGTGGTGCTTGCTGCGCTGATCATCGGCATAAGCCTTACGCGCAGGATCACCTACTCCGTCGCTAATCTGTACAAAGCAACGCAGCATGTAAATCGTGGCGATTTCACACACCGCATCCAGGTCCGCGAGAAGGACCAGCTGGCCACCCTGCAGCTTGCCTTCAATTCCATGACCGATTCCCTGCAGCAGCTCATTGCTGAGCAAAAAGAACGGCAGCGCCTGCAAAGCGAACTGGAAATCGCGCATGAAGTTCAGGCGCAATTGTTTCCGCAATCTGCCGTTGGCACCAGCACGCTCGAACTCCACGGCATCTGTAAGCCGGCGCGCATTGTCAGCGGCGACTACTATGATTTTCTTTCCTACGGCCCTGATCAACTTGGAATTGCCGTGGGCGACATCAGCGGAAAAGGCATCTCAGCCGCGCTGCTGATGGCCACCATCCATTCCGCTGTCCGCGCTTATGAGCAAGAGCAACTGCTGGCAGTGCAAACCGCGGCAGCGTATGGAACCACGAATCGAATCGCCACCATTGAGCCGCAGCTTGTGCCTGCTTCTCCGGCGCAGATGCTGTGGCTGCTCAATCGCCATCTGTACCAGAGCACCCAGCCGGAAAAATACGCCACGCTTTTTCTCGGCTTTTATAACGACATCCAGCAGCGCCTGACCTACTCCAACGCCGGCCATCTTCCGCCGATCATCCTCTCCCGCGATGGCTCCATGCGCAGGCTTGAAACCGGCGGTATGGTTGTCGGGCTGTTTCCGGATTGTGACTACCGGGAAGAATCCGTAGAGCTCCACCCCGGCGACATTTTCATCTCTTTCAGTGATGGCATGACCGAGCCGGAAAATGAATTTGGGGAGTTCGGCGAAGAGCGCCTGATTGAGACCATCGCTGCGTATCGTGACCTGCCGCTGGCCCGCATCACCGAGCACGCTGTCTCCGCCATCAAGGATTGGATCGGCTCAACCGAGCAGCCTGACGATATCACCCTGGTCCTGGCGCGTCGCATTTGAACCTGCTTCGAAAGAAGAACAGCCACGCGCTCTATTATCTAACTTGGTAACACGATCATTCTTTCTCTTCCGTTCTGCGCCCAGAGCCGCTATCTTCTAACTCCTGACGTTGAACGCCTTTCCACCAGAGAGAAAAATGAACTCAGGTTCCCTTAATCGCCCCACGCTCGTCACTGCATGGCCACGTAAGCCGAACAACCGGGTCTCAGTTGTACAGCGCATTCAGGCCCTTACCCAGGAACTGGAAAAACTTCAGTCAGAGATGCACAGCCAGCTCACCGTACCGTCCGGAAAGAGCAACAGCCTTTTGGAAGATGCTGAAGCCGTGGAGGCGATTAATCACTTCAAAGCGGAGCTGGACCAAATGCGCCGCATTCTCCGGTTCTACATTGACCAGGCTGCCAGGAAGCGAGTTCCCGTCAGTGATCAGCAACAATCAAAGACAAAGAAGGCCGAAGCGCAACGCATGCTGCCGCTCCAGCCTAACAACCATTCATTGGCGGCGCAGCCGGCCTGGTACTTTGACCGGCTGGACCTCGTGATCGAGAGTTACATGCAGAGGAAGCCTGCGTCTGCGGAGTCAAAGCCGATTTCCCGCAAAGACACTAAGGCGTTTTCGTAAGCCGATGGTCCAGGTTGGCGATCCGCCAGCCTGTTTCAAATACCAGCCGGGTGATTTTGGTCATCTTTCCAAAATCAATCTTGTCCACCGTGTCCGTTGGACGATGATAGTCCACGTGCGTTCCATCGAAATAGAAGATGATCGGAATACCATGCTTCGCATAGTTCCAGTGGTCTGAGCGGAAATAAATACGCTCCGGATTATTCGGATCGTTGTAATAGTAGTCGAGCTTCATCTTCTGGAACTGCGAGTTCGTCTCTTCGCTGAGCTCGTGCAGCTCGTGGCTGATGCGATTTGATCCCACCAGGTAAACCGTATTCGCATCCGTCAGATGCTCGTCTTCAACCTCTTTATCGCCCGCAGGACGCGAGCGCCCAATCATATCTATATTGAGGTCCACCACCATCTGGTCCAGCGGGACCGCCGGAGCGTAATCCGTGTTGTACTCTGAGCCCAGCAGCCCAAGCTCTTCACCGGCATGAAAGATCACCAGTACTGACCGCTTCGGCCGCTCCAGTGACATGGCATGCGCAATCGTCAGAATCGCAGTAGTTCCCGAGCCGTCATCATCCGCGCCGGGGAAAACCTCGCCGCTCGGCCCGGTTTTCAGGTGGTCATAATGCGCGCTGAAGACCACATATTCATTCTTCAGCTTGGGATCAGTTCCATCCAGAATTCCGGCGACATTCTGCGTAGTGGTGCGCGTGAGGTGCATCGCGACATTCATCTTTACCGAAACATCAGTCTTTTTCGGCTGCAGCGCCTGCTTGTGCCCAATGGCATCGTACAAACTCTTCAAATCCAGCCCGCATTCAGCCAGTAGCTCTTCTGCAAGGTTCGGCCCTAACGCTATGACAGGCAGTTTGCCTTCCGACTCTTTGGCCAAGCGAACCGTTTCGCGTGACGCCATGCGCTCCTGGAAGGCTTTGTTCTTCATCAGCTCCAGAAAACGTTGTGAAGGTATCTGCAGAATGCCAACTGCACCATGAGCACGCGCTGCGCCCTCGCCCTGCTCGTTTTCAGCAAGGCGTGAAAGATCAACGCCGGCGGGAGCGCCCTGCGCGATCATCACAATCTTCCCTTTTACATCCAGCCCTGCATAGTCATCATGGTGCTGCGACGCCGCAGAAACTCCAGAGCCGGCAAACACAATCTCCCCCTGCGCTTCACCGTTTGCCGCTCCCGTGGGGTAGAAATCGCCAAAGTGGTAGCTGGTTGCCTTTCCTGCCCGGGTGATCTCCAGAGAGCTCTTCGCCGCATCCGGCTTGGCCGAAACCACCTGGAATGTTTGCAGGAAGTTGCCATTCGCGCCGGCGCCGTGGAAACCATAAGCTTCAAGATGAGACGCCAGATAGCGGGCCGCGATCGCAAAGTTCGGTGAGAGCGTGTACCGTCCGCCCAACTCCGGCGATGCCAGAAATTCCAAATGCATCCGCAACTCGGTTGGCGTAATGCTTTCCACAGTCGAAGGGACCGCAGGCAGGACCGCACTCGGTTCGGCAGCGTAAATCCATACCGGCACAATGCTTGCCAGTAAAAGGACTAGCTTTAAGGGGAAAATTCTTCGGGATTTCACAATCTGATGGTAACAGGCACGAATAGCCGCTTACAATCGCACCCAATCAGCGTTGCGGTTAGAATTTAGACGAATGAAGCAGACAATTATCGTTTTGGAAGATGATGCGGACATCGCCAGTCTGGTCAGGCACCATCTTGAGCAAGCCGATTTTGCCGTACGCGTGTGTACCTCCGGCAGTGAAGTATTGCCGCTCGCGCGCAAGCATCCCCCTTCCTTGTTTCTGCTGGACATCATGGTCCCAGGAAATAGCGGCCTTGAGGTCTGCCGCCAGATACGCAAAAGTCCGGACCTCTCCAATGTGCCGATCATCTTTCTCACCGCGCGCGCCAGTGAAGAAGACCGTGTGCGCGGCCTTGAGTTAGGCGCCGACGACTACATCACCAAGCCTTTTGGCACACGCGAGCTTACAGCCCGCGTCCGCGCGGTGCTGCGCCGCTTTGAGCAGCCTGTTACCACCAACATCAGCACTCCTGATTTCGAGCTCCGCAGTGACTCCATGACGCTCACGGTTCGCGGCACGTCCATGGAAGTCACCGCTACCGAATTCCGCCTTCTTCACTTTCTGGCCTCGCATCCCGGACGTGTCTTCACCCGCGATCAGGTGCTCGACGCGGTCTGGCGCGATCTGTCATTCGTTACGCCGCGCTCCGTAGATGTTTATATCCGCAGATTGCGCGAGAAGATTGAACCTGACCCGGAAGAGCCGCGTTATCTGAAGACCATCCGCGGCGCCGGATACAAATTTGAGGCGGCCAGGTGAGAAACCGGATTTTCCTCAAAGCGATGGCAGCTTTTGTTGCGGTAATTGCCGCGGCCACGCTCACACTGGATATCAGCATCCGGCACACCTGGGAAAATTCGCTGCGCACCGATATTGAGCGGCTGCTCGCCCAAAACGCGCAGGGCTTCTCTCTTCGCATACAAAATGATCATCAGCACACGCTGCAACAGATGGCCGAAGAAGAAGCCAAAATTACTGAGACGCGCGTCACCATCATCGCCCGCGATGGCGTCGTGCTGGCTGACTCTGAAGCTGATCCAAAAACCATGGAGAACCATGCCGGGCGGCCGGAGATCTCTACTGCCCTGGCCGGTAAAACTGGCAGTTCCATGCGCCTGAGCCACACCGTCGGGATCGAGTTCCTCTATGTAGCCGTTCCCAGCGGTGACAAAATAGTGCGTCTGGCTTACCCACTCTCGAGCATTCAGCGCCACATCAACGATATTCGCCACACCCTGATGAATGCCACTCTTCTGGCATTGCTCATGGCGCTACTGTTGGCGCTGGTGATCGCGGAAATTATTGCCCGGCGTCTGCGCCGCATCGTTGATTTCGCGGAAAAGATTGCCTCCGGCGACCTCGCCGCCCGCATCGCCGAAACCAGTGGCGATGAAATCGCCCAGGTCGCGGCTGCGCTTGACCGTACAGCACGCCGTCT
>CAZISB010000035.1:0-30089 GCA_964541925.1 uncultured Acidobacteriaceae bacterium | reverse complement strand
GAAACTCACCTTCATTGGAAATGAACCCATGGAGAGCGCGAAAAATAGCGGTCAATTAGAGGGCTGGAACCAGATACTCGATAAACTTGCCGCAGTTGTTGCGGGGCTGACACAGGCGAAATAAGAAGCTGAAGCTTTAATGAACGTCATGCGCGAGATCATGAACGCAAAGCAAACCCGAGGTCCACCCCTGCAACGCCAGCCAGGGGTGGCTGCGGAGGCTTAGCTAGAACGGGCTTCTCATCGCTTGCAATGGGTAGCCCAGAAGGACAAAAAAGTTAGCAAATTCAGAAAAGAAAAAAACTATGAAAAAAATATTTACAAGATCTACTTTTTTCAAACCTGTTTTAATGATTACGATGCTTTTTTTTACAGCATTTAAGTCTAACGGACAGCAAATCAAACCTGTGGAAAGTGGCTACGCGCCTGTTAACGGCACTGAAGTTTATTACGAAGTATATGGCGAGGGTAAGCCTTTAGTTCTACTGCATGGAGCTTTTTACACCATAGAGATGAACTGGGGGCAATTAATTCCTGAATTATCAAAGACAAGAAGAATAGTTGCCATTGAATTTCAGGGGCATGGGCACTCACCGTATTCGGATAGAAAATTAGACATTGTTACTTTGGCAAGAGATGTGGAAGGAGTAATGAATTACTTAAAAATTGACAGTGCTGACGTGGCAGGATATAGCATGGGCGGCTCTGTGGCTTACCAATTTGCTGTACAAAGCCCTAAACGGTTAAATAGATTAGTGATCATTTCCTCTACTTACAAAACTGATGGTTGGCTACCCATAGTGAACACAGGCTTCAAAAATTTTAAACCTGAACTTTTTGATAACACGCCAATAAAAGCAGCATACGATGCAGCAGCACCTGATAAAACTAAATGGACAAAATTTTTAAAGCAGATGTTTGATTTCGCCAAGGTGCCATTTAACTGCGGAGACTCTAATATTGCGAAAATTACTGCCCCCGTATTAATCATTTCTGGCGACAATGACGGCTTGAATAAAATTGAATTGATGAAAACATATCAACTACTTGGCGGTGGTGTTGCTGCTGATTTACAACCGATGCCAAAATCGCATGTAGCAATTGTTCCTTCGCAAGGCCATGTGAGCCTGATGATGCAAACTAAAACAATCTTAGGTTACCTCGACGATTTTTTGAAATAAACATTGGGGTGGTATCAATTTGGCAAGCCAACGCCTTGCTGATCTGTTGCGTTTGCGTTCCGAGACGCCTTATGCCGGAGATCAGGACTGGATTTTTGCCAGTAAGCGGATGAAGGGTCGCCAACCCCTTTGGCCGGAAGCCATCGAGCGGAATTGGCAACGCGTGCTGCTCACCTTTCATCTGAATTGATGTAAGCACAGCAGAGACCATGCCAGCCACAGCTGTTGGGCCACTTATCTTTTTTTTAGCCATCCTTCTCACGTCAGCGCATCTGCTCGGATATCTGTTCGCCAGGCTGCGCCAGCCTCGCGTGATCGGCGAAATTCTGGCCGGCATCCTGCTCGGGCCTTTTGTGCTTGGCAAGCTCGCGATCTATAACCGCGTCCTGCAACTTGACGTTGCCGCCGAGCCCAAGAAAGCTGCGCTCGATCTGCTCTACCAGCTGGGTCTTCTGCTCCTGATGTTTCTTTCCGGCGCGGAAACCAAAGCGCTCTTCCAGAGGCACGAGCGCAAGCAAATCGCATGGCTGGCTACCGTCGGCACGGTCCTGCCGTTTTTCATCATGCTCGGCCTTGCTACTTTGCTGCCGCTGGGCTGGTTCATGGGTGAAAAATCCAACCGTACTTCTCTGCTTTTAATCATGGGAATCGCTGTAGCTGTAACCTCGATTCCGGTGATTTCGCGCATCTTCTTCGATCTCAAAATCCTGCACACGTGTTTTGCCCGCCTGGTGCTCGGCGTGGCCGTGCTGGAGGATATCGGGCTTTGGGCCGTCCTGGCCATTGCCACCGCATTAGCTGCCTCTTCCGGTACGCCCAGGCGTGCGATCGCCATGCACATTGTGCTCACACTGGTTTATTTTGCTCTTGGCCTCACTCTGGCGCCCCGCGCGACCAAGCGCATTTCAAAGTCACGCTTCAACATGCTGGCCAATAATTCTCCCGTAACATTCACACTGCTGATTGTCTTCGGGTATGTGGCTGTTGCCGGCCTGCTGGATGTGAATCTTGTCTTTGCCGCGTTTCTGGCAGGGTTTGCCGTTTCGCGCAAGCGCCTGGGCGATGCGCTGGAAACAATCTCGCGCTTCTCCTTCGCGCTTTTCATTCCGGTCTATTTTGCGCTGGTAGGCTACAAGCTTATTTTCGGAAAATCATTCTCCATCGCCATGTTGCTGGCGTTTCTGGCCGGCGCCTGTCTGCTGAAGCTGGTCTCTGTTGCGCTGGGAGCGCGTCTTGCGGGCTTCCGCGGGCTTGATGTGGTGAACCTTGCGGTGGCAACAAATGCGCGCGGCGGCCCCGGCATTGTTCTGGCCAGCGTAGCCTATGAAGCCGGAATCATCAGCGCTGCTTTCTATACCACCCTGGTCCTTGTGGCTGTACTCACCTCGCAGGCTGCGGGCGCGTGGCTTGAATTTATTTTGCGCAGAGGATGGCCGCTGCTCTCAGCTGATTTTTCTGGAATCCCGAGCGGAGCGAGGGATCCCTATCCGCTCCCAAAAACTACATCCATTTGAGAATCTGCAGAGTTGGCACTACAGAAACTATGCGGACAAATTGTTATCTCTGAAGATTTTCACAACTATAAAGCTCTCTCGCCCCGCTTGCGATTCCAGAAATTCTCAAGTGCGTCTGGCTAATGCGATCGTGCCATCCCAGCTGGTCTTCATCAATGAACGCCCACGCGTAGCCCAGCCCGGCGGAAAATCCGGAGAGCCCACTAGCCAGCGCGCGGCATTGCCGTGCAAATCGGGTGACCTTTTTCCCGTCAAAGGTGCAAAGCTCAAGCTGGACCATGCGCATGCCTGGCGTAGTGCCGGCATACATGAGAAATAAATACTGGAACACCAGCCAGAAAATTCCGCATGAGGCCATGGCAAACGCCAGAGTAAGACGCGAATGCGGTATTTCCTCTGCCAGCTTTAAAAATGTGAGCGCGAATACTCCGGTTGCGCAAAAGACAATCCCGGCGTCCACAATGCCGGCAACAACTCGCTGGCTCAAAGGGGCAGGTTGCGGAATGGACTCAAGCTCTCCATCCAGTTGCTGAGGTGCTGGTTCCAAATCAATGTCGGCAAAGCTGGGCAGCAGCTCCATTTGCCTGGCGTTTTGCATCACGGGCGCAGCAGGGGGAGCTTCAAGCTGCTCCGTTTCGGGAAGCGCCTCTACGATTCGAGGAGCTTCTGGAACAGGTGCTGCTAATTCCAATTCTTCCAGCGTTATCTCCTGCATGGCCGGCATTGGCACCGGCGCCGGCCGCGGAAAGCGTATGACCTTGGGCGGCTCAGTCTTGACTATGATCTCGGCAAAGCGCTCCGGTGGTGGCCCACTTTCCTGCACTCCGGCAGAAAATGAGAACGGCTCGTGAGCGCTGAAGTCCAGTTCCAGGGCATTACGGTCAGAATGCCGCCTTCTCCGCGCGCGATGCTGCTGCACGCGCGATGCGACCTCCTGCCTCCAGGTCTCGTCGTATGAAGCGCTGCTGCGGACTTCTCCTGCTGAAGCAGCTGACGGCGCCTCCACATTGCCTTTAACCTGGTGGTCCAGGAGGGCGGAGAAATTCTTCGAACTGTGAACACAGGGGTACGCTTTACCGCAACGCGGACAGGTCATCAACGCTTCAGGAGTTTTCGCCAGAGAGCGGGAGGCAGGCAGTGACCGGACTAAATTTTGTCTTCAGAAAACTCGACGTGTAAACTTGCCAGTCTGGTCTTTCTACAGCATGCGTTCCCAACATAAGTTTGTTATCACAGCGGCATTGCTTTGTCATCTCTTTCTCGCCTCGCAGCTAGTGACAAGCCAGGCGCACCCTGAGCAATCCGCGCAAAATTCCGCGCCCGCAGCCGAGCAAAACAGCTCAGCTCAGCCCACAAGCTCACCGCCCGGTAATTGCCACATGGTGATTACGGCCCCGCCTAAGCAGCCACAGAACAATTCCGGCAGTAATTCACAGGAAGGCAGCCCGCAGAAGCCCAAAATTTCCATCAGTGAAGAGAACCCGGTCACCGTTGATGCTCGAGAGTGCGAGAAGGCCGGAAATATCTATAACTTGCGTGGAGACATCACGATCCATTTCGGCGATTATGATTTTCATGCCGATAGCGCGAGCTATGACTCTTCCACAGCAGATGTGAGCGCGAAGGGAAATGCCCAGATTGATGGCGGCGAACGGGACATTCACATCACCGCCTCGGAAGCCACATACAATGTGCGCTCCCATACCGGCAAGTTTTACAACGTGCATGGCTCAACGGGCGCTCGCTTCAAGGGCCGCAGCGTCACTCTCACCTCGTCCAGTCCGCTTTCATTCAGCGGCAAAGTTGTGGAGCAGACTGGTCCAAATGAATATGTGCTCTATCACGGGTCAGTAACGTCGTGCGAGCTGCCTCATCCCAAATGGAACTTCACCGCGGCCAAGATCATCTTGCGAGTTGGAAATTACGCCAAGGTGTATCACACCACATTCCGGCTGAAGGGCATTCCAGTACTTTATCTGCCTTACGCCGCTCCACCCGTAGAGCGGCTGGGACGCCAGAGCGGTTTTCTCATTCCAAATTTTGGGACCTCAAGCACTAAAGGCACAATCGTTGGCGACACATTTTACTGGGCGATCAATCGCAGCATGGATGCCACCCTGGGCGGCGAATTCCTCTCCAAGCGCGGCTGGTTGCTTCAGGAAAATTTCCGGTCGCGGCCGAGCGAAAATTCATTTCTGAACTTCAACTATTTTGGCGTGCTTGATCGCGGTATTACCACCTCAAGCGTGAATTCAAAGGGCAATACCGTTAACACCACCACCAGGCAGGGCGGTGAAGATATAAAGCTCAACGCGGAAACCATTTTTGCTCATGACATTCGTGGCGTGGCTTCCATTGACTATCTGAGCTCTTTCATCTTCCGCCTGGCATTCACGGAAAACTTTTCGCAGGCCGTTGACTCTGAGGTCAAATCCGCCGCCTTTCTCACCAGGAACATCCAGGGGTTTTCATTTAACACGTTTCTCACCCGCTATCAGAACTTTCAGAGCCAGAGTAATAACGACGATGTGATCACCATTCTCCACACGCCGGGACTGGAGTTCTCCGGCATTGATCGTCCGATTTTCCATTCGCCGGTTTATTGGGCCTATGATGTTGCCGGTGAAGGCGTGCGCCGCAGTGAGCCGCTGTTCGTAACTCCGGGTTTGGTTGGGCGTTTTGACGTTGATCCCGATATCAGCCTGCCGCTCTTCTATCATGGCTGGACGTTCCGTCCTGAAGTGCAGCTGCGCAACACTTTTTATTCACAGCAGCAGGTGCTGCCGCAGGTTGGGCCCTCGCAGCCGCAACCCGTTCCCACCATCTTCGAAAAATCTTTAAATCGCCGCACAATTTCTACCAGTTTTGATCTTCGTCCGCCGGCCCTGAGCAAGATTTTTGATAAGACCATCGCCGGCCGCAAGCTCAAGCACACCATTGAGCCGCGAGTGACATATCGCTATACCAATGGGATTGAGGATTTTTCAGATGTCATCCGCTTCGATTTTCGCGACATCCTGAGCAATACCAATGAGGTTGAATTTGGCCTGCTGAATCGTCTCTTTCTCAAACGTCCGCATGAAGGCTGCAATGACGAGCCCGGCTCAGGGCCTTCGCCTGCGAGCTCTCCCGCGAGCCCATGCGTGCCCGCCGGCGCAGATGAGTTTGTCAGTTGGGAAGTCAAGATGAAGTACTTTGCCGATCCGAATTTTGGCGGCGCAGTCATCAACGGGACACGGAACGTCTTCACCACAACCGCCAACCTTACCGGGATTGCCTTCCTGACTGAGCCGCGACGTTTTTCTCCTGTAGTGTCGCGCTTCAGAATACGCACAGCCAGCAATAGCGACCTGGAATGGCAGCTCGACTATGACACCAAGAAAAGCCGCATCAACTCCAGCACCGTTTATACCGGATTTCACTTTGGAGATTTCTTCGTCGGGGCCAGCCATGCGTATCTGCAGGTGGTGGGCGAAACGGCATTAACCGACCCGACCACGGGAGTGCTCCTGCCCACGTGCACACCGCACAGATTTCATCAGCCGGCCTGCGTGCCTTCACTATTCGACCAAATACGAGCACAGATTGGTTATGGCAGCCCGACAAAAAGAGGCTGGAGCGCCGCTGCCAACATTGGTTTTGACCGCGAGTTCAATCTGCTGCAATACTCTGCAGCGCAGACCGCCTACAACTGGGATTGCTGCGGCATCAGCTTTGAATATCGCCGCTTCTCGCTCGGCTCGGTCCGCAATGAAAACCAGTACCGGTTTGCCTTTACGCTGGCGAATATTGGCTCTTTCGGCAATTTGAAGCGGCAGGAACGGCTGTTCTGAAAAAGCTTAACCACAAAGGACACGAAGAAACACCAAGGTTTCTACGTTAACAGCCAAGTGTCCAGCTTTCGCAAGCTAGGGTCCCGTAAATCCACCGCAAAGCTTAAGCCGTTTGCGTTTCCGATTGCCGATCCCACGATGGCTGGAATCCTGTACTTTTGCGCGACTTAGCTGGGATGACCCGTTTCCCATGATTTCCTTTGTGTTCCTTCGTGTCCTTTGTGGTTAAAATTCTGTATATGGATCTATCTGCAAAGCAGCGGAAGCTTGAAGATTCCCTTCGTTCCCTTGGCCGCACGCTTGTCGCCTATTCAGGCGGGGTTGATTCGGCTTACCTGGCTTGGGCTGCGCATCGGGTGCTTGGGCAGGACATGCTGGCCGTAATCGCAGACTCGCCCAGCCTGGCACGTACGCAGCTTCAGGACGCGCTTGCCTTTGCCGGGGAACAGACCATTCCCTGCAAGGTAATTCAGACAGCTGAGATGGAGCGCCCTGAGTACGTCCGCAATGACCGGCAGCGTTGCTTCCACTGCAAAGACGAGCTGTTTCAGGTAATGGAGACGTTTGCTCAGGAGAATGAATTTCAGACGATTGCATACGGCGTAAACGTAGATGACCAGAGCGATTTTCGTCCCGGGCAGGCTGCAGCACGCCAGCATCATGTGGCAGCGCCGCTGCTGGAAGCGGGACTAACGAAATCTGAGATTCGTGCGCTTGCGCAGCAAGCCGGGTTGCGCGTATGGGACAAGCCGGCCTCGGCATGTCTTTCATCGCGCATTGAATACGGCAGAGCAGTCACCGTGGAAGCGCTTTCAGCGGTGGAGCGTGGCGAAGAGGCGCTCCATGTTCTGGGATTCCGCCAGGTGCGAGTTCGCCACCATGGCGAGATTGCGCGCATTGAGATTGCCCGTGATGAGCTCTCTCGGGCCCTCACGCCGGAAATGTTCGCTGAATTTACGCGTATCTTTAAAGGGCTGGGGTTTACGTTTGTAGCGCTCGATACTGAAGGCTTCCGCTCCGGCTCCATGAATGCCGCTCGACCGCCTCAGCCGCTGGTAAAGCTGATCTCCTGAACCTGATCTTGAACTGTATGCAGCAATCCTCATCTTTTTAACAAGCTGAGGGCTTTGTTGAAATGGGGATTCCTCACCTGCCCCCAGGACAAAAACAAGGCAGCTTCATGAGATAATCAGGTGAATATTTTCTTGTTCGAAGGTGGTTCATTTTGGCTAGATTCCGCGGTATTTTCCCGATTTTTCTTCTCGTAATTTTCATGTCAGCTCTTCTGGGCAGTGCCCAGGATAAAGCTGCGCCAAAAAAAGATGCAGCAAAGCCCGGGGCGGCAGCGGCCTCTTCCAAGAACAAGCCAGAAGAGGCTAAGAAAGAAGAGCCGTCGGCTCCGCTCACGCCAGAGTTAACGCGCCGCATCGAAAACGAGATCCGCTCCCGCTACAATGTGCCGCCACAGATCTCGATTGCGCTTTCTCCTCCCAAAGCGGGCAAAATCCCCGGTTATGACGATTTGATGGTGACCTTTACCGGAGGCACGCACACCTCCAGCCATGATTTCATGGTCTCCAAAGACCGCAAGACTCTGGCCCACCTGGAAACCATAGACATTTCCGTTGATCTCATGTCAAAGATTGACGTAAAAGGCCGCCCCATCAAAGGCAATCCCAACGCAACCGTCACCATTGTCAACTATGACGATTTCCAGTGCCCCTTTTGCTCCCGCATGCACGCAACGCTGTTCGACAATGTGTTCAAGGATTATGCCGGCAAGATTCGCGTGATTTACAAAGATTACCCGCTGATAGAGATCCACCCCTGGGCACTCCATGCTGCTGTGGACAGCAACTGCCTGGGCGAGCAGAACAGTGAGGCGTATTGGGACTTCGCCGACTACGTCCATTCGAATCAAAAATTGATTGCCGGCAAGTCACGTGCGGAAGCGCTCACCAATCTGGATAACGCTGCCAAAGATCAGGGGCAGAAACACAAGCTTGACCAGGTGAAGCTGCAAGCCTGCTTACAGAAGCAGGATGAAAGCGGGGTGCGCGCCTCCATGGCTGAAGGAGACAAATTGGGCGTTGATTCAACGCCTACCGTGTTCATCAATGGCGAGAGATTTACCGGCGTAATGCCGGAACAGGACCTGCGTGCAGTCCTGGATCGCGACCTGGCGGAGTCCGGGAAGCAAACTCCGGCTAACGCAAAGAAGTAGCCACACGGATGAAAGTCAGGTATCTTACCTTATCTGAATTGGCAATGGAGGCAGGTTTTTGATCCAGGCGCATCAATACTGGCGCAGTCTAACTTTGCTCATTTTGGCCGCGGGAGCGCTCGTGGTGGCGGGCTGTCCTGGCCGCAGCACTGACAAAGACGTGATGGCCAAAGTGAACGGCTACAAAGTGCTGCGTTCCGAGGTGGACAAGACCTACAACTCCCAGGTCGCAGGCTCTCCGCAAAAACCCACATCGACAGAAGAAGAAGCGCTGCGCCTCAACATCCTCAATCAGATCGTCTACCGCCAGCTCCTGCTGCAGAAAGCGGAAAAGCTGGGCGTGGTCGCGGCGGATGACGAGGTGGAATCTAAATTTAATCAGGCCAAAGCGCCTTACACACAAGAGCAATTCCAGAAGCAATTAAAAGATAGCGGCCTTACTGAGGAAGACTACAAGCTTGAGCTGCGGCGCAATTTGACCGTGGAAAAGCTGCTGAATAAAGAGATAGCCTCCAAAGTAAATATCTCTGATGCCGACATCAGAAATTATTACGATCAGAACAAAAGTGAATTCAACCTGATTGAGCCGCGCTACCGCCTGGCCACCATCTTTGTAAGCAACCAGCCCAACGGCGAGCCTGGCCGTCCCACAGACAGGACTCAGCTTGATACGCAGGCAAAAAAGAAAGTCACCATGGTCTTGAACCGGCTCAACAGTGGCGAGGATTTTTCTGATCTGGCGCAGAAATACTCTGACGATCAGGATACGGCCCGTTCCGGCGGCACCATTCCTCCTGTTCCGGAATCGCAGATCAAGAATTTGGACCCGATCACCCGCGATGCTGTCCAGAAGCTGAAGCCTGGCCAATACACTGATGTTCTGCCCGCAATCAATCCGCAGACACACCAACCGGGCGGTTACCAGATCATCAAGCTAACTGGAAAAGATATTGCTGGACAGCGCGACCTGAATGATCCGCAAGTGCAGCAGTTTATTCGAAATAAGCTGCGCAGCCAGCAGGAGCAGATCCTGCGCGGGGCTTACGATGAAGTTCTGCGCGATGACGCAGAGATTCACAACTATTACGCTGAGCAGATCCTAAAAAACAACGGGACCAAGTAGTTCTTCGTTAGAAGACCCCACCCTTATTCCACCTCAGCCAGTGACTGCCCAGCCTCTACCGCAGCGCCTTCACGCGCGTTGATCTTCTTGAGCACGCCATTCTTTGGGGCTTTCAGCTCGTTCTGCATCTTCATGGCTTCAATTACGATCACGCTCTGCCCGGCTTGCACGGTACTTCCCTCTTTGGCCAGCAGGCGTACGATCTTTCCCGGCATCGGCGCCGTGATTTTCTTTACGCCTTCTTCGGCTGCCCCGCCACTGCGTCGCGAACGAAATGATCGCGGGTCCCGCAGCGCAACGCTAAAACGCTCCTGCCCCACAACAATGTTGGTTTCAGCTCCCGCGATCTCCTGTTTCACCTCATAAGATTTGCCGTTCAGCAGAATTGAGAGCACGCCATTCTGGGCTGAGATCACGTCGAGCGGCAGCTCGCGGCCATTGAGCTTGCATTTCCAGCTTGCGCCTTCGCGCTGCAGCTCCACCCGATACGTCTTTTCCGCGATTGTGACCTCGTAGATCATTCGTTGCGGACTCCCTCCGTCCGTGCGGTGCGCTTCCAGGCAGTAAGCTCAGCATTCTTGCCGGACTCCGGCTTGGTGCCGTTCTGTCCATTTTTCTGAGGCGCTGTAGCCGCGAACAGCGCTGCGGAGACAGCAGCTATCTCTGAATCTCCGTTGTCCAGAGCTTTGCTTACAGGCTTGGCGGCATCAGCTTTCGCTGCCAGCAGCCGATCGAGAAATCCGGTATCAATCCGCGCAGCGGCAAAGTCAGGATGGTTCAGAATTCTCCGGAACAGATTCAGATTGCTTTTGATCCCGCCGACAAAGTATTCATCCAGCGCGCGCTTCATGCGGGCAATGGCCGCCGGACGGTCCGGTGCATAGACAATCAGTTTAGAGAGCATGGGATCATAGTCCAGAGGGACGGTCCAACCTTCATAAACGCCGCTGTCCTCACGCACACCGGGACCTGAAGGGCGTATCAGGCGCGTGATCTTTCCAGGCGAGGGGAAAAAATTATTGTCAGGATCTTCTGCATAGATGCGGCACTCAATGGCATGGCCGCGCAGTTCGACGTCTTCCTGGGTAAAGGGCAGCTTCTCTCCCGCGGCGATCCGCAACTGCAAATGCACAAGATCAAGCCCGGTCACAAGCTCTGTTACTGGATGTTCAACCTGAAGTCGCGTATTCATCTCAAGGAAATAAAAATTTCGTGTGCTATCCACCAGAAATTCAACTGTGCCGGCATTCGTGTAACCGGCCGATTTAGCTGCCTGTACCGCAACCGCACCCATCCGGCTCCGCAGGTCTTCATCCACCACCGCTGAAGGCGCTTCTTCGATCACCTTCTGATGTCGCCGCTGCACAGAGCATTCGCGCTCTCCCAGGTAAACCACGTTGCCGTGCTCGTCGCCAAGCACCTGAATTTCGATATGGCGAGGGTTTTCAATGAATTTTTCGATATAAACTTCATCGTCGCCGAAGGCACGCAGCGCTTCGCTTTGTGCCGTTTCAAAGGCTGACCTCAACTCTTCCGCAGCGCGCACCAGGCGCATGCCCTTTCCGCCTCCGCCTGCGGCGGCTTTGATCATCACGGGAAAGCCGATTTTATTGGCCAGCGCTTCGGCTTCAGTAAAGCTCAAGCCGCGAGCGGAGCCTGGAACCATGGGCACAGCGGCAGCTTGCATTGCTGTGCGCGCACGAGTCTTGGATCCCATCAGTTCCATGGCAGAGGCAGGCGGCCCAATGAACTTGATTCCAGCTTCTGTGCAGGCGCGGGCAAAGCCGGCATTTTCAGAAAGAAAGCCATAGCCAGGATGAATGGCCTCAGCGCCGCTGCGCCGTGCAACTTCAAGGATCTTGGGAATGTTTAGATACGACTCCCGTGCCGCTGCCGGCCCAACAGGATAGGCTTCATCAGCCTTGGTTACATGTAAAGCAGCGCGATCAACTTCAGAGAAAATCGCGACTGAGGCAATGCCCATCTCACGGCAGGCACGGATGACCCGCACCGCAATCTCGCCCCGATTAGCAATAAGGACCTTCTTGAACATAGCTGAAACCTTGATTTTAACAACAAAGCGAGCTGCGCAGCGGGAAGCGCAATCAGCACTACTCACAGTATGATTGTGAGTAAAGCTTATGAGCCACAAACAATGGACTACAGTAGACAACTACATCAACAATCTTTTTGTACCTTCTGATCCGGCGCTGGAAGCGGCGCTCAAAGCAAGCGCTGACGCAGGGCTGCCGACGATCCAGGTGTCACCTGCACAAGGCAAACTGCTTTATCTGCTGGCACAGGCAATGAACGCGCGCCGGATTCTTGAGATCGGCACTCTGGGGGGATACAGCACAATTTGGCTGGCCCGCGCCCTGCCAGCTGATGGCAGCCTTATCACGCTGGAGATTGATCCTAAACACGCCCAGGTTGCACAGACGAACATCGCTCAAGCTGGATTGGCCGATAAGGTTGAGGTACGGGTTGGCCGCGCGCAGGAAACGCTGGCGCACATTGCTTCTGAGAATAAAGGCCCTTTCGACCTGGTCTTTCTTGATGCCGACAAACCCGGCTACACCGATTATTTTCATTGGGCACTGCAGCTCACCAGACGCGGAAGCATAATTATCGCAGACAACGTGGTACGGGAAGGCGAGATTGCAGATCATTTGAGCAAAGACAGAGATGTGCAGGGCGTTCGCCGGTTCAATGAAACAGTAGCCGCCGAGCCGCGCGTGAGCGCCACCGTGGTCCAGACAGTCGGCAGCAAAGGCTGGGACGGCTTCTTACTGGCCGTGGTGATCGCGTAAAAAAGCCCCTCTTACAGGAGGGGCTTTGGGAGTTTCAGCTTTTATTTCGATTTTGGCTGGTCAAGAACAATGCCGCCGCTGGTTTTCTTGGCTGCTTCGTCGGCCTTTTTCTTGCGCGCGGCCATCGCCTTGTCACTCCATTCATTGGCGGTCTTCACCATCTGGGCGCGGGCCTCGGCATCGTCACAGGTCATGTCATTGGCGCGGCGACGGTACAGCAGGTTCAGGTACACCATGGCATCGTCATAATCCTGCCGTTTATCAATGGCCGCTTCCAGCATCTTAATCCCTTCATCAATCACCGGGCCGTCCTTCGCTTTCAACTGGTCGCAGAGCTTCTGGCTGCCCTTGCCTTTCAACTCGTCCTCAGGCTTCAGGCCCTCTTTGGTTTTTATGTCGCCAGCATCTTTGAAAGCCTCAGACCAGTCCGTAACGCCGAGCGAATAATAGGTTTCAGGATCGTTTTGGTCGGCGTCGATTGCTTTTCTGTAGTATTCCCGGGCCTCATCGAATTTCTTCTGCTGCATGTAAAGAAAAGCGATGCCTTTCAGGCTGGTCACGTTCTTCGGATCGTTTTGAAGGACTGTCTGGTACTGCTCAATGGCCTGCTGCGCATT
The DNA here is from genome assembly GCA_964541925.1 of uncultured Acidobacteriaceae bacterium. GTDB lineage: Bacteria > Acidobacteriota > Terriglobia > Terriglobales > Acidobacteriaceae > Angelobacter. The sequence continues at coordinate 16,787 of CAZISB010000035.1, read as the reverse complement.
GCGCATATTCTCAGGCGAATCAACGCCGGGAACGTACTGCTGCGCATACACCGTGGCCAGATACATTTTGGCGACCTTTAGATCATTATCAAGGTTGATGGCGTTCTTAAAATGCTCGGTCGCTTCTTCATAATGGGCGGCTTTATAGGCTTGGACGCCCTTATTCAGCTGGTCGCGGGCTTTAAGCTTGTTGCATCCTGTGGTTGTGAGTAGTAGTACGGATGCGACCGTAAATACCGTCACTAATAGTGCGGCTCTCTTCATTTTTGCTGCTCTCCTCGCCGGAGTAAAAGATTTTCCTCAGAAGGATGTCCGCAGGACCAGGCAATTGCCTGTCCTGCGGCTGAGGAGTTGACTTAACTAACCTGCACTTACTGCCCGGCCTCAATCTTGGCCGTGATCAATCCCACTTTATCCACTACCTGGGTGCCACGAGCAATATCGATTACCTGAGCTACGTTCTGAAATTCGACGTCCGGGTCTCCTTTTACGAACATCACGCGCTCGGCACGCGTTTTGAAGATGTCCGTCAACCGTGTCTGCAGATTGTCCCAGGTTACATCTTCCTGGTTGATCTTCAGCTTCGGCTTTTCTCCCGCTGCCCCCACCACCTGCACCACCACGGTACGATCATTGGGTGTTTCGTGCTGGTTTGGTGGCGGCGGTTGAGGAACCAGAGCTTCCAGCCCTTTGGGAGTGAGCGGTGTGATGACCATGAAGATGATCAGCAGCACCAGAAGCACGTCGATGAGCGGCGTTACGTTGATGTCAGCAGTTTGACCGCCGCCTCCGCCCGTTGTCATTGCCATAAGCTTGTTCCCTTCATCCTGTTACGGTTGCTGTGGTTTGTTGGTGTCGCGCCGCTGCTCGGTGAGCAGGCCCAGTTGATCAACGCCGGCAGAGCGTACGTCATCCACCACCTCTACCACGGCCTTGTAGTGGGCCCGCGCATCCGCGCGGACGAACACCGTTTTGTTGGTGCGGCTGGAGACGCGCTCTTTCACCTTCTCTGTCAGCTCTTCCGGACTCACCATCTGTGCGTCAAAGAAGACCTTTCCGTCTCTCTGCACCGCTACGATCAGCGCGTCTTCCTTGTCTGCATCAGGCATTTGCATGGGATTGTTGGTTTTTGCCATCTCCACAATCGTGCCTTTCTGCAGCATCGGCGTGATCACCATGAAGATGATCAACAGAACCAGCATCACGTCCACCATGGGTGTAACGTTAATGTTGGAATTTACCTTTGCGCCTTCATTTCGGACCGATATTGCCATTGATTTGCTCCTGGCTTACCGACGCACCGCCGTCGTCCGTTTGAGGAAGTAATCCACCAGCTCGCTGGATGAATTGTCCATCTCCACGTCAAACGCCTCGACCTTGCCGGTGAAGTAGTTGAACATCATCACAGCGGGGATGGCCACAAACAGTCCCAGAGCGGTGGTTACCAGCGCTTCTGAAATACCGCCGGCCACGGCGCCCAGACCGGTCGCCTTCTGCTCAGAGATCTTCTTAAATGCGTTCAAAATTCCGATAACCGTTCCGAACAGTCCCACGAACGGTGCGGTTGAACCGATCGTCGCCAGGCCACCCAGTCCGCGCTTGAGTTCGGCGTGAACAATGGCTTCTGCACGCTCCAGAGCGCGCTTGCTGGCTTCAATTTGCTCGCCCGGAATTTCAGTGGATTCGCCGTGGGCCTTGAATTCCTGCAGACCCGCAGTAACAACCTTGGCCAGATGGCTCTTCTTGTTGCGCTCGGCAACGCGGATGGCCTCGTCCAGCTTGCCTTCACGCAGGGCGCCGGCAACTACCGGAGCAAACTGCCGTGACTGCTTGCGGGCCGCGCTGAAAGCGATCCAGCGATCAATCATGACCCCAATGGACCACGCTGACATGATGAACAGGATTACGACGACTGCCTGCGCCACCCAGCTCATCTGCTTCCACAGGTGAATCGGGTCCCAGCCGATGCTGCCTTCATCCTGAAACATCCAGAAGGCAAGCAGGTGCGCTTTGGCAAGCACGAGAGTTGCGATATTTGCTACAAACATGAGTTAAGTTTTCCTCCTCAGAAACTTTTTGAACTTTTACCGAGAGCGTGAGTCCTGGCCAGAACCGCGGGGAACAACGCGTTTCAGATAATGATGGGCGAATCTCCTTTGGAACCAGGACAGTACGCGCCAGCCGCGCACTGCCCTTTGCCAGACCTTTTTACATATGGAACTTCACTGTAATTTGTGTTTCTACTTCGACCGGCTCGCCGTTTAAAACATACGGCTTGTACTTCCACTGCCGGACGGCATCCAGAGCAGCCTGAATGAGGATTGGATGCCCACTGACGGCACGAAGGTTTTCGATGGCTCCACTCTTGCTTATGGTCGCCTGGAGGAGCACGTCACCCTGAATATGGGCGATGCGTGCCATCTGGGGATACGCGGGCGTGACATCATGGACCTTTTGGCCGTCCATTACACCCTGAGATACGCGTACCTTCTGCGGCGCTGCCACTTTCGGTGGCGGTGCGGGTGAGTTTACAAGACCGCCAATCACGCCATTCGCGCTTCCGCCCGGGACTCCACCCACAACTCCGCCGGTGACTCCGGCTGCAGGTGCGGGTGCCTCGTCTTCCTTAACCATCTGGATTTTCTTTGGAATCTTGCTGGGCGTGCGCAGGCTGCCGTCAACGATCTCACTGACCCTTTGCACATGCTGGATCTGCGGTGCTGCCGGCGGTGGCGGCGGTGGCGGCGGCGGTGGCGCTACCAGCCACGTGGTTAACTGGCCCTTGGGCAGGGCCTCTGTGAAAATCAAGGGCAGCAGCACCAGAAAACCCACAAGTGCAAGCTGCACAATGGTTGAGACCAATCCCGTCCATTTCTGGTTGGTTTTGATCCTGCCGCCGGATTCCATTAGGCTGTCTTCAAACATGCCTGATCTCCAATCCTAGGGGACTCTCTTGGAATAATTAATTGGACACCGGGACTGCCGAATTTGCTCCCAAAATGGGAGCCTTTTTTAAGTCCTATACTGCTTTTTTTCGAGCCTATACCTTTACGCGGACCTTGCCCTTGTTGCCTTGGGCGGGAAGCGCCATTGCGCTGGCCCCTGAGCTTTTGGCCCGCCACTCTGTATATGCCACGAGCATGGGAGCTGCCACGGCAATCGACGAATATGTACCTATTAAGATGCCGATAACCAAGGCAAAGGAAAACCCGTGAAGTACTTCTCCCCCAAAAAGATACAAGGAGAGCACCGTCAGGAATGTGAGTCCGGAGGTCAGTATCGTCCGGCTCAGGGTCTGGTTGATGCTCCTGTTTACGATCTCTGCCAGGCTCTCTCGCCGCATGAGCTTCACGTTCTCTCGAATGCGGTCAAACACCACAATGGTGTCGTTCATCGAGTAGCCGACCAGGGTGAGAATCGCGGCGATAACAGTAAGCGTTATCTCCTGATTCGTCAAGGAGAAAGCGCCAACAGTGATTAACGTATCGTGAAAAACCGCCACTACTGCAGCCACGCCGTAGATCAGCTCAAAGCGGAACCAGAGATACACCAGCATGGCAATCAGCGAGAATCCCACAGCCAGGGTAGCCTGTCTCCTCAACTGGCTGCCGACCTGCGGTCCCACAATATCTCCGCCGCGCACGCCGTAATTGGCGGTATAGAAATCCTGCTTCAGCGCATCAATGATCGGATCTGGAACTGCGCCTTTCAACTCATCAAGGTTCGCCAGGATTCCGCTCTTCACCTTGTCACGGATGTCAAGCACCTGCCGCGCATAACGCTCGTAATCAGCCGGAGCCGCGTGCATGGAATCTCTGGCCAGCAACGCGTCCCGTATGGCTGCGAATCCTATCTGGTCGCTGTTGTTGATGTTCCGCTTGCCCGGAACAGGGTTGGTCTCCAGCGCGTTAATGATCTGGTTCTTGCCCTTGGAAAGATCAGCCTCGCTGGTTTCCTTCAGGTCCAGCTTGATCACCACTTCGTTGCTGCCGGATTCACCATAGCTCTGAATGACGGCGTTGTGCAGCCCTGCTTTATCCAGATCGGCCCGGATCGCCGGTAGGTTTGGCTGTTTATCAAACTTCACGTAAACCAGCGTACCGCCGCGGAAGTCAACGCCCAGCGGGATGCCGTGCCAGAACAGCATGGAAAGAATGCCGGCCACGCTGAAGATCAGCGAGAAGCTGAGGAAATACCACTTCTTGCCCAGGAAATCGATGTTGGTATTGCGAAAAAATTCCACTTTATTTGACCTTTAACTTAAATGCTCAGCGCCTCACCACGCGCTTTCCGGCTCAGGACAAAATCGAAAATGACGCGGGAGACAAAGACTGCGGTAAACAGGTTGGCCAAAAGGCCGAAAATCAGCGTGAGACCGAAGCCGCTCACCGGCCCCGTGCCCACAAAAAACAGGATCAACGCCGAGACAATAGTCGTGACGTGTGTATCCAGAATCGTCGTCCAGGCACGATCAAATCCCTGGTCCACTGCTGCGGCCGCCGCTTTTCCATTGCGCAACTCTTCGCGAATGCGTTCAAAAATCAGCACATTGGAATCCACGCCCATACCAACGGTAAGAATCACGCCGGCAATGCCCGGCAATGTCAGCACAGCACCAAAAAAGCCCATGAAGCCAAGCAGAATGATCAGGTTCAGAACCAGCGCCAGGTCAGCATTGATTCCTGCGCCGCGGTAATAGATCAGCATGAAAATCATTACCGCCACCATGCCTGCAATCGCCGCTTTTACGCCGGAACGGATGGAATCTGCGCCAAGCGACGGGCCAACTGTTCTCTCCGTCAGATAGTGCAGGCTGGCCGGCAGTGCGCCTGAGCGCAGCAACATGGCCAGATCTTTTGCCTTCTCAGGAGTGAAATTCCCTTCGATAAATCCCTGATCAGTAATCTGGTCTTTGATGGAAGGCGCCGACATTACTCGGTTGTCCAGCACAATTGCGAGATTCGCCGGATCAGGGCCGCCCGTGCGGTGCTGCAGCGTGAATTCGCCAAATCGCTTTGCCGGCTCAGGGTTCAGGTAAAAATTGACGATCGGCGCGTTGGTGTCAGATTTGTTTCCTTCGCGCGCGTCACGAATGTCAGTTCCGCTCGCCACCGAGGCACGCGACACAAGGTAAACCACATCGCCACTGCCGCCATTTTCTGATTTTCCATGCAGCAGCACCATGTTCGGCGGAAGCACTCCGCCATTGGCTTTCATGGCCTCATCTTCACTCGTATAAACGCCGCGTGACTCGCGCAGCTCAAGCCGTGCCGTTGACTGAATAATGTCTTTTACTCGCCCGGGATCGTCCACGCCGGGGAGCTGTACCAGGATCTGATTTTCACCCAGGCCGTTTTTCTGGATCAGCGGCTCGCTCACACCCAACGCGTCCACGCGGTTGCGGATGGCTTCAATGGATTTGTCCAGAGTGTCAGACTTCAGCCTCGCCAGCACGTCCGGCTGCATTGTGAGAACCTGCGAATTGTTTGGACCGCCGGAAAGCGTGTATTCCTTCAGCTTGTCGCTCGCGATCTCGCGAACCTGCGCGGCAGCGTCCAGCGGCACGCCCTTCACCACGAGTTGCTCCGGCTTGTTCGGATCGGGCTTGCTGATATCGGCATAAGTGATATGCGCCTTATCAAGTGCGTCTTTCAGTGAAGCGATCGCGCGGTCAGTCTCGGCATTAATGGCATCGCTCACCTGCACCTGCAGAATCAGGTGCGTACCGCCCTTCAGGTCCAGGCCAAGATGGATTCTGTTGAGCACGGCCTCTCTCAGCCCGTCTCCGGACAACGACGAGGGAATTCCAAAAATCCCGTAAAGAAAGACCAGTAATATGCCAACGATGATTACAAGCTTAAGGAGTAGGTTCTTTTGCATTTTCTAAAACGTCGCTTCTTTTAGGATTTCTTCTCTTCCTCGTCGCGGTTAATGGACACCACCGCGGTTTTCGCGATCTCAAGCCGCAGAAAGTCCGGCGGGACCTTTACCCACACCGCGTCATCTTTTACTTCGGTTACCGTGCCGCGAATTCCGCCGCCGGTGGAGATGCGGTCGCCCTTTTTGATCGTGCTGATCACTTCCTGCCAGCGCTTGGTTTTGCGCTGCTGGAAATAAAATGTGGCAAAGATAAATATCAGCGGAAGCAACATGATGGTCAGCAGGCCGCTGCCACCACCTCCGCTTTGAAATAGCAATACGCCGATCACGTTTTCAATCATTGCCTATACGCTTCCGCAGTCGCATACATCCCTCGCCTCTTCTGGAGAGGGAAGCAAATCCCTGGTTTGTCACCGCTGATGAACCGCCCGGGTCTCCTGCACATGACCAGCCTCGTGCCGGAGTGATTCGGAGTTCTTTGAATCAGGGGCGCTCAGGCCAACGACACACTTTTCTTGAGCATTCCTGAGAGGTCCCCAAGCTTTATAGCATGACGTACCGCTCGCATGGTGTCAAGGTAGAACGCCAGATTATGGACCGTATTCAGCACTGCTGCCAGCGGCTCTGCCGAGACGAACAAATGTCGGAGATACGCACGAGAGTAGCGGCTGCACACCCGGCAAGAGCAGTTCGGGTCGGGCGGCCCCTCGTCCTGTGCGTAACGCGCGTTCTTGATGTTCATCCGCCCCTCTGAAGTGAACAGCAACCCATGGCGCGCGGCGCGAGTAGGCAGTACGCAATCCATCATGTCCACGCCCATGGCCGCGTACTGTACGATCTCCTCCGGATACCCCACACCCATGACGTACCGGGGCTTGTCCTTTGGCAGGACTTCCAGCGCGGCCGCAATCATCTCCATCGTCTTCTCGCGCGACTCGCCCACGCTCAATCCGCCAATCGCATAGCCGGGAAAATCCAACTCAACTGTTCTCTCAGCCGACTCACGCCGCAGGTCTGGATACATTCCGCCCTGCACGATGCCGAAAAGGGTTGGCGTAGTAGGAAGCTCCGGCTTCACAATCCTTTTCGAGTTCTGTGCAGAAAAAGTCTGATTGTCTGCCTCATGGTTTTTCGATGTCCCGATGAACCGATGTCCCGATGAACCGATCTCCGGATGCCCCGATTCGCTCCACGGACATTGATGTTTGTAACTTTCAAAATATTCCTTCGATCTCTTAGCCCACCTGAGCGTCATCTCCATTGACTGCCGCGCCCGCTCCTTCTCTGCCGGATGTTCCGTACACTCGTCAAAGGCCATGATGATGTCGGCGCCCAGGGCGATCTGAATCTCCATGGAACGTTCCGGCGTAAAAAGGTGCGATGTTCCATCCAGATGCGAGCGGAAGCTCACCCCTTCTTCCTTCACCTTCCGCAGCTCGCTTAGGCTGAAGACCTGGAAGCCGCCGGAATCAGTCAGCAACGCGCGATTCCAACTCATGAACCTGTGCAGCCCGCCCATCTTGCGCACAAGCTCATGCCCCGGCCGAAGATAAAGATGATAGGTATTGCCAAGAATGATCTGCGCGCCCAGATCTTCAATAACATCCTGCGGAACGGCCTTGACCGTACCAGCAGTTCCCACCGGCATGAAGGCAGGCGTTTCAACCGGCCCGTGAGCGGTATCAATGCGCCCCAGGCGAGCTGGGCCGGTATCGGCCTGAATAGTGAAAGGAAGAGTCACAAAGATATGGTACAGGCTTTGCTTAAAATTCCGTCTTACGCTGCTCGCCTCGCCCTAAAAGTAGAGACTTAGCATGCTACGTCTCTACATCTGCTGCTCTGTTACACTCAGGTTGCAGCAGCAAAGAGGCCAATCACCTTGCGACAACTTCCCGTACTTGTAGTCCATGGCGGCGCCTGGGCTATTCCCGATGACATGGTGCAAGATCATCTTTCCGGCGTGCAGAACGCGTTGAATAAAGGCTGGCACGTTCTGGAAGGCGGCGGCAGCGCCCTTGACGCGATTGAAGCAGCAATCATCTCGATGGAAGACGATGAGACCTTTGATGCCGGTCGCGGCAGCTTTCTCACGCGCGATGGCCGCGTGCAACTTGACGCCCTCATCATGGACGGCGCTACGCTTCGCGCCGGAGGCGTGGGCTGCGTGGAGCGCATTCGTAATCCCATTCAGGCTGCTCGCCTGGTGCTCGACAAAAGTCCGCACGTCTATTTTGTCGCGGAAGGCGCAGAACGCTTCGCCGAAAAGCTTGGCATAAAGCTCTGCCGTAACGAAGAGTTGGTCATTGAGCGCGAAATTCAGCGTCTGAAGGAAGCGCAGGAAAAAGAAGCAGCAGGCCAGCCTGATCTCACCTTTGCCGGTCCTCTCTCCAGCCATGATACGGTTGGCGCGGTCGCTCTCGATGCCGCTGGGAACATTGCTGCCGGCACGTCCACTGGCGGCACGCTCAACAAAGATCCAGGCCGCGTGGGCGACTCATCGCTGATCGGTTGCGGCTGCTATGCCGACAATCTCAGTGCCGCCGCCTCCTGCACCGGATGGGGCGAGCCCATCATGAAGCTTGTTTTGGCCAAGTGGGCCGCTGATCGCGTGCGCAACGGCGGCTCGCCGGACGCAGCCGCTCAGGAAGCTATGCAATATCTTCAGCGCCGCCTTAATGGCCACGGCGGCATGATTCTGCTTGATCAGCGCGGCCGTTTCGGCATCGCGCACAACACTCCGCGCATGGCCTGGGCTTATAAGAGTACGGAGAGAGAGAAGGCGGGGATCAACTGCTGAAAGCATCTAGCGGATCGTGAACTCAACTTCCACGATCATCTCGGTGTTTACGGGATGGTCATCACACGATGCCGGTTGAAATACCCAACCCTTCATCGCTCGTTCAGACTCAGTGGCAAGTCCGTAGTCATCCTCCTGCAGCGCGCGAACAAAGACGACTTTACCGTTTTTGTCGATGATGGCGTAAAGCACCACTAGCCCGTTGGCATGCGCCCCGCGCGCAGCTTCAGTAAATTGAGGTTCCATACCCGATACCCTCTTGGGCCCTTTAACCTCTTTGCAAGCCCCCAATTCCAACGCTCCGGATGGAGGTTTGAATAACGTTTCATCTGGTTTGCCGGGCTGAATGCTGATGCGGAAAACCTTGATTGGAGCCAGCGGCTTCCTGAGAATCTGCACTTCCTGCGGATAACTATGCTCACCCGCTTTTGTGAAGCCCAGGAATTCCGTTCGACCGCGAGTGTCGGTATCTAGTAGAAGTAAAGACTCCTCAACGTCAAAGCAGCAGCGGCGCTCTTTACCACCATGCACTTTCTTATCCATGCACCACGCTGGCCGGCCACCTACTTTTTCCTGATGAACGTTTTCAAAATTGGCGTTTTCGAATTGGTGAAAAATACGTCCTTCGGGATCCCAGAGATGATCGAAGTCGAAGAGATTTGTTGTAAACAGAAATGATTGCCCGGGCAGCACATATTCCTTGCTGCCTATAAAAATCCTGACTTCGCTGCTCCCGCCCATGTTGAGTTCCACCCGAGCGCGCTCATGCTCTCTGGTGACGGTAATGCGCCCGGTCTTCTGCCTCTTTTTGTCATTTGCGTTGAGAGTGATTTCGGCAGTAAGCACATACGGTTCAAGGGAACTGAGATCTGCAGCCTTGTGGGCGGAGTCAAGCAGCTGTTGTGGTGAAGGGATCTGCTGCGCCGAGACAGATAAAGATATCAGACCTGTCAGCGCCAGGGTGGCCACACTCAACCACCGTGAAGTTTTACTTGTCATAGTGCAGCAGTGAATATACTTCCGTCCCATCGAACTTGCTGCGGCCATTCAGGAAATCCAACTCCACCACGAATCCCAGGCCTTCCACCTTCGCTCCCAGCGACTTTGCCAGTTGCAAGCAGGCATTTGCAGTGCCGCCGGTCGCCAGCAGGTCATCAACAATGAGCACCTTCTGGCCTGGCTGAATGGCGTCTTTGTGAATTTCGAGCGTGTCTGTGCCGTACTCCAGGTCGTAGGTCCACTTCACAGTTTCCGCGGGGAGCTTGCGCGGCTTGCGGATCGGCACAAAGCCGGCATTCAGGCGATACGCCAATGCCGGGCCGAAGATGAAGCCGCGGGCCTCAATCCCCAACACTAGATCGATGTCGCGGTCAATATAATGTTCTGAGAGCGAATCAATCAGCGTGGCAAAGCCCACCTTATCTTTCAGCAGCGTTGTGATGTCGTAAAAGAGAATTCCCTTCTTGGGAAAATCAGGCACCTCGCGCACCAGCTTCTTCAGGTGATCGCAGTTTGTGGCCGGCTTCGGCTTTGGCTCCATCTACCATGCTCCTTCAATACGAAAGGTCGTCAAATCTTTGACCGGCTCTGCCGGCAACTCTGTTACTTCATCCACGCGTGCGGCGCGCGGCCCCTGGCGCAATTTGTTGGCGAAAGCCGAGTGCTGTTCCGCGCTTCCGACTGCCAGCGCTTCCACAGTGCCGTCAATGTTGTTTCTCACCCAGCCCGCAAGGCCCAGGGCGCGAGCTTCATGTTCGACAAACCAGCGGAAGCCCACACCTTGCACCCGTCCGCGCACAATGTACCGTTTGGCGATCATGGAATTCAGTGGGAACCCTGGAGCTACGCCCTTGAAAGATACGCGCCTTCCGCGGTATCAACCTTGATCTTCTCGCCTTCATTGATGAACGGAGGCACCTGCACCACCAAACCGGTTTCAGTCTTAGCCGGCTTGGTCACGCTTGAAGCGGTGGCGGATTTAAGACCAGGCTCGGTTTCCACCACGGTAAGCACCACCGTCTGCGGCAGCTCGATGCCGACCGCTTTGCCATCATAAAATTCAACTTTAATCTGCAGATTAGGCGTCAGATATTCCACCGCGTCGCCCAGAATGTCGCGAGTCAGATGGGTCTGCTCGTAATTCTCGGTGTTCATGAAGTAGTAATCGTCGCCATCCTGATAGAGAAATTCCATGGGAATTTCGTCCACGTTGATCTTGTCAATGGGATCAGCAGAGCGGAAACGGTGCTCAAACATAGCGCCGGTGCGGATATTGCGCAGCTTGGCCTGAATAAAGGCGCGCAAATTGCCCGGTGTGCGGTGCTCCACGCTGAAGACCAGATGAAGGTCATTGTTGTGTTTGATAATCATCCCCGGACGCATCTGGGTTGCTGGAATTGCCATGCTTGAACTCTCTCCTTAACGCTGTTGCCTGAATTTTTATGGGTCTTGCCTGCTTCCTGGGTAGTGACTCTCTGCCGGTATCAGCGTCTAGTCACGGGCCTTTAGGCAGACGGGCGGAGCAGGCGGCCAGCTCTCTTATCACAGAAGCCGGCAGCAGACGAACTAAAAATTTTACCTCAAACCATGCTGTTTCTTCAGCATCTACGCGAACATTTTTCTCTCTCGGCTCTGCGCCAGCGGACAACATTCACCAGTCACCGATTTTCTAAACTAACTAGGCGCGCCATCACGCTGCCACTTCCAGCCAAAGGAGACACTCTGATGAAGGTCCGCGAGATTATGACCTCAGGATCGCTTGCCACTGCCACCCTTGACACCACCTTGGAAGAGATCGCCAACATGATGAAGGCCGAAGACGTTGGCGCAATCCCCGTGCTCGATAATGACGAAAAGCTGGCCGGAATCATTACTGATCGTGACATTGTGGTCCGGGCAATTGCTGAAGGCCAGGACCCAACCGAGTGCACCGCGGAAGATATTCTCAGCGAACAACTGCACACCATCGAGCCCGACGCTGACCTGGGTGATGCACTCGAACTTATGTCTCGCCACCAGATCCGCAGGCTCCCGGTTGTGGAAGAAGAGCAGGTAGTCGGGATCATCTCTCTTGGCGACGTCTCAGTAAAATCGCAGCCAGAGCAAGCCGGGGAAGCACTGGAAGAAATCTCTGAGGGAGTGCGCGAGCAATTAGGCCGCAGGAATCGCGCGCGCGAAATGAGCGGCGGAAGAACTCAGCGCATGCAGGAACAATCCTCCGGCGAGCGGGTAGCGGAAGAAGAGACCAAATATCAGCGCGGACACCAGGACACCGCAATCCGCCGTGGCACTGCGCAGATGGGCAGTTCACGCGCGGAATCAAAGCAGGCTGGGCGGGTACGGCACCAATCGCAGAGCAGGCAAACAATGCAAAACGATTTAGTGGACGTAGAAGGTGAGGAAGAGCCGCAATTCCAGAATGCCGGAGGCGGGCAATCGCGCAAGCGGGCTAACCAGCAGAAAATCGCTGTGCGCGGACGCCAGGATTCTTCCGCTCGCGGGCGCGACTCTGGTCCGGTGCGCGGTGAAGATGCCGGCCGCTCCTCCCGCGGCAAAACGCAGGGCATCACCAATCGCAGTTCGCGCCAGGAAAATCAGCGCCAGCAAAAGGTCGCTCCTGTGCGTGCTGAAGGCAGGAACCCTCGCAATCAGAGCAAGCGCCGCGCAAGCTAAGTTGCGGCCGGTTTGAACAGCTGTCAGGAATGTGAAAGCGCCAACTTTGTTCAGGAGATGACAAATGGAATATTCACGATATGAACAGCCAGGCTGGCCTGCACAGCAAAACACCGCAACCAACGCTGGCGCCGCAATCGCATGGATGCTGGTGGGCATCGGCATTGGAGCAGGCATGGCCTTGCTGCTTGCGCCTACCAGCGGCCGCGAATTGCGCACTAACATAGGGCGCGGCTTAGGCCGGACGTGGGGCGGTCTTAGCCGGGGCACACAGGAGCTGCGCCAGCGCGGCTCCAATCTGCTTAACATCAGCCGCTGGCGCTCCGGAGAAAAGCTGCAGGAACGCTAGCGCCTGGCACGTCTCACCTGCACGACAGCTGCATTTATCTTATACGCGTCTAAGCACCGGGCATGTACAAAGGAGTTGATCGGCTTTGAGTTGCAGCCAACTTCAGCGGCTCTGGCAGCGTCGAAAAAGCACGAGGTGAATTATGCTTGCCATCTTTTTCATCCTGCTCATCATGTGGGCTCTTGGCATGATCAGCAGTTATACCTTCGGCGGCGCCATTCATCTGCTGCTGGTATTTGCCTTGATTGTCCTGGTAATCAGGCTGGTGCAGGGCAGAAGCGTAGCCTGAAGCATCGCGGTTAGTGGTCTTCAGCCTCTAACTTCAGCACGACTGAATATTTGCCGCTTTCTTCCACCAGCAGATGCTGGCCCTTGTTGCCGAGTGACCGCAGAAATTCCGCAGTATTGATCTCGTCATCAAGGTTCGCGCTCTCCAGGGCCAGTATGCGGTAACTTCCTGGCGCTACACCACGCAGAATGAATTTTCCTGTGGAGTCTGCGCGAGTTCGCCTGAAAGTTTCAGGCGGTCCCGGATCGGGCAGATCAGACGCCAGCAGAATACTGCCGCGCGTGGCCTGGTCTTTAGAATTGAACAGCAATCCCTCAATGTGCCCGCCTGCTGGGCTCAGCACCAGCTCTAAATCTCCGTGAATTCCGCTCACCACAACATTGCCTGGCGGGAGCTGATGACCGGAGATCGCCACGGACTTAAGGTAATACTCATCCGGCAGGTTCCGTACATTGACGTAATAGCGCTTCTCCGGGCGTAGCTGCGCCTCAAACTTAAACTCAGGAAAATTTGCGCTGGCCCGCACGCTCGGCAACAACCCCGCGCCCACAAACTCAACCAACGTATGGCGCAGTGAATTGGGAACGTTGCCCGCCAGGCTCACATGTCCGGCAGCCACAAAATCCGGCAGGGCTGCGATCTCCACATTCTGCGCTCCCCGCGGCCCCACTTCCACCGCCTGTTCACCGGCATAGGCCTGCTTGTCTTCAGTGAAGTTGGCGCGGACGGTGTAACTGCCCGGAGCCAAGCCGCGAATTTCAAAAGTACCATTCTCATGAGAGGTGCGCGCGGGAATTCCCTCGCCTTGCATGTACTCGCTCCAGAAAGCCGCGACTGACGCCGTTTCCGCCGGAGCACCCGTCATGCCATTGACCACGCGTCCGCTGATTGAAACTACCGGGGCGCTGATAAAGATGAAGTTGGCTGATATTTCGTCTCCGGGGTTCAGCCGGAGCGTCTGCGCCTGTTTGAAGTCGCCGGTTGCGGGGTAGAAGAGCGGTGCGTAGGTAAACGGTGGATAAGGACCGATTGGCTGCAACTCAATTTGTTGCGGCTCGCCATTTCTCCGCGGACCGGAGCCCGCAACTGTAATGGTTACCAAATCTTCTGGCAGCGGCTCCGCTTTTAACGGATATTCCGCCACTAAGTAATACTTGCCCGGCCTCAGTCCGGCAATACGGTACTGCCCGCGATCATCTGTGACAGTCTTGGCTACCGGCCGGAGGAACATCTGCCCCAGACGTGTCGCGCTGGCCAGCAGGGTGACCTCGACATTCTTCACGTCATCGTTGTACTCATCGACAATTTCTCCACTCACCGCGGCGGTAGGCATAAGCCGCACAGCGACATTTTTCAAGTACTGGCCGGCGGCAACTTCAATCATTGGCTGGTATTCACGCTTGCTCTGATCGGAGTAGAAGCCCTGGCGCTCCGCCGTCAGCCTGTACTGGCCCGGATCAACATGCTGGAAGCTGAAGTGACCGTTGCCGTCCGCCCGCACAGATTTGCTACCCGCGCCATGCATGCCCAGAAGCATGACGCTGGCGCGTGGGATGGTTCGGCTGTTCTGGGCATTGATGACCGTGCCTTCAACGATCGCATACTGCGCATCGTCAGTTTGGCCTCCAGCATGGCTTATAGCCGGAATTGCGGCCGCCAGTGGAACCACCAGAGCCGTGATCAAGATCTTTCTGTGGCCATTCGCCATACGTGCTGCCGCCAACCTGCACCATCATGCCTTCAGGCGCCATGCGCGGCATGAAATTTGCATTAATTTCGGCTGTACCGGTTCTTCTTTTTCTCCGCGTGCCGCTCCAGCGCCAATTTGATCAGCCGGTCAATCAGCTCCGGATACGGGAGTCCGGATGCTGCCCACATTTTGGGATACATGCTGATTGAGGTAAAGCCGGGCATGGTATTGATCTCATTGATATAAATCTTTCCGTTTTTGGGCTCCATCAGGAAATCCACGCGCGCCAAACCAGCACAATCCACTGCCTTGAACGCCCGGACGGCCATTTCTTGCACTTGCTTCATCTGTTTCTTGCTGATCTTAGCGGGAATCACCGGCTGCGAACCTTCATCAATGTATTTAGCGTTGTAGTCATAAAACTCCGCCGCGGGAACAATCTCGCCCACCGTGGATGCCTGCGGCTCATCGTTTCCCAGCACAGAGCACTCTAGTTCGCGGGCTTTGCGCTTCTTGCCGCCGACTCCTTGCTCAATCACGATCTTGCGGTCGTACTCCCCAGCCGTATCAATAGCCGGGCCAAGCTCTTTGCGATCATGCGCCTTGGAGATACCCACTGACGATCCGAGGTTCGCGGGCTTTACAAACACGGGATACTTCAGTTTGCTCTCGACTAGCTTGGTGACCTTCTTCGGCTCTTTCTCCCATTGGCTGCGCAACACAGTCACGTGCTTCACAATCTCCAACCCGGCGACAGAGAAGAGGTGCTTCATGATGTCCTTGTCCATGCCCGCTGCTGAGCCAAGCACGCCCGAGCCCACATAAGGAATGTCTGCCAGCTCGAGCAGCCCCTGAATGGTTCCGTCTTCGCCGAAGGTCCCGTGCAGGACAGGAAAGATCACGTCCACGTTAATGCCTTTTTGGGAAGAAGAAGCAGCGCTCTCAAAGGGAATCAGTCCGTGCGATTGTGGTATCGGCGGTACGATTACAGCCTCACCTTTGGCCAGAATGGCCGCGCCTGGGGTGCTTTCGGGATCGCCCGCGCGCAGATGCCGTCCGCTATCCGGCGTCGCTTCGCCGCGCAGCAACCGCTCTGCATGCGCATCAGTCAGCCAGCGGCCTTCTTTCGTAATGCCGATTGGCACCACTTCGTACTTGTCTTTGTTGATTGCTTTAAGAACTGATGCAGCCGAGAGCAAAGAGACTTCATGCTCGCCGCTGCGCCCGCCAAACAGAATGCCAACACGGAGTTTGTTCATCAGAAATACTTTAGCAGTTAGTAATTAGCGCAGCCGGACTTTGAAGTTTTTCGCCGGGAACACCACCAGGCTTTTGCTGGCCGGCAGGTGCTGGTGAAAGCGGAGCGCTCTTTGCAAGTCCTGATGCCACCGCTGCGAGCACAAGGCTGCAAACTCTCAGTCGAAGAGTCGCGCCCGCGCGCATCAGATTCCTTCTTTTTTGTCGTCACAACCCTTGCTGGCATCGCGGACAAAATCCGCCAGCTTGCCCTGCTTCTGCTTTTCCAGCAAATCGTCAAGCGCCTTGGATTTGGCGCTGGAATCATTTTTTACGATCGCGCTGTACGCCTTCAACGCGCTCTCAGTGCCCGCAATGTATTGTGCAGTGGTATCGCCCTTTTTATCAGGGTGCTCGATGATGTAAGTTGCCTCGCCAAACGTCGCCTGGTAAGAAAGCTGCGGCATGTACTTGTATTGCTCGCGTAAAAAATCCGTCCCGAACAGCACCGGCGCGCAGATATTCACATTGATGTCCGGGATGTCCTCCAGCCATTGCTTGGCCCAGCGCTTGTCGTCATAAAGGCCCTTGTCCAGCGGGTTCTGCTCCAACTTGTGCGTGAGCGCCACAAACCGCTGCCGCTCTTGAGCTGTGGAGGCCGCGCGCTTGGGCTCATTCTGGGCTGCAGCAAGATACAAGAAGGCAAATAATGGCATTGATGCAATAACGACTACTTTACGCATTCTTCCTCCAACGGCCAGGAAGTATTTAGTAATTAGTATTTAGTAATTAGTATTTAGTAATTAGTATTTAGTAATTAGTATTTAGTAATTAGTATTTAGTAATTAGTATTTAGTAATTAGTATTTAGTAAT
>CAZISB010000034.1:0-30813 GCA_964541925.1 uncultured Acidobacteriaceae bacterium | reverse complement strand
GAAGACGGCCACGTCACCATTGCCCGTGCAGCCATGTCGCTTACCTTCCCTGCGCGCTTCATGCTCGCAGCCGCCATGAACCCCTGCCCTTGCGGTTATCACGGCTCAGGACAGCGCCAGTGCCTCTGCACAGAGATGATGATCCAGCGCTACGTCTCAAAAATCTCCGGCCCGCTCATGGACCGCATTGACATTCACATTGACGTCCCGGCGGTGAACTACAAAGAGCTGCGCGGCAGTGACTCAAAGAGTGAGAGTTCAGCCCAGATCCGCGAGCGCGTCATTCGCGCCCGCGAAATCCAGCTCAACCGCTTCGCTGCCGCCGGTGAGCGCAATTACTCCAACGCGCAGATGGGCTCACGCCAGATTCGCGCCTACTGTGAGCTGGGCAGTGACAGTGAACGTATGCTTGAGCGCGCCATGCAGCAGCAAGGGCTCAGCGCCCGCGCCCACGATCGCATATTGAAAGTCGCGCGCACCATCGCCGATATGGAAGGCGCTCCGCAGATCGAAGGCAAGCACATCGCCGAGGCCATTCAGTACCGGACGCTCGACAGAACTTACTGGGCCTGATCTTCTGTTCCGACTACAACCATGACTCACGCAATCTCTGTTGCGTTGACTTGCCGGTTTCACACACGTAACATTTGCGGCAGTGATCGGCCAAACCATCTCGCATTACCGCATCATTGAAAAACTCGGCGGTGGCGGCATGGGCGTTGTTTACAGGGCCGAGGACCTCTCGCTCGGGAGGTTTGTCGCCCTGAAATTCCTGCCCGAGACCATGGCCCGGGATGCGGCCGCCCTGGAGCGCTTCCGAAGGGAGGCGCGCGCAGCTTCGGCGCTTAACCATCCCAACATCTGCACCATCTACGAAATCGGCGAGAGCGGCACTCGCTTTATTGCCATGGAATGCCTGGAAGGGCTGACCCTCAAACATGCCCTCATGGGGCGTCCGATGGACACCGAGACGCTTCTTTCTCTGGCCATCGAAATCGCGGATGGGCTGGACGCAGCGCACACGGCGGGGATTGTTCACCGTGACATAAAGCCGGCCAATATCTTTGTTACCAACCGCGGGCGCGCCAAGATTCTGGATTTCGGCTTGGCAAAGCTGGAAGAGCGGGTTTCTGCGGCGGCGGGCATGGCCGCAGCCAAAACACTCTCGGAAAACGAACATCTCACCAGCCCGGGATCCACCCTCGGCACGGTCTCCTACATGTCTCCCGAGCAGGTGCTGGGCAAACCACTGGACGCGCGTACGGATCTGTTTTCGTTTGGCATTGTGCTCTACGAAATGGCGACCGGCACGCTGCCCTTTCAAGGCGACACCGCGGGAGCGATTTTTGATGCTATTCTCCACGGCACTCCGGTCGCGCCATCGCGACTGAACCCGCAGCTTCCCGCTGACCTCGAACGAGTGATCTCCAAAGCGCTGGAAAAAGATCGCGAAGTTCGCTACCAGCACGCCTCGGAGATGCGCGCGGACCTGGCGCGGATTAAGCGCGATACGAGCACGCTATCGCCGTCGGACAGAATTGCGGTGCCGGCAACCGCCTCAGCAATGAAGCGGAAGCCGTGGGTGTGGGCTGTGACCGCATTGGCGCTGCTTGCGGTGGCTGGTTTGCTCTTCTGGCGATTCGGTGGGCCCGCGCCACCGTTGGGTTCCAAGGCCGAAGCTGCAGCGCCGGTCTCCATCGCGGTTCTTCCTTTTCAAAACATCGGCGGAGACAAAGAAGACGATTTTTTGCGCATGGCGCTGCCCGACGAGATCGCCACCACGCTCAGCTCGGTGCGAACTCTATCGATCCGTCCCTTCGCGACCACCACAAAATATGCAGCCGCTGATGTTGACGTGCAACAGGCTGGAACTGCTATGCACGTTGGCCGCCTGGTGATGGGCCACTACCAGAAGGTCCGCAACCAATTGCAGCTTACGATACAGGCCGTCGACGTGGGCGACAATCGCGTGCTCTGGCAAGAGACAATGAACGTCTCGGCGGCGGACCTGGTGGCCATGCACGAGCAGGTGACGTCAAAAGTCCGGCAAGGTTTGATCCCGGCGCTGGGCGCGACCAATGTGGGAGACAGTGGGACTCGTCCCAGCAACGAAGAAGCTTACGACCTCTACCTGCGCAGCGTCGCCCTCGCCCACGACGGAGACCAGAACCGCCAGGCGGTCCGCATGCTGGAACGGTCGGTCGGGCTGGATTCAACGTATGCTCCGGCGTGGTCGGCCCTGGGCAAGCGTTACTACTATGAGGAGGAATATGGTCCTGGGGCGACCGGGATCATGTCACGCACTTTGCCCGCACTGCGCCGGGCGCTTTCTCTTGATCCAAATCTGGAAGATGCGGCGCAGCAGATCGTCAGCCTGGATACCGATGCGGGGAAGCTCGCTCAGGCCTATCAGGAAGCAAAGGCAATGGTGGACCGTCGCCCGCAGAGCGGCTTCGCCCACTTTACTTTGTCGTATGTCCTGCGTTACGCCAGCCTGCTTAAAGATGCGGCGGAAGAATGCAACGCTGCCGTGCGCCTGGATCCCGGCAACTATCAGTTCCGTTCCTGCGCTGGTCTATTCCAGGCGATGGGACAATATGACCGCGCGAGAGATTTCCTTAAGCTCGATGCCGGATCTGAGTGGTCGAACAACGTAGAGGCACAAGTTTTGCTCCACGAGGGCAAGAAGGAAGAGGCGCTCGCTCGATTGCGCCAGCTCCCCGATAGCCCCTTCTTTCATACCCGGGCATTAGCGGCTTGCTACTCGTCACCCAGACCTCCGGGCTCAGAAAAGCTGCTGGAGCCGCTGGAAAAACAGGCTCTTGCATTCCGCGATCCCGAACCCAGGTTTGCCCAGGCCACCAATTACAACTTTTGCATGGGCAACGATTTCACGGCCCGGTTGATGAAGTCGGCGATCGAAGGCGGGTTTTGCGGCTATGATTATCTCCAGTCCAACCCTATACTGGCGGAATTTCGCAAGTCATCCCAATACCCCGCGATCCTGGCTCAAGCCAAACAATGCCGCGACCGGTTTCTGGCCGAGCGAGACCAACCGCAGCGCTAGCACCAGGCGCTCCTCAACACGCAGCAAACCCGAACTTTGCGACGGATGGGCAGCTTCCGAGCAGGATGTTTTGGTTTGTACTGTGACAGTCGTAGAAAATAATTGGCTCCTCAGGTAGGACTCGAACCTACAACCCTCCGGTTAACAGCCGGATGCTCTGCCATTGAGCTACTGAGGAGTGGATAACAGCCGCTTTGAGGACAAAACGGCCTGACTGAATTGTCTTCTTCAAAATAACATCAAATAGCTGGCTTAGCAATTCCACAATTTCGGGAATAAAGCCTCAAATCAGCAGTTTTCATCTTTAGAGCGTTGCTCAATTGAGCATTTTCCCTCTCTTGGAAGCTTCACAAAAAAGGAGCCGCGGTTGCGGCTCCTTCTTTTTCCAACAGGAGAGAAACTAGCTTAGATTGAGAGGCTGCGTCAGCCGGAAACCAAGCCGGCGCTCTGCAACGAATCCAACTTCTTTTTTACCGGTTGCGTATGCCGCGGTTGTGCCGCCGGCAGCGCCAACCGCTGAGCCAATCGCTGCGCCCTTGCCTCCACCGATCAGTGCTCCAATCAGCGCGCCACCGCCTGCACCTCCGCCGATGAATGCCAGATTGCGCTTCTTGTAGCTGCCGCCGCTCACAAAGACGCTATTGGTCTGCAGCGGCACTGTCTTGTTGTTCAGTGTCATTGAAGCGAGCGTAATACGCAGATAGCCTGAGTTATGCAGATGTCCAGACTCGCGCGCGGCCACAACCTTGCCTGTCACCGCAGTTCCGCGCGGCGCGAGTGTCTGCCCTTCAATCACCAGCGGCTCGTCAAGCTCAGCAGAAAAATATTGCCCAGGCTGCGCCGTTGCGCTGGAAATTCCCTGCTGCAGCCGGATGTAAATCGCGGTATTTGCCGGAACAACCACCGGTTTATTGTCAGTGAACGGCAATTGCTGAGCGTTGGAATTGTTATCTGCTGCTGCGGCAGGCAAAGGCGGCGTTGCCTTTGCGCCGGCATTGCATCCGGTGGCCACTGCCGCTAATGTCAGCAGGACTACCAGCAAAATATTTCTTGAACAGTACCCTTTCATACGTCCACCCCGGCGATGTGGGGGAAACACCGCTGATAGTATGAATTGCAAGGACACTGCCAACCCAGAAGTTTTATTTTCTATAACTTGCAGCTAGGTAGAAGCACTGAAATGTGTATTTTTTACCGCAACCAGAGTAGCTGTTTCTTATCGTCCGCCGCTTCCCGCCTGGGTCTCGGCTAGGGCTGTAACCGTCGGCTGGATCACTACACCATCAAAGGCAGTCGTACCCAGCAAGTGGCCTTGGGAAAGGCGAAGGTTGCGTAGCGGCCAGCCGGTAGCGATGGTGTTCCATGTCCGGCCATTATCGGCAGATTCAAAGATGTTTGATGAAGCACCGCTGATCGCCAGCATGCGATGGTTTTCTTCATCAAATTGCAGGCTGAGAATGTCAGAGATTCGCAGCGTGGTGACTCGCTTCCATGTATCGCCGGCGTCAGTGCTGCGCAGCAAGCCGCTGCGCGCTGCCAGCCAGATATCGCCGCTGTTATCAATTGCCGTTGAGTTGATGACAAACTCTGAATCAAAATGCTTTGCCGGTAGCCATCGCTCGCCGCCGCTCACCGAAACAGCCACTGCATTGCGGCTCGCAACTGCCACTTCTCTTCCCGCAATGCTGATGCTCGTAGGGACTTCAACTCCCGCAACTATCTCCTTGTGCCAGCTCTCGCCCGCATCAGCGCTGACGAACAATCCAGCAGCAGTTGCGGCGAACCATTTTGTGTCGCTGGCTTCCAGCGCAATAATGCGCGTATTCAAAGGATTCACGGCCGCGCGAGCCACACGCCTACTCACCGGCAGCGGACGAGCTTGAACCGCAGGCGCCATGCTGCGCGAGATCCAGGCTGCAGTTCCGGGCTTGAGCTGAAAGATTCCGTGATCAGTTCCTGCCAGGATTGAATCGTCCGCAGCTTGCCGCAGAACAAAAATGTCGCGGCCCGCCAGTCCATCGCTGATTTGCTTCCAGCTCTGGCCAGCATCGTGCGAGACAAACACGCCGCCAAATTCCTTATCGCTGAGCAGTCCCACATAGATCGTGGAGCTGTCATTGCGGTCCACCAGCAATGCCGCAGCCTGGCGATGAGTAAATCCACGATTCGATGCAGTAAAACTTGTGCCGCCATCGTTGCTTGCCAGCACGCCGCTGCGATCAGTCGCCAGCAGCACTCGAGCAGGATTTCGCGGATCAATCAGCACGTCATTGATCACCACGTTTGCTGCGGTCATCCGGTTCCAGGTCAGGCCTGAATCGGTGGTCTTCCACAAGCCTTCCGTTGTTCCGGCATAGACCATGTTGTGGTCTGCTATATCCATCTGCAACATGCGCGTGCGCCGCGCGGAGTAAGGAATGCCTTGAATTTTTCTGAATAGATCACCCGCCGATTCGCTGCGGTAAATTCCCGAACACGCGCTGATAAATAAGTTTGAAGGCCGCGCCCCATCAATGACGATGGAAAATACATCTGAGTCGTCAATCACGCCCTTTTTAATACTGTGCCAGGTCTTGCCGCCATCTTCCGTCTTCCAGGGCAGGTGCCACGTGCCGGCATAGATCACGTCTGGATTCAGCGGATCAATTGCAATGGATTCAATGTTCTTGATCTCAGCATGGTTCTCCGGCGAGATGCGTTGCCAGTCCTGCCCACCATTGCGACTACGGTAGATTCCATCCAGCGCCCCTGCTACCAGCGTTTTGGGGTCCGACGCCGAGATGCTCAGCGCGCGCAGTGACTTGCCATGCAGGTCAGCAACAATCTCCCAGCTTTTTCCGCCGTCTTTGCTGCGGAAAAGATCGCCGTCACTCGAAGGCAGCTGGGCATTCCAGGCGGCAACAAAAATATTGCGCGAATCGCTGGGATCAATGACTACATGGTCCAGCACCATCTCCGCTGCTTTTCCCAGATGCGCAAAGCGCGACCAGCTTTTTCCGTTATCAGTTGAAAGATAAAGATTGCCGGCACTGGTGCCGAGAAAAATACGGTCTGGATTTTTAGGATCGTAGGTTAAGCTGCGAACTGTGCCGCCATCAGGTCCCACCGGCTGCCACGGCTGCTCCGCCGCGGCCAAAACACACAGCGATCCAAGCAATAACAGCAACGGAATGGCTCGCGCCATGCGCATGAGTTTAGGCAGTATTCTCCCGCGGTGCATAAGAGGATGCCACGGCAGTGCTGCCGGCAACAAGTTACTGAAGGGCAGATGTTCATCGCTTAGCGATGAAATCAGCGGCTCAGTTTTAAAACCGGCTTCGGTTACAGTAAAAAGAAAAGCACGGCCACTTGACCGTGCTTTCAATTCTGGGATTGTGGCAGTTCTATTTTGCAGACTCCTGCGGACTCTCCACGCTCAAAACGTGCAGCAGGATTTGCGTTCCATATTCCAGTTTGACGTTGATCGTATTTGAAACGATCACCGGCCCCGGGGTGCCGGTTGAATCCGCTCTGAGACTCAGCCCCTTCAATCCAGACACTCCATACGGCATTCCCACACTCATCGCTTGCCCTCCCGCAGATGCTTGCTGAGACTCAAGTTGTGCAGCTGAACCACCCGTTTGTGCATGCGAGGTGGGAGACTGCTTCACTGTAAGAGGCGCTCCGTATATGTCGGAGGTATTCGGTTGGGAGGCCGATGCGGATGGCGGTGGATTGGCGCGGCTTGGCGATCCGGAGCGGCCGGCCGGGCTTGGCGTGGACGAGCGCAAATCACCCATGATCAGTGAAGGTGGCAGCATCTGTGAGGGTTGATCAACCATCGATTTTCGTTGCACCGGCGGCTGCACTCTTTGCACAACAGCTTGAAAGCTGATGTCGCGATAATGTTTCAGCTTGATCCGATCAAAAACCACGCCCAGGCGGGATTCAGGATTCTCCGCATCGCGAACAGCAACCTCTGTGACATGCCCAATCACTTCAGTCTCGATCGGGATGATGACTTTACCGTGCGACAGAACATCCTGGCTCACTTCCGCCTTGATCTTGTCTCCGGGTTTCAGCTTTTTGGCATTGAGTGTTTTACTAAGCTCCACCAGGAGATAAGAGCCCTTGTTCTGCGCGGTGGAAGCTGCCGGATTCACGCCCGGCGCTGTAGCTGATGTTTGTTGTGTTGCAGAAGAAATATTGTGGGTGGCTTGCGCAGGCTTTTGATCATTCCCAGCCTGAGTTATGCCGGTATATGCGGTCGAGGTTATAGGCCACGCCAGGGAAAAAGCAGCGGCCACAATCGAGTAGCGTCTCATGCTGCACCTCGCGATGGAAGAAGCACCGGAAGCCTGCCGTTCTTGGCTACTATTGTCCCACCAGGCACGCAAAAGATAAATACAAATAAGCAGACGAAAGCACTCGCCGGCAGTGTTTTCATTGAATACCGCAACTCTGAAGCATTGCTGCTTTGCCCCAAAGAAAATGCGGCCGGAACACTGAAATCCGGCCGCCAAAGATCAGAGTATTCTGCGTTTAGTGCGCGCTTGCAGCTCCGGTCACCTGCAACACCATCTGTGTTCCGCTGTCGAGCTTCACATTGTGACCAGCGGAGCTGATTACAGAACCTTGCGCGCTTCCAGCGGCAGCAGTGTTCAGCGCCATGCCCGGCATTCCAACCACGCCACGCGTTGTGCTGTTGACTGCACCATTGGCGGCTGCGCCGGCTGTGTTGTTCACAGATCCGTTCACCGCGCCCGTGGTTGAGTTGGTAACAGAACCCGCGGTATTCCCGAGTCCGCCCGCAGCAGAGCCGGCCGTTGAAGTAACTCCGCCGACAGCCCCGCCTAACGCACCTGGGCCGCTGCTCCGGCCGCCGCCCATCGAACTTCCACTGCCCATGCCGCCAAGACCGCTGCTTTCATCGCCTGCAGCGGAAACCGCGCCCTGCGCTGGCGGAGCCAGTGCCTGGATCACGCTGCTGAACGCAACTTCCTGTCCTCCCTTGAGAACAGCTTTATCGAACACAATTCCCAGCTTCGATTCTGCGTTTTGTTTGTCCTTGGCCTGCGCTTCAGTCACGTGTCCAACCAGCTTTGAGCCTTTGTGCAGGACTACTTTGCCATTTGACTTCACATCCTGCGTCAGCTTGGCGGAAACTTCATCGCCTGATTTTGCTTTTTTTGCATCCACTGACTTGGTTAGCTCGGCCTGCAATGTAGTACCGCTGCTCAGGACTGCGGAAGCATCGCCCGCGCCTGCTGCTGCGTTTCCTGCTCCGCTCCCGTTCGCCGCGGCGGAGCCGGACTTTTTTTCATCCTTCTTGTTGCTATCGTGCTGGTGTGAAGCGTTTGCGTTCGCAGATGCGTCCACGTTGGCCGATGCGCCCGGCGCTTGCGCGCTCTGGCTTGTGCTGGCGCCGGCGCTTGTCTGGCCCGGAGTCACTGAGGCGTTTCCGGAAGTTGAACCGCTCGCCGAGGTCTGTGCAGCCGCGCTTATCGTCAAAATACCGGCGGTGATCGCCGCTATCCAATATTTCTTCATTGTTATTTGGTCCTTTTCACTCCAATTTAATTTTGAACGAACGGGATTCTACGAAGTGAGCTTCTCTGCTTGGGTTGAGATGCATTCTCAACCAAAAGCGTCTACTCTCAAATGTAACCCTTGCTCTTGCAAATAGTTGCAACGGTACTAGACTTTTTTACACGGTTTAACATCTAAATCCAGTGTTGCTGCTGCCAGAGAATTCTTAACTGGTGTAATCTTCAGGAATAAGGGGAAAGCGCTTTGAGCGTACAGGAAAAAGTCCTCATCGTAGAAGACGAAGAAAACGAACGCTCAGGACTGGCTGAGCTGGTTTCAGCCTGGGGCTATCGGACTGAAACGGCCAGGGACGGCCTGGATGGCCTTGAAAAAGTAGCCACGTGGTCGCCGGGCATCGTCATTACCGATTTTAAAATGCCGCGCATGGACGGCATGGAACTGCTGCAACGTCTGGCTGACCAGCCGCAGCAGATTGCGGTGGTGCTGCTCACTGCACAGGGCAGCATTGATGTCGCTGTGGATGCCATGAAGTCCGGCGCCTACGACTTTATTCAAAAGCCGGTAGATACTTCCCGTCTGAAACAGATTCTGCAAAACGCAGCGCGCCAGCGTGGCACCGCGATTGAACTTGAAGCCACCAAGCGAAAGCTCCGTGACACCGGATTGTTTGGCCAGATGGTTGGCTCATCCAGGGCCATGCAGGAGATTTTTCATCTGATTGAGATGGTCGCGCCCAGCACTGCTTCAGTGTTGATTACGGGCGAGAGCGGCACTGGCAAAGAGATGGTCGCGCGCACCATCCATGACATGAGCACGCGCAAGAACAAACCGTTCGTTGCCATCAACTGCTCAGCAATCCCTGAAACTCTGATTGAAAGCGAAATCTTTGGCCACGAAAAAGGCGCATTTACCGGAGCCATGGAGCGCCGCGCCGGCTGCTTTGAGCTGGCGGAAGAAGGCACGCTCCTGCTCGATGAGATCGGTGAGATGCCCGCTGCCACTCAGGCCAAGCTCCTGCGCGTTCTTGAAGATCACAAGCTGCGCCGCCTGGGAAGCAAAGTGGAGACGCCGGTTGATGTGCGCGTGCTGGCAGCTACCAATAAAGTTCCTGAAGAGGCCGTCGCCAAAGGCGAGCTGCGTGGTGACCTTTATTACCGCCTGAACGTCTTCAATATTCACCTGCCGCCCCTTCGCGAGCACAAGGAAGACATTCCCCAGCTGATGGAGGCGCTGCTGGCCGACATGAATGCAAAACATGGCCGCGACGTTGCCGGCGTGCATGACAATGTGCTTCAGATGTTCCAGAGCCACAACTGGCCCGGCAATGTTCGCGAGCTGCGCAACACCATGGAGCGCGCCGTAATTGTCTGCGACGCTCCATTGATTGAGGCCCGTCATCTTCCGCCGAACTTCGGCAGCGCCGGATTAAAACCCATTTCTCACGATGGCGAAGGCATTCGGCTTGAAGTCGGCACTACGGTGGAAGAGGCTGAAAAGCTGCTGATCCTCAAGACCCTTGCTGCCGCCAACAACAACAAGACCCGCGCCGCGGAGATTCTGGGCATCAGCCTGAAGACCCTTCACAATAAGCTGAAGGAATACGGCACTGCCTCAGCAGTGGCAAGTGAGGCGACCAATTGAAATCTCCTTTGCATTTGCTGTTGCAATCGCTCAAGATGGAAAGAGTCCGGGAGCGCACAAATCCTGGCCAGAAGTGATGCATGCCTGCCCTGCGCCTGAAAACCAAGCTGGTGATCGCCATTACCGCAATGGTAGTGGCGATTGTGGCTACGCTTTCCACACTCTACATCTCAGAAGTTGTCCACCAGCGCATTCATGAGGTCTATTCCGTTGCTGATGTGATCAAGGACCACGTCTATGCGGTTTCCAAGCCTGCCTTTACGGTTGACCTGAGCAGTTCCAAAGTTGACATGAACGATCCCAGGCAGGTGCAGGAGATGATTGAAGACCTGCTGCAATCGGATACCAGCATGACCTCATTGCTGGAGTCCGTTACTGGCGATTCGCAAAACATTCTGGATGCGAGCATCGTCAATGCTGACGGGCTCGCGCTCTTGCACACCAATCCTGCTTTGCAGGGCACAATCGTTCCTGCTCGCCCTGATTTCGATAGCGTTCTGAACGCCGGCATTCGCCAACAGCTCAAATTAATCTATGGGCGGCCGACAACGTACGACCTGCGCCTGCCCTTAGTCCAGACAGCCAGCGGTAAGCCGTTTGGCGAAGTGCGCGTAGGCGTGCACACAGGATTTCTGCAGCGGGAC
The DNA here is from genome assembly GCA_964541925.1 of uncultured Acidobacteriaceae bacterium. Taxonomy (GTDB): domain Bacteria; phylum Acidobacteriota; class Terriglobia; order Terriglobales; family Acidobacteriaceae; genus Angelobacter. The sequence goes on along the minus strand of CAZISB010000034.1, from coordinate 19,932 downwards.
ATTCAACCACAGATCAATCGCGCTCTGGCCTATTCCGCCGCTGCCATCATTCTGAGCATGATTTTGGCCGCGGCGCTCTCTAACCTGGCGCTGCGTCCGCTGGCCGCAATCAGCCGCCGTCTCGACCTTATCAGCTCCGGCAAAGTAGAGCCTGCGGAGAGCGCGCCAAAACGGTCTGATGAATTCGGCACCGTCTCCACCAAGATCGAACGCCTCGGCCGGCAGATGCGGGACGTGAAAGAGGTCTTCTCTGCCCTGAAGGAAAATCTGGACCAGATGATGGCCAACCTTCAGGATGGCGTCATGCTCTTCACCAGCGACTTCAACGTAGTTTTGGTCAGCGCCTCAGCAGAACGCTTTGTGGGCAAGCCGCGCGGCGAAATTCTGGGTCACCATCCTGCGGATATTTTTTCTCGCAACTCGCGCCTTGGACGCACCTTGCTGGAAGCCTTTGAGTCGCGCACCCCGCTCGGCGTGGAAGAGGTTGAGAATGAGCAGGGGAAGAACATTCAGGTTTCACTCGATTTCATTGAAGAGCGCGGCGAACGTATTGGCGCGCTGCTGACGCTGCGAGATGCGGAGTCCGTCCACCGCATTGAAGATGAGATTGAGCTCTCGCGCCGGCTCGCCGCGATCGGCCGCCTCACTTCAGGCGTTGCGCATGAGGTTAAGAATCCAATTAACGCGATCGTGGTGCATCTGGAAGTTTTACGCCAGAAAATGAAAGAAATTGATCCTGACACCAAGCGTCACGTGGATGTGATCGGCAGCGAGATTCAACGGCTGGATCGCGTTGTGCAGACTCTGGTTGACTTTACTCGTCCTGTCGAGCTGCGCCTCAATGACATGGATCTGCGCAAGATGGTGGATGATGTTGTGCTTCTTGCCTCGCCGGCGGCAGAGCGGCACAAAGTCGCTGTGGAACGCGAACCCAGCACTGAACCGCTGTCTGTACGCATTGACGCTGATCTGGTAAAGCAAGCGGTTCTCAACATTGTTTTGAACGGCGTACAAGCCATGCCCAATGGCGGTACGTTGCGCATCGCCAGCAAGCGCGAAGGTGATAATGCAGTGATCATGGTGCGAGACCAGGGCGCTGGCATTCCGGAAAATATTCGCGACAAGATTTTTAATTTATACTTCACTACAAAATCAGGCGGAAGCGGTATCGGCCTGGCCATGGCGTATCGCGTGGTCCAGTTGCATCACGGATCGGTGGAGTTTACCTCGATCATTGACCACGGTACTACGTTCTATCTCCGCTTCCCGCTTGCTGAAGTTGCAGCCAACGGCGAAGCGCCCGCTGTGGCTCCGGAGGACTCGGTTAGCAAGGCATGAACCCACTTCGTCTAAACCTGGCTTTTCTTGCGCTCTGCTGTGCGCTTGGAATTCTCTCTGGCTGCGAACACAAGAAGCCGGTCTTGATCGTGCCGCAGCAACCACCCCCAGCGGCGGCGCCCTCTCCTTCGCCCACTCCTGAAGCCGCGGCCTCACAACCGGCTGAACAGCCGCAAGATCAACAAGCCCAATCGCAAACTACAGCGCCTGAGCAGCCGAAGCAGGAAACACAGGAAAAAGAAAAACCTAAGTCTGCAAAGAAGACATCGCGGCATAAGCCGGCGCAATCGCCTACCGGTGAGAAGACAGAAGTCGCACGAAACAACCCGCCTAAAAAAGTTATTCGTGAGGAAAAAGCAGAGCCTACCCCAACCCCGGGCCCAATTTCGCCGGGTCTCACCACAACTGCCGGGGGACAGGATCAGGCAGCCACGGAGCAGCTCCTGCAGACGGCCGAGTCAAACCTGAACGGCATCAAACGCCAGCTCACCAAGGATGAAGAGATCAAGCGAACGCAGGTCAAAGAATTCATCAGTCAGAGCCGTAAAGCCATCTCTGAAAATGATCTGGCCCGGGCACATAATTGGGCGGTTAAGGCGCAGCTGCTATCCGACGAGTTAGTGAAGCAGCGCTGAAAGCAATCCTTTACCTTCACTCAAAGCCGTGAAATGTCAGTATTCGGTGCAGATATGTGACAGTTTTTGTCATTTTTTTATATACTGACCTAACCAGCACACTTTACATTTTTTTACGGTTTGAATGAAAGGTGCATATCTTTCAGTAATTTAAGTACATGTCTCCGTCTTCGGGCGGTGAAATGGCTCAAGACCTGCAATGATCAAGACTAGATTTCGCTATCGGCATTGCCGATTTAAGTTAGCGGAAGCCGAGAACTTCCAGAGGAGAGAGATTCAATGCGCAAACAAAAAGGTTTTTCACTCATTGAGCTGCTGATCGTGGTAGCCATCATTCTGATTATCGCGGCTATCGCGATTCCTAACCTGCTCCGGTCTAAAATGTCGGCCAATGACTCCGCCGCAGCCAGCAGCATCCGTACCATCAACACTTCAGAAGTAACCTATTCCACCAATTACCCGACGCAGGGTTATGCCTCAACACTGGCGACCCTTGGGCCTGGAAACGGCGCTTGTGACGGCACAGCCGCTGGTGGCGCCTGCTTGATTGACGGCGTTCTCGCCGCTGGCACGAAGAGCGGTTACAACTACTACATGACGAGCACCTCTACGGCTGCTCCGTTTGGCGACTACACTGTTGCCGCTGGTCCCATCACCTGGCAGAGCACTGGTTCGGCTAACTTCTGCGCCACCGCGGATGCGGTTATCCGCTCAACCAAGGGCTTGGCTACTCAGCCAACTGCTTCCATTACTGGTGCAGTGACTGCTGCCAATTGCATCCTTGCAACCAATTATGTTCCGATCCAGTAGTTCAAGTCGGTAAGCAGACCAGAACCAGAAAAAAGAGGGCTTGGCAAAACCAGGCCCTTTTCCTTTTTGTTGAGCTTTTTGTCGGTCTATTTACCTCCAACCAGAGTTGCTTGGATTTGTCGGTCGAGTGACATAAATTGTCAGCATAAGCGATCTCCAATGACTCTAAAACTATCAAGACACGATGTATTTAATAGCAAGTAAGCTGTTGATATTAAGCAAGATCGATAGAAATTATTAGGATTAACCGATAAAAGCTTAGCCGTTGGCAAGTCAGGTGCAACTTGTCAGGGTGCCACATTGAGAACTCCAGGCAACGGCTTCGAGATCTAGCATTAAGAGGAGGCTTTAAAAAATGCGCAAACAGAAAGGTTTTTCATTAATTGAGCTGCTGATCGTGGTAGCCATCATTCTGATCATCGCGGCTATCGCGATTCCTAACCTGCTCCGGTCTAAAATGTCGGCCAATGACTCCGCCGCAGCCAGCAGCATCCGTACCATCAACACTTCAGAAGTAACCTATTCCACCAATTACCCGACGCAGGGTTATGCCTCAACACTGGCGACCCTTGGGCCTGGAAACGGCGCTTGTGACGGCACAGCCGCTGGTGGCGCCTGCTTGATTGACGGCGTTCTCGCCGCTGGCACGAAGAGCGGTTACAACTACTACATGACGAGCACCTCTACGGCTGCTCCGTTTGGCGACTACACTGTTGCCGCTGGTCCCATCACCTGGCAGAGCACTGGTTCGGCTAACTTCTGCGCCACCGCGGATGCGGTTATCCGCTCAACCAAGGGCTTGGCTACTCAGCCAACTGCTTCCATTACTGGTGCAGTGACTGCTGCCAATTGCATCCTTGCAACCAACTATGTTCCGATCCAGTAACCAACAGTTTTCGGCAAGTACCTGGGGGAGGGTATGAGCCAAAGAAAAAGGACATAGCGAAAGCTATGTCCTTTTTTATTTTTTAATCCATTTCACTTAGGCGATGACATTTTATGCACTTCTTAGGTTCCAACATGTAACATTTTTTGTCACTGCAAAATTTTTGCAGAAAAAGCATTTATTTTCACTTTTTCTAACCGATTAAAAACAAAAGGGATTGTATTTCACGTAAATTTTGAGAGTGCCACAAGTGTGGCCTTTCAGGTGCACTTCAGAGTTAGTGAGGTGGATTCCTGCGCGGGGGAATCGAATAGAACCCATAGGATCTTTTATGAAACGCAAATGCAGCGGTTTTTCTCTGATTGAGTTGCTGATCGTGGTAGCCATCATTTTGATCATTGCTGCTATCGCCATTCCGAACCTTCTTCGGTCAAAGGCCTCTGCCAATGAAGCGGCCGCGGTGGCTGTTCTCAGGAACGTGCATAATTCTCAGGCTGTTTACATTGTTCAGTTCAGCAACAGCGTGGGATATGCCAACAGCCTTCTGAAACTGGGCCCTGGTACGCCGTGTGATCAGAACCATGCCTGCCTCTCCGATCAACTGGTGGGATGCTCCGCTGAGCCCTGCATTAAGAGCGGCTATATGTTTTACATGACCTCAACTTCGGCTTCGGTTCCGTTTGTTGACTACACTTCAACCGCGACTCCGGTCTCCTGGGCCAACACGGGAACAAAGAACTATTGCACCGCAGATGATGGCGTCATTCGCTACCAAAAAGCACCCGGCGCCAGTTTGACTGGCCCCGTTATCCATACCGATTGCACAGATATGGCGCAATACACGCCGCTGGGTGGATAAGTTGTTGCACGGATTGATTGGAACAGACTGTAAACCTACAATAGGGTAAATTACAGCTGACCCATGCATGCCATAGAAATTAGAGGCCTTTCAAAGGCGTATCCTGTCGGATTTTGGAAAAAGACGCTGCGACCGGCGCTCAAGTCGCTTGAACTGGCGGTGGAAACAGGGGAAACCTTTGGCTTTCTCGGCCCGAATGGCGCAGGCAAAACCACCACGCTTAAGCTGCTGATGGGGATCATCTTCCCCACCGCAGGGTCGGCCACAATTCTCGGCAAGCACTATCTCGATCCCGAAATTAAATCAAAGATCGGTTTCCTGCCGGAGCAGCCTTATTTTTACGATTACCTGAGTGCCCCGGAACTGCTCAATTACTACGCCAATCTCTCCGGCGTCGCCGCGGCAGAAAGAAAACAACGAATCAGCTCGGTGCTGGAACGTGTGGGCCTGAGCGACGTAGGAAACAAGCAGCTGCGGAAATTTTCAAAAGGCATGCTGCAACGCGTAGGCATTGCGCAGGCCATTATCCACAATCCTGAAGTCGTTTTTCTGGATGAACCTATGTCCGGGCTTGATCCGCTGGGCCGCCATGAGGTGCGCGAGCTGATCCAGAGTCTCAAAGACGAAGGAAAAACCATTTTCTTTTCCACTCATATCCTTTCGGACGCAGAAGCGCTGTGCGATCGCGTAGCCGTGATTCACAAGGGCGAGCTTCGCGGCATCGGAGTGGTAAATGATCTGCGCTCCAGCGTAGCCGGCAAGAGCGAGGTCATCTGGGAAAGCGCGGAAGCGCTGTCTTCCGTGAGCAATTTATTGGTTGAGTCACATGTGACGGGAGAAACAGTGCGTGCAACTGTGCAGAGCAGTGATCTTGACCGTCTGCTGGAAAAGCTGCGCCAACAGCGGGCACGGCTTATCTCAGTAACGCCGCTTCAAGGGACGCTCGAAGACTACTTCCTGGCCAAGACCCGCGAGAAGGAGACTGTCAGCCCATGAGCTCCCGACTCGCGGCAATCACGCTGAATACTTTTCGCGAAGCGGTACGCGACCGCGTCCTCTATAACCTGATTTTCTTTGTTCTGCTTCTCGTGGCCAGCGCACCTCTGTTCAGCCAGATCTCTATTGGTCTGGAAAAACTGATTCTGGTAAATGTTGGCCTGAGCTCAATCTCGCTATTCGGCGCGATCATCGCCATTCTGATCGGCATTGGGTTGGTTTCGAAAGAGATTGAGAAGAAAACGCTTTACACCATCCTCTCGCGCCCGGTGCGGCGCTGGGAATTTATTGTCGGCAAATATTTTGGCCTGCTGATGACGCTGGCGGTAAACACCGCGTTCATGGCCCTGGGGCTTTACATTGCGCTGCTGATCACCGCGCATGGACTGCATAGCGCTGACGCACTGCTCCTGGTGGCAATCTACTGCATCGTCCTGCAATTCATGATCATGGTGGCATTGACGCTGCTGTTTTCCAGCTTCTCCACGCCGATCTTCTCAGCGATCTTTGCCTTCGCGCTATTTGTCATCGGGACTTTTGCTGAGGACCTGAAGAACTTTGCAGCCATGGCTCACGGAGCAACCAAGTGGCTTTCCACCGGCGTTGCCTATCTGGTGCCGAACTTTGCGACGTTGAATATCATCTCGCAAGTAGCGCATGAGCAGCCTGTGAGCGCGAATCTGATCCTTTTCAACACGCTTTACGCGCTGCTTTACTCCGGCGCGGTGACTGTGGCAGCTGTGCTGATCTTTGAGCGCCGCAATTTGAAATGAATACCAGCCACAAAATTTCGTGGATTGCAGTGCTCCTGCTGGTCTCGCTCTTTGCTGGATCAGTAATCAGCCGCCGTCATGTGGAAAACATTCGCGGCAGCCAGGCTACGCTGGAAGAGGTCCTCTATCTGCCCTCAGGGAAAACCGTAAAGCGCCTCAGTCTTGGCTACTCAAGCCTGCTGGCCGACATTTACTGGACGCGAGCAGTCCAATACTTCGGCTCGCACCACATGCAGCGAGCCACCCGCTACGATTTGCTTTATCCGTTGCTGGAGATCACGACCGATCTTGATCCGCACCTGATCGTCGCCTATGACACTGGATCAATTTTTCTCAGCCAGCGAATTCCGGAAGGCGCCGGCGAGCCTGATAAAGCCGTGGCTCTGGTAGAGAAAGGCCTTCGCAATAATCCAACATATTGGCGGCTTTACTTCACGCTGGGATTCATTCATTACATGGATCGCCACGATTACAAAGCGGCACAGCAGGCATTTGAGAAGGGATCTCAAGTTCCCGGCGCTCTTCCCTGGATGAAAGTAATGGCGGCCCGCATGGCAGAAAAGGCTGATGATCCTGCCACTGCAATGTATTTATGGAAGACCATTTATGACACCACAGAAAATCAACTGGTAAAGGACGGCGCTTCCCTGCATCTGCTTTCGCTCCGCGCCGATGCTGACATGGACGAGCTTGAGCGGCGCACACGCGCCTATTCCGAACGCTTCGGCAAAGCTCCGGAGCAGTGGTCAGACTTGATTCGAACCGGGTTCTTGCGCAGCGTCCCTCGCGACCCTGAAGGCAACCCTTATAAACTGCGGCTTGACGGCACAGTGCAGGTCGAAAATCCCAAGCAGTTCCCTTTCCTGGAGCGCCACACTCATGGAAATTCAAATGAGTGACGCAATCTCTGAGATACTGAATCTATAAGATATGCGATCGCGACTTCTCACTATTGCCGTGGTAATTGTCGTGTCTTGCATCGGCTTGAATGCCGCGCCTGTAGAGGTAAAGACAATCGCTCATGGGGTGGATGACCACTATAACCACCTGAAAAGCTTCAAAGCAGCATTTACTGAAATTTATCAGGGGCAAGGAATGTCTCGCACTGAGAGCGGCACCCTATGGCTGAAAAAGCCCGGCCGCATGCGCTGGGAATATCATGTGCCGCGGGAAAAGCTTTTTCTGATCGATTCACAGCATGCTTATTTTTACGTGACCGGCGAGCGCGTAGCTCGCAAGACGCCCCTGCAAAACCTTGACGACATCCGCTCACCTCTCCGCTACCTGTTGGGCAAGACAAAGCTGGAGAAGGAGCTGGATGGCCTTTCCCTGGCCCCAGATGTCACTCCGGTGCAAGCAGGCAACACCGTTCTGCGTGGCGTGCCCAAGGGCATGAAAGACCGGATCAGCAGCGTGGTGCTGGAGATCTCCCCTACGCACGAGCTTCGCCGCATTCTGATTTATGGGGTAGATGACACCACAACCGATTTCCGCTTCTCTCAAATTGAGGAAAATGTCCCGGTTCAGGACAGCCTCTTTCGCTTTGCTCCGCCTCCGGGAGTAGAGACCCTTGAGGATAGCCAGGTAACTCAATAATTACCCCTCTGATTACCTTCGAGAGCTGCAGAATTAATAAATTTAATGGGTAAATTGCGCAATAATAGAGGCTCCCCCCGTTCTGTCTTGAGTAGGGCCAAGGCCCGATAAATGCTAGACTTATATGAGGAGTAGGACTTCCCGCAACAATCCAGTTCATGGCTGAATTTCTGATCAAAATGGCCGACGAGCGCGGCCACGTGCTCCAACAGGTGGAAAGCGGCATCTCTGAAGAGGAGATTCGAAATCGCTTTGCCCAGCAGGGCTTTTTCGTCTATTCGGTCAAAAGCCGCCGGGGCATGCTCCCGGTTGGCGGACGCCTGCGAAAGAAGCCTATTAAGATCGACCAATTTGTCATCTTCAACCAGCAGTTCCTTACGCTCATCAAGGCAGGCCTGCCGATCCTGAAGTCGCTCAGCATTCTCAGCAAACGGCAGAAAAATCCGGCATTCAAATCCATGCTGGAGAACATTCAGGAACGGGTAAAGAGCGGCGAGCTGCTCTCAGAAGCCTTTGAGGCCCAGGGGAATATCTCAAAAATCTATACCACTACCCTGCTGGCGGGTGAGCGAAGCGGCAACCTGGAAGAAGTTCTGGGGCGCTACATTGCTTTCCAGCGGATTACGGTTTCATTCCGCAAGAGACTGATTTCTTCGCTTTGGTATCCGGCGCTGCTGGTTTCAGCGCTGGCGGTAATGCTCACCTTCCTGATGACCTATGTGGTGCCTCAGTTTGCCGATCTCTATAGCACTCTGAACGCGAAGCTGCCGGCCATGACTATTGTCATGCTCGATATCGGCCGCGGTATTCAGCACTATTACTACATTATTCTTGCCGTGCTGGTTGGTCTGGTGTTGTCAGTCATGTTTTGGGCCCGCTCAGACAAGGGCTCCCAGACAATTGACGCGGTCCGTTACAAACTTCCCATCATCGGCGAGATCTGGATGAAGTACCAGATCGCCATGTTTTCACGCACGCTCTCCACGCTGCTGACAGGCGGCTTGCCGCTGGTTCCATCGCTGGAAACGGCCAGCCATTCCATCAACAGCTTCAAGATTGCAAACAACGTAGAGTACGCCTCCAGGAGGGTGCGTGAAGGCCGGGCGCTTTCCGTCAGTCTGGAAGAAACAAAGTTTTTTCCTGATTTGGCGATTGAAATGGTCGAGGTGGGCGAGTCCACCGGCGCGCTGCCATCCATGCTGAACTCGGTGGCTGAATTTTACGAAGAAGACGTGCAAAACTCGCTGTCTGCGGCCATGCAGTTGATTGAACCGGCCATTCTGATTTTTATGGGCATTACGGTTGCCATTGTGCTCCTGTCACTGTATTTGCCGATCTTCTCTCTTGGAGCACAGGTACAGCAGTAAGGCAGTAAGGATGTTATGAACCAGAAGAATTTAACAGTCATGGAAACAGCCACGCCGGTCAATGGAGCGGACGGCACTGAACAGCGCGCCCGCGATCTGGCTGCGCGTTATCGCTGTGAGTTTGTAGATTTGCGCGACTACCACCTGGACGCTGAACTCTTCAAGACCGTCCCGGTGGACTTGATGTTCCGTTACAACTTTGTCCCGCTGGAGCAGAACGAGACCACGCTGGCGATCGCTATTGCTGACCCCAGTAAGCTGATGATGATTGATGAAATCGGCCTGCTGCTGAACCGGCGCATTAAGACCAAGGTCGCGACCCTGGCGCAGATCAGCGACATCCTTAAGAAAACCGAACAATCACAGCGCGTGCTGGAAGAAGCCAGCGAAGGCTTTGTGCTGGATGTGGTGCGTGAAGATGAAGCCACGGGCGAAGAGAACATCAGCATTGATCGGATTACGGCAGAAGCTGACGTCAGCCCGATCATCCGCCTGGTGGACACCACGATTTTCACCGCATTGCAAAAACGCGCCAGTGACATCCACATTGAGACTGAGAGCGACTCCGTGGTGGTGAAGTACAGAATTGACGGCGTGCTGACTCCGGCCATGCAGCCCATGGCCAAGGAGCACCACTCCACCATCATCACGCGTATCAAAGTCATGAGCGAGCTTGATATCGCTGAGCGCCGCGTGCCGCAGGACGGCCGTTTCCGCGTGAAGTACAGCGGACGCCTGATCGACTTCCGCGTCTCCATCATGCCGACCATTCACGGTGAAAACGCCGTGCTCCGCGTGCTGGACAAGGAGTCAATGAGCGAGAAGTTCCGCAACCTGGTGCTGGACGTGGTTGGGTTTGATGAAGACGATCTGCGCAAATTCCGGCGCTACATTCAGGAGCCTTACGGCATGGTGCTGGTCACCGGCCCGACCGGCAGCGGCAAGACCACCACGCTCTATGCGGCGTTGAATGAGATCAAGACGGATGAAGACAAGATCATCACGATTGAAGATCCGGTTGAATACCAGATCCAAGGCATCACGCAGATTCCTGTGAATGAGAAAAAAGGGCTGACCTTTGCGCGTGGACTGCGTTCCATTTTGCGCCATGATCCGGACAAGATCATGGTGGGCGAAATTCGTGACCAGGAAACGGCCCAGATCGCCATTAACTCCGCGCTTACGGGCCACCTGGTCTTTACCACCGTCCACGCCAATAACGTAGTGGACGTTCTTGGCCGCTTCCTCAACATGGGCGTTGAGCCATACAACTTTGTCTCCGCACTCAACTGTGTTCTGGCGCAGCGATTGGTGCGTACTATTTGCTCGCATTGCAAGACGCCGGTCCGCTATACGGATGAAGAGCTGGACAACTTTGGAATCGACCCGAAGCAGTGGCGTGATGTTACGTTCTATGAAGGCCCGGGCTGCATTGAGTGCGGCGGAACCGGGTATCATGGACGTACCGCGATTCACGAGCTACTGGACCTCTCTGACCGGATTCGCGAGCTGATCCTGGAAAAACGGCCGTCTTCTGAGATTCGCAAGGCCGCGCATGAGGAAGGCATGAAGTTCCTGCGCGACTCCGCGCTGGCCCGGGTCAAAGCCGGCATTACCACCATGAAGGAGATCAACAAGGTCACGTTCATCGAGACCACCAGATAACCCATGGCAAGCGCAAACCAAAAAATGCCGCGGCCGCGCCTCGCGTGCGAGATCACGCCGGATGGCGTCATCGCTGCCCGCGCATCAGAAAAGCAGCCGCGCCTGGAAGTCTTTACCGCGCGGCACTTAAATGAAGGCGTACTGGCGCCCGGATTAAACGCTCCTAACGTGCTTAACGCTGATGCGCTTCGCACCGCCTTGAGCGGCGCTCTGGGAGCGGTGGCCGGCAAGTCTCGCGATGTAATCGTGGTCCTGCCTGATGTGGCGATTCGCGTTGTGCTGCTCGATTTTGAAGCTCTGCCTTCCAAGCCTGAAGAGGCTGAGCCGGTCATTCGTTTCCGGCTGAAAAAGTCCCTTCCGTTCGATGTTGAGCAGGCTGTGCTCTCTTACGAGGTAACGCGGAGCAACGGCAATATTCGCGTTGCCGCTGCTGTCTCACCCAGATCAGTCGTCGAGGAGTATGAAAAAGCATTTCTTGACGCAGGATATTTACCCGGCGTGGTGCTTCCCTCTTCAGTGGCCGCATTGGGACTGATTGATGGCGAACGGCCAACACTCGTTCTGAAAGTTGATCCAACCAATATTACGATTGCCGCCGTTGAGCGGCAGGAGCTGCGTCTGGTGCGCACGCTGGACAATCCACATGGAGCAAATGTCTCAGCGGCAGACTTGGCGGAGGCAGTGCTGCCCTCGATTGTCTTTTTTGAAGATACCTTTGCGGCGCGGATTGAAAAAATTTACCTCGGCGGCATTGTGCCGCTGCAGGAACTGGGGCCGCTGCTTCACGAGCAGACAGGAGCACAGGTGCAGGAACTTGCGCCGGAAATTTCTCCAGAGCAAAATTTGAGTGGTGAGAATGTTCCGCCTTCCATGATGGCGGGGATTGTGGGGGCCTTGCTGGGATAATGCGCCTCAACATCAATCTCGCTTCGCAAAAGTATGAAGATGTTCGCAGGTTTTATGTGCGCTGGGGAACGGCGATTGCGTTTGTCGCCGTGCTGACTGTCATTCTGGCCTTTTTGGCCTGGAGAAACTACCACAACTCCATAGAGTCCAACTCACGGATCAAAAGCCTTGAGCAGCAAATTACCGGGCTGGAGCAGCAGCGCGCCCAGGCTGAAGCAGTTTCCAATCGTCCGGAAAACCATGACATAACCGCACAGAAGAATTACTGGAATAAGCAGATCTTCAGGCGTGCTTTCTCCTGGACACAGCTCTTCAATGATCTGCAGCGCATCATGCCGGAGCGGGCCTATCTAAGCTCGGTCCGTCCGGAAATCACATCGGACAACCGTGTGAAACTCTCACTGGAGATCGTGGGTGATAAGCACGAGAATGCGCTTGAGCTCGTCCAGCGGATGGAAAAATCAGAGCGGTTCCGCGGGCCAAAGATAAAGACGGAAGGCACACAAAAGGACCGCGCCGGAGCTCCAATCTATAAATTTGAGATTGAAACTTACTATTCCCCCGCCGGCTCAACGCAGCGTCCAGCAAACCAGGAGGGCTTCTGATGAATAGCCTGGCTAAAGTAAAAAGGCAGTTCACGCTGATCCTGGCAGGGCTCGGCGCGGTGGACCTGATTCTGCTCGTCTATCTTCTGTGGCCGGGCAGCAGCCCATCAGCCAAGCAGGCGCATGAAGAATCTTTGCAGCAGCAGGAAACCTCTCTTTCGCGCGAAGTGGCGCCGCTCAAGGGAATTGACCAGAAGCTGACACAGACAAGGCTCGACGTAAAAAAATTCTATGAGCAGAAGGTCCCTACAGAATTCTCTGAAATTTCGCAGCACCTGGAAAAGCTGATACAGCAAACTGGAGTGACCACACAGGGAATCCATTACAACCAGGACAAGACCGAGCAGAGCAAGAACGATCTGCCTGACGTGCAGCGAATCAACGTTGATACAACCGTGACTGGCGAGTATCCAAAGATTGCCCGGTTTATCAATGCGCTGGAACAGGACAAATTTGTTTTTGTTATTGACCAGATTACGCTGAGCAGCTCTGAAGCTGGCAACGTGATCTCATTGCAGATAAAATTTGAGACTTTTCTGAAACAAACGGCGTAGTGCGCGGCACGCATAATTCACCAGAAGAGATGAGAAGGAACCAAGAGTGAAGATAGGCGCAGAAAACAAGAAGCAGGTGCGATTCATGATCGCGCTGCTGGTGATTGCCGTTTTGGTGGTCATTTATAACTTCTGGAACTTTGGAACCAGTTCGGCTGCGCCTCCGTCTGCATCGTCCACCGCCGCAGCGCAGAGAAAAGCCCCTCCGGTTGCGGATTCAACGCTAGATCCAAGATTGCGTACCGACATCCTGGCCGCAAGCCAGAACAAAAAATATGAAGCGGGCAGAAATATCTTCAGGATGCAGGAGCTAAAGATCGAGAAGACGATTGCGGATGTGCGGACCAAGCCCCCAATGGGCCCGGAACCGCCACCCACTCCTACTCCCACACCTCCGCCGCCGCCCATCAATTTGAAGTTTTACGGCTTCGCCAGCAAATCCAACGAGCCGAAAAAGATTTTCCTGGCCGATGAATCAGAGGTGTTTGTGGCCAGGCAGGGCGATATCGTCGAGCGGAAATACCGGGTGGCGCAGATCAACAATACCAGCGTGGTCATTGAGGACGTACTGAACAACAATCGCCAAACCATTCCTCTTACGGCGCGATAGGTCTTAGCAACAGATGATTTTGAGGAAAACAAGCCGCAACCACTCCGAACAGGGCTACATGCTACTTGCCGTGATGCTTGCGATCACGCTGATGCTGATCGCCATGGCAGTGGAAGCGCCGCGCATCGCGCAGCAGATTAAGCGCGAAAAAGAAGAGGAACTGGTCCATCGCGGAAAAGATGTGGCTGTTGCGATCAAGCACTTTGTGCATAAAAATGGCGGGCGCTATCCGACCTCATTGGAGCAGCTTGAAAATACCAACCACATTCGTTACCTGCGCAAACGGTGGAAGGACCCGACTACCAAAGAGTCCATCTGGCGGCTGGTTCACGCTGGCGAAGCGGAAATCAAGATCCCCACGCCTAATCCGGGACTCAATCCCAACACCAACAATCCCGGGCTGAGCGGCAGCAACACTAGCCCCGGCGGATCAGCCTCGGGGCCGACGACAAATACGCCCCCGCCTACTCTCAGTGCTGGCAGTGGTTCTGCTACGAATGCGCAAGGAAATTTAGGATCGCTTCAAGTATCCAACATCGGCAATGGGCAGACGATTGGCGGCGGCCAGATGATTGGCATTGCGAGCGTCAACAAAACTAAATCTATTTTGGAATTCAATGACAAGGACGAGTACGACCAGTGGTTCTTTGTCTATGATCTTCGACTTGAGCAGTCGGGCGGAACCGGAGTCACAGTGGCTGCGCCACGAATCGGTACTGACACAGGTTCACAGGGACAGGGCCAAGCGCAGCCAAGCGGCACAACGCCCGTTCCGGTCACGCAACAGCCAGGCTCAGCGCCGCCAGTTGGCTCCCCTTCTCCTCCGCCACAAAACCCCCAGTAAGCAAAAAGGCCTCGCTTTTCGCGAGGCCTTTTTTCATTTCGATTTCGAAATCTCTTTTTTAGACGTTGAAGGAAGAGCCGCATCCGCAGGTGCTCTTCACGTTTGGATTATCGAACTTGAAGCCGGAAGCTTCCAGCGTTTCAACGAAATCCACAGTGCAGCCGTTCAGATACATGGCGGAGGTGGCGTCCACGTAAACTTTCAGCCCGTCAAAGTTGTAAACCTTGTCCATAACGCCGGGGGCGTTTTCAAAAGACATAGAATAAGAAAATCCGGAGCAGCCGCCGCCAACCACGCCAATACGCAGGCCAGCCGGGACCGGATTCTGCTGCGTCATGATCTCCTTCACCTTGGAAACGGCGGTCGGGGTCAAGCTGACCGGCAATTTCGGGGTGGTTTCAACATTTGGGGTTGTGGTGGAAGCCATTTTTCGCGTCTCCTTCAGACCTAAACTAATCTGCTGCTGAACAGCTAATTATACATGGTTCAACGCTGATTCCATTGGCCTTTATAGCCATTAGATGCCGATGCAGCCAATTGGTCGCAGAGAGTTCCTGCAAGCGGAACCTTAGTCCAGCTAGGCGAAAATTGCTGTTTTTCTGCCCAAAAGCGGGAATATAATGCGAGGTAAGGTTCCACCTACCCCTCGCCGCTGCCAAGCGGGCCGAGTAAGCGGAACCGGTGCCAAAATTCAAGGTGGTGTTCCATGATGACGCCTCTGCTAATTCTTTGGGCCGGTTTGACAGTTATTTTGATCGTTCTACTGATCTACCGCAGCACACTCTCCATGCATGAAGATGATCAGCTTTTCCTCGACAACGCTGAAGCCCATATCGCAAAAGAACAGGAAGAATTGATCGGCAAAATGAACCGGATCACCCCCTGGCTGCGTATCTGTGGCGCGGGATCAGCCGTGCTCACCGTTGTGATTGCGGGCATGATGCTGTACGCGCGTTTCAATCAGCAGTAGGTAGCGGAGACTGTGGCGCCATCGGGCGCGTGAAGTGTTCCTTTGCGCGCATTGAGTGCTTTTCCGGACAAACTGGTCTAAACGTGGATTAGCTGCTTTATGCTGCTTTCAGGGCAGTAGTGTCTTACCAGGTTGGCGATTCCCGCGAGTTCGCTTGAAAAGCGGCTCTCGTTGCATAGCTAGGGTGCTTTACAATACAAGCACTGTCCGAGGTAAATGTTGGCAGGCAGTGCGAAAGTGGCGGAATTGGCAGACGCACCAGACTTAGGATCTGGCGGGTAAAACCGTGGGGGTTCGAGTCCCCCCTTTCGCACCACAGACTTTTGGGATCCTTCGACTCGCTCCGCTCGCTCAGGATTTCGCCTGCAGGCTCTCACCCCATCACGCGAAAACCGCGCGTGCTGGGGACCCCCGAGGCTTACGCCTGCAAAACGGCTCAACTTAGGATCTCCGCTTACGGGATACGCGCAATGGTCAAAACCGCTGAGCGCCACCGTGGCAGGAAAGTTTTGGGAATCAACCATCGATTCGTAAAGGAATTGGCCGGTGGCATCAATACGAAAACCCCATCCGGTTGCCGGAGTAAGCTTTCCCGGAAACGGTGACCCAGGCACTGCCGTCAGCCCGCCCTGCGCGTTAATGGCAAAGCCAAAAATTTTGTCCTGGGTGTTCACGTAAAGGAACTTGCCTGCGGGATGCATTGCAATATCGGTAAAGTTCTCGCTCGGCTCCAGATTGGTCATCAGTGCCGGCAAAGGCGAAAGCAGCCCGGTGTTGCGGTCTATCGCAAAGCTCAACACCACGGCAGTACCTGCGGGAGGCTGGCCCGGCGGTGAAGGATCAAAGTTCCCTGAGCCATATAGAAAACCGCCGCCGGGATGCACCGCCGTATCATGTACCGTCGCAGCTGCAATCGAGTTGATGGACTCTAGTGGAACATTGCCCAGCGCTCCGGCAGAATTCCTGTCATAAAGGCACACGGGTAAGTTAAATCTCCCGTCACACTCCCCGGTGTACACAAACTGGTTTGTCGGATGGAAAGACGCAGTCAGAGCATTCCCCTGAAAACCTCCAAACGGAGTGAGCCCACCCGTGCTGCTCTTGCTGAGTCCCCACAGTACTCCATGCACTTCATATACAAAGTTTCCTGTAATGTCAGTAAATAGAAGCCCGGGAAAGATGTTGGATCCATCTGGCCTGGCCGGAAATGGCGACCCCGCCAGCTCTGTGAGAGCGCCGCTTGCCTGGTTGAGGATAAAACCATGAATGCTGCCGGTAAGCTCATCAGTGAAATACAGGAACTTGCCTGCCGGATCAGCCACTATGCCCACAGGAGCATTGGCGGTGGACACAGATACAGGGGAGCCAAGCGCTCCGGTACTCAGATCTATAGGAAATCCCAGGACCTGTTGCGGAGTATTGCTGGGAAAGGTATTTGTGGCCACGTACAGGAATTCGGCGCTGGTGTGCGGGACAGTTATGGGCGGTGGTGATGAGCTGCCGCCGCAGCTTGTTACAGTAAGTACTAAAGACGAAACAAAGAGCAACTGTGCGAAGAGAAGCGCCAAAGTCTTTTTCATACTATAAGCCTTTAGTCGCAGGTACCCACACGCAAGTAGCCTAACTGTATTCGATCAGGTTTTCTGATGTCCATAGCATTTTCTTGCTGCCACCCCTTCTCGTCCATACTGAAGGACGCTCCAAAATCGCCATGCTTCCGGTTCCCTGCTCCCAAAATCGTGGGTTCGGATCACAAAAAAGCAGCCAACCCCAATCCAGCTACTCGCATCAAAGTTCCTGATTGATGGCAATGGGCACCGAAGTTCGCCATCCTTCCCGAGCCCCACCCCCGTAATAAATATATATCCGTAAGCCAGAACGACGTAACACCGTGCTAGGTAATAAAGTTTTGATGTGAACAGCTGTTTGTACGTGTAATCTGTTTCAAAGCTTGCTTCACAAACTGTTTCCCTCGACTTTAAGAGACCCTTCATGGCTATCGCTTCGTCCCGGCATCTTTTGTCCCCAGGCTACTGCAGTCCCATTTGCAAGCCCCAGTCCAATCCCCCCTCGATCTTTTCCAATCATCTTCCAGGCCCGCACGCCTCGCTTCAGGAGAAATTATGAAGAAAAACAGCTCCAGCACAGCAGGAACAGGTTCCGGTGCAGCGCCCGCACCGGCCCAAAAAACTCCTGCGTCAACTAATAACGGGCATACCGTTGCGGTCACTGAACCGCCATCCGCAGATCTTGCAGTAATTCTCGGCTGTCTGCAGCGAATGCGGGACGGCGACTTCTCCGTCCGCCTGCCTGGTTCATGGACAGGGCTTGCCGGCAAGATTGCCGATACCTTCAACGGCATTGTGGCAGCGAACGAGCAGATGGCGCGCGAACTCAAGCGCGTGGGGCAGACCGTTGGCAAAGAGGGTAAGACGCGCGAGCGCACACGCTTCCATGAATTGAAAGGCGCTTGGGGCGAGATGGAGACCTCCGTCAACACGCTGGTGGAAGACCTGCTGCGTCCGACCACGGAAGTTACGCGTGCGATCGCAGCCGTGGCGCAGGGTAATCTTACGCAGACAGTGCGGCTCGACGTGGACGGGCGTCCTCTTGAAGGCGAATTCCTGCGCTCAGCGAACATCGTGAACACGATGATTCAGCAGCTGAGCGTTTTCACGTCAGAAGTGACGCGCGTGGCCCGCGAAGTGGGAACGGACGGCAAGCTCGGCGGACAGGCCAAGGTGCCGGGCGTCGCCGGAACGTGGAAGGACCTCACTGATTCGGTGAACTCCATGGCCTCCAACCTTACCGGCCAGGTGCGCAACATCGCTGAGGTAACCAACGCTGTGGCCAGCGGCGACCTCTCGCGCAAGATCACGGTGGACGTGCGCGGTGAAATTCTCCAGCTCAAAGAAGCCATCAACACCATGGTGGACCAGCTGCGCTCCTTCGCCTCAGAAGTAACGCGTGTGGCCCGCGAAGTGGGAACTGACGGCAAACTCGGTGGTCAGGCTGTGGTACCGGGCGTGGCCGGGACGTGGAAGGACCTTACCGACTCCGTAAACGCGATGGCCGGCAACTTGACGGCGCAGGTCAGAAACATCGCGGAAGTAACAACAGCCGTGGCCCGCGGCGACTTGTCGCGCAAAATCACGGTGGACGTGAAGGGCGAAATTCTGGAACTCAAAGACACCATCAACACGATGGTGGACCAGCTGAACGCTTTCGCAGGCGAAGTAACCCGCGTGGCTCGCGAAGTGGGAACGGAAGGAAAACTCGGCGGACAGGCGCAGGTGCCTGGCGTCGCCGGAACGTGGAAAGATCTCACGGACAACGTGAACTTCATGGCTTCGAACCTTACGGGCCAGGTCAGAAACATCGCCGAGGTGGCAACGGCCATCGCGAACGGCGATCTCTCCCGCAAAATCACGGTGGACGTACGCGGCGAAATTCTCCAGCTCAAAGAGACGCTGAACACAATGGTGGACCAGCTCAATCGCTTCGCCGGAGAAGTGACGCGCGTGGCCCGCGAAGTAGGAACCGAAGGACGCTTGGGAGGTCAGGCGAACGTGCCCGGTGTGGCCGGTACGTGGAAAGATTTGACCGACTCGGTGAACTCCATGGCCGGAAACTTAACTGGTCAGGTGCGTAACATCGCTGAAGTGACAACTGCCGTGGCCAGAGGCGACCTCTCGCGCAAGATCACGGTGGACGTGAAGGGCGAAATTCTAGAGTTGAAGAACACCATCAACACGATGGTGGACCAGTTGAACGCGTTTGCAGGCGAAGTGACCCGCGTGGCCCGCGAAGTGGGAACGGACGGAAAGCTCGGCGGTCAGGCGCAGGTATCAGGCGTGGCCGGAACGTGGAAAGACTTGACCGACAACGTCAACTTCATGGCCTCAAACCTTACAGGCCAGGTGAGAAACATCGCAGAAGTGGCAACGGCCGTGGCCAGAGGCGACCTCTCCCGCAAGATTACGGTGGACGTGAAGGGCGAAATTCTAGAGCTGAAAGACACCATTAACACAATGGTGGAGCAGCTCCGCTCCTTCGCTTCAGAAGTAACGCGCGTGGCCCGCGAAGTGGGAACCGACGGTAAGTTGGGCGGACAGGCGCTGGTGCCGGGCGTTGGCGGAACGTGGAAAGATCTCACGGACTCCGTGAACTCCATGGCTTCGAACCTTACGGGCCAGGTAAGAAACATCGCCGAGGTGGCAACGGCCATCGCCAACGGCGATCTCTCCAAGAAAGTTACGGTAAACGTCAGCGGTGAAATCCTGCTGCTCAAAGAAACCATTAACACCATGGTGGACCAGCTCAACGCCTTCGCCGGCGAAGTAACGCGCGTAGCCCGCGAAGTAGGAACTGAAGGACGCTTGGGAGGTCAGGCGAACGTGCCCGGTGTGGCCGGTACGTGGAAAGATTTGACCGACTCGGTGAACTCCATGGCCGGAAACTTAACTGGTCAGGTGCGTAACATCGCTGAAGTGACAACTGCCGTGGCCAGAGGCGACC
>CAZISB010000033.1:0-32266 GCA_964541925.1 uncultured Acidobacteriaceae bacterium | reverse complement strand
CTCGCTGCTGCTCATCGCATCTCTTGCGTCGCTTCGCTCCAAACCGCTTGCGAGTAACGGTTCGTGGTTGAAAGTTTCCTGCTCCTGACACATGCTGCTCGCCGCCCAAGTCGGGCTCGCTGCTGCTCATCGCATCTCTTGCGTCGCTTCGCTCCAAACCGCTTGCGAGTCTTCCCCTGGCAAAACTTTATACGCTTGGCAAATCGCACAGCTCAACTGAATCGATAATTTCAATGTAGAGACGTAGCATGCTACGTCTCTATGGCCAAAGTCTTGGACGCTTTGATTTTTCACCACACTGCGAACCTTTCGAATGGAAATCGGCTTCCAGAGAACGAGTGGAAGTCAATTTCCATTCGCGCCGATTGATCTGATCCAAGCGCTGAACGGCTTGCAATCGTCAAACTCCTAACGTGCAGCAAATAAAAGAGATAGCACTTCCAACTACCAACCTTCGATCCTGCGCTCCAGACCTCCAGCTTCTGGCACCACGCATGCATTTACTTGAGCCAAGTTCATTGCTCATGGCTGCGCGATGAATCGTGCCGGCCGGAAGAATGATTAGCAGCATTCTCCGGCTGGCCTTTCCAAGATTTTCAGGAGGAAGTTTCTATGAGGATGAGCAGTAAATTTACCCGTCTGGTGCTGGCATTCGTGATCTGCGGCGTGACTCTTTCCGGCGCAAAGGGCGGCAGCGGCGGTGGCCACAATGGCGGTGGAAATAACAACGGTGGCGGCGGTAAAGGCGGACACGGAAATGACAACGCCAACAACCAGGCCAACAACGCAAGAGGCGGAAATGGCGGTCAGAATGAGAACCACGCCAGCGGCGGGAATGGCGGACAAAATGAAAACCACACTGGGGCCCGCGCACTCGCTTCGCTCAAGACCGTTCCGGTTCCGGGACCAACGGCCGCTGAGCTGAACGATGTGGTCCGCGACAAGGCCGCGGCGATTGCGCTGGGCAAGGCGTTCTTCTGGGAGATGCAGTTTGGCAGTGACGGCGTGACCGCCTGCGCCACCTGCCACTTCAACGCCGGCGCTGACAGCCGCACCATGAACCAGGCCGATCCCGGCTTGCGCCGTGTTGACGCAAACGGAAATCCCTCGGCGGATTCCACAGTCTTCTTTCCTGGATTTGGTCCGAACCATCAGCTCTCCGCCAATGACTTCCCTCTGCACAAGTTGGCTGATCCCAGCCGCGCAAATTCCGCGGTGATCTCTGACAACAACAACATCGTCGGATCGCAAGGAGTATTTCGCAATGACTTCAACGACGTGGTCCTTGGTTTGGGGACGGAAGATGAGACTTCCGTCGCCGATCCGGTCTGGGGCATCACCGATCCTTCCGGCGCCCCGATGAACGTGCGCCGCTCTACGCCGCGTAATGCTCCTCCGGTGATCAACGCGGTCTTCAACTATCGCAACTTCTGGGATGGCCGCGCGCAAAACACATTCAACGGCGTGAATCCGTTTGGCACCGGCGATCCTAATGCCACGCTGTTGCAGACTGATCCTTCGAGCATCCATATTGTCAATGAAGTAAAGCTGCGCCTCTCCAATTCGGCGCTGGCTTCGCAGGCCGTTGGACCTCCGGGCAGTGACGTTGAGATGTCCGCCACGGGCCGCCCATTCGTCAAGATGGGCAAAAAAGTGCTCTCGCTGACACCGCTGGTGCAGCAGGAAGTTTCGCTGAGTGACAGCGTGCTCGGCAGCCTGAGTGCCGCGCCTTTCACGGGTCTGAACAGCGACTACGTCTCCATCATCCAGGCTGCGTTCCAGCCCAAGTGGTGGAGCTCAGACGTGGTCGTGGACAAAAACAGCAACTTCCTCCACACGGGCCGCCCGCTGAACACTGACGAGTATTCACAGATGGAATACAACTTCTCCATGTTCTGGGGCGTGGCCATCCAGATGTACGAGTCAACGCTGGTCTCTGACAATTCTCGGTTTGATCAGTTCATGGACGGCAACCGCGGCGCGCTGACTTCGCAGGAGCTGCGCGGCCTCAATCGCTTCCAGGGCAAAGGACATTGCACCAGCTGCCATAACGGCGGCGAAATTACTGACGCCACTGTGTCGAACGTCCAGGCGCACGGCGGCGTAGTGGAAGTTCTGCCTAACGGACAGTGGCACGACATTGGTTTCCATAACATCGGCGTTCGACCTGTAACGGACGATCTGGGGATTGCGGCCTCAGATCCGTCCGGACTTGCCTCACTCTCAGCGGCGCAGCTGGCCTCCATGGGACAACTGCCCGGAACGGCTGTTCCACCCGGCGCGCCGGTTTCAGTGAGGGGGGCCGTGAAGACTCCGAGTCTGCGTAATATCGAGCTCACGGCTCCGTTTTTCCTGAACGGCGGACAAGCCACTCTGGCGCAGGTGGTTGACTTCTACAGCCGCGGCGGTGACTTCCCTTCGGCAGACGTTGATCCCAGCCTGGAGCGCCGCAGCTTCAGCGCTGACGACAAGGCCGCTGTCGTGGCCTTCCTCAAGTCGCTGACTGACGAGCATGTTCGCAATCAGAGCGCACCGTTCGACCATCCCTCATTGATCATTCCCAACGGCATGGTCATGATTGATGGCGCTCTTACTGAGCAGACCATCACCATTCCAGCAACAGGAGCCGCCGGCGGCCCGCCCATGCAGAAGTTTTGCGCCGGCCTGGCCGGCAGCGCAGGAAGCTGCAATTGACGAATGTTTGAAATGCAGCCAACTTCATCGTCAGGGAGCGAAAAACAGCGCTCTCTGACATGGGAAAAGCAAGCAGTACTGAGTCATAAGTAGTTAGTAATTAGCAAAAGCACGGCAGCGCGCTAGTTAGGAAAAGCCGAGATGGGGAAGTGCAAGCGGACGATCCTGCCTGCTAACCACTCATTAGTAAGTACTGCACTTTTAGCTCGTCGCAAGAGTAAGCCCAGCCAAGCTCACTCTAAAGTCCTTTCCCGGGCGTCGAGCTACGCGGGAGCGTGAGGTCCCCTCGCCTCCACTCCCGCAGAAAAAATTATTTCTGAGCGAAAGGAGGTGAGCTTCAGCAGTAACAACGATGATCCAGAATTAACATCTCCTAAATCAGCTCAACTTTTTGAAGGATCGGCGTCGATACTTTACCGGTCCTTCATTTTTTCGTTCTTTACTTTGCAGTTTGGATTGAGATCTATCCAGCGCCATAAGCGGAAATCAGCCTGGCCAAGATGCGCAGCTCCTGCGGCAATGGTTTTGTCCAACAATAAAAAAATTTATTAAGCAATTACCAGTATTATTTAACCGCAGCGGCGCCAGCCTGCGCGCACTGGCCGTCCTGATCGCTGTTGGCTCCGGAGAGACCAATGGCGCCGATAATTTTTCCATCCGAAAGAATCGGCACGCCACCCTCAACTGGAACAGCACCCTGCAAGCCGAGTACACGCATACCCGCGCCGCCGCTGGCCAGCGCGTCCTGAAATGCTTTGGTTGGGCGCTTGTACAGCGCTGCTGAGCGTGCCTTGTCAATAGATACATTCGCGCTGCCGAGCTGCGTGTTGTCCATCTTCTCGTAATAAACCAGCGTGCCGTTCGGATCGACCACTGCCACGGCCATGTTCCAGTGGTTCTTGACGGCCTCGGCTATTGCCGCTGCCGCAGCCTTCCTGGCATTCTCAATGCTAATGGGCGGTCCGTAAGGATTAGGCAGCATCTGCGCCTCCGTTGCCAGAGCGCAACTGGCTAGAGCCACACCCGGCAGTAATTTGGTAATGCGTGATGGCATAGCAGCTGGCTCTTCTGAGATTTCTACAACGCTTAACCAAAAACATGATCGACGCTCCAAGAAATTGGGTTGAAATGCATTGGACTTAAAAGTGAGCCGCCGCTGCTCTTAGATCAGAGGCTTCAGTAGCCTGACGACCGCAAAGCAGCGAGGCATTAGAGTCTAAATGAGGAGGCTTATCTTGTCCCGCATGCCTGGGAGGGGCCGGTTACGAGCGTCGGATCGGGGAAGCTGAAAGCGCCATCGAAAGCATCGGAAACCGCATTCCGCTGGAACCACTGCAGCATGACCTGGTTATGCGGATGGTAGGTAAAACCATCTATCGTCACCGGGAAGCCGGCATTCGGCAGCATAGCAAGGGGATCAGCAGTCTCAAGATTGCTTTGGCATCCTACGCCGCTGGGATGCTGCCACGCCGGAACCATGTTGCTGCCAAAAGGATTGTTCATCCATTCGGAGATCTCGTGGCTCATGGGCGTTACATCCGCAAGGTTAGCGCCGAGAATTCCTGCATCAACCCAGCTCGCCCAGATAAATGTTTGGACGAATTTCACCTGCGTCAATTCGCCGACGTCAAACGAGGTATGAAAGCCGAGTACGCAGCATTGCTTAACATCGGCACGCGGCGCTAGCAGGACGTTTGAAGTCAATGCGATTGCCAGCGCATCCACACGCAGATTTTCAAGTTGGATAATCGTGTTCAGGTGCGAGATGAAGAATGCCGAATCCACCACGGCGTAGGTCACGCCCGTACTGCGATTGCGGAACACCTTCGCCATCCCGGGCGGAACGTCAATCCGTATGGGCTGGAGAATCTGTGGCTTACCCAGCAGCGTGTGCCAGCTCTGGTTGGCTACGCTGAAAAACTGCGCCCGCTGAACAGCGTCAGCAAATTGGGTGAAGCCAGTCTGCCAGTTTGCACTGCGAAAGTTTGGCGACACCTGCACACGCGGCAACACCGGCGCTGGATCAAGTACCAGAGGCTGGCCGTTCTCATCTATGTACTCTTCAAAGAAGAGTGAGATCGGAATAATCTCCGCAGGAATCTCGGTGGTGCCGCCCATCTGTGGCTTGCTGCCTACGATCGTGTATGGATACGAAGATCCTTGAAAGGCGAATGAGCCGGTGAAATGCGGCACGCTGAGAATTCTTCCCTGCTTCACCGCAAGGCGGGCATCTTCTGAAAGTTTTGAGACAGCTTCAAACCTGGGCAGAGCGCCCTGGTTCTGCAAAAAATTTCCGGGAGCATCAATAGGCTGGGAAACGGATGGAGCTTCGCTTTGGGCCATGCAAGCCATTACGCCGGACAGCCACAACATCGCCACAGCGCATAAGGAAAGGAAGCGCCGACCCAGACGATTTGGCGGAAAAAACACGAGCTGCTCCGGAAGTTAAACTGCTATTTTCGTCCTATCTGCCACTTTTGTCGAACAAAATCCAGCAAACCATTGAAAGCAAATGGCCTTGGCCGTGTACGCCAGGAGCAAAATTAAGCTTTCCAATAAAGGGCAGTGGGTCAGTTTTGCAAATTGCCCCCTGCTGTATCAGCGTCTAGCATTCTGGCTTAGCCGGAACGCGGGCCTCTAAGGCAGACGTTCATTGCGAAAGCAATGAATCAGCAGCTCCGCACCTCTTACTTGATGCCCGCTGGTGCTGCGATGATTTCCGCTTTCCTGTATAGTTTTCCTACTTCGCATGGCCAAGCCCAAGTCAGCGCATAACCCAGATCATGTAACCGTTGCGGTTGTTCAGGCAGCCTCTGTCGCCTTTGACCGCAAGCGCACGCTGGAAAAAGCGCTCGATCTTACCCGCGATGCCGCCAAACGCGGAGCCAAGCTGGTGCTGTTTCCTGAAGCCTTTGTCTCCGGCTATCCGCGTGGGCTCAGCTTTGGGGCTGTCATCGGCTCGCGCAGCGATGAAGGCCGCGAAGATTTTAAGCGCTACTATGAAAGCGCAGTCGAGCTCCCAGGCCCTGCGGTTGATACTCTTAGCAAAGCCGCCCGCGCAAATTCCGTCTATCTTGTCATCGGGGTGATCGAGCGCGAGCGCGGCACGCTCTACTGCTGCGTGCTCTTCTTTGCGCCGGACGGTACATTTCTCGGCAAGCATCGCAAAGTCATGCCCACCGCTTCTGAGCGCCTGATCT
The DNA here is from genome assembly GCA_964541925.1 of uncultured Acidobacteriaceae bacterium. GTDB lineage: Bacteria > Acidobacteriota > Terriglobia > Terriglobales > Acidobacteriaceae > Angelobacter. The sequence goes on along the minus strand of CAZISB010000033.1, from coordinate 26,372 downwards.
GGGGTTATGGTGACGGCTCTACCCTGCCGGTCTTCTCCACGCCTTTTGGCCGGATGGGCGCGGTGATCTGCTGGGAGAACTACATGCCTCTGCTTCGCACCTACATGTACTCGCAAGGGATCGAGATTTATTGCGCTCCCACGGCCGATCATCGCGGTACCTGGTCCGCCACCATGCAGCACATTGCCGCTGAAGGCCGCTGTTTCGTACTCGGGTGCAACCAATTCAACCGCCGCCGTGATTTTCCTGAAAAATACCAGACTGCATTCGGCGAAGTTCCCGATACTGTGATCTCGCGTGGAGGAAGCTGCATCGTTGATCCTTTTGGCAAATTTCTCGCTGGTCCGAATTTTGAAGACGAAACCATTCTTGTCACTGAACTCGAACGCGGCCTGATTCCCAAAGCCCGCTTTGATTTCGATCCTGTCGGCCATTACTCGCGGCCAGACATCTTTCGCCTGTTCGTAGATGATCGGCCCAAACCGGCGGTGAGCACTGTAAGCGAAACAGAATCACCGGCGAGAGCAAAGGCAAAACCCAGGCCCAATGATCTCACGCACTGAAATTCAGGATGCAGGCCGCCGCATCGTCGGACACGTGCGGCGCACGCCGATCATCGCACTGGAGGACGGCGCTTTCGGCCTCGATGCAAAACTCTTCTTCAAGCTGGAGTGCCTCCAGCACACCGGCTCTTTCAAGCCGCGAGGCGCATTCAACTGCATTCTGAGCTCCCGCGTTCCGCCTGCCGGCGTGATCGCTGCCTCCGGCGGCAACCACGGCGCTGCAGTTGCGTACGCTGCTCACAAACTTGGACACCACGCAGAAATTTTTGTTCCGGCTACAACGCCCGCCAACAAAGTCGAGCGGCTGCGGCACTACGGCGCTGCGATCAACCTTACCGGCAACAGTTACGCTGAAGCCCTGGCTGCGAGCCAGGAACGTGCGGCGCAGACCGGGGCGCTCGCCATTCATGCTTATGACGATCAGCGCGTCCTTGCAGGACAAGGCACTCTGGGGATGGAGTTGGAAGAGCAGGTGCGCGGGCTCGATTCAGTTCTCATCGCCGTGGGCGGAGGCGGGTTAATCGGCGGCGTGGCTGCCTGGTATCAAGACCGCGTGCGCGTCATCAGCGTGGAGCCGGAGCGTGCTCCAACACTGCATAAGGCGCTTGCCGCCGGCCAGGTAATTGATGTTGAAACTGGCGGGGTAGCCGCCGATTCGCTTGGCGCGCGCCGCGCCGGCGAACTCATGCTCCCGATCGCGCAGAAATTTGTGTCGCAAGCTGTGCTGGTGAGTGACGATTACATCCTGCAAGCGCAGAAAGCTTTGTGGCAATCGCTGCGTTTGATCGCCGAGCCAGGCGGTGCAACGGCCCTTGCCGCGCTGCTCTCAGGCGCATACAAGCCGCGCTCCGGCGAACGCGTGGGCGTGGTGCTCTGCGGTTCAAATGCGGATTTGGCAAAGTTCCCCTGTTAGGTTTCACTGTCACTATCTTTCGCTTCTCTGCTCCTGGTCGCTTGTCCACTCGCGCGTGTAGCCGGTCCAGTAATCGAACGAGCCCAGCTCTGTTTGTCTGCCCGGCTCTTCTTCCTCTGAAGTGAATAGCATCGCGTAGGTCAGCGCCTTTAACCGGCCGAAGTTGCGCTGGTCAGGCGTGGAAGGAATCTGGTCACGCCAGGTGCCGGTGTTCAGGTAAAAGCGGTCACTCTGCTTGTCTGACCGGATCAGTGACACATAGGGCGTATGCGTGTGCCCGGCCAGTACCAGCCGCACCTTCTCATTCAGCACAACCTCTTCACGCATGGCAAAAAGCTCTGGCCGGTCCGTCTCGCCGCCCAGTAAAAAGTGCGCTACCTTGCGTGAGGCTTCGCGCGCCACGGCATTCCTCCAACCGCCCAGTTTCAATAATCCGCGCGCGACCTCCATCTCCGCGGGCGCCCACTTTTTTGCCCGCTCACTCAGCCAATGGCGAAAGAACTTATCATCATGCACCTGGTCGAGCAGCTTCTGAATCACCGGCACCAGCCGCTCCCACGCTTCTTCGGTGGAGTAATCTCCGGCAGAGGCGTCCAGCAGATAATCCAGCAGCGCCGACTGCGGCCGCACATCGTCAAACTGCAGCAGGCGCAGATACAGCCCGGAGAGCACCTCATCTTTGAGGATTGCTTCGTCTCCGTACTCGCGCCGGAACAAGACCGGAAGCTTCACCGCGATATCAATCGTGACAAAGTCTCCGAAATTTGCCCTGTCATATCCTTCCGCAGGCACATCAAGAGGGATGGTTTTCAGCTTGTCAGGATCAATTGCAAAGTTGTTGCGATCATACTCATGCCCGTGGCGAATCAGCACAGCCGGATCTTCATACAGAAGATAGTGAAGAAACGGCTCGTTTCCTTTGAGCCCAATCAACTCGCGTATCTGGCCGCGGATGCCGGCAGCGTTGATCAGACGATCATGGTTTCCGGCCAGGCATTTGATTTCGATCTCGTTGGCTGGAAAATCCAATTCCTTGCCGCCATCGGCCTTGGGCTGCCGATATCGCCCCTTTGCCAGCAGCTGGAATATTTCCAGCGTTTCTGCAACGGGCGGCTCGGCGGCGATTGCCCCGATAATCCTCTTCACCTTGGCTTCAAGCGCAGGCGTGATCTCATCCAGCGACATGTAGGGCCGCAGATCATCTTCCAGCCAAAGCGCTGTCCGGTTCAGGTCAAACAAGTCGCCGGCAATCACCAGCTCAAACTTCTTTACCCTGCGCCGCGCGGCTTCTTCAGCCATTTGCGTGATGAATCGGCGGTAGGCGTGCGCATCAAGGTTGCGCCGGAAGATCAGGTTTGGATGTGTGCCGTTGCCCGGAATTACGTCCGAGGCTTCTTCTTCAAAGTGCAGGTCTGAAATAACGACGATCATCGCTTAGCTTGGATGCAATTAGACAGCCTTATTTATCGCCTGCCGCGCTTTCTTGTTGCCCGAGCAGGAATTGCTTCACAAACATAATGGTTGAATAGAACTGAAAATCCTGGTTCTTTTTCTTGGCGTATCCATGCCCTTCATCGTTCGCCATAAGGAACCAGGTTGGTGTGCCGTTGCCCTTGAGTTTATCCAGCATCTGACGAGATTCTGTCCATGGCACGCGAGGATCGTTCTTCCCTACCACGGCATACACCGGCTTACGTATCTTCTCTGAGTTGTTGAGCGGTGCGGTGCGCTCCAGATACTCACGGATCTTGGGATCACGCTCATCGCCGTATTCCACGCGCCGCAGGTCGCGGCGATACGCCTCAGTGTGCTCCAACAGCGTAACGAGATTAGACGGGCCAACGATCGGCAGTGAGCAGCAGATTTTGTCGTTATATTCGTATGCGACGGCCCAGGTCATGTAACCACCGTAGCTGCCGCCGGTAATCATGATCTTGCCGGCGTCGAGTGCAGAATTCTTTCCGATCCAATCCAGCAGCGCGCCAATATCTTTGTGAGTGTGGTCGCGATTCGTTCCATTGTCGAGTTTCAGGAAAGTCTTGCCATAGCCCGTTGAACCGCGGACGTTGGGGAAGATCAACGCGACACCAAGCTCGTTGATGTAATAGTTGTTCCTTCCTAAAAATCCCGGGCGGTACTGCCCTTCCGGCCCGCCGTGAATGTTGACGATCACCGGCCGCTTGCCCGGGAATTTCTTTGCGTCCGGCATGTAGAGGAAGCCGGAGATGGTTTTGCCGTCGAAGGTCTGCCACTTGATCAACTGCGGCTCAGAGAAGTTGGCGGTGTTCAGGCCGCCAGTCTCACTGAAGGTCCAGCGCTCAACCTTGCCGCTGGCAACATCAAGCGAGTAAACAGCGGCCGTGGAATGCGCTGAGGTCACTACAAAACCGAGATCGCGATTGTTCTTGTGGAAGTTCAGTCCGCCGATCAGCCCCGTGGGAATGCCGGAAACCAAATGATATTTGCGCGTCGTTGTATCCATCAGGTAGAGCTTGTTGATGCCGTCTTCATTGGTCACGAAGGCCAGCGTTTTTCCGTCTTCGCTAAGCGCAGCCTCGTCCACATCCCACTTGATGTCGGTCGTTAGAAAAATCGGTTGCATGGCGGCCAGATCAAAATACGCCAGCCGTGAGAATTCCGAATCGCGGTCTGTCGTTGTGTAAAAGCCTTTGCCATCTTTGCTGAACAACGCGCCGCCGTAGGCCACCTGTTCGCTGCCTTTCGGGGTGAGCAGCTTCTTTTCTGCGGTGGCTACATCCACCAGCCAGAGATAGGTCTCATTGGCGGAGATCTCCTGCAAGACCAGAAGCTTTTTGTTATCGGGAGACCAGTCCTCCACGCCCCAGCCGCCGCCTTCCAGTTGCAGCAGCATCTTGTCAGTTTTTGGATTGGTGGGATCCATGATCCATATGTCGTTGTCCTGCCCGGTGCGGCGCGTAGAGCTGTAAGCCATACGATTGTCATGATGGGCAAAGCTGCGGCCGGTATTCCGCGACTTACCATCTGTAAGCAGGGTCACATCGCCGGTGGCAAGATCGTAGCGATAGAACTGGAACCACTCGCCGCCGCCAATATCCTTACTAAAAGTGAAGTAATCGCCTTTAGGCCCGAAGTGTGCGCCGCCGGTACGATCAGGAAAGAACGTGAGTTGGGTGCGATCGCCGCCCGGCATCTTCACGCGATGGATCTGTGGCACATCGGCAAAGCGCGTACCGATCAGCATCTCACGCTTCACTGGGTCCCAGTCCTGGATGGCAGCGCTGCGAAATTCACCGTATTGATTGGCTTTTTCCGCGATGGCCGCTGGAACCGGAGGAACATTTTCTACCACCAGATTGTCGCCCGGCTTGATTACTGCCGGGGCTGGCGCCGGCCCGCTTTGCGCCCACGCTGCAGCACTGGCAAGCAAGATGACTGCAAAAAAGATTTTTGGTCCCGCCCAGAATCGCCTCATTTTCCCTCCCAGGATGGCGCGAGAAAGACTAATTGCGTGGTTCGGAATCGTCAAGAAAAGTGATGTTCTGGGGCTGCCGGGGTAAGCGAATGATTTCACGGCGTGCCACTTAAGCAGCCAGGGGCTTGATGGAATCGAATTCGTAAACGAAGGTTCCCTGCTTCCCTGATCGCGCTGCGCTCACCATTGCCCGCCCTACAGCCTCAGCTTTGATGGAGTGATAGCGCTGCAGCTGTCCTACGGTAAGCAGATCCAAGACCGGAGCAACTGCGATTGCAAGGCTCTCTCCCAGCCGAAATTCCTGGCGCTTACCAATCAGCAGACTAGGACGGAGGATGTGAAGAGCACGAAACGGCAGTTTGGCAAGCTCCTGTTCCAGCTCACCCTTGGTGCGAAGATAGAAGTTCTTACTGGAAGGATCAGCGCCGACTGAGGAGACTACGATGAACTGCTCTACACCTGCTTTTAGGGCCTCCTGCGCGGCCCGCAGGGGCAGTTCGAGATCAACTTTACGGAACGCTTCCTGAGATCCTGCTTTGCGGATTGTGGTGCCCAGCGCACTGAATACGTCCTGAACTCCGCGGAAGTGCTCCGCGCTCAAGCTGGCAAGATCAACCACCCTCTGCGTGACTTTGGCTCGCGTCATCTGCGCAGGCAGCTCACGCCGGCCAAAGGTGAGCACGCGTGTGTAGTCCGGATCATCGACGAGCGCCTTGAGGCAGTATCCACCGACCAGACCGGAGGCACCCAGCACGACAGCGGTACGAGGATTCATATTTCTCCGCACTCTCGAGCAAAGCGAGAGATCCCTATCGCCACAATATTACCTGTTTTGAAAAAGGATGCCGGGTGCCGAGAGTTAGATCCCATTTCGAGCAGGCATCCTCGCGATGATAGGGGCCCCTCGCTTCGCTTCGGGGTTTCAGAAAGCAATTAAATCGAGCTCATGTTCGACAAGAACTCGCTGTTTGAACGGGTCTTGCCTAATTTATCAATCAGCAATTCCATGGCTTCAACAGGAGACAGCGGGTTCAACACGCGACGCAGCACCCAGATACGAGTGAGATCGTCTTTCGGGATGATCAGCTCTTCCTTACGAGTGCCGGAGCGCTGGATGTCAATTGCCGGGAATACGCGTTTGTCAGACAGCTTGCGGTCCAGAATGACTTCCATGTTGCCCGTACCTTTGAACTCTTCAAAGATCACGTCGTCCATGCGCGAGCCGGTCTCGATGAGCGCCGTCGCTGCGATCGTCAATGAGCCGCCTTCTTCAATGTTGCGGGCCGCGCCAAAGAAGCGTTTCGGCCGCTGAAGTGCGTTCGAGTCCACGCCGCCGGAGAGCACCTTGCCTGAAGGCGGAACAATAGTGTTGTAAGCGCGGGCCAGGCGCGTGATGGAGTCCAGCAGGATCACCACATCGCGCTTGTGCTCAACCAGGCGCTTGGCCTTTTCAATCACCATCTCAGCCACTTGCACGTGGCGGGCGGCAGGCTCATCGAAGGTTGAAGAAATAACTTCGCCTTTGACCGAGCGCTGCATGTCCGTGACTTCTTCCGGACGCTCGTCGATCAGCAGCACAATCAGCACGACTTCAGGGTGATTGGTGGTGATGGAGTTGGCGATATTCTGCAGGATCATGGTCTTGCCGGCGCGCGGTGGAGAAACAATCAGTCCGCGCTGGCCCTTGCCAATGGGAGTAAGCAGGTCCATGACGCGTGCGGTGTAATTGTCACGCACGGTTTCCAGCTTGAGGCGTTCCTGCGGATAGAGTGGCGTGAGGTTATCGAAGAGGATCTTGTTGCGCGCCTCTTCCGGCGATTCAAAGTTGACCGCCTCAATCTTCACCAGCGCAAAATATTTTTCGCCTTCATGCGGCGGCCTCACCTGGCCGCTGATGGTATCGCCGGTTTTCAGGTCGAATTTGCGGATTTGCGAGGGCGAGACATAGATGTCGTCCGGGCCGGGAAGGTAGTTGTAGTCAGGGGAGCGAAGGAAGCCATAGCCGTCAGGCAGGATTTCCAACACGCCTTCGGCAAAAATGTGTCCTTCTTTTTCACTCTGAGCCTGCAGGATTTTGAAGATGAGATCCTGCTTGCGGAGGCCGCTGGCGCCAGGAAGGTCAAGAGTGCGCGCGATCTTGGTAAGCTCAGTAATATTTTTTTCTTTGAGTTCTGCAATAGTCATTTCGTCACCTACGGGAGTTTCTGATTAAAGGAAGGATTTTCCAGCGATCAGAGGAGAGATCAGGATAAACCTGAGGTCCGCCAGGCCGGCAGGCCCGGCGGAAATGTTCAGGAAAGTCTATTATGCGGCGCGACGCTGCGGCTCGGCAACCTGCACCGGCGCGGATTCAATTACATTGTCTGCATCGCCAGCTTTGCCCACGCGAACCAGAACGTCATTCATGGTTTCCTGCACGCGGGTATTGGGCTTGTGGAATTTCCGCGTAGCCTTGGAAATGAGCTGGCACAAAAGATAGCGGTTCCGCACAGTGTCGAGTGCGTCATAAATCAAGTCAGAGCGCATGCCTATTTATCTCCTTATACAAGTTCGTTAGATGAATTGGATTACATTTAGTACGAATAAATTCAGTTCTTTATAAGCTGACTGGCCTGGACACAGCGGAAAGCCGAACCTTCTGCTTCTTGCGTTAAGCAAAAAACATCTGATGTCTGTGGAGAAGTAACCAGAAACCCGTGCGACTATTAGACGCAGTTAGTGGTATCTGAGTTGCCAATTTTTTTGGACTTTGTTGAAGTGGCGCTACTTAGAACAAAGTCCGATACACAAGCCTTAAGCCCGTAAAGAACGTTATACGGTAACTGGCATTGGCTGAAACGTCAAGAAATTTTTCAAGATTTTATGGGCTCTAAATAATTGATTTATTTAGGCTTAATCGAAAGTAACTAAAATGCCACATTTTTCGAATATATTGAGCTAAATATCCTCAAAGAGGGCTGCAAATGACTGATCTTCGATACCCGATTGGCCGCTTTGTCCCAAATTCCAATCCCTCTGCGGAAAGCCGCACCCAGCATATTGAGGCTATCTCTATGTTGCCAAAGCAGATGCGCCAAGCCGTTGCCGGATTGCAGCCGAGCCAGCTTGATACTCCATACCGCGATGGCGGCTGGACCGTCCGGCAGGTGATTCATCACGTTCCCGACAGCCATTTGAATGCCTATATCCGATTCAAACTCGCCCTCACCGAGCAAAATCCCACCATTAAGCCCTACGACGAAACTGCCTGGGCCCGCCTGAAAGACTCAGAGTTGACGCCGGTGGAAGTCTCGCTTACTTTGCTGGAGTCTCTGCATGCACGCTGGACCGTGCTGCTGCGATCTCTGAAGTCCGAAGATTTTCAACGGAAATTCGTCCATCCTGATTCCGGCCCGCATGACGTTGACTGGTTGCTGGAACTTTACTCATGGCATGGGAACCATCATGTGGCGCACATTACGAGCTTGCGGGAGAGGATGAATTGGTAAGGACGATTTAGTAAATGAGTAATTTGGTAATTGAGTAAATAAAAAAACGGGTAATCTGAAATCCAAATTACCCATTTACCAAATTACCCAATTACCAATTTTTTGATCTGCATAAAATCAGCGCAGATCTGCGTCCAACTTCTTTCCTACGGTATGAACCCCAAATCTTCCGGCAGCGCTCCAGCGATTGGCACCTCAAACAGCGGTCCCGGTCCATCAGGATCGATGGTCAAAGCGCCGTTCGTGGCGAAGAACACTCCGATCTGTGTCTGTGCCTCCACGGCCACCACGATGGGGTAGAGAGGTCCTGGCTTATGGATATCGATCAGGAGGTTGGTCAGGAAAGTGTGTGGATTCTTTGGGAAACCCGTTGGATTCGTAATCGGGTCACCTGGGTTCAACGGAAACGCCAGATCGTTGCGGAAGAAGCTGGTACGGTCCTTGAGGTCGCCGGACCGGATCAGTGCCGTCGCCGTAGGGTTGGGCACGGTCTTATCGCCGCGGGCAAACTGGATGATCACCGGTTTGCTCAGATCGCCTGGCAAGGGCGATTTATTCATAAACGGCGCCCAGGCCACGGGATCTCCTTGCTGTCCGAGCCAGCGGCTGGTGTCTTCAACGGTCTGAATCGCGATAGCGCCAGGGACATTGTTAATAACCGGCGGCAGGTTGCGCAACGGCATGTTGTCAACAAAGAAGGGTGACACAGTCGAATTCAGCAGTTGGGGTACGCGGACCACGAGCGCCTGCGTGAGCAGGAGCTGGAAATTCGGGCTCAAACGTACGATGTCAATAATGGAACCGCCAGGCACGTTGGGCACTCCAGCGCGGACATCCGGCTCAATGCCGAGAAAGATTGTTCCGTAAATGCCGCCGAAAGATTGTCCCGCGTAGTAGATGCGGTTGGCGTCAAGATCAGGCAGGCCATCGCCGTCGGCGTCTATTCCACCCTGAATGGCGCGGACAAGCTGCATCAGGTCAGCGGTGGTCTGCTGCAAGGCATCGCGCGAGCCGATGGTTCCCTGCGGGCTCAGCACAAACGTGGAAGAGCCTTCCGCGCTGGTGATATCGCCGTCTCCATCCTGGTCAAAGCCGCGGCCGCCTTCTGGAAGTACCGTTGCGCCGGTTCCCTGAATCACCGTGAGTATGCTGTTGGGACCAAAGCCATGGCCCACCACGTTGATGGCAATCGTGGCAATGCCGTTGTGCGCCAGCGTAGAAGCCACCGCGAAGGGCGCGCCCTGCTTACTGTCAGTAAACCCGTGGCCGAAGATCGCCACCGGCCACCCGTTGGTGGGGCGAGGACCGGACGGAATGAACAGATTGAAGAAGATATCCTCAGATCCCTGCGAAGGAACGCTCTGTGTGGTCGGCACCTGGGGAATAAATACATTGCCGTTCTGCCAGTGCTGTCCGCTGAACTTGCCAAAGGCCAGAGTGCCAACCGAGCCGGGGAAAACCTGCAGCGCGGGAGTTGGGACGGGAACGGTGTTCAGGGGACCTACTGTCTTCTTCTGCTGGCCCCAGAGTATGCCGATGATTGAGCTCACCGGGAACACTGTTTTCTCGCCGTTTATACCCAGATTGAAGTCCACTATGGGTGAAGCTGAGGCTTTGATCTGCTCGCGAATGCTGCGCAGCGTGGCTGTGGCGCTCTCCGTGGTGAAGACGCTTGCTGCGGCGATGTCACCGGGGCGCAGGCCCAGCGCTTCCAGAATATCTCCGCCGACAGCATGCTTCAGCGCCTGCTGATAGCGTTTGAGCAGCTCGTCTGTGTTAATGCCGTCCACGCCGCCATCGCCGTGAATAAACGCACTGAAAGCTCCCGTCGCGGAAATCGGATTCCCCTGGGCATCATGAACCCCGGTGGTCACGATCAGCGCGTAATTGGCGTCTTCATTCAGATGGTCATTCGATTCCGCAAAGAGCGTCAGGCTGGCCGGGTCCCACACGATCTGGTTAATGCCGATCACCTTCGGCGTAAAGCCGTCAAACTCCAGATCGCGCAATCCGGGCCCGGGAAGCGTAATCAGGAAAACAGTCTTGCTGGTGACAGTGCTTGGATCGATGGCGCCGTCGAAAGGGACTGCGAGCCGCGGCTGAAGATTGAAGCCGTCAAGCTGGTTGAGCAGCGCGAGGTCGGCGCAATCTGAAGGATGAGTGGCGCAGTTGGGCAGAGCCAGATTGACGCGCAAACCAGTAAGCTGCTGCACGTCAAACACAGTAAAACGGTCACTGGGAAATGGCGAAGTGACAGATGACTGCAAATTGAATAAAGGATGTGTGGCAGCTGCGGCCAGCGCTGGCATCAAGAGAACTGCGAGCACCAGAATAATGGTGCAGCTTACAAATGAATATTTTTCATTTTGGGGCATATGCATGGCGGTGAATCACCTCCAGGGGGAGTTGCATTAAGCAGTGGAAAACCTTAGACCTTCAGGAAAGGGTTGTCAATGTTAATAAATCATGAATTTCGGGAATGATTCTCCTGTTGCTAAACGAATTACTTTCGCCGCGGACGCCGCACCAGCTCTCCGCCGCAGTTAGGACAGGTATCCTTCATCGCCGTGGAACAGGCTGGGCAGAAAGTACACTCGTAAGAACAGATCATGGCGATCTCCTGCGGAGGCAGCGCCTGGTGGCACTTCTCACATTCATTCTTCATCAGCAAGGCCATGACTTGTCCCTTAATGAATGTGCACATTCACCAGATACGGGCTGCTGAACTCGGTCATGTCGCCAACTTTCTTCCCTGCCACAGGCAGCAGCCGTGCCGAAAGCGGCTTGTGCCACTTCACCGCCAGGCTGGCCATATCGCTGATGATGTTTGCCAGCTGCTGCTCAGAAATATCGCCCGGCAGCGGCACCGCATCGAGACCAGTGCTGCAAACGGACGAGTACGACATTAGCGAATCGCGGCTGATGGTGCCTGACTCCCAACGCTTTGCCAGAACAGAATCTTCCAACACCGGCAGCATCAGGCCGCTGTAGCCTGCCTGCTGCACCTGCACGCGCTTGACCGCCGACGTAATCGTGTAAGCTCCGCTCAGGCTTCCCGGCGAGCCAATTTCGCCGTGCACCAGCGACTCCAGTGCGCCGCCAATGGAAATCTCCTTGAGCGGAACCGGCGTCAGGTCAATTCCCTGGTATCGCCAGCCGGTGCTGGTGGCCACGCGATGAGCAATCTCCTCGACCTTCTTTGCCTCTGCGCCGAGCGCCGAGGTCAGTTGCTCACCAGCGGAGTCCAGGTCGCCCTTGGCATTGGCAAACACCTGCTGCACGATGTTGGCCGACTCCAGTCCGATGGCAAAGCCATGTCCGGCATCTGCGGTATGCGAAACAGGAAAGAACGGCGCGACTGCCGGCGGAAAAGCTCCGGCAGCAAAATGGAAGTTACCTTCGCTGTGCGCGGTGTGTTCTTCCAGATACTTCATCACCTGTGCCGCCGCGCGAACTGCCTTCCAGTGAATTCCCTGTTCATCGGCTACTGTAATAAATCCGTTGATGTTCTCTGTCTCGGTGATAATCCGCGCCAATAATTCAGCCTGCTTCGGATCATCTGCGTCTCTGCTCATTGCCGAGCCAATATCCGGCGTGAATCCTTCCTGCTTTGCCAGCTTGTCATAGTCACGAAAGAACTCAAGCGCCTGCTCCGTACTCATCCCTTTGCTGTATTCCGGAAAAGGCTGGGTCGTGATGCGGATAGTCTCAACTTCATATCCAGCTTTGGTGAACGCATCTTTTGCGGCGCGCAGCAACTTCAGCGCGTCTGCTACCTGAGTGCGATATGTAGCGCGATCCAGCCGCACAAATGCGGTCACTGCTCGGATCTTAGGCCGCGAAGCTGCAGCGGGCTGCGAAGATTGCGCAGAACAGATAACCGAAGCGAACAAGAAAAACAGGATGACGAGCCGCTTGTGCATTCGTGATCTCCGGAACGCTATTAATTGCTTATGTAAAGAAATGCTGACCTATTGCAGCCCATCAGGGTCGCAATGTTTTGCCAGCATGGCCTGAACTTCACTGGACACTCCTTAACTGTACTGCGAGCCTTGCACTTTTCATCGCGAACTCGCTTGCGCTCTCCGCTCCATCTGGTTGATCAGAGTGTTCCACGCATCAATCTCCAATTGGAACTGGTGCTTCAAGGGCGACTGTGTTGTATCCACAAAAGCCAAATTCGTCTCCATCTGGTGCACCAGCGCGCGCATTCGCCGAATATCGCCTTGCATTGCCTTGTTTTCATCGGCTGCGCTGAAGCGATGCAGTTGCGCATTCTCCGCCGTATTCGCCGTGTCCGCCTGGCTCGCTGCGGCTTGTGAAGATCCGCTTGGAGTGGTCTGCATTCCGCTCAAGAATACTGCGGACACAAAAAGTACAAGGATGATAACGGGACGAGACATTGTGCCTCCTCATGGCCGTAATCGTAAACAGCCCATGAAGAACTCCGCAACCGATCAAAATCAAAAACCTGAAACACAGAGGAAAAGGGGAAGCAGAGGATGAACGAATTGCTATTCAGTGGTTTGCCGTTAGCATGGAACGTCTTCAATATGCTCACCAACTCGCAATCTTCCCCTGTGTCCTCTGTTCCTCTATGTTTCAAAGGTTTTGCTTTACCGCGAAGTCCGTGTTATGCCATCTTTCACCACAACTCCGCCCTTCATCACGAATCCAACATTCTCCAGTGCGCGCACATCCTGCAGCGGATCGGCAGTCACGGCGATCACATCAGCATATTTTCCCGGCTCAAGCGTCCCCACATCCTTGGCGCGTCCAATCAGATCAGCCGCGTTGCTGGTTGCAGCGCGCACGGCCTGCGCCGGCGTCATGCCAAACTTCACCATGTAGAAGAACTGTTTTGCGTTGTCGCCATGCGGATACACGCCTGCATCGGTGCCAAAAGCCATCTTCGCGCCGGCCTTCACCGCGCGTTGAAAGTTCTCACGCTGCAGCCGTCCAACCATCCTCTCTTTATCAACATTTTCCTGCGGCAAGCCAAACTCAATTGCTTTGCCCAAAATGTAGTCGTCGTTGTAAATGTCCATCACCAGATACGTGCCATGCTCTTTTGCCAGACGGATGCCTTCGTCATCAATCAGGCTGGCATGCTCAATTGAATCAATGCCGGCGAGAATCGCATTCTTAATGCCCTGCGTTCCGTGCGCGTGCGCTGCAATCTTGCGTCCTGCCATGTGCGCCTCTTCTGCCGCGGCCTTCAGTTCGTCAAAGGTAAACTGCGGCGCGCCGGGGCTATCGCCCTTGGAGAGCACTCCTCCTGTCGCAAGGATCTTGATCACATCCACGCCGTACTTCACCTGTGCGCGCACCACATGACGGATCTGGTCAACTCCATCGGCAATCTGGAAGTCGCGCTCCTCAGGAAACATCTGAACGCGCGTCTGCGGCGAATAATTGTTCAGATCTCCGTGACCGCCTGTGATTGAAATGCCCGGACCGCTGGCGACAATGCGCGGTCCCGGAATCAAGCCTTCGTTGATTGAGTTCCGCAGATCAACGGCAAGAAACGGCGGCGAGCCGACATCACGAATGCTGGTAAAACCTGCTTCCAGCGTCTTGCGCGCATGCACCACGGCGGCAAACGCCTTGTCGAACGGCGTGTCCTTGAATTCGTAGATCTCGTTGTAGCGGTCCGCGCGTGAAGCCATGTGCGTGTGGCAATCAATCAGTCCCGGCAGCACCGTGGCATGCGAGAGATCGATCACTGTTGCGCCGGCAGGAATCGAGACTGCCGCTGCCGAAGCAACCGTTTGAATGCGATCTCCCAGCACCACGATCACCATGTTCTCGCGTACATTGTCTGACGTTGCGTCAAACAATCTTCCTGCGCGAATGTAAACCGCTTTCGGCGCGGGCTTCTGCGCAGTCGGCTGCTGGGCCAAAGCAGGTATGACCAATGACAACATGACCAGGACGGAAACAAGAACACGCTTCATCTGAACTCCTAAAAAGAAACTCATCACCAGCACCGCAGAGATGCAGAGCATCAATTCCTCAAGGCTCTTCTCTGTGGTTAAAAATCATCGAGAGTATATACGAAGGTAAAAGCAGCCAGTCTCGTGCATGCTGGGCCGCTTGCCTCAGGGTTGAAAAAAATTAGCGTTGCGATCTCAAAGCAGTTTGGAGCAAAGAAATCAAATGACGCGGCATCGGGGTTTGCTTCAGGAGCCTTGCTTGGCAACCAGCAGTACTCGGGAAAAACTCAGCCAGATTCTCCAGCGATCATACTCACGACTGTGCGATGTAGCCGCCACAATCGCATCTTCCACGCAATTTTTGCTGAAGATCACCTGCAGCTTCGATCCCAGGCTTACCATAGGTCCAATCAGCATCGTGGCATCGCGCTCGCCCACTGGCAAAATCAGGTCACGCTCCTGGAACGGAATGCCATTGCTGGCAATGCCGCGCAGGATTGCAATCGTTCCACCCTCTGGCAGATGTAGCGGGTCCGGGCCTTTCGCAGCTTCACTCTCGGTTTTCATCGCGACCTTCGGTTGGGTCGCCCCAAAAAAAGGAATGGTTGCAGCCACTGTAACTGGCGGCACGCCCAGTTCCCAGTCTTCCGGCGGAAAATAAATCCCCCAGAAGTTCTCCGGACGATACAGTTCAATCCCGTATTCGCTCTCGCCTGAATCCGCCCACACCACCTGGCCCACGCGCCACTTATACGGCGCCAGCATGGCCACGCGCACTTCCATCTCGGGTTCAAGCGGTACCGTGGAGCGGATCTTCGCTCCATGCCGGTTTACCAGGATTGTCTCCGCGGCCCCGCTTACGTGTGATCCATCACTCTTCTGGCCGGAAACCGCCAGCGGCAATGTAACCAGCACACGAGAGCTTCTACGACCGCGTTCTGAAGCGATCATTTGCGCCATATGTCTGTCACAACAACGCTGATTTAAGGAAACTATAGAACCTTCGGCCAGATGAACGCTATATTACTGCAACCCAATACGCGTCCAACAAAAAGCCGCTGCCCATTGTCCCAAGGTAACCTTGCTGATTAACACCTTCCTTCTCTGTTATTTTAGAGCCTTCAAATCCAATAGCTTATCGCCCAAACCTGATCTTTTGCTGAATTCGCGCTCATCCGCATAAGTCGTATACTTTTGGCTTCCGATTTTCCACACGATCATCAATCTGCCCGACCTCTCCGTGTTTCCGCTCCGCGTTGGGTCTTCACATTTTCGATCTCCCGATCACGCGCGATCACCCGATCACCCAATCTAAAAAATTTACTCTACCGTTAACACTCCATCCCTCCCCTACCCCCTCCCCTTTTATCCCAGCCATCCCAATTTGGCGTAGGGCTAACCCAACAACCATTCGGGGACATATCCCAGCCCATCCCATCTACGTTCTGAACGTGTATTTTACTGGTTGAGCAACAGAGCTGCTACATCCTAGCGCACTTCTGCTCACGAATAAAGCGCGAAGAAGGACATCGTCCCATATCTTGTCAAAGCCAAAGAGAGAACCATTGTTAAATGGCAAACACTCCAGTTTTTCCACCACCATTTCCAGAACCGAACCTCCATGCAGTTTCCCTGATTCCTATCCGCGTTCATCCGCGGTAAGCTTCCGCCTCTCAGTTCGTCCAATCGCAATGTGTTCTAATATTCCCGCACCACTTTGATGATTCACGAGGGGCCATCTTCATGCGATTCTCAGCCGCCGCCGTTCTTTTCTCCCTGCTCTGCTGTTTCCACACTACCCCTGCTCAGGCACAAGACGAATGGACCTTTGCCGTCTCCGGCGACTCGCGTAACTGTGGTGACATCGTTATGCCTGCCATTGCCGAACGCGCGAGGCGTGAGCACGCAAAGTTCTACTGGCACCTCGGCGACTTCCGCGCCATCTATGACTTTGACCAGGACTACAAGCAGCTTCA
The DNA here is from genome assembly GCA_964541925.1 of uncultured Acidobacteriaceae bacterium. Lineage (GTDB taxonomy): Bacteria > Acidobacteriota > Terriglobia > Terriglobales > Acidobacteriaceae > Angelobacter. Next base: position 10,042 of record CAZISB010000033.1, on the reverse strand, counting down.
TCCCACGGTCAACATTTTGAATTATGAAAATGACGCCTGGCAGGATTTCATTGACCACCAGCTAACACCCTTCGGCGATGTTCCGGTTTATCTCTCGCTGGGAAACCATGAGACTGTCTCTCCCAAGAGCCGCATTGAAGCCATCCAGACTTTCGCTGACTGGTTTGACGATCCGCTGCTCAAGGCCCAGCGCCTGGCTGACGATCCCAGAAACCACAAGCTTCAGGCTTATTACCACTGGATCAAAGGCCCCGTGGACTTCATCACCCTGGATAACTCCACCGATGACATGTTTGATAACGATCAGGTCGTGTGGTTTGAAAGCGTGCTGAAGCGCGCCGCAGGTGATGACAAAGTCCGCACCGTAGTTCTGGGCATGCATCGCGCGCTGCCCGATAGCATTTCCACCGGACACAGCATGAGTGAAACGCCGCAAGGCACGATCAGCGGCCGGCGCGTCTATCGTGACCTGGTGAACTTCAAAAGCACCACGCATAAAAACGTTTACGTCCTCGCCAGCCATTCGCACTTTTCCATGGGCAACGTGTACAACACAGCCTGCCGCCGCCTTCATCCTGAAACCATCCTGCCCGGCTGGATCGTGGGCACCGCCGGCGCTGTGCGTTACACGCTTCCCAAAGACCTCACCGGCGCGGAGAACCCGCAGAACGATCTTTATGGATACCTGCTCGGACGCGTCAAAGCCGATGGCACAATTCAATTCACCTTCCAGCCAATCGAGAAGCAGGTGAATGCCATTCCTGACTCAGTGCGCAAGCTCTATACCGATTCATTCGTTGAAAAATGCCTGAATGAAAATCACACCAACTACCAGCCAGACGGGCCACCGCAACCGCCCGCCTGCCCGGAATAAAGCTGTATCAGTCCAACCCTTGTCATGCTGAGCGCCGCACGAGTCCGGCGAAGCCGGATGAGTGTAAGTCGAAGCATCCCGAGAATATTTCCTTCGCCTTTGCCGCTTCAGGGAGTTCTCTTAAAAAAATTTGGGCAAAGTCCTCGACGAATCTTGCGCCCGGACTGTATATCTTAGTACGATATGTTCCTACCGGAAATGCGGTACCGCCCGATACCGCAGAAGCAGCAAGTCCGGTGTGTTCACCTGATTCCCGATAGACGCTTTAACCGATGACACAACCGACCCCGGCTCGGGCAGAAGTCGATAAGTTTATTTTCGAGCAGATTGATACGGTTCCCCACCTTGAGGCGCTTCTGCTGCTCTGGAACAGCCGTCCAAAATCCTGGTCGCTCAGCGAGATGGAAAGGTCGCTTTACGTCTCCAGAGAAACCGCCCAAGCCATCCTTCAGGACCTGAAGAAGCGCGGCCTTGTCGGAGAGGATTCAGATAATTACTCGTACAATACACAATTCATGCAAGACGATCTGATCGCCGAAGTAGAGAGGACTTACCGCCGCGAGCTGCTGCGGATCTCCCGCATGATTCATTCCAAAGCCCCGCCTTCCGTGCGCGAATTCGCGCGCGCATTCAGGTTCAAAAAGGATTGAGATGGGCCCATCCGTTTACATACTCGGAGTTCTCGTCACTCTCTGCTGCGGCATTCTTCTCATGCGCGCTTATACGCGCGTCCGCAAACGCCTTCTCCTGTGGAGCAGCATCTGCTTCTTCGGCCTGGCGGTTTCAAATCTCCTCGTATTTTTTGATCTTGTGGTCTTCCCCCAGGTTGATCTTTACCCCTGGCGGCTCCTGACCGCCGTGTTCGCCATGCTCATCCTTTTGTACGGCCTCGTCTGGGAGGGCGACCGATGATCAACGGATTTCTTCTCGGCGTGATTGCCACAGCATCGCTCGCCTCCGGCCTGTTTTTCCTGCGCTTCTGGCGCGATACACGCGATTCACTCTTCCTCATGTTTGGGATCGCCTTCATCATTGAAGCCCTGAACCGTACCGCCATGCTTTTCCTGCGCCAACCCAATGAAGGCAGCGCATGGATTTACATCATCCGGTTCTTTGCCTTCCTCCTCATCCTGATCGGCATTCGGAATAAGAATCGCCGCGGATCATGAGTTCAAGCCACGGAGGAAGTGTGGCCAGCCCGGCGCTCTCGCCTGTCTCTGCCTGCTTTACCAGTCGCTCTCAGGCACAAACGAAATCATGAATTTCCTCGTACAATAAATTCAGTTGTGGAAATTGAGGCAATTCGCTGTTCTCAGCATTCGAAAAATGCGCTTTTTAAAGAGAAAGTCCATGCGCGAGAACCGCAAAAGTTTTTTCCCGCTTGCACCTTGAACGGTGCGCATAAAAGGCATTTTGAATGCTATCCTCGTCCGCAATATCGCACTTTGAGCGCTCATCATCTTACTTTTTGAGTATTGAGGATCCATGTCCGCATCAGATGTGAGGAGCACGCCGGGTTTGTTCCCTGAAATGCTGGGCGGTGTAGCCGAGAGCAGCCGTGCTGAAGGCATGCTTCCCTCGCAGGAGATACGCGAGATCATCTCCAGGGGCTACGTCCGCACTCCTCCCTATCAGCCGATCACTGAGCGCCAGATTCAGCCCGCCAGCCTCGACCTTCGTCTCGGCGACGTCGGTTATCGTGTGCAGGCCAGCTTCGTCCCGCAGCACTCGACTGTGGAGCAAGGCATACACGACGCCGGACTCAAAGTCAGCCGCGTTGACCTGACCCGTCCCACCGTGCTCGAAAAAGGCTGCGTCTATATTGTTCCGCTGCTTGAAGAGCTTGATCTTCCTGAAGACATCTCCGCGCGCGCCAATCCCAAGAGCAGCACCGGCCGTCTCGACATCTTCACGCGCCTCATCACCGACCATGGGGTCTATTTTGACCACGTTCCCTCCGGCTACAAAGGGCCTCTGTATGCCGAGATCACCTCGCGCACCTTCACGGTGATCATCAATGCCGGCATGACGCTCAATCAGCTGCGCTTTGCCCGCGGCAAGCCCAAGGCCTCTGACCGCCAGACCTCGCGTCTGGAAAAAGAGGCACGGCAAAAAGAAGAGGCGCTGATTTATGGCGAAGGCGGTGTGCCGGCCAATGCGCGCATCGGGAAAAATAGTATCTGGCTTTCTGTGAACTTGCGCGGCGTCGAAGGCTCGCCCATCGTCGCCTATCAGGCCCGCAAGAGCGCGCCGGTCATTGATCTCTCCAACATCAATTATTACGATCCTGCAGAATTCTGGGACGCGCGCCACGATCCCGGCAAACGCGGCCTCATCCTTGAGCCCGGCGACTTCTACATCCTTGCTTCAAAAGAAAAGGTAAGCGTGCCACCGGACTGGGCCGCTGAGATGGTCCCCATGGATCAGGACATCGGCGAGTTCCGCATGCATTACGCCGGCTTCTTTGATCCCGGCTTCGGTTACGGCAGCGGCGACATCAAAGGCACTCAGGCCGTGCTTGAAATTCGCGCCCATGAAGTTCCCTTCCGCATCGAGCACGATCAGAGCATCGCCCGGTTGCAGTACATCCCGCTGCTCTCCCGCCCTGACAAAATTTACGGCGTGGATATCGGCTCGTCCTACCAGAAACAGGCGCTCGCCCTGAGCAAACACTTCAAGCGGAAGTAAACAAATGTGGCACAGACACTCCTGTCTGTGCCTGCAATTTTCACGAGTAATTCAGCACAGGCAAGAGTGCCTGCGCCACAAACTTCTATTAGGACTCAATAATTCAAAAACTAGCGCTTCACCCTTCCGCCGAATCAATCACAACCTTCCTCAATCCCCGATAGAGCGTCTGCACCACCTCATACACACCCCCAATCCCTTCCGTAAAGCGATTGAGGCTGCCCGAATCCAGGTCCGCCGTAACGTTGTGTGCCAGCTTGCGCAGCATGTGCATGCGCTCGGCCTCGAGTTGCGGCAACACCTCAAACGGATCGCCGCCGCTGGTGTTAAGCTCCACCCACTGCACCACTGACCACGCAGTCTGGCGCATGTGCTCCACTGCATCGTGAAATTGTGCAATGATGCGCGGATCAACCTTGCTGACCACCAGCCGTTGCTCCACCTGATTCAACTCGGCGATCGTGCGTGTGACCTGTACTGAAAGACTGCCGGCATTCTCGAGCGGCTCTGCCGGCCGTCCGCCGGTAAAACCCTGCGGAGGCGGTGGAAGCGGATCTTCCGGCACAGCTCTGCGTTGCTCTTCCGGCCGCAACTCCTCCGAACCCGCCACTGTTCCCATCAAAAATTCCAGTTTGTGCTGATCTTCAGTACTGAGATGAAAAAAGATAAGTCCCATACCAACGGCATGATCTGAAGTCTTTACCTGTGCGCGGCCGCGTATCACGGTATCGCGCACACGGATCATAAAAAGCAATTCTGTTCCAACCGGCAGAGTAGAAGCGGTCTCAACATAGCAGCCCGTCAGGCTGATGTCGCTCAGGTTGCCGAACACCGGAGCCGCAGTCTCATTGCGGCGCAACTCCACGCCGCCGCTGCAATGGAATCGCTGCTGGGCTCTCCTGGTTCCTTGCGGCTTACTCATAATGCTCCTTACTACGCGCAGCGGCCCCCATGTGATGACTTACAGACAAAACTAACCACGGGCCTCCGCGCTGGACCCAAAAACATTTGCGTTTCTGCTGATGGTACTTTCAAATTGCTGGCAAATTCAACGGAAACTGCACTTCAGTAACCTGAAGAGTCAAAAGCGCTGGGCTTCAGCCCCTGAAACTTTCTTCTGAACTTTTCAAATTTGGATTCTTTGGCAATATTGGCATTTTGAGCAATGCTAGAATGCTCTTCCCGGAGATCGCATTCACGCATGCTCTTCAAGACCCAGAGTGCCGCAGTCTATGGTATTGACGCCAACATTATTGAAGTAGAAGTTGACGTTAGCCCATCACGCGACACCAAAGAAAACTTCCAGACCGTCGGCCTTCCTGACACAGCGGTGAAAGAAAGCAGGCAGCGCATCACCGCAGCGCTCAGAAACTGCGGCTTTGAGGTCCCGCTCACCAAGATCACCATCAATCTCGCCCCGGCCGACATCAAGAAAGAAGGCTCCGGCTTTGATCTGCCCATGGCGATGGGCATTCTAGGCGCCTACGGCGGCCTCATTAAGAAGGAACTTGCAGAGTACGTGATGGTGGGCGAGCTCTCGCTCGATGGCGGCGTTCGCGGCGTCCGCGGTGCGCTCCCCATCGCCATCGCCGCACGCGCAAAAAAGATTCCAAACCTGATCGTGCCTGAAGTCAATGCGCGTGAAGCAGCCGTAGTCAGCGGCGTAAATGTCTATCCCGTAAAATCTCTGGTTGACGTCGTAAACCTGCTCAATAGCGGCAACGGAATCTTGCCCGTCACGGTTGATCCTTCACAGATGCTCGGCTCCACAGAGCACACCGGCATTGCCGACTTCAAAGAAGTTCGCGGCCAGTTTACCGCCAAACGCGCTCTTGAAATCGCCTGCGCCGGCGGCCACAACATTCTTATGATCGGCCCGCCCGGCTCCGGCAAGACCATGCTGGCCAAGCGCATCGCCGGTATCCTGCCGCCGCTTACTTTTGAAGAGGCGCTTGAGACCACCAAGATCCATAGCGTCGCCGGCGTGCTCGATGCCAATGCCGGCCTCGTGAGTTCGCGCCCATTCCGTGCGCCTCATCACACCATCTCCGATGCTGGCCTGATCGGCGGCGGCATCATCCCGCGTCCCGGAGAAGTCTCCCTCGCGCATAACGGCGTGCTTTTTCTCGACGAGCTTCCCGAATTTCCGCGCAACGTGCTTGAAGTCATGCGTCAGCCACTTGAAAGTGACTGTCAGTGTAACAACTATTGTGACCCTGAAACGCTGAATCCTCAAGCCGGATTGGACTAGAAATCTCAATTCTTTGAATGGTGTATCCATCCATAAAAACGCGGGTTCGGGCTGCCTGAAGTAGGCCTCTTTTTTGGCTGCGGCTTAGGAACCTGAAACCGGCGAAAACTTCTAACACTGCAGCAAGTTCTTCCGCTGAAACTCGTGCGGGACTTGCTTTTGTAGCTCCCTCGATCATCGCGGCCGCCATGCTTATCTCACCATCTATCGACTTCAGCCGCTTGTCTCGTTCGGGTTTGGTGATTGAACCATCGAAAAATGCGTCCATGACTCGCTCTCTTTTGGACTGCAGGGAAGAAATCAAGGCTTTGGAGGCTTCTACGTCAACCCCGGCCACTCCAGATGGTTTCTGCTGATTTTCAAGGTACAATTCCGCAATTTTGGCGATCATTTCTCTGCTTTGAATGTATCGAGTCAGAACTTCCGTGACCTTGGGCTCTGTTTTTGAGGCCAAAATATAAGGGTTGCGGCATGAACAGCCCTTTTTACGCGCTCTTGGACTATTTGACTTGCAGATATAGTACCTGTCATTCGCGGTATGAGTGTAAAGCGGGTTCCCACACAGAGCACACGCCATGAAGCCATTAAATTCGTACAACGGGGCATGTGATTCTCTCACCTGGCGCTGCTTTGCTGCGCGGTCACAGAGAATCTCCTGTACCCGTTGAAAATCGCTCTCGCTGATGATCCCGGGCAAGACCTTCACGCGCACAATATCGGTATTTACGCGCTTGATTTTTTTCCGGTAGCCCTGCCTTCCGTTCTCCGCAGCAATGTAACCTGAAGTGGTCATATCGCGCCGCTGGTCATAAACACGCCATCCGGTCCATATTGGATTTTGCAGGATGCAGCGCAGATTTGTTCGCGGCATTCCCAGTTCTGCCGCGATCTCCGCATAGGCCCGCGATGTTGTCAGTACTTGGCGGAACGCTTCTTTTACCTTCTCGGCTTCAGGCGCATAGGCCCACCCACCCTGCTTAGTCCAAGTGACTCCGTACGGTAAACTGGTCCACCCGCCGGCATGGCGGCCAGCTCTCCGGATGGCCTCTTTGCCGCTTTCCATGCGTTCGCGTATTTCTTCACGTTCAAATCCAGCCATCGCCGCGCGCAATACCCCAAAGAGCTTTCCACTCTTGCTCCGCAAATCAATCTCGCCATCTGGCAAAAACAGGCTCGTTCGCGTCTCGATGAACCTCTGCAGGATCGCGAAGTCCCCCAAGTCCTCAGGACGCATCAGCCGCGAAAACTCTCGGGCCACAACCCCGACTATTTCCGGTGACTCAATGAGATTCAAAAGCTCCTGCATTTCCGGAGATGCGAGAATTTTTGCGCCTGAAACATCCGCAAGTTCGAACGTGCGCACGATCTCAAGGCCATAGACCTCAGCGGTGCGCCTGTTCGCTGCGCGCTGCGCTGGGATCCCGCCGCGGTCATCTGCGGCTTGGGCTTCCGTCGAGACTCTAATTAATTCGATTGCCTTTTTCTTCATCGCCTATCCCGCAATACTGCTTCATCAGGGGTAACGCCTGCAGGTCTTTGCCCGATTTGAGCAGTTCTCGAATGTGGTCAAGCATTTTAGTCCGCTCCTCCACGATTGCAAGGGCGGCGCTTAACAGATTGGATTGTCCAGGCGCTGCCATGGTCTTCTATTTGCCCCTCGCGCGGTCTCTCTGTGTGGTCTTGTACATGGTGGCCGTTGCTTCTGTGATCGTTATCGACAGATCAACGCCACCTCCACGCGCCCATGTTTTAACCGTCTCTTTAGGTTCTTTCATCTTCGGCTTCCTCATTAATTTCTCCCCTCTGTGACACATGTGACACTTCGTCCGTTTTGGTACGTCATGTACGCGCGCACGCGCATGCGCGTAACGGTGATATGGGGTCAACCTGTCACATCTGTCACGTCGGCTTTTAACCCTATTCCGGTGAACCCCCGGGCCTGGCGCGTTCGCTCCTGTACAAAGCCTCGTGCCTCTAAGTTTTGAGAGAACCGCTTCTGTGAGCCTGCGTTTTCACCGTTGCTCTCACACCATCCCCGCCAACTTGCGAACAATCCTGCATTGGCTGTCCAGCACTTACTGCTGACCACACAGCAGTCGTCTATCCAGCGCCCCAGGGCGTCTTCTGCAGACAGGTAATGATCTGTCGCGGCCTTCACAATGGCGGGTGGATTCAATCCTTCACGCTGCCAAGCTAAGCAGCCATCGATCATCCATCGCAGGATGCCACTACCTTCACCTCGTAGTTTTTCCGTAAGTTCAGCATCTCGCTTGTCGGCGGGGATGGTGACGGTGAAGGGCAGCAGATTGAAACGCCGTCGCATCGCTTCATCGACCGTTTTCAACCCCGGCTTGTGGTTGCCAGCTATCAGCAATTTGAATTGTGGCGTGTACTCAAAAAAATCTTGCCTCATATAGCGCGCCGCAATCCGGTCACCACCGGTTAGCGCCTTAAGTTTTGATTCTGCCCAACGTCGGCCATCCTCAGTTTCGACGGCAGTTACCAGTCGAGCCCCTTGAAGTCCAGCCAGATCTGTGGGGTGGTGCTCACTTGCGGATGCAATGAAAGCCTCAATCGGGGCGGTGCGCGCGTATTCACCCATGACACCGGAAACCGTGCTGACGAATACACTTTTGCCGTTCGCTCCTGATCCATGGAGGAAAAACAAAGCGTGCTCCCGCGTGCTCCCGGTTAAGCTGTAGCCACACATCCTCTGGGCAAATGCTTGGAGTTCCTTATCCCCATCTGTAATGCGTTCAAGAAACGACAACCACAGAGGGCACTCCCCACCTGGAACAACGGCGGTTAGTTTTGTGCAGTAGTTGGCCGGCCTTGCGGGATGAAGTTCGCCTGTGCGCAGATCGACGGCCCCTGCAGGGGTATTCAATACCCAGGGGTCAGCGTCCCATTGCTCTACCGTTGCAGCATGGCTCCTATCAGCGCGCGCCAGCCGTTCAACTGCGGCGACGGTCACTGCACTGGCAATTCTCGGAGCTAATTTCTCCTGACAAGTTTTGCTGGCGGCGCGGCAGACGTTACGCGCAAGATCGAAGACGTTGAATGTTTCATCCTTTTTCCAGCGAGCTCCATCCCACATGCTCCAGCGGCCCCACGCTGCGGTGTAGCGGAGATTGTCGCGATACTGCTCCGTAAATCGTAGGGCAAGAGCATCGTCGCTGAATTCCGCCGGGCGGTCCTCCTCGCTTCGAGCATTAGCGAAGACTTCGACTAGGGCGTCGTCCCCACAAATTGCAAGGCAGTCATCAGGCCCGTTTACTCCATGATCGGCTGGTAGATTACAGATAAGAACTTCACATTTCCGCTTTTTCAGTTCCGCAACTATTGCGCTTTGCGCCTGCCGCACCTTGGGATTACTGGTAACGTTCGCATCGAGCAGCACGTACACCTTACGACCATCGCAGCAATGTAAGTCGGGAATTGGCCCTTCCTCGTCCACTCGCTCGCCGCGGGCATTTTCCACTTTCCCGATTCGGCCACGCCATCCCCAACATCCACCCAGGGCCACAGGCAAAATATCTGTTCGCGTCCGCTCAGCCCATGCCGTGAGTGCCAAAGCTGATTTCTCCGCCTCAACCAAGACAATGGGCGTTTCAGGTTTCTTCAGTTTGCCGGCAGCATCAGGCGGGTAATAGAGATGCTTGCGATCCCCGTAAGCTGAAATGTACTTGTTTTTTTCTTTCCCGCCCTCAATTTCGGGATGGTCACGGCGTATTCGCGCAGTCACGCGCTGGCCGTTCACAACGCTGTGGTAAGGGAATACAATCCCAGCCATATTCTTGGTTGCCGAACCAAGGATGCCATATAGTTCTCGGGCTTCGGCATCGCTAACCCTGCAGACCCCAGCTCGCATCAGTAGTTCCGCATCTACGCCAAGTCTAGCGAACATAGCTAAATCAGAGCGATTTAGCTGTTCGGCTGACGCTCGGCTGCTCATCACGATAGCTGCGTTCACGCTACCGTCCTCTTCTTGGCCTTGTTGTTGCTGATCCGTGGCTGTGGTTCGTTCAGCAGCGCCAGAGACTTCGTTATAGAAACGCTGGTTAGCATTTCATTAGGCTGGTGAATTTTCCGGGCTAGGCTCCTCAGATCGGCCCATAACTGGAAGCGGCTGCCGCTCTTGCTTTTTGCCAACTCTCTCAGCACATCCGTGCTGCGCGTTCCTCTGGTGTACCGGCTGACTGCTGGGTAAGTCCGGTTGCGGTCGCTGT
>CAZISB010000032.1:19728-32447 GCA_964541925.1 uncultured Acidobacteriaceae bacterium | reverse complement strand
ATCTTGTCAGCGCGTTGGATGGTGGAGAGCCGGTGCGCGATGATGACCGAGGTGCGGCCTTCCACCATGCGCGAGAGCGCTTCGCGCACGCGGATCTCGGTTTCGGTATCCACGCTGGAGGTGGCTTCGTCGAGCACCAGGATTTTGGGGTCGTGCGCCAGCGCGCGGGCAAATGAGATGAGCTGCTTCTGGCCGGTGCTCATGGTGCTGCCGCGCTCCAGCACGGGCTCACGGAAACCCCGCGGGAGCGAGCGGATAAAGTCGGCGACGTTGACGTTTTCCGCCGCGGTGGCAATTTGTTCGTCGGTGATCCAGGCGGAGCCGAGCCGGATGTTCTGCTCCACGGTGCCGCTGAAGAGAAACGGGTCCTGCAGGACGACGCCGAAGCGGCGGCGCAGGTCAGTGAGTTCCATCTCACGGATATCGACGCCGTCAATGCGGATGGCGCCGCGCTGGATGTCATAAAAGCGCATCAGCAGCGAGATAATGGTGGTTTTGCCCGCGCCGGTATGGCCGACAATCGCAACGGTCTCGCCGGGCTCGATGGTGAACGAGACGTCGCGGAGAATCCAGTCATAGGCGCTTGAGCTTTGCTGATCGGCGGAGTGAGAAGCAGGCTCATGCGGATGGCCATTGGTTGTGGCAAGCGCGTTTGATGTTGTGCTGCTGGAAGCGCTTGGTTCGCCGTTGCTGCTCATAGTCGCAGCAGCATTGGCAGCCGCGCCGCCGGTTGAAACAGGTTCGCCGTTGCTGCTGAGAGTTCCGGCGGTGTTGGCGGCTGCGCTGCTTACGGCAGCCGGTTGTCCGTTAGTGGCAGCTGACGATCCGGAGTTGGAGATTGCTGGCTGGCCGTTGCCGTTGATTGCGGCTGAGGGACTGCCCTCATCGGCAGTTTCGATTTTGCGGTAAGCGAACCAGACGTGATCGAATTCGATGCGTCCTGCGCCTGCGGCTTTGCGCGGCTGCGCGGGCGAGAGAATTTCAATGGGCGTATCCAGCAGCTTGAAGACACGCTCACTTGAGGCCATGGCTGACTGCAGAATGTTGTATTTGTCGCTCAGGTCCTGGATGGGCCGGAAGAAGCGTTGCGCGTACTGCATAAACGCCGTCAGCACGCCGATGGTGACAGCGTTGCGCAGCACACCGAGGCCGCCGAAATAGATCACCAGCGCAATGGCCACGCTGGAAAGAATTTCGACCACGGGATAGTAGAGCGCGTAGGCCAAGATGGCGTCCTTATAGGCGTCCATGTGCTGGGCGTTGACGCGGTCAAAGCTGCGGTAGGCGCGCTTTTCGCGGTTGAAGAGCTGCAGCACCACCATGCCGGTGACGTGCTCCTGCAGGTAGGCGTTGATGCGGGCAATGGCGGTGCGAATGCGGCGGTAGGAGTCGCGCACCGACTTGCGGAAAATCATGGTCGCCCAGAAGATGAGCGGCAGCACGGCAAAGGTGAGCAACGCCAGCCACCAGCTCATCCCGAGCATAATAATGATGATCCCGGCCAGCACGAATATGTCTTCAAAAATGGCCACCACGCCGGAGGTGAACATTTCATTTACGGCGTCAACGTCAGAGGTAACGCGCGTCACCAGCCGTCCGACCGGGTTCTTGTCATAAAAGCCGATGTGCATGTGCTGCAGGTGGCGGAAGATCTGGCTGCGGAAGTCAAACATGACTTTTTGCCCGGTCCACAGCATCAGGTAGGTCTGTGCGTACTCCAGGCCAAAGCTGATGAGCAGCAGCGCCAGGTACGCCGCCGCGAGCTGGGCAATGCCAATGTACGGATTGGCGCTCAGGAAGCGGTCAAGAATGCTGTGATGTCCAACGGTGGAAAGATATTTGTCAATCGCAGTTTTGGTAAGGAAGGGAAGTGAGACATCGGCACAGGCCTTGAGGATAATGGCCGCCAGCGCCACCACGACCTGCCATTTGTAGGGCCGAAGATAGCCGAGAAGCCGCCTCATCAGGCGGCTGTCATACGCTTTTCCTAGTACCTCTTCTTCCTGCGACATGAGCTGAATCTATTTTAAAGCAAGCAATGCGTACTCTATTCGATGAAGGCAAGCACGCTGAAGCTACGAAAAATTATGGGCCTCGAAAATATCGGCCGTAGAGACGTAGCATGCTACGTCTCTACATTCAATGTCTCGTGAATGTCGGCTACTTCGTGATATTCCGGCACACGTTTCCCGCTCAGCCACGCCTCCAGCATCGCATTCACGGCTTCCGGAGCTTCCTGCTGGATCCAGTGTGAGACGCCGGGAAAGACCCGGAACGTCAAATTGGACACATACTTCTCCGTGCCTTGCGTGGTGCGGAAGCTTAGCGCAGTATCGGCATCGCCCCAGAGAAAGAGCGTGGGAATATGAATGGCAGAAACATTCTTGCTGCGAAATTGCCGGACCGTGCGTCCGCGGAAGAGCGCGCGATACCAGTTGATCATCGCCGTAAGCCCGCCCGGACGCGCAGCGTTCGCGCGATAGACCTCAAGGTCCTCATTCGTAAAACGTGCCGGATTGCGCGAAGTTCTGCGGAAGATTCCGGAAGTAGCGCGGCCATTGCGGCGGCCCAGCATGAACTCCGGCAGCCAGGGAAGCTGAAAGAAAAACATGTACCACGACTGAAACAGTTGCGGAGGCCGTCGCAACTCGCGGGCAAAGCACGCCGGATGCGGAAGGTTCATGATCACCAATTTGTCGATGAGTTGCGTCTGCTGGGTCGCCAAAGACCACGCCAGCACTCCGCCCCAGTCATGTGCGAGCAGCAGAGTCTCTTTTGCGCCGGAAGCTTTGATCAATGCCGCTACATCTGCCACGAGCGTGCGCGTCTTGTAGGCCGAAACTTCCTGCGGCGAATCTGTACCGCCATAACCGCGCAAGTTGGGCGCCCACACGCGATAGCCAAGGCGCGCCAGCAGCGGCATCTGGTGCCGCCAGGAATAAGCATGCTCAGGAAAGCCGTGGAGACAAAGAGCCAGCCGGTCGCCCGAGCCGAGCGTGGCCACTTCAAAGTTGATGCCGTTGGCGGCAACGCGTATGAATTGTGGGTTCCAGCTCACTGCGAGTACGCCGATTTGCGCATGGGATCGGCTTCAGCATGATGCACAGATATGACGCCGGTCTCCGAAAGAACATCCCGCAAGACTCCGTCTATGGCGGTTACTTCTCGCCGTACGGCCTCGGTCGCTTCGGGCTGGGAAATATATGTCACGCATTCGATCGCCTGCAGAGCGTTGCGGATCCTGTCATTCATGTGCGAGATCAGTTCAAACCGGCGCATCATTTCGCGCTGCCGTTCGCGAATGGCATATTGCCAGCGCAGCACGAACAGCAAGGTGACGATCGCAGCAATCGACGTTCCCACGATCCGCAGCGGCCCCGTTCGGCGGAGCCAGTCGTCATAAACAAGCCATTGGATCACCAGGGACACAACCAGGACGAAGAACGAAGCTCCGAGTGAAATTAAGAAAACCCGCCAGCGGGATTGAATGGGAGGATTCGGCTGCATCTCAAGCGCTTGGGTACAGGAAAAGTGTAGCACTGGATGCGCACGCTTCGCCAATACCTCGCGCGCGCAGCGGCGCTGATTTACTCCACCCGCCGCAGAACCAGCGCCGAGTTCTTCGATCCAAACGCAATGCAATTGCACACCGCATGCTCAATCTCCGCTTTGCGCCCGGCTTCCGGCACGTAATCAAGATCGCAGTCCGGATCAGGTTTCTCCAGGTTGATCGTGGGTGGAATCTGGTTGTGCTGCATGGCGATCAATGTCGCCGCAACTCCCGCAGCCCCGCACGCTCCCTGCGGATGCCCAATCTGCGACTTCAGCGCCGACATCGGAACTTTATACGCATGATCGCCCAGCGCCAGCTTGAGCGCGCGCGTCTCAATGCGATCATTCAACTCAGTCGAAGTTCCATGCAAATTCACGTAATGAACATCAGTTGCAGAAATTCCGGCCTCTTTCATCGCCAGGCCAATGGCCCGCGCCGGCTCCTCGCCGCACTCCTGCAGCCGCACGCGATGAAAGGCCTCGCACGTCGAGCCATAACCGGCAATTTCAGCATAAATATGAGCGCCGCGGACGCGGGCATGCTCATACTCTTCCAGGACGAACATCCACGAGCCTTCAGCCAGCACAAAGCCATCGCGATCAAGATTGAACGGGCGCGATCCGCGCTCCGGCGCGTGGTTCCAAGATTCCGTCATGATCCGCATGAAGGTGAAGCCCTTCACAATGCCCCACGCCAGCGGCGAATCCACGCCGCCCACCAGCATCATGGGCAAGGTGCCGAGCTGGAGTTGGCGCGTAGCGTAGGCAATCGCATCTGTCGAAGAGGTGCAGCCGCTGGTGACCACGTGGCTCAGCCCGCGAAAGCCAAAGCGCATGCTCACCTCGCTGGACATGGTGCCCATGGTCCCGCTGGGAATGCTGAATATGCTGATCTGCTTTACCTTGCCGGCGTAATACATGTGGTACTGCGCATCAGTAAAGTCGTGCGCGCCGCCGCCCGTGCCCAGCACCACGCCAATCTCGCGCTTTTCGTCGAGCGACATTGCCGCTGGGTCAATCCCGGAATCTTTCAGCGCTTCCGTCGATGCGGCCACCGCCAGCGGAACGCATCGCGAAACATGCTTGCGCTCCTTGGCGTCAACCCAATCCAGTTCGTTGAAATCCTGAGCGGAAATTTCTCCGGCAATCTTCACCGGCAAATCAAAGGTGTCAAAGCGGGTAATGAGTTTCACGCCGCTCTTGCCGTCCAGAATGGCCCGGCAAAAGGCCGTTTTTCCAATTCCGTTTGGGCTGACTACGCCAATGCCAGTAATGACCGCGCGTTTAAGCATAGACTCTGATTCTATAATTGATGCAGGATTTATGGGCTTTGCAGACGAGTTTTAATAAATCTATGGATTCGGGCGTTTACATCTCGGTCCCTTTTTGCCGCTCCAAGTGCACCTATTGCAACTTCGCTTCCGGTGTGTTTTCCGCAGTGCAGATGGGGCGCTACGTGGAGCGGCTGATCGAGGACATGCGGGCTATTCGCGGTCATGCGAAGCAGCTTGGTGCTGAGGTTCCAGATTCAGTCAACTCCATCTACCTCGGCGGCGGTACGCCCAGCCTGCTTCCTGCGGAAGAGCCGAAAAAGCTCTTCTCCGCCATACGGCAGCAGTTCAACGTCCTGCCGAAGGCCGAGATCACCGTTGAATGCGCTCCCGGCACACTGACGGACGAAGTCATCCAGGCGCTGGTCACGTGCGGCGTCAATCGCGTCAGCCTGGGCGTGCAGTCATTTGTCGATCAGGAAGCAGCGTCAGTGGCGCGGCTGCACACGCGAGAAAAGACACTCAGCGACATCGAGCGGCTGCGCAAAGCCGGCATCAGCAACATCAATGTTGACCTCATCGCCGGCCTGCCGCACCAGACGCGCGTAAGTTGGGCCTATTCATTAGATCAGGCGATCGCCACAGGTGTGCCGCATGTGAGCGTTTACATGCTCGAAGTGGATGAAGACTCCCGCCTCGGCCGCGAGCTGATTGCCGGTGGCACAAAGTATCACGCACACTTTGTTCCTGACGATGACCTCACCGCGGAGTTCTATGAGACCGCCTGCGCGCGCCTGAACGCCGCATGCATCGCGCAGTATGAGATCTCCAACTTTGCCCGCGCGGGCTTCGAATCGC
The DNA here is from genome assembly GCA_964541925.1 of uncultured Acidobacteriaceae bacterium. Taxonomy (GTDB): domain Bacteria; phylum Acidobacteriota; class Terriglobia; order Terriglobales; family Acidobacteriaceae; genus Angelobacter. The sequence goes on along the minus strand of CAZISB010000032.1, from coordinate 26,766 downwards.
GCCACAATCTCAAATACTGGACACGCCAGCCCTATCTCGGCTTTGGCGTGGACGCGCACTCCATGCTGCCGGCCGGCGAGAGCGTGCGGGCAAATGGAATTGAGAGCATACGGATCGGGACCACAGACAATTACGATCAATTCTTCGCGACCGCGGAATTGCAGCCCATGCAAGTAACCCGTGAACAGGCGCTGGAAGAAAACTTTTTCCTGGGCTTGCGGCTGAATCGTGGCATTCGTCTCGAGCAATTGCGCGAGGAATTCGGGGCCGATGCAGGCAAATTTGATGAGATTATCGCTCAACTTGAAGAAGATGGCCTGCTGGTCCGTTCAGAAAACAATCTGGAATTGACCTCACGAGGCCGGCTGCTCTCAAATGAAGTGTTTGAGGAATTCATTGCTGGTTCAGGCAGTCCCGCAGGGACGTTACAATCTGTAGCCGGGGACGGTAGTCCCCGGTAAGAAATGTTGATATAGAGTCCCGTAGGGACGTCACAACATTGTAGATTTAGAAATGAATCCTAAACTTGCCCAACCCGAAACTGCCCAATCCGGGACTCGCCAAACCCTCCCCGTCATCGATCTCCGCAGTGACACCGTCACCCAGCCCACTCCGGAGATGCGCCGCGCCATGGCCGAGGCCGTTGTTGCTGACGACGTTTATGGCGAAGACCCAACCATGAATCGCCTCACCGCGCGTGCGGCTGAGATCTTCCAGAAAGAAGCCGCCATTTTTGTTCCCACCGGGACCATGGGGAATCAGGTGGCGATCCGCTGCCACACGCAGCACGGGCAGGAGATCATCTGCGAGGAGCGAGCGCACTTCATCAACCTGGAATCGGCTACGGTAGCGGCCTTTTCCGGCTGCCAGCCGCGGACCATTTACGGCGAAGACGGCGTCATCACCTGGGCGCAGATCAAGAAGAAGATCGCGCCCCCCGCTTACTATCGCGCGCAAACAGGATTGATCTCGCTGGAGAACACCGGCAGCCTGGCCGGAGGAGCCATCTTTCCGCTAGAAGTCTCAGACGAAATTTGCGATGGCGCCCACGAGCTGGGCCTGCCTGTGCATCTCGATGGCGCGCGCATCTTCAACGCCGCCACCGCGATGAAAAAATCCGCGGCTGAACTGGCGCGGAAATTCGACTCCGTCATGTTCTGTCTCTCCAAAGGACTCTGCGCGCCCGTAGGCTCAATGCTGGTCGGCAGCAAGACTTTTATTGAAAAAGCCCGCGTCTTTCGCAAAGCCATGGGCGGAGGCATGCGCCAGGCAGGCGTGCTCGCCGCGGCTGGATTAATCGCGCTCGAAAAAATGCCGGCACGCCTCCAGAAAGATCACGACAACGCAAAGCTGCTGGCCGAAGGCCTGGCCGAGATCAAGGGCATCAAGATCGATGCCAAGAAGGTCCGCACAAACATTTTAGTTTTCAGCGTTGTCGGCACCGGAATGGATACCGCTGAGTTCAGCCGCAAATTAAGCGAGAAAAAAGTGCTGGCAGCAGGAATCGACCAGGAGCAGATGCGGTTCGTTACGCACAATGACGTGAGCCGGGAAGATTGTGGGAAGGTGCTGGAGGTGGTGCGGGAAGCGTGCGGATAGCAGGGCTAGTCTTTGACAAAGGGGAGGAGGGGCGGTCGTCTGTTCTTGAACGTTGGCGTTTGGAAGAATTGGTGGGATTATTAGCACAGAAAGCACGAGGAGCCGGCGGCGTGAAGAAGCGGGAAAAGATCAAGAGTCAGCGACTTGAACAGTTGGAGGCAGAGTTTCGGCCGCTCCTAATCTCCTGCCTGGAAACATGCGCTCGGGGGAGATATGGACTGTTCGGCCAGAATGAACATTTAGGGAATTGGTGGCACTGGAATGAAGCCGAACGGCTGAAAAAAATTGCGCGAGAAATCATCAAGATTCGGTCTGAGTATGGGGAGCAAGCTGTCGAGTGCGAGCGGCTTTTGTATTACTGCTCTCTGCGCGGTCCTCACATTGTCGGCGAACCCAAGCTGGCTGAGCAGTTTCTGAGTGAGATTCAATCTCCACAGAAGAGATAAGTTTTAAGGCAGCCCCTTACATAATTCCCTATCGTCGCAACCCTCAATTTTTTGACATCAAGTAACCCACGGGGGTCAGCTTCTGCAGGATGACCCTCCGTTGTCCGCTTTGATAAACTTTTCAAGTTCTCCAGCCGGATAGTTCAAAAGGATAACCATGCTCTCACAAGTTTCAGCCGCCCCGGAAGTTTCCCTCACTGAATTTCAGGAAGCCCGCAAAGTCGTCTCCTCCTTCGCCTACCACACGCCTTTGTTGACCTCGCGCATCCTGAGCGAGCGCACAGGCTTTGAGGTGCGCCTGAAAGCCGAGATCTTCCAGAAGGGCGGCTCTTACAAACTGCGCGGGCCGCTCAACAAATTCCGCCACCTGTCCGACGAACAAAAGAAGCGCGGCGTCATCTGCTCCTCTGCCGGCAATCATGCTCAGGGCGTGGCGCTGGCTGCTGGGGTGTACGGAATTAAAGCCGTGGTCGTGATGGCCAGCAACGCCACGCAATCCAAAGTTGATGCCACGCGAGCATACGGCGCCGAGGTTGTGCAGCATGGCCTGATCTGGGATGAGGCCAATGAAAAAGCCAAGCAGCTTGTGCAGGAGCGCGGGTACACCTACATCCATCCTTTTGACGATCTGCAATTGATTGCCGGACAGGGCACGTTGGGGCTGGAAGTCTATGAAGACTTTCCGGAAATTGATATCGCCGTAGTTCCGATCGGTGGTGGCGGGCTGATCTCCGGCGTTTCCATGGCCCTGAAGCAATTGAATCCCAAGATCAAGATCATCGGCGTGGAATCATCCGACGGCCCGGGCATGAAGCGCAGCATCGAGGCCGGACATGTGGTTACGCTCGACAAGATCGACTGCATCATTGACGGCCTGCGCGTGAAGACTGTCGGCCAAAACACCTTCAACGTGGTGCGGCGCTTTGTGGATGACATTGTCACCCTGCCGGACAAAGAAATTTTTGACGCAATGATCTGGATCATGTCGCACTGCAAGCTGGTGGTGGAAGGCGCCGCCGCGGCGCCGGTGGCAGCGCTGTTGCATGGACTCATCAAAGCGCCCTCAGGATCAAAAGTAGTGGCCGTGCTCAGCGGCGGCAATGTAAACCTTGACCAGCTTAAAGGATTGAAGTGGAATTGAGAAAAGCAGCCCATGGCTCTTTGTCTTTGGGTTTGTTTCGTGAGTTCAATGCACTACATAACGGCAAAGTTGATTGTGATACAAGTTCTTCCGAGATTCGGCGGAGTGGAGTACAAAAATCTAGCGCCGGAGGCGCGCAAGAAGTCAGCCCAGCGCGTCAGCGCTGGGTAGGTTTGCTATAGAGAGTGAGCCCCCGAGGGGGGCAACACAAATCAATGCCAACCGGCGCCAGCGAGCTGACGCTCGTCGAGTTTTTTCAGTCAGCGAAACAAGCTAAGAGCCAAAGGCTAATAACTAAGAGTTGTGCACGCGCTCCCCGCGCGAACCTCAGTGAAACACCACCATATTGTCTTTCTTTGGCTGGTTCGCTAACTGCTGGACAAAGGTCTTCAGCCGCTCTTCGGAGTCTGCCTCCGTAAATCCGCTGAACGCGATCCCCATGCCTACGCCCGGATGCGAACTTACTGTCTTTCCCGCCAGGCTGATCTCTTTGTCGTTCACCTTGATCTCCAGCGTGATGACCTGGCCTACAGGCAACGGCGAGAAAGTGAAGACATAGCACCCGCCTAAACAAATGTCGCCGACGGTGCCCCAGTATCCGGCGTTGCCGGTCTCAGGATGGATGCGAACTCCGGTATCGCAGACATAGCGCTGAAATCTGCGCCGGTCTTTATATTCAACTGCCATAAAACTTGCTCCTGCCATACCCAGACCTGATTGCCGTCTATTGTTCCACTTTCAGGCCGCGGCAGCGCATTACGATGGGCAGAGGAGACAACGTACAAGGGGGCCATGTACGGCGGGGGATGCTCACATCCCGAGGGAAGCGAGGGAGCCCTATCAGACCGAAGTTGCATAGGGTTGTAAGAGCTGCGCGCTTGAAGTTGCTAACGGCGTTCGCAATGAGAAGCAAGGACGATTCTCTAACCCATTGAGTATGCGTTGCGGTAGGGTTCCCTCACCCGCTGCGCGGGATTCGGGATTGCAGAAATTTTATCTTAGCGCCTCTTCCACTTCGCTCAGCCAATCCGGCTTCTTCAGCACTTCACGCGGCTTCGGGCCATCCGCGGCGCCTACGATTCCGTCTTTCTCCATCAGATCAATCAGGTGCGCCGCCCGGCCATAGCCGATGCGCAACCGCCGCTGCAGTAGTGAAGTTGAGGCCTTGCCAAATTCGATGACCAGCCGCACGGCATCCTGATAAAGCTCGTCGTGCTCTTCGCTGCCGTCGCCGGAGTCGCCGCCCGTGGAAGCCGCTGCGCCTTCGCGCTCTTCTTTCGGCGCTTCCAGGAACTTCTGCTCGTACTGCGCCTGCGCCTGCGAGCGCCAGAACTCCACCACGGCATTGATCTCTTTTTCAGTGGTGTATGGCGCATGCAAGCGGTGTACGCGTGCCGAGCCTGAAGGCAGGTAGAGCATGTCGCCCTTGCCCAGCAGTGATTCCGCGCCGTTCGCGTCCAGAATCGTGCGCGAGTCAATTTTTGTCGCCACGCGGAATGAAATGCGCGACGGGAAATTCGCCTTGATCAAGCCCGTGATCACGTCCACCGAAGGCCGCTGCGTTGCCAGCACCAGGTGGATGCCCACGGCGCGCGCCATCTGCGCCAGCCGCGTAATGGATTCTTCCACGTTCGACTGGTCCAGCATCATCAGGTCAGCCAGCTCGTCAATAATGATCACGATCTGCGGCAGCGGTTTGTGCTCGCTGTCTTCTTCAAACAGGCTGGGCGTATCGCTCTCAAACAGCTTGTTGTACTGGTCCAGATTGCGGACGCCCTTTTCCGCCAGCACTTTCAGGCGGCGCTCCATCTCGCGCACGGCGTTGCGCAGTGCGTTGGCAGCAAGCTTCGGCTCCCTGATGATCGGCACATAGAGGTGCGGCACGCCTTCGTAAATCCCTAGCTCAACTCGCTTCGGGTCCACCAGAATCAGCCTGACCTGGTCTGGCGTGGACTTGTACAGGATCGACATGATCATGGCGTTGATCGCCACCGATTTTCCCGATCCCGTTGATCCGGCTATCAGCAGATGCGGCATCGTTGCCAGATCGGCCGTAATGATGCGCCCATTGATGTCCTTGCCCATCGCCAGCGTGAGCTTGCTCCGCGCGCCGACGAAATCCTGTGACTCCACCACCTCGCGTAGCCAGATCGTCTCGCGCTGATGATTCGGCACCTGAATTCCGACCGTTGACTTGCCAGCCATCCGCTCAATCAAAATGCTCTCTGCGCGCATCGCCAGGCAGAGGTCTTCCGCCAGGCTGGTCACGCGGCTATATTTCACTCCAGGCTCAGGCTTGAATTCATACGTCGTCACCACCGGCCCGGGATTGATCTGCGTTACCGCGCCCAGCACATCGAACTCAGCGCATTTCTCCGTTAATACTTCCGCAAGCTGCTTGACTTCGGCCTCATTCACCGCCTGCTGATCGTCCGGACGATGCAGCAGTGAGCTTGGCGGCAGCTTGAATCCACCGGCAGCGATCTTCGGCAGAACGGTCTTGCGTTTGGCGTTCTGGTCACCGCGCGCGTTAATAGCGACGGATGATTCATTCGCAGCCGCATCTGTGCCCAGCGCGCCCTCTGCAGCCGCAGGTGCAAAGGTGTGAGTAACAGCCGGCGGCTCTTCATCGGCAAACGTTCGCTCAGGCACCGGCGATGCAGCTACAGTAGTTGCCGGCGTTGGCCGTTCTGCCACCGCAGGAACACGCCGATCATCGCTGCGCCGCTCCGTGCCGCGGCGGTCCAGTTCTTTCGCGGATTTCTTTTTTGCCTGCGCCTGTGCGCGAGCTGCGCGCCAATCCTGGAAGCGCTGCCACAGCGCCACGGCAAATGCAAAGCGCGTGTTCATCCAGATGCGGGCATCCACAAACGAGAACGCCGTCGAAAGATACAGCGCTACTGCCACAACGGTCGCGCAGACAATGTAAGCGCCTATGGTGTTGAAGTAGTGCAGCAGCACATCACCCACCACGCGGCCCAGCAGCCCCTCAATGGGCACTGCATGCTGCCAGCGCAGATGCCACGGCAGCAACGCCAGCAGCGCGGGCGTAAAGATGAGCAAAATCATCGCGCCCAGCAGCTTTGCTCCCGGCCCACTCACCGGCTTGGATTTAAACCAGCGCGCGCCGAGCAGGAAAATCATGATCGGGGCCAGGAAGATAAAGATCCCCACAAACTGCAGCAGCAAGTCACTCAGTGTGGCGCCAAACAGGCCAATCCAGTTGCGCGCGCCCGCGCCGGGAGTGCTTGCGGTGTTGAATGAGGAATCGAGCGGCGAATAGCTCACCAGGGCAAGGAGAAGGAGCGCCGCGGAGGCAAACAGCAGGAACCCGACCAGCTCATTGAGCCGCCGGTTCCTGGTAGGCGTGAACGCACGCAGAAAATACTTCATTGGGACCTGTCTTTCAGCCGGAGAGACGAATTTCACGTAGAGACGTAGCATTGCTACGTCTTCACTATCACCCCGCTACGCACGCTTAATAATCCAAGCTGCCACGTTGCGCGACAAAGCGGCTCTTCCAGCCAAAAGTTCAGAGTACACCAGAGCCTGCTCATTATAACGGAACAGATGCGCGAAATTGGCCAGGAAAATCATGGTCCGTTGGGACAGGGTAGTGTCTAAGCATGTTCATTCCCGCGCGAGCACGGCCACTGGAAAAACAGATTCTCGGGGCTCGAGAATAAAAACCAACTGCTGAGGACAGCAACTAACTACAACAATGAAGGTTCTGTGGCACAGGCACTCCTGCCCTGTGCTGGAACAACGTTACATCCAAAAAACTCGGCGTTTTAACAAAGTTAAATAGCATCAATATTCAGCGGAGAAAGTCCAAGTTAAAATTTAACCGGA
>CAZISB010000032.1:0-19628 GCA_964541925.1 uncultured Acidobacteriaceae bacterium | reverse complement strand
AAGTTAAATAGCATCAATATTCAGCGGAGAAAGTCCAAGTTAAAATTTAACCGGATTGCGAATTCAATCCCAGGATGCTCCAGTCCCGTTAGGGACGAAAGAGTCTAGCCCGGTACGTTTCCGAGTTCCGGCGCAGCCGGGACGAGGAATAAGTGCCGGGTAAACAGAAGAAAAATTTCTTTCCTTGCTGCCGCAGGCCGTCGCGTAGCCGAAGGCGGAGCGATTAATCATTTATGCAGCAGAGCGGCTGCAATTTCTTCCACCCGCGAAATTGATATTCCATTTCGCTGTTCTTTGCTTAGCGGATGCTCAGTTGGCTGCAACTCTATTCGAGGACGCTGATTATCTCCACGCAGGTGGATGTTCGTCTTCAACCCTGCGGTCGGTGGGGAGTATAGCTCCAGGTCAGTATTTAACCATCCGAATAGGGACCATAGCCGGAAGGATCCTTGTCCCAGAGCTCGATTATTTCATCAAAACTCTTTTTGCTCGCTGAAACCCATACTCCCAGCAGAAAGTGTCCTGAAATCCGATTATTGGGATTTCGATAACCCTCGAACAAAGTAGTACTCCTCATCAACAACGCAGATATCACTATTTATAAATGAACGTCGTTTGATCTCTTCATCAGATAGCTCTTTCCGCCAGTCAGCGTAATATGCGGGGAGCTCTACTGCATAATCGAGCGGCAACCCCGAATGATTCTCTCCGCAGCACGAGCATCTCCAGTTCGAAGGTACTCGCTCGAATTGATTAGCACCTTCTTGTTTCATTGCACCCTCTAAGTTCTCAACTCCACCACCGTTGCTCCCGCTCCGCCTTCATTCTGCTGCGGCTCCGCGACAGTAGCCACGTGCGGGTGCTTCTGCAGGAATTGCCGCAGCGCCTTGCGCAGAATGCCCATCCCGCTGCCGTGGACAATCCGCACCCGCTGCAGCCCAGCCAGAAATGCCCGATCAATAAATTTTTCGACTTCGCTGGTTGCCTGGTCCACGGTCTGGCCAATCACGTTGATCTCCGTCGCATTGGCATCTTCTTTCAGCGAAATGGAAATACCTTTCGCCCTGGCCGCCGCCACCGGATTCACCGCCGCGCGCGCCGGAGCAAAGACCTCGGCTACGTCGTCGCGCAGGATTTTCATCTTCATCGCGCCCATCTCGACTTCAAATGTATTCTCGTCAATCTTGCGCTTTACCACGGCTGTCCGGCCCAGCGATTTCAGCTTTACGGTGTCGCCTTCGGAGATGTGCTTTACCTCATGCGGACGCGCATTAGGATCGTCGCGGTCGGCTCCGGTCCGGTGCGCAACCACGCCGGCATCAAACTGCTCTTTGAACTCGCGGCGCAGCCGGGCCATCCGTTGCTCCGCCTGTTTTGAGAGCTTCTGCGCTGCGGCGCGGTCCTGTATCGCATTTACCGCTTCGCGAATCTGGTATTCAAAATCCCGCAGCAGTGACTCCATCTTGCGCTCGTAGTCGCGCGTCTTCTGGCGCTGCTCCTGCTGGCCTTCAGCTTCCAGCCGCTTGATCTCGCGGCCAAGCTCCTCTTCGCGCTGCTGCGTTGCCTTTCGTTCCTGTTCCAGTTCGCGCAGCTCGGAGTGCAGGCGATCAAGAAACTTGCTGACGTCCTGCGTCTGCGTAGTCAAGCGCTCCCGTGCCGAGTCAATGATCTGGCGGTTCAGTCCCAGCCGCTGTGCGATATTGATGCCCGCTGAAGCTCCCGGCACGCCGACGCGCAGCTCATAGGTGGGCTGCAGCGTGTGCTCGTCAAACCCCACGGCGGCATTGAGCACCCCATGAGTATTTGCTGCATAAACTTTGAGCGATGTGTGGTGCGTGGAGATGATGCTCACCGCGCCGCTCCGGCGGAAGTGCTCTGCAATGGCCACGGCCAGCGCCGCGCCTTCTTCGGGATCGGTGGCCGAGCCAAGTTCGTCCAGCAGCACAAGCGAGTGCGCCGTCGCCGTGCGCGAGATGAAGTCAATGTTCGTGACGTGCGCGGAGAAGGTGGAAAGGTTCTGCTCAATCGACTGGTAGTCGCCAATATCGGCCAGCACACAGTCAAACACCGGCAGCCGCGCCGTGTTTGCGGGCACAGGAATACCGGCCTGCGCCATCAGTGCCAGCAATCCCACGCTCTTCAAGCCCACCGTCTTGCCGCCTGTGTTGGGTCCGCTGATGATGAGCTGGCGATGACCCGCATCCATCTCCAGCGTCAGCGGCACCACTTTGCCGCCCTTCAGCTTGAGATTTCGCTCCAGCAGCGGATGCCGTGCCTCCCGCACCTCAAGAAAATCTTCGGTCAGCTCCGGGCGCACGCAATCGTAGTCCAGTGCAAAGCGAGCCTTGCCGAACTGCAGCTCCACTTCCGCCAGCACATCCGCTGCTGCTGCGATCTCGTCCGCGCGTTCGCCCAGGCGCTCCGTCATCTCCTGCAGAATCCGGCGAACTTCGGCTTGTTCTTCTTCCAGCAGGCGCACCAGATCATTGTTCTGCTCAATCGTCTCCAGCGGTTCAATGAAAACGGTCTGGCCGCTCGAACTCGCGCCGTGTACTACGCCGTTGACGCGCTTGCGCTGCTCGGTCTTTACCGGGATCACAAAGCGCTCTCCGCGAATTGTGACCAGCTCATCCTGAACCGCGCCGCCCTCGGCCAGCCGGCGCAGGTAGCCGCGCAGCGACTCCTGTATGAGACGCTTTTGCTTCTCCACATCGCGGCGGATGCGCGAGAGCTCCGCTGAAGCGCGGTCATCCAGCGTCCCGTCCGGCAGGATCTTGTTGCGGAAGTGGCGCAGCAGCAGCGTGAAGTCGCCAATTTGCTGGGTGAGCTCCAGCATGCCGTGCCAGTGCTCGCGCAGTACGTCGGCAGGATGCAGCGCCAGCTCGCGCCATTCAGCTGCCTTGTCAACAATAAGGAGAAGATCACGAATCTGCTCGATCTCCAGCGTCGCGCCGGGAATCTTGGCTTTGGCCAGAAGGTTCTGCGCGTCAAAGAGGCCCGAGAAGTCGAAGCGTCCGCCGCCAAAGTAAAACTTGCGCGCCTCTTCAGCAAGCTGTTGCTGGCGGGCGATCCAGGCGCGATCCGAGGAAGGTTCCAGCTGCGCCACTCGCGTTTTCCCCAGCGGCGAGCTTACGTAGGCGCCCAAAACATCACGGAAGTGATCAAATTCCAATACGCGTGACGAAGAATGCTGGAGTGGCTGGGGGACCATGCAAATATGATGGTATCGCAGATAAGTTCTCGTTGATCAATGAAGAGACAATTGAAGGGAGTGGAAATAATAGGTAAGATTGTCTTACCATGACCACAAAGGTTTCAACGAAAGGGCAAGTTGTACTGCCCGGGCCTCTACGGCGAAAGCTTGGTATCCGCGCCGGCGATCCTCTCACCGCGAAGATCGAAGCTGGCCGGATTGTTCTGATCCCTCAAAGAAAGAGGCCGCGTAAGACAAGGATCATCAAGGACCCTATAACGGGCTTGCCGGTCTTGAGCGCAGGTTCTGAAGCCCCGATTCTTACCAGCAAACAAGTGCGTGAAATCCTGGCAGATTTTCCATGATGTATTTGCTGGATGTAAATGCTCTGGTCGCGTTGGGTTTTCAGCAACATGAATTTCACAGCAGGGTAGCGTTGTGGGTGCGGACGGAAAAGCCAACGCAGTTGGCAACGTGCTCCATTACAGAATTGGGCTTCGTGAGAGTTCTTGCACAGACGCCGGAATACGGTCTCGCAGTAAATCAGGCTCGCGCACTGTTAATCCAGCTAAAAGAGAATGCCGCTGTGCCATTTACATTTATCACTGACAGCCATGAAGTGTCTGATCTCCCTTCCTGGGTGAAAACGGCAAGGCAGATTACTGACGGCCATCTGGTCCAACTTGCGAAAACGAACGGTGGGTTATTGTCTACCTTGGACAGGAAAACCCCGGGGGCATTTCTAATCCCAGAGGCCTGATCCGACAAAACTGGAGTAGTACGGACTTCCTAAACGTTAAAAACACGGCAAAATCAGGCCCGAAATAGGCTAAACTCTGAGCAATGTCTTTTCCCGTTACCCGTCTTCGCCGAATGCGCCAGAGCGACTCGCTGAGGTCGCTCGTGCGCGAGACGCGTCTCACGCCCACAAACTTTATCTATCCATTATTTGTCTGCCCGGGCGAAGGTGTGCGCAAAGAGATCGGCTCCATGCCGGGGGTATTCAACATCTCCGTGGACGAAGCGGTGCGCGAGGCAGAAGAAGCCAAGTCGCTCGGCCTGGGTGGAATCATTCTTTTTGGCCTGCCCGAAAAGAAAGACGAAGTTGCCACCGGCGCATGGGCGGAAGACGGAATTGTGCAGCGTGCCACGCGCGCCATCAAGCGCGAGGTGCGCGACCTGGTGGTGATCGGCGACGTCTGCCTGTGTGAGTACATGTCGCACGGGCACTGCGGAGTTGCGCAGAAGAAAGGTTCAGACGCCGGGAACACGGCATCGTCGAAGCGCGGCAGCAACGGTGGAAGAAGCGCTGTAGCCACTCAGGCCGCAGCAGAGGTCGAATACGAAATCCTGAATGACGAGACGCTGGAGATACTTGCCAAGACCGCCCTTTCACACGCGCGTGCCGGCATGGACATTATTGCTCCGTCGGACATGATGGACGGCCGCGTGGGCGCGATTCGCAAGGCGCTGGACCAGGCCGGCTTTCTCAACACACCTATCCTTTCTTATGCCGCCAAATTCGCCTCGGGCTTCTATGGCCCGTTCCGCGAAGCTGCTGATTCCGCTCCGCAGTTCGGTGATCGCCGCTCTTACCAGATGGATGGCGCCAACCTGCGCGAAGCCATGCGCGAGATCTCACTCGACATAAAAGAAGGCGCGGACATGATCATGGTGAAGCCGGCCATGCCATATCTCGATGTGATCAGCGAGGCGCGCCGCCGCTTTGATGTGCCCATCGCCGCCTATCAGGTTTCCGGTGAGTATTCCATGCTGCAGGCGGCCATCCGCAATGGCTGGCTTGACCGCGACCGCGTGATCCTGGAGTCACTTACCTCGATCCGCCGCGCCGGAGCGCAGTTGATCCTGACATATTTCGCTAAAGATGCAGCCAGCTTGCTGGGATAGCCAGTCCCTTTTCCGCCCTTAGCGTCCCTTGATTTTTCTCAAAATCCAGACGAGGATCACCGCTCCCAAAATCGCAATGAGGATTGTGTAAATCAGCCCGCCCTGGCCGGTAAAGCCCAGCGCACGCATGATCCAGCCGCCAAGCACAGCGCCTATGATCCCGATGATGATGTCACCCACGACTCCATAGCCGGAACCTTTCATGATCTTGCCGGTCGCCCAGCCTGCAATCAGGCCCACGATGATCCACCACAGGAAATGCATACGTCCTCCTGCGGACCGCGCGTAAAGCCAGCGCCGCCCGAACTTAACGCCGCCATCTTACTCGCTTCTTTCGACATTGTCGCTCCAGAAGGCCGCTGTCCTCCGAATCCTCAGCGCTCCTATTCTCGTCTAATGGTCTGGAGCGCGTGGCAGTGGCTCAGTTTGAAAAACTGGCCCGCCGGCGGTATAAGCGTCAAGCGTCCTGGCGTGTCGGGATGCGGGCCTTTAGGCTAGACGTTCATCGCGCAACGATGAATCATTTACAATCACTTGTTTGTCTGCTCAGGATTTTCCGGACAGAGGGAGCACTAACTTGCCAGAAACAATTTATGACGTTGCCATTATCGGCGCCGGCCCCGGCGGATACACCGCCGCTTTCCGCGCCGGCCAGCTTGGACTGAAGACCTGCTTGATCGAAAAAGACGACAAGCTCGGCGGCACCTGCCTGCATGTTGGCTGCATCCCCACTAAGGCGCTGCTCTTCAATGCTGAAGTGTATGACCACATGAAGGCTGCGGAAGAGTATGGCATTGACGGCCTGGGCAAGGGCAAGCTCAACTGGAAGAACATCCAGGACCGCAAGAACAAGATCGTGGCCAAGCACACCAAAGGTCTGGATTTTCTGGTAAGGAAGAACAAGGTTGACCGTGTGTTCGGCTTTGCCCGGCTGACCGGCCCGGCGAAAAACGGCGTGCACACAATTCAAGTCGAAGGCAAAGGGCCGAACGAGGTAAAAACAAAAAATATCATCCTGGCTACCGGTTCTTATGCGCGCATGCTGCCGGGGATGAAGCCTGACGATCGCATTCTCACGAACATTGAGGTTCTGTCTCTGCCATCCATTCCCAAGTCCATGGTCATCATTGGCTCTGGAGCTGTGGGTGTGGAATTTGCCTCGGTTTACAAGTCGTTCGGCTCTGAGGTCACCGTTATTGAGATGCTGCCGCGCCTGGTGCCGGTGGAAGACGAAGAGGTCAGCAAAGAGCTTCTGCGGTCATTCAAGAAAAAGGGAATCAACTGTTTCGTCAACACCAAAGTGGAGAAGGTGGAAAAGACGAAAGACGGCGTTGCTGTGACCTTCACGCCGCAGGGTGAGGCGCAACAAAAGCTGGAAGCGGAAAAAGTGTTGGTTGCAATCGGCCGCGGGCCGAATACCGAAGGCATTGGCCTGGAGAAGACGCCTAACATCAAAGTTGAGCGCAGCTTCATCCATACTGATGAGTGGATGCAGACCGGCGAGGCGGGCATTTATGCCATTGGCGACATTGTTGCCGGCATGCCGCAGCTTGCGCACGTTGCCGCCATGTGCGGGATCGTTGCCACCACGCGCATCGCCGGAAAGCCGGCCAAACCGGTCAACAAGAACCATATTCCCGGCTGCACCTACTGCGAGCCGCAAATCGGCAGCGTGGGCCTGACAGAAGCCAGGGCCAAAGAGGCCGGACACCAGGTGAAGGTCGGCAAGTTCCCCTTCACTGCCAACTCCAAGGCCACCATCATCAATAATCATGAAGGCTTCATCAAAGTTGTTTCAGACGCGAAGTACGGGGAAATCCTCGGCGTGCATATCATCGGTCCAATAGCGACGGAGCTTATAGCTGAAGCGGTGACCGCGCTTGAGCTGGAAGCCACGGTTGAAGACATGATGTTTACCATTCACGCTCATCCCACAATCGCTGAAGGCATGCTCGATGCATTTGGCGCGGTGGAAGGCAAAGCTATTAATTTCTAAGCAATTGCCAGATAGCAGTTAGCTAAAGCCAGGGTGCACAGGTGTGAACTCCTATTCAGAGTGTTTGGGAGTGCTAGCTGCTATTTGCTGTTTTTTAGCAATCCTTCCAGGCAATTTCCGAATCCATTTTCTGGAGGGGGAGCCCATGCCCATTGATCCGGTCTGCAAAATGGAAATCAGTGTTGCTGATGCAGCCGCCAGCCATGACTATCACTCTGAGACAGTTTACTTCTGTTCCATAGACTGCCTGCGCAGGTTCGAACACGATCCGGCACAATACATGGACAATATGTCTGATGAAGAGCGGATAGCATGACTGGACCGGAGCGACCCCTGAGTTTTCCTGATTGATTGTTCTCATCCGTTCTACTCGGATCAGTGTCATCAGTGTGCATCAGTGGTTAGAATGGTTATGTGCAACTCCGCGTCATCAACGTCCTCTACCTTGGCCGGGTAGATTATGCGCTTGCGTTAGGGCTGCAGCAGACGCTTGTCAATCTCGTCAAAGATGGCCGCATCAGCCATACCCTGCTTCTGCTGGAGCATCCGCCGGTAATCACGCTGGGACGGAGCGCGGGTGCTCAAAACATTGTTGCCTCACGCGAATTTCTTACTGCCAGAGGTGTAGAGCTGCATGAGACCGATCGTGGCGGTGACGTAACCTTTCACGGGCCGGGTCAGCTCGTCGGCTATCCCATTTTCAATCTGCGCGACTTCGAGCCCAGGATCGGTGCGGTGGACTTTGTGCGCAGAATTGAAGAGGCCCTCATTCGCACCTGCGGCGATCTGGGCGTGGTCGCCGAACGCATTCCCGGCTTCACCGGAGTCTGGACCCAGGACAATTATCCTGGAAAAATTGCAGCCATTGGCGTGCACATCTCGCGCGCCGTTACCTCGCATGGCTTCGCCTTGAACGTGAATACCGACCTGGATTATTTCAAGCTGATCGTCCCCTGCGGCATTTCGGATAAGCCAGTGACATCGCTGGAGCAGGAGATGGCAAAAAGTTTCCTCAGCCGCGGACGGAAGATTCCATCGCTTGAAGAACTGTCGCAGCAGGTGGCGCGCAACTTCGGACGTGTCTTTGAGGCGCAGACGCTCTGGATCGATTCGCTTGATGCCCTGCTTGCCTCTTCAGGTGCGGGGGCAGTCAGCGACTCTGCTCCGGCAAATCAGGACTCGCCAGCCCGCACGCCGAAGGAGCTTCGAGAGCTGGCTGGAGAAGAAGACGGCTATCTGGCCTGATTTTGCGCTGATTTTGTGTGTGGCGGCGCCGTTTGCAACAAACTCTCTCCAGCTTTTCACATCTAACCTCATGTGAGCAGTGGAGCAACCCAACCGCGGAACCATCATGGTGTGCGCAAAGTTAATGCGTCTGCCGATGAGCGGTCCGTCCATGTCCAGGCCACTCCGGCGGAGAGCGCTCGTTTTCTGGAAGCCCGCAAGCAGGTGGCGCAGGCAAGCACTATTAGCTTGTGGTTCAGCCGGCTGGCCAGCCGCACGGCGCAGATCGTCGGACATCCATATATGTTCCTGTTCGCTGTGGTGATCCTGGTGGTATGGGCCGCCAGCGGGCCGTTCTTCCATTTCTCTGATACCTGGCAGCTCATCATCAATACCGGCACCACGATCATCACCTTTCTGGTGGTTTTCCTGATCCAGAACACGCAGAACCGCGACGCCAAGGCGCTCCATCTGAAGCTGGACGAACTGATCCGCTCCCACCAGCCCGCGCGCAATGACATGATTGACATTGAAAAGCTCTCCGACGAAGAGTTGGACGAGTTGGAGAAGCGCTACGCCGCTATCTGCCAGGAGAACAAGGCGCGCAAAGCGAAGGAGCAGCCTGCCGTCCAGCAATCGAAGACAAGCAAGCCTGCGGCATAGGAGCACTCAGCGCGCAGCAATCAGCCCCTGATCGTTTTCCGCCGAACTGACACACCTTTGAAACGCAGAGGGAAGGAGTAAGCGGAGGAGACTCGGAATAAATACACAAATCCTCTGCTTCCTCCGTTCATCTGTGTTTCAAGGATTTTCTGCGGTCGGCCCAAACAGGCCTAAGGACTGAATGCTGAGTGCTAAACTAGTAACGCCGTATGCCCACAAAATCCAAGTCCCCAAAGAGCTCCGCGAACAAGCAGAACGCTAAATCCGCATCAAATGCCAGCCATAACGGACGCCCTTCGGCCAAGGCGCAGGCGATTCGCATGAACGAATATGGCATCCCTGATTGGCGTCTGGAGCAGCCGGAATTTGAAGTCCGCGAAGTCAGCGACGGCCCTGAAGTCCATTACGAGATTAAAGGCAAGCTGAACACGCCGGTGCCGCCGATTCGAGAATCAAAATATCTCAGCAAAGAGCAGCATTTAGAACTGTATCGCTGGATGCTGATGAACCGGCGCATGGAAGTGGCGCTGGAAAACCTTTACAAGCAGAGCAAGGTTGTGGGCGGCGTTTATTTTGGCCTGGGACAGGAGGCGTGCTCGTGCGCCTCGGCCTATGCGCTTGGCCAGGATGACTGGTTTGCCCCGATGATCCGCAACCAGGGCGCGCAGCTGGTGCGCGGCTTCCATGCGCGCGACATCATGATGCAGTACATGGCCAAGGCGGACTCGCCGACCAAAGGCAAGGACGGAACTTCCCATTACGGCGACATCGAAAAGCGCCAAATGGTCTCGCCCATCTCCATGCTCGGCGATTTGTTGCCGGTGATGGCTGGTGTTTCGCTCGGGGCGCGTCTTCAGGGTAAAGAGCTGGCGTGTCTCACATGGATCGGCGACGGTGGACAATCCACCGGCGTGAGCTATGAAGGAATTAATTTTGCCGCCGTACGCAAGCTTGGCCTGGTGCTGATTATTGAAAGCAATCTCTGGGCTTATTCCACTCCGACCGAATATCAAGTGAATGTGAAAGACCTCGCAAATCGCGCCATCGGCTATGGCATGCCGGGCGTGATCATTGACGGCACAGATGCCTGCCAGGTTTATGACGCGACGTATGAAGCCGTTGAGCGCGCGCATCGCGGCGAAGGGCCTACTCTGATCGAGGCCAAGCTGATGCGCATGAAAGGCCACGCCATTCATGACGCCGCGGCCTACGTCCCCAAAGAGATGCATGAGTTCTGGCGCAAGCGCGACTGCGTTGATCGGTTCGAGAACTATCTACTCGGCAAAAAGTGGCTCACGCCGGAGCAGAATGAAAAGCTGCTGGCTGAAGTGGACGCCGAGATCGATGCCGAGCGCGAGTTTGCCGTGAACTCTCCCATGCCCGAGCCGCACACCGCGGCGGAAGGCGTCTATTGTGAAGCCGGCTGCCACGAGATCAAACCGAAATATGGCATGCCACAGAAGGCACGACGGAGCGAAGGCAAGCTGAAAGAGAGCGAAGCGGCGATTCATTTCAAGTGAGTAGCCGCAGATTTACGCAGATGAACGCAGATTTTTTGAATTCATTTTGATCAGCGTTTATCAGCGTAATCAGCGGCAAAGGGTTTTTTGATGGCTCAAGCAACTTATCTCGAAGCAATCCGGCAGGGACTCTGGGAAGAGATGGAGTCTGACCCCAGCGTCTTCTGTATTGGTGAAGACATTGGCATTTACGGCGGCGCGTTCAAAGTGACCGACGGCTTTATCCACCACTTTGGCCCGCAGCGGGTGATTGATACGCCGATCGCCGAGTCGGCCATCGTCGGCGCGGCGTTTGGCGCGGCGCTCACCGGCATGCGTCCGGTGGCCGAGTTCCAGTTCATGGATTTCATCGGCTGCGCCTTCAACCAGATCGTAAATATGGTGGCCAAGTCGCATTACCGCTGGGGTGCGCCTGCGCCTTTGGTCCTGCGCGGGCCCTGCGGCGGTGGAGTGCATGGGGGCCCGTTCCACTCGCAGAATCCCGAGATGCATTTCGTTCATACGCCGGGAATGAAAGTTGTTGCTCCCGCCACGCCCAGCGACGCCAAAGGGCTAATCAAGTCCGCTATCCGTGACAACAATCCGGTCTTATTCCTCGAACACAAGTTTCTTTATCGCCGCATAAAAGAAGAGGTGCCGGAGAACGGCGAAATCGTTCCGATTGGCAAGGCGCGCGTTCATCGGCAGGGACGCGATTTGAGCATCATTACTTATGCTGCCATGGTCCACACGGCGCAGGAGGCAGCGGACATCCTGGCCAAAGAAGGAATTGAGGTCGAGATCATTGACCTGCGCACGCTCTTCCCGCTTGATCGCGCGGCCATCACGCAGACCGTCAAGAAGACCAATAAGGTCATCCTGCTGCATGAAGACACGCGTACCGGCGGCTTGGCCGGAGAACTAGCGGCGATCATCAATGAAGAAGCCTTCGACGATCTGGACGGCCCCATCGTGCGCATCACCGCTCTGGATACGCCGGTGCCGTTCTCACCGCCGCTGGAACATTTCTTTTTGCCGAAGGTGGAAGACGTGGTAAGAGAAGCGCGCAAGCTGCATCAGTACTAATCAGTTCGATTCTAGTGCTCGTGAGACTCGCAAGAGAAGTCAGTCATTTCTAGAATGGCAATCAAGGCTTCAACACATGGAGCGCAAAACGTGCTGAAGTTTGTGCGAATCTTTCCTTCTGTCCTGGTCGTTACACTGGCGGCGTGTGTCATGACTCTGCATACTTCAGTGCAAACAACATTTCAAAGCGCGAGTCCTCCAGTGACTCCTAAAACATCCATCACCATTCTGGTTCTGAACGGAGTAAATGGAAGATCGGTTTGGCGAGAGGAACCCAATGTATGGATCGATGATGAACCTCGCCTCACCCATAAAACTAACCTTTTTGGCAAAACAAAAATTGAAGTTCCCGCCAGCGCTAAAGAACTCGCGATCAGCCCTAATTGGGGACACGAATGCCGAGGCGGTGACAATCCGCAGGCGCGGACGAATATACGTTATTCAATCGCCGAAATTCTTAGCACGGGTGTAGTGGCACTCAATCTGTGCGGAAAATTTACACGAAAGCCTCAACCAGGCGTACTGGTTTTCTATGAGCGGCCCTCTACCTGGAAAGAGCTATGGAATAATTAATTCTGTGCCATGCTGTGGATTTCACCATCGCTACTGCCCGCTCACCACCGGCAATTCCACGTAGCTCGCCTGTCCAGGCGCGTGATAGATCCGTTGCGTGGCTGCTTTATAGTCTCCTGGCTTAGCCCAGAAAATGTTGGGCACAAAGGTTTGCGGGTTGCGGTCGTAAAGCGGGAACCAGCTTGATTGTACCTGCACCATGATGCGGTGTCCGGGCAGAAAGACGTGGTTGGTTGTGGGCAGTTCGAACCGATAAACGAGGGGCATGTCGGCTTTGATCGGCTGTGGCTTTTCCAGGCTCTCGCGATAGCGTCCGCGGAAGATATCCATCGAGACTGCCAACTGATATCCGCCCATGTTCGAATCACCCGCAACCTCATCTGGATAAACATCAATCAATTTCACTACCCAATCGGAATCGGTGCCGCTGGTGGAAGCCACCAGGTTTGCTACCGGCTGTCCGCTGATCTTTACCGGCTCCGTCAGAACGTCAGTTGTAAAGGCCAATACATCCGTGCGGCCGGAGGCTTCGCGCTGGTCGTCAACCAGCCACAGCGGCCAGGTCAGGCCCTTGTCTATGTCATAGCCCACAGGGCGCACCGGACGCGCGCGAAAGGGCACAGGTTTCGCAGGATCGGAGATGTACTGGTCGAACGCCGGCGAACTGGTTTGCGTTGGAGCCGAGAGGCTGAGCTTGAGACCTTCGCGCAGATAGAGCGGCGTGGGTTTTACCGTGCAGCCGCTGTTGCAGCCTGAAGGCCACGCATTCAGTTTGCGCCATGTGTTGGTCCCAGTTTCAAAGGCAGAGACCGGCGGGACATCAGGTTTTCCAGCGCCATCGCCTTTCAGGTAATGATCCAAAAACGGGCGCAGAATCTGCTGGCGGAAGTAGAGGCCGGTGTCGCTCGAGAATTTCAGCGCGCCCAGGCTGCTGCCGTCACCGATCTCCTGCCCGTGGTGCCACGGCCCGATCACGAGAAAAACTTTGTCATTGCTTGTGTCTTTCGGCTTGATCGCTTTGTAAACCGCCATCGCTCCGTAGATATCTTCCTGGTCCCAGAGGCTGTCCACCAGCATCACCGGCACTTTAAGCGGCTGCGCAGCAAGAATCTGGTCCACGGCTTGGTCGCGCCAAAATGCATCATAGCTCGGATGTTCGAGCACCTTGCGCCAGAAGCCGATCTGCTCCAAACCGTGCTGTTTGCCAATCTCACCCGCTGAGCCTTGCATGTAAACGTCATAGTCGTCGAAATGGTCAGTCCACCACTTGGCATCATTCTTGCGAGTGGCTACCTGTTCATAGATATACGGCAGGTTCTGTTGGCGGAAAGCGCCGTTGTGAAACCAGTCATCGCCGCGCCAGCCATCCACCATAGGGTTCATCGGAACAGAAACCTTCAGCGCAGGATGCGGATTCACCAGTGCCATCAGCGGCAGAAATCCGTCATAAGAAATGCCTAGAATGCCTACCCGCCCGTTTGACTCCGGCACGTTCTTCACCAGCCAATCGATTGTGTCGTAGGTATCCGTTGAGTGATCAACCGGAGTGGGATTCTGCGGGCCATGCAACGGGCGGTTCATCACGTAGTCGCCTTCGGAACCGTATTTGCCGCGCACGTCCTGCACCACGCGAATGTAGCCGCTTTCCACAATCACCTCGGTAGCATTGTCATAGCCCCAGAGTGACGGTCCCAGATGCGAACTCTGGGCGTGCGTGGTGAGTTCGTCCGCGCTGTAGGGCGTGCGCGTTAATAGGATGGGCGCAGGCTTGGTTTTGGTCGCGCTGCGCGGCACTAGAATCACCGTATGCAATTTCACGCCGTCGCGCATGGGGATCATTGCTTCGTGGCGCTCATAATCAAAGCTGGCCGTGGCAGGCTTCAGATTGTCTGGAGTCTCGCTGGGATAGTTAGGATATTTGGGCGCGGTCTGCTGTTTTTCATTCGTCTGAGCTTGCGACGAAGAGATGAAGGCCAGGGCAAACAGCGCGACGGCAAACAGGGGCAGCGTGGAAAAACGTTTCAGTATCATGGCGACCGCGATTATAGCGGCTTTTCTGAAATCTCGAGCGTAGCGAGAGATACGTATAGTTACCTTGCTGTTGAGGAACAAAAAATTGAGTACTGATTTAAACTGATGTGCTGGCTTATGTCACCTGAAGAGCGCAGCGGCAATAGGGATCCCTCGCTACGCTCGGGATGAAAAATCTATGTACTATCTCCTCAAAACTGAGCCCACCGTTTACGGCTTTGCCGACCTGCAGAAAGAGCAGTCCACTATCTGGGACGGCGTGACCAATCCAGTTGCAGTGAAGAACCTGCGCAACATGGAAAAGGGTGACAAGCTGGTCATCTATCACACGGGCGATGAAAAGCGTGCGGTCGGCACGGCGACAGTGGAGTCCGTGGACGCCAGTGACCCTAAAGTTCCCAAAGTCCGCATCAAGGCAGGGCACCTGATCTCTCATCCGGTTACGCTGGCGGAGATCAAGGTGAGCAAGCTCTTTGAAAACTCGCCGCTGGTGAGCCAGGGCAGGCTTTCCGTGGTCCCGCTGAATAAAGAGCAGTATGAGTGGATCACGGGGCGATGACCAAAGCAGAACATTGCGGAGGCCAAACCGCTGCTTCCTATCGTAAGCTCTTTTATAGTTACCGCTATCTCCCAATGCTTGCGTGCGTTGTCTTTTTCACCAGCGCCTGCCTCGTGCTCTTTCAGATTGAGAATTATTGGCTTGCAGCAGCAATAGCGGCGCCGCCAACCGCGGCCATTCTTGCGTTGTGGGTGGTTCGCGGACGAAAGCTGGACCACTGGGTATGTCCTGAATGCGGCAAGCTGCTGCCGCACGAAAAACGGATCTTCCCGCGCTTGAATCCTCTAGGAAGCTGTCCTTCATGCAGCAACCCGATTCTTTGAGAGCTGCTTGTAGTTGCATCACCGAAACCTGTGTATCACCGCGCCGCTGATTTATAATCAAAGGTTGCTCTAACCAGCCTAGACTCACCTGTGGAAGGAACCGATGGCAACTGACGTACTCATGCCCCAAATGGGGGAATCGATTTTTGAAGGCACGATCACCAAATGGCTCAAGAAGCCCGGCGACAAAGTCAATCGCGATGAGCCGCTGTTTGAAATCTCTACTGACAAAGTTGACGCTGAGATCCCCGCGCCCGCAGCCGGCGTGCTGAAAGAGATCAAAGTGAAGGAAGGCGCCACGGTGCAGGTAAATACCGTGGTGGGCGTAATTGACGCGGAAGGCGCAGCCACGTCTGCGCCTCAACAGCAGGCCGCGCCGGCACGGCAGCAGCCAGCTTCCAAACAGGCCGCTCCGCAGGCTGATGGCGCTCCCGCAGCGCAGCAGCCGCCGGCAACTGAACAATCCGCTCCGGTGCAGCAGGAGCATGCAGCCTCTTCTGGCGCGAACGGCGGCGCCGGCACGGATGTGGTGATGCCGCAGATGGGCGAGTCGATTTTTGAAGGCACTATCACCAAGTGGCTGAAGAAGGTTGGCGACAAAGTCCAGCGCGATGAGCCGCTGTTTGAAATCTCGACCGACAAAGTTGATGCAGAAATTCCCGCGCCTGCCTCTGGCGTGCTGAAGGAAATCAAGGTCAAGGAAGGAACGACTGTTCAGGTCAACACCGTTGTAGCGGTGATCGGCGGAGCAGGAGCTCCTGCGCAGGCAGCTCCGGCAAAGCCGGCTCCGGCACAGCCGCAGGCTGCTCCTCAACCGCAGGCTCCTCCGCCACAGCAACAAGCCGCGCGACAGCGTGATTTGGTTGCAATTCCTGGCGGAGAGGGTGAGCGCCCGCGTTCATCACCGTTGGTTCGGCGGATCGCGAAGGAAAACAACGTTGATCTCACGCGCATTCCCGGCACCGGCCTGGGTGGGAGGATCAGCAAGCACGATATCGAAAACTTTATTCAGCAGCATGGCGCAGGACAGCCTGCGCGTCCGCAAGCCGTGAGCGCACCTGCGCAGCCGCAGCGTCCGGCAGCTCCGCCACAGGCAGCCGCTGCTCCGGCGCCAAAACCATCGGCGCCAGTGCAATTGCCGCAGGTTCCAGGCGAACTGGTGCCCATGACGCCGATGCGCAGGAAGATTGCCGAGCGCATGGTGGAGTCCAAGCACACCAGCGCGCACGTGCACTCCATTTTCAAAGTGGATATGACGCGCATCGCCAAGTTCCGCGAAAAGAACCGCAAGGCCTGGGAGGCGCGCAACGCCGTAAAGCTGACCTACATGCCGTTCATCGCCAAGGCGATGCTGCACGGCATCCGCGTGAAGCCGATCATGAATGCCTCAGTTGTGGGCGATGCGATCCAGTATCACAAGGGCGTCAATATCGGAATTGCTGTGGCCCTGGATTGGGGACTCATCGTTCCTGTGGTGAAAGGCGCGGAGAACCTGAGTTTTGTGGGCTTGCAACGCGCCATCAGCGATCTGGGTGAGCGTGCGCGCTCCAAGAAACTGGTGCCAGACGACGTACAGGGCGGCACCATCACCATCACCAATCCCGGAATTTTCGGTCCGCAGTTCGGTTTGCCGATCATTCTCCAGCCGCAGGTAGCAATTTTAGGTATGGGCGGCATCTTCAAAGAGCCGGTAGTGGTGACGGATGACGACGGCAACGACTCAATTGCCGTCCGCCACATTATCCGGCTCAGCATTGGCTACGATCACCGCATCATTGACGGCGCTGATGCCGATCAGTTCATGGTCGCGGTAAGAGAGTACCTGGAGAATTTCGACGAAGATATTGGTTAATAAGCTTTTGCCTCAGATTTGAGGACAAATACAGAGCCCCGGTGAAAGCCGGGGCTTTTTTATTCCAAAATCCCAAGTAACCAGCTCGGCAACCCGTCTCATCCAAATCAGAGATGAGCGGTAAGCGTAGCATTCTGTTTGTTGACGATGAGCCGGGCATCCGCATGACGCTGCCGGTGATCCTGGGCCGTTTTGGCTTCGAGATCACGGTGGCGGCCACGGTTCCGGAGGCGCTGGGCCTGATTGCCACGCGCACATTTGACGTCCTTATTTCAGATCTCAATATTGGCCAGCCGGGCGATGGATTCACCGTGGTCAGCGCGATGCGCCGGACCCAACCGGAGGCCACTACCTTTATTCTTACCGGCTACCCGGCATTCGAAACGGCGCTGGAGGCAATCCGCCAGCAGGTGGATGATTACCTGGTGAAGCCTGCGGACGTTGAGATGCTGGTGAGCAAGATCCGGCAAAAGCTAACCCTGCCCAAGTCGCCCATCTCCCGATTGGAAGTCAAGCCGCTGAGCAAGATTTTGGACGAGAACAAGCGGGAGATCGTGCGGCAATGGCTGGTAGCTGTGAAAGAGGATACGCAGATCACCGAGGCTGGGCTTTCCGATCGCGAGCTTACAGATTATCTGCCGGACCTGATCGAGGAGACCATCGAGCGATGCCGTGGAGGCAAGTTTTCCGATGCCGGGTGGAAGGCGGCGACGGTGCACGGGCGAGCGCGGTTCAAGCAGGGATATACGATTCCAGCGATGATTCGCGAGGCACGCCTGATGCAGGAAGTTGTCGGGCGAGTGCTGCAGGAAAATCTGTTGAATGCCGACGTGAGCTCCGTGATCCCGGAGGTGATGCGCGTGGGAGTAACGATTCAGACGTTTCTGGAGGCTTCAATCCGGGAGTATGTGAACGCGCGGCATGCCGCGGGCGAATTATTGCAGCCGAACCGCGGAAAGAAGCTGCTGCTGCTGAGCGCGGACCCTGAACTCTCGTTGTTGCGGCGGCACATTCTGGCGCATGCCGGCTTTATAGTTTCGCGCGCCATATCGCGTAAAGATGCGCTCCAACTCCTGGAGCAGGAAAAATTTGATGTCCTGGTGATCTCGCATTCCATGTCACAGGAAAGCATTCTTGAGATGACTGGGATATTCCGGGTGCAAAACCCTAACGCGCCGATCGTGATGGTGGCCAAGGGCAGGTGGCAGGACCTGAAAATAGAATTTGATTCCACCGTGACCGGTGAAGAAGGGCCGGAAGCGCTGCTTGAGGCAGTGGAGACGGTGCTGAACAGGAAGCAGTTGAGAAGGATCAAGTAAGATTTGCCGGAGTTGTCAAAAGTGCTAAAGATCACTGAAATTCAAAGGAAGCCCTACCGCGGATTAACCCCGGATGGTCGCAGATAAGCGGTCAGAACAAAAGCATTTATTCTCCCGATCACGCTATGGGGATCCCGCTCAGGGCTAGTTCCAGAACAAAAGGAACCATCAAGTTGGCTGTTTGCTCAGCTTCACCTTAGCTGATCAAGGTAGTTACTCTTTCCGTAAGTGCATGAACCTTAGAGGGGAACGTCTGATTGACAATTTCTGTCAACCGGCCCACAATCGCGTTACTCACGTTTTTCCGCGAGCCTAGACCGCTCCCCCCGGCCATTCCGGAAAAGTGCGTTTGAGTCAATTTACATTCCAGGATCAGCACGCACATGTCGCAGAGGCTAGGCGATCTTCTAGTCAAAGAGAAGATCATCACTCCGGACCAACTCGATAAGGCGCTCAAGGCGCAGCGCGAACACGGCCCGAATTCACGCCTGGGATCCACGCTGGTCCACTTGGGATTTGTAAGCGATGAGGAGGTCACAAACTTTCTCTCGCGGCAGTACGGCGTCCCCGCAATTAACCTGCAATATTTTGAAATTGATGCTTCCGTAGTAAAGCTGATTCCTGAAGAAACGGCCAAGCGATATCAAATCCTTCCGCTCAGCCGCGTGGGCGCGTCGCTGACGATTGCCATGGTGGATCCTACGAATGTCTTTGCCATGGACGACATCAAGTTCATGACCGGCTTCAACATTGAGCCGGTGGTGGCATCCGAATCCGCCATCATGGAGGCGATCGAAAAGGCGTACGGCGGCTCGCAGCAGGAAGAGAATGTGGATGAGCTGCTGGCTGCTATGGGCGACGAGGCAGACGTTGAGCTGCAGGCCGAGCAGGAAGAGATGGACCTCAGCGAGCTGGAGAAATCCGCCGATGAGGCCCCGATCGTCAAGCTGGTGAACATTGTAATGACTGACGCGGTGAAGCGCGGCGCTAGCGACATCCACATTGAGCCGTACGAAAAAGAGTATCGCGTGCGCTTCCGCATTGACGGTGTGCTGCAGCACATCATGTCGCCGCCGATGAAGTTGAAAGACGCGATCACCTCGCGCATCAAGATCATGGCCAAGATGGATATTTCAGAGAAGCGCCTGCCGCAGGACGGCCGCATCATGCTGAAAATGCAGATTGGCGGAAAAAAGAAGCAGCTCGACTTCCGCGTGAACTGCCTGCCCACTCTGTGGGGCGAAAAGGTGGTCATGCGGCTGCTCGACAAAGAAAATCTGCGGCTCGATATGACCAAGCTCGGCTTTGAGCCTGAGTCGCTGGAAAAATTCCAGCGCGCTGTGCTTAAGCCCTACGGCATGGTTCTGGTCACCGGCCCAACGGGATCAGGCAAGACCAACAC
>CAZISB010000031.1:0-36172 GCA_964541925.1 uncultured Acidobacteriaceae bacterium | reverse complement strand
CCTTCAACCTACTGATTAAGAGTCAGTTGCTCTGCCAGTTGAGCTACGCGCCCTTTGTTTCTGGAGTGAAAGAGGGGCTTCCGAAGGAAGACATGAACAGTGTAACACAAGCAGAATCAACGCGGGGTCAGTGGGGAGTAAGAGTTGGCGTGCGCACAGTGTGTTGCTTCAAAGCGATCAACAGGAATTTAACCCTCTATTCATCATGCTTTCATGATGCACAGTTACAGTCACTACATCCTTCATTCGAGACTACAAAAACATTTCTCTCTCGAACACTCAAAAAGGCCCGCTGACCTCCGGGCCTTTTTTTTATTGCCGTTTGCGTATTCTGCTTTTGCTCTGCAGCAAGCTATTGCCTGGCCTGCTTCACTGCCTCACGCACAAAGCCACGCTGGCTTGCTTTGCGAAAGGCGCTGTAATCTTTTTCTACCTGATCAGCATAAGCCGTTGCGTAGCGCGCAAGCGCGCGTTCTGCCTTGCCGGAGCGTCCAAGATACGCCGCCAGAACTGCGGGCTCGCCAGAGCGCGCATGCCCTTTGGCCAGCAGCTCGGCGCAGACTCGCGCATACTCCAGCAGAAGCCGGCCTTTCAGTTCTTCCGGCTCCACTGAGCTCTTGTGATCACTCAGCTGCCGGACAAGGTAATCGCGGCCATCAATAGAGCACCAGCCGAGCAGAATGTCAGAAAACACCTGCAGCGCGCGCTGCCCCAGTACCACGCGCTCGCCTTGATGCTGCGGTGCAGAGCGGTCTTTGGAATAGAGCGCATATGCTGAGGGCTGCTCTTCTTTGACCTGCAGAAAAAGCGGGTCTTCTCTGCGATCGCGGCCCAGCAGGAGCACCACGTAATCGCGTGTGCCCACGCTTCCCGTCCCCACCACTTTGAATCCGATATCCTCAACTGTGTAGTGATCGAACAAGAACTGCCGATCCGGCGCCAGCGTTGCTCGATATTCCGGCAGCGCTCGCTCCACCGCTTTATATTCTGTCCCTTTCACCTCCCACAGCGCATCTTGCTTGTTGATGAAACCATAGCTCCCATCTTTCTTTTTACGTGTGAGCTTCTGCAGGTTGGCGAGAGGTAAAGAGCGCTCCGCTTTTTTAAGCGCCGCGCGCATCGCCGGATTACGAAGGTCGCGCACGATTCTGTGCCGGGCCACATCAATAGCAGGCATCTGGGCAAAGCGCCGGATCCGTCCGCAGTATTCATCTATAAATGTATGGACAGCATCTTTGCAGCCCTGCTCGCGATCACCGGCGACTCGTCCCGCAAGAATAATGCTGGTAGCCAGCCGCTTCACGTCCCATTCCCAGGGTCCACGCTGGGTCTCGTCAAAGTCATTGATGTCCAGAATGATCTCCGCTGCCGGCGTGGCAAAGAAGCCGAAATTTTTCACATGCGCGTCGCCACACATCTGCACTTCAATCTGTGTATGCCTGGCCGCTCCGAAATCGGCAGCCATGATCTCCACCGAGCCGCGGAAGAAAGCAAATGGCGATTGGCTCATCAGCTTGAATTTCACAGGCAGAAGGCGGGCGATGTGGTTTTTGGCGGCTTGTCGCAAAACGTCCAGCGGATCGAACTTACGCGCAGGCAGCTCCGCCAGCGATGAGCGTCCACATTTAGACCTCTCGGCAATTCCCAGGCGTTCGGCTTGCGTGCTGGCAGGCATAGAACGTAAATGAGTTGTAAGCCTAGAGACTAGCTAACCCGGCGTCAAGCAAAGAATATGCACTTGCGATGCTCCTGCAAAAAGCCGAGCTCGAATAACCAGCCCATTATTAACAATTTGGTTACTATTCTGCTTATTCACTGAATATTCACACTCCTGTTGCGCCCTTTTAATCTTCGATTGCTACAAATACGGTGCATGCAGGAAAAATGGTTTGACACCGTAATTGTTTCCGACCTGCACTTGGGATCAGAGGTCAGCCGCGCCGGAGATGCGCTTGAGTTTCTGCATTCTGTCCGCTTTAAACGGCTGATTCTTCTGGGAGATATCTTTGCTGATCTCAACTTCCGCCGCCTCACCAAAGAGCATTGGAAGTTCCTGGGCCATATCCGTAAGCTCTCCAATCCTCGGCATGAAATCGAGGTCGTCTGGGTGGAAGGCAACCACGACCACGGGCTGACTGAAATCATGTCCCACTTGGTTGGCGTGCCGGTCTATCAGGAATACGCGTGGCAATACGGCGGGAAGCGTCATTTAGCAATTCACGGCCATCAGTTTGACAGCTTTGCCGTAAAGAACGCTTTTCTCAGCAAGGTTGGTTGTTTCATTTTTCTGCAGTTGCAAAAGATCGATTCCAAAAATCAACGGTTTGCCCGCTACCTGGACCGTCTGAACACCAGATGGTTACGACTTTCAGAGCAGGTAGCGCGCGGGGCGCTCAGTCACGCAAAACCTGGCAAAGCTGAGCGCATTTTTTGTGGGCACACACACGTGCCAATGTCCCGGGTTGCAGACGGAGTTGAGTATTACAACTCGGGCGCGTGGGTTGACCAGCACTGCACCTATGTGACGGTCGGCCCGGAAGGAGTGAATATCCATGAATACGTTGCCGAAACTAACCATCGTGATTCCAGCGAAGAACGAATCGCGGCTTTTGCCGACACTGCTCCAGAGTTTGTGCCGGCAGGATTACCCGCTGATGAAATCTACGCGGGTGTTCGTGGCTGATGCCGGCTCCACTGACGGCACGCAAGCCCTTGCCATGTCCTTTGCCGACCGCCTGAACATTGAAGTCATCCCCGGCGGCCTGCCTTCTGCCGGACGCAATGCAGGCGCGCGCCATGCAACCACTCCTTATGTGCTGTTTATTGATGCCGACATGGAATTGAAAGACCCAACGCTGCTGCGCAGAGCCATGGAACTCGCGGAGCGCCGCCATCTGCATTGCATCACGACAAATATCTGGTGCTCACAGGGGACAGCGCGTGACAGGGTGCTCTATTTCCTGAACAACGTCGCGCAGTACGGATCGCTGCTGTTCAAGCCCTTCAGCACTGGAATGTTCATGCTGTTTGATAAAGCCATCTTTGACCAATTTGGCGGCTTCCATGAAGGCGCGCTTTATGCTGAGGATTACCTGCTCAGCAAGAAGGTCCGCAATCGGAAGTTCGGGATTGTGAGCGGATGCATTCAGACGACTAACAGACGCTTCCGCAGCATGGGCCATTTCAAGATTGTGAGCATGTTCCTGAAGACGATGCTGAACTCCTGGAACGACAATTATTTTCTCCACGACCACGGATACTGGCGGCAAAAGGTCTAAAATCCAACTATCGAATGGACACAGGCCCCCGCGATACAAGCTCCGTCTTTCCTCCCGATTTCATATGGGGCGTCGCCGCCTCTTCCCATCAGGTAGAGGGTGGCACCACCAACAATCAATGGGCTGAATGGGAGAAACGAGGCAGGATCAAGTCCAAAGACTGTGTAGGCCTGGCTTGCGACTGGTGGGGCAATGCCGAGCAGGACTTTGATCTGGCGCGGTCGCTCGGCGTGAATGCTCTGCGGCTTTCCGTAGAGTGGAGCAGGATTGAGCCGGAAGAAGGCGCCTGGGATGACACGGCGCTCACACGCTACCGGCAGATGCTTAAGGCGCTGCACGCTCGCGGCATCCGGCCGTTTGTAACGCTGCACCACTTTACCAACCCGCTGTGGTTTGAGCGCAAAGGCGCTTTCCTCAATAAGGAGTCTGTCCCGCTATTTCAGCGCTTTACTCAACGCGTGGTGGGCGCGCTCGGTGATCTCTGCCACGATTGGGTGACCTTCAATGAGCCAAATGTCTATGCCTCGCTGGGATATTTTCTAGGCGAATTCCCTCCGGGCAAGAAGGGACGCTTTATTCAGGCAGCGCAGGTTACGCGCCATCTTTGCCTCGCTCATGCGGCAGCGTATCAAACCATCCACACGCTTCAAAACAATGCCAACGTGGGCTGGGCACAGCATTATGTTGTATTCAAGCCGCGCCGCCCGGAACACCGCATCGACCGCGGGATCTGCGGGTTCATCGCCCGCCGCTTCAATGACAACTTTGCTGAAGGCGTCCTCAACGGCATTGCCCCTTTCCCTCTGAACAAGTTTGGCGAACGCCTGCCTGAGGTGAAAGGCGCCTGTGATTTTGTCGGGATCAACTATTACAGCCGGCTCCGCGTAGGATTTGAGCCGAAGAGCCCAAAGACTCTGTTCTTTCAAATCACCGTGCCGCCGCACAAGCCGCAGGGCGACTCAGGCATTGAAGTTCCTTATGGAGAAGCTTACCCGCAGGGACTGCGACAGGCAGTGGAGCACTTTGCGCCGTTTGAAAAGCCGATTTACATCCTTGAGAACGGGGTGCCTGACCGCGCTGACCGCATTCGTCCCTGGGTGATTGAATCCACCGTCGGCCAGATGCGGGATTTGTTAAGCGAGGGCGTTGATCTTCGCGGCTACTTCCATTGGACGCTTACCGATAATTTCGAATGGGGTGAGGGCTGGCATCTGCGCTTCGGCTTATATGAACTTGATCTGGCAACACAGAAGCGCACACCTAGGCCAAGCGCAGAGCTATATGCACGGCTAATCAGGGAAGCCAGAGTGTCAGGATTGCAAATTACAGATCGCGAACTTGAAGCTAGTCCTTTGGGCTTGGACGACGATTCGGTGCGCCGCTAGGATCCAGGCGGGCAAGCTCAAGGAGGGCCATTACACGCGCATCTTCTTTCCGGGCGGTTTCGTGAAGGACAACAACCTCGCCTGACTCTTCCTGTTCAATCACACAACGCCAGAGATTTGGCGCACTGGCGCTTTGAGGGCTGATCTGAGCGTTATACGGCGGTTGGACAATTCGCATTTTCTCTTCACCTGGGAATGCTTAATTTGTCTAAGATTAAGGCTAAATCGTTTTACGCTTCTTGCGGCTTGGCGAATGTTAAGAACATGTTAAAAAGCGGCCTAGCCCTGTGGAACACTGTGGATGAGTTCCTTGTACCAGCTTTCCCAATTTTCAGGCTAAATCATTTGTTTTTAATGACATCTCTATTTCGTAACCAGTGAGGGTTGCTCTTCCCCAGCCAAGGCAGATTTGATGTGCCATATGTCGCGGGCATACTCATTTACCGTGCGATCGCTGGAGAAGTAGCCAGTGCGGGCGACATTGAGTATCGCCTTTACTGTCCATGTTGCCGTGTCTTTATAGTCAGTCTCGGCAGAGTGGCTGGCGTCAATGTATGAGGTCAGGTCAGCCAGATGGAAGTAGCGGTCTCCGCGGTCCAGTAGTTCGTCAACAATCCAGCGGAAGAGTCCAGGCTCATCCGGGCAGAAGCGGTTGGAGCCCAGGCTGTCCACTACGCGCCGCACCACCACATCACTGTTGTAAAGCTCCCGGGGATGGTATTCGCCCGACTGCTGGTACCATGCTACGTCCTCGCGCGTGAGCCCGAAGATATAAATGTTCTGCTCGCCAACGGCTTCCATGATTTCGATATTTGCGCCATCCAGCGTGCCCAGTGTGAGCGCGCCGTTCATGGCCAGCTTCATGTTGCCGGTACCGGAAGCTTCCATGCCTGCCGTGGAGATCTGCTCGCTCAGGTCGGCTGCTGGCATGATGATCTCAGCCAGTGACACGCGGTAATTCGGAACAAACACCACCTTCATGCGCTCTTTGACACGCGGATCAGTGTTCACCGTCTGTGCGACGTTGTTGATGAGCTTGATGATCTGCTTGGCCGCCCAGTATCCGGGAGCAGCTTTGCCGGCAAAGATATAGGTGCGTGGAATCGCAGGCTCAACTCCGTCTTCCACCATGCCCAGATATTCATGGATCACGCGCATCACGTTCAGAAGCTGCCGCTTGTATTCGTGTATGCGCTTGACCTGCACGTCAAACATGGAATGCGGATCAACCGTAACTGCCGTTGTGTTGAATATCTCGCGCGCCAGGCGCTCTTTGTTGCGGTGCTTGATGTCGCGAAATTCCTGCTGGAATGCGGAATCACCCACTACCTTCTCTATGGCGCGCACCTGCTCCAGATCGGTTATCCAGCCTTCGCCCACGGTGCGACTCAGCAGCTTGGCCAGCTCAGGATTGGCTTTGAGCAGCCAGCGCCGAGGCGCAACTCCATTCGTCTTGTTGCTGAAGCGCTCCGGCCAGAGCTGGGCAAAGTCGGGGACCAGCGAGCTTTTAATCAAATCAGTATGAAGCCGCGAGACTCCGTTGATGGCATGGCTGCCGATGATCGCCAGATGCGCCATGCGCACCTGCTTCTCCGGCCCTTCTTCAATGATTGACATGCGCCGCTGCCGCTCCGCGTTCTGCTCCGCTGGAAATGAGCGTGCAACTGTGCGCAAAAACTGGTGATTGATGCCGAAGATAATCTCCATGTGCCGCGGCAGCACATGCTCAATCAGAGAGACCGGCCATTTTTCCAGCGCTTCCGGCAGGAGCGTGTGATTGGTATAGCCAAGCGTGGCCACCGTCAGGTCCCAGGCCTTGTCCCAATCCACCTGATGCTCGTCAACCAGCAGGCGCATCAACTCAGCCACGCTGAGGCTGGGATGCGTGTCATTCATCTGCACCGCGACTTTATTTGGAAGATCGTCAAATCCGGTGTGATTTGCCACGTAGTGCCGCAGGATGTCACGCAGCGAGCATGCGACCAGAAAATATTCCTGTACCAGCCGCAGCTCTTTGCCGGATAGGACCGAATCAGAAGGATAAAGAACGCGCGAGATATTTTCTGAAGCAATCTTCTGCTCGACGGCGCGGATGTAGTCGCCGCGATTGAAAATCTCAATGTCAAAGTCTTCTGAAGCGCGCGCGGTAAAAAGCCGCAGATAATTCACCGTTGTGCCGTTATAACCGGCAACCGGCATATCATTCGGCACGCCAAGAACAATCTTGCTCTCCAGCCAGCTCGGGCGGCGATTGCCGTGCGAGTCGCGCGAGGAAGTAATCTTGCCGTAAAGCGGTACAGCGCAAACATCAAGCGGGCGCTCGATGTAAAACGGCGTTCCTTCCTGCTTCCACTGGTCGGGCTTTTCCCGCTGGAAGCCGCTGACAATCTCCTGCTTGAACATGCCGTATTCGTAATCAATGCCGTAGCCAAAGCCGGGCATGCCGAGCGTCGCCATGGATTCCAGAAAACACGCAGCCAAGCGGCCAAGACCGCCGTTGCCCAAACCAGCATCCGGCTCAACTTCCAGAACGTCATCCAGGTTAATCCCGAATTCGGCCAGCACGGCGCGGCAAGGCTCGTTGAGGCGCAGATTGCAGAGATTGTCACTCAGCCACCGGCCCATGAGGAATTCCATGGAAAGATAGCAGAGCCGCTTGAGCTTCTGCTCGCGATAGCGCTGCTCAGTCTTTAGAAAGCCGTCCACCAGCAGATCACGGATAGCGAGCGAGATAGGCTTGAACAGCTCGCGGGGGACGAGGCTGCCGTCTGAGCGGGCGAGCGTGTAGTGAATATGCTGCAGAATGGACTGACGTAGCGATTCTGGAGGGAGCGGGGTTCCGATCAATGAGTCAACTGACATTCTGCGGAGCCAAGAAAGCTGAGGAAATATGGGCCCTCAAGCTCACATTAGTATGGCACACGCCCGCTGGAAGCGCACTCAGGTGAAATACCCGTATGGGCTGCGCTATTGGATCCCGATGCTATGGCCATTACATGGAAATAATTTTTTATCGTGGATCGGCGCCATGTTGTAGCTGGCGTTGGTATTCGGCGGCGTCAAAATGGCCTTGCGAGTCGGCGATGAGGCCGTCGTCTCCAAGCTTCCATGACTCGTAGCCGCTGATCCGAACCCGATTCCCAGTGCCTCCCGGTCCGGTGTTAGTGCCGATCAACGTCCAATGAAATTCAGCATGGTCACCGCGCACGCGAACATCGTCCAGCAGGACCTGCATGTCTGGGAACGCCGCCATGAAAGAGCGAGCGACTTCGGCGATCTCAGAACGTCCACGGCGGGAGCATCAGCATTGACTCTGAGGGAGCCGGTGGGTGAATAAAATGAGGCGACTTTCGTGGGATCCTGGCGGCACCATGCCGCGGCATAACGTTCCGCGAATTCCCGCAGCTTGGCCATGTCTTGTTGCATTGCGCCTCTCTACGCCAGCTTGGGTATTTTGCGGTGCCAATCAGTCTGCGACTGGAAAATTCGTGCCGCTTCAATCACCTTGGCGTCATCCAGCGCACGACCGATAAATTGCAGGCTTACCGGTAAACCCCGCTGGCCAAAGCCGCAGGGTACACTGATAGCCGGCAGTCCGCAGAAATTTCCGATGCCGCCAATGGGATCAGCAAAGGTCAAAGCAGTATCTAAATTCGCGTCAATCTTGGTAGCCGTAACCGGCAGTGATGGCGTAGCCAGCACGTCAACTTGAGAGAAGATCTCGTCCATCTTCTTCTGAAGAATGGCGCGGATGCGCTGCGCCAGGATGAAGTCTGAGGCGCTGATCTCCTCATTCATGTAGCCGCCGATCTGGCCCAATGGATCGTTCAGCTCTGCAATGCGGCCTGAGTGGATCAGGTCGCGGAAGGCGGTTGCGCCCTCTACAGAAATAATGATGCCGGCGGCAATCTCCCAAGGGCCTTCAGGCAGAGAAGCGTTGCTGAGTGCCACTGACTGACTCTTCTCAAGCACCTGCCGAGCAGCCATGCTGGCCTGGTTTACGTCAGGCGAGATCTCTTTCCATTGGTTTACTAACCAGCCAATGCGCAATTTGCCCTTCGATGGCACAACGCCCACGTACTTCGCCGATGCTTCAGGCAGCGAACCCAGGTCTTGTGGATCATGTCCGGAAATGGCTTTCAAAACCAGGTCGCAATCATCGGCGCTGCGTGTGATGGGTCCGATCTTGTCCATGGTGTAAGAGAGCGCCATGGCGCCGTAACGGCTCACGCGTCCGTAGGTCGGACGCAAGCCGCTGAGCCCGCAAAAGCCCGAAGGGCAGATGATGGATCCCCACGTCTCGGTTCCAATCGCGAATGCCGCCAGCCCTGCACCGGTTATCGCCGCAGATCCGCTGGAAGAGCCACAGGTCCAGCAGTCAGTGTTCCAGGGATTTTTTGCCGGGCCGGTTGCCGAGGCTGAGGCATAACGATAGCCCATGCCGCCCGCCAGCTCGATCATCGCCGACTTGCCAATCAGGACGGCGCCCGCGGATTCAAGCTTGCGAATCACAGTGGCGTCATAGTCAAAGTGCTGGTCAATATATGGCCGTGCGCCCCATGTAGTGGGATAACCCTTCACAGCCAACAAATCTTTTGCTGCATACGGAATGCCGTGCAGCGGCCCGCGATACTTGCCCGCGGCAATCTCCTTTTCCGCCGCATGGGCTTGTTTGAGTGCCAGTTCAGGCGTGAGCGTGGCATACGCATTGAGCTTTGGACCAATGGCGCGGCTGCGCTCAAGATAGCTTTCCGTCAGCTCAACTGGAGAAATTTTCTTCGAACGGATTTGCTGCGCAAGTTCTGTGACTGAGAGAAAGAGAATGTCTTCGCTGAGCATTATTTTTTCTCTTCTCCGGACTTTGCTGGTCTGGTGGGAACCGCTGCAGCTTCGCTTCGATACGCATGGAATGCATCGGCGGGCTGATCGCCATTCTGGAGCGCAAAGTTGCGCATTTTTTCCAGTCCGTCCTGCGTCTCAGCCATAATGCGGCGAATATCGGCCTTCTGCTCTTCGCTCAGGCGGTTGCCGTATTTGCGGAAGATGCTCGCCACCTTCATTTCGACTTCCGCGCGGGCCTGCGGCGTGAGCTTGGCCATTGCGTCGCGGGTCTTTTTGTCGAGCTCTGCAACGCTCTCAGTAGTTTTGGCTTGTGTCAGCGCTTCGGCCGGCCGAAGCAGAGCGGTGGTAGCAGCGGCGGCCGCGCCCAACGTGAACTGGCGGCGGCCAAGGGAAAATTTGGGCATCCGTTTCTCCGCGTCCTCTAGTCCAACGCCGGAGAGTACATGAATGGCGCAACGCCCGTCAAACACCGTCAAACACGGGAACTCTCGCTTGCATCCAATTAAATGCCACTTCGTTCAGCCCAGATTTCTGGATGGTAGCCTTATGGCCCGATGGATCGCTTTTGATCAGGAAACCTCTTCTCTTCTGCACAACAAGCTGGCGCACGGAGTTCCAGTTGACACCTTCGGTCGTGGCGCGCTGGATTATGCGCTGGCAAAGCCCGGTCCGGTAGTCGCGTTGTTGCCCTCAGTTGGCGGTGAGACCGCTCTGGCAGTGTTTCGTGCGCCAAGGCGGAAATCATATGTTCCGCAGCCGCCCAGGAATGTCGCAGCACACGCTACGCAGGCCTCGTTGAATGCCGCTACACAGCGAGTAACACGTGCCGGTGGCTTTCTTGGGCTCAGTGACGAGCCGATACTTGAAGAGGAGCAGGTCGTGGAGAAAAAAGGCTGGTGGAGAAAGTTCTGGGACGAGTAAATCCTGGACCTTGGAAACCTTCTTGGCCTTCACACCGATTAGTGAGACCATTAGAGTGTAAGGCAGCAGGAGTGTGCTATGAAACACCGGATTGCGACCTGGGCCACTCTTGGATTTCTGGTTGCGTGTTGCTGGGTTCTCTATACCTTTTTAGCGCCTCCGGCGCTCCTCCAAACCAGCCTGAAAGACCCGCTGGTTCAGGCATTTGCCTATGTAAGCTGTCCAGTCATCTACGCCGGCCGGCACGTTCCTATGCATTTCTGGTGGATCCCATTGATCAACGCCGCTACATACGCCACAATCGGGCTTCTTCTGGAAATCCTGCGCCACCAATCAAGCCCAGGCTTAGTTAGCTGAATTTCTGAGAAGGCTTGCAGCTCTGGATTCTGCTTAAGGCCCGCGATTCGCTGGCTGCTGGCGCCGGCCAGTTTACATACTGGCCAACACCTTGCCAATCCCTGCAACTTACGAGATAATAAGAACTTGCCCAGCTAGCTGGGTTCCTTTTAGGGAAAGGATTTACTTAACAGTGCTAATGATACGATTAGCGCGCATCGGTGCGCGCAAGCAACCATATTATCGTGTAGTTGTGATTGATAAAGAGCGGGCGCGCAACGGCCGTTCTGTGGAAGTGGTTGGACTTTACAATCCCCGCACCAATCCCACTACAATTAACCTGAAGCGCGACCGTATTGACTACTGGGTTTCCAAAGGCGCACAGCTTTCTGAGACCGTGAGCCGTTTGCTCAACAAGTCGCAAGCCACAGCCGCGCCGGCTGCTTAGTGCAGCACAGGTCTTCCGGGAAACAGGCAATAAATCGGGCCCCAAGTATAGAAGTGAAGGGATTTTTCCGATATGACGGATGCGGGCGGCGGCGACATGCGTATGCTCGTGGAGCAAATTGCTCAGGCTCTTGTTGATGCTCCCGAACAAGTTCAGGTGACCCCGGTAGAAGATGGCGATGCCACAGTGCTTGAGTTGCGCGTGGCGCCGAGCGACCTGGGTAAAGTGATTGGCCGGCAGGGACGCACTGCAAAGTCAATCCGGACCATTCTCGGTGCAGCCAGCATGAAGTTCAAAAAGCGCTACATGCTGGAGATAATCGAAGAAGAAGAGGCTGCAGGCGCGAAGTAGCTTCTGCCGCTTCTGCAACATGACTTTGGCCCTGAATGATGCTAACGCCGGCGAAGAGACGTTTGTCACTATCGCCAGGGTGGCCAAGACGCAGGGGCGCAAGGGCGAAGTAGCCGCAACCCTGCTTACCGATTTTCCCGAGCGGTTTGCAACACGCACCAGGCTTTTTGCCCTGTGCGATGTGAAACAGGCTTGTGGTTTGGCGGTCGTGGCACAACGGCGCGAGCTGGAATTAGAAGCTCATTGGTTTCACAAGGGCATGGTGGTGCTGAAGTTTGCCGGAGTGGATTCCATCAGCGATGCGGAAATGCTTGTTGGATGTGAGATTCAGGTGCCGCTCAATGAACGCGCCGTGCTTGAAGCAGATGAGTTTTATGTAAGCGATCTGGTGGGCTGTGTCGTAACAGATTCCGGCCGCGAGATTGGGCGAGTGAAGGACGTGCAGTTTGGCAGTGGAGAAGCTCCGCTGCTGGTGGTTGAAGCAAAGAAGGAGCTGCTTGTTCCCTTTGCGTCCGCCTACATAGAAAAAGTTGATCTCAAGCAAAAGTTGGTCAGCATGAAGCTGCCTGAAGGTTTGCTGGAGCTGGACGCGCCGCTGAGCCAGGAAGAAAAGCAGCGGCAGCAGAAGAAATCTTGAGTCCGCAGATGAAGTTCGAAATTGTTACTATTTTTCCGGACTTTTTCCGCGGGCCGCTGGATTACGGCATTGTGCGCAGGGCGCGCGAAGCTGGGCTCATTGAAATCTTGACGCATGATCTGCGTGCCTTTACTACTGACCGCCACAAGACGGTAGATGACCGTCCGTTTGGCGGGGGCGAAGGCATGGTGCTGAAGCCAGAACCACTGTTTGCCTGTGTTGAGTCGCTTGGGTTGGCAGCGCGCGAACAACGCCTGACAGGTACAGCAAAGGAAACAGTAATTCTGCTTTCACCGCAGGGGCGCATGTTCACCCAGGGCGTGGCAGAAGAACTGGCCGGGCTGGAACGGATTGTACTGATCTGCGGCCGTTACGAAGGCGTGGATGAGCGTGTCACCGAAGGGCTGGCTGATCGCGAAATCTCGATTGGCGATTACGTCCTGAGCGGCGGCGAACTAGGAGCGGCGGTAATCATTGATACGATTACGCGGCTGGTTCCCGGAGCGCTCGGGAATGAGGCTTCTGCGGTGCAGGAAAGTTTCAGTGCGGTCCCCAAAGCGGGAATAAATGGGCCGGACAGCACATGCAGCTCCGGGGGATTGCTGGATTATCCCCATTACACGCGGCCTGCGGAGTTTCGCGGCATGGCAGTGCCGGATGTGCTGGTGGGCGGCAACCATGAGCAGATCAGGAAGTGGCGCCGCCGCAAGGCGCTGGAAAAAACATTACGTAATCGCCCGGACCTGCTGGAACAGCAGGAGCTGAGCGAGGAAGATAAAAAGTTTTTGGCCGAGATCGAGAAGCAAGCAAATAGCAAATAGCAATTGGCAATTAGATTGTGCTGTAAGCGGTTTCTACGAATTGCTCATTGCTAGCTGCTAATTGCCAGCTGCTAAAATCTTAAAGAGCGAAAAGGATCAAGATCATGTCACAGCACCCAATTATGGAAAAACTGGCTGCCAAGCTGCAGCGCAAGGACATTCCGCAGGTCAGCCCGGGCGATACTGTTCGCGTCCAGGTAAAGATCAAAGAAGGCGACAAAGAGCGCGTGCAGGCCTTTGAAGGCACTGTTATCTCCAAGCGCAGCGGCCCGCAGGGCAGCTTCACTGTACGTAAAGTCAGCTTCGGCCAGGGCGTGGAGCGCATCTTCCCGTACAACTCCAAGGTTGTGGACAAGGTTGAGGTTGTGCGCTCAAACCAGGTGCGTCGCGCCAAGCTGTTTTATCTGCGTGCCCTCAAAGGCAAGGCTGCTCGCCTGCGTGAAGTTGATCGTCCGGTAGCAACCGCCGCGGCTGCACCCCGTGCCGCAGAAGAACAGGCATAGCTCAATCACGTTGAGTTTTGTCTGCATCTATCGTTTATCCAGTCCAGGGCTGTGAAATGCCCTGGACATTTGCATTATCAGGCTATTTTCCCTTCCCATCTAAAGCTTTCCCACATTGACTCTAAGTCATCTACAACCTAAAATCCGTGGCAAACAGCAAGTAATTATAAGCAGTATGCAGGCACGGAAAGGAAGGCCCATGCGGCCATTCTCTACTTCCATTCGACTTCCTAAGCATTTGCGTAGGGTTGCAGCTTTGACTCTTCTGCTTTGTGCAGTTATGGCGATGGCATTTTCAACGGAGCCATGGAAAGACAAAGATTACAAATCCTGGACTCACGATGACGTGCAGAAGATTCTCTTCGAATCACCCTGGGTGAAGATGGTTGAAGTGAGCGCGCCCTGGCTGAAAGGCAGCACTCACTATCTGACGCCGCTTCCTTCCGATTGCGACGGCAGGCCAGACATGAACCGAGGAGACCGCACTCCAACCTCATGGATGCTGGGCAACAATGAATCAATTGTAATTTTCCAGGTTACGTGGCAATCCGCGCATACTGTGCGGGCAGCCAAATTACGGGAAGCCGTGCTATGCGGCCGGGGAAATGCCGAACGCGGGGAGGAGATGCTGGAGCAGGAACCTGATAACTACATCATTACTGTGCACTCGCCGGATATGACTCCCTTCAAAGGCATGGATGAAGATGCTCTGATTAAAGCAACTTCATTATGGCCGAAGAAGACTTCAAAGAAGATTAACCCTGAATCTGTTGTCATCAACAGGTACAGCGGCACAAGCGGCACCCCTTATATGCTTACCTTTAAATTCCCGCGTAAATCCGATAATGGCGAACCCATTATTAGCAGCGATGAGAAAGAAGTTGAATTCTTGAGCCAAGTCGGCAAGTTCACCCTGAAGACAAAATTCCAGATGCAGAAGATGTCGATCAAGAACGGACCAGATCTATAAAAAGAGTTTTTTGCCCTCGACTGTAACCTTCTGCTGGCTTCAACCCGGCATCCAATGTTGCTGGGAGCTCGCGATCAGTACACTCACCAATTTGCAAATTGCGGAACTTCTGGCAACGGCTGCAGAAACGGCCAGGCAGCCGTTACAGAAAGCGCTTCGCCGCGCCTCACGGAAGGCTTTCTTGTGGCCGGAAGAAGCCGCACAAATAGTTGGAGATGGCCGTTCGCTGGAAGAACTTGCCGGCGTCGGCCCATCGCTCAACCGGATCATTCGCCGCTGGCTGGATGATCCCCCCGAGGATCTGCCCAAGCCTCCTGAAATCCGGAGCGGCTTTCTTACGTTGCTGCAAGCTCACGCAATACTTGCTGCCAATCCATCATGGTCCAGCAGTCTCAAAGGCGATCTGCAGATGCACACCCTCTGGAGTGATGGCACTGACTCTATTGGAGCAATGGCACGGGCCGCAGCCGAGCGCGGATATGAGTACATCGCCATTACTGATCACGCCAAAGGGCTCAAGATCGCGGGAGGTATTGATGAGAAGCAGTTATTAGCCCAGGCGGACGAGATTGCACAGGTAAATGCCATGATGGCTTCTGAGCCACAGCCGGTGCGTGTGCTGCGATCAATTGAATTGAATCTTGATCCGCAGGGTAACGGAGACATGGATTCAGAGGCGCTTGCCCGGCTCGATATCGTTCTGGGCTGCTTTCATTCAGCGCTGCGGAAGAAGGATGACCAGACAGAGCGCTACTTAGCAGCAATGCGCAATCCTGACATTCAGATCCTCGGCCATCCTCGCGGACGTATCTACAACTTCCGCCTTGGGCTCACAGCCGACTGGCGGCGTATCTTCGATTTAGCAGCAGAGCTGGATAAAGCAGTTGAGATTGACTCTTACCCTGACCGCCAGGACCTGAGCGGCGATCTTGTGAAACTCGCGGCAAAAGCAGGCTGCCGAATTTCCATCGGGACGGACGCGCACGGGCCATCGCAGCTGCGGTTCATAGAACTCGGGTTGGCCTCAGCATTGGCAGCCGGCGTGAAGCGCGACCGCATCTTGAATTTCATGTCAGCTGATGAGCTGCTGCAGTGGGTCGCCGGAGTTCGCGAAAATGCTTCTCGTCAGACGCCTGCCGCGTAACCAGCAATCCCATGCTCAAGGAGCTCATCCAGAAAACGTTTCACTTGAATCGCTTCTGCCCTTCTACAATGATCTTTCTCGCCTCGTCAGCATCACCCCATCCGGCAATCTCTGTTTTCTTGTCTTCAAGATATTTGTAGATGGCAAAGAAGTGCTCAATTTCGCGCAATTGGTGCGGGAGTACCTGTGCTGCATCGTTGATTTGCCGGTAGAGCGGGTCGCTCTCCGCCACCGCCAGGACTTTCTCATCCTTCTTTCCCTGGTCCAACATCTGCAGCACGCCAATGGGGCGAACCTCAATCAGGCAGCCAGGAAAGCTTGGCGCTTCCACCAGCACAAGGATATCGAGAGGATCGCCATCCTGCCCCAGCGTGCAAGGGATAAAGCCATAATCGCCCGGATAATGTACGGGCGAAAACAGAGTACGGTCAAGCTTGAAGACATGCAGAGCCTTGTCATATTCATATTTATTCACCGAGTCTTTCGGAATCTCGATGACCGCATTCACCCGATCAGGGGCTTTGTCGCCGATAGGAAGTCTGGTATAGTCCGTCATTTCTTGTCACATCCTGAGGCAGCCACAGCCGCAATTCTAGTGCGAAAATGAATATTGCACGTCCGTTCGTCTGGATTATTTTATTGGATTCGCGAGGGTATCCATATGAGGCGCAGCTTATGGTTCATTTTGCTTTTGCTGATTACCCGGCCCGCATTCGGACAGGAGTGTACCAGCACTGTCCTGGTATCGTTCTATGACCAACTGACGACAGCCGAAATTGAAACGCTCAAAACAGAAGATATTGATGCACGGATGGGCAGCCTTGCTGTACCCGTGCTCAACGCCAGCCGTGACTTCCACAATCGCCTGCTCATTCTGGTTGAAATGGATGGAGCGAGCAAGAATGAAAAAATGGAAAACGTCGTAGAAGCCGTCACGCAGCAGGCCCGGACAGCGCCGGATGGCAAACTGGTGGCATTCGGCATCTATTCGGATAGAGCGCTGTTCACAAAAGAATTTCTCTCTGATCCGGAGAAGCGCGCAAAAGCCGTCAATGCAGTTGCTGAAGAAGAAGGCGCCATGGGAAAGCGCGTCGCGTTGTGGGACGCGCTGCATCAGGCGCTCGCAATGTTTGGCCCTCACCAGCCCGGCGACACCATTCTGCTGATCGGCGAACCTTATGACGATGCCAGCCACCACTCCGCCGCTGCAATAGAAAAAGAATTTGTTGCTAATGGTACGCGTCTTTTCATGATGCGCCGTATCCATGCCAGCCGTGTGGACCGCGACTTTATGTGGAGTTCACATGAACTGGAAAAAGCCACCCTCAACAGGCTTACCCAGGAAACGGGCGGATTAATCAGCGAATATGTGCCATCTCTGATCCGCTTTGCCTGGGCCGGTTACATGCTGGAACTCAAGCTGCCGCCGAACATGGATAAACCCAAAAAGTGGAAAGTTAAATTCCGCGGAAATGCAGCTGTTACGCACCGCAAAACTAATTTTTATTATCCGGCTGAACTGCCGCCGTGCCGGACGGCATCGGTTTCGGCTTCGCGTTAAAGCAAAACGCGCCCAAATGGGCGCGTTTCGTGGTTTGTGAATGTTGATTTGAGGCTGGCTACTTCTTTTCTTCCTCGCCGCCACCCTGCTCTGCGGCTGCTGCAGCCTGCTCTTCTTCCATCTGCTTGCGCAGCTCTTCCTGCCGCTTGCTGCGGATCTCCGCCTGCTTTGCGCGCTTGGCCTCAATGATTTTTTCGCTGCCGAGCAGCTCAATGAAGCAGGTCTCCGCGCCATCGCCCATGCGCCACCCTTTGTGGATGATGCGCAGATAGCCGCCGTTGCGATCGCCAAAACGGGGTGCAACGGTCTCAAACAAACGGCTTACTGATTCGCGGGTGAGAAGGTAACTGCCGGCCAGGCGGCGCGCAGCCACATCGCCGCGCTT
This sequence comes from uncultured Acidobacteriaceae bacterium, assembly GCA_964541925.1. GTDB lineage: Bacteria > Acidobacteriota > Terriglobia > Terriglobales > Acidobacteriaceae > Angelobacter. Next base: position 18,590 of record CAZISB010000031.1, on the reverse strand, counting down.
ACCCAGGGTGATCATCTTCTCCACATGCGGACGCATGGCCTTGGCTTTCGCCGGAGTGGTCTCAATCCGCTCTTCCATAATGAGCGAGGTCACCAGGTTGCGCAGCAGCGCGCGCCGATGGCTGGTGTTCCGTCCAAGTTTCTTTGTTGCTCTCTGGTGACGCATGACAAATCCTTAGTTAATAATTTAGTAATTTGGTAATTGAGTAATTGTGGAGCATAACCGGGTTTCAAATTACCCGATTACCAAATTACTCAATTACCAGTTGCTCAGAATTCCTGCCCGTCGCCTTCGCCCATATCGCCGCCGCTGCTCATTCCGCCCATTCCTCCCATGGAAAGTGCAGATGGCATGACGCTGGTGGGTCCGGGCACTGCGTTGCCCTGGTCATCAATCTTCATACCCAGCGAGAGGCCCATAGAGGCAAGGATTTCCTTGATCTCATTGAGCGACTTGCGGCCAAAGTTCTTGGTCTTGAGCATCTCGGCTTCAGTCTTCTGCACCAGCTCGCCAATGGTCTGGATATTCGCGTTCTTCAGGCAGTTGTAGCTGCGCACGGAAAGCTCCAGCTCCTCAACCGAGCGGTTCAGGTTTTCATTCTTGATCAGCGGCTTCTCTTCGCCACGCGCCTCAGTCTCCAGCTCCTCTTCAAAGTTGATGAAGATGGTCATGTGGTCTTTGAGCAGCTTGGCCGCCAGGCCCAGCGCGTCCGCAGGAGCAATGGAGCCGTTGGTCCAGATTTCAATGTCCAGTTTGTCGTAGTCGGTGATTTGGCCCAGACGCGCCGCTTCCACAGTGTAATTCACCTTGCGGACCGGCGAGTGCACTGAGTCAATCGGGATGAACCCGAGCCCCAGGTCTTCGTCAAAGTTCTTGTCAGCAGCAACGTAGCCACGGCCGCGCTTCAGGCGCATCTCCATGTCCAGCTTGCCGCCTTCAGAAACCGTGGCGATATAAACGTTCTTGTCCAGAATCTCTACGTCGGCGTCTGCTTCGATCATGCCGGAGGTGATCACGCCCGGCTGTTCGGCCTTAAGGTAAATAGCTTTCGGACCGTCGCCATTCAGCTTGAACGGGACCTGCTTCAGATTCAGGATGATATCGGTCGCGTCCTCGACCACGCCGGGGATCGACTGGAATTCGTGCAGCACGCCTTCGATCTTGACCGCGGTCACTGCTGCGCCTTCAATCGAAGACAACAGCACGCGCCGCAGGGCGTTGCCGATGGTGGTGCCGAATCCGCGCTCAAAAGGCTGGGCGTAAAAACGGCCGTATTTATCAGTGAGCGTCTCGGTGTCTGTCGCCAGACGCTTGGGCTTTTGGAAACCTCTCCAGAGAACCATGCTTTATTTTCCTTTCAACTCCGCTCCGTTTGGCGCATGCGGTGGGAAGACCGCAAGGCTGGTTTGGTGCGGGTGATTGTGAAGCTACTAGCTATGAGCTACTAGCTTCTGGCTAAACCAAATTTTGTGTGGATGAACCAGTTGGAGCCTATTTGATGCCGCAAATCCCGATCCTGATTCATCCTGCCGCAAAGCGGCATAACGCCCCTTTCGGCTAGCAGCTAGTAGCTAGAAGCTAGTAGCTTTATTTGCTGTACAGTTCCACGATCAACTGCTCGTTCACCGGTGCATTGATATCTTCACGCTTCGGCAGCGCCAGCACGCGGCCCTTCAGGTTGTCGCGATCCACTTCCAACCAGCCGACTACGGGCTGATGGCTCGAGTAATCGCGCGCACCCTCAATCACAGTGAATTTCTTCGCTTTATCGCGCACCTGGATCTCATCTCCGGCGCTCACCTGGAATGACGGAATGTTTACGCGGCGGCCATTCACGTCAATGTGGCCGTGGCGGACAATCTGCCGCGCCTGCCTGCGTGAAGTGGCAAATCCCAGGCGATAAACTACGTTGTCCAGCCGGCGCTCAAGTTGCTGCAAGAGCAGCTCGCCGGTGACGCCCGGTTTGCGCGCAGCCTTCTCAAAGTAGTTGCGGAACTGGCTTTCCAGAGTGAAGTACATGCGCTTGGTCTTCTGCTTTTCCCGGAGCTGCAAACCGTAGCCAACGACTTTGGCTTTGCGGTCTTTTCCATGCTGGCCGGGAGCGAAGTTGCGCTTCTCGACGGGGCACTTGTCAGTAAAGCACTTAGCCCCTTTCAAAAATAATTTCATGCCTTCGCGGCGGCAAAGGCGGCAAACTGCACCTTTATAACGTGCCATTTATTCTCCTAATTTCTGGTGTCGATCGGTTTACAGGAGGTGTGTCCCTTCATCCCGATCCGTTGATCAAGCTGCTAGCCTCTAGCGACTAGCTCCTAGCTTGAAAACGTTCATTGACCAGCAGCTAGCGGCTAGAAGCTAGTTGCTGGCGCGTTATACGCGCCGTCTCTTCGGCGGCCGGCAGCCGTTGTGCGGAATCGGCGTGACGTCTTTAATCGTCTTCACGTCGAGCCCTGCTGCAGCCAGCGCGCGGATAGCGGACTCGCGGCCCGATCCCGGACCATTTACCCGCACTTCGATCGTGCGCATGCCATGATCACGCGCCTGGTTGGCGGCGTTCATCGCGGCCTGTTGCGCGGCGAATGGAGTGCCTTTACGCGATCCGCGGAAGCCCAGCGAGCCGGAACTCTTCCACGCCAGCGTGCGGCCTTCACTGTCCGTGATGGTCACAATGGTGTTGTTGAAGGAAGCCTGAATGAACGCTACGCCATGCGGAACGTTCTTGCGCTCCTTCTTCTTGAAAACTTTTTTCTTGCCCTTTGTTCCAGTAGCTCCGCCACCGGCCGCTGCTGCTGCTTTTGCCATTCTCTCTGTCCTTCGCGCCACCGCTCTGGGTGACTGCTTCGCTGATCAGCTACTAGCTTCCAGCTTTTCTTTCGATCACAACTCTTAGCCTTTAGCCAGCACTGTTTCTTTGACTGAATGCAAAGTGCTGACTACTGATTACTATGTCTTCGCTGCTGCCTTCTTCTTGTTCGCGACCGTGCCCTTGCGCGGACCTTTGCGCGTGCGCGCGTTGGTGTGCGTGCGCTGGCCACGGACAGGCAAATTGCGGCGATGACGATGTCCGCGATACGAGCCGATTTCAATCAGCCGCTTGATGTGCATGGAAATGTCTTTGCGCAGATCGCCTTCCACGCCGCCCTCATTCTCAATCGCCTGGCGGATGCGGTTGACCTCGTCCTCATTCAGGTCCTGAACCTTCTTCATCGACTCAACCTTTGCCGCGCCCAGAAGCCGCTTGGAACGCGAGTTGCCGATTCCATAGATATACGTCAGCGCGATGTCCACATGCTTGTTGCGCGGAAGATCGACGCCTGCAATACGTGCCATGTTTTACCCCTGTCTCTGTTTATGTTTCGAGTTCTCGCAGATCACACGCACCACACCCTTGCGGTGCACGATCTTGCACTTATCGCAAATCTTCTTTACTGATGCCCGAACCTTCATGTTTTCCGCTCTCTCCGTTTTTCGTTGCCGCCTCGATTAACGTTCCGGCGGCACTCATCTCTCATTTGGTAATTGAGTAAGTTGGTAATTTGGTAATTGAAAACCAATCTGCTCGCACAAACGAATTTACCAACTTACCAAGTTACCCACTTACCAACTCCAGGACGCTCCGCCTTGAGCGTCTTCACTTGTATCTATAAACAATCCGTCCGCGCGTAAGGTCATACGGTGAAAGTTCCACCGCGACTTTGTCACCAGGAAGAATGCGAATAAAATTCTTGCGCATTCTGCCAGAGACGTGCGCCAGCACCTGATGTTTGTTTTCCAGTTCCACCCGGAACATGGCATTGGGCAGCGGCTCAATCACCGTTGCCATTACCTCAATCGCGTCTTCTTTGCTCACTCAGCTCCTGTGCAAATCTGCTTCTTAGCGCTTACTCGGTCAATACCCGCGGTCCGTTCCGCGTGACTGCTACCGTATGCTCAAAATGCGCGCTGTAACTTCCATCTTCGGTTACAGCAGTCCACTTATCGTCCAGCACTCGCGCACCCGGCTTGCCGATGTTCACCATCGGCTCTATCGCCAGCACCATGCCTTCGCGCAACCGCGTGCCGTGGCCGCGTGTACCAAAATTCGGCACTTGAGGATCTTCGTGCATCCTGGTGCCGATGCCATGCCCTACAAAATCTCGAACCACGCTGAAGCCGTTTGCCTCAACATATTCCTGCACTGCCGCGCCGATGTCGCCTACTGTCTTACCCAGGCGAACCTCTTCGATCGCCTTCTTCAACGACGTTTCAGTCACGTCCAGCAGCTTTTGCAACTCCGGCGCCAGCGTATTGCCTACCGGCAGCGTAACGGCTGCATCGGAGTAGTAGCCGTCCAGCACTACGCCGCAATCAATGGAAACAATGTCGCCTTCCTTGAGCACCCGCTTCTCTGAAGGAATGCCGTGGATGATCTCATTGTTCACCGAGGTGCAAAGCACGCAGGGATAATCGTAATATCCCTTGAACGCGGGCTTGGCTCCCAGTTCGCGAATCTTGTCTTCTGCCACCCGCTCCAGATCCATGGTTGAAGCACCGGGCTTCACCGCAGCTTTTACCGCTTCATGTACCTGGCGCAGCACAATTCCGCTGCGGCGCATCTTGTCCAGTTCAGCCTGTGACTTGCAGTTAATCATTCGCTGTTCGCTGCCGCGGCGCCGCCTTCAATCGTCCGAAAAATATTCTGCATCACCTGCTCTACAGGAAGCCCGCCGTTTACCCGGCGCAATCTTCCCGCGCGGCCGTAATAATCGACCAGGGGCAGGGTCTGGCGTTCATAACTCTTCAAACGCTCAGAAATAACCTCTTCCGTATCGTCGGCGCGCTGGAACAACTGAGTACCGCAGACGTCGCACACACCATTGTTTTGGGGCGGCTGGGAGTAGATGTTATAAATCTTGCCGTCAACCGGACAGGTACGGCGGCCCGTAAGCCGTTGCAGTAATTGATTATAACCTACATCCACGCTTATCACAATGGGCGCTCGCCGGCTCCCCTTGGCTAACTCCCTGTCCAGCCATTCCGCCTGCGCCTCTGTTCTTGGAAAGCCATCGAGAATGAACCCTCGTTCAGCATCGGGCCAGCTCAGCCGGTCTGCGACCATGGCGTTCACCAAGTCATCTGAAACCAGCTCGCCCCGCTCCATTACTGCCTTGGCTTTCTTTCCTAACTCTGTGCCCCGCGCCACGTTCGCCCGCAGAATGTCTCCGGTGGAAATATGCGGGATCCCATAATGCTCTGCTATGAGCTTGGCTTGAGTTCCCTTGCCTGCACCGGGTGATCCCAGCAGGATGATGGGCCCGACGGCATTATTGCTCCCGCTCATAAGTAGCTAGCGATGCCTCGCGGCGCCGCTTATCCCCAGAGCCTCCTGCCACGAATACGTCCGCTGCGCGAAGTAAAGCCCTCATAATGGCGCATCACCAGTTGCGACTCGATCTGGTTCACCGTATCCATAGCCACGCCAACCACAATCAGCAGTGACGTTCCGCCGAAGTAGAAGTTCACGCCAAGTCCATGCAGCATCCAGGTGGGCAGGCCGCTGAAAAGGTGTGGGCCGATCCAAGGAATGTGATCAAGGTGAATGCCGGCGATCATCCACTCCGGAATCAGCGAGATCAAAATCAGGTACAGGCCGCCGACCAGCGTAACGCGCGTGAGCACGTCATTGATGTAGTCGCGCGTGCGATGCCCCGGCCGGATGCCCGGAATAAAGCCGCCGTACTTCCGCATGTTGTCCGCCACATCAGACGGGTTGAACACGATGGAGACGTAGAAGTAGGCAAAGAACACAATGCCCACAGCATAGAGCAGCGTATAAAGCGGCTCGCCCCATTTAAGCTGGTCCAGCACGCCGCCAAAGTATCGGTTGAGCGTGCCTCCCGGCTTGAAAGCGTTGGAGAGCGTAAGCATCTGCGGAATGCTGAGCAGTGATGACGCAAAGATCACCGGCATTACGCCGCCGGAGTTCACGCGCAGCGGCAGGTGCGTGGCTTGCCCGCCCATGATCCTGCGGCCCACAACGCGCTTGGCATACTGCACCGGAATGCGCCGCTCGGATCGCTCCATGAAGACGATAAAGGCGACCACCAGCACCATGATCGCGACCAAAAAGATCATGGCCGGAATTGTGAAGCTGCCCCAGGTCTGCGACTTCGCTTTGCCGTAAAGGTCCATCACCGCGCGCGGCAGGCCTACAACAATGCCGGCAAAGATCAGCAAAGACATTCCATTGCCGACTCCGCGTTCGGTGATCTGCTCGCCCAGCCACATGATAAAGATGCTGCCCGTGGTCAGGGTAATAATGGTCTTCAGGATGAAGCCCAACCCCGGATCCATCACAAATTTCTGCGATTGCAGCGTAAATGCAATACCCATGCTCTGCAGGATCGAAAGAATCAGGGTGAGGTAACGCGTCCACTGCGTGATCTTGCGCCGGCCCAGGTCGCCTTCTTTTTGCAGGCGCGCCAGCGGCTCCCACACCACCGTGAGCAGTTGAAGAATGATTGATGCCGTAATGTACGGCATGATGCCCAGGGCAAAGATCGTCAGCTTGCGCAGGTTGCCGCCGCTGAATAGATCGTAAAAGCCGAGCAAACCGCCGCTTTGCTGCTCAAGGGCCCGTTGCAATGCATCAGTATTGATGCCCGGAGTGGGGATGTGCGAGCCCAGGCGATAGACTGCCAGCATGGCCAGCGTAAACAGCACGCGCTTGCGCAGGTCTGGTACTCGAAAGATGTTTGCCAGTTTCTCGAACATTTAAATCACTTCTTTTCTGGTTTCTGCTGTCCCTTGTTGGCGCTTGCCTTGCCCTTGGGCGCTGGATTTGTCCTGGCTGCCGCTTGTGCCGGCTCAGCCCCGCCGATCAGTTCCGCTTTCCCGCCCGCTTTCGCGATCTTCTCCTGCGCGCTCTTGGAAAACTTATGCGCGTGCACGGTGAGGGCTGTCTTGAGTTCGCCATCACCCAGAACTTTGATCAGATCGTTCTTCCCTGCCAACCCATGTTTCACAATCACTTCAGGCGTGATGTTGGTTTCACCCAGCTCCGCAAGCCGGTCCAGGTTCACTACCTGGTATTCCGTGCGGAAAATATTGGTAAAGCCGCGCTTGGGCAGACGGCGATGCAATGGCATCTGTCCGCCTTCAAAGCCGCGCATCATGCGCGAGCCTGAACGTGAGCGCTGGCCTTTGTGGCCGCGCGTGGAGGTCTTGCCCATGCCGCTTCCCATGCCGCGGCCCACGCGCTTGCGATTAGCCGTGGCGCCCTTCGGCGGCCGTAATGTCGATAAGTTCGTTGGCACTTGAATTTCCTTTATCTACGCAATCACCGCCAGTCCATTTAGAGCGGCGATTACTCGGTTTCCCTTGGCAGGCCAGTTGAAAAACTTGCCTGCCAGGTGTATCAGCGTCTAGCGATTCGCTTGCGAATCGCGGGCCTTTAGGCAGATGTCATCGCGCCAGCGATGATCCTGCCGTTGCCCTGTGCTACTTCTCCAAAATCTGCACCAGATGCGGCACCTTGGCCACCATCCCGCGGATCGAAGGCGTGTCTTCGCGTTCGATCACCTGATTCAGCCGCGTAAAGCCCAGGCCCTTGATCACAAGCTTGTGCTTCACCGGCGTGCAGATCTTTGAACGTACGTATTGCAGTCGAATTTTCTTTTTTGCTGCCGTCATTGGTTTAGAGCTCCTGCAGCGCCTTGCCGCGCAGAGTAGCTACGTCCTGGCGGTCGCGAAGTTTGTTGAGCGCGTCAAAGGTCGCCTTGATCACGTTGTGCGGATTGGCGGTGCCAATCGACTTGGTCAGCACATTCTGCACGCCGACCGAAGTCATTACCGCGCGCACCGCGCCGCCGGCGATTACGCCCGTTCCTTCCGGAGCCGGCTTCAGCAGCACCCGGCCGGAGCCGAACGTTCCCAGCACCGCGTGAGGGATTGAGGTCTTGCTCAAGTTCACCTTCACCAGGTTTTTCTTGGCTGACTCAATTCCTTTGCGGATGGCCTGCGGAACTTCCTTGGCCTTGCCGGATCCGTAGCCGACTACGCCCGCCGTGGGGTCGCCCACCACCACCAGCGCCGCAAATGACATGTTCTTGCCGCCCTTGACCACCTTGGTCACGCGGTTGATGGCAACCACCTGGTCTTTCAACTGGTAGCTGCCGGCATCGAGCTTTCTTTTGGTTGCTGTCGCCATTCTTTAAAACTCCAGACCCGCTTCACGCGCGGCATCGGCCAGCGCCTTAATGCGCCCGTGGTAAAGATATCCGCCACGGTCGAATACTACTTTCTTAATCCCTTTTTCCTGCGCCCGCTGCGCAATCGTTTTTCCGATCTCCTTGGCGCTGGCCACGTTGCCTCCGGTCTTCTTCCCGCCTTTTTTGCCCTTGGCGGTAGATGCCGAAGCCAGCGTGGTGCCGGTGGAATCGTCAATCACCTGCGCGTAAATATGGTTCAGCGAGCGATACACGTTCAGCCGCGGACGCTCCGTTGAACCCGCCAACTTCGTGCGGATTCTCTGATGGACGCGCCGCCTTACTTTATCTTTCGAACTATTCGGAATCATGTCGTTACCCTTTGCTTCGTAGAGCTTTGAAACTCCACGATCAATCCTGCTTTATCGCTCCCGCGATGAAATTGGTAATTTGGTAATTTTTAAATTGAGTAATTGAGAAGCTTGAGGTTTGTCACCCTCCAAACCCCGTTCATGCACTCAACTTATTTATCAAATTACCAACTTACCCAATTACCAAATTTACTTCGCTCCGGTCTTGCCAACCTTCTTCTTCAATCTCTCGCCCACGTAGCGAACGCCCTTCTGCTTGTACGGATCAGGCGGACGCAGAGCGCGCATATCCGCCGCAACCTGTCCGACCTTCTGCCGGTCAATCCCGTTCACAGTAAGACGCGTCTGCTTGGGGTCGATTGCCACCGTAACGCCGGTAGGCAGCGGAAGCTCAATCGGGTGCGAGTAGCCGAGCGTAAACACCACGGTGTTCTTGCCCTTCAGCTCCGCGCGATATCCAATGCCGACGATCTCCAGTTCGCGCGTCCAACCCTTGGTCACGCCTTCCACGGCGTTGTTCACCAGTGCCCGGGCCAGCCCGTGGACCGCGGCATGGTCATCATCCTGCCGTGTCACCTGTATGTGCCCATCCGCCTGCTTCAGCTGTACGCCGGCCGGCAGGTGCGTCTGCACCTGGCCCTTAGGGCCGTTCACGACAACGGTGTTTCCCTTTACTTCAAACTTCACTCCCTGCGGGAGCGGAATCGGTTTCTTTCCGATGCGAGACATTTTCTTCAACCCTTCTCTTTAAGCGAGTCCTTCAGGCGCTGTTGCTGCCGAATTCCACGCTGATCTTTGCTGTAGAGACGTAGCATGCTACGTCTCTACTTTGAACTCATTCCACTAGTTCGGAGGGCTTCAGCCCCCCTGAAAAAGCCAGCAGCTAGTAGCTAGCGGCTGGTGATTCGCGCTCCGCGCGACTTACCATACCTCGCACAAAATCTCGCCACCCAAGCCCTGCTTCCGCGCCTCACGTCCTGTCATCACGCCTTTGGGCGTGGTCAGGATGTTGATGCCCAGCCCGCCCAGCACGCGTGGAATATCGTTGCGGCCCACGTACACGCGACAGCCTGGCCGCGAGATGCGCTGGAGGTTGGAGATGGCGGCGGCATTGTCCGAGCCATACTTCAGATAGATCCGGAGGATCTTTCTGCCATCTTCCTCAGTCGGCTTGTAATTGGCGATGTAACCTTCTTCTTTCAGAATGCGCGCGATCTCCAGCTTCAGCCGTGAAGCGGGAACGTCAAGCTTCTGGTGCCGCGCATGAATCGAATTGCGAATGCGCGCCAGCAAATCTGCGACCGGATCGGTCAAACTCATCTTTGTTTCTCTCCTCTTATCGTCACCCGTTAGCTCCGGCTCGCCGGAGAACCTGCCGTGACGTACTGCAAAACCAGCCATTAGCTCTTAGCTATTGGCTCTCAGCTCTTTTCTTCAGACCTCATCAACCTCGCCCGTGTTGACCATGATTTCTCCCTCACAATGCACGAGCCAAAGGCTAATAGCTAAAGGCTAAGAGCTGCCCTACCAGCTCGATTTGGAAACCCCGGGCACTTCACCCTTTAGCGCGAGACCGCGGAAGCACAAACGGCAGAGGCCGAACTTGCGCAGGTAAGCGCGCGGCCGTCCGCAGATCGAGCAGCGGTTCCGGTGCTGGGTGGAGAACTTGGGCTTCTTGTTCGTCTTGGCGATCTTTGCTGTTGTTGCCATCGTATCCTTTATTGTTGCTCTCGGCTTCCTGCACGAGCTCTTGGCTCTTAGCCGTAAGCAGCTAAACTTCTTATTCGAACAGGTACTTCTTACTTCGAACTCCGGGCGAGAAAATCGCTCGGCTCTTCCATGCTCAAGCTAAAAGCTAATGGCTAATAGCTAAGAGCTGCTTTACTGCCTGAACGGCATTCCCAGGTGCTTCAGCAGCGCCCGTGCCTGATTGTCATCCCGCGCCGTGGTCACGATCGTTACGTTCATTCCCTTCAGCTTGTCCACCTTCGCGTAATCAATCTCCGGGAAGATCAGCTGATCGCGCAGCCCCAGTGTGTAATTGCCGCGGCCGTCAAATGACTTGGTCGAAACACCACGAAAGTCGCGTACGCGCGGAAGGGTAATATTGATCAGCCGGTCCAGGAACTCGTACATGCGCGGCCCGCGCAGCGTCACCATTGCCCCAATTGACATGCCTTCTCGCACCTTGAACGCCGCAATCGACTTCTTGGCCTTGGTCACCACCGGCTTTTGTCCGGTGATCTCGCCCAGATCGCGCACCAGCGGGTCCAGCATCTTGGTGTTCTGCGTCGCCTCGCCCACGCCCATGTTCACGACAATCTTGTGCAGCTTGGGCACTGCCATAGGGTTGGTAACGCCCAGCTCTTTGGCCAGCGCCGGAGCAATCTCTTTATCGAATTTGTCTTTCAGCCTTGCTGTAACTTTTGCTGTTGCCATTCTTCTTTGTTCTACCTTTCTCACGGTTTCCGGTTTTACGGGTTCGTGAGCGATCTAGAGCTGCTAGCTTCTAGCGCCTAGCCTCTAGCTTTGATTTTCAAAGTCTCCAATTTCGATTCTCGACCAGCACCTTATCGAGATCGCCTGCATCTACAAGCCTGGCTAGAAGCTAGCGGCTAGTAGCTAGTAGCTATTTATCGATCGGCGCTTCGCACCGCCGGCAGATTCGCACGCGGCGGCTGCCTTGAACTTTGTGTCCAATGCGTGACGGCCCACAGCTCGGGCAAACCAGCATCACGTTGGAAATCGCAATCGGCGACTCCTGCTCGGCGATTCCGCCCTTGATGTTCCGCTGCGGATTCGGACGCACGTTCTTCTTCACCATCTTCACGTGCTCCACCAGCACCTTGCCGCTGCCGGGGAATACCCGCAGCACTCGGCCTTGCTTGCCGGCGTCGGAGCCGGTGATCACCTTCACCGTGTCATTGCGCTTGATGTCAATTCTTTTATGCATCTCTCAACCTTTTAGCTTTGGCGGGATTTCTCTCCGCCCGGTTCTCCCATCTTCTCTTACAGCACCTCAGGCGCCAGGGAGACGATCTTCAAAAACTTCTTCTCGCGCAGCTCGCGGGCCACCGGCCCAAACACGCGTGTTCCCCTGGGCTCGCCCGTATCGTCAATCAACACCGCTGCGTTCTGGTCAAAGCGGATATATGTCCCGTCGCGGCGGCGATGCTCTTTGCGCTGGCGCACGATCACGCACTTCACCACCGCACCCTTCTTCACCGCGCCATCCGGCGCCGCTTCTTTCACCGCAGCCGTCACAACATCACCCAGGCTCGCGTTCAGCCCGGTGTGTCCGCCCAGCGGCAGGATCATCTGCAGCCGGCGCGCTCCGCTGTTGTCGGCCACATCGAGAATGCTTCTCATCATGACTGCCATGGTCTTATCCCCTTTTTAAATCTCTTCCATCAGCGATTCGGCCCGTTTGGCCGCCGAATCGCCCTGCCCAGGCGCTCGAGGCTTCATCCACGATTGAGCCGCTTAAGCGGTTTTCGAATCAACGCCTGCTTCTTCGCCGGCCACCAGCTTGGCTTTCTGCAACACGTTCTTCAGCCGCCAGCGCTTCAGCTTGGAAAGCGGCCGCGTCTCTTCAATCTCAACGTAATCGCCCACGCGCGCCGTGTTGTTCTCATCATGCGCGTAGAATTTTTTGGCCTTGGCCACCACGCGGCGATAGAGTGGGTGCGACTTCTTCATGATCGTCTGCACCACGATGGTCTTATTCATCTTGGTGGAGACCACCTGGCCGATCTTGGTGCTGCGTGTGCCTGTGGATTGTGGTTGTGTTGTCTCTGCCATTTACTTCTTCCTCTTGGCGGCACTCGCCGTCTTCTTTTTTGCCGTTTTGCCCTTGGCTGTAGCCTTCCTGGCGCTCTTTGCCGCAGTCCGCTTCTTAGGAGCTGCTGCCTTGCGAGCGCTTTCCGCCGGCTGCGCCTCTCCAGCGGTCTTATTGCCGTTCACCGGAGCGGTGATCCCCAGCTGCTTCTCGCGAATCACGGTGTGAATGCGGGCAACGTCCTTGCGCAGGCCGCGAATCTTGTTCAGGCTCTCCGTCTGTCCCATCTTGAGCTGGAACTTGAGACGGAATAGCTGGTCATTCAGCTCGCGCTGCTGGTGCTGCAGCTCGGCATCGGTCAGGTTTCTCAGTTTTTCGACATCCATCTTTTTTCTCTTTGTGGAGCGCAGGCGCCCTCGCCTGCGATCACTAACTTTTAATGTGCTTCATGCCGCGCGACAAACTTTGTCCGCAGTCCCAGCTTGTGTGACGCCAGGCGCATTGCTTCCTGCGCATCGGCGCGGTTCACGCCTTCCATCTCAAACAGGATCTTGCCCGGCCGCACCACGGCAACCCAGTGGTCCGGTGCGCCTTTGCCCTTGCCCATACGGGTTTCAGCCGGCTTTTTCGTCACCGGCTTATCCGGGAAGAGACGCAGCCAGATTTTTCCGCCGCGCTTTACAAAGCGCGTCATGGCCACGCGGCTCGCCTCGATCTGACGGTCCGTAATCCAGCCCGGCTCCATGACTTTCAACCCGTAGTCGCCAAAGGAGAGCTCTCCTCCGCGCCAGGCTTTGCCGCGCATGCGTCCGCGCTGCTGCTTGCGGTACTTAACTTTTTTCGGCATTAACATAACTGTCGAGTCCTTATATGCTGCTCACTTGTTCGTAGAGTACTTAGTATTTAGTACTTAGCTGCAGGCTCCAAGCTGCTTTGGCTTATCAAAGCCGTTTCGGTGTTCTACACAAAGCTAAATACCAAGCACTAAGTACTAACTACTGTTCTTCAGAATGCCCCTGCTCCCTGCCGCTCTGACTGTTGACGCTTTTTCTGCGGCAGGATGTCGCCCTTGTAAACCCAGCACTTCACGCCGATCACGCCGTACGTGGTGCGCGCTTCGGAAAAGCCAAAGTCGATGTCCGCGCGCAGCGTGTGCAGCGGCAACCGCCCCTGCAGATACCACTCAGAGCGCGCGATTTCATTGCCGTTCAACCGGCCCGACACGCGAACCTTGATTCCCTTGCAGCCAAAGCGCAGCGCCGAATCAACGCTCTTGCGCATTGCGCGGCGGAAGCCCACGCGCTTTTCCAGCTGCAGCGCAATTGACTCTGACACCAGCTGTGCATCCAGCTCCGGCTTGTGCACCTCCTGGATGTCGATGAACACCTCGCGTGAGGTGCGCTTCTGCAGGTCCTGCTTCAGCTTGTCAATCTCCGCGCCCTTGCGCCCGATGATGATTCCCGGACGCGCCGTGCGGATAATAATGCGCAGCTTGTTGCCCGGACGCTCAATCTCAACCGAGCTCACGCCCGCCGACTTCAGCTTCTCGCGCAGCTCTTCCTTGAGCTTCACGTCTTCAAGAAGCAGCTTGTTGTAGTCGCGATCAACAAACCAGCGCGACCGCCACGGCTTGGTATAGCCCAGGCGGAACCCATATGGATGGACTTTTTGTCCCATGCATTTACCTCGTTAGCTAGCTCTTAGCTTCTAGCTCTTGGCTTTTAGCCCTGTTTCGTGAGTCTTGGTTTCAAATTACCCGATTACCAAATTACTCAATTACCAAATTTCTTTACCGCGCTGCCGCGGTCTTCTTTTTTCCGGCCGGCTTCTTCTTTGCGCCTACTGCCTTCTTTTTGCCTGCGCTCTTCGATTTTGCCGGAGCAGCCGAACTCTCTTCATCGCCCACAACCGTGGCCAGCTCCTGCCGGTTCTCGGCGCCCTTTTCCGCCAGCACGATCTCCATATGCGAGATGCGGCGCTGGTAGCGGAACGCGCGTCCCATCGGCGCGGGACGGATGCGCTTCATGCGCGGCCCGTCATTGGCGATGGCATGCTTCACGTAGAGCCGGTCCAGGTCCACGTCAATGCCCTTTTCCTGGCTCAGATAGTTCGCGTTCTCCACCGCTGAGCGCAGCAGCTGAAAGATTGCCGGAGCAATGCGCTTCTTGGTGAACTGCAGCGTGGACATCGCATCTTCCACGCGGCGGCCTTTAATCAGGTCCAGCACCAGCCGCGCCTTCTGCGGCGAGACTCTTGTGAACCGGGCTTTTGCTGTAAATTCCATCGTAGTCAACCTATTTAGCTTTTAGCTATTAGCCTTTGGCTTTTAGCTTTTATATCGCAACGCAAACCATCTTCGTGCGCGACCGGGCTGCTCGGGTGAAGTTGATTTTTAAATTACTCAATTACCAAATTACCCGATTACCAATTCTTTACGCCTTGGGTGCTGCCGGGGCCGCTGCCGCGCCGCCAGGAGCGCCAGCCGGTTTGGCCGCCGTTTCCGTGGCCGCCTTCATGGAGTGCCCCTTGAACTGCCGCGTAAAGGAGAACTCGCCCAGCTTGTGCCCCACCATGTTTTCCGTGACGTACACGGGGATAAATTTTTTGCCGTTGTGCACCGCAATGGTGTGCCCCACCATCTCCGGCGAGATCGTTGAGCGGCGTGACCACGTGCGAATGACCTTCTTGTCATTCTTGTTGTTCAGCTCTTCGATCTTCTTCATCAGGTGGCCGTCAATATGCGGCCCTTTTTTCAATGACCGTGCCATTACTTCGATCTCCTGCTCACAATGAACTTGTCTGTGCGCTTGTTGTTGCGCGTCTTATAGCCGCGCGTTGGCTGGCCCCACGGTGTCACCGGATGACGTCCGCCGGAGGTCTTGCCTTCGCCGCCGCCATGCGGATGGTCCACCGGGTTCATGGCCACGCCGCGGTTGACCGGCTTCTTGCCCAGCCAGATGTTGCGTCCTGCTTTGCCGATGTGCACGTTCTCGTGCTCCACGTTGCCGATCTGCCCGATCGTCGCCATGCAATCAATCAGTACACGGCGCGTCTCGCCCGAAGGCAGCTTCACCAGCGCGTACTCGTCTTCCTTCGCAACCAGCTGGGCCGCTCCGCCGGCCGAACGCACCATCTGCGCGCCCTTGCCCGGCTTGAGCTCGATGTTGTGGATCGTGGTGCCTGCAGGAATGTTCTTGAGCGGCAGCGCGTTCCCGACCAGAATGTCGGCCTCAGGCCCGCTCACGATCTTCTGTCCCACGTTCAATCCCACCGGATGAAGGATGTAACGCTTCTCGCCATCGGCATACGCCAGCAGCGCAATGCGCGCCGAGCGGTTAGGGTCATACTCAATCGAAACCACCGTCGCCGGAACACCAGCCTTGTCGCGCTTGAAATCAATGGCGCGGAGCTTGCGCTTATGCCCGCCGCCGCGATGCCAGATGGTGATATCGCCCGAATTGCGCCGTCCGCCGGTGCGCAGCTTGATGTGCGTCAGCGGCTTGTGGGGCTTGTCGGTCGTCAGCTCGTCGTTGGTCAGCGCTGTCTGAAAACGCAACGTCGGCGTAGTCGGTCTGTATGTCTTAATTCCCATGTAAACCAGCCTCTAGCTGCTAGCTTCTAGCCGCTAGCTTTTCGTTCTTTGAAACTTCGCACTTGGCGAAGCACTCATATCAAGTCTTGCTGCTTGCATCACCTGCTCTAGCCAGAGGCTAGTAGCCAGGAGCTAGCAGCTATATATTGGCCGCGTACTCCGGCATCTTCTCGCCGGCCTTGAGCCGCACGTATGCCTTCTTCCAGTCCGGGCGATATCCGGCAAACCGGCCGCGACGCCGCTCCTTACCCTGGAAGTTCGCGGTGCGAACCGTATCCACCTTCACCTTGAAGATTTTCTGTACGGCTTCCTTCACCTCGGTCTTGGTGGCCTGCGCTGCAACCTCAAACACCAGCGTGCCTTCGTTCTCTTTCACGCCCAGCCCTTTTTCCGTGATCACGGGCTTACGGATAATCTGATACGCCGACTTCATTACGCCACCTCCGCTTTACGCTTGGGCGCGCTCGCCTTCAGCGAATCCTGCAATTTCTCGAGCGCCGGCTTAGAGAAGATCGCCGTTTCATAGCGCAGCAGGTGATACGGATGCACCTGGCTCGTTGCCACAAGCTCCACACCGGCAAGGTTGCGCGAACTCATCTGGAGATTGCGGTTCTCTTTCGCACCGTCCACCAGCAGGGCCGTCTTTTCAATGCCCAGCTTGTCCAGCGCCTTGCGGAACGTCGCAGTCTTCACGCCACCGAGCTCAAAGCCTTCAACCACCATCAGCTGCCCATCAGAAAACTTGGAGGCCAGCGCTGAACGCAGCGCTCCCAGCAGCTTCTTCTTGGGGAACTGGTAGTCGTAGGAGCGGGGCTGCGGCCCGTGTACTGTGCCGCCATGCCGCCACAGAGGAGAGCGGATGGAGCCTACGCGGGCGCGCCCGGTGCCCTTCTGCTTCCACAACTTTTTGCCCGCGCCGGATACCAGCTTCTTGTTCTTGGTGGCGTGTGTGCCGGCCCGCTGCGCGGCGCGATAATGCTTTACCGCTTCCCACAGCAGGTCTTCATTGATCCCGCCAAAGACCTCGTCAGCCAGTTCCAGCGTGCCAACTTTTTTGCCGTCTAAATTCAGTACATCAATCTTTGCCATAATTAGCTCATAGCTATTAGCTCTTGGCTTTTAGCTTTTCTATCGTTGCTGTTCTCGGGTTTTGGTTTTCAAATTACCCGATTACCAAATTACTCAATTACCAAATCTGCTCTACTTCTTCGCCTTACCTGCAGCTGCCTTCTTTGCTGCCTTCAACGGATCAACCGTGGTTGCGCCGGCAAAGCCGCGACGCTCGCGCGGCGGCTTCTTGGCCTTCAAGATCACTACGTAACCGTCCTTGGGGCCTGGCACTGCGCCTTCCACCAGCAGCAGATTGTCTTCCGAATCAATGCCGCGGATTTTCAGGTTCCGCACCGTGACCTGGTCCGTGCCCATGTGTCCGGACATGCGCTGCCCCGGGAACACGCGCGACGGGAATGATGATGCGCCGATGGAGCCCTGCACCTGGAACATGTGTCCGTGGGCAGCCGGGCCGCCGCCGAAATGATGCCTGCGCACCACGCCGGCAAAGCCGCGCCCCTTACTCACGCCGATCACATCGACATATTTCTCGTCGTTAAAAATATCCACCAGCACCTTGGCGCCGACCTTGAGGCCATTGCCATTGCTCAAGGCTGCTCCATCGCCGCCCTCAGCAGAAGCCTCAGCGGACTTCGCCGCCGCTTCCGGCGTATCCTCCAGCGCGACCTCTCGCATAAACTTCACCGGCGGCAGGTCATGCTTTCCAAAATGCCCCTGCATCGCCTTGGTGACGTTCTTGCCTTTCACAAACTCCACCAGGCCGATCTGCGCCGACTCATATCCATCTTTGTTGGCGCGCTTGATCTGCGTGATCACGCACGGGCCCGCCTGCAGGACTGTGACCGGGTGAATATTGCCCTGGTCGTCAAAGACCTGCGTCATTCCGATTTTTTTACCTAAAATTCCGTTGACCATTTTTCCTTCTCCTCATCATTCCTCGACTGCAAACTGCTTCGAGGAACTGTAGGTTGTCAGCCGTTAGCCTTTAGCTCTTACCCTTTAGCTCAAACCGTTTACATATCAGCTGGCTAATTGCTAACGGCTATTTGTGCTCTTTCCCAAACGCCTTGATCTCCACGTCCACTCCGGCGGGCAGATCAAGCTTCATCAGCGCGTCCACCGTGTTCTGCGTCGGCTCCAGGATGTCAATCAGCCGCTTGTGCGTGCGGATCTCAAACTGCTCCCGTGACTTCTTGTCCACGTGAGGTGAGCGCAGAACGCAATATTTGTTCTTTACCGTGGGCAGCGGAATCGGTCCCGCGATCTGCGCCCCGGTGCGCTTCGCTGTGTCGACAATCTCACCCGTGGACTGGTCCAGGATGCGGTAGTCGTACGCCTTCAGCCGTATGCGAATTCTCTCTTTTCCGATCACTGTTTTCCTCAAAGATCTTCTGCGGTCAGGCCACTATTCAAAGATCTACGGTCACTGCCGCCAATTCAATTTTGTAGTTTTCTAATTTGGTAATTTCGTAATTGGTGATGGGGGTTGCGGTTTTCAAATTACCCGATTACCAAATTACTCAATTACCAAATCCCTCTTACTGAATAATTTCCGAGATCGTGCCTGCGCCCACGGTCCTGCCGCCTTCACG
>CAZISB010000030.1:0-40189 GCA_964541925.1 uncultured Acidobacteriaceae bacterium | reverse complement strand
CGATCCCGACTAGCTCCACCATATTTTCAATCACTTAGATTTTTCTAGATACCCAGCTTGCCCTTCTGCTTCAGCTTATGTAACGATTTCCCGCTGCTTTCAGGAGGCACATGCGCCCGATTATCTTCCTTCTTCTCGTCTGTCCAATTCTTGCTGCCGCGCAAAACTCAGCGCCGCAAACGCATCACCTTCCCGCGTCGCCTAAGACCGTGGCCTGGGGATACTACGATGCCGCGGCTACGCCGGTGCTGCGCATACACTCAGGTGATACGGTGGTTTTTGACACGCTGATCACCAACAGTCCCACTGGCCTGGAGCGCGCCGGAGTGCCGCCGGAGCAGGTGCAGCAGAGCCTGCGCGACATCTATAAAGAGGTAACGAATAAAGGACCGGGCGGACACATATTGAATGGCCCGGTTTACGTGGAGGAAGCTGAGCCGGGAGATACGCTGGAGATCCGCATACAGAAGATTGAGCTGGCGATTCCCTACGCTTACAACGCTTTTGGGCCGACACGGGGATTTCTGCCGGAAGACTTTCCTTATCGCAAGATGAAGATCATTCCGCTGGATAAAGAGCGCATGGTGGCCAAGTTTGCGCCGGGGGTCGAGATCCCGCTGCATCCCTTCTTTGGCAGCATGGGCGTGGCGCCGCCGGAGTCGTACGGCAAAGTTGACAGCGCGCCGCCGGGCGTCCATGCCGGCAACATGGATAACAAAGAGCTGGTCGCTGGCACGACTTTGTATCTGCCGGTGCACGCGAAGGGCGCCTTGTTCGAGATCGGCGATGGACATGCCGGACAGGGCAACGGCGAAGTGGACATTACGGCGCTGGAGACATCACTGGTGGGGACGCTGCAGTTTGTCGTACATAAAGGGACAGGGCAGAAGTATCCGCGGGCGGAGACGCCGACGCACTACATCAGCATGGGATTTCATCAGGAGCTGTATGAGGCCACAAGGGCGGCGGTCCGCGAGATGATTGACTTCCTGGTGGCGGAAAAGCACCTGAGCCGCGACGACGCTTACATGCTGACCAGCGTGGCTGGGGATGTGGACATTACGGAGCTGGTGGACGGCAACAAAGGCGTGCACGTGATGATGCCGAAAGCGATCTTTGTGAAGTAAAGATGCCGATTGCCTATCTAACGCTGGAGCTGCGGATTGAAGGCGCGCACTCACTCAAAGACAAGCGCCAGGTGCTGCGGAGTGTGAAAGACCGTCTGCGAAACTCGTTCAATATCTCTGTGGCTGAGATTGATGTCACTGACTTGTGGCAGCGCGCGACGCTGGGAGTGGTGAGCATCTCTGATTCGCGCGACTATCTGGATGGGCTGATGCGGAACGTGGAACGCGAAGCCGTGCGGCTGGCAAATAACGTGGGCGCCGAGGTGGTGGATTCGTTTGTGGACTTTGTTGAGAGCTGAGTGGATGGGTGATGGGGTGATCGCGGGGGAATTTTGGATAGCTTGGAGCATGGGGGATGGGGGAGCTGCTTATCGTTCGGAGCACATGAGTTGAGACCGTCCGAACAGGCTGTGGGCATTTTGGCCGCTTGGGCATAGAAAAAATTACTCGGTTGGGTAGAAAGAGGGCTGAGGCCGCGCGAAGGCGATGATGGTAAACCATTGAAAATAAGGCAATAATACGCTTGATCTCCGGCCGGGAGTTTGGCAATCGCGGTGCACTAGAGATAGGCGTAGCGTTAATGCGCTCGGGGGAAGCTGGATACCCTGCAGGCAAGAGCCCCGATGCACAAGAACTAATCCCCCGGTCGGAGGAATGACCCCAATGACGAAGTATTTGTTGTCCCTATCACTGGCCGCCGCGTTCGCCGTTCCAGCGGTTGCGCAGCAGGACCAACAGCAGCAGAATCAGCCACAGGCGCAGTCTCAGCAGCAGACGCAGAGCAATGACCAGACTGCCACGGGCAAGGACCCCCTCACCTATCAGCGCAAGGAAGGTTTCTGGGGACACCTAAATCCCTTTGCCCGCAAAAAGTATGTTAACCGCCAGTTGGACCCGATCCGCGGCCGCGTCAATGAGCTGGATGAGCTCACGGCGAAGAACGCGAAGATGATCGCTGACGTGGACGCGCGCGCGACCGAAGGCATCCGCAACGCCATGAGCAAGGCCAATGACGCTGACGCACATGCCCTGGACGCCGGCAATCGTGCGAACCAGGCGCAGCAAACCGCGCAGCAGGCCCATGCTCGAATTGCCACGGTTGAAGACACCGTAAGCAAGATTGACCAGTACCAGCCGATCACGCAGGCTGAGATCCGGTTCCGTCCGGGCCAGAACGCGCTGAGCAAGAACGCCAAGGACGCGCTTGACCAGATGGCAACCTCACTTAAGAACCAGCGTGGATACATCGTTGAAGTGCAGGGCTTCTCGCCCGGCAAAGGCGGCGCCGCCATTGAAAACTCGCGCGAAATGGCGCAGATGGTGGTCCGTTACCTGGTGCTGAACCATGAGATCCCGGTTTACCGCATCTACACCGTCGGCATGGGCAATGCCCCAATTCAGGCCGAAGGCGGCAAGATGACCCGGCAGAAGGGCGGCAAAGTTGAGATCAGCCTGTTGAAGAACGGCCTGGGCGATCTGAACGCCTCGAATGGCAACACCGCTCCTTCCAGCGGCAGCGGCGTAACCGCCACCCCGGCCCAGACTTCTCAGCCGACAGCGACTCAGCCGGCCCAGCCGTCTTCAAATCAGCCTGCGACTTCTACCCAGCCCGCCACTCAGCCAACCACCACTGAGCCGCCGGCCCAGAAGCCGCCGCAGCAATAAGCTTCTCAATAACGCTCGATAACCAAACGCTCCCCCTCCGGCCCCGTGCCGGAGGGATTTTTTTTGGGGAGAGGATAGTGGACCGCAGGCGCCCTCGCCTGCGACTTCCCTCTGCGCTCCTCTGCGCCCTCTGTGGGCTCCGCGGCTAATCCCATCCGCATCATCCGCGCGAATCCGCGGTAAGTTTTTGTCTTGTTTCCCAATTCCTCCGCGCCTCCGACCAACCCATTCGCGAAAAAAAGTTGCTCATACAGCTCTGGATTTACTTCGCATGCAGCAGCTCACGGCGGGCAGCCTATGTCTCCCGGTGATACTCCAATCTAGTAACGAGACTTCAATCTCATTTAGACATCTAGAGGGGACATTATGCATTACATCAAAGGATTAGGAGTGGCCGCGTTGGCCTTGATATTAGGCGGGACGGGGAAGGTTTGCGCCGCGCAGTCGGCGCCTTCCGGTTCCTATCAGCAAACATGCAGGAACATCGGCGTGCGGAATTACACGCTTTACGCGGAGTGCCAGGACACCAGCAACAACTGGCAGAGCACGCAGTTGCGGGACTATGACCGCTGCAGCGGCGAGATCCAGAACATCAACGGGAGCCTGCAGTGCACCGGAAATGGCGGCTACAACAACGGCGGCTACGCCAATGGCGGATATGGCAACGGCAACTACGGACGCGACCGCGATCGGGACCGCGACTATGACCATGACGGCGACAACGACCGTGATCGCAATGGCAACTGGGGTTACAACCGCGGCGGATACGGAGACAATGGCATTCCGTATGGTTCTTACTCGCAGACCTGCCAGAATATTCGTGTGAACGGCAACCGTCTTGATGCCAGCTGCCAGAAGCGCAATGGCAAATTGAAGCACACTTCACTCAACAACTTCCAAGGCTGCCGCGAGATTGAAAATGATAATGGCAAGCTGCGCTGCCGATAGTTGGAAGCATTTTAGAAACGCATGTGACAGGAAAGGGCCCGTGAGAGTTGGGCCTTTTCTTTTGCGATCGCCGAATATGGGTGGCCGCGTTGCAATCCGATTTTGCAAGAAGGATAATAAATGTCGCTTGAAGAAAGTTGAGGGATGACGATGCGTTACATCATTGGATTGGGAATAGCTGTTTTGGCGCTGACGATTGGCGCCGGCACAACTTCAGCGCTGCAGCCTTCCGGCTCATATCAGCAGACCTGCAGAAATATAAAAACGCACGGCAACACGCTCTATGCCGAATGCCAGGATACGAGCCGCAACTGGCACTCAACGCAGTTGCAGGACTATCGGCGATGCACCGGACAGATTCAGAACCTGAACGGGAACCTTGAGTGTACCGGCGGCAACGGTCAGGGCGTATATGATCGTGACCGCGACCGGGACAGGGACCGTGATGAGGACCGCGACCATGACCGAGACCGCGATCGTCGCTACGGACAGGGCGGCATTCCATACGGGTCCTATTCGCAGACCTGCCAGGACATCCGCGTCCATGGCAAGCAACTCAAGGCTCGCTGCCAAAAACGCAGTGGCGGCTGGAGAGACACTTCGCTCAACAACTTCCAGGGCTGCCGCGAGATTGAAAATGACAATGGCAAGCTTCGTTGCCGGTAGTTAACTTCTCACTTAGTAATAAAGACCAGGGCCCGCCAAAATCGGGCCTTTTTCGTTCGGTACATCAGGAAGCTAGGGAAGAAGCTGCCAGGAATGCCCTAGGGGGTAAGGCGAAGATGCGCTGAGGTCGCCGCCCAATGCAGCATTTCCCCATTGGCTGCGGCTTGTAACCGCTTGGATTCTTGGGGGGTTAGCGGCAGAGTAAAGGATGATACTATAGACGCTGGATCAATATGCCCTTAAAAACATTATTTCTAAATCCGCCGTCGTTTGAGAACTTTGACGGTGGCGCCAGCTCCCGCTGGCCGGCCACCCGTGAAATTGAGAGTTACTGGTATCCGGTGTGGCTGGCGTACCCTGCGGGAATGCTGGAGGGATCGCGGCTGCTGGATGCGCCTCCGCACCACGTGAGTGCCGCTGAAACCATTGAGCTGGGCAAGCAGTACGAATTCCTGGTTCTGTTTACCTCCACGCCGGGCTTCCCGGGCGACATCCAGCTGGTCACCAAGATGAAGGAGGCCAACCCCAGGCTGAAGATCGCCTTTGTGGGACCTCACGTGACCACGTTGCCGGAGCGCTCACTGAATGAGTGCAAGGCAATCGACTTTGTTTGCCGCCGCGAGTTCGACTATTCCGTCGTGGAGTACGCCAACGGCAAGCCGCTGAATGAGATTCTGGGAATCAGCTATCGCGATGCCAGCGGCAAAGTGGTTCACAATCCCGACCGCGGCGACGTAATGGACCTGGACGCGCTGCCCGACGTGACCGACGTTTATTATCGCGACCTCGACGTGCGCCGCTATAACGTGCCGTTCCTGCTTTATCCCTTTGTCGCGCTGTACACCACGCGCGGCTGCCCGGCGCAGTGCACATTCTGCCTGTGGCCACAGACGCTCAGCGGACATCCGTGGCGCAAGCGCTCCACAGATGCCGTCGCAAAGGAAATGGCCAAGGCAAAAGAGTACTGGCCCTGGGTGAAGGAATATTTCTTTGATGATGACACCTTCAACATCCAGAAGGCACGCACCGTAGAATTGTGCGCAAAGCTCAAGCCGCTGAACCTTACCTGGAGCTGCACGTCGCGCGTTACCACTGACTACGAAACACTGAAAGCCCAGCGTGAAGCCGGATGCCGGCTGCTGATTGTTGGTTATGAGTCGGGCGATCCGCAGATCCTCAAGAACGTGAAAAAAGGCGCGACAGTCGAGCGTGCGCGCCAGTTCACCAAGGACACGAAGAAGCTCGGCCTGGTTGTCCATGGCGACTTCATCCTCGGGCTTCCAGGCGAAACCCGCGAGTCCATCCGCCGCACCATAGATTTCGCTAAAGAGCTCGATGTTGAAACCATTCAGGTAAGCATTGCTCATGCCTATCCGGGCACTGAGATGTATGACTTTGCCAAGAAGAATGGTTTCATCGTCGGCAATGAGCGCATGGTTGACGATGGCGGCCATCAGGTCGCACAGATTCAGTATCCAGGCCTGCCGCGCGAGCACGTTCTGGAGATGGTGCACAAGTTTTACGACGAATACTATTTCCGTCCTAAAGCTGTCTTCCGCATCGTGCGTAAAGCGGTTTTCAACGGTGAAGAGCGCAAGCGTCTCTATAAAGAAGCCAAGTCATTCATGAAGCTTCGTGCAGCCCGCAACAAGGCTGCCAAAGAGATGCTGGCGCAAAAACAGACGGCTCCGGAAGAGTCTCGCCGCGCTGAAGTAGCCGGCGACTAAACTGGAGCAGCCGGAAACTAGAGCAAGCTATGCAGGAACAGGAAAATGTCGGCAAAGCTCGGCTTATCGGCTATGGCATTGGGCTGGCGGTCTTTGCGGTAATTATGCTCTGGAAGCTAGTTATCCGATGAACTTCATCAATCAAGCTCGCTGCCACGCGGGCTCTCAACGGAAGCCTGCGTGAATTTCAAGAAAGTTTTGATCTATCTGGCCATCGCCTGCTGCAACGGCACAGGCGATGTTCTGCTTAAGCGCGGCATGGACGACATTGGTCAGATCCATCTCAGCAACTGGACCCACATTTTCTCTGCATTCATTGATCCCTGGGTCATCATTGGCGTGGCTTGCCTTGCCGGATTTTTTTACGCCTATCTCACCGCACTCTCCTGGGCCGATCTCACCTTCGTTCTTCCCGCGACTGCCTTTGGTTACGTGGTCACGGCATTTCTCTCGCGCTTCTTTCTGCATGAGGCCGTCAGTCCCTGGCGATGGGCTGGTGTCCTTCTCATCACCTGCGGCGTTGGTCTGGTTGCGCGCGGGCCATCGCTCACGGTGCACGCTGAAAGCGGCGTCTTAAGCGCACAAAAAACACTTGCCCCCGGAGAACAGCATGAGCCAGCTTAAACTCTGGATCGCCATTGCTACTCTCGTGCTCGCCTCCAGCACCGGCGATGTTCTTCTGTCAGCCGCCATGAAGCGGATCGGCGATCTGGACGAAATCCGCGCCCGCCACGGCTTGCTCGCTGTGATCGGCCACGTCGTCCGTGAAAAGCTTTTCCTTTTCGGGCTCGCCTGCCTCATCTTCAGCTTCTTCTGCCTACTCACGGCGCTCTCCTGGGGCGACGCCAGCCTTGTCGCGCCCGCTTCCGCATCGCTTACCTTTATCTGCTCTGCGGTGCTGGCCAAGTTCATCCTTCATGAGAATGTTGACAGCCGCCGCTGGATCTCCGCCGCCCTGGTCTGTGTAGGCGTATTGCTCCTGATGAAGTAGCTCGAGAATCCAGTTCGCTTCGCACCAGCTTCGTAAGCGCGCCTGCATTCCATGCGCGTGGTTTCCGCATCTCAGAAGAGGTAT
Source organism: uncultured Acidobacteriaceae bacterium (assembly GCA_964541925.1). Lineage (GTDB taxonomy): Bacteria > Acidobacteriota > Terriglobia > Terriglobales > Acidobacteriaceae > Angelobacter. The sequence goes on along the minus strand of CAZISB010000030.1, from coordinate 32,981 downwards.
TCTGTCTCTGGGGGTGACTTATGCCTGAGGATCCAAAGAATCCGCCATCGCCGGCCAAAGCGCCAAAGCCGGCTGCTGCTGCGCCGGCCCCACAAACCGATGCTGGCCACATCCCGATCACCGAAGAGCTTGACAGCGCCAAGTGGACCCTGCCCCCAATCGTGCCTCTGCTGATTGCCGGCGTTGTTGTTGCAATCGTCGTCGCCGTTATCGTGCTCTCCAATCGTCCCACGCCCAGCGCCTCACTCGCGCTGACCAAAGTTGCCTCCTCTGACCAGCAGGGCAACACCATGGTCGCCATCCAGGCCAAGCTTGATAACCAGATTGATAAAGCGCTCTGGGTGAAATCCATTACTGCTGAGGTCGAAACTGCCGACGGCAAAAAATACACTGATAATTCAGCGCCCTCCATGGACGCTGCTCGATACATGGACGCTGTTCCCGATCTTCAGCAAGCCAAAGCGGATTGGTTCAAGGAAGATCTGAAAATTCCGGCTAAAACTTCATACAATGGAGTGGCGATCTTTGCCTTCCCTGTGGCCAAAAAAGATTTTGACGCGCGCAAGACGCTCACCCTGCGCGTACAGATATATGACAATCCGACTCTGGTAGTCGTGAGCCCTGCAGCAGCAAAGCAGTAGTTGGCTGGTCCCATTTTTTTCCGAAGGCGGCCAACTCGGGGCCGCCCTGCTTATCAGATCGAAGTGCCGGCCCAAAACTGTTTTGACATAAAATTATTCTTGACATTTCTTCCGGCTGATAGAAAATGGCCCGCCTAAGGATACTTGCCCGTCCGCGCGCGGTCTTCGGCGAATTCCACCAGACTGTCGAACGAACGTTCGTAAGCTTCCGCTCTCTGGAGGAACCATGAAACGTCACTGGGCCACTCTCCTCTTTGCTGTTGTTGTCATTCTTTCCCGTCAAACAGTGCTCGCGCAGGTCAGCGCAGCGGAAGCGCAGCTCAACGGCTCCATTCGCGACCAGACCGGCAGCATGGTCGTAAAGGCTTCCGTCTCACTGCGGAACGTTGACACCAATCAGGTGTACAAAACCTCTTCCAACAGCATCGGCTTATACGTTCTTACCAATATTCCTCCGGGAAATTACGAGTTCACGGCTGAATCACAGGGCTTTGCCCGGTACGCGCAGACCGGAATCGTTCTGCGCGTGGCCCAGGTGGCGACGATTGACGTCACACTGAAAGTTGCCAGCGAGCAGCAAGTGGTGGTCACCACAGACGCGCCGGTAATCGAGCCGACGCGCACTGAGGTAAGCCAGGTCGTGGAGACGCAGCAGATCCAAGCGCTCCCGATCTCCGGCCGCCTCTTCACTGACTTCGCCTTGCTTAGCCCCGGCGTCACCACCGGCCGCATCAGCCTGCAATCAACATTTACTGATCCCACCGTCACGCGCATTTCTTTTGGCGGGCAACGAGACTTGAACAACAGCGTGACCGTTGACGGAGCTGACAACATCAATACCGCCACCGGTTCGCAGCGCGCCACGCCTTCCCAGGAAGCCGTGAGCGAGTTCCGCGTTGTGAACAACAGCTTTGGCGCCGAGTACGGTCGCGCCCTGGGCGGCATCGTGAATATCGTCACCAAGTCCGGCACCAATGACACGCACGGTTCCGTGTACGAATACTTCATGAACAACAAGCTGAACGCCAGGGCGCTGCTCACGCAGCCGGGCTTCGATACCTTCCGCCAGAACCAGTTCGGCGCCACGCTCGGCGGTCCCGTTCGCAAGGACAAAACCTTTTACTTTGTGAATTATGAAGGACAGCGCCGTGCACAGTCGCCGCAATATCCGGCGCTCCTGGTCCAGAATCTTGCGGCCATCAACGCCGTGAAAGCCAGCTTCGGCATCGCCCCTGAAAACCTGAACGTACTGAAGACTGCCGACGTGGACAACGGCTTCATCAAAATTGACCATCAATTCAATGACAAAAACCGGCTCGCCGCACGCTACTCCATCCAGGACGCAACCGATCTGAACATGCTTGTTGGCGAAACGCTGGACGGCGGCGGCATTGGCGCGCCAAGCAGCGGACGCAATGGCGAACTGCGCGATCAGGCTCTGGTTGGCACCCTGACGACCGCATTCAGTGAAAACAAAATCAACTCCGCGCTGGTGCAGTGGGCCCGCCGCAATTACGGCTTTGCTGGTGTCACTGGCCAGCCTAACCTTGACGTTCCTAACCTCATTCTGCTGGGCCACAACTTCGGCGCATTTGATCGCTACAACGAAACGCGCATTCAGGGATCAGACACTTTTTCTCTGGTCAAAGGCAAGCACTATGCGAAGTTCGGGGCTGATGTGAACTATGTGCGCAACTTCGTGATCTGGCCCGGCTTCACCCCTGCGCGCATCATCTTCCCCAGCCTGGGTGATCTACTGGCCTCCGGCAAAGGAGACTGGGGATCGACGCCTTGTCCCCCGCCGCTGGTAGGCTTGGTCGCACCCTGCCTTGCAGCATTCTTCTGGGGAGCGCCGATCGGCCCCGGCGCATTCAATCCCAATGCGGCCTCTCCTTCAGTCCCCACTACGTGGCAAAATGCGTTTCTGGCTTCTGAGGCCTCCAACTTTTTTGTTCATCTCAATCACAGCTATTTCGGCTTCTTTGCTCAGGACCAGTACCGCCTCACGCCCAAGCTCACGGTGAACTACGGTTTGCGTTATGACGTTGAGGCCGGCCTCGGCTTCTTCATCAAGGGCGACCACAATAATTTCCAGCCGCGTGTCGGCCTTGCCTACTCACCCGATTCAAAGACGGTGATCCGCGCCGGCTACGGAATTTTCAATGACAAGTACAGCCTCACGTTCTTCTTTGTGCCTGCGCCGCAACGTCCGGCGGTGATCGCCGGCCTGCCGACGGTGAAGAACCAAGTAACAGGAACGTACCTTCTGAACAGCATGTTCCTGCCTACTCCGTGCGTCATCCCCGGCTGCCCAACTGTGCCGCCGGGTTCGCCATTGCCGCCGGGAACGGTGCCGCCGCCGCTGCTGACTGCGGCATTTGAAAATCTGATCAACAATGGATCATTCCCCAACAACTCCCTCTTTGTACAGGGAGGCACTGCCGTTGATCCCAATCTGCGCTCGCCTTACACCGAGCAGACCAGCCTTGAGATTGATCGCACTTTGGGCGGTGGTCTCACCATCAGCGCCGGCTATATGTTCGTTGCCGGACACAAGCTCGTGCGGCCTATTGACCTGAACGTCGGCCCGCCAATCGGCAAAGAGCCCGGCACGGGCAAGGACATCTACGCATTCGCCATTAACGATCCCAACATTCCCGCGCCGCCGGGCGGCTCGCACGGGACCAATGGAATTTTCTACTTCACTGATTCCACCGGGAACTCCGTCTATCACGGAGTGACGCTGCAGGCCATTGAGAAGGCGGGCAAGTATTTCACCCTGAACGCGAACTACACGCTCTCTCACACGCTCGATGACGGCACATTCGTCACCTTCGTCAGCACGCCGCAATCAAATGCGCAGCGCAACCTGGAGCGCGCGAACTCCAATCAGGATGCGCGGCACCGTTTTGTGGCCAACTTTGTTGCTGAGGCGCCGGAACACACCTTCCTGCGCTACTTCCAGCTCTCGAGCATCATCACGTTGCAGTCCGCCCGGCCCTTCACTTTATTTGTGGGCTTTGATGCGAATAATGATGGCAACCCAGTTACTGACCGCGTAGGCAACTCGCCTCGCAACAGCTATCGCGGAGACACGCTGCAAACCGTGGACCTGCGGCTGGCCCGCGCTGTTCATCTTGGCGAACGCAAGCTGCTGAACCTCTCAGTTGATGCATTTAACCTCTTTAACCGCGCAAATATCGATGAGGTCTTTAGCGTCTATGGCGCTCCCGACTTCATCCCCGAACAGGTCCCAACGCACTTCGGGGACGGCATCTCCGGTCCCAGCAGAGCCGTGGGCGCACCCAGAACGGCGTTTAACTCGCGGCAATTTCAGTTCGCCGCGAAGTTTACCTTCTAATTGGATTTGATATTGAAAAAACTCCGGCAGGCCCGCAAGGGCCTGCCATTTTGTTTTTGAGCTTTGTTCGCGCAGGTAGAGCAGGCTTTAGGTCGCGGTGAGACAGCTTAAAAACATCGGCGCCAGCCGCTGAGGTAAAAAGATCTCTTTGCTTCTAAGAATTTCCTTGTTGCTTTGCCGCCTCTGCCATCACTTCTGAAGTCGGACGCAATGACTTGCGAATCCTGTTCTCCACCACGCTGGGAAGAGCCTGATACATCCTGATAAACAGCTTGTAAATTCTTGGCACAACCACCTCGCGCTTCCGCTGGAGTATGCCCTTCAGCGTTGCTACTGCCACAACTTCCGGACCAACTCCAAACCTCACGGATGCACCCACCCGCTCCGGATGCCTGCCTTTCACCATGTTCTTCACAAAGTCCGTGGCAATATAGCCAGGACAGACAGTCAGCACATTGATGTTGTGCCGCTGCAACTCCATGCGCGCCGCCTTGCCGATGGCGTTCATGGCGTGCTTTGTCGCCGCGTAGCCTGACATATACGGCGTAGAAATGTGCCCGGAGACCGAAGAAACGTTCACAATGTCGCCGCTGCCCTGCTGGCGCATCTGCGGGATCACCGCCTGCATGCACTCAATCGCGCCAAAGAGGTTCGTATCGAACATGCGCCGCAGTTCGGTCATATCCATGTCCGCCACAGCGTCGTTCAGGCCAAACCCCGCATTGTTGACCCAGATATCGATTCGGCCAAATTTCTTGAGCGTTTCTGCGATCACCGCATCAATCTGCTCGCGCTTGCTTACATCGCAGCTCAGGCTGAGCGTGTCTGCTCCGCCGCCGATCCGCTGCTCTGCGGCCTGGGTACGCGCCAGATCGCGGGCGCAAAGCACTACCTTGGCGCCTTCCTGCAGAAACAGTTTCGCAATCGCCTCGCCAATGCCCATTGACGCGCCGGTAACCACAGCCACTTTGCCTTGAAGTTTCATGACAAGGTTTGTAGTGCGTAAGAACTTATAAGTCAAGCCATTCGAGCACTCAGCATTCAGCCCCGAAACCATTTTTGACTTCGCCGTGAAAATCTTTGAAACACGGAGGAAAGGAGTAAGCGGAGGAATCAGGAAAGTAAGATTTGATTCTACTTCCCTCCGGTTCCTCTGTTCCTCGGTGTTTCAAAGGTTTTGTTGGGACTACCAGGATGCTTCAGGACTGAATGCTGAGTACTGAGTACTGAATGATGAATGCTGATCGCCGGCTGCTATAGAATGACCTTGTGCCTCTCATCCCGCTGTTTCCGCTTGAAGTCGTGCTCTTTCCCGGAGCGCCGCTGCCGCTGCACATCTTTGAGCCGCGCTACAAAGAGATGATCGGCGAATGTTTGGAGCAGAAGCGCCCATTCGGAATGGTCCGGGTAAAGGAGAATGCATTAGCGGCAATCGGATGCTCTGCCACGATCGTCAACGTGACCAAAAGATATGATGACGGGCGGCTCGACATTGCAACCCAAGGCCGTCAGCGCTTTGAAATTGAAAGCTTGAATCATGAGCGCTCATTCCTGCAGGGTGAGGTTACGTATTTTGACGATGAACCATCAGAAGTTGGCAGCGGTCCCAGGCAGGTTCTGATCGAGCTGCATGAACAGCTCTTCTCCATCCTGGGACAAGCTCCGGAGGTCCAGCAGGACGCTCTCTCAATCTCTTTTCACCTTGCCAGCGAGTTGCCGGTCGATCTCGACTTTAAGCAAACGCTGTTGGAGATGAAATCGGAAGCCGAACGGATTGAGACGCTCACAGAGTACTATCGCGCCACCATTCCCAAAATCCAGCAGACATTGCGCGCCCGCGAACGCGCCAGCCGCAACGGCCACGCGCATTGACGCAGCTTGCGGCGGCGTATAATGCTCCCAAGAGGCCCTTCATGAATCTTCCCCGTACTCTGGGCGAACTCAAGAAAAGTTCTTTCTCTGAGCAGAGACTCCGCACGCGCAAAGTAAAAGACGAACTCCGGGAAAACCTGATTGCCCGGCTGCGCAGCGGTGAAACTATTTTTCCCGGCATCATTGGTTATGACGACACAGTAGTGCCTCAGTTGGTCAATGCCGTGCTCTCGCGGCATAACTTCATTCTGCTCGGCTTGCGCGGCCAAGCCAAGAGCCGGATCCTCCGCGCGCTCACGGCGCTGCTTGATCCGCAGCTGCCTTATGTAGCCGGATGCGAGATTCATGACAATCCGTACGACCCGATCTGCAGCCGCTGCCGCGAACTCATTATCCACGAGGGTGACAACACACCCATCGCTTATCTCACGCCCGATCATCGCTACGTGGAAAAGCTCGCCACGCCGGACGTGACCATCGCTGATCTGATCGGCGACGTTGATCCCATTAAAGCGGCGCGCGGCGGCCACGACCTCTCGAGCGAGATGACAGTCCATTATGGCCTGCTGCCCCGCGCGAATCGCGGCCTCTTCGCCATCAACGAGCTGCCGGACCTTGCGGGAAAAATTCAGGTCGGCCTCTTCAACATCATGCAGGAAGGCGACGTGCAGATTAAAGGCTATCCGCTGCGCCTGCCGCTCGATGTCGCGCTCGTCTTCACCGCAAACCCTGAAGATTACACGGCGCGCGGCAAGATCGTAACGCCGCTCAAGGACCGCATCGGCTCGGAGATTCGCACGCACTATCCCGGAACGCTGGAAGAAGGCATCAGCATCACCGAGCAGGAAGCATGGCTTCGTCGCGACGGCCTGGAGCTGCATGTGCCCAAATATGTGCGCGAGGTGGTGGAGCGCGTGGCCTTCCTTGCTCGCGAAGACAAGAAGATTGACAAGCGCTCCGGCGTAAGCCAGCGCCTGCCCATCAGCGTGTTGGAAAACGTAATCTCCAATGCCGAACGCCGTGCTCTGCGCAATGGCGAGCGCACGATTGTTCCCCGCATCGGCGATGTTTACTCTGCCCTGCCCTCCATCACCGGCAAGCTCGAACTGGAATATGAAGGCGAGATGCGCGGCGCAGACATCGTTGCGCGCGAGCTCATCCGCACCGCCGTCGCCAAGACGTATGACACATATTTCAAAGATCACAACATGCAGCAGGTGGTGCAGTGGTTCGAGCTGGGCGGCGAAATCAAGCTGGCCGATACCGCCAGCGCTCAGGAAATCCTTGAAGGGCTGAAAAATATTCAAGGCTTGACGGAAAAGCTTGCGCCCGTGGGAGTGAAGCCGAAAGAAAAACCTGAGGTGCTTGTTTCTGCGGCAGAGTTCGTGCTCGAAGGCCTGCACGCGCATCGCCGCATCGGCCGCACGGAAGAACGCGTCTTCAGCGCAGAAAAGCAGCCTAAGCGTGCCGAGCGCCCGTTTGAGCACGGTGATGACGAGCCGCCGGTGTTTCGGAATCGTCGGCCATATAACTGATTTCAACCTTTCGTACGGGTACTTAGTATTTAGTACTTGGTACTTAGCAAAAGCAACAGCGCCTGCGGATTTTGCTAAATACTAAATACTAAGTACCTCGCAGTTAAGCCAATGAAGTACACGCGTTATTCCAAATACGTGGCCGATTTGGCCGACGAGATGAGCATGGAAGACCTGCTCAATGCCCTTTCTGACTATCTGCTGGAGTCGGGCTTTCACAGCGAATCCATGTACTTCCAGCAGCTTGATGAGCACTCGCTCGACGCGCTGCGCCAGGCCATCCAGCAGGCTCTGGAGATGGGCGACTTCCTCGATGAAGAGATGCGCGAGCGCCTGGAGCAGATGCAGATGGAAGGCACGATGGAGCAGTTGATCGAACGGCTCATCGAGCGCATGCAGCAGGAAGAACTGATCTCCGTTGATCAGCCGCACGATCCTTCGCGCCAGTCCACCACGCCCGGCCAAACCGGCGAGGCCCAGACGCAGGCCCGCTTTGAAATCACAGACAAGAGCCTGGATTTTCTCGGCTTCAAGACGCTGCGCGATCTGCTGGGCTCGCTTGGACGCTCCAGCTTCGGACGCCATGACACGCGCGACCTGGCCACCGGCATCGAATCCAGCGGCGCCTCCAAGCCTTACGAATTTGGTGACACGCTGAACCTGGACATCACGGAAACGCTCTCTTCCGCCATTCAGCGGGAAGGGCTGCACCTGCCTATCAACATCGAATACTCCGATCTTCAGGTGCACCAGTGCGAATACCAGTCTTCATGCGCGACGGTAGTCATGCTTGACTGCTCGCACAGCATGATCCTTTATGGTGAAGACCGCTTCACGCCCGCCAAGAAAGTTGCCATGGCGCTCTCCCACCTGATCCGCACACAGTATCCGGGCGACTCGCTTTCACTCGTGCTCTTCCATGATTCGGCGGAAGAGATGCCGATCTCGCAGCTCGCGCGTGTGAAGGTTGGCCCGTATTACACCAATACGCGCGAAGGCCTGCGACTGGCCCAGCGCATCCTGCAGCGCCAGCGCAAAGACATGAAACAGATCGTGATGATTACTGATGGCAAGCCCTCTGCGCTCACTCTGGAAGATGGCAGGATTTATAAGAACGCCTTCGGCCTCGACCCACTGGTCGTCAGTCAAACGTTGGAAGAGGTCTCACGCTGCAAGCGCCAGGGCATCATGATCAACACCTTCATGCTTGCCTCGGATTATGGGTTAGTTCAGTTTGTGCAGAAGGTCACCGCAATGTGCAAGGGCAAAGCGTATTTCACCACGCCGCAAACGCTCGGCCAATATTTGCTGATGGATTACATGTCACGCAAGATGAAGACGATTCATTAGACCCGGACCGCAATAGCAATCAATCTTCATGCACCACGTCCTTCACCATATCACGCCGAAACCTGTCTGCCTGGCGGGTAGCCAGCACGCGCACGCGGCGTGCAGGCAAAGTGACCGGTTCAATCTTCTCAAATCGCCCGCGCACGATCTCAACATCAAAGCGGAACCAGTCACTGCGATAAAGCCGGCCAGCAGCGTAAAAGCTGACTGAAGCGGCAATCGTGCCTTCAAAATCATGCCCGGTCATGGATAGGATGCGCTCGCCAATGTGCTGGGTCCAGGTATTGCCGCCCACCAGTGGATCATTCAGGTATTGGCGCTCAAATGGCATGGCTTGCGTCATGGTTCGCATTTGAACAAGCTGCAACAGGACTGACGCTCGCGCAAGGTTCGTGATGACGATTTTGGCATCAGCGGTGGAGGCCCGTTCCAGACGTACGTGCAGCTCGGGCGCCCACTCGCGCTCAAACTGCTCGCGCGAGAGCTCCAGCCCATGATCGGCGGCCTTGGCGTAGCGAAGCGTGGCCCGCGCCAGCACCACGCTGAGAATGGTGGTAACAATCGTGGCTGCTACCGGTATGAACTCCAGCAGTGTGGAAAACGGTACATGGCCCATCATTGCAAGAATCATGGGACATTAAGCTTATCCAGATTTGCCGGGTTTCCCGAGATGCGGGACGTCTATGGGCTTTGGTAACGGCGGAAAAAGCGCTTGAAAACAGCACAGGGAGCCTGTATGGCTCCCCGAAGACATAGATCCGCGGCCTATCCTTCTTTCTTCACAGCGGCCTCAGCAGCCAGGAAGCCGATCTTACTGTGGGTGCCATCACAAAACGGCTTATTTGTGGACGCGCCGCAGCGGCACAGCGCGATCGCCTGCTTCCCGCTGATGTCAACCTTATTGCCATCAGCGTCGGCAATTTCCAGCTGGCTCAGGTCGCCGCTGACCACATAAGGTCCGGTCTTTTTGATAAGAATATTGATTGCCATTAGTTCCCTCCAGGGAAGTTCTACGTTGAAACAATCTAAATGGCGCGACTGCCGATGCGCAAGACTGAAAGAATTTGGTAATTGGGTAATTTGGTAAATTGGTAATTGAAAAACACAACTTCCTCAAAAACATGCCCATCAACCCTGTGACAATTCGGTCTCAATTACCAAATTACCAATTTACTCAATTACCAAATTTGTATAGCTCCTTCAGGGCTTCGATCATCTCTTCTTGAACGCCACATTCACCAGCAGCTTTTCGCCTTCAATGTCTACCACGTTGCAGAAGGTGCGGTCTCCGCGCCGGGTGAAGTCCAAACCAACGCGGCTGCCGCCGATGCGCAAGTTGCGAAGGCTCAGCTGCTCAATAAACGGTGGCAACATGGGATTGACAATGTTCAACTCTCTCCGCTGCGCGCTTGGCCGGATGCCCAGCACCGACACAAGAAACAGGAACACCGCGCCTGAAGCCCACGCTTGCGGCGAGCAGGAAACCGGATACTGTACCGGATCATCATGCTCGCGGCGCTGGATTCCGCAGAATAGCTCCGGCAGGCGATAGCTGCGGAACTTGAGCGCGGCCTCATACAATGTGGCAAAAACCTGGTTCGCCGGCTCGCGAAATTCATAGAGTGACATGCCGTGCGCGACAATGGAGTTGTCGTGCGGCCACACCGATCCGCGATGATAGCTCAGCGGATTAAAAATGCGCTCATCGCGTGACATGGTGCGCCAGCCCCAGCCGGAAAACATGTCCTCACTCATAAAGCGCTGTGTAACGGACTTTGCCCGTTCCTGCGGCAGCATGCGGGTAAACAGCAGATGTCCTGGATTTGATGAAATCACCTGCGTCTGCCGCTTTTCGCGGTCCAGCGCCATGGCATAAAAGCCAAGCTTTGGCATCCAGAAGGCTTTTTCAAATCGCTTCTGCATCTCCACGGCGTCTTTCTTCAGTTTGTCTGCCATGCGGATATCGCCAAATGAGCGCATCAGCGAAGCCATTCTGTACTTCGCCTCATAGACATACCCTTGCACCTCGCAAAGCGCAATCGGCGCATGCGCAAGCTCACCATCGCGATGCATGATCGCGTCCCAGGAATCTTTCCAGCCCTGATTCACCAGGCCCTTCGGCGAGCGGCGCTGATATTCCACAAAGCCATCGCCATCAAGGTCACCGTAAGCATCAATCCACTCCAGCGCCCGATACGCATGAGGCAGCATGTCTTTGACCAGCTGCTCGTCTGCAGTCCAATTGAACGTTTCGCTCAGCAGAATAAGCCAGAGCGGAGTGGAATCAACCGCGCCATAATAAGGTCCAAACGGCATCTCGCCGGCGCGCGTCATCTCGCCTTCGCGATATTCATGCAGGATCTTGCCCGGCTCTTCATCGCGCCAATCGTTTTTCTCTTTTCCCTGATGCTGCGCCAACACGCGCAAGGTTTCGCCGGCCAACTCCGGTTTGAGCAGAAGAGACTGATAGGACGCAATGATGGAATCACGGCCAAACATGGTTGCGAACCAGGGAATTCCCGCAGCCACCACATGCTCTTCAGCCTGTGGAATCTGCAATGCATGAAAGTCTCCCTTGCTGGTTGCGATCATCTGGTCAAAGATGCTGTTGCTGGAGCTGAACCTGGTTGCGTGCGACTCCCATTCAGCAAAAGCCTCGCGGCGCATGCGCAGCAGCTGCCCAAAATCAGGACGCGTGGTGCGCGGCCGCCGGCCTTCCACGTGCGGGACAATGGTCGTGTTCAGCTGAAAGCGCTTAAACGGCGGCAACTTCAGCTTCCATCGGGCCGTGGTACCTTCCACCTTCTCCGGCTCCGGTGAAAAGTGCACGGCGGTTTCCCGCGAAATGTGGTCCAGCCCGCAATAGTGAAAAATAATGGAATCACTGCGAATCACTGGCTGGTAATAACGGCCCAGGGCTTGCCGCGCGACGCCGCGAACCTGAAAAACATCCATGTAGTCGGCCTCATAGGCCAGCTCCACAACCAGCTCAAGTTCATTAAAGTTGAAATTTTCGAAAGAGAAATTATCAAAGAGCGTTTCCGCGGCCAGCAGCTGCTCGCGGCGGATGTGCACGCTGTTTTCAGGAATCTCGTAGGTGTCCCGGGTTGTGCTCTTGCCCGTGGTAAGTTCAATTTGCGATGCAAGCGTCTGCTCTGTACTTGAAGACAGCATTACAGTGCGGTATCCATCCACACGAAGCTCAAGCCGGCTGAGAAAACGCGTGTCATCGTGGAAGAAGCCAACGTCTGGCGCGCCGGGCGGCATGATATCGCCGGCAATTGTGGTGGAAAGAAAAGTCTTGCCGTCGATCAAGGTGAGATTGTTGACCTTGCGCGGCTCCATGTTCTGGTAAGCCAGGCGAGGCTCGGGGTAAGGTGCAATAACCTCCACCAATTCGGATTGGGCAATAATCAGTTTCGCGCTCATGCCACCACTTGCACCACCTCCGTTATTCCCTTTTCCAGGATGTCTGTGTAGAGGCTGATGTAATCACGGGTCATGCGCTCAACGGAAAAATGCTCTTTCATGTAGTTACAAATCGTTGCGGCCGGTATTTTCACGTCTCGAACACGTCTAACAAAATCGTCCACTGTGGAGCAGATATATCCGCTCACGCCATCTTTCACGATCTCCCGCACGGAGCCGCAAGGCGTAGCCAGCACCGGAGTTCCGCACGCCATGGCCTCAATCAATACAAGGCCGAATGGCTCATCCCATTGGATGGGAAAAACCATGGAGCGCGCTTTCCCCAGTAGCTCATTTTTTCCCTGAAGATCCACGCGGCCAACATATTCGATGAATTTCCCATCTACATGCGGCTTGATCTGCGACTCCCAGTAGTCCTGATGAAGAGGCTGTATCTCGCCGGCAATCTTCAACGGCACGCCGGACTTTTTTGCGATCTCAATTGCCAGGTGCGTGCCCTTGGCAGGCGCTATCCGCCCCAGGAAGGCAAGATAGTCCTGTTTCTCTTCCTGCGCAGTATAAGAGTTCGGCTCAATGCCATGATGAATCGTGCGCATCCGCGGCATAGGCAGCTTATTGCGCTGAAAGTCGCTGATGGTTACGTAAGAGACATCCGGAAATATTGAATAAAGATCTGTGAGGTCCTGTTCGTAACCGTGGTGGACCGTATGAACGAAAGGCGTTTCAAGAAAGCGTGAAAAACTCACGGCAGGAGCGCTGCTGGAATGAATAAGATCAACTTCGTCAGCGGCATCTCTGATTGCCCATGCGCAATGCGCCAGCGTTTTCAGGTTTTTTTCCACATGGGAATCAATCGGCCACTCTTCTTTTTCATACATCCAGCGTCTCTCCACCGGAACAGTAGATTCTCCATTCGTATATAGGATCACTGTAATTCCTTTTTGCTGCAGGCAAGTGGCCAGCGATGCAATGAACAGCTCTGTCCCACCATAATTTTTGGGTGGTACAGCAATGAAAGGAGGGACAACAAGGGCAATTTTCATAATAAGTGGAAGCGATCTTTAGAAAAGATGCGAAAAGAGTGCCTAGTGTTTTATGGCACACAGTGTTCTTTTATCAGGCTTGAGGCCCGCTCAAAAAGTTTCTACTACTCGTCTTTTACCGTGCGGCAGCTGCATCAACTGCTTTCCATTTGCTTTGAACAATATGATACTGTCGAATTGCAATCCACCACACGATAAGCGAGATAATCATCATTAAAAGGCGAGAGTCGCTGATTGCATTTGAAAACTCAAGGTAAAAGCACGTATGTTTTGTAACGATAAGATTCTGCTTTATAGCTGCAATGAAATAAATGATGAGCAACACAGGTGTTGCAGTCGCGAATAGACCGAGAATACATCCGGCAATGTTCACGGGAGCGTTGTGTTTATCAGCCAAAGTAGAGTGCGGAGGTGGATATGGTGAAGCATAGGCCTCAACACCAGCTCGGCTCATCGTCCTCGCATATTCCTCCCAACCGAGAAGCAACTCCGTTGAATGAGAATGCTTCCGGACCCGAGGCGCTAATTCATATGCGATATAACCAGCCAATTTCGATATTGAATATGTGTGGGCAAGCCATGAAAGCCACAGGAAGCTCGAAAGAAAGGATAGTGCAAGTAAGACGTCAGGATATTTTTCGAATAATGATACTCCACTACCCAAAGCCGTGATGTATCCAAGCACTACAGCTTCTGAAATCGTCGTTCTGTTATCTATTTCTGCTCGAAGACGCTGAAATTCAGTTAAATCGATGGTAATTATAGTTTGATCATCTGTACTGATTAGTGATTTAGGTGGGTTTTCTCCTCACCCGACTTTCTCTCCACGTACTCCCCTCCGAGACAGAAGATACGTTTAAGTGCCAAGTACACTTTTTGAAACATACATGTTCCTCGGCTAGTGGGGTTGGATAATACACACTTTCGCTGCTTACGGCAAGCATAGGTCTGGCTACTACAGCGTGCTTATGCTAACGCCTTCGCTTTCCGCGGCACGCCTGCTCGCAATTTCCACAGCCTGCTCGAACTCTTTCGCGCGAACATCACTCGTGTGCGATGTCAGCACGCGCTCCCGCGCAGCGCGGCCAATGCGCCGAAGCTCGGCTGAATCGAAATCGGAGATGTAGCGAATCACATCGTCAGCGTCGGCAGGAATCAGGATCTCCTGCCCGGGCGTAAAGAACTCGCTCAACCCAGGCCAGTTGTCGGAAACAATGGTTGCAGTGCTGGCAGCGGCTTCAAACAGCCGTACGGAAGGCGAATAACCTGCAATCACCATCTCGCGCCGCGTAACATTGAGAGTCATTCTTGAGGAGCAGTAGAACTCAGCATGATGCCGCGGATTGAGATGGATAATGCGCTCCACGTTGGCCGGCCACATAATGCTCTCAGGGTACTGCGGGCCTGCGACAATGAATTTTTTATCCGAGAGCCGGCGTGCCGGAGCGCACAAAAGCTCTTCAATCTTCGGTTGTCGGTCCGGAGCGTACGTTCCCATATAGCTCAGGTCGCAGTCAAATCCCGGATTCACAGGCAGCTCACGATATTTCTCCGGATCAACCGAGCAATAGAGTGGCACGGCAAACGGCGCTCCCAGATTCAACTCCAACTCCTGCAGCATGGGACCGCCGGTAAAACTGAAATAGATATCCAGTTCAGGCAGGTGCTGTTTATACAGATAATCAGTTCGATTGTTTTCTTTCAGGCTTTTTACGGTAATCGGCGTATCAATGTCGTAGAACGTCTTGATCGGAACATTCGAAGAGAGCATCTCTTCGAGAGCTGCAGTCCCGTCAGGAAAATATGAGCCCACCATTGCAACATCTGAATCTTTCAGCTCTGCGCGAACTGCGGGCAAGGCTTCTTTCCAGTCTTCGAAAAGTTTTAACTCACAATATGGCGGATGCGGAAGGTCGCGGTTGTTTTGATACCACTCCAGGTTGTGCTCAAAAAATATAATTCGATGACCGCGACGCGCCAGCGCCTGGCAAAGCGCGCGAAACGTGGTGGCATGCCCGTTGCCCCACGATGAGGTGATCGAAAGCCCAAAGATGGTCAGTTTCATAAAAGCAGCAATTAGCAGTTAGTAATGAGCGCGCCTTTGTCTGCAAAAGCTTCTACTACGATCGCATCAAATTGTCTGGCGCGCAGAGCGTACGTGTGGTCGCGCAGTGCTCGCTCAAGCATGTTCGAACCAATTTGCCGCGCCTCGCCGGCAGAAATGTTTCGCATATAGGCTACGATCTCCTCTGCGCTGCTCGCTACCAGGATTTCTTTGTTCGGCGCAAAGAACGTCTCAATTCCCGCCCAGCAATCAGTGATCATGCACGCTGCCGCTCCGGCAGCCTCAAAGACGCGCGTAGGCGGCGAGAAGCCTACGCCAGCCATGGAGTCGCGGTTGATGTTGAGCACCATGCGGGCTGAGCTGTTCACGCGATTGTGGTCGCCGGTGCCAACGTGCCCAATCCAGCGCACATTTTTCGGGAGGGTCTTGCCACCCCAGCCTTCGCCCCCCAGAGCAAACTGGAATTCCGGAGCCAGCTCCGCCGCGCGAAGAAAGAAATCTTCAACCCGGCGCTCGCGGTCCGGCAAGCGATGCCCAACAAAAAGCAGATCGCATGCAAGTGATGGATCCGCTGGAACAGGATGGTGCGTCTCAGGATCAAGCGCGTTGTAAATAGGATGACAATTGACTGCGTCCAAACGCGTATAGTGCTCCACCACCGGCAGACCACCGCCATAGGTAAAGATGAAATCGTATTCAGGAATGAGCGCACGGAATCGATCTAAAGGATTGTTTTCCACTCGCGCCAAGGTTGCCGGTGCATCGACGTCCCAGAAGGCGATTTTGGTGTTCTCCGAGCGGCACTCCAGTATTTTTTCTTCCAACAGCTCATCAAAAACCCCAACACCACTGTGCTTGATGACCAGATCGCACTCCGCAGCCTGGGCCATCAGCGCTGGAATGTCGTATTCAGTCTTATAGACAATGCTGTTTACGTACGAGAAATCGTCAGGATCGCGCTTCTGTTGCCGGCCATAAGCGTCCGGCTCGGCAAAGGTGACCTGATGCCCGATCAAATGAAGGTGCCGGTAAATACCGCGATAATACGTGGCTGCTCCGTTCCAATATGACGACACGATGCTGGAGCCGAAGGCAAATATCTTCATCCCGCAATCTCCTCGTAAATGGATAGCAACTGCTCTGCGCGGTGTTTGCAGGTGTGGCGCTCGCGAATGGCCTTCAGCCCATTTTCCGCAAGCTGATGCCGTGCCGCCGTGTCCTGCAAAAGCCTCCCCAACTCTGCCGTCATCTCCTGGCCATTGCGAACCACAAGATAATCTTCGCCTGCCCGGAAAAGCTTTTCCTCATCGCTCCAGGGAGAGCACACCAGCGGAATTCCGCAAGCCAGCGCCTCGAAGACACGAATCGTCGGTATGCCGGCAAGGCCATTGGCATATTGCCGCCGCGGGACGTGTACAGTAACCATGCTCTCCGCATAAACTTGCGGCGAAAAAGTATTCGGCAGGTAGCCACGATATTCAATCTTCGCGGAAGCAAGCTTGTTGAGCGCAAATTCCGGATAGCGGACGCCATGTACAACCACGCACGCATCGTTCAGTGTCGCCGCCGGCGCAATCAAAAATTCTTCCAGCTCGCGCGTGCGCTCCTCGTCACCCCAATTGCCGATCCACACCACATCAATGTTTTTTCTGCGGCGTAGCGGCCGGAATTGCTCAACATCGGCAGCCTCATGGAAGGTCCATACGTGCGGCACACCGAAGCCATCAGCATAAATCCTGCGAATCGGCTCGCCGAATGCAAGCACGCCATCTACTAAATGCAGATGGAACTTGAGGATCTCACCGGCATTGGTGTAAGCGCGATGATGGCTGTCATGAAACAGCGCGGCAAATCCCCATTTCTCCTTGAGCTCCAGCACGCTGTTTACAACGTAGGGATCATTCCATTCATGCAGAATTGCCAAATCAGTTTCTTTTAGCTCTTCGTTTAAATATTGCGCAAACTGGGCGTCTTTCGATTTATAAAAACGAATGTCGAGCTCGGGATAGGTGCGGCGGAAAGCATCCACCGCCTCAATCGCGCGTTCGCCTTCATGCTTCATCAAGTTAGTGAGTGACCATGAGCCCAGCTCTTCATAGCAGCGCACTGAGTGGCCCATGCGCACCAGTTCGCGCACCAGCCCGCGCAGAAAGTGGGCGTTGCCATGGTTCCAGTCTGAAACCAGCGAGTGTGCAAACAACGCGATTTGCAGCTTCTGCTTCATGCGCTCAGGGCCCTCGCCGGAACAAGCGATTGATATAGGTTCATGTAGTCAGAAACCATGCGCTCTGCCGTGAAGCGCTGTTGTGCGTGGGCAAATGCCCGGTTACCCATTTGCCTCCGCAACGCAGGATCACGCGCGAGTGTTTCCACCACATCGCGCAGACTTTCCGGGTCATTATTGCGAAAGAAGACTGCTGCATCTCCCCAGAGCTCGCGAAATGAAGGAATATCGCTGGCCACAATGGAGCAACGCGAAAACGCCGCTTCCACCGGCGCCAGGCCAAAGGGCTCGTATTGTGACGTAGCCGCGTAAATCCCGGCCCGAGCCAGAATTTGCACAAGCTGTGCCTCATCCTGTTCGGGCTCAAGCTGGACGTTCTGGGGAATGGCTTCAGCGCCAAAGGCATTGCTCCCCAGATCAGGATGGCGATCACAGCCAATAATGCGCACCGGAACAGACAGCTCCTGCTTCAACAACAGGACCGCATTTTTACCGCTGTCCCACAGCCGGCCCACAGTAACCACGTTACGTTCCTTATTTGTATAAGGACTGAATAACCCAGGGTTCCTCCCGTTGTAGATTACCGTGCCCGGTCCAGGGTTGCCGTAGTGCAGCTTTACCTGCTCCAGCATCCAGCGTGAAGGCGCAACAACTGCAGTTGCTTCCTTCAGCCCACGCGCAACCACTTTTCGATACCAGCGCAGCCAGTCCGTTTCGCCTGGCTCTTTCTTGTGGACAGAATGCCACCAGCTCACCACATCGCTGTGCGCGACAACCACCCGCGGAACGGCGCAATCCAGGGCTCCGTAATAGAACTGGCTCAGATGCAGTAAATCAGGCTTTGTTTCTTGGATTACCGCTTCCATATAGCGGGCAGAAGCCTCCATATCAGCTTCTGAGTCAAGCATCCATTCCAGCTTGAATGCAGTAGGGCGATAATCAAAATTCTCCAGGCTCTCCATCCAGCGCGTCTGTGCCGGCGTAGGAATATTGCCAAAGCTGATGAGAGTGACACGCTCGCCGCGCCGTATCAGTCCGGTGACCAGCTCTCGTGTATATGTCCAAACACCGCCCAGCGTATCAGCGGTGACTAAGATATGCATGCTCCAGTTCCTCAAGTGGGAGTGGCCTTTGTTCCTGGATGTCGCTATATCCCTTGTCCGCGAACAGTGCAGTGTAATACCGGTGCGCGCGCTCCCACGCCATGTCGTCGGGAGCGGCAGCGAACGTCTGCGTGTAAAGCGGGCTTCCCGGGAACGGAAACATGGGCACAGGCTCGCTCACCCAGACGCCCTTTGCCTTCAGCTTCTCCTGCCACTTACTGATCTCAACACGATCATCTTTTTCTGTAAGAATCAGATTCGCCTGCACCCATGGAATTCGGCCGCGCGCGTAAATCAGCAATTCGGCGATTCGACTCGTATCGATTCGGCAGTTCTTGTGCAGCTCTTCGCGGCCTTCTTCGGTAATCGATTCAATGCCGCATTCCATTGAAATGCAGTGAGCGCGGCCGAGCAGGTCAAGCGTCTCTTCATTCCAGAGATCAATGCGCGTCTGGAAGCCAATCTTCACCGGACGCTCAGCGATACCTTCCAGAAGGCGGCGTACGTTCTTTCCCACACCAAAAATTTCATCGATGAAGTAAATGTATTCGACTCCGCGCGAGATCAGCGTATCAACTTCCTGCAGGACCGCATCCACGCTGCGCTCACGGAATTTGTTGCGGAAGAGCGTCTTGTTGCAGAAGGTACAAGCCCAGGGACAGCCGCGGGCAAACTCCAATTCCGCACCCAGGCCTTGCTCATGCGTAAAAACGTGGTGTCGATGCCAATGGGATTCAATGTTGTAATTGCTGAAGTCGAGCGGACCCAGCTTGCTCATCTCCGTAACAGCAGAGCTGGGGCTGATATGAAATCCATCTTCTTTTTTGAAGCAGCAGCCGGTGATCTCATCCCAGGGTTTTGAGGCCAATTCCGCCAGGGTCTGGTCGGGCTCTCCGCGCATAGCCACGTCGCAACCGGTCTTTCGGATAGTTGCTGCCGGCGTCGCAGAAGGATGCGGGCCGATAGTGACCCGAATCGCCGGGCTTTCCAGACCTGCGATCCACTCCATTGGCACACGCAGCTCCGGTGGAGGACAACGCCAGAACAAATACGAGGGCGCCGTGGGTAGCACAAGGAAATCTGGCGCAAATGCATCAATGCGGCGCTTGGCCTCTCCAAGACTGAGATTATCCGTTTGCGCATCGATCAAAAGAGAGTCGTGCCCAGCTGTGCGTATCTGGTCTGCAGCAAACATCAGCTCAAGCGGGACGTGCGGGTCCTGGCAGCCGAAATAAGTGGACCCCTTGAAATCCCAATTCGGATTGACGAGGGCAAACCTCATCCCGCCCTCCCGGAGAACTCGGTCGCCAATTCAAACGGCAGAGGCACAAGCGGACGACGACGCGTGCAGAGCGCAGCGTGGTTCTCTTCCCAGAACTCTTTCAGGAGCTGGATGGTTTTGCTGAGCCCGATTTCCGGCTTCCATCCGGTATCACGCTGGAGCTTGCTGGTATTTGTGATATAGACAAGCTGGTCGCCAACTCTGGGCCCATCCATTACACCTTCCAGGCGATGACCGGTGAGCTGATCAATTTCATCGATCACTTCCAGAAGAGAAATTGTGTTTCCTGCGCCACCACCAACGTTATAGATCTGTGTCCGCGTGTTCTCGATATTTTGCCGCGCGGCTTCAAAGGCGCTGACCAGATCGTGCACACAAAGCACGTCGCGCACCTGGCGGCCATCACCGTAAATCACAACCGGCTCACGCTGCAGCGCGGAATAGACAAAGTGGGCTACCCAGCCCTGGTCTTCCGTGCCGAACTGCCTTGGGCCGGCAATGCATGACATGCGAAAAACTACTGTTGGCAGACCGTAAATCCGGCCAAAATCGCGAACATACTGATCGGCAGCGCCTTTGGAACATCCGTAAGGAGAGTGGAAATCAAGCGGCTGCGACTCTGAAGTACCCTGATGCCCTGGAATGACGTACCGTTTACCGCTAATGACTGGCGTGCCTCCTGCCAGCTCACCATAAACTTTATTCGTAGAAGTAAAAAGTATGAATGGCTTGTTACCGCTGCGGCGCGCTGCATCCAGAACGTTAAAAGTGCCGGCAAGGTTTACTTCAAAATCCAGGCGCGGATCAGTCACGGAAGTTGTGACCGCAACCTGCGCTGCGAAATGATAAATCTCTGTTGCGTAAGCTACAGCCCGTTCCACCTGCTGAGGGTTGCGAACATCGCCTACCGTAACCTGAAGCCTCCCGGAATTTCCCGCCGCCTTCTTGAGCCATTCCAGATTGTGGTGCACCCCCGAACGCGAGAGATTATCAAAGACGTGTACCTTGGCATCTGTCCTGGTAAGCAGAAAATGCGCCAGGTTTGATCCGATAAATCCGGCCCCGCCAAAAATCGTTACGGAGCGCGGTTCCTGCTTCCGCATGGTTCCCCCTTTCGAGTTGTTTTGCGCCTAGGCAGTCAGCCCAAATTCGCTGAGCTGAGCCACCGCTTCGGCGGCACGGTCCTGCGGCTGTTGCGAACACAGCCACTGCACCAGATCTTTTAATCCGTCGGCAAAATGCACCTTCGGCGCATAGCCCAGAAATTTTTGTGCGGCAGAGATGTCACCAAAACAATGCCGGATATCGCCCGCGCGGTACTTCAGCGTAAGCGTTGCTGGAATGTTCTTCTGCATCGCACGCGACAATTCCGCGGCTACTTCACGGATAGAAATTGGCTCCCCTGAGCCGATGTTGAGCGCCATGCCATCTGCTTCTGAGCGATCCATTGCAAGCAGATTGGCCTGCACCACATCTTTCACGCTGACAAAGTCGCGCAGCTGCCTTCCATCCTCAAAAACCAGCGGAGGATTGCCGTTGATAAGCCGCGAAGCAAAGATCGCGGCCACCCCGGTATAAGGATTGGAAAGCGACTGGCGCGTGCCGTAAATGTTGAAGTAACGAAGCGCAACTACCGGCAGGCTGTAGGTCCGGCCAAAGAGCAGGCACATCTCTTCCTGATCCTTCTTGGAGAGCGCATAAATCGAGCTGGCTTGCAGGGGCTTGGTTTCATCTGTTGGAATCGGCGCAAGCGTCTCTCCACATTTAGGACAAAGCGTCTCCCACTGCTTAGCCTTCAGCTGCTCATTGGAGCGCACTCCGGGCGCAACTTCACCGCACTCCACACAGAGATACTTGCCTTCGCCATAAATGGACATTGAGGAGGCGAGCACCAGCTTCTGCACCCGCGCTTTCCGGCTCAGAATCTGCTGCAGCAGCACGGCTGTACCCTGCGTATTCGTGCCCATGTAGTGCTCGATCTCATACATTGACTGCCCCACGCCTACCGCAGCAGCCAGGTGAAACACCACGTCAATTCCTTCGAGCGCACGGCCCACAGCAGCAGAGTCGCGCATATCTCCCTGTACCAACTCTGCTTCAGGATTCAGGTAATCCGGAATGCCATTGGCATGAACTTGCTCAGTCAGATTGTCGAACAGGCGGACGTTGTGTCCTGCCGCGACCAATGCATCCGCCAAGTGCGATCCCACAAACCCTGCTCCGCCGGTAATGAGAATGTTTCCTGGCATGATTACTCTGCTCCTATCAGGACTGCACTGCTCTTTTTGGCAGCCGCGTACTTGCGCACAGACCACACAGCAAAATCGATAAAATCTTCAATTCGTTTTGGCGGGCTCGTATAGTGCGGCGCAAGGCCCATGTGTTCCGGCGTAAAACACAGAGTCAAAGTTGTGATGAAAGGTTCAAGCGCCTGCATCTGGCGGTCAAACCAGGCTTCTGCATTAGGACGAAACCAATCTGCCCAGCTAATGCCGGTGCGCACGTGTTTCACGCCCAATTTCGTCAGCCAGTCCACGGCGAGCTCCAGCCGGTGGTCTTCATAGTGAAACCACTGGCAAACTCCCATGCCTGCAGGAAATTCGCTTGCCGCAAGCTTCGGCGTTCCATCTTCGCGCAGAAGCCCCATATAGTAATGCCGGTAATACGCGCTGCCTTCAGCCTCTTTGTGGCGCGTAGTTGCCGTCCAGGTTGCGGGTAAATCCAAAAGACTATACCAGTGCACGCGATCTACAACCGGAAGAAGCAGCTCTGCCGTCCGTTTCAAACCAAAAAGCTGGACTTCTTCAGCGCCGAATGACGAGACGCCGGCCTCGGAGACCCAAACGGGCTTTGAAGTCACAGCGCGGATCTCTTCAATCTTCTTCGGCCATTCGTGGATCTGCCAATGGTTCCAATCGAGCGGAAAGCCGTGCACCGCAACCACGTCAACTGCATCCAGTACGCCGTACGAGCCAAGCAGTTTGATGAAATGAGGATCAATGGGGGATATTCCGCCGAGAACCAGCGGCAGCTCAGGGTTTTCACGTCGAAGGGCCTTGCTGGTAGCTACTACCATTTCCCCAAACAGCTTCCAATCAGGATCGAGCTTAAAATCCCAATGTGAAAGATTGTTTGGTTCGTTCCAAAGCATCACTGCTTCAACCATCACGCACCTTTTTGCACAAGATCTGGGCTGAACTACAGAGTGCCCGCTAATTCGTGATCAAAAATATACTTGCCGTCCTCACGTTTGACGTGTGAAGGAGCGCATATCCAGGTTTCCTGTTCCGGATGCGCCAGAATTTTCAAACCTGAGCTGCGCAACATGGCCTCCATTGCGCCATGATTCGGGATCCACCAATTCGTGGGATC
The DNA here is from genome assembly GCA_964541925.1 of uncultured Acidobacteriaceae bacterium. Taxonomy (GTDB): domain Bacteria; phylum Acidobacteriota; class Terriglobia; order Terriglobales; family Acidobacteriaceae; genus Angelobacter. Next base: position 9,704 of record CAZISB010000030.1, on the reverse strand, counting down.
GCCGGCATATTTGTTCTCAATAAAGTACATGCAGGGGAAATCCGGCTTGCTGAAAATCTGCATGTTCCAGAAATGATAATCGTCAGCCAGTTCCGGACTGCTGAGCGAGCCGCGAATCATCGTCTGAAAGACCAGCGTTCCTTTGTCTTTTATTTTCTTGATCACCTTATCCAGAGCATACAGGGGATAGCGCAAGTGATAAAAAACTCCCATAAACAGCACGTAGTCAAACTGGCCAGGGATCGAATCCACATCATAGACCGAGCATTTGGCAAATTCGATTCCCAGGTCCAACACCTGCGCTGCAAAGCGTGCCTGATTGAGATATCGGTCATTCACGTCAACACCCAGAACGCGGCTGGCCCCGCGCTTCTTCAGCTCAATGGAGTGAAAGCCGCCGTTGCATCCGATATCGAGAACAGTGGCCCCTGAAAGATCTTCAGGAATTGCGGGAGCAATGTTTTTCCATTTAACGTTTGGAAAATCACCCAGAAAATGGTTGGGTGCGGTCTGAATGCCTTTGAGATTGATGTTGTGGAACCATTCCCCCATTTCTGCAATCTGGCGGGTCAGTTCCTGCTGTGCTTCAAGCGTTTCTGTTACAGATTCCCGAGTAATACTCGCCTGTGTTGTAACCATTATTTAGACCGTTTTTCTAACGTAATGCATTTTTAGACACGACGCTTGGAACTCGGGATGTCCTTTATAGGTCCGAGCAAGGTGGTCAGAGGGCGTCTGGCACAATTTGGCGCAGGTTGACGCCGATTCCAATTGCCTGTCCGTGCTGGTGGAAATTTTCCAGAAGAAGCCGGCGCTGCAAGCCTGGTTTCAAAAATTTTTCAGTACGCAGAGCGCCGCTGCTATACCGCTCTGCGGCCAGTCACCAGATTAATTACTGCCACGATCAGCGCAATCACAAGCAGCAAATGAATCAAGCTGCCGGCTACATGGAATCCCCAGCCCAGAAGCCAAAGGATAATGAGAATCGCAAAGATAGTCCAAAGCATAGATACCCCTTGAAGTCACAAGACGTACATTGACTGCCAAAGGTTGAGAGGCTTCCCGGCAATTCAGAGTTGTCTCTGGATCAAGAAGTTTTCTAAGGGATTAAGGTGAGAAAAGTGCAGCTCTATTTGAATTATAGAGCTGCAGATGCCGAGAAACGCAATTTTATTTTCCAGGCGCCTGGCTTCCCACGGAAATCGTGTGGACCCAGTGCGAGATTCCGTATTCCTTCAACTTTCTATACAGAGTGGTTTTGCCGATCCCAAGCGCGCGGGCTGTCATCAGCTTGTCACCATTAAGTTGCTGCAGCGCATCCAGGATCGCCTGCTTCTCCAGCTCGGCGAGCGGGAGGATGCGAGCCTGATAGCTTGGCCCAGCCGTACGCAGCGCTACCGTTCTGATATGTGGCGGGAAGTCGCCGCTCTGCAAAACAGCTCCCTGGCTCATGGCCGCAGCGCGTTCAAGGCAATTCTCCAGCTCACGAACATTTCCCGGCCAGTCATAAAGCAGCAACAACTTCATGGCCTCAGTGCTGATGGAGTGTCGCAAGCTCTTGCCTTCACTGATGCGCTCAAGGAAGTGCTCCGCCAGCAGGCGAATATCTTCTTTGCGCTCGCGCAACGGCGGCAAGCGAAGCGCGACAACATTGAGGCGAAAGAACAGATCGCGCCGGAAGGTCCCCTGCTGTACGGCCGCTTCCAGATCACTGCTGGTAGCACCAATGATGCGAACGTTGACTGGAACAGCCTTTGTGCCGCCTTGCGGATGAAATTCCTTTTCCTGCAGTGCACGAAAGAGTCTGCCTTGCGTTTCCAGCGGCATTTCTCCGATTTCATCGAGGAAGATGGTGCTACCGCTGGCCAGCGCCAGCATTTCTTCTTTTGTTTTTCCGTTTATTTTTACCTGGCCGAAAAGCTCCGCCTCAAGCGCCTGCGGCGTGGATGCGGCACAGTCCACCACGATAAAAGAACGATCGCGGAAAGGCCCGCCAGTATGAATGGTGCGTGCAACGGTTTCCTTTCCTGCGCCACTTTCTCCCAGCACCAGCACAGGATGCCGGCTTTCCGCCACTTTGGCGATAATTCTGTAAAGCTTCTGCATCTCCGCAGAAGCGCCCAGCAGAGTTTTGTATCCGGAATTGCTTTGGAGTTGCTCGCGCGTGATGCGCTCTTCCAGCGAATTTCGCAGCCGGCCTGCAGCGCGTGTCAGCAGCGTCCCCAGTTCTTCAGGCTTGAACGGCTTGCGAATGAAGTCGCACGCGCCGCCTTTCATTGCGGTAACCACCGAATCAACAGTGGCCTGCCCGCTCAACATGATGATTTCTGTCTGCGGATGCCGCTCTTTGATCTTTGCCAGCAAGTCCAGACCGTCCCGTTCTGATTGGCGTGAATCGAGCAGCACGACATCAATGGGCTGCATTTCGATTTGCCGCAACGCGGCGCGAGTGTTGTCAGCGGCATGGACCTTGAATCCCATTTGCCCCGCAACCTGCGAACACAGGTCTCGAACGAACCGATCACCATCTACGACAAGCAGGAACAATGACTCTGCAGGAGAACCTTCTTCGCGCGCTGCGACCCTTACTGCTGACGATGACATGAGCATCCTTTCTGGACCCCTCTGGCTCGAAACCGGCTCTGACTTCTCAATAAAAGGTCAACCAGGCTTGGACACGGCAGAGCTGCAAAATCAGCTTTCCTCGGGGGCGTCAGCCCTTAATCGTTTATAATCTTTCGAGAAAAGCTTACGATCTCCGGCGCCAAAGCCTGTTGCTTTACAAAATTAACTTCATGCTGAACTTAAATGAGTGCGCAAGCTTTTCCACTCTTTCTCCAAAAAATTTCCAATTTCAGAACAGGCGCACCGAGGAGGATCCACGCTGATGAACACCGCTAACGCGGAAAAACAAAGGCAATTTATAGGCGGCAGAATGCGGCTTGACTTGGAGAAAGCCGCGCGATACCTTCGCGAAAACACGCGCAATGAATTCATAGGAGCAAAGAGTGCCTATTCAGCGGATGATCACGCTTACAACCGACTTTGGTTTGACCGAGCACTACGTTGGAGCAATGAAAGGGGTTATCTATAGCATTCATCCATCAGTACAGCTCGTGGACATCACCAACGCAGTGCAATCGTTCGACGTTCTGGACGGTGCCCTTGCCATCGCGCAGGCGTACAGTTACTTCCCGAAAGATACGGTGCACGTAGTGGTCGTTGATCCTGGCGTCGGCGGCGCAAGGCGGCCGATCATCGCGACGGTAGGACAATATTTCTTTGTGGCGCCGGACAATGGGGTGCTCTCATTGGTCTATGAACGAGAGGAACGAGTGATGGTCCGCCATATCACCTCAGATCATTACTTTCATCAACCGGTGAGCAATACGTTCCATGGACGGGACATCTTTGCCCCCGTTGCTGCCTATCTGAGCAAAGGCGTTGACACCAGCAAATTTGGCGACGAGATTACTGACTACGTGCGCTTCCTGGCTCCCAAGCCGAAAGCCGTATCGGCCAACACGTGGAAAGGCATTGTGTTGAAGACGGATAAATTCGGCAATCTCATCACCAACATCATGCCGAAAGATATTCCGCAGGTTTTTGACGGCTCTTCCAGCGCTTTCAAGATCACAGTCGGCAAGGCGGAAGTGACAAAGCTTCTCTCCAATTACGCGCAGGGGGCACAAGGCGAGTTGTTTGCGATTCTGGGCAGCACCGGATTTTTAGAGATTTCAGCAAATAAAGCCGCTGCTTCCCGCCTGGCGGGAGCAGACAAGGGCAGTGAAGTTGCGGTGACCATCGCCGGATAAGGTCTGCTTCGCGAACAGAAGGCCATTTATACTGAATTCTCAATGCGGCAACTGTTTCGCTTTTTTTGGAATGCTACCCGCGGACATCGCCTGGCGCCGTGGCGCAGCCCTTATCTGCGCTGGCGCATGGAAACCTACTCCGGCCTGAAGATGGACAAGATCGGCTTTCTCGAGTTTTGGGGGTTCATGTTTCGCGAAAGAAGGCAGCTGCGGCACTTCCTGCAATGGACCGCTGACATGGAAAATTACGCAAGACCCAAGCCGAAGAACCCCTAGCAATCAGCACTCAGCAGTCAGCATTCAGCCCTGAAACAGTCTCGTATGCACCACGAACACCTTTGAAACACAGAGGAGCGGAGGAAGCAGAGGGAAGAATGCAAAAATCGCCGAAAATTGCTAAAGAATCCAAATTGAAGAGACCGTCTCGGAATGTGCCATGCTGATCCGGGATGAATGCGAAGTGCTGACTGCTGAGTGCTAAAGAGCATCCAATTAGAAAGCGCAAGACGCGGCAGGGCTGCTGCCACAGAGGAGACTTCATGGCTAAGAAGAATCGTGAACGCGAAATAAATCTGGACGAGAGATCGCCAGAGAGGAAAGGCGACCTGGAAGCACAGCTGGATGAACTGGGCGACGATCCCAGGCAGGTAGGTATGGACAGCGCGGGACAATCAGGCGATCCGCAAGAGCTCTCGACGATTGAAGATGCAAATGAGGAATCGGTGGAAGAGTTGGCAGAGACCGAGCAGGCGCTTGAGGCTGCTGCCGTTGAGGGAGTGGAAGATGCTGCCGACCATCCTGAGCGGCCTGTGCATACGCATGAAGAATACGGCCGGCCGGATGACCTTCCGCCGAACAGAAAGAGAGAGGACGCGGCGTAGTTTTTCTGTGATCCCGCCCCTGAGCGTTCGCTGCGAAGGGGAGGGAGCCCTATTGTTACCACATTCTTGAGGGTTGAATACTGTGGCGGAGTGTGTCCCCCTCCAATAATTTAGGCAAAGAATAGGGGTCCCTCACCCGCAACACCGGCGGCTTCGGGATTTCAGAAAACAGCTAAATATCGTACTTCTTCAGCAGATGCCTGAATGAGCGATAAGAAACCTTGAGCAGTTCGGCCGCGCGAGTCTGCACGCCGCCGGATTGCTGCAAGGCCGACTCGATCAGCGAGCGCTCGATATCCGCCACATACTTTTCAAAATCAACTCCGTCAGAGCTGACAGTTGGATGATGTCCATTTGCTGATGCGGCTGCAGCGGCTGCGCGTGGATGATCGGTTTCCAGATCGATGCGAAGCTCGTCGCCGGTTGCCATGGCCACAGCGCGCTCAATCGTGTTCTCAAGTTGGCGAACGTTGCCAGGCCAGTCGAATTTCCTCAGCGCCTCAAGGGATTCCGGGCGGATGCGCAGAATGCTCTTCTGCGCTGCGTTGGCGTATTTTTTGAGGAAATGATTGGCCAGCAACTCGACATCGTCGCGGCGCTCGCGCAATGGCGGCACCTGAATAGGAATGACGCTTACGCGATAGTAAAGATCTTCGCGGAAGGTATTGGCGGCCACCATCTGTTTCAAATCTTTGTTTGTGGCGGCGATCACGCGCACATCGATCGGCGTTTCCTGCGTGCCGCCCACAGGGCGGATGGTGCGCTCCTGCAGCACGCGCAGAAGCTTTACCTGCATGGAGACGCTCATCTCGCTGATTTCATCGAGGAATATTGTTCCGCCGCTTGCAACTTCAAACAAGCCGCGCTTGTTCTGGTTTGCGCCGGTGAAAGCGCCTTTTACATAGCCGAAGAGCTCGCTCTCCAGCAGCGTCTCCGGAAACGCACCACAGTTGATGGAGACAAACGGCTCTGTAGTTCGAGGAGAGCATGCGTGCACAGCACGAGCAACCAACTCCTTACCGGTGCCGCTTTCGCCATAGATCAACACGGTGCTCCCGGTCGGCGATACGGTGCGGATGGTGGTTTTCAGCTTTTCCAGCGCCGGACTGCTGCCGATGATGTTTTCCAGCGAGTTGCGCGTAGCGGCATCGCGCTTGAGGGCAAAGTTCTCGCGCTGAAGCGTGAGCGTGGCCAAGGCCCGATTGACGGAGATTTTTAACTCATCCAGCAGGCCCGGGCCTTTGTGAATGTAATCAAAAGCGCCGCCTTTCACCGCTTGCACGGCGGCCTCGTAGTCTTCCACCGCGGTGATGAGAATGACTGAGGTTTCCGGCGAACTCTGCCGCGAATAACGCAGAACTTCAATGCCATCGGTCTGCGGCATTTTGATGTCTGTAATCAACAGCTCGTAATTGGCGGAACTGAGTTTTTTCTTGGCTGCTTCGCCGCCATTCACGGTTTCAACGCGGTGCCCATCCTTCCGCAGCGAGATATCGAGCATCTCGCAGATAGAGCGCTGGTCATCGCATACGAGGATGCTAGCCATGCGACACCTCCGCGCTGAGCGGCGCAGACTCAGGCTCGGCCTGGGCTGCTCTGGCATGCAGGACCTGCAGCACAAATTCAGCGCCGCTGCCCTGCTTCGACTCAACCCAAATCTTCGCTCCGTGCGCCTGCACGATCTGGTAAACGATTGCCAAACCCAATCCAGTGCCGCCTTCAAAATGAGATTGAAACGGCTCAAAGATCTTTTCGGTTAAATTCGCTGCGATGCCCGGACCGGTATCGCGAATGCCGATGCGCAGAAAATCGCCTTGTGCACGCACAGAGACTGTAATTGTCCCTTTCCCCTGCATGGCGCGGACAGCGTTCTCCAGCAAGTTCCAGAAGACCTGCTTCATGCGGTCGGCATCAATGGCGGCAAAGGCCTCAGGAATCTCATAACTGCGAACAATATTCAGCTCGTTCGTCTGTGAGCGGTTTGCCAGAAGAACCAGCGCATCTTCCAGCAGCGGTATCAGGTCCATGCGGGAAAACTTGTAGCTCTTCTCGCGGGAATAGACCAGGAAATCGGAGATGATGGAGTTCAGGCGCGATGATTCACGCGTAACGATATTCACGAGTGTCTGCTGCTCTTCATTGAGTGGTGTTACCTGTGAAAGCACATTGATGGAGCCGGCAATGGAGGCCAGCGGGTTGCGGATTTCGTGGGCGATACCGGCAGCCAGTCTGCCGACTGCAGCCAGGCGGTCTCGCATGCGAACTTCCTGCTCCAGGCGGCGCAACTCCGTACGGTCCTCAAAGGTATAAACGTAGCCAATGGTTCCCTGTTCAGGAACCACCAGCGCAGTAACGTTTACGTCGAACGTCTTCTCTTTCCCTGCGGGCGTCAGGCCGCGAACTTCACATTGCGCGGCGGCAGATTCAAGATTGGGAAGACGATCAACAAAAAGATCGGAGATATGACGGCCGTAAACCGAAGACGCGGTGCGCTCCAGCAGCTTCTGGCCCGGCGTGTTCACCAGCGTGATGCGACCTTCAAGATCAGTAGTGATAAGGCCGCTGCGGATCGAGTGAATCACGTTTTCATGCAGAGCCTGCAGGCTGAGCAGTTCGCCGCTCTTGTCCTGCAGTTCCCTTCCCGCCTGCCGGAGCTTTCCGGCCAGGCTGCTGGAAAGATGCGCTACAGCCAGGTACGCGAAGAGATTGACAAGGATTACCAGGAGAAGCGATTTTGCATCGCCGCGAGCGGACGTCTGGAAAGTTGGGACCTTTTCAAAATAGCAAAGTTCCAGAAGCGAGCCGAAAAGGATGAACGAAACTGCCGCCGTCAGATACGCCCAGTAGCGCGGCAGCAAAATGCTGGCAACAATAATGACCAGCGGATAAAGGAAGTTGAAGAAAGTATCGACTCCGCCGGTGACATAGACAACGGCGGTAACAAACACCAGATCAGTAAAGATCTGCGTAATTGCCTGCGGCTTGTATTCGCTCCAGAGAGATTGCAGAACGAAGAAGAAAAAGGAAATCGTAAACCAGGTGACAATGATGGTTTCAAACAGACGGACTGGAACGTTGTTCGGAGTGAGATTGACAATCAGCAGTTCAACCGCGAGCAGGAAAGAAATAATGATGACACGGACCTTCACCAGCCATGCCAGCCATGCTCGCTCGTTAAACCTGGTGTCTCCCATTCCTCGCCTGTTTCTTATCCTGGTTTGCGTTTTGCGTTTAAAGACCCGCCTGACGCCCCATCAAGCCAAAGCGCTTGCCGGGAGTCCTATTCTTGCCAGGCGGGTCGAGTCCTTCAGCTGCGTTGATCTCGCAATTAGCCGGAGAGCTTGGAGATCATCGAGAACAGCGGCATGTACAGTGAAATCACGATACCGCCGACCATAATGCCCAGGAAGCCGATCATGATGGGCTCCAGCAGCGTGAGCATGTCTTTGGTTGCGGCATCCACTTCATCTTCATAGAAGTCCGCGATCTTCTGCAGCATGGCATCCATGGCGCCAGTGGCTTCACCCACGCCGATCATCTGGGTCACCATGTTGGGAAAGACGCCGCACTCTTTCAGAGGATCGACAATGGTCCGGCCCTCTTCCACGGCCTTCCGGACTTTCATCAGCGCATCTTCAAGAACGGCGTTACCGGAAGTTCTTGCGGTAATGGACAAGCCTTCCAGAATCGGCACGCCTGAGGTGATGAGAGTACCCAGCGTACGCGTGAATCGCGCAACGGCAATTTTCCTGAGCACCTGGCCAAGCACCGGCAGATTCAGAAGGAACTTGTCGAACATGTAGCGGCCCTTGGGATCTTTGCGGAGGTACTTAATGCCGACAAATGTCACGATCAGCATGAGAAAAGCAAGCCACCAGAAACGCCCGACGAAATTACTTAGTCCAATTACGATTTTGGTGGGCAGCGGCAGGTCAACGCCCATGCTGTTGAACATGTTGGCGAAGATCGGCACCACGAATTTGAGAAGCGCGCCGACGACCAGACAGGCAATCGAGATAACCGATACCGGATAGATCAAAGCCGACTTCACGGCTGACTTGAGCTTCACGGCTTTTTCCACATACGTGGCAAGGCGCTGCAAAATGGTATCGAGAATACCGCCGGCCTCACCTGCCTCAATCATGTTGGTGGTAAGGTCATCGAATATCTTTGGATACTGGCGCATGGCGTTTGAAAGCGTAGAGCCGCTCTCCACGCTCGTCCGAACGCCCGTGAGGCATTTCTGGAAAAACATGTTTTCCTGATTTGCCGCCAGGATCTCCAGACACTGCACCAGCGGAAGTCCGGCATCAATCATTACGGAGAATTGCCGGAAGAAGATGGCCAGGTCCTTGATGGGAACTTTGCCAGTGCCAAGTTTTGGCAGGGCGAATTCCTTGCCCTTTTCTTTGATGGCTCCCGGAGTGATGCGCTCGCGGCGTAACTGCATGGTGACTGCCGCTTTGCTGTCAGCCAGCCGCTCCCCGGCAATGCGCTTGCCCTGGGCGTCAGTCCCTGTGAATGTAAATACCGGCATACCGTGTGCTCCTCTCGTACTATTTGCCTACCTGCTCACGATTTCCAACCGAGGGAGAGTTGGATTTACAAATTACCTGCGCTGCGGCGTGGCCGCGGCTACTTTTGCGGCCTGCACGCCGCGGTTGATCATGTCCTGCAGCTCATCCGGCATGGAAGAGCGCTGCAATGCGGTCTCAAGCGTAATAGCCTTTTGGAAATAGAGGCTCGCCAGAGACTGGTTGAAGGTCTGCATGCCGAACTTATCTTGTCCGGACTGCATGGCTGAATAAATCTGGTGGATTTTGTCTTCGCGGATCAGGTTGCGGACCGCGGCGTTGGGAACAAGAATCTCCATCGCCATAACGCGGCCCTGCCCGCCTACGCGCGGCAGCAACGATTGGCAAAGAATGCCTTCCAGCACCAGCGAAATCTGCGCGCGAATCTTCGACTGCTGGTGTGACGGGAAAACGTCAATGATACGGTTGATGGT
>CAZISB010000029.1:0-43205 GCA_964541925.1 uncultured Acidobacteriaceae bacterium | reverse complement strand
TATCGTCCCTACGTTTACGTGCGGTTTGCTGCGGTCAAATTTTTCCTTTGCCATTGCCTCTCCTAGTTGCTCGCTGGAGTTGCCACTCCGTCTGCATCAGTAATAACGATAAACTTTTCTGTACTTCTCGCGGACCTTAACATCCACCTGCTCGATCCGCTCCAGATAAAACTCGCGCATCAGCGCCTGATCAGCCAGCGCCAGCGATTCATAAAGCTGCCGGGCGCTCTTTCTTGAGTTCCTGAGCGGCACATCAAGCTCTTCCAGAACTCTCGAGCCGATCAACTTCTCAAACTCGCGCACATAGATCGTGCGCCCTTGCAGCTTCTTGTAAAAACTTTCAACCGCCGCCGGAGCCAAAATTCGCTCCAGCGCCGATTTCAGCTGCTCAAACTCTTCAACCTTCGTGACCGGAATCTGCGCCTGCTGGTAACCCATCGTTATCTGCAAATCCCTTTGCTTTTGTGGCACAGGCACTCTTGCCCTGTGCTCCTTATTTCAAACTCTGGAGCGGGAGACGGGAATCGAACCCGCGACCAACAGCTTGGAAGGCTGTGACTCTACCACTGAGTTACTCCCGCCTGTTTCGTTCAAGGCTCCACAACGCTTCGCTGCTTCACCCTCACGCTTTGCTCGCGCAATCACGGCGCTCGCCCACTCCCAAACTATTCTCTGCTCGACGACCGCGACTCTTTCTCTGTTCGAATGCGCTCAGCATTCCAGTGCAACACCGTTCGCGCGGCAAAAAAAGCCAGCAAAGCAAACGTCAACCCTCGCAAGCTGATCCGGCCACCGCCTACCGGAACAGCGGTGTTGTCCATCGTCAGCCAGACCAGAAGCGCGAGCACTGCATACAGCGCCATGGCAACATAAAACCGCTTCTGCTGCTCCATCTGAAACTCTGGAGCTGATGACCGGGATTGAACCGGTGACCTCTCCCTTACCAAGGGAGTGCTCTACCAACTGAGCTACATCAGCTCGAAAAATACTGGTGCACAGGGGAGGATTCGAACCTCCGTAGCTCCGAAGAGCGGCAGATTTACAGTCTGCTACCATTAACCACTCGGTCACCTGTGCATTGAACCGAGCCTTTTCAACTGCGCCAATATCGGCGACGGCTCTTTAATTTGCAAGGCTCCGCAACGCTGCGCTGCTTCGCCCCTGGCATTCCGCTCGCGCCCACCAGCGCTCACTTCATGCTCATCTGACTTCACTGGCTCACAACGGGTAAAAAGCGACAAAGAGACGCGCGAACATACTTCCGCATAAGCCGTCAAACGTTGACGAATTAGGAAAGTCTTCGTGGAATTGCGTTCCGGTAGAATTACTCTCTGCGCAGTGCCTGCTCTGTCCGGAAAATGCGTCCAGCTACACACTCCGGAAAATCCCGTTTTTCTATCTGGAGCTGGCGAAGGGACTTGAACCCCCGACCCTCTGATTACAAATCAGATGCTCTACCAGCTGAGCTACGCCAGCACAAAACTTCCCGTAACCGGGCACAAAGTTAATAAGTTAGCACAGCGGTAATCCGCGTGCAACACAAGTGACTTCAAGCTTTTAAGGGAAACGTAACCTCAGTGGTACCGCTCCGTCTTTATTGTAACAATTTTCCCCGTTAGCAGCCACTTCCGGGGAAAGAAAACTCACTTAATCTATACTAGTTCTTCATGTTCAAGCATCGCAAACTGCTGATTTCAGCCGCTTTATTGATTGCGGCCCTGGCGGTCACTTCTGTCCTTATTTACCGCCATGCCGGCCGGCCTCCTGAAGCTGCCCGTTTGCTCCCTGAAGGCGACTTTATTCTTTACGCAAACCTGAAACCAGTCCACCTGTTTGACCTGAGTAAATCCGGCCCTGTAGAGCTTGAGGGCGACTACAAAAACTTCGTTGCAGAGACCGGAATCCAGTTTGAACGCGACCTCGATGAAGTCGCCATGTCCCGCCGCGATACGGCTGATGGCCGTGATGTGGAATCATCTGAAATTTTCGTTGGCCGATTCGATTCCGGGCGCTTGAAAACTTATCTGCAAAAAATATCCGACACCACCGAGCAGTACCGTGACCACGCAATCTACACCATCAAGCATGAAGGACACCTGGTCCGCGTCTCTCTGCTCGATAACAGCCGCGTTGCCGTCACCAACATGAACTCGCCTGATCCCATTCGTGGAATCATTGACCGCAGCCTTGCATCTCCGCAGGGTCAGTGGCTGCTTGAATCGCACTATCGTGACGTGCCGGCCACCAGCCTGGCATGGATCATTGACCGCTTCTCCAACCGCGCTGACAACGTGCAGCTTCCAGGAGGACTCAGCTTCACTTTTCCGCCGGATTCCATTGCCGTAGGCTCGCTTCGTTATACCGGCTCATTGCTTTTGCGCGCTGACGTCTTTGCTCAGAGCGACGCACAGGCAAAGGAGATTGTTGATGCTGCCAACACGCATATTTCACTGGTGCGAAGCATCGGCCAGTTGATGGGAGCACGCGGCCCTGACAAGGACATCAAAGCCGCCTTCGAAAGCATTCAAGTGGAGCAGAAAAACAATGTGGCGGTCTTCACCGCCACCATTCCGCAATCGGTTCTGAGAAAAGTTTGGTCTGAGGTTCAGAGTGAAGCCGCTGCGCCTGCCGCGCCGGCTAACTCACCGGCGCCAACGCCACCGCTGCAGAAGCGTTAGCTTACATTGCCCCCACAGCCACCTGCTGATTCAGGCTGAAGCGCAGGTACTTGTAAGGATTCACCGGCGTATTGAAGATGCGTACTTCATAATGCAGGTGCGGGCCGGTGCTGCGGCCGCTGGTGCCCACATAACCCACTGCATCGCCTCTGCGGATCAGCTGCCCGGCAGTCACGGCAAAGCCTGAAAGGTGCCCATAGAGCGTGCTGATACCGTTGCCATGGTCGATCATTACCGCCCGTCCGTAGCCGTTCATGAAATCGGCGAAGCGGACAATGCCATCTGCAGGCGCAATGACTCGGGTGCCGATCTCGCTGGAGATGTCCACGCCGCGATGGAACGCGCCCTCGCCGCTGAATGGATCAATACGTTCTCCAAACGAACCGGTAATTCTTCCCATCACAGGCCACAACGTTGGCGCTGCTGCCAGGCGCATCCAATCGCGCGTGCTGGTATCGCGAACGTCACCCATGCTGATGCCGACAGAAGCCGCGCCGTTCATCGCCGTAGTATGCAGAGCATAGAACTGCTGCAGGGAGGCTGAAGCAGGATCGTCATCCTGAAAAGCCGGATCAGGCTTGAGACCGTAAAGCGACGAAACCTCGCCGGCCAGCGAGCTCAGAGACTGGGCCTGCAGCTCATTTTCCTGTGCGATCTGCTCAAGCTGACTGTACTGCTTTTTCAGGGCTGCCTGCTCGCTGCGAAGCTCGTTGTAATGTTGCGCCTTCACCAGCATACGCGTGTATGAGCCCAGCATTCCGGTAATGGTGAGCATGCCAATCAATGCGCCGGCAACAAAAACGTATAAGTAGTGCATGGGCACAGGAATTTTCAGGAGTTCGCCTTCGGCGTTCCGTGCCACCAGCATGATGTAAAAGCGCTTTCGCAAAGCAAATACTCCGCTTATGAAAAATTCTCGTTCTTTAACTGTGCTTCAGCACTCTTTCTGTTGCTGTCCGCCCTTGCATTAGGGCCGCTCGAATATTCCTGGCCAGTTATCGGCTGGTCGCGTTTCCCACAAGGCCACGAATGAGGTCTGAGGAGTGAAGTGGCAATACGCCTTGTGAAACGTTGGTTAACCTTAACAAGCAGCTTTCCTGAGTGTCAATGCTGGAGTGTTTCCGTGCCGGTAACGAAGGTTGACGGTCCAGCCACCGCAAGCAGCCTATTTGAGACCATGGCCTTCCGGCCAAGCCCCAGCTTTTCACTCCGATTACATCGGCGTTTTCCCAATGATCTCCGGCAATTCGCCACCTAATTACTAAGCTTTGCAGCTAATTCGAGTGAGCACACCAGGAGCGGAAGCACGACCGACTCATCCCAAGTCATTGTTCCTGATATAGTTAACTGCCTCATGCCATGAGAGAGCGGCAATTAATTGAGCAGATTCGCAAGCTGTCTGGCTCCGTCCATCAACCGGCTGTACGCCAGGGCATTGGCGATGACTGCGCCATCCTGACCCTTCCTCCGCGCCAGCAGCTCCTGGTCACCACTGACCTCTGCATTGAAAACGTCCACTTCCGCCGCGCATGGCATCCACCAGAGAGCGTTGGTCACAAATGTCTCGCCCGCGGGCTGAGTGACATCGCGGCCATGGGCGGCCAGCCTCTGGCTTGTTTTCTCTCGCTGGGACTCACGCCCAAATTGCCGCAAAAATGGGCAGATGGTTTCCTGCAGGGCCTTATCCGGTTAGCCCAGCGCTACAAGGTCCAGCTAGCCGGTGGCGATATTTCATCAGCGCAGCAGATCGTGGCTGACATCCTCGTCCTTGGGACTGTCCGAGCCGGCGATGCCGTCCTTCGCTCAGGCGCACGTCCCGGCGACAATATATATGTCACAGGGGAACTCGGCGCTTCTGCTGCCATTCTGCAACAGCTCTTTGCTGGTCAACGGATTCAAGCCAAAAAATCCAATCCTAATTTCTATCCTCAGCCACGCTTGAGAGTTGGCCAATGGCTGCAGCAGCATAAGATACCGACCTCGATGATTGACCTGAGCGATGGTCTCTCGGTGGATTTGGCGCACATCTGCGACGAAAGCAGAGTTTCCGCCCAAATCGAAGCTGCCAAAATCCCAATCGCCAAAAACTCAACGCTTGAACTGGCGCTTCACGGCGGTGAGGATTACGAACTGCTCTTCACCGCTTCGCCGCGCACAAAATTGCCGGCGAGAATTGCAGGCGTGCCGGTTACGCAGATCGGGACAATTAAGAAACGCACAAATTACTCGCCAGCAATACAGATTCTGAGGCAGAATGGCTCAGTACAATCCTTGCAACAACGCGGATGGGAGCACTTCAGGAAGTGAGAAGCGCCGGATTAGGTATTTGCCGCGATGAGCAGGGAACCAAAAGTTTGAATGTTAAAGGATGGTTTATGAACTCTCCGGGCAGCCCAACACCGTCGCCTTCTCCATATCCATCAGTTCCACCGCCTGCTGAGCCCACAGGCCCGGGTCTCTCTGAGCCGCAGCGCCTGATCGATACTTTTATTGCACCTTCGAAAACCTTTACAGACCTAAAACGCAATTCCAGTTGGTGGGTGCCCTGGCTGGTTACGCCATTATCAGCCTGACTTTTGGCATTGTGGGCGCACAAAAGCTGGACATGCAACGCTTTATCGAGCACGAAATCGAGAAATCGCCCTCAGCGCAGCGCCGCATGGAACAACTGACTCCTGCGCAGCGTGAAGCGGGAATCGCACTTCAGGCAAAGATCGTCAAAGGGTTTTTCTATGTGTCGCCTGTGATCAACCTGGTGGGCGGAATCATTATTGCCGCCATTCTGATGGTGGTATTTAACTTCATGATGGGCGCTGAGGTCCCGTTTCAGCGCGCGATGGCCGTTGTCTTTTATTCCTATCTTCCGTTCGCCATATCCGGCATTCTGCTCACCCTCAGCTTTTTGGTGAGCTCTGATCCGAACACCATTGACATCAATAATCCCATGCCTACCAATTTTGGGTTCTTCATGGATCCAATGGGCAATCGGTTCCTTTATGCGATCGCCAGCAGTCTGGATATCTTCACTCTGTGGGTCGTGGTATTGCTTGGGCTCGGGTTCTCTCTCGCGTCTTCAAATCGGAAGCCTAAGCCAAGTACGGGGATTACGACCATGCTTGTGGTTTTTGCAATTTTTGTGATTGGCCGGGCAGCCTGGAGAGCTATGTTCTAAGGTCCCAGCTCGGGAAAAATTTGACCATTTACCCTTAAAAATCAGCCGTTTACTGTTCGTGTTGCCGCAAATTCCCCTGCTTATGATTTAATAACTAGTTTATACATGGCAAATACCGGAACCAGGCTAAGGCGGCGGCTCAAGGCCGTGCACCGCACTTTTCGCGAACTCAAGATGATCGCGAAGGGGGTGCTTTCCACCGACCACCCGATCCAGGTTCACATCATCCCCATGCGGCGCTGCAATCTCTCCTGCGCCTATTGCAACGAATACGACGACTTCTCCGATCCCGTGCCTCTGGACGAGATGTACAGTCGTATCGACAAGCTGGCCGCGCTCGGAACCACTCTCATCACCATCAGCGGTGGCGAAACGCTTCTCCATCCACAGCTTGATGACATCATTCGCCGCATCCGCTCAAATGGGATCATTGCCGGCCTGATCACCAACGGTTACCTGCTTACACCGCAACGTATCCAGCAGCTGAATGCAGCGGGGCTCGACCACCTGCAGATCTCGATTGACAACGTAAAGCCGGATGAGGTTTCCAAGAAGTCGCTCAAAGTTCTTGATAAGAAGCTGCAGTGGCTGCGCGAGCACGCCGAATTTCACGTCAACATCAATTCCGTGATCGGCGCCGGAGTAAAAGAGCAGTGGGACGCAGTAACGATCGGCAAGCGAGCCGTTGAGCTGGGATTCACCTCAACCGTTGGAATTATTCATGATGGCACCGGCCAGCTCCGTCCGCTGGATGCAAGCGCTCAGGAAGTCTTCCGCGAGATGAAGAAGCTGGGCAAGCATAGCTATGCCCGCTTCAATCAATTTCAGAACAACATCGCTCTCGGACAGCCTAACAACTGGCGCTGCCGTGCCGGCTCCCGCTACCTTTATATCTGCGAGAACGGCCTGGTTCATTACTGCTCCCAGCAGCGCGGCTATCCCGGCGTTCCTCTGGCCGAATACACGGTTGAGGACGTCCGCCGCGAATTTCTTACCCAGAAATCCTGCGCGCCTAACTGCACCATCTCCTGCGTACACCAAACCTCTCTGGTTGACTTCTGGCGCGCGCCGCAGATACTTGAGTCACACCGCACACCTGTCCCTCAGCAGCCGGATCTGGTGCAGATTGAAGTAGCTAAAGAAGAATCCGTAATGGCGGACTAGCCTGCGCACAAAGTAGTCTTTCCAGTTAAAAGTCGCGATACAATACGCCGCATGTTAAAGCTGACCTATGCTTTGCCTGCTATTTTCTTTCTGTTCACATCCTCGCAATCCGCTTTTTGCCAAGCCGCTCCTTCCGATTCAAAAGCAACAACCAATACGTCTGATCAGCCCGCAATTGTTAATGAACTTAGCACCACTGTTCGTTTTGAAAATGATGGCAGTAGTGTCCAGACCATCCGTCAGCGGGTCAAACTGCAGAACGAATCGGTAATCAGGCTGTTCGGAATCGTTACTTTCAATTACATTAGTGGAAATGATTTCTCCCTCGATACTGTAGAAGTCCACAAAAAGGATGGCAGCACAATAAAAGCAGGGCCATCGAATGTGCAGGAAGTCACCCCCGAAATAAGCCGCGTCGCCCCAACATATAGTGACCTTCGCCAGAAGCAAGTCACCGTACCGGGGTTAAGTGTAGGGGATGAAGTAATTTTCCAATACACTACCAGGCAGACGCCGCTTGTTCCCAATCAGTTCTGGTTCCAGTACTCTTTCACCAAAGACAAGGTTGTACTCGCAGAATCTGTCACAGTAGATCTCCCTAAAAGCCGTAAAATCCATATCGATTTCCGTCCGGAATACAAACCTGAAGTAAGCAGCAGCGGCAATCGAACTATCTACCGGTGGCACGCCTCAAATAGCTCCATTGAATCAAGCCACATACATGAATTGCAGAAACAGAACATGACCGGAACTGCTCCCTTGCCTTCCATCGAGCTTTCTACATTTGAAAGCTGGGAACAGGTGGGTTCCTGGTATTACGGCTTACAGCACGAGCGTTCTTCTCCCACCTCTTCGATCAAAGCAAAAGCACTGGAGCTAACCAGGGGGTTGACCACTGATGAAGATAAAATCAAAGCCCTGTATGAATTTGTAGCCCTGAATTTTAGATACATAAGTATTGATTTCGGCATTGGAAGATACCAACCTCATGCGGCCGATGAAGTTTTGGGGAACAAATACGGCGATTGCAAGGACAAGCACACTCTCTTCGCTGCACTGCTGGAATCAGTTGGAATTCACGGTTATCCGGTACTGATCAACACACATAGCAATGTCGATCCGGAAGTGCCTTCTCCGGGGCAGTTCAATCATTTGATGACGGCCATACCTATCGGCAAGGACACATTGTTTCTTGATACTACCCCGGAAATCGCGCCTTACGGAATGTTGCTCTCTCCTTTGCGGCACAAGAAGGCCTTGGTCATCACGGGGCCATCCGGTGCTCAATTCCTTGAAACTCCTGCGGAGCCGCCTTTTAAGGCACAAGAAGTTTTTGATCTAAAAGGAAAAATTGACGAATCCGGCACTTTGGAAGCTGACGTTGAATACTTTTTTCGTGGGGACGTGGAAGTCATTCTGAAAGAACTGTTCCGTCAAGCTTCGCCTGCTAAGTACAAAGATATGGTTCAGGGAATGTCTTATTACGCTGGTTTTGGGGGCGAGGTAAGCCAGGTGCAAATCGAAGGCCTGGAAGCCCTCGACAAAGGCCTGCGGATCACTTACCACTATCATCGCGTTGAGTATCTGAACCTGGGTAATCAGTCCCCGAAGAACTCCTTGCCGCTCTCCTCCAGCCATTTCCCCAAATGGACGGAAGATGACAAATTTATCCAGCTTTATCCTTCTAAGGGGGAGCTCACTTTCAAATGCAGAGTTGAGTTGCCGCAGGGTGTCACGATCCAGCCCCCGCTCGATATCAAATTAGAACGGGCTTATATCCGTTATCAGACTTCTTATTCTGCGCAGAAAAACATCATTACCGCGGAAAAAAAGATAGAAATTTTGAACCCTGAAATCGGCAACGAGCACCGCCAGGATTACGAAGCATTCCAGAGATCGATAAATGCCGATGAATCCCAGAACATGGTTGTTCGCCTGCCTCAGGGTTTTGTCGCTAAATCAAGTGGCGCCTCTTCAGCAAGCGCTGATGAACTCATGCGGCGGGCTGAAATCGAATACCGCGAACGTAACTACACAGATGCATATGCCGACTATCGTAAGGTTTCTGAGCTCGACTCTAAACGTAAAGGGATATGGACACGTATTGGCCTGGCGGAAGGCCACCTTCGCCGCTATGACGACGCCATTAAGGATTATCAAAAAGCGATTGAGGCAGATGCTTTTGATGCACAGGCGCATGCAGAGCTGGGCGGACTGTATCTTTCCGTGAACAAGCCGGAACTTGCCGCAGAAGAGCTGAGCAAAGCAACCCAAATTGATCCGTTAAGCCATCGGGCGCATTATTTATTGGGATGGTATTACGCGGTGAGGAAGAATGATTATGCCAATGCCGTCCCGGAGCTGGAGAAGGCCCTTGCCACTGAGGGAGGGGGCTTCAACGATGAAGTGCAAATACGCGAGATGCTCACGGATGGTTATTTCAAACTTAAGCAGTTCGATAAAGGCGTAGAAACCATCAAGGCGGTGGTTGAAGCTGTTCCAAATCCAACCGTATGGAACAATTCAGCCTATAAGCTGGCGGATAACGGCCAGGCACTGGAATTGGCAAAGCAGTATGCGGATTCAGCACTGAAAGGGATTTACGATCATCTCAATCAGCTTGATCCTTCTTCTATTCGGCTGCCTGATTTTGTATTTATGGCACAACTGGCTATGACCTGGGACACCATTGGCTGGATTCACTTTAAAGCTGGCCGCATTGAATTAGCGGAAAAATACGTGCGGGCTGCCTGGATTCTTGCGCAGCACAAAACGGTAGCAGAGCATCTGGGTGAAATTTATGAAAAGCTGGGCAAATCCCATGAAGCAGAGGAATTTTATGCGATGTCAGTTACTCGTACTTTCATGGGCCAGCAGCAGACCAAGGCCGAAAGAGGGCGCGACCGGCTTATAAAGCTGCTAGGCAAGCAAGGCGCGGAAAAACTCATTGATGCTAAGGCAAATGAGCCTTCACAAATGCGCACCGTTCACCTGGGGAATATCGCGCCTGCTGGAAGCAAAGGAGAATTCTATTTTGTGTTTGCACCCGGCCCCAAGCTGGTCAATATTCAGCCTTCCAACGGAGACTCAAACCTTGCCGATCAGCTTCGCAAACAACAAAGCAAAATTGCCGCTGGTCTGCTGTTTCCTGAAGACTCGCCCAACCAATTAATCCGGGAAGGGCTCGTCATGTGCACGGCCTATTCAAAAAGCTGCGATTTGGTCTTCGTGAACAGCGATATGCCTACGAATCAAAGTTTTGCAGCGAGCGGTAGTACGCAATAAATCCACCGCTGACGCACGCTATGGCTTGAACCCCACTGATTGCCACAGCGGCGCCGGCTGATACATTCTTCCAGCGGCAAATACCGTGCTCACCTTGCGAATGTCGCTGATGTTCTCCAGCGGGTTTCCGTCCACCAGAATCACGTCGGCGCGCTTGCCCGCCTCAATCGTGCCGGAATCCTTCTCCATGCCCATGGCACGCGCAGGAACCAGCGTGGCGGCCTGGATCGCCTCCATGGGTGTAAATCCGGCTTTGACGTAAAGCTCGATCTCACGATCAACGCTGTAGCCCGGAACGGCCTGGTCCGTTCCGGCGACAATCGGCACACCGGCCTGATGCAGAATGCGAACTGTTTGTAACAGAGTCTGGAAGCGCGCTGCGGCCTGCTGCTCGGCAGCGGGTGGAACTCCCATGGTCTCCAGTCCTTCTCTCAGTTCGGGCGCTACCTTCGCAATGCCGGGTTCGAAAGTTGAAAGCGGCGTGCTCGTGGCATGGCTCAAAATTTCCATCAAAGCCATTGTGGGATCAACTACTGTGTGGTGCTCCTGCAATAGCTTGATTATGCTTTTTACCTGCTGTGACTCCGGATCAATTGTTTTGGTCTTGGCATCGGCCATAACCGCCGTCAGATAGCTGATGTGATTGATCTGGTCTATCCCATCCTTCACACCTTCAATCGCATTCATCCCCTGCGGGATATGGCCGGTCACCGTCATGCCCAGGCGGTGCGCCTCCGCGGTAATCACTTTCACGATCTCCGGCTTCACCGAGCTATAAATCTTGATCTGCTGAAAGCCTTCTGCTTTGTATTTCTGCACCTGCTCACGCGCCTGCTCTGGCGTGTCCACCCGGATGATGCCGAGAGAAAACGTACTGCTTCCATCCACAATGCCCGCCATCACCAGCCTTGGCCCAATTCCTTTGCCATTCGCAATGGCATCCCGCGCCGCGATAATAAATTCACGCTCATTTCCTACGTCGCGCGCTGTTGTCACTCCCGTCGCAAGGTAAATTGGCCCCCACTCCACCTGCTCAAAGTGTGCGTGCATCTCCCACAACCCTGGGAGTACGCTCTTGCCGTGCGCATCTATAACCTGTGCTCCCTGCGGCACTGGAGTGCTAGCAGCTGGGCCGGCGGCAATGATCTTCCCTTCACGCAAAATGACCACGGAATTCTCGACCGGTGGCTTGCCTGTGCCATCAATCAGGCGGCCGCCTACAATCGCCGTCATCAGTGGCGCGTTGCTGCTGAACTCAGACGCGACTTTGGCGATGTTTGCCATACCGTCCCGCGCTGCGCCCGCGACGAACGCGGGCAGCCCATCCTCATATCCGTCCGCAATGGCTTCAAAATGGTCCATCTCTGCATCCACACTTACCAGTGCGATCAGATGGTCCCGATCGTCAAGCCAAAGCGACTCCATGCCCCAGATCAGCCCGCGAATAGACAGCTTGTGCAACTGCACTGAGTGCCTGCCGATCGTAAACTTCTCTGTTCCGCGCTCTTCAATCTGGACTTCGCCGCGTGGAAGCGTCTTCAAGTTCTTGGGGCTGCCATGCGTGCGCCAGTAGCGCACCAGCAACATCTGGACAGAGACCGGCGCGTACCCCTCAATGTCAAAAAAGCTTTCACCCGGAGCAATCGTGGTCTGGCCGGCGCTCCTGCCATGAACGGAATTGTCAATGGATGAAAAGCGCGAGATCTTTCCCTTGATCTGAAAGTCGCGCGGCGTCAGATCCTGGTCCATGACCAGCGTGGTTGCCAGCGGGACCTCCGTGCCTCGGTCAGTAAATTTAAAATCTGACTTTAAAGCCACTTCATTTTGAGAGCGCGTCAGCGTGTACGTCTCTTTCCCGATCAACTGCTCAAATTTGTGCAGATTGAAAACGCCCGTCTCGGTTACAGGCGCAGAAGTCTGGGCTGCAGCGCAGGCTGTCCACAGTAGTAGAAAAAAAACGCAACCACGTTTGATTGCCTTCACAAATATTCCTTATGATTTGCTATTCAACTCGCCGAAGCGTGCCGAAGCGCCGCACGCGCCAGCGTCCGTGTGGAGTCCAGCGTTGGCAGAGGCGACTCGGCATCACTGATAAGCAGCGGAATTTCCGTGCAGCCGAGCACCACCGCATCGCAGCCCTGGATCTTGAAGTTCTCAATTACCTGTTCAAAGTAAAACAGCGCCTGCATGGTCTGTTCACCACGGACCAACTCATCAAAGATGATGCGGTTAATCTGTTCCTGCTGCGCTCGAGTCGGCCGCACGAATTCAAGCCCCAGTTGTTCCAGCTTTTCCGGATACACCGGCCCGCTCACCAGAAACTTGGTGCCGGTAAGCCCTAGCTTCCTGAAGCCGCGTCTTCTCGCCTCTTTGCCGACCTCTTCCGCAATGTGCAGCCACGGCAAGGGCGATTTCGGCAATACATACGGCAGAGCCTGATGAATAGTGTTATCAGGACAGATCAGAAAGTCAGCGCCTGCGCGCTTGAGCACCTGCGCCGACTTGAGCATCAGCTTGCCGACATCTTCCCAACTCGCCATCAACTCGATTGGCTTCATGTATTCGGCCAAAGGGATGGTATGCATGGTGATCTCGGGGTGCGCGTGGCGGCCCATCAGCTGCTCAGCTTCCAGGCAGATGGTCCGATAGCAGAGCGCCGCTCCCTCTGCGCTGCAGCCGACAATGCCAATATGCTTGCTCATACCAGAAAATCAATCTGCTGCAAAAAGCGCAGCTTCTTCTCCACGGGAAGAAATGATGCTTCAAACGAGTTCCGAGCCAGCTCGCGCAGATGCTCTTCCGTAAAGCCGAATTCCTCCTGCGCCAGCTCGTACTCATGCGTCAGCGAAGTCTGGAACATCGCAGGATCGTCAGTGTTCAGCGTAACCATCAATCCATTATCAAAAAACTTCTTCACCGGATGCTCTCTCAGGCTGGGAGAAGCGCCGGTTCGCAAATTGCTGCTGATCGAGATCTCCACCGGAATCTGCTTCTCCGCCATCACTTCCAGCAGCTCGGGGTCCTGCGCAGCAGCCAGGCCGTGTCCAATCCGCTGTGCCCCAATATTGATTGCTCCCCAAACCGATTCCGGCCCGGTAGTTTCACCGGCATGCGCTGTAAGATGCAGACCGTTGTCAGCAGCTTTCCTGTAGAGATCGCGGAACCATTCAGCCGGTCCGCGCGCCTCATCGCCGCCGATTCCGATTCCCACAACGTTGCGGTCGCGCAGTCGCGCAGCCAGATCAAAGACCTCCGCTGCTGCTTCGGCGCCGAAGTGGCGCACGGCATCAAAAATCCAAAGCAATGAGATGCCAAAGTCGCGCTGGCCGCGCTCCCGCCCCCGTTCCATGCCTTCAAACAGCGGCTCAACCTGCTGTCCGCGCCAACGTATGACGCCGATGCTGACATAGACCTCGGCATGCATCACGTTCTGCTGCCGCAGCTTCTGCATAAGGCGGTAGGTTACTAATTCGTAATCTTCCGGCGTGCGCAGCCGCTCGGTGACCGCTTTAAACGCCATCAGGAAGCCGTTGAAATCCTGGTAAGAATAAAGACGGCGCACATCCTCTTCAGTGAGCACGTCGCCGCTGCCAGTCACATCGTAGCGGTTGTTTTCAGTGGGAAGAGGCGTATTGTAGCGGCGGCTCAGCTCGGCCAGCGTGGCCGGATCAACGCTGCCTTCCAGATGCAGATGGAGTTCCGCTTTGGGCAGCGACTGAATGAACGATCGCGAAGTCATCAACCCTTGCCGGCTGCGGCGCCGCCGGTGGCGAACTCACTGTGGTGGCGGCTGTAAAGCCAGTAAATCACCATCCCAATGATCAGCCAGGAAAAGAACCGTATCCAGTTGAGAATCGGAAGACCGGCCATCAGCAACAGGCAGGTGAAGATCGTCATCACCGGCGCGAGGGGGCCACCCGGAGCGCGGAATCCTCGGGCGCGTTGAGGCTCACGATAGCGCAGGATCAGAACGCCGCCGGCAACCAGCGTGAACGCAAAAAGTGTACCTATATTGGAAAGATCGGCCAAAGTCCCGATGTCCAGCAATCCCGCTGGAATTCCGACGACAAATCCTGCTACCCAAGTGGCGATATCGGGCGTGCGAAAGCGCGGATGAACGCGGCCGAAAACGCTCGGTAGTAGCTTATCCCGGGACATGGCAAACCAAACTCGCGCCTGTCCCAGCTGGAACACCAGCAGGGATGAGATCATGCCGGTCATGGCTCCGAAGAGGACAGCCAGCCTGACCCAGGGAACGTTCAATTTCCGCAGCACGTTTACGACTGGCGCGGCATCGCCGAGCGTGTCCCAGCGCGCGATGCCGGTAAGGACCACCACCACCGCGACATAGAGCAGAGTGCAGATAATCAGAGTCGCGATGATGCCAATCGGCAAGTCGCGCTGGGGGTTCTTAGCTTCTTCAGCGGCGGTAGATACCGAATCAAATCCGATGTAGGTAAAGAAAATAATCGAACCGCCGGTAAGAACGCCGCCCCAGGCGTTCGGCATCAAAGGATGCCAGTTCGAGGGGTGGATGAATTGCACTCCGGCAAAAACAAAGATCAAAATCGCCGCGATTTTAACCAGCACCATGATGTTGTTGGTGCGTGCGGATTCACGAATTCCGCGAACGAGTATGACAGTGAGCACCATCACGACCAGAAATGCCGGGAAGTTGAAGCCAAAATGCCAACCGGAACCGTAAAGATCGTTTCCGGCAAGGTCCTGCAAGCCAGTCGGCAAGTAAGCCGGTGATACCCAGCGAAGTGAAGGATGGATTCCAAACCAATCCAGCAGATCGACCAGATGTGCGGCGAAGCCGACACTCACCGCCATGTTGCTGACGGCATACTCCAGAATCAGGTCCCAGCCAATGATCCAGGCAATCAGTTCGCCCATGGTGGCATAGGTATAGGTGTAGGCGCTGCCTGCGATGGGAATCATGGACGCGAGTTCCGCGTAACACAACGCGGTAAACGCACACGCCACGGCCACCAGAATAAACGACAGCGCGATTCCAGGTCCCGCGCCCGGCCGGCCGAAGGTCGGAGAATGGTGGATCAGGTACTCGAGCACCGGCGCATTGAGGATAGACTTCGCCGTGAACGTCTGGCCGGCGATTGCGGTCCCAATGACCGTGAAAATTCCCGAGCCGATCACGGCGCCAATCCCCAGCGCCGTTAGCGACCACGGGCCCAGAGATTTCTTTAGACGGTGTCCCGGTTCTTCAGAGTCGGCGATCAGTTTGTCTATGGACTTCTTGGCGAAAAGTTGGCTGGCCAGGATGGCCTCCTTCAACAAAGATCAGGAATTGCAGGACCCACATTCATCCAGACGCGGAATCTTTTGACTCACATTGCAGCAGAGACGTAGCAGTGCTACGTCTCTGCGTCAGGTTTGCCTAATCGTACTAATCATGCGGCGCACTAAAAATGCTTACCGCTTGGCCGTACCGCGCGCCAGCTTCTTCACTTTGCGCTTGCGTGAACCGCGCGCGTACTCGCGAGGCTTCTTGGCCGCCTGCTTCTTGCGCGATGCGCGCTTCGACTTCTTGCGTTCTTCTTTGCTCAGTGTTTTGGTATTTGCCATTTATCTGTCCTAATAATCAAGATGAACTACGAATCTTTACGCGCGCTCCAAATGCGCGTATTTTTCCACCAGCTTTTTCAATCCGAATCGTGGAAATTGTACCGTAATCTTGGCGTTTTCTCCTTCACCTTCACGCTGATAGACAACTCCCTCACCATATTTCGGATGTTTCACGCGCTGGCCTGGCCGGAATGAGCTGCCTCCCGTGGACTTTTCCAGCGGAAGCTGCGGGCGATTGAACTTTTTGCCGCGCGAGGCAAAGAACTCGGCGATGTTGTCAATGGAATTGTATTTTGGGCCGGAATACCCGCCGGGCTTCGAATTAGGCTTGCTGCGCGCTGCGTAGCGCTGGCTGCTCACAGGAGCACTCTGGTCTTCGTCTTCGTAGCTGTAGTGCCGCTCGCTGTAGTCGTGGTCCTGATATCGGGCCGCGGCACTGGAGCGCGAAGTTCCCAGCTCTTCCAGCAGTTGCGGAGGAACCTCTTCCAGAAAGCGCGAGGGGACCGTTGCATCCGGCATGTCCGTACCGTAACGGCGACGATAGCGCGCATTGCTGAGCACCAGGCTATCCATGGCGCGAGTCATGCCCACATAACAGAGCCGGCGCTCTTCTTCCATCTGGTCAGGATCATTGAAGGCCCGTGAGTGCGGGAACAGCCCTTCTTCCATGCCGATCAGAAATACCAGGCTGAACTCCAGCCCCTTGGCCGAGTGCAGGGTCATCAATGTGACTGTGCCTCGCGGATCGTAAGTATCCACGTCACTCACCAGGGCTGCGTGATCTAAAAATTCAGCCAGGGTCTCACCGCGGTCGCGCGAATCCATAGCGGCGTTCACCAGTTCGCGCAGGTTATCAATGCGAGAGAATGATTCCGGCGTGGCCTCTTCTTCCAGCTGCTTGATGTAGCCGGTTCGGTCAATCAGGAACTTGAGAATTTCTGGAATGCTGGCCGGCCCGCCAGGCGCGCGAAAGCCCTCGATGGCTTCTGCTTGTTCACCTGCGGCTTGGCTCGCCTCTACGGCCGCTGGTGGCTCAGGCTCTTCCGGCTCGTTCGCGCCGAAGTCAAAGCTGATGTTCTCGCCGAATTCTGCTGGTTCAAAAGAAACATCTTGTTCTGCTGCTGACTCTGGCTCTGCTATTCTCCGCGCCTCCGTGTCTCCGTGGTAGGTTTTTGCGGTTTCGTCCACCCGCTCCACAAACGTCCCCAGCAACATGGCCCGGGCATCTTCAATCAACTCCTTAAAGCTCTTTAGCGAGGCCAGCGCTCGCGCAGGAAGCAGCTTGCGATCAATGGCTTCGCTGGTGGCCGACCACAGCGACATCCCCGTTTCCAGTGAGAGCCGCTCCAGCACTTCCAGCGTTGATTTGCCGATACCGCGCGCAGGCGTATTGATAACGCGCAGCAACGCAATCGAATCCTGCGGATTGCTGATCAGCTTGAGATAGCTGATCATGTCCTTGATTTCGGCCCGCTCGTAAAAGGAAAATCCGCCGACCACCTGATAAGGAATCTGGTAACGGCGCATCGACTCTTCAACCAGACGCGACTGCGAGTTCAGCCGGTAAAGCACGGCGACGCGGACCTTCTCCTGGCCCTCTTCCTTCATCTTCTTCAGGTAGCGCGAGATATAGTCCGCCGCGAAGAGGGATTCGTTCTCGCCGTCCGGAGCCTCGTAATAACCAACCCGACTGCCGCCTTCGCGGGCGGTCCAAAGTTTTTTCCCTTTGCGCTTTACGTTGTTGGCGACCACTGCCGAAGCAGCTTCAAGAATCGCCTGGGTGGAGCGGTAGTTCTGCTCCAGGCGAATGATGCGCGCCTCAGGAAAGTCGCGTTCAAATTCCAGAATGTTACGGATATCGGCGCCGCGCCAGGAATAAATTGACTGGTCTTCATCACCGACGACACACACGTTATGCCGCGTGCCGGCCAGCAGCTTGATCAACTCGTACTGCGGACGATTGGTGTCCTGATATTCGTCAATCAGCAAGTACTGGTAGCGCCGCTGATAGCGCTCGCGAACCTCCGCAGAGCTCTTGAGCAGGCGCACCGTCTCCAGCAGCAGATCGTCAAAATCCAGCGCATTGGCTTTACGTAGCTCCTTGCGGTATTCCTCGAAAATGTGTGCGACCTTCTCAGTGACCGGGTCGGCCGACTGGAGATACATTTCCTGCGGATCAAGCATGTGGTTCTTGGCCCAGGAGATGCGTGAGAGCACCGCGCTGGGCTTGAGTTGTTTGTCATCCAGTCCCAGGCGGCGCATGATGGCCTTGACCACGGCTTGCTGGTCAGACTCGTCATAAATGGCAAAATCTTTTTTGTAGCCCGCGTCGCCAATCCTCATGGCTTCAATATCGCGGCGCAGCACGCGCACACAAAATGAATGGAAGGTTGCGATCAGCGGCTTGCGCAACGTGCGGCCGCCCAGCAGATGGTCAACGCGCTCCGCCATCTCAGCGGCAGCTTTATTGGTGAAGGTAACAGCCAGAATGGAATCCGGCTCAATTCCCTTATTTTCAATTAGATGGACGATGCGATAGGTAATCACACGCGTTTTGCCGCTGCCGGCGCCGGCCAGGATAAGTACCGGCCCATCAACGGCCTCCACGGCTTCGCGCTGCTGGGGATTTAATTTATGAAGGAAGTCGACCACGTTAGATCAAGTATCGCGTGTTTGAGCGGAAAAGGAAAATGGGGAGAAGTCGCCGGCACAGGGCTTTGTGCGAGGATGCTTTGGGAGTGTTCATCGGTGATCAACTGAGCCGGAATTCAATCGTCAGATCTGAAGCAACGTACCCAGTAGAACCTTCACTTTTCGAACCACGTCTTCCGGAGCAGTGTCCTTGGGCTGAGCATTGCGGTATCGCCAATCTATACATTTAACCTGATCGGCAAGTACAACCCCGCCGTCCGGCATACTGACTTCAAATGGGTATCCTTTAACTTCGGTGGTCATTGCACAAGCCAAGAGCAGGCTTGTTTTGGCATTGTACGAAGAAGGCGAGAGGACAAGAGCAGGCCGCTTACCTGCCTGCTCGTGTCCAACTGTAGGATTGAAGTCAATCCAGATTATGTCACCTGAGTTTGGAACCCAGTTACCTACCATGCTTCATTCCCTACTGGGCCGTCTTCCGGCCAAGCTGCTTTGTGCAGATTCTCAGGAGTGATCTGCGCAATTAATTCATCGAGAGTAGGCGGCTTTCTAACAGCTTTCACTGCAAGTGTTCCCCGTGATTGCACTTCGATCACTAACTCGTCCCCTTCCATGAGTTCAGCTTCTTCTGCAACAACTTTAGGAATTCTTACTGCGAGGCTATTACCCCATTTCACCATTTGCGCTTTGGCGGTCATAACTTCAAACCCTCCGCATAAAAATGTAGATATAAAGGATATACGGTGAGTTGCATGCGATCTTAATTGATAGTAGATACAATGTCTATACAAAAATCTTCTCTCACACAGTAAACCAATCAGAATCAAGGACTTGATCCATTACTGCGGCTTGGGTGTGGGTGTCGGAGTCGCACTCGGCTGCCCTTGCGGTGGGCGCTGCTCGGCCGGCTTGGGCTGCTGCGGACGGTCTGCCACAGCAGGATTCGTTACCGGCGAAGGCGGATTTGCATTCTCTTCTTCATCCGCTGGAGGCGTTGGCGGCAGCTCCTTCTCGATTGGCTTGCGCGGGAACATCTGGTCGCGCTGCGCTGCCATGTAAACAAAAGACGCCGCAATTACAGCCATTTGCTTCAGGTCTTCCGGCTGAAGGCGATCGTAAACATCCATGTTGGAGTGGTGGGTGCGCGTATCGTACTCAATCGGGTCCTGGATGAACTGGAAGCCGGGAATCCCAACCGCATCGAAAGAGAGATGATCAGTGCCGCCGGTGTTGCGCATGGTGAGCGTATCCATGCCGAGATCGTGGAAGGGCTTCATCCAGGTCTCAAAAATGGGCCACGCAGCCGCGTTCTCCTGCAGATAAACGCCGCGAATCTTACCCGTGCCGTTGTCCACGTTGAAATAGACGGAAACTTTGCTCTGCTCCGGCTTGATGCTCATGGGGCCGGTATCGCGGCGAAGCACCGTTGGGTCACCCTTGCGCTCGGGGTCTTTCGACTCCGGCCGCGAGCCGAAGTGGTGCGCCACATACCACTGTGAGCCCAGCAACCCCTGCTCCTCGCCTGTCCACAGGCCGATGCGGATGGTGCGGCGCGGCTTGATATCGAGCGCCTTGAGGATGCGCACAGCTTCCATCATCACCACGGTTCCCGCGCCGTTATCGGTGGCGCCGGTGCCGCTATGCCAGGAGTCGAGGTGCGCACCGAGCATCACAACTTCATCTTTTTTGTCGGTGCCCGGGATTTCAGCGATAGTGTCATTCTGCGCCTTGGCTTCGGGGCCATCGTAGAAATTGTTTTTTACGTTCAGCTCCAGCTCAACATCTTTCTTTGCCGCCAGAATGCGGGCAATGCGGGTCCAGTGCTCAGTGGCAAGCGTGATCTGTGGAGTGCCGGACGTCTGGCCTTCTTTGTACGAGCCGCCCTGCTGGACAAAGACCGTGCCGCCACCAATAGCGCCGCGGCTGTGGTCAATCACGGCGAGGGGCTTTTCATCATCAAAGAACTTATTGATCTGGCGCTGCAGGCGAGCGCGCTGGACGAACTCGCGGATGCGGGCGTCATTGCGCTCGCTGGGAATCTGGTAATTCTCAATATCAGCAAGCAACTTATCATTCAGCCGCTCAGAAAGCGGCTCTGCTGAAGGCTTGACCTCAGGATCATCGCCCACCAGCAGGATCTTGCCAGCCAGCTTTCCGTGATATTTTGCGAAGTCCTGCGGTCCGCGGATGTTTACCCGCATCACCTGTCCGCGAACCAGGCCGCTGGTCCCTGGCGTCCAGGCCTTGGAATAAGCAATGAGCGTAGCAATATCAGGGGAGACCATGCGCACGTTGGTGTACTCATTTGACCAGCCGCGCCCGAAAGGTCCCCATTCCTCAAGATGAGAATTGACCAGGCCAAATTCCTTCAGCTTGTCGCGCGTCCACTCGTTGGCTTTCTTCGCGTTGGGCGATCCGGTAAGGCGCGGGCCGATCTGGTCCATGAGGCCGCTGGCGATCTCCATGACCTTGGAGTTGTGGAAGCCTTCATAGCGGATCTTGCTGATCATCTCAAGATCCACTTTTTCCTGGGCGCTCAAGCTGAGAGTGGCGGCCAGGCAGAACAAGGCCAAAAATGAAATAGTACGTTTGATTGTGAGCATTTTTCTCCTCTGCGCGGGGCAGAGCAGTTTAAATGTGCTCACAATGAGCGTCAAACATTGGCTTGTGAAGATTTGTTTAGCATTCCCAGAAACGGCAGACCGCCATCAGTGCGCTGGCCGCGAGCGCCCTGTGCGCACCAGCGCGATTACGAAGCCGCATATCGCGCCCAGAATTCCCACGGGAATAGCAGCTTTATAGGCAAGCGTCATGTCAGGAGTAGTGTGGCTCGTGGCCCTGATCACCAGCAGAACGATGCAGAGGAAAGCCACTGAAAGAAAGAACGTAATTATGCCGGTAACGAGCCCGATTCCGGCGCTCAATAGGAATTTCTTCATAAAAACAGTTAAATCTCGTTGAATTGGCTGTACGTTAGAATAATAACGTGACTCAGGCAGTGAATGCGCAGCTCCGCAACGCCCAGGAGATCATCCGCGAAGCGCGGGTGGCCCAGGCGACAAACGGCATCTGCTACACGACCTCCGGCGAGGTCATGCTCCCATCAGACGATCTGGAGCGGATTGTGGGCGCGGTGCCGCGCTCCATCGCTGCAGCTCTCGACCGCAAAGCTTTTTACTTTGTGCCGCTCACAATGGCGGATGGCGATAAAACTCTGGTGGTCGAACGCTTTGACGGACAGCCGCTTGAGGGCGCGCTGTGCCATCGCAACATTGACTCCGGAACCGCGCAGTGCGTGTTCATCTCAACCCGGCTGCTGGAAGAACGCTTTGCCATTGCGTTTGAGTTTTACATCAATGTGGGCCACGCTTTCGTCGATAAAGCCGGTATCTCGCCGGAATTCGGCGAGCTGGTGTGGTCGCAGGTAATGAACAACGTCCGCGGTGAAACCAGCCTTGATGCTCACGAATTTCGCAAACAGGCTCAGCCGCTTGGCCCTGGGCGAGTGGACGAGAAAGCTAAGTCTGATTATCTGAATGCGGCGTTTTCTGATGCCATTGCTATTTACATGCTCTCGCTTTGCCTGGATGTGGATTACTACGAGTTGCGTGAGCGCGAGTATCCTTTGCTTGTCCCTTCGGCTTTGGCTGAGCGATTGAAGAAGGTTGCGGAGCTCTTCCCGCCGAACCCAGGGTATCAGTTCAATATTTTTTATAAGCGGCGGGGATAACGACAACTTTCCTCAGCAGAAACGCCGGGCTTTTTGCTAGAGTATTTCTTCAGGAGACTGCCATGGGTGAAGATCTTGACACATTGCTCGATGCTGCGAGGAAAGCAGATTTTACGCCAGCTCAGCAAGAGGAACAACGCCGCAGCTTTGCCTACGGAAATACAAAGATCGAAAACCCACGAATAACCCGCCAAACGATCGATGATGAAGCCGATCTCCTGGAGAGAGACAAGGGATGAGCGGGGACGAAGAGCGTCATAGCAAAGCATTTGACGCTGAATCTCTTACGGTTCCAGACCAGATTTCACGAAATAAAACTCCATATTATGAGGCGCTGGAAGCCGCCGATCGAGCTTGTGCCGACGGCAAACTTCAGCTTAATGAATTGGAAGAGCTGCTGAAAAACCTACTTGCAGCGCAACTCGTCTCTGTTCTAAAAGCAGCTAGCCAGAATCAAACACCACAATGATTGCACACCTTCGCGGCAAGCTGATCGCCAAGCACCCCAATCAGGCCATTGTTGAGGCCGGCGGGGTGGGCTATGACGTTGTCATCAGCGTTCCTACTTTTTCTGGGTTGCCGGCGCTGAACGCGGAAGTTTCATTCTTCATTCATACGCATGTACGCGAAGATGCGCTGGCGTTGTTCGGTTTTTTACGGCAGCAGGAGAAGCAGCTTTTTGAAAAGCTGCTGAGCGTGAGCGGGATCGGCCCCAAGCTGGCAATTACGATTCTGAGCGGCATGCCTGCCGATGCCATGGTGGCGGCAATCAAAGGCAACAATGTGGCGGGGCTTACGCGGATTCCGGGGATCGGCAAAAAGACTGCGGAACGCATGGTGCTGGAGCTGCGAGACAAGTTGGAAGGCTTCGGCGTGTCAGCCGAAGTGGCTGCCGCGGCAACGCCGGTGGAAGAAGACGTGATTTCGGCGTTGGTGAACCTTGGCTATCAGCGAAACATGGCGGAGAAGGCTCTGGCCGGGTTGGGCAAGGTTTCTGGCGAATCGTTTGACACGCTCTTTCGCAAAGCCATGTCTGCCTTGGCAAAATAGGCACTCCGAAAATTCATTCCCATCCGCGCGGTTAAAGCGGGGTTAAACTGAATCCATTCATGCGACGTTTTCTGCAATTAACGGGTCTTCTTGTGTTTTTGGCCGCCTCTTTGTTTGGAGGTGACAAAGTTGCAAAAAAGCAACAGCAGGCTTTTTATCTGAAGCCAGACCAGACTGCCGATCTCCCGGCTGAGGTAAAGCTGGCCACCGCCAAACAGAGTTGCGAGAACTGGGCGCTTGCCGCAGGACTGGAGACGCTTTTACGCCGCCAGAATGCCGTACTCGACCAAAACTTCTGGGTCATGCGGATGAATGGCGGAGAGCTGTGCGTCAACGATCTGCCCAAGACTGAAGCGCTATCACTCGTGGTGAACAAGGAATTTGTTTTAGATGATGGCCGGCATGTGCGCCTGGAACTTCGTTTTGTGCCGGGGCCTCCCATAAATATTGATTCGGTGATTGCCGGCCTCAAACTGCAGCAGATTTCGCTGGTCGTATGGCATGGACATCCTTACTATCTGACCGGTGTTACATATGACGAACGCATCGGTCGAGACGGTACGCGCTTGTTTGAAGTGAAGGAGCTTCGCCTGGCCGATACATTTCCCGGACAGCCTGCCATTACTTTTCAAAAAGGACGCAACGATGCAAACGAGATTGCGGGGATTCTAAGCGTCTCAGTGATCCCGCAATAGAGCAGTGCGCTTCGGCAAACTTGCACTCGTGACGCAGAATTTTTTTCCAGCACATGCTAGCGGGCAAGATGGCCTTCCGCTTTGCTATCCTGAATAAGTGATTTCCAAGCTTGTAGCCGCGAACCTGAGCCAGCGTCCGGTGCGGACGCTGCTGAGCGTGCTGCTCATTGCAGTGCCGGTCACACTGATGCTTACGCTGGTGGGACTGAGCCATGGCTTTGTCAATGACTCCTCCCAGCGCACGCGTGGAATCGGCGCGGACATTATTGTGCGCGGTTCAGATGCCGCGCCCGGCTCCATGGCTCTTTCCAACATGTCAGAAAAGCTCATCGAGCGGCTCACGCTGGTTCCGCATGTAGTCTCCGCCACCGGAGTGGCAAGCCACCTGGTTTCCGGCTGGACGACGGTTGCGGGCATTGATCCTGCGGGGTTTGAGCGGATCAGCGGACCATTTGTTTATCGCGAAGGTCACGGCTTCCAGCAGCCGGATGACATCCTGCTTGATACCTACTACGCGCAGCAGGCGCACGTGCACTCAGGTGGCAAGATCAATCTGCTGAATCGCAACTGGCACGTGGCCGGCGTGGTTGAACCGGGCAAGCTGGCGCATATTTTCTTGCCGATCACCGTGGTGCAAGACATGGATGGCACGCGCGGCAAGGTGGCGCAGATTTATCTGAAATTGGACAATCGCGGGAACACAAATGCTGTCGTTGAAGATCTGCAGAAGCTGCTGCCGGGCTACAAAATTTACGGACTGGAAGAACTGGTTTCGCTCACCTCAGTGGATAACGTTCCATTTCTGCGGCCGCTGCTCAACGTGATTATCGGCGTGGCGGTGCTGATCGGGGCGGCTGTAGCTTCGCTCTCCATGTATATGGCGGTGCAGCAGCGCACGCGCGAGATCGGCATTTTGAAGTCGCTGGGCGCCTCAAAGGCTCTGGTGGTAAAGATCATCTTGATGGAAGCGCTCTTTCTGGGGCTGGGCGGAAGCATTCTGGGGATTGGCTTCAGCTTTGTGAGCCGATGGCTGCTGGCCAAGCTGGTACCGGCTTCATTGCCGCAGGCCATTGTGCCGGAGTGGTGGCCGATCGCGGGCGCCGTAGCGATGGGTGCAGCGATTCTGGGAGCGCTCTATCCGGGAATGATCGCGGCGCGGCAGGACCCGATTCAGGCGCTGGCGTACGAGTGAGCCTACACATTAGCTGCCATGTAAGCATTGTGTGGCACAGGCACTCTTGCCTGTGCGGACGGGTTCTATAAGGATACCGGCACAGACAGGAGTGTCTGTGCCACACAATCTCGATGCGACCCTGAGTCCAGCAAGCCCAATATTCATTATTTTCCAATACAAAAGCTGCTGAAGATCAGATTCAAAATGTCGTCCGTGGTGGTTTCACCGGTAATGGCGTCCAGAGGCCGCAGTGCGCCGTAGAGATCGAGCATAATCATCTCGTGTGGAATGCTGCGCTTCACCGCGTGCGCGGCTGCTTCCAGGCAGCTGAGCGACTCTTCCACCAGCCGCTGATGGCGGATGTTGGTGAGAAAGCCTGTTTCGTGCTCGCCGCGCGATGTGTGCCCTGAGACCTCTTCCAGAATGGTTGAGCGCAGATCGTCTATTCCTGCTCCGGTGACGGCGGAAGTTTTAAGGACTTTATTGTTGTTCGTTTTCAGAGCAGCAGTTGGAGCAAGATCGGACTTATTGCCGACAACGACAGTCCGGCGGCTGGAGGCGGCCTGCAGCAGCTCTCCATCTTCAGTGGAGACAGGCACAGTGCTATCAAGCACTACTAGCACCAGATCGGCCTCGCTCAGCGCTTCGTACGACTTGCGTACCCCGATGCTCTCCGCTTCGTCGGTTGCGTGGCGAATGCCCGCAGTGTCAATCAGCTTGACTGGAATGCCGCCGAGGCTGACGGTTTCTGTGACCAGATCACGAGTGGTGCCGGGCGTGGCGGTTACAATGGCGCGCTCACGCTTAACCAGACAATTGAACAAACTCGATTTGCCCACGTTCGGCCGGCCGACAATCGCAAGCGTGAACCCTTCATGCACGATCTTTCCATAGGCAAAAGAGGCGCGCATCTGCTCCAGTGGCTGGCGAATCTCTTCGACTCGGGACAGAATCTCATTTCCCGGCAGCACGGCCACGTCGTCTTCCGCAAAATCAATGCCGGCTTCCATTGTCGCCACCAGCTCTACAAGCTTCCTCTTGATCGGCTGCAGGCGTTTTGAAAGCGCGCCCTCAAGCTGCTGCGCCGCAACCTTGGCCTGATAAAGCGTTTGCGATTCAATCAGGTCGCGGACAGCCTCAGCCTGAGTGAGATCGATGCGGCCGTTGAGGAAGGCGCGCATAGTGAACTCGCCAGGCTCGGCCAGGCGCGCGCCGCGTGCAGTGGCCAGTTCTACGATGTGCCGCAGCACCACAGGCGAGCCATGGGCTGAGATCTCAACTACATCATCGGCGGTATAAGAGTGCGGCTTTGCGAAAAAAGTAATCACCGCTTCGTCAATGCGCTCGCCGGTTGCAGGCTCAATCACTTCGCCGAAGCTGGCGCGGCCCGGCGCAAGCTCGTGTCTGAGGCGAAGCATGGGTTCGGCAATCTCTCGAGCTTGAGAGCCTGCGACGCGAACCACACCGATGCCGCCACGTCCTGGCGGAGTAGCAATGGCAACGATTGTGTCGTCAAGGTTCATTCGAGCAATTAGCAATTAGCAATTAGCAATTAGCAATTAGTCTGGGCACTTTTGCTATCAGCATTCGGCCCCACCCGGCTTTAGCTGCGCTAATTGCTAACTGCTAATTGCTATTTGCTTCTTTCTAGTTTGGCCCAATGCTCTTCCAGCCGCTCGTAGATATGATCAACTTTACGATGCAGATGCGCCACTTCCATCTCGGCCTTCAGATTCACCTCATAATCCAGGTCAGATTTAAGACGGTCTTTGGAGGCTTGCCGGTTTTGCGACATCATGATGACCGGCGCCTGAATGGCTGCGAGCATCGATAAAAACAGATTCAGCAGAATGTACGGATAGGGATCAAAGTGGTGCACAAACAGAGCAGCAGAATTGAGAACGACCCAGATGATGAGGACCACGCAAAAACAAATGATAAAAGTCCAGGAGCCCCCGAAGGAGGCAACCTGGTCCGCCACTCGCTGGCCAAATGTCAGCCGCTCCTCCTCTTCAACATTTGGGTTGCGCGAAACTTGAGTGCGCAGAAGCTCGTCAGTGGCGCGGAGGCGGCGGCCAATCACGGTAAGCACATCCATGGCGGCGTGCGGATGCTTGTCAATGAAGTCGAGCAAGCGCACGCGGTCCAGCAGGAGCACTTGCGTATCTTCCGTAGCTACTGCGGTAGCTGTTCTGGGACCTCCATCGAGAAAAGAAAGCTCGCCGATTACGTCCCCCTGCTCATTTTCAGAGAGGACAATCTTGTGGCCCTCAGTGCTCTCCACGTAGAGCTCAACGCGGCCGGAGCGCAGAATATAGATTTCACCGCCCGGATCACCGTAGTGAAAGACGATTTCGTCTTTCCTGAAGGTGCGGCTGTCCATCATCTGGGAAAGCGCTTCGCGCTCTTCGTCATCCAGAAGCCCGAAGATGGGCACTTCACCAATCATCGCTACGGTTGTTGACATAGGTTCCTTCCGAACAGGGGATTGGCTGCTTTCAGCACATCATAGCCGAACTTTGCCTAAGGGAGATTAACGGCGCGCAGGACGGGCAGGCTTGTAATCCTTGGGATAGAGCACCACGTAACGGCGTCCGCCTTCACCTTCACTCTGCGTGATGAGGGAGCCGTGATCGCGAAAAGCCAGATGGATGAGGCGGCGCTCGCGGGAGGACATAGGCGCGAAGGAGTAGGGCATTCCGGTCTTGAGCACGCGCTCCGCGGCAACCTGGGCCGCAAGCTTCAGCTCCTGCTGGCGGGCGGCTCGATAGCCCTTGCAATCGAAGCTGACCTTATCGTGATCTTCAGTGTGCAGGTGTAAGGATTCATGGGTGAGGAGTTCAATGGCCCTTAGAAGCTCGGCTCCGCGCTCCAGCAGTAGAGAGCTGTCAGGACCGGCCAGCTCGACTAGGATTTCAGGCGTCTCCAATTCCTGGCCCGGGGCGTGAGGCGGGTTCACGGTAATTCTGTATTTCAACTTGAAAGCGCCTGAAGCGATGATGTTCTTCAGAAAGGCATCGATCTTTTTTGCTATGGCAACTTTGTCCTGAAGCATCCTTCAGCCCCTCAACTTCTTTGCAATTTTACAGCTTTCGCGCCTCAGCGTTTGCGCGTGGCCCGCCGCTCCATGGTTTTCTTGACCTGCTTGCCAAGTTCAGAGCGGTTGATGAATAACTGCTGAATGTATCCAAGCACAGTGCTAAGGGCCCAGTAGATGGAAAGCCCGGAAGCCACGCCCCAGCTGAAACCACCGATCATAAGCGGTCCCATAAATGTGAGGATCTTCTGCTGGGCCGGGTCGATGCCTGCTTGTGGCGCGCTCTTCTGCTGCACATACATCGAGATCATGATCAGAATCGGCAGGATGTGGTACGGATCTGGCGCCGAGAGATCTGTGATCCAGAGCCAGTGCGCGTGCCGCAGCTCAACCGCATTGTTGAGCATGGAGTAAAAAGCAATCAGGAACGGCATCTGCAGCAGCAACGGGAAGCAGCCGCCCACCGGGTTCACGCCTTCTTTCTTGTACAGCGCCGACATTTCCTTCTGCATCTCCGCACGGCGCGGGTCGGTAATGCTGTAACGCTTGTACTTTTCCTGAATGGCCTTCATCTGCGGCTGGATTCTTTGCATCCGCAGTGACGACTTCATGCTGGAGATGCGAAGAGGCAGCAGCACCATTGTGATGACAAGCGTCAGGAAAGCAATGGCCCAGCCCCAATTCGGGATCATGTGGTGATAAGTCCACTTGAGCCAGAGGAACAAAGGCCTTGCGATGAAGCCGAATGTGCCGAAGTCATAGACGCCACGAAGATCGGGGCCACCCGGCTGCGACTGTATGCTCTCCAGCAGGTCCACCGCGCGCGGCCCGGCAAAGATGCGCATGCGTGTGACGCCGTTTGGATTACCCAGCGCTACTCCAATGACGTTGGCTTTTTCCTTTGCCTCGTTTGGCCTGTCGGGATTCTTGGGCGTGTCAGCGGGAGTGTTGAGCGTGACCAGTGTGGCGTTGTTGGCATTGTCAGGCATCAACGCTGCAGCAAAGTACTGGTCAGCCACCGCAGCCCAGCTATAGGGGCCGGGCAACGTCTCACCGCCGGCAATCCATTTTTTGCTCCTTAGAAAGCCGCCTGATGCCGGCTGCTTGCGTTCTACGCTTCCGTTCTGCTCCCAATCAATTTTGCTGGAGAGGAACGAGGCGGGAGCAAACTGATCGCCCATGCCGCTGGGCCACTGCGGATAGGCCTGCACGCGCTGGCCGTTCCGCGTCACCTCGGTTTCAAGATTGAGAATGTAGCCTTGATCGAGGCGCACAGTCTTACGAACGGTTACATCGCCGTCAGAGTACTCGAAACTCGCCTGACCGGACTTGTCGCCGGAACCGGTCGCAAACAGCGCATCATTGATCTTTTTTTCGAGGTCCTTGTCATACGTGAACAGCGAGAGCGGATAGCCGGTCTGAGGAGCAATGGTCTGATTGACCATGTCAAACGGCTTGCCCGCATTGTCAGTGTATTTGTATGACCCGTCAGGATTCTTCTCAGTCAGCACCCAGGACTTTACTACCGCGCCACGGTTGGTAAAGGTGATGCGGTACACGTCATTCTGCAGAACTGTTTCAGCTTCACTGGCAGCAGTCTTGGCCGGCACCTTGGCGGCGGGAGCAGCCGGTGATTTTGACGGAACTGGAGTGCCTGTAGAGCTTGTGGCGGAAGGACCAGGCGTGGCGCCGGGAGCAGGCGACTGCTGCTGTTGCTGTGTCTTCTCAGGAGCCGGCGGCTTGGGCAAGAAAAACTGCATGATGCCAAGCACAGCAAAGATGCCTAAC
Organism: uncultured Acidobacteriaceae bacterium; assembly: GCA_964541925.1. GTDB lineage: Bacteria > Acidobacteriota > Terriglobia > Terriglobales > Acidobacteriaceae > Angelobacter. Next base: position 13,191 of record CAZISB010000029.1, on the reverse strand, counting down.
AGCACGAAGAGCATGCGCTTGTCAGAGCCGGGCTCGTTTTGTGGATTACGGTATTCGGCCATTATTCCTTTGTCATTTCAAGTCGCTGGGGAGCGGCACTGTTCGGCACTGGGTCATAGCCGCCGCGCGAAAACGGATTGCATCGCAGAAGACGCCACAATCCCAGCAGGGAGCCGCGAAGCACGCCATGTCTGGCCACAGCTTCCGCCGCATATTCTGAGCAGCTGGGAACATAACGGCATGAGGCAGGCAGCATAGGCGAGATAAGACGCTTATAAAACCTGAGCAGCCATGTCACCAGCTTTGTCATTTGATTCTGCCTCGCTGCACGGCGGCGAACACCTGGCCTATTTCCGCTTCCAGATCAGCAAACTTAATCGTCAGCACGGACTTTCTGGGATGCAACACTACATCGAGCGGCCTGGCCAGCTCCGCCAGGCGCCGCTGCACGGCGGCACGCATGCGCCGGCGAATGCGATTGCGATCCACGGCGCCGCCCAGAACTTTACCCACGGTAAAACCCACGCGCGGTCCACTGGTACTGCCGCTGTCACGATAAAAAGCGATCATGTTCTCGGAAAAATGCTTCCTGCCCTGCTGATATACAGCTTGAAAATCGGCATGCTTCAGCAATCGTGAGCCCCTGGGAAATTCCTGTGATTTTCCTGGAGTACGGTTCACGGCTGGCCTTGCATGCACACTCGACATTGCTCGGAGGAATTACTCCCGGTAACCGGGCTTCACAGAGACGCGCTTCCTTCCTTTGGCGCGACGGCGGGAGAGCACAGCCCTTCCGCTCTTGGTCTTCATACGGGTACGGAAACCGTGCGTCTTGGAACGACGGCGACGGTTAGGTTGAAAAGTGCGCTTCGGCATTGCTGGTGGAACTCCTACGTGAGGATTCTGTTAGTGTTGGACGAACTTTAAGTATAAAGAAATCAGGCGATTCACGCCACTCATTGGGATTCTCCCAAGGAGAATTGCTTCCAAGCGTCCGACCAGCGCCGCCGGTGAGTGGGCGATTCACTCAAGATCTCCCGCAAACAGCTTCGTCTTGCGGCAGTCCTAAAGATCGTAGTTAATACTTGCGCATCAATTCTATGCTGTTCATTGCTCAAGTGGCAGCATTCAAAATCTGTGCACGTGCGTGCAAAGCAAAGCGCAATTTTCTTTGTTGCACCACGCGCGGAGCACTGAAGTGACGAAAATTGTCTGTAACGAATGGGAGAAAAAAAACACAGAAATTTTTTTTCGTCTAGTGCATTTTCATGAGCTGAAGTTCGTGCTAGTATGCCGACCAGTTCAAAAATTTTTTGTTGCACAACGAAGTGTTCAACTGCTCTGCAGCGCCCATTCGCAGAGCCTGAGAGAGAATCCCGAAATTTATTACGCACCTCTGGCCGGTTCGTAATAGGAAAAAATTCCTGGCAATGTCATTACCCGCTGCGACCATAACCGCAACAGCTAATCCGTGGCTCCGGATTCTTGGAGCACTGGAAAAAAAGATCACCCGCCACTCCTACGACACCTGGCTCAAGCCGACTCGTTTCAGCCACACCAACGGCAAAATCATTTTCGTTCGCATTCCGAATACGGAATTCAAGGACATTGGCGATAAGTTCGGCGATCTGATCCAGGAAGCCATGGATACCATCGCACCGGAATATCAGGACGTAAAATTTATTACGCCTGAAGAAGACCCAACGATGCCTCCAGTCCGCGCGGATGGAGGATTTGCTCCGGTTTCCGCCGGCAGCAATACTGCGCCATCAGCTTCAAACATGGGACGGCAGCAGCGGTTTGACTGGGATTCAGCCGCGCAGCTCAGCCCCAAGTACACGTTTAATGCATTCGTGATCGGCGCCGGTAACCAGTTTGCGCACGCAGCAGCGCAGGCTGTGGCAGAGCGGCCTTCCAAGGCTTACAATCCGCTCTTTCTTTATGGCGGCGTAGGAATGGGCAAAACCCACCTGATGCACGCCATTGGCCATGAAGTAAAGCGGCGGCAGCCGCACGCCTCCATCTGCTACATCTCAAGCGAGAAATTCACCAACGAGATGATCAACTCGCTGCGCTATGACAAGATGATCAGCTTCCGCGACAAGTTCCGCAACGTGGATGTGCTGCTGATTGACGACATTCAGTTCCTGGCGCAGAAGGAGCGCACGCAGGAAGAGTTCTTCCACACGTTCAATGCGCTGCATGAGTCGATGAAGCAGATTGTGATTGCCAGCGACCGTCCGCCCAAGGAGCTGCCGGAAATCGAAGACCGGCTTCGCTCCCGTTTTGAGTGGGGATTGATTGCAGACATCCAGCCGCCAGACCTTGAGACCAAGGTGGCCATCCTGCAGAAAAAAGCAGAGTCAGAACGGGTAACGATTTCTACAGATCTTGCGCTGTATATCGCGTCAAACGTGCGCACAAACGTTCGCGAGCTGGAAGGAGCCTTGATCCGGCTCATTGCATACTGCTCGCTTACCGGGGCTGAAATCAGCCTGATTACGGCACAGCAGGTGCTCAAAAACTTTATTGACTCGCAGGCACGCAAGATCACGATTGACTCAATCCAGAAAGCAGTGGCGGAGCAGTTTGGGCTGCGCGTGACGGAGATCAAGCAGAAGAGCAACTCGCGCGCCATCGTCTTCCCTCGGCAGATTGCCATGTACCTGGCCAAGCAGATGACAGAAGCTTCATTGCCGGAGATTGGCCGGCAGTTTGGCGGCAAGCACCACACCACAGTGATGCACTCGATCGACAAGATTGAAGAGCAGCGCCAGGGAGACAAAGACCTGAACCGCCTTCTGAATAAGCTGACAGAGACACTGAATAGCTAAGCTAGGCGAGAGCATTCTCAGGAAAGGCTTATGGCTTGTGTCAAGGCGACATAAGCCTTTTGTCTTTTTTGAAAGCTTTGTGAAAGCTTGCCGCTAATTCGGTGCAGAAATCCACAGCTCTCCACAAGCGATTTTCCACAAAACTCCAAAATGACAGATTAGAATGGCAACCGCAGAGAAAGCGCTTGAAGTTGCGGCTGCAAAGCCGCTTTTTAGCGGGATTTGCTGTATCCTGCATGAAATGATGTTTTCATGCAAGGCATCTAGAATTGATTCAGGGGGCCACATCTTATGCCTTCTTCAGCAGGCACAGAATCGGGAGCTACGATGGAGATCAGCGTCAGCAAAAACGATCTGTTGAAGGAACTCACGGCGACGCAGGGCGTGGTGGAACGCAAAACGACCATCCCGATCTTATCCAATTTTCTATTTGAGGCGAGCGGGGACAAGCTGTCCATCACGGCAACCGATCTTGATTTGAGCCTGCGCACTTCTTGCCCGGCGAAGGTCAAAAAAGAAGGCTCATGCACGGTGCCGGCACGCAAGCTCTATGACTACGTGAAGCTGCTGGGCGATGGCGAGATCAGCATCAAACTGCTGGAAAATCACTGGGTGCAGCTCCGCAGCGGGCGGTCAAATACCAAGATGGTGGGCATGGCGCGCGCGAATTTTCCAGCACTGCCAGTGTTTCCGGCCGATGCGATTCAACTTCCTGCGCAGGTGTTGCGGCAGTTGATTGCCAAGACAATTTTTTCCATCTCAAACGAAGAGTCACGCTATACATTGAATGGCGCGCTCATGGTGCTGAAGCCGGAGTCTATCACCATGGTGGCGACAGACGGACATCGCCTGGCGCATATTGAGCACGGCGGCGACAAGCTGCCGGTAAACGGCGAGATGCGGGTGCTGGTCCCAAAGAAAGCTATGGGCGAGCTAAGCACGCTGCTCAACAGCAGCGATGCGCAGACCGTGGAGTTTGCCAAGGACGAATCCACGCTCTTCTTCCGTATTGGCGGTCGGCTGCTGACCTCACGGCAGCTCACAGGGCAGTTCCCGAATTTCGAGGCAGTTCTCCCGCGCGATAACAACAAATCAATTACAGTGCACTGCGACGAGCTTTCTTCGGCTATCCAGCGCGTGGCTCAGTTTGCTGACGAACGCTCCAACGCGATCCGGATGCGCGTGGAGAAGAACGAGCTGAAAGTCTCGTCATCGAATACAGAGACAGGCGAGTCAGAAGACTCACTGGAGACCGCGTACACAGGCGATCCAATGGTGATCGGGTTCAACTCGCAATATTTGCTGGAGTTCCTGAAAGTGGTTGGAGCAGGCGATGTGCGCTTTGAGTTCAAAGACGCACAAACTGCCGGCCAGTTGCGGCCGGATGAGGCCAGCGACAGCGAATACAAGTATCGCTACATTGTGATGCCGATGCGCATCTGAGTGCAAATTCCTGAAAAGCAAAAGGCCGGACAAAAATTGTCCGGCCTAAATTTTTTATGGAAAGAGTTATTGGACTATCTTGCGGGCCAGGACGCGATCCACGGTTTGTTCAACACCGGGAAGAAAGGAATCGAAGCTGTTGCCGGCAAAGGCGGCATCGCCGTAACCGTAAGCGATAAGGGCTTCATTCCAACGCTGGAGAACGAGCCGGGTCGGCGGATCAGAAACGGTTTTGCGTGCCTGCTCCGTTGATTTCAGAGCAAAGGCCCAGAATGCCAGAGTTGCGACAAAACCGATCCCATTGACCATGTCCAACTGTGTCGCTGTCTGCGGGAAACGCATCTGCCCGTACGAAACGACCAAATCAAGCGCCGCGCCGAAACCTAAACCAAGCGCGATTGACATGCCGCTGCTGCGCCAGGAGAAATTGAGCCGCTTTTCAAGCAGGAAAACTAACATCAGGAGTCCGCACTGGATCATATGAACGCAGCGATCGCAGAGATCAACAGCCACGACGATTTTGTTAGAACTGGGGCCGCTGGTTACCAGCGCAGTCAAAAAGCCCGCGGCCAGCAGAAAAAGTCCAGCCCAGGAAAAGAGAGTCTTGGCAAGGTCAATGACGGCTGAAAACGGCTTTAGAATGTTGACAAATACTTCATACATCACTGCGAAGCTGAGCACCATCACAATGAAACTTAGCGACCAATAGACGTAGAAGTATTGTTTGCCCGCAAACTCAAAAGTAGCGATTGTAATCACCGTCACAACCGCGTAGAGACTGATGAGCGCGAAGAACAGCGGGAATTTTGTGCGGAGCTTGCGGACCACCATGATGAGCAGGAGAATGCTCAACATCACCAGGCTGGCCAAAGCCACAAATACTTGAGGGAAAGACATCCGCATACTTGCCTCCACAGGTTGGCAAGCATACTACTGCACGACCATGGCAACAAGTCTGCCGGTGACACGAAGGTACAAGTTACTATGTAATTAACAAAGCACCACTTAGGCTTTCGACCCGAGTGGCGTACGAGCTTTATTATCTGGCAGATGCAGGAGGCTGAGGTGTTGGCACCGTCGGAATGTGTTGAACTGATCCCGTGAGTGCAAAACCTGCACATGCTCCGCCAAGCAGCAATGCGATAAGAGAGGTACGAAGTAGCGTTTTCATTTCGGGAAGGTCTCCTGTTTTTAAAGGCTCTTTTTCCTTTGGTGGTGGGCCCTTTTCAGGTGCTCTGAATGGGCGCATTGAGTATACATTTCATCCCTGATTTTTCAATACTTTTTGGTACATTTGCAGGTTCCGATTTGGGACAATGGATCAACCTTCTATCGGCCAACGCGGGAGGGAGCTGATTACCAAAGTGCTTGTCCAGTAGTCATCTAAATGGTTGAATCTATGCGGGTAACTCTTGCGGCTCAAGCCTTTCATCCAGAGCCGTCCCGAGTACGAAAGATCGGCAAAACCAGCTCAGGAATCTTCAGAGTTAACAGCTGGTCAAAAAAAATAGCTGGAATTGGGAATTTCTAATATTTCGTCGGATTTAGCAAGCTGGGCCTTCTGGCTGGCAGCTTTACTGTTCGCTTGCACTTGTCTTGAAAACCACTTCCTGAGAAGCTCCAAAAAGGGCTCTGGCTGTGATATGATTGAAAGTGCTCTACTGTCCATAAATTATTGGATTTTCAGTCACTTGAGTGCATTTTGGCAGGGCCGAAGAGGCCTTGGGAAATTGCGCCTTCCGAGCACGGTATAAAGACAGGAGTTCTGGTTTGTCCCGAGAATCTTCAATGGCTACTGCGAAAGAAACAGCCGAACAAAATAAAAGCAAAAAAGCTGGAAATGGCAACGGAAACTACACCGCTGAGGACATCAAGGTCCTTGAGGGGATGGAGGCTGTGCGCCTGCGTCCGGCCATGTACATCGGCTCCAACGGCGAGATGGGGCTGCACCACCTGGTCTATGAAGTGGTGGACAATTCGGTGGACGAAGCGCTGGCCGGTTACGCCACGCAGATTGATGTAACCATTCACATCGATAATTCGATTACGGTGGTGGACGACGGCCGCGGCATTCCCGTGGATGACATGGTCATTGACGGAGAAAAGATTCCTGCAGCGCAGGTGGTACTTACCAAGCTGCATGCCGGCGGAAAGTTTGACAGCTCGAATTACAAAGTTTCGGGCGGCCTACACGGCGTCGGCGTTTCCTGCGTGAACGCGTTGAGCCACCAGCTTGATCTTGAAATCTGGCGCGACGGCCATGTCTGGGAGCAGAACTATTCAAAAGGCAATCCGCAGACCAAGCTCAAGAAAACAGGAAACACCAAGAAGCGTGGAACGCAGATCCACTTCCTGCCAGACAAAGAGATCTTCACCACAACGGAGTACAACTTCGATACTCTGGCCCAGCGGCTGCGCGAGCTGGCCTTCCTGAACAAGGGACTTGAGATCACGCTGACAGACGAACGGCAGACTGATCCGAAGACCGGCGAAGCCAAGAAGCTGGAATTCAAGTACAGCGGCGGAATCGCTGAGTTCATCAAGCATCTGAACCGCGGCAAGAGCGTGCTGCATGACAAGCCCATCTACATGGAAGCCGAGCGCGATGGCGTACAGATGGAGATCGCGCTGCAATACAACGACGGCTATTCAGAAACGATCTTCAGCTTCGCCAACAACATCAACACGGTTGACGGCGGAACGCACCTTTCAGGTTTTCGCACAGCACTGACGCGAACGATCAATTACGCTGGGCAGCAGCTTGGGCTTTTCAAAGACGTGAAAGAGAACTTGACGGGCGATGACGTCCGCGAAGGCCTTGTCTCCGTGGTGAGCGTGAAGCTGCCGCAGCCGCAGTTTGAAGGGCAGACCAAGGGCAAGCTGAATTCTGATATCGCCGGCGTGGTGCAGGCATTTGTGAATGAGCGCCTGGGCGCGTTCTTTGAGCAGAATCCGCCGGTGGCGCGCAAGATCATCAACAAGGCGATTGAAGCAGCGCGGGCGCGCGAAGCTGCGCGTAAAGCTCGCGACCTTACGCGTCGCAAAGGTGCGCTTGATGGCGGCGGCCTGCCAGGCAAGCTGGCAGACTGCTCAGAGCGCGATCCCAATCGTTGCGAGCTGTTTCTGGTGGAGGGCGAATCCGCAGGCGGCACGGCCAAGCAGGGACGCGACCGGCGCTTCCAGGCGATCTTGCCGCTGAAAGGAAAGATCCTCAACGTGGAGAAGGCTCGCTACGACAAGATGCTGAGCCACGAAGAAATCAGGGCCATGATCACGGCGCTGGGGACCGGTATCGGCAAAGAAGATTTTGATCCGGCCAAATTGCGCTATGCAAAAGTAATTCTGATGACGGACGCCGACGTTGACGGCTCGCACATCCGCACGCTGCTGCTGACATTTTTCTTCCGCCATATGAATGAGCTGATCAAGCGCGGGAATGTTTTCATTGCGCAGCCGCCGCTTTACGGTATCAAGAAAGGCAAGTCACAGCAGTACATCAAAGACGATCGCGAGTTCGTGCGCGTGATGGTGCGCCGCGCAGCTGAAGGCATGGTGGTCCGCTATGGCGAAGGCGCAGCCAAACTGGAAGGCGCGGTGTTGGCCAAATTCATGACCACGCTGAACGAGTACCTCACTTTCTTTGACAAAGTGGACAAACGTCTCCGCAATGAGCGGATCGCCGAGCTTCTGCCGCGCCTGGGAATTTCCCAACGCGCGGATTTTGAAGGCGACAAGAAGACATCGCCCAAGAAGATCGAGAAGCTCGAACGCGAGATCAACAAACTGGCCAAAGAATTTCAGCTCAAGAACGTGGAGAGCTATTTTGACGAAGAGCACAATCTCTGGGGCGTGAAGTTTACTGACTCACAGGGCGCCGAGCGCCAGATCAACTGGGCGCTAGCTTCCACGCCGGAATACCGGCAGATGATTGCGAAGTTCAAGCAGATTGAGCAGCACATGGAGCCGCCGTTTGTGGTGGAGATCGCCGGAAAAGCGACGGAAGAGGCTGCTGCCGACCTGAGCGATGCCGAGCGTGAGGACCTGGAGAAAGCTGCCAAAAAATCGTCAAAGACGCCGATTCGCAGAACGAAGATTGAAGCGGAGCGGGTAGAAAAGCAGTCAGCGCGTGAGCTGTTTGACTACGTTCTCTCAGAAGGCAAAAAAGAATACAGCGTCCAGCGCTATAAAGGGCTGGGCGAGATGAGCTCTGAGCAGCTGTGGCAGACGACGATGGATCCGGAGCGGCGCACGCTTCTTGCAGTGAAAGCCGAGGATATTGAAGCTTGTGAGGTGATCTTTACCACGCTTATGGGCGAGGACGTGGAGTCTCGCCGGAAGTTCATTGAGGACAATGCGCTGGATGTGAAGAACCTAGATATCTAATTTTTCTGTCGCTCCGCTCCAAACCGCTTATGACAATCGTCCACTTGGAGTTCTTTTGCTCCTGTTGCAGCGGGCTCGCCACGCGAGTCGGGCTCGCCCTTTCTGGCGCAAATAAGAAGGCCACAAATTTGCCTACATGATCTTCAGTTCTGTCGCTTCGTTCCAAACCGCTTACGAACCTCACTTGAGCAGAACTTTTTTCTGGATGGGATAAGCCGCGAATTTCGCGAATGAACACGAATTTAGATTCGGTTCTTCGTGTTATTCGCGGTTTTTCTTTGAGTATTTTTGGCTTCCGCAAAGCGGTAGCGGAGCCGATCCTTCGCGTTCGCGTCAGGACTGCTCCCCCCCTGCGTCACGGTGCGCTCCGCTCGGGATGGCGCATGAATGGAAGGAGACTGTCTGAAAGCTGGCAGTGAACGAATCATGTTTTTATGATTGATTTGTGACCACCAACGCCGGTCGGCGGCGGCGATACAGCAGGATGAAGAGCACGGTCATTAAGCTCCAGAAGACGAGCGTGATAGCGCTGCCTTCCGGGCCGACGGTGCCACCGGTGAGCCAAATAGGGCCGTGGACTGCGGGCTGCAAAAGATGGCCGAAGCCCTGCATACCGCTATCATTCACGCCATAAAAAAATGTTTGTCCCCAGTCCCAGCCTGCGTGTGCTCCGACTGCAAGCCAGAGATTGCCGGTGTACCTGAGAGTTACTGACGCGAACAGCGCAAAGACCACGGTAGCGATGAGGCCTATGCGGGTTTCTCCCGGATTGGGAGCATGGCCAAAGCCGAAGAGAACACCCAGCAGGATGGCAGCGGGCCAGAAGCCGATGCCATCTGCCAAAGTGTACAGTGCATAACCGCGAAGAAGATATTCCTCACTCAATCCGACCAAGATAAAAGCTATTGCCCACTCAACTGCGAACCGCACAATGTCTGCCCCGTGCATGGTGAGCGTGCCGAAATCGTATCCGTGAAGAAGATGGATTGCGAAGAGGCAGAGGGTCAGAGGCAGAAATCCCCAAAAGATGTAGCCAACAACAAAGCGCTTGACTACCGGCTGTCCTTTGAGTGGAAGGCCATAGACGCCCATGCTGCGGCGCTCAATGCGAGACATGATGAAAGCTGCAAGAAGTATGAGGAGAAAAGCCGCGGTCTCTCCGATGATCTGAATTCCAGGCGTCAGCAGGCCGCTGGTGGGCGGCGGCAGATGCAATTTTGCAACGAGAACAAAGACCAACAGCCGGAGAAGGGTAAAGCAAACCAGAATGACAGCGATATAAATCAGCAGCCGCCAGCTAGCGCGGAGTCCGCGATCATTGAAAAAAATCTTGTGCAGCCGATGAGAGAGGCCGGCAGGGGGAGTTTCTGGTTCCATGTTCCTCCGCGAGGAGCATAGAAACTCTATCAGAAAGGGATTACCTGCCGCAGTTTTATGTCCCAGGCAGTTTACTGGATACGCTGCTTTGGCGGTATAGCCGCCAAAGTCTGGTTCACGAGCTGCTCAAAATCGGAAATGCAACCTTGCGGAGCCGGGCGGGTACGCACGCCGCGAAGCATCTCTACGGCAAGCTCCATTTTGTATAAGTTCAGGACCTCAGCCGGGGCGCGGCCGGACGTGGTGGAGAGCGCCTTGATATAAGCCCAGAGAAGAAGCCGTATGGCGTCAACTACGCTTTTGAGCTCGCCCGCCAGCTCAAGATTCAGGATTTCGCAAGCGTCACTGTGGCTATTGAGAGATCCATCCTCTGAAACTTCGAGCAGCGAATGGCGGATTACAGCCAAGTCCTTCAGAGTGCGGCGAACGAGAATAGAAAGATCTTTGGTCGAAGCGTCAGTCATAGTTAGTCCCCAAAGGCTAATCGGCCGACGGCAGAAAAAGTTTAGGTCAATAGCTGGATGGCGCTGGTTTGGGCGGGCTCAAATTGCTGACTCTTCTCATGCTTTCAGACCTCACATGATACAAATGTCAGTTCATGTTTCAGATCCTCAGAGAATTCCAGGTAGGCCGGCCGCAGGTGATTGCCGGGCTCATGCTGCTGGCATTTCTTGCACAGTGTCTTTGGGCGGCCAGGACGCGCAAGATCTCTGAGCTGGAATATCAGTATTTGTTTTCCGGCTTTCCGGTTTCGGCGGACATGACGGGCTCACAGGCCCGGACTGTTGACTCGCCGCTGACGTCATTGGCCGCAGCGCTGCCGCTAAAAACTATCAACTGGTTAAGGAGCTTTGGGCCGAGATCGTGGAGCACGTATTTGGCGATCCCGCATCCATGGCTGCTGCGGCTGCCATTTGCCATCTTTGGCATATGGCTGGGCGCGGCCCTGTGGTGGGTGGCACGCAGGCTGTTTGATAATGCAGGCGGATACATAGCTTTAGGGCTGTATTGCACGTCACCAGCAATGATCAAGATCAGCAGCAATATTGGGCCGGAGATCCTGCTGGCATGGAGCATTCTGGGACTGGTTTATACGGCAATCGGTGTGGCACATACGCTTTACGCACCGCCGAAGAAGTGGGTCCCACGGATCGCGATCCTGGGGCTTTCTATTGGCTTTGCCCTGGCAACAGCCTGGTGGTCCTTTACTGTGGTGGCATTGGCTTTTGCTTACATGCTCTATCTCTCGCCTGGCTGCCGACGCAAGGCTTTGGTGGTGCTGGCAGGGGCTTCGGTGATCGGCGGGCTGGCGCTGCTAGTGATCCGATGGATTACTGGGAGTGCCGGGATTGGGACGGGAGCATTGTTCGCAAAAAATCCGGGGCTGGATGGTGTCCAGAAACTGCTGTTTCCACTCTCCGCAACCAGTGATGGCTATATTCTTGTCTTTCTCTTCATAGTTGCGCTTACCGTTTACGGAAGCTGGACAAGGGCACGCTACTTTGGCAATACCGCCCCACTGATTACAGCGTTTTGCTGCGTACTTCTTTTTGCCCTGGTTCCCGCTATCCGCCTGTGGGACGCAACTTTAGGCCTGGTTTTTGTGTTCATATTTATTGGTGGTGTAACGGCAGACTTGCTGGAGACACGCGTCAGGCAGCCGTTAATGGCAATTTTGGGTGCAGCTTTTCTGCTGCGTGCCGTTCTAACAGTGCTGGAACTGAAGAGCTGGGTACGAAACTTAATGTAGCTTTTCAGATCACGGGACTATCATAGGTAAGTAGAGGCAATCCAGGGAAGGTGTTTATGTCGAGATCATTTCTTTTGATTGCATTTTCGGCGTTCGCCCTACAGGCATCGCAAGCGCAGATGTTCAGCCATGGCATTCCAGCCTCAGTTGTCTCTCCTGAACCTGATGGCCGCCAGCATGGCGTTCCGGCAAGCGTGGTCTCGCCCACACAGATTCCTTTCGGTGTAAATCCACCATTGTTCAACGGTGCTTTTCGAGTACATGGGCCGCTGCGTAGGTTTGGTACTCCGGCCCACCACGGCCGTCCGATATTTATTCCTGTACCCGTGTTCTACAGCTACTACATGGATGGATACCCATCCATAGCAGATCCTTCTGTACCTGATGCAACAGCAAATGATTCTGCGGCGGCGCAGCAGCAATCTGCCAAGTCTGACGCCAGCCAGCCGGCTGGCGACGATCAGGCGCTTCGCGATGCTTATCTGCAAGGCGCGCGTGATGCGCTGCGGAAGGAGGAGAGCCGCTACACAGAGCGCTTCACAGACTCACGTGAACGGAGCTCTCGTACAGAACCAGCTCCGCAGCCGAAACCTGCAGCACAATCTGCGGCAGCAGAAGATAGTTCTCCTGCTACGGTTTTCATCTTCAAAGACGGGCACCAGCTTGAGACTCGCAATTACGCGATCATGGGCGAGACGCTGTTTGATTTCTCCGGCAAGATGGTGAAGAAGATCCAGATGGCTGAGATTGATACAGTAGCAACGGCGAAAGCGAATGATGATCGCGGCGTGCAGGTGAAACTGCAGTAAGCTACCGAGTCACCCATGGAAATCAAACGAGCAGGGTCGCAGCCTTCCGGAAAAGGACCGGCAGACTGGTTTACAGGCACGGTGCGGGTTGACCCGCTTTTTCAAGCTCCAGACCCTGCGCTGGTCCAGAGCGCCAGCGTGACTTTTGAACCCGGGGCGCGAACGGCATGGCATACGCATCCGCTGGGGCAAACATTGATCGTGACCGCCGGATGCGGCTGGGCACAGCGCTGGGGCGGCAGTGTTGAAGAGATACGGCCGGGCGACGTGGTGTGGTTTTCTCCCGGCGAGAAGCACTGGCATGGCGCAACGCCGACCACAGCCATGACGCACATCGCAATTCAGGAAAAGCTCGATGGCAAAGTTGTGGAGTGGATGGAAAAGGTCAGCGACGAGCAATATGGGAAGTGATCCGCTCAGTGCAGAGCAGCCGCTCTCTGTGGTATAATTTTCTGTAATCCTCTGGCACATAACTTCTTGTAAATGCAAGCATTTAGCGGCAATTCCGGCGGCGTCAACAAGGCCGTCAGAAGCGCTTGCAGTGTGCCCTAAAATTCGCATTTCTGAGTGAGAGAACAACATGGCAGATGAACAA
>CAZISB010000028.1:42796-44808 GCA_964541925.1 uncultured Acidobacteriaceae bacterium | reverse complement strand
GTGTCCGCGCCCTCGTCGTCGCGGAAGTACTCGGCGACGGTCAGACCGGTCAGCGCTACGCGCAGGCGCGCTCCTGGCGGCTCAGTCATCTGGCCGTAGATCAATGAAGCCTTGGAATTCGCGGGATCGCCCGGCTTGATCACACCGGACTCGCTCATCTCGAGCCACAGGTCGTTGCCTTCACGCGTGCGCTCGCCCACGCCGGCAAACACAGAGTATCCGCCGTGCTGCTTGGCCACGTTGTTGATCAGCTCCATGATCACGACGGTCTTGCCCACGCCTGCGCCGCCGAACAGCCCGATCTTTCCGCCCTTCAAGAATGGCTGGATCAGATCAATGACCTTCACGCCGGTCTCAAACATCTCGGCCTTGGTGGACTGCTCATCGAACGCAGGAGCCTGACGATGAATGGGCAGCTTCTTGGTGGCATTTACCGGGCCAAGCTGATCCACCGGCTCGCCGATCACGTTCATCACGCGTCCCAGCGTGCCTTTGCCCACCGGCACGGAAATTGGGCCGCCCAGATCGGTGGCCTTCATACCGCGAACCATGCCGTCCGTGGCTTGCATGGCGACGGTGCGCACGCGTCCCTCGCCCAGATGCTGCTGAACCTCCAGCACCACGTCAATTGGGACAGGCACATTGAAGCCCTCGCTGGTGACACGCAGCGCCTGGTAAATCGGCGGCATGCTTGCTTCTGTAAACTGCACGTCAACCGCGGGACCCGCGATCTGAATTACTTTGCCAACATTTTGTGTAGCCATAATTTTTTAATCCCAGCAATTAGCAATTGGCCATTAGCAATTAAGCCTTTGTGTCTTAACTGCCTGCATCTTTGGCTAAAGGCTTAGGCTTTTGTCTTTCCAATCACCCGATGACCAGACTTTTTCGATCAGTATCATCAGTGTTCACCAGCGGTAAGGTTTTGCTTTCCCGATGACCCGATGATCCGATGATCCGATGATCCGATTTTATTGCGCTGCAGCCGCTCCGCTCACGATCTCAATAATCTCTTTTGTGATCTTGGCCTGGCGAACGCGGTTCATCTGCAGCGTCAAAGCATCAATCATGTCGGAAGCGTTGTTCGTTGCCGAATCCATCGCCGTCATGCGCGCCGCGTGCTCGGCCGCTTCCGACTCCAGCATCGCGCGATACAGCTGCACCGAGATGTACCGCGGCAGCAGGTCGCGGAAGAGTTCTTTCGGCGGCTGCTCATAAATGTAGTCCACCGGCGCTGTCGCGAACGCTGCGGCCTTCTTGTCCATCTCAGAGGTATCCGCACCGCGGATGCCTGCGCCCGCATGCAGGGCAGCTTCAATGCGGTGCTTGCGCTCTTCAAGCGACGCCTCTTCGGTCATCTCGTGCACCTGCTCGCCGATCTCGCCGATGGGAAGCACGTCATCCACCACGAGCCGCTGCGCAATCACCGACTTAAACTCGTTGAATACGATATAAACCGAATCAACTTTTGCTTCGGTGTAAAGCTGGCAAACCTTGTCTGAAATTTCACGAGCGCTCTTGAACTGCGCCCGGTTCATCAGACCCACGTACTCGCCCACAACCTGTATCTTGCCTTTGCGCTGCTCGCCTGAGTCCGGCGCAACCGGATAGCGGCGGCGGAAATAATCGCGCGCCTTTCTTCCCATCGCCAGGATGTCAATGTTCTTGTCGCTCTTGCTCTCGATGAAACGGGAAGCGGTCTTGAGCACGTTTGAGTTGAACGCGCCAGCCAGCCCCTTTTCGCCGGAGACCACGATCAGCAGAACCGTCTTCTCCTCGCGCTCCACCAGCAGCGGATGCAGCACCTCGCCGGTCTGCTCATCATAGACATCAGCCCGCGAGACCAGCGACTTCAACACGTTCGTGAGCATCTGCGCATAAGGCCGCGCCGCAAGAGCGCGTTCCTGCGCGCGGCGCAGCTTGGCCGCAGAGACCATCTGCATCGCCTTGGTAATCTGCCGCGTGTTCCGCACGCTGCGGATGCGTCGCCTTATGTCTAGAAGATTGGCCAT
>CAZISB010000028.1:0-42696 GCA_964541925.1 uncultured Acidobacteriaceae bacterium | reverse complement strand
CCTTCGCGGCTCCAGCCGGTTGCCGCTCGCTCACAAAGCGCTGCTTGAATTCCTTCAGCGTTTTTTCGATGTCGGCCTTCAAAGCATCGTCAATCGTTTTCTTCTGCATGATCGCGTCAAGCAGCTTGGGATTCATTGACTCCACATATTTCAGCAGCTCGGCTTCAAACGGCCGTATCTGCTCAATTTCAAGGTCGTCGAGGTAGCCGTTGGTTCCAGCGAAGATGATGATGATCTGTTTGCTGAACGGCAGTGGCTGGTACTGATCTTGTTTGAGAATTTCCACCAGGCGCTTGCCGCGATTGAGCTGGTTCTGCGTCGCCTTGTCCAGGTCAGAGCCGAACTGCGCAAAGGCCGCTAATTCGCGGTATTGCGCCAGCTCCAGCTTCAACGTGCCGGCCACCTGGCGCATGGCCTTGATCTGCGCGGAGCCACCTACGCGGCTCACTGAGATGCCGACGTTCACCGCCGGACGCACGCCGGAGTTGAACAGATCGGTTTCAAGGAAGATCTGGCCGTCGGTAATCGAAATTACGTTCGTGGGAATGTATGCGGAAACGTCGCCGGCCTGCGTTTCGATCACAGGCAACGCCGTCAGCGAGCCGCCGCCCATCTTGTCAGACATTTTGGCCGCGCGCTCCAGCAAACGTGAGTGGAGATAGAACACGTCTCCGGGATAAGCCTCGCGTCCCGGGGGACGGCGCAGCAGCAGCGAGATTTCGCGATACGCCGCAGCGTGCTTGGAAAGATCGTCATAGATCACCAGCGCGTGCTTGCCGTTGTCGCGGAAGAACTCGCCCATGGCACACGCAGCGTACGGGGCCAGGTAGAGCATTGGCGCGGGCTCAGATGCCGATGCCGCAACCACGATGGTGTACTCCATGGCGCCGTAATCTTCCAGCACCTTCACCACCTGGGCAATCGAAGAGCGCTTCTGCCCGATGGCGCAGTAGATACAAATCAGGTTGTTGCCTTTGCTGTTGATTATCGTGTCCAGCGCCACGGCGGTCTTACCGGTCTGACGGTCGCCGATGATGAGCTCGCGCTGGCCGCGGCCAATCGGGATCATGGAATCAATTGCCTTGATTCCGGTCGCCATGGGCTCACGCACCGGCTGGCGATCAATCACGCCCGGAGCAATACGCTCAATCGGGATGAATTTGCTGGCGGTGATCGGACCTTTGCCATCCACAGGCTGACCAAGCGCGTTCACCACGCGGCCGACCATGGCTTCACCGGTAGGCACAGACATGATTTTTCCTGTGCGCTTTACCTCGCCGCCTTCTTTGATCTCCGTGTAATCACCCAGCAGCACCGCGCCAACCTGATCTTCTTCCAGGTTCATCGCCAGTCCAGACACGCCGTGCCCGAACTCGAGCAGTTCGCCGGCCATGACTTTGTCCAGGCCATGAACGCGGGCGATTCCGTCGCCGAGGGAGATGATCGTCCCAACTTCGTCCACAGAAACGCGGGACTCGTAGTTTTCAATCTGCTCGCGGATTAATGTTGTAATTTCGTCTGCCTTAATTTGAGCCATAAATACCTTGTTTAAGACCTCAGCTTTTTCGCTGATTTGGTAATTGGGTAAGTTGGTAATTTAATAATTTTAATATTGTTTGATCCGCAGTTTTTCAATTACCCATTTACCAAATTACTCATTTACCAAATCCAAACCACTTGGCCTAGCCTTGCGCAATCTCCTGCCGTATCCGCTCCAGCCTGCCCTGTACCGACCCGTCATAGATCGTGCTGCCCATGCGGACGGTCACCCCGCCCAGCAGCGTGGAATCTTCTGAATAGGTGGCCCGCACAATTTTTCCGGTGATCTCGCCCAACTGCGCTTCCAGCAATTTCTTTTCCGCCGCGGTGAGCGCTCGGGCCGAGCTGACGCGGGCTTCAGCAATGCCCCGAAGCCTGTCCAACTCCTGGCGGAACTGCTCCGCGATCTCGCCGATGCCGCCGATGCGCCGATGCTCAATCACCACAGCCAGAAAGTTTCGCAGGAACTTAGAGCTACCCATGCGCTTCACTATCGCGTCCAGCAGATGCAGCTTCTGTTGATGTGGGACAGCCGGATTCTGCAAGACGTTGCGCAGCTCGCGATTGCCTTCGACCAGAGCGGCCACCTGAGAAAGCTCTGCAACGGTTGCATCAGCGTCCAGCTTGCGCTGCACAACCACCTCAGCAAAGGCCCGCGCGTAACGGTTCAGGACTGCTGCCATTTAGTAGTTGCCGTCCTTTCCCAGACGCGTGGTGAACTCACGCACAAGCGCCTGGTCTTTGTCCTGATCCACACGAATCTTTTTTCCCGCCAGGTCCACAGCCAATTCCGCAGCATAGCTCTTGAGGTCACGGCGCGCGGCGCTTGCAGCCATATCAATTTCCTGCTGCGCCGAGGCAACAATGCGTTTACGTTCTTCTTCGCCTGATTCCTGAATCCGCCGTTCTTCGGTACGGCCGTTTTCTTCTGCCTCACTGCGCATCGCCGAGATCTCGCTATCAAGGCGCGAGAGCCGCCCTTCCACTTCAGTCAGCCTGCGGCGCGCCTCTTCACTCATCTTGCGCGCTTCTTCAATGCCTTTCTGGATGGCAGAGGTGCGGCTGCGGAAGAAGCCTGGCAGTGACTTACGCATGACCAGCGCGATCAGCAGGAACACGATCGCAAAATTGAGGCCCACGGCGACCCAATACGCCTGGTTGTCGCTCATGCCGGTCTTTCTGGCGAACCACAGCACGGAAGGCGACTTGCGGAACCAATCCTCTTCGCCCTTATTCTCCTGATGATTATCTTGTTTGATCTCCGCTGTGGCCCGGGCCGGGTCTTCACCGTTCTCATGCGGAGTGGCACTGGCAGCAGGCCTGGCAGGTTCCTGCGCGGCAGCTTGCAACGGAAGAGAAAGAGCTGCGCCAAGCAGCACTGCAAAGAGACCGGCGAAAAAGAACTTTGATAAGCGAGAAAACATTTACCGCCCTCCCGCCGGCGAGGCCAACACGCGCTCAATCACCTTATCGGCAAGCATAAGGGCCTGCTGCTCCAGGGACGCCTTGGCTGCAAGCACATCTTTTTCCAGCGCTGCGCGCGCGCTCTTCACCATCTCACCCGCCTGCCTGCGTGCCTCTGTAAGGGCCGTACTCCGCTGCTCCAGCACCCGCTGCAGGAATGCCTGCTGCTGCTGGTAAATCTGGGACCGCGCTTCACGAACACGCTGTTCATACTCAGCCGTGCGCTGCTCAGCCGCGGCGATCTCCTGCTGCGCGCGCTCGATCGCGCCCTCAGTCAGCGCGTGCCGCTGCTCCAGAACCTGCTTCAGCTTGCCGTGTACGATGAAACGGTACCCTGCCCACACCACCAGCAGGCTGATGATGGTGGGGATGGAAGAAACCAGTAATTCGCCTATTTGCCTGAGTATCGTGTCCATGCAAAAAATTAATTCTAAGTTGTAGTGAACAGTAGCAGATCGGGGCGTTGACCTAACTCTTTAAGCTAACATCCGCTTGCGAGAAGTGTCAACGCAGGCGAGCACTGCCGTGAGCTGAATTTCCACACTGTGAAGCCCATACGCACTGCTCCTTCGCGCCTGATCCGATTCCGCTTCGAACAAGGGTCTGGGACACCGCCTTGCAGTATCATCTCGCGCATGATCTTTCTCTACTTACTGCTCGGCCTGGTTGTTGGGGCGTTGTCCGGAGTTGTTGGCATCGGAGGCGGAATCCTCATCATCCCTGCGCTTGTTTACCTGTTCCATATGAGCCAGCACAAAGCCCAGGGCACCTCGCTGGGGGCACTGCTGGCGCCAATTGGAGCCCTGGCTTTCTGGGAGTATTACAAGGCCGGCAATGCTGACCTAAAAGCCGCTGCATTGATCGCCATAGGCTTCTTCATTGGCGGCTATTTTGGCGGACTCTGGGCGCAGCGGCTGCCGGAAGTGGTATTGCAAAGGACATTTGGAGCATTGCTGGTGATTATCGGGATTCGGCTGCTGCTCACCCGTTAATTATTGTTGATGCGAAAAAGCGCTTCATTTTCAATAATTTCCACTAGCCATTGATGACCGATTTTTGGGAGCTGCCAGCCGGGCGATTTAACAGTTATCAAAATTGAGTAAGTAAGGTAAAAAAGCTGCGTGGTTCACTTGACATCCTCTGTGACTGGCCTAAAATATATACATCACCTCCGATCCGATTCAGGGTCGAATGGGCTTGTGGCCAAGGAAACCGTCACCGCTTCTTGGTCTCAGGCCCATTTTAATTTTTGTGGCGCAAAGCGCCACAAAAATTAGCTGCTAGCCTCTAGCTGCGAGCTACCGGCTTTGTCTCGTAAGGGACATTGATTTCATTTCCGCATGAAGCTCATTAGCATTGCCCAAAAAAGCTATTCTCACCACTGATAAACACAGATAACACTGATAAAAAATCGAAATAGAGTCGGCGGCCTAGTCTAGGAGCGTTCGGCCTTGGGCGTTGACTGAGTTCCTGGCGGTTCGCGGAAAGGGTCCATCGGAATTGGCGCGTACTCGACGCGGATGATCTCAAGATGCTCCGTCTTCGCTGGTGCGCGCAGGGCCACGCGGTCGCCGGCGCTGGCCTTCATCAGAGCATTCGCGAGAGGCGAGCGCCAGCTGATGTAGCCGCGATCGAGGTCCACCTCGTCAATGCCGACGATAGAGACGACGTGTTCGAGGCCGGCGGCGTCCTTGTAAGTCACGGTTGCACCGAAGAAGACGCGCGTAGCGGCTGATGCCGGGCGCGGAGCAGCGGGATCGACGACCACGGCCGCAGCAATGCGCTTCGAGAGAAAGCGAATCCGTGAATCGATCTGGCGTAACCGCCGCTTGCCATACTGATAGTCGGCGTTTTCACTGCGGTCTCCGTTACTGGCAGCCCACGCTACAACCTCCACCACCGCCGGCCGCTCGCGATTCAGCAGGAACCGATGCTCGTCTTTCAGCCGCTGCAATCCGGCGGGCGTGATGTAGTTTTTGACTGCAGGCCCCGCTTCTTCGCGCACCGGTTCTCGGAGAGGTCGTTTTGTTCGTGTTGGGTAATCGGGCATAAAATCAGCTTTTAGATCTTAGCCATTAGCTTTTGGCTTTGTCTTGTGGAGGACATTGATTTCATTTTCGCATGAGGGGCATTCGTTCCATTCGTGCGTTTTTGGGTGGAAGCCCCGGCCTTTATGGCCGGGGTGAGGGCGTCTGATAAAATCCAGCGCTTTAGCGCTGGTGGCGGGGTTTTCATTCACAATCAAACATGGCCCATGCTCCTCAGGAGATAAGAACTTTTTTCGTCACGTCCGTGACGAACAGCCGGCACGCATTTTTCAAGAATGCAGACGCCGCCGAACTGCTCATTGACACGCTCTATTTCTATCGCAGCGAAGGAAGATTCGAGCTCCACGAATTCGTGATCATGCCCGATCATTTTCATCTCATCATTACACCCGAGGAACGGATTCCGCTGGAGAAGGCCGTGCAATACATCAAAGGCGGGTATGCAACCGCGGCGCGGCGCGAACTGGGGCTGAGCGGAGTCTGGCAACCCAAACCTACGAACCATCGCATCCGCGATGCGGAAGATTACGAGAAACATCGCGATTACATTTTGGATAATCCCGTGCGCGCCGGCCTGACGCCGTACCCGGAGGATTTTCCTTTCTCCTCCGCAAAGCGCCGCGAAAATCTTGACCCGCGACCACCAGCGCTAAAGCGCAAAACCTGAAAAGAAAACGTTGCTTTACCCCGGCCGTAAAGGCCGGGGCTTCCACCAAAAAAAGCACGCGAAGAGCGCCAGTAATCTCCCTACACGAATCGGCTCAATTAGCGAGTTTTGGTCCTCACCTCGTAGTCTCTCAGCACCCTGGCCAGCGACTCTGGCGCGTCAAGTTCCAACTGCACTGCGCTGTCGCGGTAAACGCGTTTCAGCACGTGGGCGCGGGCTTCAATCTGGGCCAGCAGCTTGCCTTCGCTCTGCGGGATGCGGACACGGAGGTGCTGCAGGGCGTCGATTTGTAATTGGGAATCGATTACGGAAAGCAGTGGCTCCAGACCCACCTGCTTCGCGGCAGAAATATAAACCGTGTGGGCGGAGTTGGTCAGTGCGCGCTGCTGCGCTTCCGGCAGGAGATCAACTTTGTTCATCACGCGAATCTGCGGACGGTCCATGACTTCAAGGTCTTTCAGCACGCTTTCCACCTGGGTCTGCTGGTCGTGAGCCGAAGCGCTGGTCACGTCAGCGACGTGCAGCAGCAGAGCGGCGCGCTGGACTTCTTCCAGCGTCGCACGAAAAGCGGAGACCAGCGTGGTGGGCAGGTTGCGGATAAATCCGACGGTATCCGACAAGAGCACCTTGCGCTTGCTGGGCAGCGCAATGCCACGAATCGTGGGGTCGAGCGTGGCGAACATCTTGCCTGACTCCAGCACGCCTGCGCCGGTCAGCACATTGAACAAAGTTGATTTGCCTGCGTTGGTGTACCCGACTAACGCCACCGTCGGCAGCGGAACAGATTCGCGCCGCTGGCGCTGTTGCCCGCGGATTCGCTTTACATCTTCCAGCTGCTGCTTAACGTGGCGGATGCGCCGGTAAATCTTGCGGCGATCAGTCTCAAGCTGCGTTTCACCTGGACCGCGCGTGCCGATGCCGCCGCCCAGCTGCGACATCTCAATGCCTCGTCCGGCCAGGCGTGGCAGCATGTATTCCAGCTGCGCCAACTCCACCTGAAGCTGACCTTCACGGCTGCGCGCGTGACGGGCAAAAATATCCAGGATGAGCTGGGTGCGGTCAATCACCCGCGCGTTGACTTCATGCTCAATGTTGCGCTGCTGGGAAGGAGAAAGCTCGTGATCGATGAGAACCAGATCAGCATTGACCGAAGCTACGGCGCCGGCAATTTCCTGCAGCTTGCCTTTTCCGATAAGCGTGGCGGGATCGGGACGGTCACGGTGCTGGATGAATTCGCCGGCAATTTCCGCTCCGGCTGAGGTAACAAGCTCGCGAAATTCTGCCAGCGATTCTTCTACTCCCAGGCGGGAGACACTACGGCCTTCTTTACTATCTGCGGCAGCCGTGCGCGCAAGCACGGCATTGGGTGGGAGATCAATGTCGCGGTCGCTGCGCGAGCGATGGCGGAACTCCAGAGCAACCAGAAAGGCCCGCTCCGGACCGTCACGGCCGGTGCTGATCCCGGCCGAACCATGACCGCGGCGGGAACGCTGCCCAGGAATAAATTAGCCCTCCGCTTTGGCCGAACTGCTTTCCTCCGCCTGCATCGCATGCGAGCGGCTCTCACCGTGGTGGCTGCCCTTGGCCATCACCACCGTGGAAATAGCGTGCTTGAAGATGAGCTGTTCCTGATTGTTGGTTTCGAGGACCACTGAATATTTGTCAAAGGACCTTATACGGCCGGTCAGTTTCACCCCGCTGAGGAGATATATGGTGATCTGACTCTTGTCCTTGCGCGCGGTATTCAGAAAGGAGTCCTGTATGTTTTGCGCCGGCTTGTTCTCCATCTGCCGATCTCTCTCCTTTAAAGCTTACATACATCTAAAGCTGACATACATCGGGAACCAGTACTTGCCCTGCCATTGTAGCTTTTTACAAGCTTCACGGCAAAAAAGAGCGTGCACCCTGCTGCTTTGATATAGCAATGCTAAAATTTTGTTTCACGATGAAGAGTGCAGGCCACAAGACCGCAACCGAAGTGCCCATGCTTGACCTCGCGCGCCAGTACACCTCCATTCGAGGCGAAATTCTGGCGGCGGTCAGCCGTATCTGCGATTCACAGCGCTACATCCTGGGCGAGGAAGTAACAGTCTTCGAGCGCGAATTTGCCGCGCTTTGCGGAACCCGCGAAGCGGTGGGCTGCGCTTCAGGCACAGATGGTCTCTGGCTGGCGCTTGCAGCCTCAGGCGTTGGGCCGGGCGATAGTGTAATCACCACGCCTTTCAGCTTTTTCGCCACTGCTAGCTCCATTCTGCGCGCAGGCGCCAAGCCGGTCTTTGCCGATATTGATCCAGAGACATTGAATTTGGATCCTGCAAGCTGTGAGCGGCGGCTGAAAGCTTCTTCTCCCGCCGTGAAAGCCATCATGCCGGTCCACCTTTATGGCCAGTGCGCTGACATGGACAGCTTTGATTCCCTGGCGCGAGAATTTAAGCTGCAGGTGATTGAGGATGCGGCACAGGCCGTTGGCGCAACCTGGAACGGAAAGCGCGCGGGATCACTGGGGAATACGGCGGCGTTCAGCTTCTATCCCACAAAAAACCTGAGTGCGTTTGGCGATGCCGGGGCAGTAACAACGAATAATGCGAGCACAGCAGAGCACATGCGCTCACTGCGTAATCATGGCGGCAAGCAGCGCTATTATCACGATGAAATCGGCTGGAACAGCCGGCTCGACGCAATCCAGGCAGCGGTGCTGCGCGTGAAGATGCCTCATCTGCAGAAGTGGAATGATGCTCGCCGCGAGCGCGCCCGGACTTATGGCCGCCTGCTCACTGCTGCAGGCCTCACCAAAACCGGCGCAGACTCACCCGCCCCTGTGGCCTTACTGAAAACACTTCCCAGCGCACATCATATCTACCATCAATACGTGATCCGCGTGCGTGAACGCGACAAGCTGCGCGCGTTTTTGAGCGAGCACGGCGTCAGCTCAGAAATTTACTATCCCATTCCGCTGCACTTGCAGAAGTGCTTCAGTTATCTGGGGTACGCCCCCGGCGACCTGCCAGAGGCCGAACGGGCCGCGCAAGATGTGCTGGCACTGCCGATCTTCGCTGAACTGGAAGAAGACGAGCAGCGTCATGTGGTGGAAACGATTGCTGATTTCTATTCGTGAACGAAAACTTACCGCGGATTTCGCGGATGAACGCGGACAGGAATAGGCAAAAACCAATTTCACGGACGATGGATCAGCATATCCGCTGCGACAAAAACGAAAAAGACCACAGCGATCACTCCGTTCATGGTGAAGAAAGCAGCATTGAGCTTACTGAGATCGTGCGCCGACACAAGCGAATGTTCATAAGCCAGCAAGAGCCCTACTGCCACCACCCCGGCAACAGCGAGCTTTCCCAATCCAAACACAATTATCAGCGCCACAAGCAGACCAAGCATGAGCAAGTGAAGCACGCGGGCAATGCCAAGAGCGCGTGGAATTCCTAATGCCTGCGGAACGGAATTGAGACAGTTTGCCCGGTCAAATTCAATATCCTGGCATGCATAAAGGACATCAAAGCCGCCAACCCAGCAGGTAACAGCTGCAGTGAGAAGCAAAATGCGAGGATCAAGCGAGCCCCGAACTCCAATCCACGCCGCCGCCGGAGCGATGCCCAATGCAAACCCCAACACCAGGTGCGACCAGCGTGTGAAGCGTTTGGTATAGGAATAAAGCAGCACAACAGCCAGCGCAATGGGAGATAAGAACAACGTTGTGCGGTTGAGCTCAGCCGCGCCCAGCACAAAAAGCACGCAAGCTATGGCAACAAAGATTGCTGCAAATCTTAGTGACAATGTGCCTGCGGGAATGGCGCGTGCCGCGGTACGCGGATTCGCAGCGTCAATCCGGGCGTCAGCAATGCGATTGAACGCCATCGCAGCCGAGCGCGCGGAAACCATGCACAAGACGATCCAGCCAAGTTTGGCAGCGGCAGGCATGCCGCCAGCAGCGAGCATCGCGCCACATAGCGCAAACGGAAGCGCAAAGATCGAGTGCTCCCACTTGATCATCTCCAGCGTGGTTTTAAGGTTGGTGAAGAGAGGCACTGAGTATTGTATTCTGAAATCCCGAGCCTAGCGAGGGATCCCTATCATCTTCGAGAAATCTTATGGTTTCCATAAATCAACGAACGACTAGGAATCCAGCCCAAAAGCAGATATAGAAACCTAATAATTTGAGCGAGTATAGGGATCACCTCGCTACGCTCGGGATTTAAAACCTTCTACGCCGCAAACCCTTGCTTTCCGATCAGCGGCACAAAGCGGCAACCCTCCATGATCTCCACATTGACGTTTCCATCCTCATCGCGAGAGACCAACTGCAGCACCTGCTGCTGCGCATCGCCGATTGGAATCACAAGCCGCCCGCCCGGGGCAAGCTGCTCTACCAATGCCGGTGGAACACGCGGCGCGGCAGCAGAGACGATGATGGCATCGTATGGCGCCGCTTCTGGATATCCCAGCGAGCCATCAGCCGCAATCACCTTCACATTGTGGTAGCCCAGCCGCTCCAGTATTTGCCGTGCCGTTTCCGCAAGAGAAGGAAAGCGCTCCACGGCAAGAACCTCGCGGGCCAGTTCGGCAAGCACGGCTGTCTGGTATCCGGAACCGGCGCCGATCTCCAGCACGCGGCTTTCCGGCCTGATCTGTGCTGCTTGAACCATGGCGGCGATGATGTAAGGCTGCGAGGTAGTCTGTTGTTCGCCAATGATGATGGGATGGTCTGCGTAAGCCTCGCCCCAGCTCTGGCGCGCAATGAATTCATGGCGTGGGACCTTGTACATTGCCGCGAGCACGCGTTCATCGTGAATGCCGCGCCTGCGCAGCTGCTGCTCCACCATGGCCCAGCGCTCTGCCGCAAATGGCTCTGCTCCGTTGCCGCTCATCAGCTCACTTCTTGCGCCGCCGGATGCGGACATCGAATCCCAGCACGCCGTTTTGGTCTCTGACAGCTACGATGGAAACGTTCCGGTCAATGTTGTATTCCACCTGAATCACCGTCTCAGCTGACTGTGTAAGGCTCGTGACGTAGGTGAACGTAATATTGTTATTGATGGTCTGTTCAATCGTCACGCGCGCACTCGGGTTGTTTTCCGCCCCGATGAACTGCGGATCGATCTTCACCCTGCTTGCGCCAAAGAGCCGCTGTACGCGGTCACTGAAGGTGGTATTCAGCGCCTCGCCAAGAATCGCATTGGAAGCCGTAGCTGCATCGTTTGTGCTCTGCCCCGGCTGGCTTGCGCTGTAGAGCGTCTGATCACGCGTGCGCCCAAATGCCAGCAACGCGATAATGTCCGCATTCGAGAGCGGCGGATCAGAACGGTAAGTCATGCTCAGTCCCTTGCCGCTTGCGACAGAACCATGGAGCCCGATCGTCACATCGTAGTCCTGCACGCGCGCGGACATATCAATATTCACTACCGGCTCGATCGTGAGCGGGTTGCTAAAGGTAATATCGCCGCGCTCCAGCCGGTACTTGGTGCCGTTGAAAAAGATATCGCCTTCAGCGATATTCACGCGTCCCACAATGGCAGGTCGCGCCGCGGTTCCGCGCACGTGCAAATCGAGATCGCCTGACAGTTTGGCCAGCGTGGTCTCCACGCGCAGCTCCGGCGCGGATGTGATGTGGAGATCAAGGCGCATGTTCTCCAGAAAGGGATTCAGCGTGGTGATCATGGGCGCTTTGCGGCTTTGGGCGAGGTAATTTGCAAAATCAAAGCGCGGATTCATGCCAAAGCGGTTCACCACCACGTCACCGCTGAGCAGAGAGCTTTTGGCCGTGCCGGTATAACGCAATGTTGCGTCAGCGGAAGAGCTCACACCCGGAGGATACCGCAGCCGCACATCGTGTCCGGTAGCCGTCAGGTCCCAGTAAAGCCCCTTGCGGTACGCCAAAAAGCCGCCGACATTCAGCGTGCCGCCGCCGGTCTGGGCCGTGAGCTTTTCCACCTGCATGCGGTCCTGGGCAAACACCAGTGAGCCGTTGATGTGGCTCAGGCCATTGGGTAGGTCCTGGAAAGAAACAGAGGCATCTGTCAATTCCAATCTGCCGCTCAGTTGAGGCCGCGCCGAGTTGCCGCCGATATTGATTGTCACCGTCGCGGGGCCGTTTGCCACCAGATTTGGGTTGAAGCCCTGCAGCAGCTTTAAGTTGAACTTGCCTTTCGAGTGCAAGTCCAGCGCGTTTTCTCCAATCAACTGAACGCTGCCCTGGATAGAAACATCAGTGTCACTGCCGATCAGGTGAAATTCGGCAATTTTAAGGGCGGCATTGTCAATGGCCATGTGAATGGGGCCATCATTCTGGAGCTTCACGTTTTGTACATCTGCCGAGAGCTGGCTGACGTCGCCGGTAATAACCAGGTTGCGAGGCCGCCGCATGGGCCCGTGAACATCGATTGAGCCGGCGATGGAAGAATGCCCGGTGATCTGTCCCTGGAAGTAAGCGCGAATCAGGGGATCGAAGTCGAGCCGCGAAAATTTGATGGTGATCTGCCCCGGCCAGTCTCCGCGAAGATGAACGTCTCCATCGAGATTGAGATCGGCATCTGCGAAATTCGAGCGTCCGCGTAATTGCACATTCTCGCCACGGGTCTCCGCCAGAATCGTCATGCTGCCCACCATCTCACCATTGAGCACGATATTCCGCAGATCCACTTGTCCGTTGATGACCGGAGCTTCCTCGGTTCCCGAGCCAGTCATATGAAACCCAGCCTGCCCGGCTACTGTGAGGCGCGCAGGCATGATGTCACGGAAGTTAGCAAAATCAATGTTGGAGCCGGTGAGATCAAAACGGAAATTCTTGTTATTGAAGTTGTAGGCAAACAGCCCCGTGAGTCGCGCTCCGTTGTGGGCCAGAACCAGATTTTCCAGGGCGGCTTCGCTTCCGTTCAGGCGAAGATCGCTGGTAAAGCTTTTGAATGGTTCTCCATTTATCGTCAGCTTGCCGATCTGCAGCTTGCCGCCGCCGCGCAGGTTGTCAAGCGTGCCTGAGGCTTGCAGATCGGCATTGATCACGCCCGTGAGCGGATAATTTGTCTCAGCCAGCGCTTGCATGTCCGCGACATTTTCATTCTGGATATGCAGCGTGAGGTTGAGTTGGCTGGTGCTCTGGTTGAAGCTGCCCTCTCGCAGAGCCGCAGTGGCGGAAAAGCCTACTTGCGCTGTGCCGCGGCGCAACGTGCCGTGCTGCAGAGTTATAGAAGAAGGACTGTAGTTTAAGTCGGCGGTCAGAGAGTCCCAGTGAAGCCTGCGCGGCTTCAGCTGTGCAGAATTTTTTGCACCGGGAACCACGCTGAGACGGAGCTCCGTATCAAACTTTCCCAACTCAAGATGGCCGCGTGCTGAAGGCGCATCCAGCCTGCCGAAAACCGTGCCATTGAATGACGCGCGTCCTTCCAGGAAAAGCGGAATTCGCGTTCCCGGATCGAGTGCATCCAGCGCCGGCTGAAGCTCGCGCAGATCATCAGCATTGATCGAAACCTGCGCCTGGCCTCTATCTGAGCCCATCTTGCCGGTGGCATTTACGCGGATAGCGCGCGTCGCCATGCTTAACCCGGCAAGGTCGAGTGTATGAAGATCGCCATGATATGTGCCTTGCAGTTGTGCTGTAACCGGCACTTCTTTAGCGGTTGGGTTCGCCGGCGGATTCACTTCCAGCTTGAACTCTGAGACGGCGCGCTGTGCTGAGCCGCTCCATGAAGAATTGACGTCGCCTGAAACTTTTCCAGCCAGCTCGATTTTCTCCAGCGGAAGCTTGCGGCTTGAGACTGCGGCTGCAACATTTCTGATCTCAATATTTGAGACGTGGAGCTTGGCTGTCCCGCGCTGCAGCGCAGCTTTTTGTCCTGGCACTGAATTCCAGTTAGCGATCTGCACGCTGCCTTGCATATTGCCACCTAACAGACGAGCGCTCAGCCGCGGCAAATTTAAATTTTCCGGCGTAATGGAATATGGAGAAGCCGCATCCACTCCGGCAAGATGCATGGTGGAATCGCGCCACTCCACTCCGTGCGCGTTTACCTCGCCGGTGGAGGCATACCGCTTGTTCTGATAATTGAGTGAGCCTTTCAGGTCGGCATGTCCGCCGCGAAGCTGCGGAGTGTTCCCTGCCCGCGCTGCTTCCACAAGATCAATCGCGGCCTGGTAGTCCAGCTTTAATTCCGGATTGTTGCAATTGCGCAGTGTGCCGCTGCCTTCAAGGTGTGAACGTTGCGTGGCAACTTTGAATGACTTGATCTCTGTTTCTTTGTTTCGCAGCAGAAAATTCAGGTGCAGCTCCGCCTGATATGGCGATGCGTTGCCATACGCCAAAGTGACAGGCGTGAGATCAAGGTGGCCCGCATATGCCTTTTCAGCGGCAAGATAGCGCATTCCGGCTGCGATCTCTTTTCCCGAGAGATTGAACGGGATTCTTTCCTGATTGAGCATGAACGTGCCGTCATTCACGGAAATTTCTTTGATAGCGAGGTCAAACAGTGACCGGCCAGTCTGCTCTGGCCCACTCTTAGCTTCTGGAGAAGGTTGGTTGGTGCTGCCATCGGGATAAATGATGAGGTGAAAAATTGCGCGCTCAATATCAACTTTCTCGAGCGAAATCTTGCGGGAGAAGAATGAAACAATTTTTACCCCGACAGATACCTGGTCAGCATGAGCATAGGGTACGTCATTCGCCACCTCGCGCCCGTGGATGCTCACATTGCGAATTTCAAACTGCAGGGTTGAGAGCTTCCATGTAAAGGATTCGATTTCGACCTTGCCGCCGGTCATCCGCTCAAGATCTGCCACAACCCGGTCATGCACTCGCTGGCGGAAAGAATCGCTGTTGAGATAAAGGGCCAGCGCGCCGAGCACGACCAGAAGAACTGCCACAATGGCAGCTAGCCGCCTGAGCCAGCGCTTCTTTTTTTGCTGAACCGGGGGCTCTGCGATTGCGGGATCAGTCGTCAGCTTCATGGAGTGGCCCCAGCAACTGAAGCAGGAGGAGCAGCCAGCATCTTCTCAATATGCGCCTGGGACCGCAGGGCCTTTAACCAGTTGTTCAGAAGCTCATCAATGCGCTGTTCCACCAGGATCTGCTCAATTTTGTCTGAGACCTCGGTCAGAGCCGGTTCCGCAGCGTTGCGCTTGCGGACCTCAGGCAGGAACTTCTCCTGGTAATACGTTTCTACATCGCTTTTATTCACTCGCACCAGACCGCGAAAACGCAGATCAATAAATCTGAGTATTCGTACTTGCGATGTAAGCTGTTCTTCCAGATCCTGCTGCGTTAACCCATAAGAATTGAGCAAAGCCTTCCATTGATCGTCAGTCGCGCCGGGAATTCCAGTGCGAACCTCTTTGACTTTCAGCGCAATCTCTTGTGGCGTGGGGTCAAGCATAGCGGAATTAACAATTTGCTGGTCGAGCAGGGAGCGTTCAATCAATCTGTCGAGCACGGCAGCTCTGTCCGCCTGCGTAAGTGCTGAGATTGGCTTGCCTGCCAGCAAGAACTCGACCCGTGCCGCCTGATCCAGTTCACTCTCCAAAATTACGTGCTTATTTACCACGGCAACCATGCGATCAACGACTTGCGCTGGCGCAAGCGTTGCCAGCAGCAATACCGCGGCGAATTGGAGGTGCAGTCTCATCAGAAGGTCTGCCCTATGTTAAAGAAGAAGTTCAGATGCTTGAGCACCTGTGAACTCTGCGGTGTGCCTTGCGGCGGCTGAGAAATGGGGAACGCGGGTGGATTGAGATTGTATCCAAGATCAAAACTCACCGGACCGATGGGCGTGCGATAGCGAATGCCTCCACCCACCGCATGCGACGTGTAGTTAAAACTGCAGGTGGTAGCAGTGGGGTTCAGGCAGGCATCGCGGTTAGGCTGCGAGTATTTGAAGAGGCTGTTGGCCATATCGCCGGCAGTGGTATAAACATTCCCCATATCATGAAACAGTACAGCACTCAGATTATTGCCAATGAAAGGAAATGGCAGCGGTGGAGTCCGCAGTTCCAGGTTATTCAGGAAGAGCGCCTCACCACCTAAGGGAAAGCCTGTTGCCGCGCGCGGACCTGCCTGGTTGATGCCGAAGCCGCGGTGCGAAGTGCTGCCTCCGGCAAAGAAGCGCTCCGGCAGCGGAGCGGTGTCAGTATTGCCAAACGGATTTTCTACGCCGATGCGGGTTGATCGCGCAAACACCCAGCGCTTTTTGTGAAACTGGTAATAGCTTGAGTTCTGCACCACCAGCCGGCTGAAGCTTGCCTGCGATCCGAAGATCCCTGCGGCCACTCCCAGATCAAAAGTTGAGAACGTGCCCTTGAGCGATTCAATGGGGTTATCGCGAGTATCGCGGATGTAACTGAAATCAGGCAGGCCGACTCGCACCGGCTGAGAGAAGAGCGGAACCAGATTTTGATCGATGACAAGATTATCTGTGCTGACGCGGCGGTAAATCAGGCGATAAAGGAGCGTGGTGGAACGGCTTAGATCCTGCTTGATGGAAGCCGATCCTTCCAGCCGCTTGGCCGTGAAGGTGCGCACATCATTGGTTTCCTGGTAGAAAGTAGTGAAATCGAGCGTAAGCTTTTGCGAGTCCCACAAGCGTGGCGCCTGATAGCCCACAAGCGCAAGCTTCTCGAGGTTGCCGTACCGGGTCTTCAGCGTAATAGTGTGATCGCGTCCGCGGAAGTTGATTCGCGTTACGTCAAAAGAGACGCGGCCGCTGACTCCGGTCTGGCCTTGTGGGTTGGAAACTCCGCTCGGCTGCCCTGTCTGCACTTCTAAGCCAATCCCATAATTAAAGGTATAGCGGCGCGCTTCAGAAAGCTGGAAGTTCAGGTTTTTCTGGGTCGAGTCGCCCTCCGGATTCTGCACCGCGACGTTCACCTGGTTGAAGATCCCCATGTCATAAAGACGCCGTTGTGAGTCGAGCATCTGGCTCTGGCTCAGCCGGTCTCCACTGCCGATTTTTACCTCGCGCCCCACGACGAAAGGCCGGGTGTAATTCAGTCCGGAGATGAGCACCTTATCCACAAAAACCTGCGGGCCTTCAGTGATTTTGTACGTGATATCAATTTTGTGAGGATCACCGGGCTCGGGTTCTGTGGTGTATTCAAACTTGACTTGAGGAAAGCCGAAGTTGAAGTAGCCGTCCATTACCTCGGTCTGGTCGCTCAGGACCATGGAGTCTGAGTAGGGCTGGCCTTCTGAGGCGGTGATCATGCCGCGAATCTGGCCTTCCGGCAGAGCTTCATTTCCCAGAATGGTGAGCTTGCCGACTGTGATTTGCGGGCCTTCATTGACTTTGAGGACTACGCGGATGTGGCCCTGCTTACCGTAGTTATCGTCTATCTCCGGCGTGACCTTGGCTTCCAGAAAACCGTTGCTGTGATAGAGGCTCTCAATGGATTGAATATCGCGCGTGAGAATGGCCTGGCTGAAGAGCCCGTGGACCAGCAAGCCGCCTGCTGGCTGCATCAGCATGCGCTCGCGCAGGTCTTCGCGAAGGAAGTAGTGATTGCCCTGAATGGTTAAATCTACAAACTTGTGCCGCTGCCGTCTCTCAATGTGAAAAACCACATTGCGCCGGTCGGTCTTTGGGTCCTGCGTCTGCTCATAGGTGACATTCACATCAAAATAGCCCTGGGCCTGAAAATAGTCGCGGATATTTCGCGTGCCTTCATTCAGCAGGTCTTCATCCACCGCGCCTTCTTCGTAAATGGGCACAAGCTTTTTCACCTTGCCCCGCCGCAGTTTTGCTCCTTCAACTTTAACGTCAACCGCCGGACCGCGATTGATATCAAAGGTGTAATCCACCAGATTGCTCTCCGGATGGTAAACCCGCTGGGTCATCGTTACCTGTGCTTCCAGCCGCTCCTGTGATTGATAGCGTTTGCGCAAGCGCCGGAGCGCATTGGTGAGTTTGGAAGCGCTCACCTTGTCGCCGGAGCGAAGCTTGGCAATGTTGCGAATCTCTTCCGCGCTGTAGCCTGGAGATCCTGTCACGTTCACCACTCCCACACGTGCGGGCTTGCCGGGATCCACCACGAACAAAACCTTTACCTGCTGGTTGCGGGAATCCCACTCGTAATAAGGCTTGATGGAAGATTGGTAATAGCCGTTTTCCTGGAACGTGCGCTGCATGTTCTCAATGCCGGCTTTGATTTTTTCCTCAGTAAACTGCTCTCCCAGATTCAGTTTGCTGGAGTTGATGAGCTGGCTTTCGCCCGGATGAGCAGGCGCTCCATCAATTAATAGCGAGCCAAAGAAAAAATTCTCGCGGGCGTCAAAGGTGAGGATCACTTCGCCCTTCGGATTGCGCTGGGCTTCCACCTGAATCTCAGCAAAGCGGCCAGTGTTGTAGAGCACTTGCACAGATTGCCGAACTTTGTATTTATCCAGAGGCTCATCGGCCTTTTGCGGCAAGAGCGGCAAAAGTGTATTCGGGTTATCAACGGCAGGGCTGTTGAGCTGGATCAAAGCAACTTTCAGCCCTTGCAGGCTGTTAAGCCCAGCAGAAACATTAGTGGCGGCTGCAGGCGAAGTGGCTGTAGGCTGCGGAGTTGAGACTGGTGCTGCCGGAGAAGATTGCGCGCTTGTGCCAGCGTCCTGGGCCACGCACACTCCGGGACACAGCACCAACGACAGGCACACGGCTCGGAAGCGTGGCAGGATTCGCCTCATTTTTAATAGTCGCTTTGTGAACTTCGATGGCAGCAGCTTGGACCTTAGTTGCACGCGTAAGTCTTTGCCGTATTTTAAGCTGGCTGCGCTGAAACGCCTAAACCCCTGCTTAAAGGCCCCGCAACCTATAATAAATATGTGACGAGATTTGAAGACCGCTATTCCCGGCAGGTGCTTTTTCCCGGCATTGGCGCGGAAGGTCAAAGCAAGCTGGCCCAAGGCCGCGTGACGATCGTGGGCTGCGGAGCCACGGGCGCGTGTGTTTCCGGCCTGCTGGCCCGTGCAGGCGTGGGGCATTTGCGAATCATCGATCGCGATTATGTAGAACCCAGCAATCTTCAACGGCAAATGCTCTTTGATGAAGCAGATGCCGCCGAATCATTGCCCAAGGCTGTAGCCGCTGCGCGAAAAATTGCCACATTCAACTCTGACGTGCAGGTGACGTCAGAAGTCGCCGATCTCACGCCGGAAAATGCTGAGACCCTACTGGGCGAAGCCGATCTGATTCTGGATGCAACTGACAATTTCGAGACGCGTTATCTCATCAACGATTTTGCTGTGAAGCACAACCGGCCGTGGATCTATGCTGCAGCCGTTGCTGCCTATGCGGTGACAATGAACATCATTCCCGGTGAAACGGCGTGCCTGGCCTGCATGTTCCCTGCTCCTCCGCAAGGTACAGTGGAAACTTGTGATACTGCGGGCATTCTCAACAGCGCGGTGAATCTGATTGGATCGATTCAGGCGACAGAAGCAATTAAGTTTCTGATCGGCGCAAAGGACAAGCTGCGCCGTATGCTGCTCTCATTTGATCTTTGGCAGAATGAGCAGGCGGAGATCGCAGCCGGCAAGCCGCGCCCGGATTGCCAAACTTGCGGCAAGCGTGAGTTCGTTCACTTGGCCGGCGAGCGGCGTCCTCAGATCACGTTATGCGGCAGAAACTCAGTGCAGATCCATGAGCGCTCGCGTCCGGTGGACTTTGCAGAGATGTCAGCGCGGCTCGGCGTGCACGGCACGGTCAAGCACAACAGCTTTGTGCTGAAGTTCTGGCGCGATCCTTACGAAATGACGCTGTTCCCGGACGGCCGGGCAATCATCAAAGGCACGAATGACACGGCGGTGGCGCGTAGCCTCTATGCGCGGTTTGTGGGCAGCTAAACAGCAGCAGCTCGCTGGCATCCCCTATTTACTCTTCAGTAATCCAAGAATAGGTAGAAGTGTCAGGAGTGGTCTATGTCTCGCAAAGCATTTTTGGTGGCGATTTTAGCGGTTTCAACCGGTGTTTTTGGCCAGCGCACAGGGGCGCCAGGCGGCACAGCGCCCTCGTCGGGAGCGCCGACGCAGGGCACGCCAACGACGCAGGGAGCGATGGGCGGAGTCTCAGGCCAGGCCGCAGCGGGACAAACACAGACGCCTTCTGCGAACACAGCGGGAACGCCGACTGTTTCTGAAACCGTTGCCGGACCTGCCGGCACCACCGGAACAACGCAGGCCAATTCCAGCAACTTAAGCACGACCACCTCGGGCATAAATACAGGAGTGATCGGCGGAAACGTTTCTGGCGTTCCTTTGCTGGCCACGCCAACCGCAACATTTGACTCGCCGCAGCCAACAGCTGGAATTACTGACGCAGGAAGAGCCGGAATCTCAAGCAATGTGCCCATCAATACCGGCCTGGCAAGCACTTTGCCCAGTCCCACCATGGTTTACACGGCAGTGCCGCCGGTCAATGTAGTCACCGTGCCCCCCCCGGTTGGAACCACACCCACCACCGCTGGAGTTGCTGCGAGCAGCGGAAGGATGATCAATGATCTGGGACCGTCCTCCTTTTCCGCGGCGCCGGTAACTGTGAGTGGTGTGAGTCTGGGCGAGGTAGCAGCGCAATTCAAGGCATCCAAGGGGACCGCGAATGCACGCATGCTAACCAATGACGATGTCCACAAGATGGTGGATCGCAATACCGGCGTAGTTGTAGCCAAAAATATGCCGCCGCTTGGTCCCGGAGTTCCAACGCAGGGCGGATCCCAGAGCGCGGCCTCACAAAGCGCCGCAGCGCAGACGGCCGGAGCAGCTACCGGAGCACAAGCAAACGCGCAGGTTGCACAAAGTTCTACCTCGGCAAGTCAGCAGCCGCAGACCAGCGCAGGGGGGCAGCCAAGTGCGAACTCATCTTCGGCGAATGCGGGGCAGTCAGAAAACACGCAAACCACTGCCGGTTCAACTACTCCGCAGATTAATCCGAACCAGCAGTCGAATGACACCCAGGGGCGCAGCCGTCTCCCGGCAACATCAACGCTTCTGCCGATGCTCGGGCTGCTAGGCATTGTGAGTGGCGGGCTTGGGATTTGGTTCAGGAAATTCCGGCGCTAGCCCTTATTCAGAGTGTAGCTCAATTTATCTCGATTTGTGCTACACTCTCGATTTATGAAACAGTCCCCCAAGAAGAAGCCTGTATCTACCACTCAAGAGCACCCCAATAAATTACGTGAAATTCTCACCCTTGCAGAACAGAGTGGGCTGTTACAAGGGAGCCGGACGAAGATTGTCCGCGGACGCATGCCGCAGGCGCTTGTGGCTCGTGCAAAAGCCAGGACCGGCATCAAGTCTGACACCAGCCTGATACAGGTAGCTTTGGCGAACCTTGCAGTAGCCGACGAATATCCAGAATGGCTGCTGTCTCAGTGCGGAACCATCCCAGCAGATATGGATCTCGAGTTTTAATCCGCGCTCATGGCTTCTGATTTCAAAGAGGTATTGCGTCAAATTAAGCCAGAGAAGCGTCTAAAATCTTTGGCGCCGCGCTCAAAATCAGAATTGAACTTTATTGATGCAAATCAGAGAGCAGCTTCAAGGCTGCTTTACGATACAACTGTTTATGTAGATATCCTGCAGGGACATTTTCCCGGTGATGCAGAACTGGCGTTGCGAGCTGCCGACGCATGGCATTCAACAGTTACTGAAGCCGAACTGGCGGCGACTTGCGGCCTGCTTGATCCCAGGCACTCAAACACCCGGATAGTTATAGAACAGATTGCAGCCGCTCTAAACCGCCGCCCGCCGCACCGCACCATTGCTCCCGATCGCGAGATTTGGCAACGCGCAGGCGTCCTGACCGGCATGTTAGCCCGCTTACAGCGATACGCAAAACCGGAACGGCGGCGTCTTCTCAATGATGCACTCATATTTTCAACCGCGCGAAAATATGGCCTGACAGTACTAACCCGCAACATTGAGGATTTTGATTTACTTCAACAACTTGATCCTGCTGCAAAAATCTTGTTTTATACCGTGTGAGTTACCGATGACGCAGCAATGCTGCAGGATAAAAATGCTGCAGGATAAAATGGTTGAACTTGCAAGCATAACGAAAGGAAGGCATGGCTGAGGAGACCCCCACACCTAAATCCCAGTTGCGGCGCGCCATGGGTTTCTGGGACGTGCTGCTGTTTAACATCGCTGCCGTGCTGGGGCCGCGCTGGATCGCCGCCGCTGCGCATAACGGAACTTCATCCATCAGCCTCTGGGTCCTCGCAGCCGTGCTCTTCTTTCTTCCGACTGCGCTCATCATCATCGAGCTTTCTACGCGTTATCCCGCTGAAGGAGGCCTCTACGTCTGGAGCAAAGAAGCCTTTGGCGACTTCCACGGCTTTGTGGCGGGGTGGTCATACTGGATTTATACGTTTTTCTATTTTCCTGGATTGCTGACGGCCAGTGTCGCCATGTCGGTTTACATCGGCGGGCCAAAGTGGGGCCACCTGGCCAGCAGCCCGTCTTATCTCTTGTGGGCATCAGTAGGCTTGCTGGGCGTTGCTGTAATTCTTAACCTTGTCGGCCTCGACATTGGCAAATGGCTGCAGAATGCCGGCGGCGTTTCAACTTACGTTCCTTTGCTGATGCTGGTGGGCATTGCATGGTACATCGGCGCACATTGGAGCAGCGTGACACATTTTTCTTTCAAATCGTCCCTGCTGCCATGGCCGCCAGATATCGACAAGCTGAACTTCTGGTCCAACATTGCATTTGCGTTCACCGGCATGGAACTGGTTTGCGCGATGAGTGAAGAGGTACGCGAGCCGCGCAAGACTTTCCCGCGCGCGATCTACGCCTCAACGGTGCTGATTGCACTGATCTATATTGTCGCCACCGTGGCGCTGCTGGTTTTGCAGACGCCGGACAAGACTGATGTTCGCAACGGCGTATTCCAGGCCATCAGCAGCGGCTCGGCAAGACTTGGAATCGCGTGGTTCGGTGTGCTGGCGGCGCTGCTGGTAACGGTAGGCAATGCCGGCGGAGTGGGCGCAACTGTGGCCGGAGTGGCGCGTGTGCCGTTTGTTGCGGGCATTGATCACTACCTGCCGGCATTTTTTGGCAAAATTCATCCGCGGTGGAAAACGCCCTATGTTTCCATCCTGATCCAGGCCGGGATCACGGTGGGGATACTGGTGCTCTCACAAGTCAATGCCACCGTGATCGGCGCATATCAATTTCTCGTGGATATGTCAGTGATCCTCTACTTCATTCCATTTCTTTACATGTACGCCGCGGCGATCAGGCTGGCATATCGCCCTGATCGTGAAGCTGGAGGCCAGGCTGTGCTGGTGCCGGGAGGCAAGGTAGGAATCTGGATCAGCGGATCACTGGCATTTTTGATTACGCTTGGTTCCATGGTGCTGGCGGCTATCCCTCCTGGCGGAGAAAACAAGCTGGTTTTCTGGGCAAAGCTGTTCGGGAGCACGGTGGTGTTTGTCGGCTCGGGCCTGCTCTTATATTGGCGCGGCGCCAGGAAGAAGCAGCGCAGCGAATCTGCGCAAGCCTGAGGCGGACTGGCGTTCTTAAAAAAACGCAGGCTGCAGACAGGCCGGGAATGCGGGAGAGGGCAGGATGCAGGCAGCGCACCGGTTCATGTATCCTTTCCAGAGTCTTTCTTTAATTGCAGGCTGAGGAGAATCAATGAGGGCAAGGGGCGTTTCCGCCTTATACGCAATCATCATCGCAGCGAGCGGAGTTATTTTTCTGGCGGGCTGTGCCAGCGGGCACAAGCAGTTTGCGTACGTGGTTGGACAAGGTACGAATGAGGTATTTACATTCCGCGAGCAATCAAATGGCTCGCTGGTCCCGCTGGGCGCACCGAATTTCCCTGCCGGATCGAATCCGGTGGCCATGGCGGCTCATACCTCTGGACTCTTTCTCTACGTAGTCAACTTCGCCGGTAATAATGTCACCCTGCTCGACATCAACAAGAGCAACGGAGAGCTTTCCACGCCGGTTACAAACAGCGTAGTTTCGCCGGTAAACCCGCCGAATATCTTCAGCACCGGCGCTGGACCGATTGCGATCGCCATGTCTCCAAAAGCGCCTTTTTTGTACATAGCAAACCAGAGCGCCGGCACAATCAGCGCCTACAATGTTGACCCCAGCGTGGGTTCGCTG
The DNA here is from genome assembly GCA_964541925.1 of uncultured Acidobacteriaceae bacterium. GTDB lineage: Bacteria > Acidobacteriota > Terriglobia > Terriglobales > Acidobacteriaceae > Angelobacter. The sequence goes on along the minus strand of CAZISB010000028.1, from coordinate 18,890 downwards.
GGCAATCTGCAGGGATCGCCATTTGCGGTAACGAGCCCGGCGGTTTCCAATCCCAGCGCCATGGTTATCTCTCCGAACGGAAGTTTTCTCTACGTCGCGAATGCAACACAGGGAACGGTCGCAGCTTTCAGCATCGGATCAAATGGCGGGCTGACTGCGGTCGGGGCGCCGGTTGCTCTGGGCGCAGGTGCAACGCCGACCTCATTAGCGGTGGAGCATTCCGGACGTTTCCTGTATGCAGCCGATCCGGCGGATAACAAGGTGTTCGGCTTCGCAATCCAGGGCAATGGCTCGCTCAATGCAATTAGCGGCTCGCCTTTTGCAGCCGGAACACAGCCAAGCGCAGTGGCTGCCGATCCGCAGGGAGCGCTTTTGTTTGCGGCCAATACCGGCTCCAACAATGTTTCCGCGTATGTGATTGACTCGAACAGCGGAGCACTGGGACAGGTGACCGGATCTCCGTTCGCTACAGGCGGGCAAGGACCATCGGGCTTAGCGGTTGATTCAAACACAACTGTGCTGTACGTGACTGATCAGACAACGCACGACATCGCTGCGATGGCGATTCTTGCGAATGGCACCCTGAAGCCGATTACCGGTTCTCCATTCACTATTGCGACTTCAGCTACAGCAATAACGCTAGTGCAGCACTAATTGATCTGACGCTCTAACTTCAGCTCTTCAGAACCGCGAGTGCAATCGGCTTGATGTACTCCCGGCAGCTTGTTTGCCGCTTCAATAGCATGGTACACACACGTTACGATGGAATCGGTGTACCAGGACGAGCCGCAGATCCAGGAAGCGGAGCTTACTCCACAGGACCAGCTCAAGCTGCAGTGGAGCCAGCAACCCGGTTTTCTTCCACTGGTCCGGCAGAAGAATGTTATTGATAGCAACGCCGAGTTAGTGCCTCATGCCTCGCCGGCGAGTCTGCCGGGCTGGCTTTCACCCTGGATGTTCGCGCTGCAGGGGCTGGTACTGATCTCGCTGGTGCTCTCGCTTGTGAACTGGCAGCTCACGCGGCACGCCGGAAAGCTGGAAGAGCAAATCACCGCAATCCAGGCGAGCACACAGGCTGAGGTCAAGCGGCAGGAAGATATCATCTCCGCAACCGAAGCAGAGATCAGAAGAATCTCGCGTTCCGGCAGCTCAGTATTCAAGCTGCATCTTTCACCCACACCGCTGACGCGCGAACAAGCACTGCAGGCCTTAAACAGCTCACTTGGGGAATCACAACAGTCAGAAGCTCAATACAAAGAAAAAATGGCGGCGCAGGAGCAAAGGCTTCACGCCCGGCAGAGCGCGCTGGCGTTGGCAAACTCAGGCAGCCCGCTGATTTTTTCATTGGCGCTCGTTTTCAGTGCACTGCTAGTTGGCCGAGGTGTGCAAAAGGATTTTCCTCGCGCCCGGCAGGCGAGACGGCTGAGTGATTTTTATCTTTACTTTGCGACTGCAGAGGGCCTCTGGTTGAATCTGGTGCTACTGGTCTTTCTGCATGTGGCTTTGAGTCACGACCCTTATGGCCTGAGCGAAGTGCTGGGAAGCGTGGGGCCACTGTTTTGGGTGGTCTTCTGGATCGGCTTTTACTTCCTGCTGCTGCGCTACTTTGTGATGGTCTCGCGAGATCTGAACCAGGCTTTGCAAGCCAGGCCGCCATTCAATGAATGGAGTCTGGAAAACAGAATGCTGTTGCGGGTACACAACAGTTTTCTCGTTGTGCTTGTAGCGCTTGAAGCGGTATTTCTGGCTCTGTGCTTTGCGATGTACCTGGCGCAGAGGTAGCTAAATCTTCTACCGCGGATTCACACGGAAAATTTCTGTTTAAGTCTTCTTAGCTGCCTCCTGCAATAGCTCCCATGCTTCCTGAACATCTTTCCACGTAGTTTCCAAATTGCCGATAGCAAGCCTTAGCGTCAACTTGCCATTCAGGACTGTGCTGGCGATGAACACCCGGCCTGAGGCGTTCACTCTCTCCATGATGGCGCGGTTCTCATCATCAGAGCCCTTATAGCGAAAGCAGACGACCGAGAACGGAACTGGCGCGATGCGTTCGAATTTCGGATGCTTGTCCACCAGTGCTGCGAAGTCCTTTGCCCACTGGATGTGCGAACGCAGCATGGCCTCAACGCGCTCGCGGCCGAAGTAGCGCATGACAAACCACAGCTTCAGGGCGCGGAAGCGATGGCCGAGCGGCACGCCATAGTCCATCAGATTGTGCGCGCGCGGGTCTTCCTGGGTTTTTAGATATTCGGGCGTGAGCGAGAAGGCACGGCGGAGAATGTCAGGCCGTCGCGTATAGAAGGCGCTGAGATCAATGGGCGTAAGCAGCCATTTATGGGCATTCAACACCAGTGAGTGCGCGCGCTCCGCGCCGTTCAGGATATGGCGCTGCTCCGGTAGCACTGCTGCCGCGCCGGCATAAGCACAGTCCACGTGCAGCCACATGCCATGCTTCTCTGCGATATCAGCGATTTGTGGCACCGGATCAATGCTTGTTGAAGATGTTGTGCCAACGGTCGCGACCACACAGAAAGGCCGCTTGCCTGCACGCTTGTCTTCTTCCAGCATCTTCGCCAGCGCGTCGGTACGCATGCGAAATTCAGAGTCAGATGGGACTTTGCGCACGTTCTGCTGGCCAACGCCGACCGCGATAGCACCTTTTTCAATCGAAGAATGGGATTGATCAGACGTATAAAGCACCAGGTCATTGCGGCTACCGGCTGTTCTGGCTTGTGGATCTACTAACTCGCGCGCGCAAACAATGGCGTGCATGCTGCTGGTGGAGGCCGTGTCATAGACAATGCCAAACCATTCGTCGGAAAGGCCGACCCATTGCCGGAGCCAGCCTAGCGCGCGCTGCTCCAGCTCCGCTACCGCTGGCGAGGTCTTCCAATGCAGGCCGTTGGTGTTGAGCGCGGCGGCAAGCATCTCGCCGAGGATGGCCGGAGTGGAGCCTGTGCAGGCAAAGTAGGCAAAGAAGCGCGGATGGTTCCACTGCGTGACCGCCGGCATGACAAGCTGGTCGAAGTCGCGCAGAATCGCTTGGAACGGCTCGCCCTGCGCCGGAGCCGACTGCGGCAGTGCGTCAAACAATTCTCCGGGCTTTGTCTGGGCCAGCACAGGCTTCTCTGAGACGGAATTCAGATACTGCGCGATCCAGTCCACGGCTTCGTGACCGGCGCGGCGGAAATCTTCTACATAGGTTGGCCAGTCAGTGCCTGGCTGAACAGCTGCAGCGGCTTCTTTAGAATCAGTAGGTTTGGTCATAGCTTTCCGGGCCGTATTTACGGCGTATTAATAATGATTAACTTTATTGACAACAGCAGAAAAACTAGACTACTATCCGTGGAGCATGCACGCCAGCCGATTTACTTTCGCGTTTACCTACCGCTACCGGTTTACGGGTAGCGGCTACGCGGATGGTGTGCTGACAGCGCAATAAAACAAAGTTAGACATCATAAATCACCGCAAGCCGCGATCCCCAACCGGGTCGCGGTTTTTGCTTTTAGGAGCTTTTTATGGGCTTACAAAACGGCAATGGGAGCAGCAAGACGCTGGGCGACTGGCGCCAGGAGATCGACGCGCTGGACAGCGAACTGCTGCGCCTGCTAAACCGGCGCGCCGCGATTGCCTGCGAAATTGCCGCAATCAAGATAGCCCGGGGCATTCCTGCATATGACGCCCAGCGCGAAACCGAGGTACTGGAGAGGATCACAGCGCACAATGCCGGGCCGTTTGAAGATGAGAGCGTACGCGCCATCTTTCACAGCATCATTCATGAGACGCGGTGTTTGGGAACGAAGAGGATGGAGGAGAAGAAGGCAATAAACCGATAGCTTTTTTCTGAAATCCCGAACACCGCAGGCGGAGGGATCCCTATGACGACGAGTCGTCGCCCATAGGGAATTGGTAACGATAGGGATCCCTCGCTCCGCTCGGGATTTCAGAAACAAGCTATTTGCTCAAAAAGGAGTACTTCATATGGTCATCAATATGGCAGCAGGAGCAACGGAAGAACAACTTCAGCACGTTATTGATCGGGTTATTGAATGCGGGTTCCAGCCGCACGTTACCCGTGGCGCGGAGCGGGCGATTGTGGCCGCGGTCGGCTCCGGCGGATCGCGGATGGCGCTGGAGGCGTTGCAGGCTGCTCCGGGCGTGGATTCAGTTGTGCCCATCGCGCATCCATTCAAACTGGTAAGCAAGCAAACCAAGAGTGGACGCACGCAGGTTGATGTGGGCGGCGTGATGATTGGCGGCGAAGAGGCTGTGGTGATCGCCGGGCCGTGCTCGGTGGAATCGCGAGAGCAGCTTTTCTCGACTGCGCGCGCCGTGAAAGCTGCAGGCGCAACACTGCTGCGTGGCGGCGCCTACAAGCCGCGAACTTCGCCCTATGACTTTCAGGGTCTTGGCATTGAGGCACTGCGCCTGCTGCGCGAAGTCCGCGAAGAAACCGGCCTGCCCGTGGTGACCGAGGTGATGAGCACCAATGACATCCAGCTCATCAGCGATCACGCTGACATGCTGCAAGTAGGGGCGCGCAACATGCAGAATTACGATCTGCTGCGCCAGTTGGCCAAATGCAGCAAGCCCATCCTGCTCAAGCGCGGACCTTCCGCAACTGTAAAAGAGTGGCTGCTGGCCGCCGAATATCTGCTGGCCGGCGGCAACAAAAACGTAGTCCTGTGCGAGCGAGGCATCAAGACCTTTGAAAGTGAGATGACGCGCAATACTCTCGATCTGGCGGCAGTGGCGCTGGTGCGCGAGCTTTCACACCTGCCGGTGCTCGCTGATCCTTCGCACGGAACCGGCAAGCGCGAGCTGATTGCTCCGGCAAGCCGGGCGGCGCTTGCGATAGGGGCCGACGGATTGATCATCGAAGTGCATCCGTGCCCGGAGCGCGCATTGTCTGACGGAGCGCAGTCACTGAACCTGGATGAATTTGCAAAGTTGATGAAGGGCTTGTCGTCGCCGATCAGGCCGGTGGCAACGTCATCGAAGATTGTTGCAGCCGCAGCTGTTTAGAGCGGCTTCAGAGTGGGCCCTCGACAGCCCCCTTGTATTTGTGGCACAGGCACTCTTGCCTGTGCTCAGTGAAATCTGAAGGATGCAGGCACAGACAGGAGTGTCTGTGCCACACCTGTCCAGATTGACCTGAACTGGTTTAGCTTTTGAAATGCCTCGCGGTCATAGCAGCTCCCAGATCTCTATGTGGCCGCTGCTATCCCCGAACGCGATCAGCTTGCCATCGAATGAAACTGCGATTGCCCTGATAGCGGTGAGGTCCGTGGCAAAGGCCCGCGCTTCCGGCGCGCCGGCAGAAACCAGACCGGCGATGCCATCGTTATTGGCGATAACGAAGCCGTCACGTGTGGCCGCAGCCGCGGAGAGAGTACCCACGCCCAGGTTGGGCAGTGACGGATACTGCGCCTGCGTTCCACCGATCGTAAAGATCGTTGCGCCCAATATCGAGCTTGCGATCGCGCTCTTTCCATCGCGCGAAATGGCATACCTATCGCGATCAGCAGAGCAGGCAAAGCTTCCCAAATCGTGCCCTGATTCCAGTTCGCTCACGGTGCAGTTTTTTGGCGCTTTTGACAGCACCAGCCACGTGCCTTCCGGTGAGAGTTGCACCACAGAGCCCTTGCCTGAGCGCACAATGCGATTGGCGCTCACATCCCACAGCGCCGCGTTTTCCTTGCCGGCCACGCCAAGGCGATCGTCCGGACCGAACAGCAGTGACTCAACATTGTTCGTCTCCAGTTTCCGGGAGAGTTTCGCGGTGGCAACATCCCAGATCTGAACGCCGCCATAGCGGTTCAGAGCCAGAGTGCTACCTGTTTTCGAAATGGCCAGTTCATGCACCAAAAAATCTATGTGCATTGAGGCCACGGGGCTGCCGGTGGTTAGATCGAACACAGTGACCGGCGTAGGCGGCGTACCATCCAGAGTGCTGCGCGGCTCCTGCGCGACAGCCAGCCGGCTGCCATCGCCGGAAAAAGCCATTGCAGAAACTTCGTGGTATTCCTTTGATTTCAGCCGCAGTTTCAGGCGCGCAACCTTCTGTCCAAAGATGAGACGCGTCCAGCGCACAAACGCCTCTGTGGGAGGCTTACCGACTCCGGCGCCGCGATTGTACTTGATATAAGGTGGCATCTCGCCGAAGAAGCCGCTGCGTCCGAAATAGACTTTGCGGTCAGGCAGGCGCACCAGGGTTACGTCCCAAGCTGGCGCATAACCGGGTTCGCCGGATTCGTACTTGCCCATCTCCAGCCGCGACTCTTCAACGCAAACCAGCGTGCGCGCCTTTGCAGGCGCCGCGGCTTCCAGTCCTGCAACGCGGATTGCCGGATTAGGCGACCACGGTAGCTTGCTCTTCTCGCGGTGAAACAGTATCTTGACCGGGCCTTCCGGCCAGCCGTCTGCAGCATCGGTGACAGCATAGGGTTCATCGCAGATAGCAGGCGAAGGAACACTGCTGGTGGGCGATACTTTTTTAGTTTGGCTGACGGCCACCGCAGCTGCCAGCAAGCACAGGAACAACGAAATCTTCTTCATCAGTGGTCCCCCCGCTTCACCGATCACACCAATTGTGCCGCAGAACTCTGGTTCGGGAAATGTTACGTTGGGTACGCCACAGACATCCAATATCGAAGGTAATTAATACCAAAAAGGCCGGTGCCACTTATGTCCTTACCCATTTTGGTTTTCTCTGACTACGTTTGACCCTATTGCTTTCTGGCGGAGGCTCCGCTGAAAGAGGCGATGCAGGGCAAAGACGTCCACATTGAATGGATGCCTTTTGAGCTTCGTCCTGCGCCCACACCAACATTGAAGCCGGAAGGCGAATACCTGCAGACTGCCTGGCAGCGCTCAGTGTATCCAATGGCGAAGCAGCTCGGTATTGAGATCAAGTTGCCCGCGGTTTCACCGCAGCCTTACACCAACCTGGCGTTCCAGGGGCTCGAGTTCGCCAAAGAGCATGGCAAGGGTAACGAATTCAATGACGCAGTCTTTCGTGCCTTCTTCCAGCAGAGCCGTGACATTGGAAATCTCGATGTATTGGCTGACATCGCGGACGAGGTTGGACTCAACCAAGAGGAGTTCCGGCATGCGCTGGAGCAAGGAACGTATCGCGATCGGGTGAAGAAGCTGCTGCAGGCCGCGAATGAGCGCATCGGTATCAACGCGGTCCCTACCATTGTGATCGGGCAACGCTGGCTGCAGGGTCTGTATCCAGCGGAGGCACTCCGGCAGGTAATTGACGAAGAATTAGCACGGGCCACAGCCAAATAGGCCAGCCGACACTCTCTCTTATGAATGAATGGCCATTCAGTGTATTCTGTATGGCACCTTTTTCATTTTCTGCGGGGGCATAATGAGTGACACATCTGCCGTGTCCATGGTCCGCAAAGGACCACAAGCAGAAAGCATTCCCTGGCTGGTCTGGGCCAATGCGATCTCCTCGGTGTGCATTGCGACAGGTCTCTACTGGGACATTTCCTGGCATGAGGCAATTGGCCGCGACAGCTTTTGGACACCGGCCCATCTGCTGATTCAATTTGGAGCTGTGCTGGCGTCTGCGGGCTCAGCATGGGTAATCATGCGGACCACATTCGGCGGCGACGAAGAGGCACGCCGCGGTTCGGTAAACGTGCTGGGATTTCGCGGGCCGCTGGGAGCGTTTATCGCTGCCTGGGGCGGCGGCGCAATGCTGACCTCGGCGCCATTCGACAACTGGTGGCATGAAGCTTATGGCCTGGATGTAAAGATCATCAGCCCACCACACATCCTGCTGGCTATAGGAATAGCCGGGATCATGTGGGGCGGCGCGATCCTCTGTGCATCGGCGTTGAACCGGGCTGAGGGCGATCAGCGCACAGCGTTGCAGCGCATGCTGTTGTTCATTGGTGGCTTCATCATCGTCCAAGCCATGACGCTCAAGCTGGAATACACGAACCGCGTGCTCCTGCACAGCGGCATTTCTTATCTGGTGATCAGCATTGCGACACTGATGTTGCTGGAAGCGTTATCACGCGCCTCGGGACATCGCTGGGCAAGAACGATTGTCACCGGCATTTATTCGGCATTTGTGTGGCTCCTGCTCGTGATATTGCCACTATTTGCAGCGCAGCCAAAGCTTGGTCCGGTCTATCAACCGATCACCCATATGGTGCCGTTGCCGTTTCCGATTTTGCTGATTGTGCCGGCATTTTTCCTTGACCTGATCTGGCCGGTATTCAAAGATGCGCCCAAATGGCAGCAGGCGATCTTTGCGGGCGTGGCGTTCACGGCGATTCTGATCGCGGTGCAGTGGCCATTTACGACATTCCTCATGTCGCCTGCAGGCCGCAGCCGTTTTTTCGCGCCCCTGGATTTTCCGTATTTTGCTCTGCCGACCTCGCCTACGGTGCGCCACGTCTTTGTCCGCTGGGAACAGTCGAATGGAGAATTTCTGCGGAATATGGGGCTGGCATTTCTAGCGGCCGTGATGAGCATGTGGGTGGGAATTTATTGGGGCGGATGGTTGAGGAAGGTCAGGCGGTAGAAGATCGCCGTCATTGCCGTGATCGGTTGTTTCTGAAACCCCGAGCATAGCGAGGGAACCCTATCGGCTACGAAGGGGAATGGCGCTGGAAAGCAAATTTTCAGGTAACAGTCTCAAGGGGATAGTGGTCCCTCACCCGCAAAGATCGCGGGTTCGGGATTTCAGAAGAGAACCATTCAGAAGAGAACCATGAAGAGACTTCTTCTATTCATTTTTGTTTTGCTGTTGCCGCTGGCGAGCCCGGCGCACGTGAACAGCCCTGACGTTTATTTTGACGGCTTTGCCGGCCCTTATCATCTGCTGGTTACACTGCGTCCGCCGACGGTGGTGCCGGGAGTGGCGCAAATCCAGGTGCGCACCATTTCCAATGACGTAAATGAAATCAAAATCCTGCCGCTGCGGATGATCGGGCCGGGCGCGAAGATGGCGCCGGTGCCAGACGCAGCAAAGCGCGCGGCTGACGATCCGCAGCTCTTCACCGGCAGCTTATGGATTATGGTTCGCGGCTCCTGGAAAGTGCAGATCGAAGCCACGGGACAGAAAGGCACCGCGCAGCTTGAGGTGCCTCTGCCCGCCGTTTCCACCAGCTCGCAGCCGATGCAAAAAGGTCTGGGAACTCTGCTGGCATTTCTAGGGTTGGCATTGTCTGCGGGCATCATTGGCATCATTGTGGCGTCGGCGCGTGAAGCTACGCTACCGGCGGGCACAACGCCCGCAGCTCCGCAGACCAGACGCGGGCGCATTGGATTGACGGTCGCCGCGGTACTGGTGATAGTGGGATTAATCGTTGGCAAAGGATGGTGGGGCAGTGAGGCCAGCGCCAATGCGCGGCTCAACTATAAAGTCCCACAGATGAAGCCATCACTGCCTGGCGGCAACCTGCTACGGCTGACGCTGGACAATCCAAATGAGGCGGAGCCAACACGCTTCCATAGCGAGCAGCCGGACCGCATCCGGCTGGATGATCTCATTCCAGACCATGGCCATCTCATGCACCTCTTTATAGTGCGGATGCCGGACATGAAGGCCTTCTGGCATCTGCATCCGGATCAGATACAGCCGGGGAACTTCGCCCAGAACCTGCCGACACTGGCGGAAGGGCAATACAAGCTCTATGCGGATATTGTCCATCACACAGGTTTTCCGGAGACCCAGGTGGCAACGGTGAACTTGCCTTCCGTTGCGGGCGAGGCGTTGAGCGGCGACGATGCAGGAACGTTCGATCTGGCGCCTGCAGAAAAGATTGCGCAGCTTGCAGATGGTTATCGCATGGTATGGGAGCGCGACGATAAGCCGATCAAAGCCAACCAGCCTTACTGGTTTCGCTTCCGCGTGGAAGATAAAAATGGCAAACCTGCCTCTGATTTGGAGCCCTATATGGGTATGGCAGGACATGCCGTTTTTATCAGCACAGATGGAAACATCTTCGCGCACGTGCATCCGGCAGGATCTGTCTCACTGGCGGCGGTGAACCTGGCTAAAGCCGGCAGCGCTAAAACCGGAATGGCAGACATGGACCACAGTTCCGTGGGACCTGAAGTTTCTTTCCCATATGGACTACCCAAAGCCGGCGAATATCGCATCTTTGTGCAGGTGAAGCGCGCGGGGAAGTTTGAGACGGCCGAGTTTGTGGCGAAGGCTGAATAAAACCTTTGAAACACAGAGGAACAGAGGAAACGGAGGATTAATGAACAGCACAGGGTTGGGACTATTTTTCCTCCGCGTAGAATCATGGAATTATTTTTGAAACTGGTGACGTACTGCTACTATTTTTTTGGCATTTGTATTTGGAGTCTGTCCGTGGATTGTTTGCGTATGCAGGGCCAAAAACCAGTAGTACCTTCTGCTTCCTCCGTTCCTCTGTGTTTCAAAGATTTTGGGTTTTTCAAACCATCTTGTAATAGCGTACAATTCGTTTCGCATGTCCCGCTTCTTCCACGGCTTCACTTGACGGTAGCCCGACAAACCTCCGGTCGGACGTTCTAATCTCGTCAATTTTCAACTGAGCTGAAAAAGGAAGAAATCCATGTTGCGAATAATGCTGCGCAGAATTTCTGTTGTCTCGCTGTTCCTGCTGTCTGCGTTGTGCGCCTTTGCGCAAACCAAGTCGCGCCATTTTAAGCTTGACTATTCTTTTACCGTCCGCATCACCGATTCCGGCAAGCCGCTGGACGTGTGGTTTCCCATGGCGCAATCAGACCAGTTTCAGCAGGTCAAGATTCTTTCCAAGACAGGCGATCTGCCGCTCAAAGAAACTACTGAGCCGGAATACGGCAACAAGATGTTTTACGCGCATGCCGACAAAGCGGACCAGGCGGAATATCACTTCAGCGTGAAGTATGACGTGGTGCGGCTGGAGCATCTGGCTGCGGTTTCCATTCAGAAGCGGGCGTCACAGAAAGAGCTGGCGCGCTTTTTGCAACCGGACAAACTTGTGCCTGTCACCGGCAAGCCTGCTGAGCTGGCTGCGGAGCGGGTCAAGCCAGGCATGACCGACCTGGCGAAGGGCCGCGCTTTTTATGACTACGTCTTTTCGACCATGCAGTATGACAAGACGGGCAGCGGCTGGGGCAAAGGCGACACGTTGTGGGCCTGCGATGCCAAGCGCGGCAACTGCACTGACTTTCATTCCGTATTTATCTCCATGGCGCGTTCACAGAAGATTCCGGCGCGCTTTGAGATGGGGCTCGCGCTTCCGGAAAACCAAAGTTCCGGCCAAATTCCCGGCTACCATTGCTGGGCTGAGTTTTACACGCGCGAGCGCGGCTGGTTTCCGGTAGACATCTCCGAGGCGTGGCAGCGCCAGGATAAAAAAGAATACTTCTTCGGCGCGCACGATGTGAACCGGGTGCAATTCACCGTAGGCCGCGACATTGAATTGAGCCCGAAACAGCACGGCGATCGCGTGAATTATCTGATCTTTCCGTATGTGGAGCTGGACGGACAAGCGTATCCGAACGTGGCAAATGCAATTTCGTTCAGCGACGTAAGCAGCAGCCAGCAGGCCCAGCGAGCTTCACGTTAGTATGTGATCTGGGATGAGACCAGCAGTCCGGATTGCATTCATCGCATCCGGACTGCGTTACTTGCGTACCGCGCGCAACTATGAACTTCCACACATCGCCTGGCAGATTCTTCCAAAAATTGGAAATTCCAAAAGTTTACAAAGACGTGTCTTAAGTTGCACATAAGTATGTACAAGCGGACAAGAATGGTGTGAAATATCACGCAAGTTCCTGTACAGCAACATTGGGTCTCTAGGACTGGACCCGAATTCATCACTTTGATGGGCCGACAACGAAGTAGCAGAGGAGAAAACGCTCAATGAGATTGTTACAACGAATGTGTTTCGCACTTCTGGCCTCGGGGCTGGCAATGGGCCAGGCAGCTAACAGCTCCGCGGGGTCAGTGGCCGATGAACTCAAAGCCTTGCGTGATGCGCTCACCGAACAGCAAAAGCAGATCGCGCAACAGCAAGAGAAAATCCAGACGCTGGAACAGCGGCTGGCAAACCAGACGTCAGGAACTCCCCACGTTGCAGATGCGGCATTGCACACGGGAGCGCCTTCGACCAACACCAATGTTGTCCAGGAGACGGAGAAGCCAAAAGAGTCGCCTCTTTCATTCCGCATTGGCGGCACGGAATTCACGCCGGGCGGCTTTGTGGACTTTGAAAACATTTTCCGCTCGACCAATACCGGAAACACCACTGCGACCACCTTTGGCGGCATTCCGTTCAGCAATCAGGTGGCCGGGCACCTCACGGAATATCGCGCGACCGGCCAGTATTCGCGTTACAACCTCAAAATTACCGGCAAGTACGGCGCAAACAACGTGACCGGCTATCTGGAAGGCGACTTCAACGGCAACGATGCTGCAAACGTTTTTGTAACTTCCAACCCGCATACCAACCGCGTCCGCCTCTACTGGCTGGACCTGAAGCGCGGGACCTGGGAATTCCTGGCCGGCCAGTCCTGGGGCCTGGAGACACCGAACCGCAAGGGCCTTTCGCCCAACCCGGCTGACCTGATGCTGACCATTGGCGAGGATGCTAACGTCCACGTCGGCATTCCTTATACGCGCGCCGGATTATTCCGTGCCGTATGGCATCCCAATGACAATTTTGCGTGGGGCGCAGAAATCCAGAACCCGCAACAGTTTGTGTCTAACGAGGTACTCTTCCCATTCGCCTTCAATGCGCAATTGGGCACGCAGCTTGACAATGGCCTGACTCCGGGCGCACCGAACCTGTTCCCTGACGTAATTACCAAGTTCTCCTGGGACACCGGCAAGGAACACGGAATTCACTTTGAAGCGGGTGGATTGCTGACCACAGCCAAGATTACAGTGCTGCCTGTGGGCGGAACCAGCTTCAGCAGCCATGCGAAAGTCGGCGGCGGCATTCTGGGCGGCGTCAACTTGGCTCTGTCCAAGAGCTTCCGTGTCATTGCTCACGGCATGTACGGCGACGGCATTGGCCGCTATATGATCGGCTCGGGCCCGAACGCGGTAGTATTCCCGGTGGCAACGGGACCGGGGGCGTTTAATGCCGACATCTCCATGGTGCATGCCGGCAGCGCTGTCGCGGGCGTGGAAACCTCTGCCGGTAAGAGCCAGTTCGGCTTCTACTACGGCGGTTTCTACTTCCAGCGTAACAGCTTCGCCGACCCAACCAATCCGGTACCGGGACGCATAGCCGGCTTTGGCGGTACCGGCTCAACCAACGCCGCCAACCGCTCTATCCAGGAAGGCACGATCGACTGGACCCAGACCTTCTGGAAAAACCCGCAATACGGCGCAGTGCTGTTGGTTACACAAGCTTCTTATGTGACCAGATCTCCGTGGTTCGTGGCAGCGGGCGCACCCAAGAATGCCCACCTTGGCATGGGTTATCTGAGCATTCGGTACGTACTGCCGTAAGCAGATCAACATCAACCTGAAAGCGCCGGAGAGATTCGGCGCTTTTTTCTGCCATCGAAACATCGCATGTACAGAGCAACATCTTCACTTCTTCTGCAATCCCAGCGAACCAATCCTCAAATTCGTAAAATATAGTTTGTGAAAATCCAAGCTCTAGTGCGACGTGCCACCTATCTTCTCTGTCTCGCAGCATTCCTGACAGTTAACTCTCAGCAACCAGCTTCTCCACATGCGCACGCAAAACTGCTTGCAAAGAATGACGCTGCCCGTCCCGGCGCCGACTTGCAGTTAGGTATTCATTTCCTCCTTGAGCTCGGCTGGCACATCTACTGGATCAATCCTGGCGACTCCGGCCAGCCACCAACACTAAAGTGGCAATTGCCTGCCGGCTTCAGTGCCGGGGAAATCCAATGGCCGCGTCCTGAGCGCATGCAGCCCGCAGCTCAGCTTGCAGACTACGGCTATCATGGCGAGGTCCTGCTTCCGGTCACGCTGCATGTGCCTGCCTCCGCAACTACTGGATCTTCCATACCAATCGCCGCCGATGCCAAGTGGCTGGTCTGCCGCGAAGTCTGCATTCCTGAAAAATCGCAGCTTCGCCTCACCCTGCCGGTTGCAGCTGCTACAAAAGAAAATCCCAGCGCAGCGCCGCTCTTTGCCAAAACAGAAAAGCTCCTGCCCAAACCGATGCCCCGCACCTGGAAAGCGACAGCAAAATCAGCACAAGACAACTTCATTCTTTCCGTCCAGGCGGGCAAGCAGATATCCAAAGCAGAATTTTTTCCGCTGGACCCTGACCAGATTGACAATCCCGCGCAGCAGAAGCTGCAGCCCTTGCCCACCGGCATCAAGCTCACACTCAAAAAATCTGATCTGCTCATCCAACCCATTTCTGCCCTGCGCGGCGTTTTGTCACTGCCAGATGGCATTGCCTATCGAATTGAAGCGCCTGTGCAGTAGCCGCTAAAATAGTGCTCGAACAGTTTGAGCAAAGAGGAGACGCGATGAAAACCCTTCGTCATTCCCTGTTGCGGATGGCCGTCCTGCTGGCCTTAATTGCATCGGCATTTGCGGCCAAAGTAGGCGAACCGGCACCGGGCTTCACCTCTGTGGACAGCAATGGCAAGCAGCAGAGCCTCGCGAATTACAAGGGCAAATTTGTTGTCCTGGAGTGGCATAACCAGGGATGCCCTTACACCAAAAAGCATTACGAAAGCGGCAACATGCAGCGCCTGCAAAAAGAGTGGACCGGCAAAGGCGTTGTATGGCTCACCGTGATCTCTTCTGCTCCCGGAACGCAGGGCTTTGTGACTCCGTCGCAGGAAAATGACTACCTGCAAAAAATGAATGCTTCACCCACCGCCGTGCTCATGGATCCTGGCGGGACGCTCGGGCATCTCTACGCAGCCAAGACCACACCGCACATGTTCATCATCGATCCCAAAGGCACGCTGATCTACAACGGCGCCATTGACGATCATCCAACTTCCGAGCAGTCCGACATTGCCAGCTCCAGGAATTACGTCTCCACGGCTCTGCAGGAGGCGATGAGCGGTAAGCCGGTAACCGACGCAGCCACTCGCCCTTACGGCTGCTCCGTGAAATACAAGGATTGAGGTCGCGCAAAGCGGATGCGCCTGCCGCAAGAGCTCTCTGAACCCATACAGACCGAAGTTGCAAAGATCGATCGTCGGCAGCTGGCGCAAGCCGTCGCGCAACTCACTGAGCGTTACAAGGCCGGAGAATTTTCTTCTCCGGCAATCAGCAATGATGCGCAGCGCGCGGCATATCTTGCGGTCCGCCTGCCCGCGACTTACGCCGCAAACCTCCGCGCCTTCTCTGAAATTCAGCTTCGCGCTCCGCAAACAAACATCACCAGCCTTCTCGATCTCGGCGCCGGGCCCGGTACCGCGCTTTTCGCGGCCGCTCAAACTTTTCCTGGCTTGCAGCGCGCCACGCTGATTGAAGCCGACGATCACTGGCTTCGCTTCGGAAAAAATCTTGCGCAGGCAAGCGTGCTTGAGGCCGTGCGCAACGCGCAATGGCTCAAGCAGGATCTGCGCTCCGGCTTTTCCTGCCATCCTCATGATCTGGTCGTCATCTCGTACGCTTTAGGGGAGCTTTCACCTGCAGCGGCGGAAGCCGTCATTCGCAAAGCCTGGAGCTGCACACAACAATTTCTCCTCCTCATGGAGCCCGGAACACCTCGCGGCTTCGCGACTATCAATACTGCGCGCTCGCTGCTGATCGCCAATGGAGCGGAGCTTCTGGCGCCGTGTCCACATAAGAACGTCTGTCCCATGGCCGCTGTCGGTGACTGGTGCCACTTTGCTCAACGCGTGGAACGCAGCTCACAGCATCGGCAACTCAAGGGCGGCGCACTCGGCTATGAAGACGAGAAATTTTCTTACGTCATCGCCAGCCGCCAAAGCACTTCACCATCTGGCGCGCGTATCGTTCGCCATCCCGGCAAGCACAGCGGACACGTTCAACTTGTGCTTTGCACACCGGAAGGCCGGCTGGAAAACCGGACTATTACCCGCGCCAGCGGCCCTGCTTACAAGCGCGCCCGCAAAGCTGAATGGGGCGAACTCTGGCAAGACTCAGCCAGCTAAAATCATCCACAGCACGGTTTTTCGTCCCAAAATGACACTATTTTCCCTTTTAGAACTACCCGGATATAGGCAATTCTCTTTCTAAAGGAAACTTTGCTTGCATTCAGCAGCAGAATTCGTAAACTAAGTTCCTCGTTCCACTTCAATTCAATTTCTGCAAGCAAGGGAAGAACCGTGCCTCCTGAAGGTGTGTCAGCACAGAACGGACCCGGCCTTGAGTTTCTGGTCGTGTGTACTGACCACGCCGTATTTCCCATCCTTGCGGACGCCGTGCGCAACGCCGGCGGCAGGCTGAACTGTGCTTCAACTTGTGCCGCAGCAGCAGACTACGTTGCGCGTAGAAAAATGGATGGCATCATCCTTGACGCCAATATTCCCGCCGCCATGAAATTTCTTGATGGCGTGCGCACCGGCAGCTCCAATAAATTTTCCGTCGTCTTTGCCGTGCTCGAGCCCAGCCAGGACGTCGCGCCCGTCCTGCAGGCCGGAGCCAACATCGTGCTGCACAAGCCGCTCCGCCTTGCAGAGGTCGCGCGGGCCATCACCGGCGCGCTCTCGCTCATGTCGGCAGAAAAGCGGCGCTTCTTCCGTTATCCGGTCAGCGTGCCCGTGGCGCTTACGGTCGGAGGCCAGCAAAAGCAGGTCACCATGTCCAATCTCAGTGAAGGTGGCATGGCCGTATGGAGCGTGCGTGAACATCCACCGGGAGAGCAGGTTGCATTTTCTTTCCGGCTTCCCTTCGGCGGCATCATCCGCGGCCAGGGCGAGATTGCCTGGATCAGCAATGACGGCAACGCCGGCATCCGCTTCCACATCCTTCCTGACCGTACATATACACATCTCCATGGCTGGCTCAGCCGGCGCAGTGCGCAATCCAGCTGGAACCCTCCGGGCAACGGCCAGAAGCCATCAAAGTAAGGCCTGTGCTGTCACGGACCTGGACTCGGAAAGTCCTCTTGCTTAGTCCATCAATTTTCAAAGACCTGTTTCACAGCCGCCTGTGCGGCCTCCGTTCAGTCGCTAGCCTTGTCATCGGGCCTGCTCAACTTGTTGTCATTCCACTTGCTTTATCATTACGAGGGCGAAGGCTGAGGAATCTGCTTTTCGCTTTCCCGATGGTCCGATGACCCGATGTTTCCGATCAAAATTTATTTTCTGGTTAACACTTCCACCCTCCCCTACCCCCTCCCCTGTTTATCCCAACCATCCCAATTTGGCGTAGGTTTCATCCCAATTGCCACTGAGATACCTTCCCAAGCTATAGGCTGCAAACTATAGTCATGATTTTTACTACTCGATTAACACTGTGGGATGCCGGATACTAGCGCACATCATCGCGGCAGTAAAGCAGGAATTAGTACAGTATTGGGCAGATTTTGCGCGCCTGGTGACCAAGCCGCTCGCCGAGTCGGCTTCAAAAAAAGGACTGCGGCGGCGTGTGCTCGCCCTGGAGTTGTAACGCAAAGATGAGCGCCGGAGGCGCGAAAAGAAGTTAACTCCGGTTCTCCCGATTTCCTATTTCGCTATCCCGCGCCTCGTCGTCAAATACGTTGCAAAGCTCCCCAACCAATGCCCGCCTTCATAATGCTCGCCCGTCACGGCCGCAAGCCCCGCGCTCTTATGCCCTGCCGCACATGCCTTCAACGCCGCTATCCGAGCATCGTTCTGCGGAAGTCCAGCTGCAATACCCTCCAGCATCCACGCCCGGCTCAGGTTCAGCCCATCAATGTGCGCCAGCTTGGGATCAGAAGGATCGGTTGATTTTTCCGGCAGCAACCACGAACCAGAGCCATCACCAGGAATCTGCGGAAGAAAATTCTTGAGCCAAGCAGCAAACTCATTGGGCGCAAGCACGCGACGCATTACATCGGCCTCAGCCAGGCACGGCGAGAGAAAATCCTCACCGGAAGGCTCATACGCCAGCGGACAACTTTTGTCCCCCAGATAAAATACCATCGCTCGACTGACCAGCAGTTCTTCAAACTGCCGGTTGCCCGTGCCGCGCGCATAGTCAATCATCAGCCCCAGCGCAAATGCGGTCTGGTTATGCTCGCCGATACGCACCGGATACGAGAGCTTTGGCAGCCAGGTCTGCAGCCGTTCCAGTGCGGCCTGCTCCAGCGGATGCAGGTTCGCAGCCAGCTCACCCGGCAATGGATCTTTCGCTCCATTGCTTTGCCCATCTTTCTGCCCGCCGCGGAGATCGCCTGCCTTCTCCCACTCTCGCAACTCCAGCACCAGTTGCAGCAGCCACGCCAGTCCATATGGACGCTCAAAGCTGGCGCGCCCATCGGCCTTCAGGTAAATCGCCTCCTGATGCAGGTTCGCCGCGGTCAGGCTCTGCTGTAGTGCAGCCCGCGCCTCTGCTGCAAATGGCGCATCTGGAAACGTCCGTGATAATCGCGCCAGCAGCCAATGCCCATGCACTGATGAATGCCAGTCATAACAACCATAGAACGCCGGAGTGAGCTTCCGCGGCGGGGCCGCATCGGCATCACTGTTCATGGAGTGCGCAATCTTGTTGGGATATTCCTTGTGGACGCAAGCCAGCGCTAACCGCGCAAAACGCGAAGCAGCCTGCGCCTCGAAAGTGGGAGTCTGCAATAAAGGTTGAGGTGTGTTGCGATTTTGTTGAGCATTCAAATGCGGAAAAATAACTATCGTTAGTAGAAGCGCACTGATGAGATGAACAGAATTTTGGCAACTACCCGATTTTGGCAATTGTGGCAGTTCTCCTGGTGGGCCCGGTAGGATTCGAACCTACAACCAACAGATTATGAGTCTGCTGCTCTAACCGTTGAGCTAC
>CAZISB010000027.1:0-48852 GCA_964541925.1 uncultured Acidobacteriaceae bacterium | reverse complement strand
TTGGCGTCCATGAAGCAGGGATCGCACATCATGTTGCAGCGGTTGGTCAGGTCGATCGTCAGCACAGATCCGCGGCCGTGCTTTACCGTGCTGGTGCCGTGGTTGTGGAGCTTCTCGTCGTTGTGGGCGAGAATGTCGCGGCCGGGAAAGACCTCTTCCAGGTGCTTAAAAAATTCTGTGTCAATGGCCATCGTATCTTCAAAATGGCCGTGGATGGGGCAGTCCTTCACCATCAGGATCTTGCCATCGCGCTCGATGATCGTGGCTTTGATCTCGCCGACCTTTTCGTTCAAAAGAATTTCGTGCGGCAATTTGCCGTCAACAATCTGCTGACGGATTTCCGGCACGCACTTGGGACAGAGCGAATCAGTGGAGCGCGGCCAGCCGAGCGGCGGCTTGGTCTTCTCCCATGACTTCAGCATGGGCTTGTCTGACCATTTGGGAGTGAATGCCGGGCGGGGCTTGATGTTGTTGACTTTCTCAAACACTGCCCACGCGCCTTTTGCGGCATAGGTCAAAACTTTTTCTGCGTACTTTACCGGCTTGTGCATTCGTTGTGACTCTCCTTGCGCCTCTCCGGCGCGCCCTCTTCCAAGCTATGACACAGAATTAAAACAGGATATTGGTTCGAGATTATATTAGCTGCCCGCGCCGTCTGGGATTAAGAACGTTTCTCTGAATGGGTATAAATCATGGTTCAGCGGCTTACTCGCGCATTAAACGGGGGCCGACGATACGCCTAAGTCATTGGTTTTAAAGCATCATGTATGACTCTGCTTTACAAATTCCAATTTTAACGCTATTTTCTTTACCACCGAAGATAGTAGGTTTCGGTTTCTACAAAGATAGTAGGCCTGTTCGAAAACTCACACTCTTCCGAAAAAATTGCTCTTGGTCCAAACCAAGAAGAATAGAGGTTGCGAATGAAAAGTTCGCCTCTGTGGTTGGGTCGGATTGTATCTCTCTGTCTCCTGTTAGTCTCTGCATCAACTCTTTTTGCTGACAATCGCACTGAGTGGTCCAAGGGTGATCACGCAAAAACAATTCCTTTGCGCGATATGAAGCCCATCATCCCCGAACAGGAAGGGCATCGCGACAAACCCATTCGCCTTCTGGTTCCTGCGCCGGCAACTGGCGCGCCGGATACCGCCCTGCAGACCACAGCTGTTACAGCGCCAACGGTCGGCAACGTAACCAGCTTTGACGGCGTAGGCCAGGGCGCATTTGGTTTTACGCCCAACGCGGCTCCGCCCGATACGAACGGCGCAGTGGGAGCCACGCAGTACGTTCAGTGGGTGAATGAGTCTTTTGCCGTGTTCTCCAAGGCGGGCGTGCTTCTGGCCGGTCCCACGGCAGGCAATACGCTTTTCCAGGCCCTGGGCGCAACGCATCCCTGCGCTGTGAATAATGACGGCGATCCTATTGCGCAATATGACAAGCTGGCCAATCGCTGGGTGCTGACCCAGTTCTCCGTCACCAACGGCGCCTCAGTGGGCTTCTGGCAGTGCGTTGCTGTTTCCCAGACCTCTGATGCTACCGGCGCGTACAACGTTTACGCCTTCAATTACGGCACAGTCCAGTTCAATGACTATCCCAAGCTCGGCGTTGGCCCCGCGGCGTATTACATTACCTACAACATCTTTAATAATGGCCAGACGTTCGCCGGCTCCAAGCTCTGCGCCCTGGACCGCACATCGATGCTTGCCGGACAGCCGGCCACGCAGGTTTGCTTCCAGCTAACGAATGCTTTCGGCGGCGTGCTTCCAGCCGACGTTGACGGCACTACGGCTCCGCCCGCGGGCTCACCGGAATACTTCCTCAACTTCGGCACCAACTCGCTGAACCTGTGGAAGGTTTCAGGCCTGAATTTCACCACTGGCGCCGGCACCATCACCGGCCCGACGAACATTCCGGTTGCGGCCTTTGCTTCCGCTTGCAATGGCGGAACGTGCATTCCGCAGTCCGGCACCAACCAGAAACTTGACTCGCTCGCTGACCGCCTGATGTACCGGTTGGCTTATCGCAACTTCGGCGACCATGAGGCTCTGGTGGTGAACCACTCCGTGACCGCGGGAACCAGTGTAGGCGTTCGTTGGTATGAAATCCGCAGTCCGAACACGACACCAACTATCTTCCAGCAGGGCACTTTTGCTCCTGATGCCACTTTCCGCTGGATGGGCAGCGCCGCCATGGACCACGTGGGGAACATCGCTGTCGGTTACAGCGTTTCTTCAACGGCCATCAACCCTGGCATTCGCTTTACCGGCCGCGCACCGGCTGATCCTCTGGGCACGCTGGGCACTGAGCTGACCATTCAAGACGGCACCGGCTCACAGCTTGCCAACCTGAACCGCTGGGGAGATTATTCTTCCATCAGCGTTGATCCTGTGGATGATTGCACCTTCTGGTACACCACCGAATACCTGAAGACCAGCGGCACATTCAACTGGAGCACCCGCATCGCGAACTTCAAGTTCGCGGGCTGCGGCGTGGCCGCAGATTTTGCGCTGACGGCCTCTCCGGCATCGCAATCTGTTGTCGCCGGCAACGGCACCAGCTACACCGCGACTGTCACGCCTTCTGGCGGATATAGCGGGACTGTTAACTTCAGCGTATCCGGATTGCCCGCTGGGGCGACCGGTACGTTTACTCCTGCCAGCGTCACGGCGTCGGGCAACTCGACTCTCGCGATCACGACTACCACGGCTGTGGCGGCCGGAACTTATCCGCTGACCATCACTGGCACAGACGGAACTCTCACGCACACAGCTTCAGTTTCGCTGGTAGTGAGCGCGCCGGTTGTGGGTGATTTCGCTGTCAGCGCCACTCCCGCATCGCAGACCGTGCAGGCTGGCAACGCGACAACCTACACTACAACTATTACTCCGAGCGGCGGCTTTACCGGCACTGTCAGCCTGAGCGCGAGCGGGCTCCCCGCAGGCGCCAGCGCCAGCTTTGCTCCGGCTTCTGTCGCCGGTGGCTCCGGCAACTCCACGCTTACCGTGAGTACCACCACGGCAACCGCGGCAGGCACTTACACAGTGACGATCACCGGAACATCGGGTACGCTCTCACACTCGACTACGGTGACCCTGGTGGTAACTGCGCCGCCTCCGGCGCCGGACTTCACCATTTCGGCTTCGCCTGCGAGCCTGACTCTGACTCGCAACACCAGCGGCAGTTACACGGTGACGATCGGTGCGCTGAACGGCTTCACCGGCACGGTAGGCCTGAGCGTCTCCCCGCTGCCTCGAGGCGCAACGGCAACGTTCAATCCGACGTCTGTTGCAGGTTCGGGAACATCAACCCTGACCATCAGCGTGACCAGACGCAGTAACTCGACGCTGACCATCACCGGTACCAGCGGCACAATCACCCACTCAACCACGGTTAATTTGACCGTGAACTGAGAAGCACACCTCAGCAACACCGGAGCCGCCTTCGGGCGGCTCTGGTTTTTTGGAAAACTCTTTTCATCCTGGTTTGAGGGACTCTCTCTCCGCGACTGCGCCGGACGCTGACCGGTCATGAGATGCTAAAATCACAATTCACCGGAGCCTGCCATGGAATCTGTGCGCACTGGATTACGCCAAATCATGAGTGATCTGCTGCGTGCGCGCCCCGCGGAGGAAGCGGTGATCATGGCTTGGCCGCTGGTTTGCGGGAAAGAAGTGGCGGCTCGCACCACAGCGGCAGCGTTTTCTGACGGCACCTTGATCGTAGAAGTTTCTGACGTGAGCTGGCGCAACCAGCTCCAGTCATTTGCGCCAAGATACCTCAGCGGTTATGAAGGCTTGCTGGGACAAGTGGTAAAGAGCGTGCAATTTAAAGTGAAGCAGTCAGCAATCGGCGATCAGCGGCCAGTAAAAGCGGAGCATTCAGCAACCAGTATTCAGCAATCGGCCAAACCTGTGCACTCCGTCTCGAACAATAAACCACCATCGAGTGCTAAGAAATCTTTCCCAGGCAAAAAAACACGCAGAGGCTGAATGCTGATAGCTGACTGCTGAGTGCTCTCAATGAAAGTCACTGAAAAAGACGTTGCTTACGTGGCCGACCTGGCGAACCTGGAGCTTACACAACAGGAGCGCCAGCGCATGCTCAAAGACCTGAATTCGATTCTTGATTACATTGACCGGCTGAATGAGCTAGACACATCAGACGTTCCGCCGATGGCGCAGGTGTTCGGCACGGCATCCGGCGATGATGAAAGCAATTTGCGGAAAGACGAGCTGCGTCCCTGCCTGCCGCATGCTGAAGCAATGAAGAACGCGCCAGAGAGCGATGGAGAATTTTTTAAAGTGCCAAAGGTGATTGAGAAATGAGCATTCAGCATTCAGCGCAGAGCGTTCAGCCTCTTGAGTGCCTGCGCGAAACAAGCACAATTGTCGGCTCGCCCGATCACCCGATCATCCGATCTTTCGCTGGAGCCAGATGCCGGCAGTAAATCTCAACTCTCTCACCATCGATTCCACGCGCACCGCAATCGCGGAGCGGCGAGTCACCGCCTCGACTCTGGTGGAGCAGTTCTACGGCAAGATCAAAGCCGACGATCACGAGATCCACGCTTATCTCACTCTTTGCGAAAACCGCGCTTTGCAACAGGCAAAAAACATTGACGACCTGGTAAGCAAAGGCGCTGCGCTGCCTCCGCTGGCGGGCGTGCCTATTGGGATCAAAGATGTAATGGTGACGAAGGGGCTCCGCACGACTGCCGGCTCAAAGATTTTGGAAAATTTCATTCCGCCTTACGATTGCACTGCCGTTGCGCGCCTGGAAGCAGCCGGGGCGATTATTCTGGGCAAGCTGAACTGTGATGAGTTTGCCATGGGCTCATCGAATGAGAACTCCGCGTATGGTCCGGTGCGCAACCCACGTGATAAATCACGCGTCCCTGGCGGTTCAAGCGGAGGCTCCGCCGCCGCCGTCGCCGCAGGCACCGCGGTTGCAACGTTGGGGTCTGACACAGGCGGTTCAATCCGCCAGCCGGCGTCGTTCTGCGGAGTTGTTGGGCTCATGCCGACGTATGGACGCGTGTCGCGTTACGGTCTGATTGCTTTTGCTTCTTCTCTCGATCACATCGGCCCGCTGACAAAGACAGTGAAAGACGCCGCGATTCTTCTTCGCGTTATCGCCGGACGCGATCCGCTGGATTCTACCTCCGCTGATGTTCCTGTCCCCGACTATGAAGCTGACCTGGCCAAGCCCGTGAGTGGACTTAAGATTGGCGTGCCCAAAGAATATTTTGGCGAAGGGCTGGATGACGAGGTTCGCGCCGCTGTGGAAGCAGGCATTGCCAAACTGCGCTCTGCTGGATGCGAGATGGTTCCCATCTCTCTACCGAACACCAAGTACGCTATTCCCACCTACTACGTGATCGCCACGGCTGAGGCCTCCGCCAACCTGGCGCGCTATGATGGCGTGCGCTACGGCTATCGCGCCAAAGGCGCGCGCACTCTCTCCGAGATGTATCGCAAGAGCCGCGATGAAGGCTTTGGCCCGGAGGTGAAACGCCGCATCATGCTTGGCACCTACGCGCTCAGCTCCGGCTATTACGACGCCTACTACCTCAAAGCACAGCGCGTCCGCACACTGCTCACGCGTGACTTTGAAGAGGCTTTTCAGAAGGTCGATGCCATTGTCACTCCCACGGCGCCGACTCCGGCTTTCAAGCTGGGCGAAAAGGCCGACGACCCTCTGTCCATGTACCTGGCGGACATCTATACGGTCACTGCCGATCTGGCCGGTGTCCCGGGGATCAGTGTCCCATGCGGCCAGAGCTCATCGGGCCTGCCCATTGGCCTGCAAGTGCTGGGCAGGCATTTTGATGAGAGTACGATTCTTCGTGTAGCTGCCGCGGTGGAACAAAACTAACCACAAAGGACACGAAGGAACACAAAGCGGATCCGCCTCAGATCCGAAAACAATGCCGTTTGAAAAGCGTCATTTTCTTCTGAAAACACCATTCTTCCGGAATTGGCGGGTTTTATTGGCAGCGTGGGGAGCTGCTGTCCCTTCGTGTTCTTCGTGTCCTTTGTGGTTATTTCCTAACCGCTTCCCCGAATTCAGGTCTAAGTTAATCGAATGGAAGTTACAGATGCAGCGGTAGTGGCGCAGGTCCTGGCCGGCGACCGGGACGCTTTTCGCGTGCTGGTGGAGCGCCATTCCCGAAGCATCTTTCGTGTGATCTTTCGCATGACCGGAAACGAGCAGGATGCAGAAGAGATTGTGCAGGAGACGTTTCTGCGGGCCTACAAAGCTCTGGCGCGATTTGAGCTGCGCTCCAACTTCAGCACCTGGCTCTACCGGATTGCGGTGAATCGCACACTGGACTTCCTGAACGCGAGAAAAACGCAGATGAGCAACAAAGAAACGTATCAGATTACCGACAATCCTGACCCTGAAGAGAGCGGCCAGATACAGCTGCCCGCCAGTGGTCCGAGTCCGGAGCGGCTGCTGTTGAGCGACGAGATGAAGCGCAAAATCACCGGCGCCATGGGGCTGCTCACGCCGGCGGAGCGCGTGGCCTTTACCATGCGGCACATGGAAGGGCGCTCCATTGAAGAGATCAGCCAGGCGCTGAACCTCAAAGCCAACGCGGCCAAGAACAGCGTCTTCCGCGCGGTGCAGAAGCTCCGGGAACAGCTTGAGCCTTATGCCAGTCCGGGACGCGGCGGACTGGGGAGCACGGCGAGATGAACCATCTGAGCGAAGAACAGATCGTATTGCATTATTACGGCGACGCTGATGGCGCTTCTGAAATCGAGCGCCACCTGGCTGAGTGTGCTGAGTGCCGCGCCGAGTTCGCGCGCGTGCAAGCAATGCTGCAGCAGATTGAGTCTTTGGAAGTTCCTGAGCTGGCAGCAAATTTTGAAGAGAAGACCTGGCTCAAGTTGCGCGATCAACTTCCAGAGCACGGCGGCTTTTTTCGGAGACTTTTTGGTGCCCAGCAGAAATGGGCATTGGCTGGATTGATGGCCCTGCTTCTCATCGGCGCTTTTCTTGCCGGGCGATTCTGGCCGCGCCATGACCAGCGAATCGCAGGACAGCAACCGCCAGCGCAGGTCAATCCTCAGCGCATTGTGCTGGTAGCGGTCGGCGACCATCTGGAGCGGTCACAGATGCTGCTGCTTGAGATCGTGAACAACGAGGAGAGTGGCGTAATTAATTTTTCCGCTGAGCAGCAGTTTGCCCGCGACCTTCTGGATGACAACCATCTTTATCGGGTGAGTGCGGAGCAGGCAGGCGATCCGCAGGTGGCGCGCGTACTCGATGAACTGGGTCGTGTTCTGGCCGAAATTGCAAATGGTCCAAGTGAAATTTCGGCGGGTGACGTGCAGCAGGTGCGGAGACAGATCCAGTCCCAGGGGCTGCTCTTCAAAGTCCGGGTGGTGGAAGCAGAAGTGAATTCGAAGGCGCGCCGTCCAGAGCAGTTGTCTGGCGCGAATGCAAACCAGAGGCTATAACAAAATGATCAATCGACAATTATTTTTGACGTTTTTCTTGTTTACCCTTTCTCTCTTTTCCGCGCAGCGCGCAGCCGCTGCGTTGCAGGAAGTTCCTTCAGCTTCGTTGCTTGATCCGCAAGCTGCGGAAAAGGCCAACCCACGCGAAGAGGAGCTCTATTCCGCCGCCAAGGATGCCCTCGACGATGGTGACTATGACAAGGCGATCGGTCAGTTCAATGAAGTCGTGAAGCTCCACGGCCGCAAGACTGACGGCGCGCTCTACTGGAAGGCCTATGCGCTGAACAAGGCAGGCAATAAGACCCAGGCGCTTACCACGATCGGCGAACTGCGCAAGGCCTATCCGCGCAGCACGTGGCTGCGCGACGCCGCAGCGCTGGAGCAGGAGATGCGCGGTGGGACCGTCAATCCCGAAAACATCTCTGATGAAGAGCTCAAGCTGTTGGCGCTGCAAAGCCTCATGAACTCTGATCCGGAGAAGGCCGTACCGCTGCTGGAAAAGGTGATTCAAGGAAACTACTCCCCCAAATTGAAAGAGAAGGCTCTCTTCGTGCTTTCTCAGAGCGGATCAGAAAAGGCCCAGCAGATACTGATGGGGCTGGCCAAGGCCAATAATCAGCCCGACTTGCAGAAGCGCGCAATCCGCTTCATGGGCATGAATGGCAACCGCAATCGCGCGGTGCTGAAAGAAATCTACAACTCGTCCACCGACATCGGCGTAAAGAAGACTGTGTTTCAAGCCTGGCTGATGTGCGGGTGCAAAGAAGACGTGGCGGCGCTGGCAAAAACAGAAAAGAATCCGGAGCTTCGCCGCGAGGCCATCCGCTATCTGGGCATGATGGGCGGCCGCGCCGAGCTGCTTGAGTTTTACAAAAGCTCTCCGGACGCTGAAACGCGCGAAGCCGCCGTGGGCGCCATGCTGCTCTGCGGATGCGCTCATGAACTGGCGGAGATAGTTCAGACAGAGAAGGACCCGAACGTTCTCGATAAGGCGATCAATACGCTCGGCCTTGTGGGAGGACAGGAAAGCCTTACGGCCCTCACAAACCTCTATAACTCGCAAGCCGGCGTGCCGCCAAAGAAAAAGGTCATTAACGCGCTATTTCTGCACGGCGCGGGCAAAGAGATGGTCGCATTGGCCCGCAAAGAGACCAATCCCGAGCTGAAGCGCGAGCTGATCCAGAAGATGTCACTGATGAACTCGCCCGAAATTACCGAGTACATGATGGAGATTTTGAACAAGTAGGAGGCCGTGATGCATCTCTCAAAAAAATGGGCGTTCCCGATCGCACTGCTCTTAATTTGCGATTTCATTCCGCGTATTGATGCGCAACAGCCGCCTGTGAAGATGGAGCAGACTGCGGCGCCGAAGCCAAAGATCACGAACGCCAGGCTGCAGGAGCTCTCAACCGCCTCCGGTCTCAAATCAACTGTGGATGGCGTGGTGCAGAAGCAGGCCGGACCGGTATGGATTGGCTATCGGATTCCCACGGCGGCCAAGGAGCGGACCATGTGTTGCTTTGATTCCGTGGATAGCATTTCACTGCGCAATCAGAACTGCTGCATGGGCTGCCGTATGGAATCAGAAAAAGGCGGGTCCTTCAACGGCACGGTCTCAGACTGCTCTCCTCCGGAGCCGCTGCCGTATGCGTTTGTTTTCTTCCGCGCTGAAGCAAAGCAAATCACCAAAGTGCGCGTCTATAGCCCTGACTGCGCGCTCGACTTTGCCAATCTGCCCCTTTTTTGGCTGGAAGACGTAAAGCCGGAGCAAAGCGTTGAGCTGCTCACCGGGCTGGCGTTGGCGGAGAACGCGGAAGGAAATTATCGCAAGAAAGATCCCGCGCGACAGGCGGTGATGGCGATCGCGCTGCATGACACGCCGGCTGCCGATGCCGCGTTGGAGAAGATGATCCAGCCGAACCAGAGTGCATCACTGCGCCAGGACGTGGCCTTCTGGCTAGGAGTGGAGCGCGGGAAGAAAGGCGTGGAGCTTCTGCGCAAATACGTCAAAGCGGATCCCGATGAGCGCGTCCGTGAAAAAGGTACGTTTGCATTTTCTCAGAGCAAGGAACCTGAGGCGCTCAAGGAACTGATCGACATGGCGCGTCACGATGAGAGCTCGCGCGTTCGCGGCCAGGCAATCTTCTGGCTGGCGCAGATCGGCAGCAAAAAAGAAGCTCAACAGATCACTGAGGCCATTGAAAACGATCCTGATACAGAGGTGAAGAAGAAAGCTGTTTTCGCGCTGAGCCAGATGCACGATGCCGACGCGGTGCCGCGGCTGATCAATCTGGCTAAAACGAACAAAAATCCCGCAGTCCGCAAGCAGGCCATCTTCTGGCTGGGACAGTCAAAAGACCCGCGGGCGCTGGATTTTCTGGAAGAAATTTTGACAAAGTAGTTTTCGAAGTCCCGAGCGCAGCGAGGGATCGCTACGCTCACGATAAAACTTCGGCGGCCATAAGGAGCACTGGTCGAGGCACGGCGCCTATTCTTCTCGACTTGGGGTCACGCTAGAATAGGGTTCCCTCGCTTACGCTCGGGATTTCAGAAACACTATCGCGGCAAAAAACCTCGCGTCGCGTAGTCGCTCAGGCTCATGGTGATCATGATGAGCAGCCAAAAGAAGCCCGCACAGATGGTGAGCTTGGTGAGCTTGCTACTGTAATAGATGTGCATGAAGAAGAGGATCACCAACACAGCCTTAATCACGGCAATGGTGAGCGCCACAACAGGATTGAAGATACCAAGATTTACGAAAGCGATCGCCCAGGTAGCGCACGTTCCCACCACGAGCGCGAGAAGAATCACTACGTAAAGTCCTGGTGTTGGATGCCGGTGCTCAGAATGTTCAGAATGTTGCGCCATATTCTCTTCTCAAATCCTTAAATACCGTGCTTGTGCCGGCTGATCAGGTAGAGCAGCGGGAACAGGAAAATCCAGACAATATCCACGAAGTGCCAGTACAGCCCGCCGAGTTCGACCGGCGTGTAATATTCCGGACCGAACTCTCCTCGCCATGCGCGCCACAGCAGCCATGAGAGCAGTCCAAGACCGATGATCATGTGGAAGGCGTGCAGGCCCGTCATTGCGAAGTAGAAAGAGAAGAAGATCTCAGTTTGCTTTGCGGTCTGCTCAGCGGCAGTTTCCGGGATTCTTGGATCACCGCCCTTGGGATCGCGAATCTCCTCAGCTATATCACCCTTTTTCTTGCCCTCTTTATCGATTCCGCATCCGCCCCATGTGTTAAATCCTTTGCCAATCACATGCCCGGGAATATGGCACTCATCGTACTTGTCGTAATATTCCTTGGCTTTTACGCCCAGAAAGGCCGCGCCCAGAACCATGGTGCCGATCAGGAACCATATCTGCCCTTTGCGCCTGCCGGTCTGCGCCGTCCAGACGGCCATCGCCATGGTGAAGCTGCTGCCGATGAGCACCAGAGTGTTGGCAAATCCCCAGCTCACGCTGATGCTGGTGCTCCCGGCGACGAATGCATCGTAATACTTGATGCGGTAAATCAGGTAGGCGGTGAAAAGCCCGCCAAACATCATGATTTCCGTGAGCAAAAAGACCCACATGCCAAACGTGGAAGCATCCTGCTGCTGCTTCATGCTGTCAAACTGGTGGGCCAGCGCCGGATGGTGCTCGGTGGTGGTTGTCTGGCTAGTGGACAACTGTGACCTCCTCCTCTTCTCCGTAAGCGTAAGGTTCTTTGGTCACGATCGGAATCTGATGGAAGTTGTGCGTCGGCGGCGGTGAACTGGTTTCCCACTCAAGGCCCGTGGCCTTCCACGGATTGTCACCTGCGATCTCGCCGTATTTTAACGACCACAGCAGATAAAGCGCGGGCAGCAGGAAGCCGACCGACAAGACCGATGCGCCGGCAGTGGAAAGCACGTTGAGCACCTGAAACTCCGGTGGATAAGACCAGTAGCGGCGCGGCATGCCCATATAGCCGAGAATAAATTGCGGGAAGAATGTGAGGTTGAAGCCGATAAAGGTGATCAGCGCAGCCAGCTTGGCCGGCGCTTCCGGATACATTCTACCTGTCATCTTGGGCCACCAGAAATGTATTCCGGCGAGATAAGCAGTCACCATGCCGCCGACCATTACGTAGTGGAAGTGCGCGATGACGAAATATGTATCGTGAATGTGGATGTCGAGACCCAGCGCGGAGAGAAACAGTCCTGTGAGTCCACCGATCGTGAACAAGCCGATAAAAGCCATGGCATAGAGCATCGGCGTGCTCATCTCAACTGAGCCCTTGTACATGGTGGCAGTCCAGTTAAAGACTTTGACTGCCGAAGGGATGGCCACAGCGTAGCTCAGCAGCGAGAAGACCAGCGCCGAGTAAACCGAGATTCCGGCCACAAACATGTGGTGCGCCCAGACCACGAAGCCGAAGACGGCGATGGCGATGCTGGAGAAAGCTACAAACGCATATCCGAAAACGCGCTTGCGGGAGAAGCAGGTCACAACCTCACTGATTACGCCCATGCCGGGCAGAATCATGATGTAAACCGCGGGGTGCGAGTAAAACCAGAACATGTGCTGGAAGAGCACCGGGTCGCCGCCCAGTTTGGGATCGAAGATACCGATGTGGAAGCCGCGCTCCAGCGCTATGCAGATCAGCGTGATGGCAAGCACCGGAGTGCCCAGAACCATGATGAGGCTGGCCGCATAATTCGACCAGACAAACAGCGGCAGCCGTCCCCAGGTCATGCCGGGCGCGCGCATGCGGTGCACCGTAACAATGAAGTTCAGCCCGGTAAAGATTGAAGAGAAGCCCACAATGAGGATGCCGACCGCCATGGCAATCACGGGGCTGCGGAGATAGCCGGTGCTCAGCGGAGCATAAAAGGTCCAGCCGGTGTCAACACCGCCGCTCATCATGACGAAGAGCGAGAACAACGCGCCGCCAATATAGAGATACCAGCTGAGCAGGTTGATTTTGGGGAATGCCAGGTCCTTGGTCCCGATCATGATCGGGATCAAAAAGTTTCCGATCACCGCGGGCACAGACGGAATCAGGAAAAAGAAAATCATGTTCACGCCGTGCATGGTGAACAGGCGATTGTAAGTATCGGCCTGGAAGAGCTCGCCATTGGGCGTAAGCAGGTGCAAGCGGATCAGCGCGGCAAACAGACCACCAACAAAAAAGAAGAAGGTGATCGAAAGCAGATACAGGATCGCGATGCGCTTGTGGTCCTTGGTCAGCAGCCACGATCTGATTCCGTAATTGTCATTCAGGTAATGTTTTGCCGGCATTACCGGGGCCGTTGTAATAGCGGTACTCATGGTTTCTTCCCAGATGGGTTCGCAGGCTTGGTTCCCTGCTGGTTTTGTGGCAGTTTGTTGTCTTCCTGAATGTTCGGCACCTCGCTGTCGCGTATCTCAGTTGGCGTCGAGCGGTTATTCAATGGGTTCGCCGCCTGCGGCGAGAGATGCTTAATGTATTCGGTAATCTCCCTGATCTCATCTTCGCTCACCACGCCGCGGAAGGTCGGCATGATGGACTGAAAACCGGAGACCACCTTGGCGTTGGGCTCAAGGATTGATTCGCGAATGTAATTATCGTCGGCGAGAACCACGCGGTTATCCACCAGCCGGACAGGCCGTCCGTAAACTCCCTCAAGGTTAGGACCGCGCGCGCCGGAATCGGGCCGATGGCAGGTGGTGCAGCCATATTGCTGAAATGCCTTTTCACCCAGAGAAGCCAGCGATCCTTCAGCCTTGCCGCTGGCCAGCCATTCCGAGTAGTCCTCAGGCGTCATTACCACCACTGAGCCCACCATGCCGGAGTGCTTGGTTCCGCAATACTGCGAGCAGAACAGGTGATACGTGCCTGGCTTGGTAGCTTTGAACCAGGTATAGACATAGCGGTTGGGCAGCACGTCCTGCTTCACGCGGAACGCCGGGACAAAGAAGCTGTGAATCACGTCCTGCGAGATCAGCGTGACCTTGACGTCGCGGCCGGTCGGCACGTGGAGCGTGTTGATCTCACGCTGGCCGCCCGGGTGCTCAAACTTCCACATCCATTGTTTGCCGACTCCGTAAATTTCCAGCGGGTTCGCCGGCGGACGCTCCATGTGATAGTAGAGCGCAGCGCCCCAGACAAAGATCACCATGGAGATGCCCAGGGGAATCACGGTCCAGACGATTTCCAGGAGCGTGGAGCCGTGAATCTGCACCGCCTCATGGCCGGGGCGGCGGCGATACTTGATGGCAAAATACAGGATCAGTATGGCGATGAGCAGGGAGAAAAACGTGGTGATCAGCACCAGGAATAGGTAGAGACCGTCCACCCACCCCGATACTGTCGAGGCCTGCTCCGGAAAAATGGGAAAGTTCAGTTGCATCTAGTAGCTCGTCCTCGGGTTACGGCCATCGCGGGCAGCAAGCGAATCGCGCCGGAACATCATCAGCATGAAGCCGCCCAGCACCAGCACAGTGGCCAATGCGGTGAGGCGTAAAACATTGAAAATTGCTGCTCCGTAGCGCCCCTGCCGCGGATCGTAGTGGTAGCAATAGAGCAATACCTGGTCCACCACGTTTCCGATCTTGCCCTTTGAGGCTTCAATCAGTCCCAGCTGGATATCACGGGGCACATATTCAATTCCGTAGTAATACTGGGCCACGCGGCCGGCAGGTGTCAGAAGCATGATGCCGCTGGCGTGCGCGTACTGCTTGACATCAGGGTCCCACGCATAACGGAAACCCACGGCCTGCGCCACGGCGTCAATCTGGTCTTTTTGGCCAGTCAGGAAGTGCCAGCCCTGCTCGGCTTCTGGCCGGCGATAACGCGCAAGATAACGTTTCTTTGCGGCGGCAGCGTCCTGCGCTGTGTCGCGCGGGTCAATGCTGATCGTGACCACATCAAATTCCCGCCCGACATTGAACCGGACGATTGCGTTCATGGCGCCGGTAAAGCCGTTCAGCACCTGGGTGCACAGCATTGGACACTGGTAGTACACCATGATCAGGATCACCGGCTTAGAGCCGAAATACTGCTTTAGTTGTACGGCCTTGCCGTGCTCATCCACGAATGCAGCATCCAGCGGAACCTGCTGGTTCAAACGCTGGTCAAGTCCAACCTGATCAAGGATTGACGGCTTCTGATTGGGGACTGTATCGCCCGGCTGCAGCTTGGGCGCAGCCTGCGACCACAGACTGGCCGAGGCGCAAAACGCCAGGAGCGCAATCACAAAGCCTTTCCGAATTTTACTGCCACAACTCACTTCTTACCGCCTCCAGTGTTACCGCTGCTGCGCGGGGCTTGCCCGGTTTCTGAAGCTCCCGTGGGATACGCCGCGCTCGGAGCACCAACGTTCGCCGGCAGGAAAGACCCGCTCACAGGCTTGAATCCCTGCTGGGCAATAATCTGAATGGCCTGGTCAACTGGAATATGAATGTTTCCATTCCGGTCTTTCCCTGTACTCTTCAGCCATTGCTGTTCTGAGCCGGCAAAGAGCGACATATCATGCTCATCGTTATATTGCAGGCGCGGGCCCTTGAAAGTACGGGTAAGGTGATCTTCCATTTTTCCGCGGCCATACCAGTCAGGAGTGGGCTTTATCTCCTGCTCCCCGGCAGGCTGCTCTTTCCCCAGGCCTTCCTGTGGCATCTCACGCTGCTTCTGCAGCTCCTGCTCCACCGGCGTAAGCTGGGCCTCAGCCTTCTTTTCGTAATTTTCCATGATGTGGATCATGGCGATCATCAGCACGAAGGCCACGATCCCGCCAATCGCCAGGAAGGCCAGGAACATCACGACCCCGCGTACACTGAGATCGCCTTCTTCATGCCCTTCCGGCAGGCGTATGCCGCCGGATTGTGTTTCAAAATGGTCTCTATCCATGTTTAGCTTCCAGCATCTCGACAAAGCCGGGATCGTTCACCGGCAAAAGCGCGCGTTTGCTCAAGTTTAAATAAAAGAAGAACAGCCAGATTCCGCCCATCGCGATGGGGCAGACCACGTACATTGCGGCATCAATCAGGCCAAAGTTGTTAAGTCCCGCACTGGTTCCAGGGTAGAAGTTCGGCGCAGTCAGCCAGAATAGATCAACCAACCGCATGAACAGCACCAGGAACGAGACCAGGACAATGCGCCGGGCATTTCTCTTCAGGCTGCGCGAAAGCAGCAGAGAAAACGGGAAGACAAAATGCACAAAGATAAGCAATGTGCCAAAGTACTGCCATCCCTGATGCAGGCGCATGAGGTACCAGCGGATCTCTGAGAGCATGTTGCCGGACCAGATAATCAGCCACTGGGAGAATGAGAGATACGCCCAGAGAACCACAAAGGCAAACATCAGCTTGCCGAAATCGTGCAGGTGGTCAACGCGGAAGACGCGCGACATCGGCTCAATTTGAGCCAGCCGCGTCAACAGCCAGATGGTGAAACAGAACGTGGTAAGCACCTGTCCCACCATGAAGAGCATGCCCCACACCGTGGACCACCACTGCGGATAGAGCGACATGGCCCAATCAATTGAGCCGAAGGTGAGGCTCATCCCATAGAACACGATGCCGAAGCCGCTCAGGTTCTGGATCGCGACAAACTGCGCGGGAGTGGTTTGACCAGCCTCTTCGCGAATGGACCAGCGCTTGAGGAAATAGAACAGAACTCCCCATGCGGCAAAGAAGAACACGCCCCGCACCCAGAAAAAAGGAAGGTTCAGGTAGTAATGGACCTTGTCAGCTCCGAGCGTTGCCGCGACCTCTGGATGCGTCCAGGAGTAAAGCGTCTTTGCGCCAAAGGCAATCGGGAGCCAGAACAGGAACATCAGCCACAGGTTTTGGGCGCCGGCTTCCCATATCCGGCGGCCGAACCTGCCCCAGTTGCCGCCGCTGGTGTATTGCAGGCAGAGCAGCACCAGAGAACCGGTGGTCAATCCCAGCCAGAACAGGAAGGAAAAGAGCCAGGCGCGCAGAAACAGATCCCATCTATGCGTAACCAGAGGCAGAGCCAGGAGCACCACGCTAAAGACGACGCCCACCACAATGGAGCGCGAGCGCATGCGGTCAATCATCGCCGGCGGAGCGAATTCCTGCGGAGAGATGCGAATGGCGGTATGGCTCATCGTATGTCTCCTTTAGGAGTGGGCTGAGCCACCGACTGCACAGGCGTGGTGTTTGCAGGACTTACATAAGATGTGTCCGGAATTCTGATTTGCTCTTCTCCAGGCTTGCTCAATTTCTCGCGATCTTGAGGCGAAACGTCGGCTTCCGTTGCGTTCTGGCTCAACTGCAGCGCGCGGATATAAGCCGCAATGGCCCAGCGGTCTTCCACCTTGACCTGCGAGGCGTAATCCGGCATTCCCCCAAAGCCGTTGCTGATGATGTCATAAAAATATCCCAGCGGAGCATTGCGCAGCCGCTGCAGATGCAGTGAAGGCGGGCGCTTGAAGCCACGTTGCACAATCATGCCGTTGCCATCGCCCACCATTGAGTGGCAGGGCGAGCAATAAATGTTGAAGCGCTGCTCGCCGCGTTCAAGCACCTGCATGCGCTGCTCAGCAGTTTCACTCGGCAGCGGCAGCTCATTGCCGTAAACATTGCCATGCTTGCCGGAAAGGAAGTAGCTGCCGGGATCAAGCTGCTCGCGGTCAATCTTCGCATCCTCCAGCCGCGGCACTGTGCCGGGCACGGGATAGCGGGCCGAGCGGTGGTCAGAAAAGAATTCGCTCGAGCGCAGCGGGATGAACTTTGGCTGATTATGCATGTCCTGGCGGCAGCCGGCGAGCAGAGAAAAACTCGCGACGCCCAGCAGCAGGGATGCAACACGGATTTGCGCCTTCAGATTAATAAGGCACCTCCGTGATCTCCTCAGGGCTGAAGCTTTCCAGCAGCTTTCGCGTATCAGACAAGCTGAAGCGCGGGTCCTGCGACTCAATGCAGAGGAAGAAACGGTCGCGGCTGGCGCGGACAAAGTTCGGTGAATTGAAAACCGGGTGATAGGGCTGAGGTAATCCATTCAGGGCAAGCATGCCAAACACGGCGGCCAATGATGCGCCCAGCACGGCGCACTCAAAGGTCACGGGGATGAACGCAGGCCATGAATGAAACGGCTTGCCGCCAATGTTCATCGGGTAATTGATCACAGAGACCCAGTATTCCAGCGAATAACCGCCGATCATGCCGAGCAGCGCGCCGATCAGCACAATCAGCGATACGCGATTGTGGTGCGCGCCAATGGCTTCAGCCGCTTCTTCCAGCGGGTACGGCGTGTAGGTATCCATTTTGCGATAGCCGGCTTCGTAGGCGCCCTTGGCCGCGTGGACCAGCTCCGTGGGAGTCTCGAATTCCGCCATCAGTCCGTAAATAGGTGCAGCAGTCATTATTCTTTCACCTTGGCCTGCGGCAACAGCGCCCGCATTTCAAAGATGGAGATGGCCGGCATAAGCCGGATAAAGATAAAGAACAGCAGGGTAAAGAAGCCCATGGTTCCGATGAAGATTGCCATGTCCCATTTGGTGTACCAGTACATACCCCAGGAGCTTGGCAGGAAGTCGCGCTGCAGGCTCATCACCACAATGACGAAACGCTCAAGCCACATGCCCGTGTTCACCACAATGGCAACCAGGAAGAGCTTCCATGGCTTGGAGCGCACGCTATTGAACCACAGCAGCTGCGGAATCAGGATGTTGCACAGGATGAGCATGTAGTAATACGTGGAATATGGTCCATGGAGCCGGTTATTGACCATGGCGAGCTCATACTTTTCCTGGCTATACCATCCAATAAACATCTCCATGGCGTAGGAGTAGGCCACAATCTGCCCTGTGGCCAGCATCAGCTTGGCCGAGTTCTGCAGGTGCCGCAGCGTAATGTAGTCCTGCATTCCATAGAGATAGCGGAACGGGATGGCCAGCATCAGCACCATGGCAAAGCCGGAGTAGATGGCGCCGGCAACGAAGTATGGCGGGAAGAACGTGGTATGCCAGCCCGGAACCACTGAGACCGCGAAATCGAGCGACACCACGCTATGCACAGAGAGCACCAGCGGCGTCGCCAGTCCAGCCAGCAACATGTATGCCGTTTCGTAGCGATTCCAGTGCCGCGCCGAGCCGCGCCAGCCCATAGCCAGCATGCCGTAGATGCGGCGGACAACTAATGTTTTGGCCGAATCGCGCAGCGTGGCGAAGTCCGGGATCAGGCCGATGGCCCAGAACAGGAACGACACCGTGAAATACGTTGAAACCGCGAAGACGTCCCAGATGAGCGGACTGCGGAACTGCGGCCACACGCCCATGGTGAGCGGGATGGGAAACAGCCAGTAGGCCGCCAGCCAGGGACGACCAGTGTGAATCAGGGGAAACAGACCGGCCTGCATGACGGCAAAGATCGTCATGGCCTCAGCAAAGCGGTTGATGGAGGTGCGCCATCCCTGCTTGAAGAGCAGCAGAATAGCGGAGATCAGCGTTCCGGCATGGCCGATACCGATCCACCAGACAAAGTTCACAATGGCGAAGCCCCAGCCGACCGGAATGTTGATGCCCCAGATGCCGACACCCTTGAACAACAGGTAAGCCACAGCCGTTTGCAGCATGCCAAATATCCCGGCAGCAAGAGCGACAATCAATATCCAGAAAACAGGCGTGTGCTTGGTGAGCACAATGCCGGCAATACGGTCCGTAATGGTGCCCAAGGTCTGCCCAGGCCCGACAATGGGGGGCCTTACGCCTTTTGGCGGCAGTACGTCAACTTGTTCCAATTGGTCGATCGGAGCCATTCGTTACGCCTTCTCCGTGCCAGACTCAAGTCTGGGGTTAGGGTTCCGCACCGCTGCAAGATACGTGGTGCGCGGACGCGTGTTCAGTTCCGCCAGCAGCGAGTAATCGCGCGGGTTTCTGTTTTTGCCATCGGGTTTCTTCAGCCGGGTTACCCGGGCATTGGGATCATTGATGTCGCCAAAAATGATTGCTTCGGTGGGACACGCCTGCTGGCAGGCCGTCTTGACCTCGCCGTCTTGAATCCGGCGGTCATCCTTCTCCGATGCAATGCGCGCGGCATTGATGCGCTGCACGCAGTAAGTGCATTTCTCCATGACGCCGCGGCTGCGCACCGTAACATCAGGATTGCGGCCCAGCTTCAGGCTCGGCGTATCCCAATCAGTGCCGGGCATATTGCTGAAGAGGAAGAAATTGAACCGGCGAACCTTGTATGGGCAGTTGTTGGAGCAGTAGCGCGTGCCCACGCAGCGGTTATAGACCATATCATTCAGGCCTTCGGTGCTGTGGACCGTTGCGCCAACCGGACAGACCGGCTCGCACGGCGCATTTTCACACTGCATGCAGGGCACCGGCTGGAAGTAAACGCTTGGATTCGCCGGATCGCCTTCGTAATAAGCGTCAATGCGCAGCCACTGCATTTCGCGTCCGCGCTGCACTTGCTCTTTTCCGACTACGGAAATATTGTTCTCCGCCTGGCAAGCCACCGCGCAGGTCTGGCAGCCAATGCATGAGTTCAGGTCAATCGACATGCCCCAGGCATACTGCTTGTAATACTGGTTGCCCTGCGAGTAGCGAAAGTCAGGATACAGAGACTCAACGTGATCCGGCTTATCTTGTGGCTCTTCTTCCGGATGCTCACGTGCGAAGCCCGGGGTCTCGATGAACTCTTCGAGAGTGGCCACCTTTACCGGCTCACGGTTGTCCATGCTGAAGTGCCCCTGCGTGACCGCGATGGGCATGGACTCTTTTGTGACTTCAACTTTGGCCCCGCCGGCGACATAGAGCGCGGATGCCGCGCGCACCACATAGGCGTTATATCCGGCGCCGGCGCCCACGCGGCCCGTGCGCGTACGGCCGTAGCCCAGGAAAAGCGTAATCGTGTTATCAGGGTGTCCGGGTTGCGGCCAGTACGGAGCCTTTACTTTCCTGCCCCCAACCTGAATTTCCAGGAGGCGCCGCTCGTCCGACTGGTGATCATTGTCATCCTTGAGCTGGTTCAGCTTCCAGTCCGCCACCATCTTGGGGCTGACCATGGCCACGTTGTCCCAGGTATTGCGAGTCAGCGGCTTGGGCGTCTCCTGCAGCCACGCATTATTCACAAAGCGGCCATCATAGATGGTGGGATCAGGACGGAAGGAGATCTCCAGCCCATTCGGATCCGCGGCCGCCTGCGCCGGCAGCGAGCCAATCTTCGCCGAAAGAGTTCGCGCCGGAGCAGCACTGTCAGCGACAAAGCCATCATGCAGCGTGCGCCGCCACCAGGCCTCAAAATCCGCCGTGGGATGCTGCGACTTCCAGTAGCTCTGCACAATGTCATAGGCTGAGGTGCCAGCCTGATCGGTGAAGAGCGCCAACACTTCATGTGCGCTTCTGCCGCCATAAAGCGGCGCGATCATCGGCTGAATCACACTGGCCGTGCCGTCATACGAGCGCACATCACTCCACGTTTCCAGATAGTGAACCTCTGGTATGTGCCAATGCATGAAGTCCGTGGTCTCGTCTTTGTAGATGGTGAGCTGGACGCGAGTCCGAACCTTCTCCAGCGCCTTGCTGAATTCCAGGTCCACAGGCGCGTTGTACACCGGATTGCCACCGAAGATGATGAGCGTCTCAACCTTTCCGGCATTCATGTCAGCCACAAGCTCGCGCAGTGACTGCCCATGCTC
Source organism: uncultured Acidobacteriaceae bacterium (assembly GCA_964541925.1). GTDB lineage: Bacteria > Acidobacteriota > Terriglobia > Terriglobales > Acidobacteriaceae > Angelobacter. The sequence continues at coordinate 27,765 of CAZISB010000027.1, read as the reverse complement.
AACCGGATCGGCTTCCACCGGCTCAATGTATGTAACGGTCTGGCCAACGCTACCCAGCGATGCATTGATGGCATGCGCCAAGGCATGTACCGCAGGCGACTGAAATTCACCCGGAACAACCAGGCCCTTGCCCTTGTACTGCTGAAGGTCGGCAATTACCGCATCCGCCCAGCGGCGCTGCTCTTCATTCTCCAGATTGCCACTTGCGCCTGCCACGCCCAGCTTGCCAGCGATGTACCGCGCAAGACTCTCAACTTCCGACGGACGCAGCACCAGCCGGTGATCGGCCTTGCTGCCGGTTGTGCTTGGGGCGCTCTCAGCAACATAAAGCCGGTTCATCTGGTTGCCGTTGGCCAGCTTGCGACTGCGCATAAAATCGCGCGCATAGCGCACAAAGCCCGGCGACCAGGAACCAGAGAGGAAGTCAGAATCTAGCGAGAGCACAACCGCAGCCGCGTCAAACTTGTAGATGGCGTCATAATATCCGCCAAAGGCAAGCTTGGATCCGGCACGAGCACTGTCACGATTGATGGGATCCCAGCGGTGCCACCTGGACTGCGGGAAGAGCCGCTGCACGGCCTTCATCTGCCACGCGAATGTCGGCGAGGAGACGGCCTCCGTGAGGAAGCGCAAGCCCGCGCCCTGCGTCGCTTTCTGGGCCGCGACTTCACTCTGCATTGCCATAGCAAACTCGCCCCACGGACGCCCTTCACCCATGTGCGTCAGGACGCTCGAGCGGTCAGGATCATATAAATCAAGGATGGAAGCCTGAGCAAAAACATCAGTAGCGCCAAGACTAGCCTGGTGCTGCGGATTGCCTTCAACCTTGGTCGGACGATACTCATGCGTCTCGACAATCAGCGGCAGAGCGTGGCCATGAAAGGGCATCGCCGTGGCGAAAAAGATCGGCTTGCCGGGAATGAGCTGCTCCGGCTGGCGAACGTAAGGGAGAATCTGCTCCAGCGGCTGCTTGGTGCAGCCCGCCAGCCCCGCTAACGCCATGGAAGCCCCGGCCAGCTTGAGAAAGCTGCGCCGCGAAACCGGATCAACCCACTCAGACGCCTGGCGCGGAAATTCGCGCTGCAGCATCTCGCCAAATGCGGGCTGGCCCGCAAGCTCTTCCAGAGTGCGCCAGTATTTGGGGCCCTTGGCTTCAGCGAGCTGCTTGCGCACATCGTCCAGCTCAAGGCTGGCCGGCTTGATCTCGCCTACCGGAATCAGGTTTATTTTTGAATCGTTGTTATTCGACATTCGCTTCCATAGTGTTTTCCACCTTAGCGGTGGCAAGTGGAGCAACTGGTTATATCCTGCGTCGTGCGCAGGTGGTATTCCTCTCGCAATGTCTTGCCCAGCTCAATCTGGCTGGTAAAAGTTTTCTTCTGTCCGTGCAGCACAACATCAACCGGATGGTCGCCGCTGGGCTGCTCGTACTGCATATTGAAAACTTGCTCTTTCGGCCGCAGGAATTTCTCCGGCTCACGATGGCAATCCAGACACCACTCCATCTGCAAGGTGTTCTCTTCATACATGAGCGGCATCTGGTCCACAGGACCATGGCAGCTCTTGCAGCCGACTCCCTTTGCGATGTGAATGCTGTGATTGAAATATACAAAATCCGGCAAGTCGTGAACGCGGACCCACTGTATTGATTGCCCGCTGCTGAAGCTGAAGCGCACCGGCTCAAGCATGGCCGCGCTGGTCCACATCTGCGCGTGGCAGTTCATGCAAGTCTTGGTCGGCGGAATGCCGGCGAAGCTTGAGTCTTCCACTGAGGTGTGACAGTAACGGCAATCCAGCCCCAGCCCGGTTGCGTGGTGCTGATGGCTGAATGGGATCGGCTGTTCCGGCGCAAGATGCTGCCGGGTCACGTAAGGCGAGCGCTGCAACTTGAGAACCGCCGCGCCTACAGCGGAAAGCAGAAGGACCACCCCGAGAATGCTGGCGCGGGCCAGTGTATTTGCACTGCGGTGAAAGATCTGTGCCATTGATTAAGACTAGTTTTTTCTGTGGAAACCGTCGTGCGCCAAACTGCGGCACGATCCGGCAGCCCTCAGGCAATCATCTGTGATCGGAATCACTGATGAAACGGATGATTATAAACAAGTGCGCGCGATTCAGCTACTCTTCAAACAAAAAATTCAAAAAAATTATTTTGCTCTCGCGGCAACACACGAGTACTGCCGCAACCACTCGGAAAATTTCTGAGCAGAACGACGCTTCCTGGCGCTTGCGAAATTCTGCTCTTCAGATTCCGTTTTACTTTGCTGCTCGCGGCACAAACAGCGCCGGGCCGTGAGCATCCTATTTATTGTTCCTCTTTTATAAGGAGAGTTGCGCCATGGCCAAAACTGCTGCAGACGTATTGATAGAAGGACTCATTGATTGGGGAGTGGACACAATCTTCGGCCTGCCCGGTGACGGCATTAACGGAATCATGGAATCTCTGCGCACGCACCAGGAGAAGGTGCGCTTCATTCAGGTGCGACATGAAGAAGCTGCGGCCTTCATGGCATGCGGCTATGCCAAGTACACAGGAAAACTGGGAGTGTGCCTGGCCACTTCAGGACCTGGCGGCATACATCTTCTAAATGGAATCTATGATGCAAAGCTGGATGGACAGCCAGTGCTGGCCATTACAGGCCTGCCCTTTCACGATCTCAACGATACCTTCACGCAACAGGATGTTGCCCTGGACCGGCTCTTCATGGACGCTTGCGCCTACAACACCAGGATCATGGGCCCTTCTCACGTGGAGAACGTGCTGGACCTGGCTTGCCGCACTGCCTTGTCTTATAGAAAGCCTGCTCACATTACTTTTCCGGTTGATATCCAGGAGATGAAGGCAGATCGCAAGCTGGCGTCAAAGAGAAATGTGGAAGGCCATACCTCTGACGTGTGGGCGCGCAGTGCCCGTCTGCCCGGCGAAGCCGACCTGCGCCGCGCAGCAGAGATCCTGAACCAAGGCAAGAAAGTCGTCATTCTTGCCGGACGCGGCGCTCTCAACGCCACTGATGCACTGGAACAAACAGCCGACATGCTGGGCGCGCCCATTGTGAAGCCCCTTCTGGGCAAGGGAGCAGTTCCGGATGACAGTCCTTATACAACGGGCGGTATCGGGCTGCTTGGGACCCGGCCTTCCCAGGAGGCGCTGGAAAATTGTGACACTCTGCTGATGGTCGGCTCTTCTTTTCCATACATCGAGTTTCTGCCTAAGCCCGGCCAGGCCAAGGCAGTCCAGATTGAGCTTGATCCCATAAAGCTTGGCCTGCGCTATGACGTGGAGGTCGGCCTGATCGGTGACAGCCGTCGCACGTTGGAAGCCTTGCTGCCATTATTAAATCGCAAGCAGGATTCGAGCTTCCTGAAAAAGGCGCAGGAAGGCATGAAAGAGTGGAATGAGCTGATGCTGAATCGCGCGACGAACACGCAAAAGCCGATGAAGCCGCAGGTGATTGCGCATGAGCTTGGGAAGCGGCTTCGTAATGACGCGATCGTGAGCTGCGACAGCGGAACCATCACGACATGGTGGGCGCGTCACATTACCGCACGGCGCGGACAGCTGTACTCCTGCTCCGGCACTCTGGCCACCATGGCATGCGGCCTGCCCTACACGATTGCGGCGCAGGTCGCGCATCCGGAGCGGCAGTGCGTGGCCTTTATCGGCGACGGCGGCTTCAGCATGCTGATGGCTGAACTGGCGACCGCGGTGAAATACAAGCTGCCCATTGTGGTGGTGATTGTGAAGAACAACACGCTGGGCCAGATCAAGTGGGAGCAGATGGTCTTTCTGGGGAATCCGGAGTATGGAGTTGATCTCCAGCCGATTGATTTTATTAAATTTGCGGATGCCTGCGGGGCAACGGCTTTCCGTATTGACGATCCCAATAACTGCGGCGCCATACTCGACCAGGCGCTCGCGGCCAATCAGGGCCCCGTGGTAATTGAAGCTGTGGTGGATCCGTTTGAAGCGCCCATGCCGCCGAAGATCACGCTGGAGCAGGCGGCGAAATTTGCCGAGTCACTGGCCCGCGGCGAGCCGAACCGCAAAAAGATTGTTTCCACGCTGGTTGCGGATAAGGTGAGGGAGTTGGTGTAGCGCGCTAGTCTTCAGTGGTGCGCTTCAACTTGGCCAATGCATGCATTTCTTTTAATGCCTCGAGTTCGGGCAGGGCTACCAGATCCTTTGCTCTGCCCGCAGCCTGTTTAGAGTGAATCAACGAATCCAAAGAGGCAATTTGGCAATGCAATCCTTCAAAAGAAACAGTAACTGCATCGCGGGCAAATTCATAAAAATGGCCAACGCCATCAACATGGCCTAACAAATCAATAGCGCCGAGATCTGTTTGGAGGGTGAAGTTCATTCCTTTGTACAAAGTTTTCACATCAAAGATAAAAGGCAGATCAGGCGGCGCTCCGCGCAATTTCGGGTGGTATGGCTGCAGCGCTGAGACGATATGTTCTAAATTCTCCGGTGTTCGTTCATAACATATATCGAGGTCACGCGTCAGATAGCCAGATCCGTGGAGAGTAGCCGCATAACCCCCAATCACAACAAACTGCACCTTCTTCTCAAGTAAAACTTTGAGAGCGGCCTGAAAGTTGATCATTGATTCGGACCGACATAAGCATGGCGCAATGTCTCTGCAAATTTGACCGCCTCTTCCATTTGCAGAATGCGCTCAGCAGGCGTGAGGGTCAGATTGTGGAGAGTAAGAGTCAGGTCTATGCCAAATTTTTTGGCAGCTTCTGTTTTGCTGCCAGGCGGGGGGTTTTGGATCAGCGCATAGAGCCGGTTGTGTTCTTCCAGCGTCATTATCCGTATTTTACATTGCAGCGGCTTACCTGATTACAGAAAAGCCGCTGCCTGGCTTCACCGGAATGCTTCAAGAAACAGCCTTCTTATCGAGAACCCATAAGACTGGCATTGGCTCCAGCCGCAGGTGCGGCTGACGTGCGTGCGCTGCTGCCGGTTGAGCAGCCCCGCCAGGGTTTCTCAGTACGAATTTAAACAGTGTCAGGCACCATCCAGTCGAAGATTTTCATCACAGTTTGCGGGAGATGTGCTGTCTCCGGCTCTGGCCTGATCCCTTCCTCAATGGAACGCTACATCTGCATTCACGCCCACTTCTATCAGCCCCCCAGGGAAAATCCGTGGCTTGAGGCGGTGGAACAACAGGAGTCCGCGAATCCTTACCACGATTGGAATGAGCGCATCACCGCCGAGTGCTATGCGCCCAATGGCGCATCGCGCGTCCTGGATGAAGCCGGCCGCATTCGCAGGATCGTAAACAACTATGGACGGATCAGCTATAACTTTGGCCCGACGTTGCTCTCCTGGATGGAAGAAAAAGCGCCCGAGACATACGCCTGCATTCTCAAGTCCGATCGGGAAAGCCGGGAACGCTTCTCCGGACATGGGTCCGCCATTGCGCAGGGTTATAACCACATGATCCTGCCACTGGCCAACGCGCGAGACAAGTACACACAAGTGTTTTGGGGCCTGCGCGACTTTGAGCAACGCTTTGGCCGCATACCGGAAGGAATGTGGCTGCCGGAGACGGCCGTAGATACCGCTACGCTTGAGGTGCTGGCAGAATGCGGCATCAAGTTCACGATTCTGGCGCCGCACCAGGCCGGACGCGTGCGCAAGATTGGCGGGCGGAACTGGAAGGACGTGCACGGAGCGCGAATCGATCCCACGCGGGCTTACCTGTGCCGGCTTCCCTCAGGAAAAAAAATCAACCTCTTCTTTTATGACGGGCCCATTTCACAGGCGGTGGCCTTTGAGCGCCTGCTGGACAATGGCGAGCACTTCGTTGGCCGGCTGAGGAGCGGATTTTCTGAGAAGCGCGATTGGCCGCAACTGATGCATATCGCCACTGACGGCGAAACTTACGGCCATCATCACAAGCACGGCGACATGGCGCTGGCCTATGCGCTGGGACGCATCGAATACGATCCGCCGCAAATCCGGCTGACGAATTACGGTGAGTTCCTGGAGAAGTTTCCGCCAACGCATGAGGTGCAGATCAGTGAGAACACCTCATGGAGTTGCTCACATGGAGTGGAACGCTGGCGCAGCGATTGCGGCTGCAACTCCGGGCGCGCAGGCTGGCGGCAGATGTGGCGCGGGCCTCTGCGCGAAGCCCTGGATTCTCTGCGGGACAGCGCAGCAGAGCTTTTTGAGCGAGCAGCTGCTCCCCTGCTGCATGATCCCTGGGCCGCGCGCAATGACTATATTGATGTGATCCTGAACCGCTCACCGGAAGCGCTATGGATCTTTTTTGAGAAGCATTCCAAGCGGCAGCTTCGCCATGAAGAAACCACGCTGGCTCTCAAGCTCCTGGAGATGCAGCGCCATGCCATGCTGATGTACACGAGCTGTGGGTGGTTCTTTGACGAGCTGAGCGGCATTGAGACAATGCAGGTGATTCAGTATGCCGGACGCGTGATACAGCTGGCCAAAGAGACGGCCAATGCCGATCTGGAGCCGGAATTTCTGGCGCATATGGCTGAGGCAAAGAGCAATTTGCCTGAGCTGGGCGATGGCGCCAGCATTTACAACATGTGGGTGAAGCCCGCCGTGGTTGATCTCTGCAAGGTAGGCGCTCATTTTGCCATCAGCTCCATGTTTGACGGCAACCATGTTATTCCGCAGTTCTGTTATGACATCCGGGCGGTTGATTACCGGCATGCGGAATCCGGCGGGGCAAAGCTGGCGGTTGGGCGGGCACGCGTAACCTCGCGCATTACGCGCGAATCGCGGGAGCTCACCTTTGCCGTGATCCACATGGGCGAGCAGGTACTGCATGCCGGCGTGCAGGACTTCTCCGATGAAAAGGAGTACACGGATTTGGTGGAGCAAAGCATGGCCGCTTTTTCCACCGGCGATCTTGTCGAGGTGCTGCGCCTGCTCGACGAATGCTTTGGCGGCATGCTGTATTCGCTGCGGTCTCTCTTTAAGGACGAGCAAAAGCGCATTCTCGACATTATTCTTATGCGCACGCTGCAGGATGCGGAGAACAGCTACCAGACGGTGTATGACAAGCACGGCCCGCTGCTTCGCTTCATCCGCGAGATGGGCCAGCCGGTGCCGGACGTCCTGCGCATTACCGCCGAGTTCGTTCTCAATCGCGATCTGAAAAAGACATTCGATACGGAGCCGGTGGACTTTGTCCGCATTGCCATGCTCATGGAGATGGTCAAGCGCGAAGGCGTCCATATGGATGAGGCCAGCATTGGCTACTCCGCCAGCAACAGCCTCACCCGGCTGCTTCAGCAAATGGAGAAGTCACCACAGGACAGTGAAACGCTGGAACGGGCCTATGTGCTTGCCAGCTTGTTTGAAACCATTTCATTGCCGGTAAATTACTGGCACGCACAGAACATCTATTACTCAATCCTCCATAAAGACTTTCCCGCGCTTGCAGCCAGGCACCATGGCGGTCAGCGAGCGTGGCGCGAACGCTTCCTGGCGCTGGGGGAGAAGCTCCATATGAGCGTTCCTGCCCTGACGCAGGAAGCTGAACTGCTCATTGCAAGCTAAAAACAGCAGGAGAAAAAGCCATGGAAACTAGAACAAAGGCAATCATTGGCGGCGTTGCCGCAGGCACACTTCTGGCCGGGACAGCGGCAGGCATTGGCGCGGTCATTGTAGGGCGGCGCGCGCTGGAGAAGTTTCGCTTGTATCGTTTGCGCGAGCTGCGCGGACAGACCGTGCTGATTACCGGCGGCTCACGCGGGTTGGGATTGGCAATTGCAGAAGAATGTGCGCAAGCCGGATGCAAGATTGCCATCTGCGCACGCGACGAGCAGGAGCTGTTGCGTGCACGCCACCACCTGGAGCGGCTTGGCGTGGAAGTGTCCGCTGTGGTTTGTGACGTAAGCAAGAACGAACAAGTTGAGCACCTGATTACCACCGTGCAGCAACAGCTGGGGCAGATTGACGTGTTGGTGAACAACGCCGGCGTGATTGCCGCAGGGCCATTGCTCTCACAAACGCTTGAGGACTTCCGCGAGGCAATGGACGTAATGTTCTGGGGCACAGTACATCCCACGCTTGCCGTGCTGCCGCAGATGCTTGCGCGCAATCGCGGCAGGATTGTGAACATTACCTCGATTGGCGGCAGAGTTGCCGTGCCGCATCTGGTTCCCTACTGCTCCGCCAAGTTCGCCGCAATAGGATTTTCAGAAGGGCTGCATGCCGAGCTGAAGCGCTTTGGCATCAACGTGCTTACGGTGGTACCGGGGCTCATGCGCACCGGCTCGCACCTGCACGCGCAGTTCAAAGGCAAGCACAGGCAGGAGTTCGGATGGTTCGCCGTAAGCGGGACCAATCCGCTCTCTTCCATCTCAGCCCGCCGCGCAGCGAGACAGATTGTGCAGGCAGCCTGCAGCAATCGCGCGGACCTGGTGATTAGCTGGCAGGCAAAGCTGCTGGCTGAGGCCCACGGAATAGCGCCCGGCCTGGTGCAGGATGCGTTGGGGCTGGTGAACAAGCTGTTGCCTGATGCCGATGGTTCCATTGAAAAGAAGGCCGGGCATGAAAGCCAGTCTGTTGTCACTCGCTCCCCGCTTACGGTGCTGGGCAAGCGAGCCGCGCGGCGCTACAACCAGTTGGAAGAGAGTGCGTGATCCGGAATCGCCGTGACCGCCGACATGCCGTGATCGCTGGAAGGATTCAAACAAGGAGGAATTATGGCGACGCGCCCGAACGCAAAGACGAAAAAGAATGGGAATGCCGGAAAGGGCAAGCTGGTGGAGTTTGGGAAGCGAAGCAAGGCCCGCACGCAGCAGGAGCCGAAACCGCCTTTCCCCAGGCAGCACCAGCAGAAGCCAGGGATTGAGGCTGAGGTTGAGCCGCGTCCGAAGTACAAAGCGCCTTTATATCGCGGAGCAGAAAAATTGAAAGATAAAGTTGCGCTGGTTACAGGCGGCGATTCTGGCATTGGGCGCGCAGTGGCAGTGCTCTATGCGCGCGAGGGCGCCGATGTAGCGATCGTCTATCTGCCGGAAGAGCAGCGTGACGCAGAGGAGACGCAACGCGCTGTTGAAGAGGAGGGCCGGCGGTGTCTGCTGATCGTGGGCGATGTGACTGACCCTGAGTTCTGCCGCGATGCCGTGAACACCACGGTGGAGGAACTCGGGAAGCTGGATATCCTGGTCAATAACGCTGCGTTTCAGCAGCACCGGGAATCAGTAGAAGAGCTGACGGAAGAGCAGTTTGAACACACCTTCCGCACGAATATTTTTGGATACTTTTACATGGCCAAAGCAGCTCTGCCGCATCTGAAGCCGGGAGCGGCGATCATCAATACCGGCTCGATCACGGGACTGGAAGGCAGCGCCAAGCTGCTGGATTATTCTTCCACCAAGGGAGCGATTCACGCTTTTACAAAATCGCTGGCGCAGAATTTGGTGGAGAAGAAGATCCGCGTGAACTGCGTTGCGCCCGGGCCGGTGTGGACACCGCTGAACATTGCTGACAAATCGGCGAAGGAGGCGGGTAAGCATGGCGAGGACGTTCCTATGGAGCGCCCGGCACAGCCGGAAGAGGTAGCGCCGGCATATGTGTTCTTTGCTTCAGAGGCAGATTCGAGCTACATCACAGGCGAGGTGTTGACGCTGCTGGGAGGAGAGACGACAGCGGCGTAAGGTTTTTCCGAAGTCCAGAGCGAAGCGAGGGGCCACTACAGCAACGAGGATTGGGAGGGAATACGAAATTTTTCAGCTTACTCGGCACTTACCCTTGCTCGCAAGCTCGCTCGGGATGTGCCGGGCTATTCGCATTCGCCCTGACGGGGCTGGAGCTTGAATTCATCAACAGCTTTCAGGCCCATATCGAATAATTAAGGTACATCTCACATCCAACCCCGAGATTGTCCAGCTCCAATAGAGATCCTACTCTCGCGAGGATTTTTGGGGTGCGGAATTATGAACCGAGAAATTCTTGCGGCTATAGTGATCCCTCGCTACGCTCGGGATTTCAGAAAGAAGCGGGTTCGGGATTTCACACAATGCCATCTGCAAGACCTCAGCAATATGCAGGGCGCGGCGGCCGGTGAGGCCTTCAATCTGCTGGAAGCAACTGAAGCCATCGGCGATGATGAGAGTGTCGTGCGCGGCGGCGCGCACGGCGGGCAACAGGACGCGCTCGCCGATCTTGACCGAAACGTTATACTTCTCAGTTTCAAAACCGAAGGAGCCGGCCATGCCGCAGCAGCCGGAGTCGAGCACCTGGAAATCGAGGCCGGTGCGCTTGAGTAGTTCGAATTCTGAGTCGAACTTGAGCACTGACTTGTGGTGGCAGTGGCCGTGCACCAGCGCTTTGCGCCTGAGTTGCGGCGGATGATAGTTTGCCTGGTTGACCAGAAATTCACTCAACAAAAACGTGCGCGCTTTGAGCTGCTGGGCGGCAGGGTTGTCGCCGAGGAGGTTGGTCATCTCGTCGCGGAAGACGGAGACGCAGCTTGGTTCGAGGCCGATGATCGGCGTGCCGGCGGCGATTTGCGGTTGTAGAGCGGCGAGTAACTGTTCCAAAAGGGAGCGGGCGGTGCCTAGCATGCCGAAGTCGTAGAGCGGACGGCCGCAGCAGAGAGACTGCCGCGGGACCGTCACTTGATATCCGGCGTGTTCCAGCACCTCGACGGCTGCTTTGGCGATTGCGGGATGGAAGTTGTTGCTGAAGGTGTCCGGCCAGAGCAGGACTGGCGGGCAGTCTTGATTACGTGGAGCACGCGCGCGGAACCAATCGGTGAATGTCTGTTGGGCGAATGCAGGCAGGTTGCGCTTTTGCGAGATGCCACCGGCGAACTTCAATAGATGAGAAAATCCTGGTGTCTTGCTGAGCAAGTTTACGACTCGGGGCGCGAGGCGCGCGAGTTTTACCCAGCGATGGATGAGGCCCATGGAGTAAGCGCTGCGCGGGCGCAGGCGGCCCTCGTAATGGTGGGCCAGGAACTCGGCCTTGTAGGTGGCCATGTCCACGTTGACCGGGCACTCGCTCTTGCAGGCCTTGCAGGCAAGGCAGAGCGAGAGCGCGTCTTTGACATATTCGCTCTTCCAGCCGCCGCGCAGTGGATCGCCCTGGAGCATTTCAAACAGCAGGCGGGCGCGCCCGCGGGTGGAGTGCTTCTCTTCTTTTGTGGCCATGTAGCTGGGACACATGGTGCCGCCAGTCTCGTCCTTGCGGCATTTGCTCACGCCCACGCAGCGCGTGGTGATCTCCGGGAAATGGCCGTGGGCATCAGGGTATGAGAAGTACGTCTTGACCTGCGGCGGGTTGTAAGTGACGCCGAGACGCAGGTTCTCATCCAGCGGGTTGGCGTCAATCTTCTTGCCTGGGTTCATCTTCCACTCGGGGTCCCATATGCGCTTGTATTCACGGAAGGCCTCGATCAGTTCAGGGCCAAACATTTTGACAAGAAGTTCGCCGCGAGCCTGACCATCGCCGTGCTCGCCGGAGAGCGAGCCGACGAGCTGCACAACGTAATCAGCGGCCTCTTCGACAAAAGCACGGAAGGCCTTGATGCCCTTCTCCGTGACCAAATCAAAATCAATGCGCATGTGCACGCAGGCCTGGCCGAAGTGGCCGTAGAGCGCGCAGTGATAGCCGTATTTTGCGAGCAGGCGATGCAGGCCGCGCAGGTACTCGCCCAGTTTTTCCGGCGCGACAGCGGCGTCCTCCCAGCCTTCCCAGGCTTCGGGTTCGCCCGGAACGAGCGAAGTTGCACCCAGGCCGGACTCGCGCGCCTTCCAGACCATGAGCGTCTCCTGCTCATCAGTGAAGAGCTTCATGTTGGGCGGATCGGGCTGGCGAGAGAGGCGCTCCATCAAAGCGCGGGCTTTGGCGTTGGATTCCTCTTTGGTCTCGCCGCCGAATTCGCAGAGCAGCCAGCCGCGGCCCTCAGGCAGCATGGCGATGCTCCTGGGGTGAAGATTTTTCTTCTTCATGTTCTCGATGAGAACGTCATCCATGCCTTCAAGGCCGATCGGAGCGGATTTGATCACTTCAGGGACGCTGTCGGCGGCGGCGTAAACGTCTTTGTAGCCGAGCACGAGCGTGGTGCGTCTGGCGGGCCAGTCGACGAGGCGCACTTTTGCGGCAAGAATCATGACGCATGTGCCTTCTGCGCCAACCAGCGAGCGCGCCACGTTGAAGCCGCGCTCGGGAAGAAGCTCATCAAGGCTATAGCCGGAGACGCGGCGCGGAATGTTGGGATAGCGTTGACGAATCAGCTCGGCGTATTCGTCGCGCAAGGCGCGCAGGCGGGAATAGATATCGGCGCGGCGGCCGCCTTCGCGGATGATGCGCTCGAATTCTTCATCGGTCGCAGAGCCCACGCGTATGCGATGGCCGTCATAAGTAAGGATGTCGAGTTCAAGAACATTATCCACGGTGCGTCCGGCCATCATGGAGTGGACGCCGCAGGAGTTGTTGCCGATCATCCCGCCCAGATTGCAGTACTCGTGCGTGGACGGGTCGGGGCCGAAGGTAAGGCCGTGCTGGTTGGCACGGAGGCGAAGATGATCGAGCACGCAGCCGGGCTGCACCCAGGCGTATTTTTCTCGGGGATTGAGTTCGATGATCTGGTTCAGATATTTGGAAAAATCAACGATGACAGCGACGTTGCAGGATTGTCCGGCGAGGCTGGTGCCGCCGCCGCGCGGCAGAAGCGGAGCGCCATGTTTGCGAGCGATGGCGACGGTCTGGATCACTTCTTCGATGGTCCTGGGAATGACGACGCCGATGGGCACCTGGCGGTAGTTGGAGCCATCGACGGCGTAGAGGGCGCGGGTACCGTCATCGAAGCGGACTTCGCCGGTGATGGCGGCGCGCAGCTCTGCGGCCAGGACCTCGGTGCGATAGCGGGAGTCAGCGGAGTTCCAGTCCTGAGCTTTGGGCTGCATCCGTAAGATTATGACATGCGATCAGACGCCAAGAGAGCACACAGAAAGACAAACGCAAGGTCCCTCCGCCCTACTCGCGCGCTGGTGACTGCGCGCGCTCGTTTTACGGGCGTCGGGATGACGAGAAAATAAGATTTGAGATTAAGAAGAACAATATTTCGGGGGCCATAAAAGCCCCCGCTTCCACATTGTGCTGTTCACAACAATGAACGTCAGCCGCGAATTGCGCAAATGAACACGAATCACTTCAAAAAAACCAAAAATAATTCGCGTTCTTCGCGTTCATCGCGGCCCAGCTGCTTACTTACTTAGGCTTCTTGGGCTCGATTTTCGGTTCCGTTTGCGGCCGTTCGGGCACAATTCCGCCTTCCCGCCGCTCTTCCTGGCGGGCGATGGCGATGTTGATGGCTCCGATCCGCACCGGCGACTGCACCTTGGGCTGCGAAGGCTTGCCGTCAATGAGCGGGCCGGTAGGCACAAAGACCAGCGGCAGCTTCTCCTGCCTGGTGCGCAATGCGACTTCCAGAGCTTTTGTGGCCGGGAAGGTGAAATGCGCCGGCTGGAATTCACGATGAGCGTGGGAGCGCACACCCGCGCTGAACAGTGAGACCGTCCCCAGGAAGTGCGGGCTCTCAGCGTTGCGAGCAGCATTCTCCGGAGCGCCCAGGTAAACCTCCCAGACCACGCCCGGCTCACGCTCAGCCACCACGTTATCGAGTTCGACCACCAGCTGTTCGTTTTTGTTCTGGAGCAGCGCAGGAATGCGCTCACGAATCTGCGTGATGTCGATCGGCACCGTGACCTCGCGTTCGCCCAGCTCGACCGGAGGACCGGGCCAGTGAATGAGAACCTGCACCACCAGCCACCACCATGGAAAAATGATTTTCAAACAGTACTCCTTAACCTGCGGCGGCTCCCCTTCATAAGTGTAGTTCAACTGCTCGGCGCAGCGCAGGACATCACAGCAGGTCATGTGCACTTCTTTGCCGTTTTCATCAAAGAAGAGGGAGCTGTGATGATTCCATGTGGTGTCGGTGACAGGATCGTGGCGTCCGCCGGCCTGTGCCAGCCACAGGTTCCAATAGCGGTCAATGTTCGAGTGGTGCACAAAGAAGACCGGGTCCTCGGCCGCTGTGGGGACTGAGCCCATCAAGCCGCCTACGTCAACGTGCACGTTGTTGTGAGGATTGCTCTCAATGTCGCTTTGCGCGGTGAAGTAGTCAAGCGCCGCCATGCCGGTCGAGGGATTGACGTGCGAAGCCGGGAACGAGGCGGAGCCGGCATTCCAGCCCGATCCGCGATTGGAAACAAACAGTTCACTGCTGGGATCGCGGAACGGGACCGGCAACGTACGCTGAGAGGCAGATTGATAGTCCCAGAACGGCAGTGCCCAGCCAGGGTCGCCGGACATCTTGCGGATGATCCGCTCAAACCAGTAAAGATACATACGGTGCCAGCACCAGAACAAGTGAGTTCCGTGCTCACAGGTATTCCATGCCGGGAATGATCCGGAAAGCGTTGTGCCGTGAATAGCAGCCTGGTAGTTCCAGCTCAGCGGGTTGGAAGTAGGCAGAGCCTTCATGGCCTTGATGGCTTTGCGATACGAAACCAGAACTGGATCCGTAGCGGCCATACCGCCCAGATTGCGGCGCATTACAGGCGCAGCCCAGACTGAATCCAGGTTGAAGATTGAGGAGCCCACCACAGCAGAAGCCGCAGCCCCGGCTGTGACCATGAAACGGCGACGCGTGACGCGATTGCTCATTGCAGTACCTCCGTTCTTACTGCAAAATCTGGCGCCGAGAATAACGCAGAAATTTCCCGGCAACGCGATAGTGCGTTTTGTTGGTGATTCGTTACAAGTAGCAATCAGCGGTCAGCAGTCAGCACTCAGCCCTGAGACGGCATGGGCTACAGGCGAAAACCTTTGAAATATGGAGGCAAGAAGGAAACGCGGTGGTTTTCCCCGTCAGTAAAGGCCCGGGGCGTCCACATAGTTCATCCCCATATAATGGTGGATTCATGCATACGCAGATATCTACGCAGCCTTCATCCGGCTTGCTCGTTTCTGGTTCCTCGGCGCGCCGGAACCAGGTGTTTATTGCGCTGATCGTGCTGGTGTGGGCCATGGTTTATTTTTCCAGCATGTTCTCGCCGCCGCTGATGGATGATGCGGACACGGTGCACGCCGAGGCCGCGCGGGAGATGGTTGAAAAAGGCGATTGGGTCACGCTGCGCATCAATGGCGGCTTCCGCTACCTGGAAAAAGCGCCGTTCATCTATTGGCTGGTGGCTGCGAGCTACAAGGTTTTCGGCGTGCATGACTGGTCAACGCGGCTGCCGGTGGCGCTGAGCATGCTGGCGCTGCTGCTGGTGGTGTATCGGATGGGCCGGCGATTTTATACAGACGAAGGCGGGCTCTACGCGGCGTTGGCGCTGGGGACAGGATTTGGTCCTTATATCTACACGCGGTTTCTGATTCCGGAGATGCTGGTGGCGCTGTGGCTGGCGCTGGGCTTTGATTTTTTTCTGACCTCGCTGGAGCAAAGCGAGCGCGGGGAGCAACCGTCTATTCTGGTCTGCTGGGGTTTGGCAGCAACGATGGCGCTGAACGTTTTGACCAAAGGGCTGATCGGCCTGGTCTTCCCTGTTGGAACAATTTTTCTTTATCTGCTGCTCACGAAGAACCTGCGGCACCTTTTGCGGCTGAGGCTGTTTTCAAGCTTTCTGGTTTTTCTGGCGATTGCTGCGCCGTGGCATCTTCTGGCGGGCTTTCGCAATCCGGCGCAGGGTGAAGCAAGAGGCTTCTTCTGGTTTTATTTTGTCAATGAACATTTTCTCCGCTATTTGAAGAAGCGCTATCCAGCGGACTATGACACTGTGCCGCTGTGGCTCTTCTGGGGGCTGATGCTGGTGTGGCTGATGCCGTGGACGGTATTTATTGTTCAGGCAGTGCGGCAGGTGCCGGCGAAGCTGGCGAGTTTTCGCAACAGCTTGAGCAAAGAGCAGCGGGCCACGCTGATATTTGCGCTGTGGCCGCTTTTGATCCTGCTGTTTTTCAGCTTCTCCAGCCGGCAGGAATATTACGTAATGCCCGGGTTGCCCGGCGTGGCGTTGCTGCTTGGGGGATGGCTAGCGCGGGAGACAGCTTCTCCACCGGAGAGCAGCGTGAGGCGCAGCGGCAGAATTTCATCGCTGTTGCTTGTACTGATTGGTGTTGCGGCATGCATTGCCTGCTTTGTGTTGGCGTGGCAGGCGCAAGCACCGCCTGCAAATTACGACATCGCGGAGCTGCTGAAGAAAAATCCGCAGGATTATGCGCTCTCATTCGGGCATTTTCTTGATCTCACGCCGCAGGCCATGGGAGCTTTCAAAGTTCCGCTGCTGCTGACAGGGATTGCGTTTGCCCTGGGAACTATCTTGAATTTCTTCCTGCGGCGGGCGAACCGCACCTTCCCGGCCAATCTCGCGCTGGCGGGGATGATGGTGATACTGCTTTTTGCGACGCATCAGGCGCTGGTGATTTTTTCTCCTGTGCTTTCATCGAAAAAATTGGCTCAGGTAATTGACGCCAATTGGAAGCCCGGCGCAGTGATTGAAGACAATGGCGATTACGAGGCCGCTTCCAGCGTGAACTTCTACACACACCGGCAGCTTCGCATTCTTAACGGACGCTGCAACAACATCTGGTATGGATCAAAGTTCCCTGATTCGCCGCCGATCTTCGATGATGACGCTGCGTTTGAGCGTCTTTGGCAGAGCAGTACCCGTGTGTTTCTACTAACTGACAATAAAGCAGAGCCCGGCGCGACGACGACCGAAGAATGCCCGCAAAAAGCACGGGTTCCGAACTATGTAATTAAGCCGGGCACGTGCGTGCTGGCGAAATGGGGTGGCAAGGTAGTGCTCACGAATGAGCCGAAACCTTGTCCTGGTCAGTCTTGGCAGCGCTAAGGCGCTCCGATGCGCGCGGATAAGCAGGACGGATCTTGCCATTCTGAAGGATGAAGACCTCGCCGCGCCAGTGAACTTTGTTATCAGCAAAGCTGGCGAACCAAACCCAGAAGGCAACGAGATCGCGCAGCGGCAGCAGCCAGAGATAGCGGCGGACAGCCTGATCATGCACAATGCCTACTCCAACTTTGAGCGCAACGGCGGCGCGAAGAGCAGCGGCTGCGGCGAGTGTTGTCCATGACCACCAGCTCAGCGGCGCGATAAGGACAGAGATGATCGCCCAGGGAAGACCGAAGGTGAGGAGCAGTCCGAGGTAGCCAAGGCGGCGCGAGTCGCGCGTGCTGCGGGCCCAGCGCATCTGGTGCTCAAAAAAGCCACGGAAGCTGTATGCGGGAAGATGGGTTTCCACGACGATATCGGCCAGTACGACTTCATAACCGGCTTTGGCGATGCGATAGCCAAGCTCAAAATCATCGGCAAGGTAATCAACCAGCGGACGCAGGCCGCCAATGGCCTCAAGCGCTGGACGCGACATGGCGAGCGTGGAGCCGAGCGCGAAGTGAATGCCGCCTTCTATCTGTCGCGCGGCAAGTACACCGGCGATGAAATCCGTGCTGATGCCCAGCGACTCAAGTTTTGAACCAAACGTATCGGCGGCGATGCCACGATATGGGCAGGTCACCATGCCAACTTCAGGACGAGCGAAGGGCGCCATGACGCGGCGGAGATAGTCCGGCGTTACGAAAATATCACTGTCATTAATAAGGATATGGTCATAACGGGCAAAGGCCAGCATCTGCACAAGGTTGCTGGTCTTACGATTGTTGCCCAACACCTCAGGGCAAATCACCAGCCGGATTTTGCACTGGGGAAACTCGCGGATCAACCGATCAACGGCCTGCACCGCCGGATCGTCAGCTTCACTCACGCCGAAGATGATTTCGTATTCGGGATAATCCTGCGTGCAGTGGCTGCGGAAGCTCTCATACATTTGCGGATCAGTGCCACGCAGAGGCTTGAGAATGCTTACCGGAGGCGTGGATGCGGGTTGAGGCGCATGGGCCTTGCGCCGGAAGCGCGAGGCACTCCAGAGGCAGAGCAGATAAAAACCCATTCCGCAAATTGCGAACGCTGCCGCCACCAAGCCTGGTAGAAAATTCAACACGATAGGAAGTCTGACCTCATTCTACTCTTTGACCAGCTCGCTCCAGTGCAGTTTATGAGTTTCTTAGATGCGTGAAAGTTCACTGTTAAGCTGCACCTTTTTTCTTTAGGGCTGGCTTTTTAGGCGTGGGCGGCTGCCCAGGTTCGCCCTGCGTGAGCGCGGAGTTGACACGCTGCCAATCTATGGTGCGCAGCAGCTCCTTGATGCGGGTTTCATCGCCGTAAATGCGAATTTCAATATTCTCAATGTATGGAGTGTCTGGCTTGTGAATAAAAGTGTTGCGATAGACGCTGTTGGTTTGGTCCCACTTGCCGAGGCGGCCATTGCTGAAGAACAACACATAAGCTACACCGTGATTGAAAGGATTGTCGCGGTCCTGGTGCACGAAGGTTGCGCCGGGAATTTTAGGATCGCGCTTTGGGTCGGGCGGAGTAATCAGAGGCACCACCCATTGGTTAAAGCGCGCCTGAACCTGAAGGTGCTGCATGTCTTCCAACTGCGCGCGCTGAAGGTCTCTTTGCGTAGCATCTTTGATTTGAGAAAGCTTTTGCAGACCGGGAGCGACGACGGTTTCATATCGCTTAGAGTTGTGGCGAAGTTCATATGTGCGGCGCAGGATTTCATCAATATCAAACGGCCGGTCATCCGAGATATTGATCATGGGGTGCTCGATGGTGGCATCCATGTTCTCTTCCCAGTCAGGGCTGCGGAACTGATCCAGGACTTTGTTCATCACCTGCGTGTATTTCGCAATGGCCTTTTCTTCGGCGACGGTGGGCTGGCGTTTATCGTAAAAGCCAAACAGCAGAGCAGGGGCGAAGACGCACAGCAGCGCAAGCCGGTAAATCCGCACTCTCATCAAGACTCCTTGAACAAGCCGGGTTCTCAGCAGCGAGCCAGTCTCAAGATTCCATCGCTATGCGATGAAAACGTCTGCTGATACAGGGCATCGGGCAGTTTGGAAACTGACCCATACCCGAAACCATCTTATAATATGAGTAGTTGATGTTGGACCGGATGGTCGCTGTCTGACCGTGGACGCCGGGATTCCCGGGCTGCGCGGTTGGAGAGAGGAAAGTCCGAACTCCAGAGAGCAGTGTGCCGGATAACGTCCGGGAGGGTGGCTTTGCGGGGTCTCCGACGCGCGCTTCGCGTGGCGGGGTGCCTTGAAGGCCGCTCGACGGAAAGTGCCACAGAAAAGGTACCGCCGCGGCTTTGGCTGCGGTAAGGGTGAAAAGGTGCGGTAAGAGCGCACCGCTCCAGCAGTAATGCAGGAGGCATGGCAAACCCCACACGGAGCAAGACCAAATAGGGAAGGAATGTGGGGCAGCAATGCCCGCATGCGTGCCTGCTCGGCGCGCCAAACTTCCGGGTAGGTCGCTTGAGCCGGTCAGCGATGACCGGCCTAGAGGAATGACCGTCAACGGCGGCAACGCCGTACAGAATTCGGCTTACAGGTCCAGCGTCACTTGTGGCCCTCGCATTCGGAAACGAGTGCGAGGGCTTTCAGTTTGTGAAGGATCCTTCGACTCGCGGAGACGATAAGGGTTCCTCGCTCCGCGAAGAATGGGAAAAACATTGGTGCCGAAGAAGGGACTCGAACCTCAGACTTTTGGCAATTCTTTTGACCTCAACTGATTAGCGACTTCCATTGAATACACCAGACTTATCGTTTTTTCAATACCTTCAATGACTGAAACGCTCTCTTTTGCGTAAATGGTCTTTCATCACACGAGGACACCAAAGACAGTCTGGGTGCATTCGAGATGGACACTATGAAGTGATCTCCAAGGATCCGGCTGAGCGAACGAGGTCAGCCCAAGGGTAATGAGCTAGGCGGCTGGCATCGCTCCTCCGGCGATCTGGCTTACCAGTTGCGGTCCTGGCAGGCTGCGTTCAAGTGCCGCAATGGCCTGATTCATCTCTGGTTAGGCTTCCAGGGTCTCGATGATTGCGCGTGTGTCCATTAACCGCTTCTCTTCGGCGGATGAAAGCGCAGCTTACTGTCATCAAGGATGTTGTGAAGAATGGCTTCAATCTTTCCCGTCTGTTTACGGACTCGTTGCACGATCAAATACCCGATTTAGTTCCAGGAGCATGATCCCGGCTGTATCTGCCATTGCGTCCACATTCGTTGGCATTGCTCCGTCTTTATGGTTCTCGACAAAAAGAACGATGGGAACCTTCGGACACAAACTCTTAAACGTCTGCGTCACAGACCAGCCCTCTTGAGTGAAGAATTCTGAGTCCAATACCAACGCGGCTAAGGAATGATTAATGCAGAATGCGACCGCCTCATCTGCTGTCAACGCCAATATGACCTCATATCCCGCCGATCTCAGGCTCTGAGGCAGAATTTTCTGGTTGGACGGAGAATGCAGGACGCATACGATTCTGCGCTGTTCCCGATTCCTCATGATCCGAGACCCCATTCTCGGCTTTGGCGGCGGGTGGTGCGGCAAGCTTGCAAAAGCAGGCAGAACCGGGCGACAAATACCAGATTTAAGTATATACCTGTGTTCGGTATCGGACCGATGAGATTCCGGGGAAAGCGTATACTTAGTTCATCATCTTCGAACGCACGTTTTCCCACCTGTAAGGTCGGTTCATTTGCGCATCCAGATGCCGTTTTACGGGCGAAAGGATTCCGCATGAACCGGCCCGTGTCTCGCTACAAAAATCGTGTGTCGTCAGGTCATCAATGGAGAAGTCTCATTTTGACTGGACTACTTTCTGGGGAGCAACTCAAGCGGTGTCTTTTACAGCAACTGCCCGGCACAAAGCCAGCGCCTTTCAGTGTGCAAACCGCAAGCGCTCCTGTTCTACCGCGTAGCGGACTATCTGCTTGTCGCGTTCGTCCCACCTTTCAGCGTGTCGTCTGGTGGTTGGACTAAAACGGACAGCGTCCGTTTTGCTGTCTGTTTCAGATGCACCGAAGTCGGCATAAGACTGCGCATTTGCGGTTCCCAACATCGGATATTCATGCTGATGCAGATCGGCAATCGTTGGCTTATCCAGCAAGGTCGCCGTCAGTTCACCGTTATCGTTCAAGACGAACTGCACGACAAATGCACCCAGCTTCCGAACAGTGACTACTTCGCCTGCGGCGAGCGGCTCCGCGCTTTTCCGGGCATGGTCTTCGTTAGGGGCATCTACGACGATGCAATTGCCGTCCCTTAGGCGCAAAACATAAATGGCCATTCGGATCTCCTCTTCGGGCCCTTGAGACGCCCCTTCATTGATTCTACAGGCAGCCGCTCACTTTGGCTGAGCGCGGTACGCGCTTTGAAGCATTTTGGGCAGCGCTCGGGTCAACGCTACGAGTCTCTTTGATCTACCCCGGTCGCTGCCGAATGTTTCTTGCGCCCGCCGCCACGTGCACATAGGAGATGCCGGCAAAATTCCTCTGTGTAATCTGCGTGATTTCCAGACAGTTGAACTTTGTTACTCCGAAGCGGGATACGATTGCGCGCAAGGCTTTTTCCAGAGTCCTGGCGCCCCCGAAGCCCAACGCGTTTGCGCTTTCGGGCGCTGCTCTTTGAAAGCAAGTCCAACCCATATCGTTCATGCGCTTGTCCAGGCCGCGAGCGTCCATATTCGTGATCATCCTCCAGCCGGTGCAACAAAACGAGGTCTTTACGCTTCCGGACGCTGGAAGTGCAATCCCTGAGGGAACGATGAGGGTACCGCGTGTAATGCCGTCCATAGTTGTGCTCCTGATCAATTTCCTTTGTCGCGCTCCACAAATGCTCGCAGCCGGTGGGCGCGCGAAGGATGGCGGAGTTTCCGAAGTGCTTTGGATTCAATCTGTCGAATACGTTCACGTGTGACTTGAAACGTCTGCCCTACCTCTTCCAGAGTTCGTTCAGTGCCATCCTCTAGTCCGAAGCGCATTCTGACAATCCTCTCTTCGCGCGGACTCAGCGTGCGCAAGACCTCGGCGGTCCGTTCCTTCAGGTCCACTCGGATAATGGATTCGGTCGGCGACATGCGAGTGGTATCCGGCACCAAATCGATTAGACGCGCCCCCTCGTCTTCCCCGATCGGTGTTTCCAGAGAGATCGGCTGCTGGGCGACTTTCTGCGCGTGGCGAACCTTGGACACGGGAAGGTCGATGCGTTTTGCAATCTGCTCCGGACTGGGCGCATGGCCGAGCTCCTGCACCAGTTGGCTTGTCGCGCGAATCAACTTGTTGACGATCTCGCCCATGTGGACAGGAATGCGAATGGTGCGTGACTGATCGGCAACGGCGCGGCTGACCGCCTGGCGAATCCACCATGTCGCGTAAGTGGAAAACTTATACCCTCGCCGGTATTCAAATTTGTCGACTGCCCTCATCAGTCCCATATTGCCTTCTTGAATCAGGTCGAGAAATTGCAAGCCGCGGTTGGTGTATTTCTTGGCAATCGAGACTACAAGACGAAGGTTCGCTTCCACCAGTTCCCGCTTGGCAAGCTCGGCGTCCAGGTTGCCTTGGATTACTTCACGCTGAGTGCGGCGCAGCTCGTGAACTCGAACGCCAGCTGACTGCTCGAGCCTGGCGAGCTCATTCTTGTGGATCTGACTCCGTCTCTTGTATTCAGAACGCTGTTCCCTGTTCGCCGCGTTCTCCAGGCGTCTCTCCAAGGAATGAATTTGCCGGTCCAATGAACACATGGCCTCGGCGCCGGCAGTTACTTTCTCCATCAAACGCGCCCGCTCAGGTGACGTGTATCTGAAGCTGCGCACGGTCCGGGACACGGCAACTCTCCTGCGCGCGATCTTCCAGAGGCAGCGGCGATACCGCCGGGGATATTTCGCCCGGTCAATTTCTTCAAGCCTCTCCGCGAGCGCACACGCAATCGTGTAATCTCTCTTGATCTCATTGATCCTGCAGATGGTTTCCGCAAGCCGCTCCGCAACAATGAAGTCGGTGATCTCTTCTTCGTCGAAAACCACGATTTGCCTGATCGACCGCAATCCCTGTTCAAGCTTTGTTCCGAGTGTAATGACCTCCTGGATCACAACGGGTGAACGCGAAATCGCTTTGAGAGCGCGCATGTGCCCGCGCTCGAACCGTTTGGCTAGGGCCACCTCGCCGGCGCGGTTAAGAAGAGGGACTGTGCCCATTTCACGCAGATAAAGCCGCACCGGATCGCTGGTGTTATCAAGCGCTTCCTTGCCTAGACTCTCGTCATCTGCAATATCAAATTCCGAATTTGTACTGGGCCGACGCTCCGAGGGCAATTTGCTTTCGGGTGAGAGGTCGATTCCTTCCGTTTCCACGGTGGTAAGCAAATCGTCGAGATCATCAGACAGGGAAAAGCGTTCGCCGGTTAGCCGGCTTGTCTCTTCTTCGCGCAGCATTGATTCGCCCGCTGGATCGGACTCCAGCGAGTCGCCGTCAAGGCCGTAGATTCCCTTGCGAGCCAAACAATGCCTTTCGTGTCGCGGAAGGTTACAGTTACTACTCTGTTGGATTCAAATTACAGACCTTGCGCCTGTTTTGAACCTGCAACATTCAAAGAGGATGGAGGGTAGTTTGCCTTGGGGAGAAGCTAAACAGCGGGCTTGACCTTGAGGATATCAATCTCTTTCAATATCGTTTGCAGCCGCTGTTCCAGCTGCTTCTTTGTCCTTGGCTTAGCTTCAGTCCTGGCGAACTGGGCATAATCCGCCAGGGAACGACGGTAAAAATCGGCGGTTTTGTGGAGCAATTCAAGCTTTTGATCATTCTGGGTAGGCATTACTTGATTCTAAACCATATCTCGTGCGGATATGACTTTTAAGTGGTGCGGCCCACTGGTTTTGTTAAGATTCCGGGCTTTTTGCAGGGTCTGGAGCTTATATTGCTCAGGCGATGCCGAGCGTCGCGGGCGGGCTGCAACCCACAGCCAATACAGGTTTACGCGGATTCCCGTTGACGACACTGACGTCACGGCAGGACGTTGCAGCAACTTGTCATGGCTATTTGCCGGGAGCAATCCCCGCCTGAGAGCTTCCTGGCTGTGTCCGCCAGACGTAAAAATACTTCTCGTCGGTGGCAGTGGCGACCAGCATTTTTCTTTGCCGCGTGGCGCGGTTCAAGGCAGAGCGTACGTTCTCCATCTTTTCCCCGTCCAGACTGTCAAGCGGAACCACAGTATTATACGAACGGTCGCGCCGATGCTTCGGCCATCACTAGAGTAATCGTTCGTGTTTGACGATTTGAAAAGCCGCCTCGGTGAGCCGGTGCAACTCGTCAAAACTGTCTTGATCGAAGGCTGTGAAATTAAAACACGATTGTCCTTGCATCAATCTGCTCAGGCTGGGAGAGATCCTTTGTGCGAGGTCAGGAAACATATAGAGTGGGGTGAGATAGAAACTCACATATTTTTTCTTCACCTTGGCGCCGGCAAAGAACAAACGGCGTCCGTTGAGGCTGGCCGCCTGGGTTTCCAGGTAGCAATGACCCGGCTTGTCAGTTTTTACTGCCAGATCATTCTTGTATCCAGTGAGGATCTGCTGCAATGCATCAAATATTGCACGGCGGCGCTCGGCGCCAGCATTGGCAGGTTTTGACTCGTTCGCCTCAGCCACTTTTGTTCCCCGCCTCGCAATCCAGCCTGACGAGCACTGCGTCAGTTCAGGCTGGGTAATTCCAGATTTCCGTGATGTTTGCGTTCCTAAATGTGGTCCCAGACAAGCTGGTCTTCCAGCCAGGCGACTTGCTTCTCAGCGAGCTGCGCATCGCGACCGCCTCCATCATGGATGGCGAACCGCTGTCCGCATTCGCTGCAGACAACGGTTTCCATGTCGCCATTGGAAGGGTGGGGCGCCACTTTCCGTAGCCGTCTTGCAATGCCGGATTTCACCAGCGTGGTTCCCGGCGCTGCCGCGGCCCGCGATCGCCATGTCCGCCCTGGCGAAATCCTCCGCGCTGCGCCTGCGGTCTGGCTTCATTGACGGTGAGCGCTCGCCCATCCGCTTCCTTGCCATTCAGCGCTGCCATGGCTTTTTCAGCTTCGTCGTCATTGGTCATGGAGACAAAACCGAATCCGCGTGATCGTCCTGAATCACGGTCGGTACCGAGGCTGGCGCCCTCGACTGTGCCATAAGGCTCGAACAGCGCCCGAAGTTCAGGTTCTGTCATTTGGAAAGAAAAATTGCCCACGTAAATCTTTTTCACGTGCGACTCCTTTTGTTTTTTGGATTGGGCTGTTCTCAGCAAAAATAGGCAGGGTCGAGAGCAGAATATGTCTATCCGAGTCGAGGACAACTTGCTTGCTTCATCAATACTACACCCAAAGCGGCGCTCATGCTTGCAAATCCCTGCAGGGTCTAGAGGTCAGATTGCTCCAAGCGATGCAGAGCGTAACCAGCGCTATCACTTCTGCGTTCTGCTCAAGATTGACAAGATAGAGATGATACGCGCACTGCACCAGGAGCACGCTTCTGATATCTCCGAACGCTGCTTCTTCGACATCCTTGAGATTTGCTTTGAGGGGTGCGCCCGCGCCTTCATGCCTCGGTTGACCGCATGACTTCGGAGCGGGCGATCGAGGGCCTTTCGCCGGATGCAGAATCATCTTTGTGTTCGGACCGCGCCGGCCCTGGCACCTTTAGGTCCCAGGCGAGGTTGAGCATCCGCAGGCAAACGATCCCATACCAGTTGATATCAAATTCGTACCAGGCAAGGCCATGGCGGGGTGACTGTGGTCGGGCGTGATGGTTATTATGCCAGCCTTCACCGAAAGTAAGCAGAGCGACCCAAAAACTGTTTCTTGAGCTGTCACCGGTGACAAACCGCCTCGACCCCCACATGTGGGTGGCCGAGTTGACCAGCCACGTGGCGTGCAGACCGATAACAGTTCGAAAGAAAATTGCCCACATCACGTATTGCCAGCCACCCACAACCAGGATAATCAGCGCCAACGCAGTAATGGGGACCCAATGCCACTTGCTGATCCAGAGATGGAACCTGCTTTTGCGCAGGTCAGGAACGTAAGGCAGGAGTTCCTCCGATTTATCATGCATTGCCTTGCCGGTAATGACCCAGCCCATGTGCGCCCACAAGCCGCCCTCTCTGGGAGAGTGCGGATCGCCTTCTTTGTCTGCGTTCTGGTGGTGCACCCGATGTGTAGCCACCCAGGGGATGGGTCCACCTTCCAAAGCCAATGTGCCGCAAACCGTCAGAACGAATTCAACCCATTTGGGCGCCTTGTACCCGCGATGCGTGAGGAGCCTGTGGTAGCCCATACCGATGCCGAGGCTCCCCGTGATCCACCACAGTAGAGTGGCGAGCGCCAGCGCCTTCCAACTGAACATGAAGAGGGCCGCGATGGCTCCGATATGAAACAGGACCATAAACAGCGTTGTGACCCATACGATGGGCTGCCTGAATGTTTTGTCGCCATTAAAGATCCTGATCATTGTCATGGAATTCTTCCTCATCTGATTTGATGTTTCATTTGATCAGGAGCGAGAAAGATGGAGCGTAATAGTTGTGTAATGTCTACTAGTGCAAAATTGCACAAGACTGTGGACATGGAAGAGCGTGGCGCTGCTCGGGCGGGAACAAGTTGTGGTGAACCGCATCTACATTTTTGCTGATGTGCTGCTGGGGCGGCGAGGGACTGCCTTTACCTCCACGTCCGGCCGGGGCGAAGCAACCGCAAGAGAAAAATCGATGATATATCTGACGGTATTGGGGCAGAACAGGCACGGTGTCTCCTGGATCTTCTGCAGGTCCTCGCTCGTCACGCTCAAAGGGAATGAGCGCAGGCAGTCCGTGCAGGTCAGCACTACGTAGGGGATTCCGCGCGAATCTTTTCCATTGCGGGGTATCCACACTGGAGCGGATTCCCGCTCGTGGTCCACGGCATGCGCCGCATACGTCCGAATCAGTCCCGCGACGATTTGCAGAAGCGCTTCCGGATCGCTGTGCCCCTTGGCATAAAAAGCGTCGGCAATTACGCCCCCAGGGATGGCGTCCCCGGAATGATAGGCGCCGCTCATGGCAATCACGGATATCCGGGGAAAGCGCCGGCGCACCACTGAGAGAAACTCAAAGCCCGACATTTGCGGCATGTTGAGATCGGAAAGCACGATGGCCGGAAGCCTTCGTTTTAGCTGCAAAAGAGCGTCAAAGCCATTTACGGCGAGAGTGACGTCATAGCCGGACGCTTGCAGCAGCATGGCAAGCGTGTCACGAACCACAGCTTCATCGTCCACGATTAGAATTTCATGTTTGGAAGGGTTGGGCATGGGTGACCTGCTTTCTCTCTAAGTTTGACATCAGGAGCTTTGATGGTCTGTTCAAAACAGCTCATGAACCGTGGGACATGTCCGTCACTACTCATTTTGGGAACTGTTGGGGGATTCTTGCCGTTCGAGCAACTACCAACGCAACAGGTGCATTTGCATAAAGCGTAAATGACCTGGCGGGCAGCCTCATATGGATAGGGAGGCCGAAACCCTGGAAATCAATAGCCGCAGCCGACGCCAGGAGCCAGCCGGTACGTTGATCGCATTAACCCTTGAATTCACTCCGCGTGAGCTAGATTAAACATACGGCGCGAGGGGCGTGCGCATAGAATAAGTACAAGTCGGTTCACATCATCTCCGCATTTCTCGCAGCTCTTCTGAATCAAAATTTCAGTCCATCTCGAGTCGAGTTACCCAGGACCGCCGGAAAGTCACAAAGATGCCCGCGAAAGCCATCCAATACGAGATTGACCAGCTCAAAGGCGTAAGCACCCGCCTTGATTCATTGGCCG
>CAZISB010000026.1:0-49892 GCA_964541925.1 uncultured Acidobacteriaceae bacterium | reverse complement strand
CCGGCAGTGCCGCGCCCGGCAATTCGCAGCGCCTCTTCAATCACAGTGCGCATGCCGCGCTCGTCAATGTCGCGCATGGTATAGACCTCAATGCCGGTCTCCTTGATGTTTTCTTTTTCGCGAACATCCACATCGCGTATGCCCACCAGCACGCAGTTTTCTGGATGCACCTTTGGCGAAAAGCCATAAATATCAGCCAGTTCCGCCGGCCCCAGCCCCATAATGGCGGCCAGGGGCATGCCATGCACGTTGCCGCTGGGCGAGGTTTCCGGCGTGTTGATGTCGGCATGGGCGTCAATCCAGATCAGGCCAATCTTCTGCTCCTGCACGCGGCGCTGCTGGCGGAAAAACTCCGCCACGCCCGCAACGGTACCCGCCGCAACGGAGTGGTCTCCACCCAGCACCAGAGGGAATTTGCCCGCCTCAAGCGTTTTGAAAACAGTCTCTGCATGCTTGGTGCAGGTGGTGGTGATCTCTTTGAGATATTTGGCGTGGGGATCGCCCGACTTCTTGGTCTCAGCGATGGCCACGGCGAGATTGCCGCCATCTTCCACCACGTGGCCCAACTCTTCAAGCCGCGCTTCCAGGCCTGCAACACGCACGGCAGAGGGGCCCATATCCACGCCACGGCGCGACTGCCCGAGATCAAGCGGCACGCCAAGAATCCTGATTTTCTTGGCAATGATGTTATCGCCCACCACGGGCCGGTTTGCCGGTTCGGTTTTCGCAACGGGTGAAACTGTTGTTGGTTCCGGAGTCATAAGTTTTTAGTCTTTAAATTTTGGTCCTGGTTCTTAGGGATAGATGCGTGTCAGAGTACGCGCAAACGGAATGGTTTCACGCACGTGTTCCAGACCGCAAACCCACGCCACAGCCCGCTCAATCCCCATGCCAAAGCCTGCGTGCGGCACTCCGCCGAACTTGCGCAGGTCGAGATACCACTTGAACGCGGACTCCGGCAGCCCATGATCGTGAATGCGCTTCAGCAGGAGATTGTAATCGCCAATACGCTGCGAGCCGCCGATGATCTCGCCATAACCCTCAGGCGCCAGCACGTCCACGCACAATGCCAGATCAGGACGTTGCGGATCCGGCTCCATGTAAAACGCCTTGACCTGGGCAGGATAGCGGTGGACCATCACCGGCTTATCAAACTGTGACGAGATATAAGTCTCATCCGGCGATCCAAAATCTCCGCCCCATTCGAATTTCGCTTCCACCTGCCCCTTGGCATGGCCCTCCTGCAGCATCTTGACGGCCTCATCATAGGTAATGCGCGGAAAAGGCGGTTTGATATTGGCCAGCTTGCTCACATCGCGGCCAATGGTTTCGAGATCGGCCCGGCGATTCGCCACCGCACTCTGCACCAAATGGCTGATGAACTCCTCCGCCAGCTGCATGATGTCATCCAGCTGCGCGTAAGCGACCTCCGGCTCCACCATCCAGAATTCTGTGAGGTGCCGGCGCGTCTTGGATTTTTCCGCGCGGAACGTCGGTCCAAATGAATAGACCTTGCCCAGCGCCATGGCCATGGCCTCGATGTAAAGCTGGCCAGACTGAGTCAGATAGGCCTGATCATCGAAGTAATCCACCTCAAACAGAGTCGTGGTGCCTTCACAAGCGGCAGGCGTGAGGATTGGAGGATCGGTCAGCGTAAAGCCGCGTTCATCAAAGAAGTTTCGCGCCGCGCGGATAATTTCTGCCCGCACGCGCAGTATCGCCGTCTGCCGCGGTGTGCGCACCCAGAGATGGCGGTTCTCCATCAGGAAGTCAATGCCGTGCTCTTTGCGGGCAATGGGGAATGGATCTTCTTCTGGAACGCGCTGCACGACTTTCACATCGCTCACATCAAGCTCATAGCCGCCGGGCGCGCGCTTATCGGCTCGTACTTTCCCGGTGACGGCCACGCTCGACTCGTCGGTGAGGTTCTTGAGCGTGTCAAAGACTTCAGGCGTTACCTGGTTCTTGGGCACAACACCCTGAATCACACCTGTACCGTCGCGAAAGATGGGGAAGATCAGTTTGCCGCTCTCGCGCTTGTTGTAAAGCCATCCCTGAATAGTTACGGGCTGGCCCTCATGCCGGCCAACTTCGGCGATTGTGGTGATAGGAGCCTGAGTTGTGGTTTCCATTGGATTTAAATCGTCAGTTCCTTCAAATTTCCCGTCATCCTGAACCCGTCAATGAGGGCGCGCTTTCTTCAGCGCCCGAATAGGGGTGAGGGACCTTGCGTTGCATGCAAAAATCTTGAATATCGAGGAGCCCAAGGTCCCTCCGGCCTACTCGCGCGCTGGAGAAAACGCGCGCTCGCTTTACGTCCGTCGGGATGACGATCATTCATAGAATTCTAAAAAGCGTTTTTACACTCAAAAACGTCTTCACTCCGCGGCTACTCCTGCCTCTTCCAGCTTCTCATACGCAGCAGCCATCTTGCCCGGAACGTCCATGCCCTCTTCGCCCTCGATCTCCAGCAGCATCGCTGGGGCATGCGTCGCGGAGCGTAATGACTGCATCGTCTGTTCCCATTCAATCGTTCCGTCTCCCGGCCACAGATGCGCATCTTTGTCGCGCTTGTTATCGTGAATGTGCGTGGAGCGAATGCGATCTTCGAGCACGCCAAACGCCTGGTGCACGCTGCTCATCAGATGCGCGTGGCCAACATCAAAGCAAACGCCCAGATCTTCATAGCGCAGCAGCTTGATGATCTCCTTGAGTTTCTCCGGCGTGGAAAGATCGTTGGGAATGTTTTCCAGCAGCAGGCTTAAACCCAGAGGCCGGGCAAAGGCGCGCAGATGCTCAATCGAGCTCAGCGCGTTCTCAAACTTGCGCGGATCGTCATAATCGGAGCTTGAGCCGATATGCTGTACCAGGAAGCGGAACGGCGCGTATTCGGCCACTTCAATCGCGCGCTTGATCTCATCCATGGCTTCAATCCGCATACGCTTGTCCACATCAACAATGCTCGCCTTCTGCCGGGCGGAGCTGGCATCATCACCCATATACATGGGCGAGTGCATGGAGTGGAACTCGACCTTCTCTTGCTTAAACCAGTTGCCCAGCTCGCGCACGTGCTCTCTTTCGTGATAATTGAAGTGGCCGCGCGCGGCAAACAGCTCAATGGCCTGCGCCCCGCCGCGCACCAGCGTGTCCAGCAGGCCGGGATGCAGCCGCCGCTTGATATAAACGTAGCTCGACATCGCGCGCAGCATCAGAAACCAACCGCCTTTCCCCCATTGCGTCCGTCGGGAGCGCCCAGCAATTCACCGGTTTTAGGATCGACCGCAATGCACTCACCGTCACTCCAGTAAGGTTCTTGCTTGATCTTGTGCCCGCGCGCCTGCAGCAGCTTGATGGTATCGGGCGAGATGCCGTTGTCTTCAATGTAAATCTGGTCAGGCTGCCACTGATGATGGAAGCGCGGCGCATTCACCGCCTGCTGGATGTTGAGCCCAAAATCAACTACGCCAATCAGGATATTTGCGATCGTGGTAATAATGCGCGGCCCACCCGGCGAGCCCAGCACCATAACGAGCTTTCCATCTTTCAGCACAATGGTTGGCGCCATCGCGCTCAGCGGACGTTTCCCTGGCGCAATTGCGTTGGCCTCACCCTGAATCAGGCCATAGCCGTTGGGCACGCCGGGCTTCGATGTGAAATCGTCCATCTCATCGTTGAGCAGAAAGCCCAACTTGCCCGCAGTGACGCCCGCGCCAAAGCTGTCATTCAAAGTGGTTGTTACCGCTACAGCATTTCCTTGCGGATCAACCACTGAATAATGAGTGGTGTTGTTTGACTCGTGGCCGGAGTAAGGCACGAGCGCGGCACGGCGGTCTAAATCGCCAAATCCTGCTGGACGGCGAATCTCGCGGCTATCACTGGCGCGCATCAGATCCATTGAGTTGCGCCAGCCGGCAGCGTACTTTTTGTCGATCAGCTGGGCTACAGGTATCTGGCTGAAATCGGGATCACCGAGCAGCTCAGCGCGATCAAAAAATGACCGCCGAAAGGCCTCAGTGGTGAGGTGAATGGAGTCTGCAGAGCGGTTACCCAATTTCTCGAGATTGTAGCCTTCAAGAATATTCAGCGTCTCAAGCAGGGTAATGCCGCCGGAGCTCGGCGGAGGCGCGCTGATGATCTCATACCCGCGATAATTTCCTTTTATCGGTTGCCGCTCTTTTACCTCATATTCAGCTAAATCTTCGGCTGTGATCAACCCACCGCCACTCTTGACCGCGGCAGCAATCTCGCGCGCCAGGGCGCCTTTGTAAAAATCTTTCGGGTTAACCGAGATGCGCTCCAGGGTGTGCGCCAGCTCAGGCTGGCGGAAGATCTCACCTTGATCATAAAACTTGCCATTGCGCTGGAAGATGCGCTTTGCATCATCCAGAAATGCCCGATCTTCCAACTGCATGGTCTCGGAATTTCTCTCATAATGCATGGCGTGCGCTTCTTCATAAGTAAGGCGGATGCCTTCACGCGCAAGCCGGATCGCCGGTTGCATTACCTTTCTGAGCGGTAATTTGCCCCAATGTTGCTGGGCATAAACCAGTCCCGCAACCGATCCCGGCACGCCGATAGCCTTGTAGCCAAACAGGCTGGCTTTGGGAATGACATTTCCCTGCTTATCGAGATACATGTCACGGCTGGCTGCCTTGGGCGCTTTCTCACGGAAATCGAGGAAGTGGACCTCACCGTTGGCCTTGCGCACGAGCATGAATCCGCCGCCACCGATGTTTCCCGCCGCTGGATGGACCACGGCCAGCACAAACCCTGTAGCGACAGCGGCATCCACGGCATTACCACCCTGCCGCATAATCTGCACACCCACCCTTGCCGCCTCTGGATGGACGCTGACCACCATCGCCTTTTTGGCGTGGATAGGCTGAAGACCCTGGGCATATGCCGCCTGGGCGGCCACACAAAAAGCGACTACCTGCAGGGCAACAAATGTGCGCAAAGCTTTCATTTTGATTGCGAACTCCAGACTCAAGGCAGCGGCTTTGCCGCGAAAAAAGACGCGGCCGAAAGACATTGAACCACTCTCAAAGGCCAGCTTATGAGGCTAGCTTACTGGTTGCAGGCCAGTCAAATGATTCGATCAGGAACGTGTTTCCTCAATCGTTAACTTCTGCTCTTTCTTCAAATAACTCTTCCTTCTGAACCAATCTTCCATCGCCTCTTGCAGCCGGTCCAGTGGAACACGGACGCCGATTCGCATCACGCCATCGGAGATTGGAAGCGTGTCATCGAAGATAGAGTCGTTGGTGAAGTTGCGCATGGAAAAGCTATCGAGCCATTTGATGGGGCACGGTAGTAGCTTCCCTTCGTGTTGATATCGCACGCTGATCTGGCGGGAAAACATAGTTATTCAAATGCCGTGTCTGTAGTTTACCGGAGGCATAGCTGCGAATTAGCTAGCGCGGCAGATCGGCAATCCCGGTGCGAGTTTGATCGATAAAAAACGCCTTAAAATGCTGATTCTTCCACCCTGAAAGCCCATAGGGTAACTGCCCGAACTATCCTCGGACAGCAATACCACACAAGCCCCTAAGCAGCTGCAAACAATATGGTTTCTCCGCCGATGCTGCCTTCAGGTACACCTGTGCAATCGTCCCGGAATACACCCTTAAAAGGGATTTTCCAGCTCGGGCATGCCCTTGAGTAACCGGCAAAGATGAAACTTACGGCGCATCCTAGACACTAATAATCGTACTTATGATTAAGGAACCCCTCATGACGGACAACGAGCGCAATAATCTTCCGGAGAACGCCCAATTGGTTGAGCACCTCAAGGACCTCACGAGTGCATTGAATGCTGTACACAACGATCTTTATTGGCTGGCAATGCAGCCGCCGGACGCAGAAAAGAAAGAATCTGTTCCGGCAGCCGAAATCAATGTTGACCTGCTGGCCGAATTGAAGACCGCCGTGGATGGCATGCGGCTTCTGTTGTGGCAATACATTGAAAGCGCTTCAGAACTTAATCCAGAGAGCATGCGTGAAGGCATGGAGGCGCAAAAGCTGCGCCGTATGACCGGTTTCCTGCAGGTCCTCCGCGAGCGCCTGGTCCACGCAGTTGAAGAGCAGCCTGTTTCCTTTATCGAGCGCATCAGCGCCAAGGTGAAAGAGAGCCTGGGCGAAAAAGCAGCCTGATTCGCCTCTGCCTGATGCGGACGCCCGTGCGGCGTCCTGAAAGCTTTGCTGCCTTCACGCGAATAAACGTAAATCAGCTCAGCATCCTATGAGTCGCACATTTCGCGTGATTTGTGGCTAAATTATTTCTTCCCCGGACCGGCGGCCTTTACGTTTGCCGGAACATCGAACCTCTCAAAATTCTTGGCAAAGCGCGCAGACAGATCGGCAGCAGCCTTGTCATAGGCAGCTTTGTCACTCCACGCATCGCGCGCACGCAGGAATTCGTCTGGCACGCCAGGAACAGATTTAGGAACCGTCAGCCCGAAGGCCGGATCAGCCTCAAACTCCACGTCATTCAGCTTGCCTTCAATCGCGGCATTCACCATGGCCCGCGTGTAACGCAGCTTCATGCGCGATCCAACGCCGTACGGTCCACCAAACCAGCCGGTATTCACCAGCCAGCACTGTGTCCCATGCTCCTTCATGCGGCGACCCAGCATTTCAGCATAAACTTTGGGACGCAGCGGGAAAAACGGCGCGCCAAATAAAGTGGAAAAATTGGGCTGCGGCTCTTTTACACCGGCTTCTGTTCCTGCAACTTTTGCCGTGTATCCCGAGAGGAAGTGGTACATCGCCTGATCGGTGTTCAGCTTGGAGATTGGCGGCAGCACTCCGAAAGCGTCCGCCGTAAGGAAGATGATGTTCTTCGGATGCCCGCCTACGCCCGGAATCACAGCGCCTTCAATGTAATCCACCGGATAAGCGCAACGTGTGTTCTCCGTGCGGCTGTCATCGTCATAGTCAGGCACATGCGTATCAGGATCGAGCGTCACGTTTTCCAGCACCGAGCCAAAACGGATCGCATTCCAGATCTGCGGCTCGTTTTCCTTCGATAGCCGTATGCACTTGGCATAACAACCACCTTCAAAGTTGAAGATGCCGGTCTGACTCCAGCCATGCTCGTCATCGCCGATCAGCAAGCGCTCCGGGTCAGCGGAGAGCGTCGTCTTTCCCGTACCGGAAAGGCCAAAGAAGAGCGCCGTCTCACCATTTTTGCCGACGTTCGCCGAACAGTGCATCGGGAAGACATCATTTTGCGGCATCAGGAAATTCATAATGCCGAAGATGGACTTCTTCATCTCGCCGGCGTACTTGGTCCCGCCGATAAGAATCACTCTGCGGGTAAAGCTCACAATGATGAATGCCTCTGAGCGCGTGCCGTCACACTTGGGATCAGCCTGGAACTCCGGTGCGGAGACAATGGTGAACTCAGGGCGATGTGTCTTCAACTCTTCCGTGGTCGGACGCACAAACAAAGCGCGCACAAACAGGTTGTGCCACGCATATTCATTGATTACCCGCACTGGCAGCCGGTATTTGGAGTCGGCGCCGGCAAACAGGTCCTGAACAAACAACTCCTTGCCACGCAATGAAGCCACGACCCGCTCAAACAGCGCGTCAAATTTCTCTGGATCAAACGCCAGGTTCACATCGCCCCAGTTCACCAGTTCGGTAGTGACCTGGTCCTTCACCGTGAACTTATCCTTCGGCGTGCGACCGGTGTATTTGCCCGTGTAAGCAACAAGCGCGCCATTGTCGGCCAGCAAGCTCTCGCCGCGGCGAACAGAGTGCTCCACCAAAAGGCCTGAGTGCAGGTTGCGATGAACTTTCTCACTCTTGAGCAGGGTTTCCAGAGTAGAGGCTGTATCAAGGGCTGGAAGAGTTTGTGACATGACCGCGAGATCTCCTGTTCTCAAAAAACCCCTTCATGCGCCAGGAGGTAACTTGTCGGGCGCGAAGAGAGGTTTTGGCTTGAACTGACGGGCTAAGCCGTCTTAATCAGCGCGTTTTGCGGCGCGCCCACTTCCTTCAGAACTGCATTCAAATGTCCGAGCGCTTCGTCCACGGTGAGGGTGTACATCTCCCGCCCATGCTCATAAGTGCCGGACTCTATCGCCGATTTCAAGAAATGTCCAGCAGTCTGTATGGCCAGCGGATCGGTAATTACCCGGCCGGTACGCTTGTTGTACTCCACCCATGTTGGATGCGGCAAAGCGATCCACACCGGGCGCCCGCTCGCAAGAAACTTAACGTCAACGGCGTCCGCGTGGCGTGTGGCAATGGCAACGATCAATGCCTGGTAAATGCAATGCAGCTTTTGTCCGGTCCAACGGTCGGTAGCGTGGAAGTCCTCGTACATACCTTTAAAACTATATCGGAGCAGCCTGAAACCATCAATGCTCAGCCGGGTGCCTGAGTATATCCTGCCTGGAACTCGGTTCGCCCAAGCCGAAGAACCCATCATCCTATAATCATTTTATTGTGTTCCCGATCCACGCTTCTCTGGAACAAGAATGAACAACACCATGCAGGCAGTCTGGATATCAAGCTTCGGCGGCCCTGAGGTGCTGGAAATCCGCCAGGTCGGCAAGCCGATCATCAACGAGGACCAGGTTCTGGTGCGCGTGCGCGCCTCGTCGCTCAACCGCGCTGATCTTTTGCAGCGGCAAGGCAAATATCCTCCTCCTCCCGGCTTTCCGCCGGAAATTCCTGGCATGGAGTTTGCCGGTGAGGTGGTGGAACTCGGAACCTCCGTCCGCCAGTGGAAGCCCGGGCAGCGCGTCTTTGGACTCATCGGCGGCGGAGCCCATGCCGAATACGTCGTGACATACGAACGGCTGTTGGCTGAAATTCCCGCCCATCTCAGCTTTGCAGAGGCAGCGGCGGTTCCTGAAGTTTTCATTACGGCCCATGACGCACTCTGGACTCAGGCCGGCCTGCGGCCCGGCGAAAGCGTTCTGATCCATGCTGTCGGGAGCGGCGTGGGGCTGGCTGCGGTGCAACTTTGCCGAGCAATCCATGCAGTTCCTTACGGAACTTCGCGAACGGCAGACAAGATCGAGAAATCAAAGCCACTTGGTCTGGAAGCCGGAGTGGTTGTGCGCGACAACTTTGACGATCTGCAATCCGCAGCGCAAAAGTGGACTACTGGGAAGGGGATCAATGTTGTACTTGATTTAGTCGGCGGCCCCTACGTCAAAGCCAGTCAGTCACTGCTGGCGGAGCATGGCCGGATGGTTCTGGTCGGCACAGTTGCCGGCGGGAAATACGAGCTTGATGCGCGCTATATGCTGAGCCGTCGCCTGAAGGTCTGGGGCACCGTTCTGCGCGCACGCGCGTTGGAAGAAAAAATCGAGGTAACTCAGAAGTTTGCTGCGGAAGTCGTCCCCCTGCTGGCGAGCGGCGTGCTGCGCCCGAACATTGACACCGTCTTCCCTCTCGCCGAGATCAGCAAAGCCCACGCGCGGCTGGAGTCAAATGAGACGTTTGGGAAAGTCGTGGTAACTCTCTAATTAGGTGCAGTAGAACAACCTGGCCGGCAAAATATTTCTCGGCTCAAAGTCCTGGTCAATCTGCTGGAAGTGGCTGCGCAGGTATGGCAGAACGGCGCGCGTGAACTGATAAACCAGCACTGCGCCTCCGGGGTTCAGCGCCTCGCGCGACTCGCGCATGATCTTCTCCCGCAGCTCCATCGGCATGGTGGTAAAGGGAATTCCAGAGATGATGTAATCGGCCCCCTCCAGCTTTAGCCGGTCCAGTTCCCTCTGCACGCTTTCCGCCGAGCCGTGCACCACGTGCAGCCGCTTGTCAGGAAATGCACGGTTAAGATAGCGTACAAAATCCTCATTCATCTCAAAGACCACAAGCCGAGCATCGGGTGACATGCGCTCCAGAATATGCGCCGTAATCGTCCCCACGCCTGGGCCATACTCAACAATGGTCCGGGCCCGCCGCCAATCAATTTTGTTCAACAGGCGATCAATCAAAAAGCGTGAGCTGGGAATAAGCGAGCCCAGCATCTTGGGGTGTTGAAGGAAATTTTTGGCGAACAGCAACGTCTCTTCACTGCGCGACGGTTTGCGTAGCATGCGGGTGATCAGTTCCTCAAAGTGCGGTCTGGCCCAGCGGATAAAACCATACTCGCCTGATCTGTTCGATGTAAAGAGCCGCCAGCACGACAGCCTACCTGGATGAATTAAGCAGCAGCCGCTTGCAATCCGGCCATTAGGCGGGTACTCGGAAATTTCAGGCAAATTCCCGCTTTGTCTTCCCTCCAAACCAGCTTAAAATTAAATTTAGACTCGAGCTTTTCAATTTCACCTCCGAGATTGCCCTTGAACCTTGTACGCGCCATTTATCCGGGCTCGTTTGACCCGCTCACCAACGGGCACCTTGACCTGATTGAGCGTGGCAGCAAGATTTTTGACGAGCTGATCGTCGCAATCCTGCGCAACTCAGAAAAAGACCCGCTGTTCACGCTGGCAGAGCGCAAAACAATGCTGGAAGAGATGGTTAAGCGCTATGACAATGTGCGCGTGGAAACCTTTGAAGGGCTGCTGGTGGACTATGCCATGCAGAAAAAAGCGAAGGCGGTGCTGCGCGGCATTCGCGCTATCAGCGATTACGAATACGAGCTGCAGATGGCTTTGATGAACCGCAAGCTCCAGCCGCAACTGGAAACCGTCTTCATGATGCCCGCCGAAGCTTATTCATACCTGAGCTCGCGGCTGGTAAAAGAAATCTTCCGCCTTGGCGGCTCCGTGCGCGGGCTGGTGCCGGAGCTGGTGGAGCAACGGCTGCGCGAAAAATTCCATGGCACAGCAGCCACAATTTGAAAACAAAGTAGTGAGGCAAAGATGGCGACAGTACCGGCAGTAAAGCAATTCAGTGATCGTGTAAACCGCATTGAGATCAGCGCCACCATGGCTGTGGTGGCAGAGGCCGCCAAGCTCAAGGCCGGCGGGGCCGATCTGGTGGAGTTCGGAGCTGGCGAGCCGCATTTCACCACGCCGCAGCACATCAAAGATGCGGCCATCCAGGCCATCAATAACGATTACACCAAGTACACGGGGGTTGCCGGTATTCAGGATCTGCGCAACGCCATTGTGCGCCGCCACGCTGCCGACCTTGGCTCCATGTACCAGCCTAACGAGTGCATGATTTCAACCGGCGGCAAGCTGGCGCTGTTCAATGCCATCCAGGTGCTGGTGGATCACGGTGATGAAGTCATTGTGCCTGTGCCTTACTGGGTTTCATTCAAAGACATCATTGAATACGCCGGCGGCAAGTGTGTTTTTGTGGAGACAGAAGAATCAGAAAATTTCCGGCTGACGCCGGAGATGATTGAGCGGCAGATCACACCGCGCACCCGCGCCATCATTATCAACAGTCCCAATAACCCGAGCGGCGCGGTGCTCGATCCTGCAGATTTCTCCGCCATTCTCCGCATGGCGCACAAACGAGGAATCTACGTCATCGCCGACGAATGCTACGTCTATCTGAATTACACGCCGCGGCGCTTCTCCGCAGGCTCGCTCACTGACGTAAAGCAGCATCTGGTGATTGTGGGCTCGCTTTCAAAAACTTATGCCATGACGGGCTGGCGCTTAGGCTATGCTCTTGCGCCTGCGCCGATCATCGCCGCCATGACCAAGCTGCAGAGCCAGAGTACCTCCAGCACCGCGCACATGGTCCAAATGGCCGGTTTGGCAGCCGTTACCGGCCCGCAGGAGTGTGTGGAGAAGATGAAGGCAGACTACATCCTGCTGCGTGAGCTGATCCTGGGACATCTGAAACTCATCCCGAAAGTCACCTGCGTGAAGCCGGATGGGGCGTTTTACGTCTATCCAAACGTCTCCGCTTATTTCGGGAAATCTGGAATCAACTCGGCTGCAGACGTCGCCAAGCGACTTCTGCATGAGGCTCACGTGGTAACCGTTCCGGGCGAGGCGTTCGGCACACGCGACCACATCCGCCTCTCCTATGCTACTTCGCCAACAGAAATTGAGCGCGGCCTGGGGCGGATGCAGGAGTGGTTCAGCAAGCTCTAATCCGAGCTGCTGCTGGACAACATTCCGGCTGCTCTGCGAGTCTAAGAGCTTAGACCCTTGCCAAATCCCCATTTGCGGCGGCTTTGGTGTGAGTGGGAAGAGAGCGCGCGTCTGACTTCAAATGCCTGAACTTTATCCTCTGTTATTGCAGCCACAGTTTCATGAGCGCGTCTGGGGCGCCGGCGACCTTGCGCCCATCTACTCGCAGGAGATCACGGGCAATCCAATCGGCGAAGCCTGGCTCACCGGCGATGATTGCCGCGTAACCAATGGTCCGCTTGCCGGGCGTACGCTGGCGGAGCTGACACAGGAATTTGGCAGCAGCCTGCTGGGAGAAGCTGCCATCAACAAATCGCGCTTCCCTCTTTTAATTAAATTTCTTTTTCCTAAAGACAAACTCTCAGTCCAGGTTCACCCTGACGATGAGGGCGCGGCAGCCGTTGGCCAGCCTTGTGGCAAGACAGAGTGCTGGTATGTGCTGCACGCTGGGCCGGGCGCGCAAGTCGGTCTTGGCCTGAAGCCCGGAATCACCAAAGCCGAGGTTGAGAACGCGATCCGCGAAGTTCGCATGGAGCAACTGCTCAACTGGATCGACATCAAAGCGGGCGACATGATTTATGTGGATGCAGGCACAGTGCATGCGATCGGCGCTGGCTCGGTAATCGTAGAGACGCAGCAGAACTCCGATACCACCTACAGGCTGTATGACTATGGCCGACCGCGGGAGCTCCACATTGAAGATGGACTGAAAGCAACAAAAGAGCAAACACACGCCGGCAAGGTGATTGCAGGCCAAATGCAGGTGGAGACAGGCAAGACGCAGACGAATCTGGTTACTTCGCCCTGCTTTATCGTGGATAAGTTCAGCTTCAATCGTCCCTGGGAATTTCGCCGTCCGCGTCACGCAAAAAAGAGTGTGTGGTGTTTGGTAGCGGTGCGCGGCTATGGAACCATCGAGAGTGATGGCATCCCTCCCGTGACCTTCGCCAGCGGCCAGATACTTGTAATTCCCGCCGCAGTAGATAAGTTCACCTTGAAGCCGCAGTGGGAATTAGAATTTTTATGCGCCTCGCTCCCGACCGAAAAAGTCGGCCATCCGGAAACAGTTTTGCTGGAAGCTACGGCGGCATCGCGGACGTGAGGCATGACAGCTGTGGAAGTCCCGGCCTTTACGTCCGGGGAAATAAAGCATAAGAATTGAGTGGGGCTTCCGCCCTTGAGAGCATAGGTGAGCAAACACCCTTTTTATCCTGTGATTCTTGCCGGAGGCAGCGGTACCCGCTTCTGGCCCCGCAGCCGTCGCAAACTGGCCAAGCAGGTGCTTGCGCTTGACGGCAAGCAGACTATGATCCAGAAGACCATGGAGCGCCTTCTGCCGCTGGGAAGCGCGAAGGAGTTCTGGGTTATCACCAACGAATTCGTGGCTGATGAAATCCAGCGCCAGCTTCCTCAAATTCCTGAAAAGCAAATCGTAGTTGAGCCGGAGCCGCGCAACACCGCGCCGGCAATCGGGCTGGCGGCATTTTTGCTGGAGCGATTCGCGCCGGAGTCGATCATCGGCATGTTCCCTGCCGACCACGTGATCGGAGAAGAAAAAAAGTTCCGCAAAGTGCTGGAACGCGCCATAGAGATCGCAGCCAGAGAAGATCACATTGTCGTGATGGGCGTGCAGCCTGCGCGGGCTGAAACCGGCTATGGCTACATTGAAACCGGTGACAAGCTTGACTCAGAGCTTTTCCGCGTAAAGCGGTTTACCGAAAAGCCCAACCAGCAGCGTGCGGAAGAGTTTGTGAGCGCGGGAAATTATTACTGGAACAGCGGCATCTTCGTTTGGAGCGCGCGCACGTTGACCCGCGCCCTGCGCGAGCACCTTTCAGAGACAGCGCCTTACCTCGAAGAGATTGCCGCGGCCTGGGGAACCAGGGAGTTCGACAAGAAGTTCGCCCAGCTCTATCCCAAGTGCGAAAACATCAGCATTGACTATGCGGTGCTGGAGCCGCGCTCCGCCAAAGGCGAGCACTCTTCCAACCTTTTCTGCCTGCGCGCTGACTTCGGCTGGAATGACCTGGGCTCCTGGGCCGCGCTCTATGAACACCATGCCGAACGCAACGGCGATGACGCAAAGAATGTTGTGGAAACCAAAGATTCCTATGCGCTCAATGCAGGCGGAAACTACGTTTATGCTCCGGACAAATTTGTGGCCATGGTGGGCGTGAGCAACCTGGTAGTGGTTGAGACGGAGGATGCAATCCTGGTGACTACGCGTGAGCACTCGCAGGACGTAGGAAAAATTGTGAAATACTTGAACGAAAAGAAATTGACGGAATTGGTTTGAGAGTTCATTGTTCGTATCCCGAGTAGGCTCGAGGGGCCTTGTGTTTTTAAACTCTGATTGAACGCAAGGTCCCTCGCTCCTATTCGGACGCTGACGACAACGCGTCCTCATTTACGGAGCTCGGGATGATGGCATTTATATACGGAGCAAAGCGACATGGAAATTAAGTTTGGCACGGATGGCTGGCGAGGCGTGATCGCCGATGACTACACCTTTGAAAATGTACGCCGTGTTGCCGGCGCGATTGCCGCTTACGTTTTAAAGAACGAGGACCCGGCACGCGGCCTTGTGATCGGCTATGACACTCGCTATGGTTCGCGCCGCTTTGCCCAGGCTGCCGCTGAAGTTCTTGCCTCTGCCGGTATTCCTATCCGAATTGCCAATGACTACACGCCGACGCCGGCGCTTTCTTACGCAGTGAAAAACCTGCGAACTGCCGGCGGAGTAATGATCACATCCAGCCATAACCCGTGGGATTGGAACGGCGTAAAGTTCAAGGCCACCTATGGCGGCTCAGCCACGCCGGCGATTATCAAGCAGATTGAGGAGAACGTCCGCGCTGGGGCTATGCCCAAGGGCAGCACGGCAAAGATCGAAGAAGTTGATTTCAAGAAGCCTTACGTTGAAGCAATCACTAAATTCGCGGATCTGGACAAGATTGCAAAGGCCAATTTCAAATTTGCCATCGACTGCATGTATGGTGCCGGGCGCAATGTGCTCTCAGAAATTTTTGCCAAGCGCGGCATTCCGCATGTGCAGATCCGCAGTGAGGTAAATCCGCTCTTCCCCGGGATCAACCCTGAGCCCATCCTTCCGCATGTGCGCGCG
This sequence comes from uncultured Acidobacteriaceae bacterium, assembly GCA_964541925.1. Taxonomy (GTDB): domain Bacteria; phylum Acidobacteriota; class Terriglobia; order Terriglobales; family Acidobacteriaceae; genus Angelobacter. The sequence goes on along the minus strand of CAZISB010000026.1, from coordinate 34,703 downwards.
GCGCAGGAGATTGTGGTCAAAGAAAAGTGCCACGCTGCCTTTATCACTGACGGTGATGCTGACCGCATTGGCGCGGCGGCGGAAGACGGCAGCTTCGTGGATTCGCACAAGATCTTCTCTATCCTGCTGCAATGGGTCTTGAAATATCACAATGATTGGCCGGGCGACGTGGTACGCGCCTTCAACACCACGCGCATGCTTGACCGCATTGCCGCCAGGCACGGACGCAAGCTGCTGGAGTGCGGTATCGGCTTCAAATACATCTGCGATCTCATGCTGGAGCGGCAGATCGTCATTGGCGGCGAAGAGTCAGGCGGCATCGGATTCCAGCGCCATCTGCCCGAGCGCGACGGCATTCTCAACGCGCTGCTGCTTGCCAACGTGATGGCAGACGAAGGCAAGAGTCTGGGCCAGCTTGTTTCGGCGCTGCAATCAGAGTACGGCCCGCATTTCTATGCCCGGCGCGATCTGCGGATTCCCAACGATATAAAAGAAGCGGCGATCGCACGCGCTGCCGACAACGGCACCACGACCCTGGGCCGGTACAAGATCCTGAAGAAAGAAAATCTTGACGGCATCAAGTTCTTCCTGGATGCACCTATTCAAGATCGCGGCGCTGAAGCGTGGATCCTGCTGCGCTCTTCCGGCACAGAGCCGCTTATGCGCATCTATGCAGAGGCTTCCTCGCCGGAGCTGGTACAGGAGATGCTGGAAGAAGCCGTGGCATTTGTGGACAGCAAAGTTCCCGCCGCCACAAGATAGAACCCAGTTAACCACAAAGGACACGAAGGAACACAATAGGAAGTTGATTATTGATTAATTAGGCGAGATGGTAATTGAAAAAATAATAAGCCGCGAGTTTCGCGAATAAACACGAATCAGGGTCCGCGTAATTCCCGGCTTCACAGCTTTTCAAATTACCCAATTACTAATTACCCAATTTACCAAATTATTTTGTGTACCTTCGTGTCCTTCGTGATTAGTTTTTCCATGACACTTCGTCCTTGATTTGCTTAAATGGGCGCATCATGTCCCTGCAACGCATCGCCCTTTGCCTCATCGGGCTCCTTTCCGCCAGCATAGCCTGTCACGCGCAGCTGGCACAGTTGCCTCCACCGGCAATTCTGGAGATCTACCGTGATCCAGTAAAGCCGGCAAAGATGGCGGAGTACACAAGAATTGAAGGCGAAGCGGCCATGGCCTGCGCTCACGCCAGCACGTGGCCGTATCTGGCAATGCAGTCCATCTCCGGGCCGCAGACAGAGGTCTGGTACATGGAAGGGTTTGATTCGTACGCCTCGGTTGAGCGCAGCAGCGAGCCATTTATCAGAAACGCTGCTTTAGGCGCGGAGCTGAACCGACTGATGGAAGCCAAGATCAATCTGGTGGGCGATGCGCGCACCATCTTTGCCCACCATCGCGATGATCTTTCCAGCAATGCCGGCCTGGTCCAGCCGCGCACGCGTTTCATGGCAGTCACATTGGTTACTGTGCACCCCGGCTTTGAGCGTGAATATGAAGAGATCCATCGCACGCTGAAATCTGTTCGCCAGAGGGCCAATGCTACTGACAATCGCGTGGTTTATCAGATTGTCTCCGGCATGCCAAAAAATATTTATCTGATCTTCTCAGCGCACAGCTCCCTGCAGAACGCCGGGATTTCACTTGATCCCGCGGCGGAAGACTATTCGGGCGAGGTGGATGAATCCACGCGCAGTCGTCTGGATGAGTACAAGCGCACCTCTGTGATCAGCTCGGAGACCTGGATATTCTCGGTAAATCCGGCGATCAGCAATCCGGCTGGAGAATGGATTGTGGAAGACCCTGAGTTCTGGCGATCATCACCTGCTCTGCAGCGCCAGGCTGCGCCGAAGAAAGCACCTGTAGAAAATTCATCACGACAGGCACCTAGTCACAACTGATTAAGTGTTGGCCGATTTTCAAAGCAAAATCTTTGCAACTCATCAGCTCTCTTTGTCACCCAATTGAGTAGATGACAGATCGAAAGAAGCAGAGCAGAGTTGCGCATGTGCTGGCGTGGGTATTTTTTTCAACCACTGTCGGCCTGGCCGGAACTTTGGTTTGGGGTTGGATGTTTGTCTCCAGGCTCGCGCTCAAGCCGCTGCCTGAACCTCAGTTGCCGGCCAAGATGCAGGTTGGCACCGGCCCTGCCTCGCCTTTGCAGATTCAATATCAGATCAATATGCCGGGCCGTGGCGAGATTTTCCCGGCTCTGGCAGGAGCTCAGGCAGCCGATTATTGGCCTCTGGCCACGCTCAGCATTGCCAACACCGCTACCAAGCCGGTGCTGCAGATCATTACCGCGCAGGTGCGTGGCTGGAGCGCAGAGTTGCGGGAGACTGCTGTGGTCGGCCCGCATGAGGTTCGCACCTTCAGTCTCGATCCCGAGCTGCTAGCTCGGGCTTATGAGAATGGCGAGATGCGTTCAGCAACCCTTGACGTTGAGGTACAGGATCCGGTCACCGGGCATACGTTTGCGCAGCAGCGTACTGTCTTTCTACATGGAGCGTCTGATCTCTACTGGGGCAGAAAATTTGCCAACGCTCAACTGCTTGCGCGCTGGGTTACTCCGCATGATGAGCGCGTGTTGCAACTCGTCTCAAACGCAGAGCGCCTGATACCGGGACGCCACATGCGTGGGTACAACCTCGTTCCGGGCGTGAGGCTGGACGAGCAGGTCCGTAGCCAGGCATTGGCGGTCTTTCAGGCCCTGCGGCGTTCTCGCATCGGTTATGTCAGCAGCATTTACACCTTTGGAAATTATCCCGGTGAGAGCCAGCGCATCCGCCTGCCGCGGGAGACGCTGGAGCTCAGCAACGCCAACTGTATCGATGTAAGTGTGGCGTTCGCCTCTGCTATGGAAAATGTCGGCATGAAGCCGGTGATTGTCATTGTTCCTGGGCACGCATTTACCGGCGTGCGCCTTGGCCCGAACTCGCAAGAGATACTCTATCTTGATTTGACTGTGCTTCCGCGCGGAACGTTCGCCGCCGCGCAGGCGCGAGCCAGGGAATGGCTCAAAAAATATCCGCCCGACCAGGTCCTCACCGTTGATATTGGTGCAGCCCGGTCTTTAGGGGTTTATCCTATGCCAGTTGAGGCCGTGAAGCAGGCCTCAGCTGCAATGGGATTATGAAACATGCCTCAGACGTTCTGATCATTGGCGGCGGCATTGCCGGCCTCACCGCTGCGCGCCAGCTTACCTCTGCAGGACTGAGCGTGGTGATTCTTGAGGCGCGTGATCGCCTGGGCGGCCGCATCTATACACATTCCGCAGAGTTTCCCATTGAGTTGGGCGCAGAGTTTGTCCACGGGCGGCCGGAGGAGCTTTTGGGCCTTGCCGCGGAAGCGGGAATCCCCATTGTTCCGGTGAAAGGCGAGTTCCGCAGAAAAATAAATGGTAAATGGGACGAAGCCGGCCGGCTCATGGACAAGATTGAAAAGCTTTTTGAAAAGATGCCGAAGGACGCACCTGATCAATCATTCCACGAATACCTCATACGGAGCAACGCAAGCGAGGAAGTAAAACAGCATGCGTTGCGATATATAGAGGGCTTTCACGCGGCCAATCCTTCGCTCATCAGCGTGCACTCGCTTATTCGCGATACGCAGGCGGAAGAAAAGATTGATGGCGATCGCCAGTTCCGTATTGCCAGCGGCTATGCCGATGTGGTGCGTGCAACGTATGACCGCATCGAGCACAAACTCTGCACGATTGTCCTGAAAACCACTGTGAAGGAGATCCGCTGGCGGCGTGGCGAGGCCGTTGTGCGGACTGCGAATGCAGAATTTCAGGCTGCAAGAGTGGTCATCACCGTGCCGCTGGGAGTGCTGAAAGCAAATTGCATTCTGTTTTCGCCGGCGCTGCCGGAAAAGCAAAATGCCATGCAGTTCCTGGAGATGGGGCCGGTAATCCGCGTAGTAACGACCTTCCGGGAAAAATTCTGGGAGCAGGAACCTGGGATGGCTGATCTCAGCTTTTTATTTACTGATGATCCGGATTTCCCAACCTGGTGGACGAGCAATCCGCTTCCCTGGCCCGTTCTCACCGGCTGGGCGGCGGGCCCTTACGCACTCAAGTTCAAAGGCCAGAGCATTAATGCCATAGCAGCAAAGGCCGCAGAATCCCTAGCCCGAATACTCAAGATCAATCTCGGAGAGTTGCAACGGCATCTGCTGGCTTCATTTGTTCATGACTGGCAGGCTGATCCGTTTTCGTATGGTGCTTATAGCTATACGAAAGTCGGTGGCATCAATGCTGCGCGAGAGTTGGCCGCGCCAGTCGAACATACGCTGTACTTCGCAGGTGAAGCCACAAATTTTGAGGGCATTGGTGGAACCGTCCATGGCGCAATTGAAACGGGATATCGCGCGGCGCGCGAGATAGTTCAGGCGGCAGGAATGAAGGCCGGGCAAGCAGACTGAAAAGTTGCCAGCCCGGCCTACTGCGCTACATTGCCTTTAAAACCGCTCTTTCTCCACAATGCCGATGCACTCTTCCAGCACGTCCATTGCGATGTCGGATTGCTCCTGCGTCACAATGAGCGGCGGCGCAATGCGGATGGAGTTTTCACCCGCGCCCAGGAAGAGCAGGCCGCGTTCAAAGGCCAGCTCCACAATGCGATCGCGCTCGTCGTGCGCAATGGCTTTGGTCTTTTTATCCTTTACGATTTCCACGCCAATCATCAGGCCGCGGCCGCGAACGTCGCCGACCATGGGATGAGTCTTCACCCATCCACTGAGTCGTTTCATCATGTGGTTGCCCACGACCTCAGCGTTGTGAATGCCTTCACGCTCCAGCACGTTCATGGTCGCCAACGCCGCCTCAATGCAAACTGGATTGCCGCCGAATGTGGACGCATGCGAGCCTGGCACCCAATCCATGATTTCCGCCCGAGCCAGCGTTACGCCCAGCGGCATGCCGGAAGCGATGCCCTTGGCAATGGTGACAATATCCGGCTCCACGCCTGTGTGCTGGATGGCCCACCATTTGCCGCTGCGGCCCGCGCCGCTCTGCACCTCGTCGGCAACCAGAAGGATTGCATGGTGATCGCAGATCCTCCGCAGTTCGCGCAGGAACTGCGCCGGCGCCGGCAGGTATCCACCTTCGCCCTGGATGGGCTCAATGAAGATCGCCGCGCACTCTTCCGGCGGCATGATGGTCTTGAATACCCGGTCTTCAATAAAGCGCACGCACTCCGCAATGTGCTCTGCCTCCGTCATGCCTTCCGGCTTACGATAGACATTGGGATACGGCACATGGGCTACTCCCGGCACCAGCGGAAAGAAGCGCCGGCGCTGCTGCGTCTTGGAAGCCGTGAGCGAGAGCGCGCCCATGGTGCGCCCGTGGAACGCGCCGTAAAACGCCACGATCCCCTGCCGCCTGGTGTGATACCGCGCCAGCTTCATCGCGGCTTCAACGGCCTCCGTGCCGGAGTTGCCGTAGTAAGCCTTAATCGGCCCGGACATCGGCGCGATCTTAGCCAGCCGTTCCGCCAGCGTGATCAGGTTTTCGTAGTAAAAATCCGTGCCTGACATGTGGATCAGCTCGCCCGCCTGCTTTTGAATGGCAGCTACCACCTCGGGATGGCAGTGTCCCGTCGAAACCACGGCGATTCCCGCGGAAAAATCCAGGAACTCGTTGCCGTCCACGTCTTCCACCACCACGCCGCGGCCACGCTTGGCCACCAGCGGATAAGAACGCGTGTACGACGGCGAAATATATTTTTGATCCCCCTGAAGAACGGCTTGCGCCTTGGGGCCGGGCAGCTTGGTCCGGATCTTGGGACCGGCATTGGAAATGGTCTGAGTTGCCATGTTCATCCTCTTTTCGATTGGTTACGTGTTGATGCATGCGGCTTGTGCAGCAAGCCGCTTGAGTGAGGACGAAAAAAGATTAGTCGCCAGCGAAGAGGTTGGCGCGGGCGTGGGAAGGCAGCACGGCGAGATAGCGCCGCGGGCAGACCAGGAAGTCCACCCAGCACGCCAGCGAGCGCTTGGGAGCGCTCACAACAAACCACGATGTGCGCTGTGCCTTCATTACAACTCAATTATAGCCCGAAATACAGGCGCGACTCAGCATTACCTGAGTGCATTTCCATCCCTTGTCATGCAGTCTGGCTGTTTTCGCATCGACAGCATGGCACCGCATACCTGATGATACAAAGAATTACTCGGATGCTTGGAACTAACGAAGCTCAACGCTCAAAGATCATCGTCGCCTTTGCCTTGCTCTATGTTCTTTGGGGCTCAACGTATCTCGCCATGCGGGTTGTGGTGCGTGACATGCCGCCCTATGTCGCAGGCGCTGTCCGTTATCTGCTTGCCGGCCCGGTCATGCTGACGGCGCTGGCTGTGACAGGTCGCAAAGTCCGCATCAGCATGCAGGACCTCAGCCGTCTTCTGGTGATCTCTATTCTTCTGCTCTCCATGGGCAACATTGGCGTGCTCTGGGGTGAGGTATATGTGCCCAGCGGCCTTGCTTCGCTGATCGTCGCGCTGGTGCCAATCTGGGTGGTGATGATTGAAGCCTGGTTCTTCCGGGCCGGGCGCATGACGGCAAAAGGGCTGTTCGGTCTGGCACTGGGGATTTTCGGTTTGCTGGTATTGATGTGGCCGCGAATTACTTCAAGCAGCCATCCTGGAAAGTTGGAACTCCTTGGTTGCGGCATCCTTGCCGTTGGGTCTTTCTTCTGGGCGCTAGGCTCTATCTTCTCTCATCGTTATGAGCTGAGCGTGGATGTTTTTGTCTCTGCGGCGTGGCAGATGACTTTGGGCGGCCTGGTGAATGCTTTGGTTGCGCTGGTGACAGGGCAGCTCTTCAGAACGCATTGGACCACCACGGCGTTCACCGGAATAGCATATCTGGTTGTGTTCGGCTCCTGGATCGGCTACTCAGCTTATATCTATCTACTGGAGCACGTTCCTACTCCGAAAGTGGCGACTTATGCTTATGTAAATCCAATTGTCGCGCTCATCCTGGGCGCGCTGATCCTGCACGAGCGTGTTGATGTGTTCATGCTGGTTGGGACGGCGATCATCATCACGTCAGTAGCGCTGGTGAATACTGCAAAGCTCCGCGGCCAGCCACAAGAGGCCAAATTGACTGAAGTTGCTCCCTACTTTCAGCCCGATTGATCTGTTACTGCGAAACTGCACCCCTGCTGGATTTTCAGCTATTCCCACAACTTAAGGATCAGCAGGCAACCTCACATGGCAGTGTTGAAATGCCAGCTTTTGCATGAAGAAATTACGAGTCTCTACTGGTTTTCGGTACAACAGTGATCTTTATTTTCAATCGCTTACGGTGGCACATTACTTGCCTTAATTCTTTGGAGTTAGTGAAGTTTTTTTGAAACGGAGAAATTGAGGTGTCACAGGAGAAACTCAGCAATAACGCTCAGCGAATTACCTTTCGCAGCGGCGAAACCGTACCTGTTTCCGGAGTGTGGCTTCCTGAACAGGAACAGTGCCCAAGTGCCCCTGAACTGTGGGTCCGCAAAGATGAACTTTTCCCACCTTGCCCGAAATGCGGGCTCAGCACCAGCTTTACGCTTGTTGAAGAGGTACACCACATCACTGAAGACTCGGATTTTCAGTAAGCTAGCCGCCTGTCCGGCAACTGTATTCAGGGGACCAGAATCAAAGTTCATAGCGTCCTTTGTCCACAAGATATACGTGTGTTCTGCTTGGATTTGATACGTTCTCATACATAAGATTTTCCCAGGCGCGGTCATAAGGACGAAACGGTTTCGTTTGATGAAAAAACAGCAGTCGAATAAGTCTTTCAAGCCTGGAGAACCGGTCCCTGAAAACGGCCTGTATTGCGTTGAACATTCTTCGCATCACCTGATGCATAGCATCACCCTGGCAGCACAAATCCGCTTTCCTCGTTGTAAGCGCTGCGGTGATGCCGTCCGCTTCACGCTGCTGCGCAAAGTGAAAGACGGGCGCCCCGTCCCCTTCCGTTCTACAGCGCTTCTGGAAGAATATCCGGAGCAGGTCGAATACTGGCCAAAAGCCGGCTAACCTGAAGCAGGGTATAATTCCTCGGTTAAACGATTGAGGAGCTTCCATGAAGAAATGCCTTGCCTCGCTGATTGCCATCACGCTGATCTGTACGCTGCCGACATACTGCTTTGCCGATTTCCAATACTCCGAAACCAGCAAGATCACGGGCGGAGCCGCAGTTGGTGCAATGAAGTTCGCTGGCGTCTTCAGCAAGGACGCGCGCCAGGCGACGCAAGGAAGCAACTCAACCATCAGCCTTAAAGGCAACAAGTTTCGGCGTGAGGACAGCCTGGGAACGGTCGAGATCATTGATCTTGATGGCCGCCGCGTTATTCATATCGACAATAAAAAGAAGACCTATTCCATAATGACGTTTGACGAGATGCGCGCGCAAATGGAAGAAGCGCGCCGCAAGGCGGCTGAGCAGCAGGCCAAGCATAACAAAGGCCAGAACGTAAAAATTGTTTCCAAAATCCAGATCATTCCTGGCAGCGGGAGCAAGCAGATCCTCAATTACACCGCAAAAGAGATGAAAGTGCGCGTGGACATGGAGATGCAATCGGATGATCCGCAGGCAAAAGGCCAGACCGCGAACATGTGGGTCAATTCCGATTCGTACATCGCTCCAGTCAAGGGCTATGACGAAGTAAAACGCTTCTACCAGCGCATGGCAAAAGAGCTGGACTGGGTGCCTGGAGCGGTGCTTGGAGCAAATCCGCAGATCGCTCCCGCTATGGTTGAATATCGCAAGAGCGCAGCCAATCTCAACGGAATGCCGTTGTTCTCAACCATCAGCGTGGGAATGGAAGGACAGGGCGGAGCACAGCAACAGGCTTCACAGGATGGCCAGAAATCAAGCAGCAATCCCATTACGCATGGAATCGGCGGGCTCTTTGGCAAGAAGAAAAAGAAGGATGATGCCGCACAGGATGATTCCAAATCCGGCAACGCTTCGAGCCCAGGTAACCCCGGCAATTCACTGCTGGATACCACAGTCGAGGTAACATCGGTTTCCACCAGCACAGTGGACGCCAGTCTGTTCCAGATTCCACAAGGCTATAAAGAAGTACCGGCAAAAGGCGCGCAATAATCCGGGCTTACTGGATGGTGTTGCCGGGCAGCGTTTCCAGTTTGGCTTTCACCATTTTGTAGAAGGTCCAGAGATTGTCGTCTTCGCCCTGAGTCAGCCGGCGATGCACCTTCATTGAAGGAAAGATGCGGTTGCCGCGCACGCTGAGGGTTAGAGTGGCAAATTGCTTTCCGGGATATGTATCGATACTCCAATCACCGCCAAACCGGCGGCGTACCACCTCACCAAAGTAGCTGCCCCACATTTTGCACATCTCAGTAAGCTCATCAGATGGCGGCCCGCCCGGTGGGAGATCGAGCGCAAGCTGGGCCACAATGGTTTCCAGTTCCATGAGAGAGTTTTCGCTGTAGTCGAGCCTGGCATTGAACTCGCGAGCAATCGCCACCGCCTGCTCGGCATAAGCGCCCGCCATGGTGCTGACTGAATCGTGGGTATCCATCTGTTCAGTTTAGACGATTCGCAATGACACGCCAGTCATGCCTGCTGGCTACACCTTTACTTGTACGTTCGCTCTCTCGCCTGCATCTGCTGCGAAGAGCGCAGCCGGGCTGAACCCCATTATTCCTGCAATCAAATTGCGGGGAAATTCCGCGAGCGATGTATTGTACCGGCGCACACTCTCATTGTAATGCTGGCGGGCAAAGGCGATGCGGTTTTCTGTGGAGCTGAGCTGCTCCTGAAGCAGCAGGAACTGCTGGGAAGCCTTAAGCGCCGGATAGCGCTCAGCCACGGCAAACAAGTTTCCAACGGCGCCGGTGAGGGCCATCTCTGCGGTTGCGCGAGTAGCAAGATCAGATCCTGTGGTCATAGCCTGGCTGCGGGCCTGCGTCACAGCTTCCAGCGTCTCGCGCTCATGCGCCATGTAGCCGCGCACAGACTCAACCAGATTCGGCACTAGGTCATGCCGCCGCATCAGCTGTACGTCAATATCAGACCAGCCATTGCGCACCGTATTACGCAGCTGGATCAGGCTGTTGTACATCTTCATCAGCAGGACGAGAAACACGGCCACAATAACCAGAAGAGTGACTAGGCTGGGCGAAAAGTTCAAGGTTGCTCCCCCACGCGCATGCGCAAATGACGCAGCGCAGTAAGTAGAAGCATTTTACGGTAGGACTGGACACAGGGCTATTTGAATGAAAAGAGAATCAGCGGCGACCCTTACGGGTGAATGGAAGCGGTAATGGCGAGGGATTCGCAGTTTTCTACGCACTTTACCTTTGAAATCGTGATCTCTGCCTTCTTCTTCCTGGTCTCAACTTCCGGCAGCAGGACTACCTGCATGGGGCCGTCGTTTTTCCGGAAGGTGCAGTCGAAGGTGCTGGATTGCACTCCGTATTGCTTGCAGGTGCTCCTTGCCAGGACATTGGGTGCGTCTTCCCGGCGCGCATATAGCTCGTCGGCAAGGCTGGTGGAGACCACTGCCACGGTGAGCGGAGTCTGCGACTTCACGCGGATGCGCATGGTCTCGCCATCGCGCTCCGGCGTAAAGGGTCCGTACGATTTGAAAGCAGGCGTGATTTCAAATTTTTCCTTGCGCAACTGCACCCAGGCAAACTGCGGCGGATCGGGCAGGTCACAGTTGCTGACACAATCCCAGCGGTATGGCGTGATTCGCACGTCGTTAGCAAAAAATTCGTTCACGGCATAGCGCACGAATGGCGCGGCAGCGCCGGTCACAATCGGGCGGTCTGCGCTGCGAACATCGCGCACCACCACCACACGCGAGGTATAGCTCGGATAAAAATTGCAGCTGTAGCTGATATGGGTAACACCTTCAGTCAGACAGGCATAGTCGAGCCTGGCCAGCCCTTCGGGATCGTGTACCGCCTGATTCCAGTCCTCCAGCCGCACCACGCCGACGGAGACTGGCTGCTGCGCGTTAATATCCAGGCGCACATGGATCGACTCCCAGCCATGCGGGTTATAAACCGCCACGCCGCGGTTGTAGCCCGGCCCAATGCGAAAGCTGTCAGCACTTTGCGGAACCCAATCGTAGGCTTTCTGCTGGGCCAGCAGGCCAACAGCGGAGAGGACCATTATGCCGAAACATAGGAATTTGGCCGCTCGCATAGAAGAAAATTATGTTTGTACTCGGCGCGCGCTTCAAATTACGGCAGTACCCCCTGAGAGCAGGAACTACTGATTTGCATATTCCCGCTGCATAGCGTATTTCTATGAGGCTCACCCGACAAAGGAGGGTTCCCACGTGGCAAAGCGCGCTTCTGTTTTGAGGTTTGTCTGGCTGGTTGTGTTTGCAATCTTAGGCGGGCTGTTTGGACGGCCAACAAATGCGCAAGAGGCGAAAAAGCCAGCACAGCCCGCACCTGAGAAGATCATTGCAATTCGCGCGGCAACGCTGATTGACGGCTCGGCGAACCAGGCACGGCACAATGTGCTGATCGTGGTGAAGGGCAACAAGATTGAAAGCGTAAGCGAAGGCGGCAATCCTCCGGCCGGAGCCACGGTGATTGATCTTCCGGCTACCATGACAGTGCTGCCTGGGTTGATTGACACGCATACACACATCTTCCTGCAAGGTGAAGATCCGGCAGAGGGCGGCTATGACATTCAGTTGCTGAAGCATCCGTCTGCTTATCGCGCGGCCCGGGCCACGGTATCAGTGCGGCGTGCGCTGGAGCAGGGATTCACGACCTTGCGCGACCTTGAGACTGAAGGCGCAGGCTACGGCGACGTGGGCATTAAAGAGGCGATTAATGATGGCTTTATTCCCGGCCCGCGGCTTTTCGTGGTGACGCGTGCCATCTCAGTCACGGGTGGGTATCCGCTGGAGGGCTACAATCCGGATATCGTCGTGCCCAAAGGCGCGCAGCTTGGGGATGGTCCGGTGGAGCTGCGCAAGATCACCCGCGAGCAGCTTGAGAACGGCGCGGACTGGATCAAGGTCTATATGACGCATCGTTCGTGGGTTGACAAGCAAGGCCGCTTGGTTTCGCAGCCCACGCTGACCACAGAAGAGCTGAAAGCAGTAGTAGATGAGGCGCACGGTCAACAGAAGAAGGTCGCTTGCCATGCGTATAGCGGAATTGGCCTGCACCGGGCGCTTGACGGCGGATGTGATTCTATTGAGCATGGCTTGTCACTGGACGATGCGGCGATTGCGCAGATGAAGAAGCAAGGCACATGGTTTGTGCCGACCATCGGCGTCTATTATCTGGATTGGTCGCCGGAGAACACGCCTGAGGGCAAGCGGGACCGTGAGCGCGCCAGCGAGCATGAAGTTTCATTCAAAAAAGCTCTGAAGGCTGGAATCAAAATCGCCTTCGGCACGGATATGGGCGGCATCCCCTGGACTGACCCCATTGCGAACGAGTTCACCTATATGGTGAAGTTCGGCATGTCGCCGATGGAAGCGATCAAATCAGCTACTTCATCCGCGGCCGACCTGCTGGAAAAGCAGGGCGAACTCGGGGTGATTGCTCCGGGCGCCTATGCCGATATCATCGCGGTGCAGGGCGATCCGCTGGCCAATGTTGAGGCGCTCAAAAACGTGAACTTCGTGATGAAAGATGGCACAGTATTCAAGCAGCAGAAATAGTCCACGCAAAAAGCTTTCGGAGAAAAAATGGCAGGTAAGAGCAACGGATCGTCTTCCATCGCAATGGCCATAGCCCGCATCGTTGTGGGCATGCTGTTTCTGTTTTTTGCCCAGTACAAGCTCATGGGGAAAGAATTTGCTCACGGCGGCTACGAACATTACGTCACTGGTTGGCTGGACTCTACAGCCGTCAGCTTCTACAAGCCTTTTTTGAAGGCGACGCTGCTGCATCCCATTGCTTCAGGATATGGGGTGGGAGTGGCTGAGCTGCTGATTGGCCTTTCCATGGTGCTGGGCTTTTGGGTAAGGCCATTTGCGATCGTGGGTGGGCTCTTTATGCTGAACCTGCTGCTCTGCACCTGGGTGCTGCCTGCGGGATCGGCAACGTGGAAATACTTTGGCAATGAGCTCGACAATATTTCTTTGCTGCTATTGTTCATTCTATTCTTTGCGCACAACGCCGGAGCCACTCTGGGCCTTGACGCAAAATAAAAACCGCCAGGGCATCAATGCAATCCTGGCGGTCTCCCGGAGCAAAAAATTAGGCGCGATGCCCCCCCTGCGGCACTGCCGACGGTTCATACTCAACCAATCCAAGCTGAGCCGGCGGAGAGAGTTTCCGGTGCAGGTCAATCACAGCCAGACGAAGCTCTTCAAGTTCCGCCGAAGAGCGCTCAGTCTTCCACTCATCAAAATCAGCAGCAAGCATGCGGCAGGCCATGGCCAGAACGCGGACAGGATAGACATCCAGACGCAATTGCGCGTTGGCTTTCACTGGCTCTCTCGCTGGAGCAGCCGGCTCCAGTGCAGGCTCGGTCAAACTTTTTGGCGTAGAGGTACGCCGGCGAATCACCTCGATGATCTGATTGAGCCGTTCCTGGTTGTCAGAAGAAATATCCTGGAAGCTGATTCCCATGCCAACCATTGGATAGCTGGTGCGTACCACGCCCACTGACTCAACCGGCAAACCTTCAACATTCATTTTGACGTGAACTTCAGTATTCACAGTCAATGGCGTTGTGGTTTCAACATAAACTCCCCCACGCGCAATGTCTTTAACTTGGCCATGAACAGGGAAACCGGTTCCCTGGGCACGCACGGAAGCTCCGCCGGTGCACTCAAAGCGGGTATGCCAGCGCTTGTCGCTGGAATCGCGCACCTCAGTGCGGGTGGGCGGCATCTGCTTGCGCATGGCATGAGCATCCACAGCAATGTCGGGTTCGTCCGCCGGAAAGTTGGCTCCCCAGATGCTCTTGCCAGGATCCACGATCCGAACGCCGGCCTGGCCTTCCATGGCGCTGCCCGGAGCGCCCATCCAGAAGACCTGGAATCTGGCCTTGACCGCGCCGCGCTGGATCTCAATGATCTCGCCCGGCTCCAGCACCGACGAGAGGCCACCCAGACGCGCCGAGCCTTCAGTGAGGTCAAGCGTATGCGCCAGCTGTTTTTCCTTGCCATTGGACCGGATCACGGTGACCGGAAGCACCATCTTTCGACGCATGCTACTCCTGGTGTTCTGCTTGTTCGAAGACATATATGAGAGCTCCTTGCCAAGGTTTATCGGCAAAGCTAAGCAGGACTTGAGTACTGGAGGGACTTTTTTCGGTACGAAAGAAGGCGTACTACTGCTTGCTTACCAGGACAGATGTACTGTAGCCGGCGATTTCATCAGGTGCTAAATCGGGCCGCTTCTGCAGCCGAACCACTCTCACCTTGTAAAATAAGAAGAGCCGTGCAGCAGTTTACTGAACAATACGATGTGGTAGTGGTCGGGGCCGGACATGCCGGCTGCGAGGCAGCCATGGCCTGTGCCCGCATGGGGCTGAAGACCGCCCTTTTCACGCTGAACGTGGACCTGATTGCCCAGATGTCCTGTAATCCGGCCGTGGGCGGCATTGCCAAGGGCCATCTGGTGCGTGAAGTGGACGCGCTGGGCGGGATTATGGGCGAGGTCACTGATGCCGTAGGCATTCAGTTTCGATTGCTGAACACCTCTCGCGGACCCGCGGTGTGGTCTCCGCGCGCGCAGTGTGACAAGCAGCAATATCGCCTCAAGATGCGCGAGGTGTTGGAAGGCCAGCCGAATCTCTTCATCAAGCAGGCCGAGGTGGCCGAGCTGATTGTGGAAGAACAAACGTGGAGCGCAGCCGCCCCCGGCTGCGATGTTGAATCTTCGCCCGCAGGCGAGGGCGCCTGCGGTCCACAAAAGGTTGCGACAGGAATAAAGCTCCGCGATGGCCGCACGGTAGGGGCGCGTGCCGTGATCGTCACCACCGGAACATTCCTTAACGGACTGATTCATTGCGGCGAGCAGACTTACCCGGCCGGTCGCAGTGGCGAGCCGCCGTCGCAGCTTTTGGGCGAATCGCTCAAGCTGCTCGGCCTGCGCGGCTGCCGCCTGAAGACCGGAACACCGCCGCGCCTCGATGGCCGCAGCATTGACTGGCGGCGCTTTGAACTCCAGCCCGGCGACTCCGACCCCACGCCCTTCAGCTTCCGCACAAAAAAGATTACGCAGAAGCAGGTGCCGTGCTATATCGCCTTCACCACGCCGGAGACGCATCGCATCATCCGCGAGAACGTGCACCGCTCGCCCATGTATTCCGGGCAGATCAAGAGCATCGGCCCGCGCTACTGCCCAAGCATTGAAGACAAGATCGTCAAGTTCCCTGATAAGCTCACGCACCAGCTCTTTCTGGAGCCCGAAGGGCTCAATACGCATGAGATTTATGTGAACGGTATGAGCACATCCATGCCGATTGATGTGCAGCTCGCCGTCATCAAGTCCATTCCCGGCCTGGAGACGGCGGAGATGCTGCGGCCTGGTTATGCGATTGAATATGATTCCATTGATCCGACCGAGCTTGAACGCACGCTTGAGACCAAGAAGATTGAATGGCTCTTCCTGGCCGGTCAAATCAATGGAACTTCCGGATATGAAGAAGCAGCGTGCCAGGGCTTGATGGCCGGCATCAATGCCGCGCTGAAGATCAAAGGCGAGCCCCCGTTGGTGCTCGACCGGACTGAAGCTTACACGGCCATCCTGATCGACGACCTCATCAGCAAAGGCACGAACGAGCCATATCGGATGTTCACCTCGCGGGCCGAGTTCCGGCTGCACCTGCGCATCGACAACGCCGACCGCCGGTTGACGCCACATGGGCGGCGCATTGGACTGATCAAGGATCAGGCGTGGGCCGATTTCCAGGCCAAGCAGGAACGCGCGCAGAAGCTGGCCGCGCTGCTCGAGAAGAAACGGGTGAGCGGAGAGATTCTGGAGAAGATCGAGAAGGCGCAACGTGAGAGGCTGGCGGCGGTTTCGGTTCCCCGCGATGCTGACGAGGACGGCGAATTGGATAAGGCTTCTTCCGGCGCGGCGAATGGAGGCAGCCTTGTCAGCGCTCTCGGCTCGACGCTGGCGCAGTTGCTGAAGCGGCCGGAGATCGTGATTGAGGACCTGGCACCGGTGATCCACGAGAGCTATCCGGAATATTTTGCCGCGATTGCGCGGTTTTCCGATGAAGCGGAACCGCAGGGGCTAAAGCCCGGTTCGTTAGAGGCCCGACTGAAGTCGGGCCCTGATACGAACCTGCGCTTGGATGAGTCCCGCGAGAGTGGATTCACCTCAGGACGCGAAACGGCGCTTTCTTCCGCCGGGCGCAACGAGATGAAGACCGTCGAAACCGAGATCAAATACGCCGGCTACCTTGACCAGCAGCGCAAGTCTATCGAGCGCCTGAAGAAGGCCGAGCAGCGCGTCATTCCGGAGTGGTTCGACTACGCGAAGGTCAGCGGCCTCTCGCGCGAGATGAATGAAAAGCTCCAGCGCGTTCGCCCGCGCACGCTGGGGCATGCTTCGCGGATTCCGGGAGTCACCCCGGCAGCGGTATCGCTCATTAATGTCTACATAGAAATTCAGGGAAAACAAAAAACGTTAGCCGCAGATCTACGCTGATGAACGCAGATAAGAAAAAAGTGACAATTCAACCCGACGCGGACGACGCATCGGAGTTTGTTGGGAAGGTTGAGGCGTTGGCGAACGGAATTCTACGCCGTTATGAACCCCCGGCTTTAATTGTCATAAAGATCAACAACTGGTTCAGTGTAAGGTGGCTCCGCTTTTCCGGCAAGGTTCTCGGTGCCTTGGGGGTGTGGAACCGGGACGCGGCTTTGAGCATTCCTCCGTTTATCCCTAATCGTGTTGTGTCACAGCGTAAGTTTTGTGCTCCTTCATATTGCGAAATCGGTGCGGGAAAACAGATTCACATTAAAATCGAGAGCACTCAAGCTACTCTTCGCCGAGTGTCTGCGGTCGCTGGCGGCGCTGCTCTCGTGTGGTACAGCGGGGGCTCTGCGCAATCCAGGCGTGGAGCTGTTATGGCTTACGTGCCTGTTGGCGAGACATATATTCCTTGGTATACCGGTTGGGTAGAAAAGGAGCAGTGGACACTTGCTCAGCCGAAAGAGATCAGTGAACAAGAAGTCGTAAACCTAATTGGGAATTGATAGGGTTCCCTCGCTGCACTCGAGATCTCAGAAAAAGCTACAGCGGTATATTTCCATGCTTCTTCGGCGGGTTTTTGTCCCGCTTGGTCTGCAGCATCTCCAGAGCGTCTATAAGCTTTTTACGAGTCTCCTGCGGGCGGATCACCGCGTCCACGTAGCCGCGCTCAGCGGCGACATAAGGATTGGCGAAGCGTTCGCGGAATTCTTCAATTTTTTCATTGCGGGCTTGGGCGATCACTTCCATTTTTTCTTTTTCCGTCTTGGCTGAGAGAGCGGCGCGCTCCAACTCGCGCTTGTAAACGATATTGACTGCTCCCTCCGGCCCCATTACAGCGATCTCCGCCGTAGGCCACGCATAGTTCACGTCCGTGCGGATGTGCTTGGACGACATAACGCAGTAGGCGCCGCCATAGGCCTTGCGCGTGATGACAGTGATCTTCGGCACGGTGGCCTCGGCAAAGGCAAACAGCAGCTTGGCGCCATGGCGGATGATCCCGCCGTACTCCTGCTGCGTTCCCGGCAGAAAGCCCGGCACATCTTCAAAGGTAATAAGCGGAATGTTGAAGGCGTCGCAGAAGCGCACAAAGCGCGCACCCTTGGTGGAGGCGTTGATGTCCAGCACTCCGGCGAGAAATGCCGGCTGATTGGCCACAATCCCCACCGATCGCCCGTTCAGGCGGGCGAATCCTACGACGATGTTTTTCGCGTAGTGCTCATGCACCTCGAAGAAATAGCCGTCATCGACCACTCGCGTGATGACGTCCTTCATGTCGTAGGGCTGGTTCGATTCCGCCGGCACGACTTTTTCCAGCTCGGCATCAGCGCGGTCAATGGGATCGCTACATTCGCGGCGCGGCGGATCATCGAGATTGTTTGAAGGAATAAAGCCGAACAATTCGCGGACCATCGAGAGGCATTCGGCGTCATCGTGCGCCATGAAGTGCGCCACGCCCGAAGTCTCATTGTGCGTGGCCGCGCCGCCAAGCTGCTCTTTGGTGACCTCTTCATGCGTGACAGTCTTGATCACGTCCGGGCCGGTCACAAACATGTAAGAGGTCTTATCGACCATGAGAATGAAATCGGTGATCGCCGGCGAATACACAGCCCCGCCGGCGCACGGGCCCATAATGGCCGAGATCTGCGGAATCACGCCACTGGCCAAGGTGTTGCGCAGAAAGATATCGGCGTAGCCCGCCAGCGACATCACGCCCTCCTGGATGCGCGCGCCGCCGGAGTCATTCAGCCCGATTACCGGCGCGCCCGTCTTCATGGCCATATCCATGATCTTTACGATCTTTGCCGCATTGGCCTCAGAAAGCGATCCGCCGAAGACGGTGAAGTCCTGGGCAAAGACAAAGACCAGCCGTCCTTCAATGCGGCCATAACCGGTGACAAAGCCGTCACCGTAAATCTTGGCCTGCTCCATGCCGAAGTCGGTGCATTTGTGCGTGACCATCTTGTCGAATTCCTCAAAGGTGCCCTCGTCGAGCAGGAATTCGATGCGCTCCCGCGCAGACATCTTGCCTTCTTTATGCTGGCGGGCGCGGCGCTCCTCGCCGCCTCCGACTTCAGCCAGCGAATCACGGCGCTTGAGTTCTGCAAGCTTTTGTTCCAGGTTCATCTCAGGAATTATAATCGCCCGCGAAATAGCGAGCTAAAGCAATGGCTGTTCATGCGAAGGAAGAAGAGAGTACGCGCTACATGCCATTAAGGGATCTTGCCAGTTGCGGTCAGGCGATCTGTCTCTGATGATCCTCACATCAGACGTAACCGGCAACTTTCACAGTCGTTAGTTAAGCTCTGCGAAGCCACGTTTATCAATCAATCGTATCGCCAGGCTGATAGACCCATTTCTTATGTTTTGCGTTCCAATAGATCGCAGACTCCATGAGGCGGGCTTCGATGGTTTTGATCATAAAAATCGGCGGCTTCTTCTTGCTGATCAGCATTCGCCCAACTTCCACCGAATCACAGGGCACGTTGACCAGGGCGAACTTCGCTTTGGGTGTTGCGGCGTGCCACGCATCTTTGCCGCTGCCAAAGATCACCAGCAGAACGTGCGTATGCTCGGGATCAGCGTTGAAGCCGGCTGCTATGCGCGGATCGCCGACGCCGAAATAGGCGTGGTAAGGATCGGAGACGCGATACTTAAACTCATACGAATCAGGCAGCGGATCTTTGCTGTTGGCAACAATCGCAACATCTTGTACGCCATCGCCGTCAAAGTCTGCGACGATCGTTCTGGTCGGAAATTTTTCCGCCAAAGTAAAAGCGCTTCCGAACTGCTGCTTGATCAGCGCAGACAGTTGCGCTGTGTCATCGGGCGAAGGAGTTGCGCTTGCCGGTGCAGAGGTCTGCGGAGACTGCGTCACACCAAGCGATGCGAGCAGCAACACTGCCATACTCATATACTTCATGAGCAAAGTTTACTGTAGTTTTCCTCTTTGTCGCTGCGGGAATTAGCGGCTCGAATCCCGCTCAGCAACACTCAACCGCCGCCCGCGCTGTGAGAGCGCGAACCACACGGTCACGGCCATCCCGGAAGCCAACGCTGCAAACAACACCACCACAACGGGCAATGGCAGGTAAAAATACATGCTCAGAATCCAGAGAATGAATAACGCCAATACGGTCCACATATAAGTCTTTCCACCCCAACTCAGTTTTTAGGATGGGCGTACTCTGCCGCGGGTTTACTCAGCAGTAAACAATTCTGTCAACTTCGCCGAGCCCTCTCGCATCCATCTTTCAGGGGACAACACATGCATCGCGAAGGACACTTAGACGACGCCTACTGGCTGCTGCGCATCGGTCTCGGCGGCACCGCATTCCTAGCCGGACTGGACAAATTCACCAACCTGCTTACCGACTGGGAGCGGTACCTGGCTCCCCAGATTGAAGAGCGCTTGCCTGTCAGCGGCCGCACCTTCATGCGCGCCGTCGGCGTTATTGAGATGCTCGTCGGCCTCGGCATACTCACCAAGCAGCCCAGGCTTGCCAGCTATACCGCTTCCGCTTGGCTGATTGGCATCGCCGCCAACCTTACCTTAAACGGCGACTACGACATTGCGGTCCGTGACGTGAATATGGCGCTCGCAGCCTATGCTCTCGCACGCTCTGAAGGCTCGCGTGAGAGCGCCCGGACGATCGGATCTTCTCAGGAAGATGCCGTGCTCAAGAACGTGGCGTAGTCACTCGATCTTGAGTTGCAATTTCACGTTGACGATCTTTTGCGCCTCGTCAATCTGCTCAAACGTCAGCCACTCCCATCTGTGGCCCGGAACCTTCAGCACCATGTGCTCCACAAATTGGTGGATATAAGTGTTGTCATACGGTTCGCCCTCGCCCAACTTCCAACCCTGTGCCAGCTTTTTAGCCTGCTCCAGAGCCAGGCCTTCAATCTCCAGCTTGCCCATGTGATAGAGCTCGCCTTCATGCACCTCAAAGTTGTAGCTGGCTTTGCCTTCACTAAAAGCCGGGACAGAATTAATGACCACTCCTTCGCGTCCGAATTTGCCGAAGAGCTTTTTCACCTGAACCAGATCGTGCTCCAGTTGCAAGGCATTCACCGGCTCTCCCGGCTTCAATGTGATCTTCTTTGAAAGCTCGTCGCTCGGAATCAGCGTATTGCCTGACCACGTGTGTCCGCTCAGCCGATACTGATCTCCTTCATTCACACCCGCCTCCACGTTCACCAGCTCGCCGGCTTGCAACTGCGGCTGCACTCCTGTGATCGCGGCCTTCAAATACCCGTGCTGCCGATAGAGCGGCACAATGTTTTTCTCCAGAACCTTTAGCACGTCGCTGCGCAGATACTGCGTGTTCTTGAGCGGCGCAAGGGCCGTGGCCAGCTGCTCAGGAAGCAGGTGCGTTGCTCCTGAGAGATGCACATCGCCGATTTTCAATTTCGCGTTGGTAACTTTGAATTTGTACGCCGAAAGGGGCTGCCCGAATTCAGCCGACAATATCCAATTCACCTCGCTCGGCAGTCCTTTGGCGGTCAGCAGCTTGGCAAGCGCCGCGTTCACCTCGTCAGACATGCTGCCGGAAGTGGGTAGCTGCCCGTTATATAACGGGACGGCCTGATGTATTGCGTCCTGCAGCTCGGCATCACTGAACCAGACAAAGTTTTCAAACATCGCCGGCAGGAACTTCTCCGCGTCAGTCACCTGGAAGTCTGCTTCCACGCCCCTTGTGGTTACCGTGGGTTTAAAGATGTACTGAACCGACGAAAACGCCCCACTGTTCCCCAGCCGGTTGGCGGCGTTCTGCAAATCTTCGTTACTGACTTGCGAATCCACCTTCAGCCCTGTTGCGCGCACCAGATCTTCCTGCGGATAACGTTGCGACCCTGTAATTACTACTCGCACAAGATGAAAGCGGTCAGCAGCTCCGGCCAGAGCTGGAAGCAGACTGATAATCAATAAAAAAACGCGGCGCATAAGGGTAGTTATTCTGCCCTGAATTTGCCGGGATTTCCAGCCAGAGCTGCCGTACTCCGAAAGATGTGCATCTTATCTGTAAAACCTCCCCTGTGTTGATCTTGCTCTAAAGGACAAACATGAACCGGCACCTACTTCTCGCTCTGCTATTTTGCGCCTGCCTGACTCTATTCGGCTGCGGAGGCGTTAGCCACCCTGATTCTCCAACACCGGCTCCGCCGGTTCCGGCCGCCGATCACGTATTTCTCGTCGTGCTTGAGAATCACGGTTTTGGCCAGGTTATCGCGAATCCAGCCATGCCGTATATCAATTCGCTTGCAACCGCTCATGGCCTGGCGACTGCATACTTTGCCAATGCGCACCCTTCGATTCCCAACTATTTCATGCTCACCGCGGGAAATCCTGAGACCTTTGACGACTCCTTTACCGGCACCGTCGGCGATGACAATCTGGTTCGTGCTCTCACCGGAGCTGGCAAGACCTGGAAAGCATATATTGAAAGCCTGCCTTCCACCGGCTACATAGGGCCAGACTCCGGAACCTATCTCAAGCGACATAATCCTTTTTCTTATTTAACTGACGTTACCAACTCCACAAGTCAGGCAGCAAACATGGTTTCCTTATCGCAATTTTCTGCCGATCTTGCGGCCGGCAATCTGGCCAACTTCGTTTATCTCCTGCCTGACTCGCAAAATGACGCGCATGACTGCCCGGGCGGCGGCTCTAGCTGTGATGACAACCTGAAACTTGCCGCGGCTGATAACTGGCTCAAAAACAACATTGATCCTTTGATCAAAAGCCCGCACTTCGGCAATAGCGTGGTGATCATCACCTTTGACGAAGCCCAGCAATCTGACATCAGCGGCGGCGGCGGACAAGTCGCAACTATCCTGATAGGGCCGCATGTAAGACCGGGCTTCCGTTCCAACAATACGTTTCAGCACCAGTCAACGCTGCGGCTGATTCTGGATTCGCTGAAAGTCACCGATATGCCCGGAGCTTCCGCCGACGCACCCTCCATGGGCGGCTTCTTCCAGTGATTCCCTTGTGAAATCCCAAAGCCGCAGATGAGGGATCCCCATCGCAGGCCCAACCCAGTTGGGCCTGTTACTGGCTAATTTTCGCAATGATGAGAATTCCCTCACTCCAACCCGGAATTGCAGAAAACTCTGAGGCCACATCCAGCAACTCTGCTGCATCTCATTTTTGCGTAAGCAGGAGAGTTCCCCATGGGCCTTTGGTCCAGATTCCTTGTTCTGTCCATGTTCTTCTTGTTTCTGACCGGTTGCGGCAGCGTAAGCGGTAGTTCAAACCCTTCGCCTACGCCCACGCCAACGGCAACCCCGTCTCCAACGCCCACTGGGACACCCTCTCCCACCCCCACGCCCACGGCATTCCCGGCTGCCGATCATGTTTTCCTCATCGTGCTGGAAAACCACGGCTTCAGCCAGGTGATCGGCAATTCCGCCATGCCGTATCTGAATTCACTGGCGACGCAACACGCTCTGGCCGCAAATTACTTTGCCAACACGCATCCTTCGATCGGCAATTACTTCATGCTGACCACCGGCAACATTGAAACTAACAATGACGCTTTTACCGGGACCGTCAGCTCTGACAATATTCCGCGCGCCTTTGCCGCCGCAGGCAAGACCTGGAAGTCATACATGGAAAGCCTGCCCTCTGCCGGCTACACAGGCGGTGATGTTTATCCTTATTTCAAGCATCACAATCCTTACGTCTATCTGACTGACGTGCTGAACTCCAGCGCCGAGACTGCGAACGTTGTCCCATTCACGCAGCTCAACTCTGATCTCAGCGCCGGCACTCTTCCCAGCTTTGCTTTCATCGCCCCAAACGCGGAAGACGACGCGCACGACTGTCCCACCGGCGGCAGCGCCTGTACTGACAACCAAAAACTTGCCGCAGCCGATGCCTGGCTGCAAAGCCATATTGATCCGCTGATCAAGTCTCCCGCGCTCGCCAACAGCGTCTTTATCATCGTCTTTGACGAAGCGCTGGATACCGACGCAACCAACGGCGGCGGACAGATCCCGATGGTGATGGCCGGAGCGCACGTGAAACCGGGCTTCCGCTCCACCACGTTCTACCAGCACCAGAGCACGCTGCGCCTGATCATGGACCTGCTCCGCGTCTCTGATCATCCCGGCAACTCCGCCACCGCACCGACCATGCAGGAGTTTTTCCAGTAGGCTTCTGCGCTTCGCATGGCGGACGGAGAATACTGCGCTCCCACCACTCTGCTTACTCCACGACGCGCCATTCCGAAGCCGAACCTCAACAACTTCTGACTAAGGGCATAACTTCCCCCACTCTCAGCCACCCAAGCTAAAATTTTCAAAGAACTTGCTTGCATGCCGCCTGAGCGGCTTCAGTTGTCACTTTTTGGCGCTCTCGGAGATTCTGGCAATCAAAAGTTTACTTATTTGCTAACCAGCCTATCCCTCCCTACCCCCTCCCCTTTTATCCCAATCATCCCAATTTGGCGCAGACTTCATCCCAGCCGCCGGCGGGATACCACCCTGGTCATTGCTCCAACCACAAGTGGCTTCTTGTACTACTTGATTAATAGGCGGTGATGCATGCTAGCGCACTCTGCTCTGCGAATCAATTGCGAAAGAGTACATCTGTTCTTTTTCGCGCGTCTGTCAAGTTTGGAATGCGCGTTATCAGCCATACTCTGCTGAATTGAATTGTGTTTTACACGTATGTACCTGAAGACTCGAAGGAGTATTCACTAGATAAGGCCGTCACGCAGGACAGCGAGCCTGGCCACCTCTAGAGGCGAGCGCATGCAAAGCCCCGCACAGCTTCCCTAGAACCCCATAAACATCATCTTTTTCGGCGCTTTCTTCTGCGCGAACGGGCGGTTCATAAACTCCACAAACGGCGCCATCAACTCAAATCGCTTGGCCAGCTCCTGCGGCAATTTGGACGAACAGATGACCTTCGCCTCGATAGTGTCTTCCAGGTACCACTGCCTCTGTCGCAGCAACCCCTCTGCCGGATGGTCCACGGGAAAGCTTTTGGGCATGCGGCTGAGTTGCTCGCCCTGGAGTCTACCAAACGCCTTGCGCAGCTTTGGCGCACGCAAAATTTCCGCTAGCTCTTCATGGCTTTCCTGGATCAGCGTTCTATACGCCAGCAGCTCGTCGCGCTCCGGCCCCCACACGCCGCCGAACATCAGCAGCTCTTTCTCCGTGAAGTGAAAATAAAACACCGCGCCCTCGCGCTTCACCGCATTGGAGCGCGGAAAGATGCCTGAGATGTGCGTCTTGTACGGCGTCTTGTCCTTGGAAAACCGCGTGTCGCGATAGATGCGGTACACCGCCTTCTGCGGTGGCGTAATGTACTGCGGCGCAAAGCGCGCAAACTCATGGTTCAGGTACTCCACCAGCTCAAGCATCGGCGCCTTGATCAGTGCTTCATACTTTTCTTTCCGCGGCTGGAACCACTCCCGCCGGTTGTTACGCTTGAGCGATCGCAGAAACGAGAGTGCATCAGGAGAAAAACCGGAAAACCTTGAGCTTACCTGAGGGACAAGAGATACCTGGGCCATTGATCGGACTCCGCAATTCTTTTCAAAATAATATTTCGATTTACCACTAGCCGTCTCAAATGACTTCCTAGCAGAGTGGTATCAATAATTTTACCGAGTACCCAGACTGGCGAGGAAAAGCTCAGACGGTCGATCATTAACGTGCTCGTGTTGTGGTCTTCAAAAAAATGATCATGCTTAAAATTACGGAATGGTCCTTTAACCATTGCATCTTGAAAATATGCCGGAGGATCGAAGGCGGTGAGCTCTACTCGCATTGAAAACCACAGCCCGAAATGTCTGGCTTGCCATTCCACTTGTTGCCCTAGACCGATCAGGCCGCGTGTGACTCCGGAAACCGCACGCTCTTTTGTGAACGATACGGATTCAATATGAAGATCAATGCTCCTTGACAGATCAAAGCATCGCTGAATTGGAGCATTAATGCTGGTTTCTAGCTCAATTAAGGTGATTGGTTCTTGTCCTCGATCTATCTGCGTTCATCTGCGCAAATCTGCGGCTAACTCAAGCTTACGCTCTTCTCCGCAATCAACTTCTTCACCCGTTCCACAAATTGCCCCAGCGGCACCGTGCCTTCCGGCTGCTGCTGGCCGCGGACGCGCACGTTCACCGCTCCGGCTTCGGCCTCTTTTTCGCCGACCACCAGAATGAACGGCACCTTCTGCAGGGCGTGTTCGCGCACCTTGGCGTTCATCTTCTCGTTGCGATCATCCAGATGCACCCGCACGCCCGCCGCCTCAAGCTGCTGCGTCACTTTCTTTCCATACTCGACATGCTTTTCGCTGATCGGAACAATCGCCACCTGCACCGGTGAGAGCCACACCGGAAACGCTCCGGCATAGTGCTCAATCAGTACGCCAAAGAAGCGCTCCACCGAGCCATACAGCGCGCGATGCACCATAAGCGGCTGCTTGCGCGAGCCGTCTTCCGCCACATACTCCAGCTTGAAACGCTCGGGCAGGTTGAAGTCGAACTGAATGGTGGAGAGCTGCCACAGCCGTCCAATCGCATCCACCAGCTTCACATCAATCTTCGGCCCATAAAACGCAGCTTCGCCGGGAATCGTCTTGTACGGGATCTTCTGCTCCTTCAGCACCTTTTCCAGCGAGTTGATGGCCAGGGTCCAGTTCTCCTCGCTTCCGACAAAACTTTTTTTGTCCTCTGGATTCCAGGTGCTCAACTCAACCTGAAATTCAGTAAAGCCAAACGTCTTCAGCACCGCCAGCGCAAAATCAATGCAGCCGACCACTTCGCCTTCAATCTGCTCCGGCGTGCAGAAGATGTGGGCATCGTCCTGGGTAAAGCCACGCACGCGCAGCAGGCCGTGCATCACGCCTGACCGTTCGTAGCGATAGCACGTCCCCAGCTCTCCCAGGCGCACCGGCAGGTCGCGATACGAGCGCAGCGTGTTGGCGTAGATCAGGATGTGCCCCGGGCAGTTCATCGGCTTCACGCGATAATCAGCGTCATCCAGTTCCATAGGCGTAAACATGTTCTGCGCGTAGTAACCTTCATGTCCGCTGGTCTTCCACAGGTTCACGCGGAAAACATGCGGCGTGTACACCAGAGAGTACCCGCGCTTCAGGTACTCATCGCGCATCCAGTCTTCCATCTCCTTGCGGATGATCCCGCCTTTGGGATGCCAGAAGATCAGCCCCGGCCCGGCCAGTTCCTGAATGCTGAACAGATCAAGCTGCTGCCCCAGCACGCGATGGTCGCGCTTTTTGGCCTCTTCAATCGCGTGCAGGTGCTGCTCCAGGTCTTTCTTGTTGAAGAACGACGTGCCGTAGATGCGCTGGAGCTGCGGGTTCTTCTCATCGCCCAGCCAGTACGCCCCGGCGATGTTCGTCAGCTTGAACGCCTTGATCCGCCCGGTGGAGGGCACGTGCGGCCCCCGGCAGAAGTCCACGAACTTGCCATTCCGGTACGTCGAAATCGGCTCGCCTGCTTTGGTGAATTGCTCAATGAAGTGGACCTTCATAAAGTCCCCTTCATTTTTGAAACGTGCCAGACCCTCATCGCGCGGGATGAACTCGCGCTGGAATTTTTCGTCGCGGTTCACCACCTCCTGCATGCGCTTCTCAATCTTCTCCAGATCTTCCGGCGTGAACGGCGTGGACCGGTAAAAATCATAGAAGAAGCCGCTGTCCGTCGGCGGCCCGTGGCCCAGCTTGGTCTCAGGGAAAAGCTCCAGCACCGCCGTTGCCAGCACATGCGCCGAAGAATGCCGGTAAACCTCCAGCGCCTCCGGATCGCGGTCCGTCAGTAGCCGCAGCTCAACGTCCTGCTCCAGCGGCTTCGTCAGGTCGGCAAATTGCCAGCCTGCGTTTGACTGCACTGCGGGCGACTGCTGCGCGTGCATGCTGGCCGGCGTTTTCTCGCCTGATCCGGAACTCGCGCTCTGCTGCCCAGCAGGTCCACCACTCTGGTCAGGGACTGAATGCTGACTGCTGAGTGCTGAGTGCTTGATCTTCGCCACCAATGCCGCATCGGCAAGCCGCGGGCTGATGGAGCGCGCGATCTCGAACGGCGTGGTGCCTCGTGGGACTTCTTTTTTGCTTCCGTCTGGAAGCATGACTTGGATATGATCGGCCATAAATTGATAAGCACAGCCGGTTTTGGCTGTAACAGGTGATCTTTCAGTCTAGCGAAGCGGGAAAGAAAGGGTCAAACGCTTCGCCTAAAGAAGCGATTTTGGAGAATGTCTATGTCAGTAGAAAGAAGCCAGAGGATCCTGCTGGTTGCGCTCATCGTCTTCGCCATATCCTTTTTCTTGCCCGCCATCTGGGTTCCCCGCGTAACGCCGCCCACCGCAACCGGCTATTGGTGCGCTTACGTCACACTCGCCTCTCCCTGGACCAGCGATGGCCTGAGAGACCTCCGCAGCGAGCCAGTGCAATACTTCGCTATTCTCCTGAGTGGTTGGATCAACCCGCTCTTCCTCATCACTATGGTTCTGGCGCAAAGGGCAAAGGCCAAAAAGCTGGCTCGGGGCCTGCGAACCGTGGTTTTGTTCCTGCTGCCTGCGTGTTTGGTCGTGTTCTTTAAGGAGCACGTGTACCCCTTTGTGGGCTACTTCATCTGGACTGCCGCCATCATCGTGGCACTCTTCTCCGCGTCGTTTTCATCGCGCAGCTCAGGCGACGATCAGCAAAAGCAGGCTGCATCCGTCGGTCCTGTCGCCTGATTGCTGCGGTTGGACTGCCTTCGCGTAGAATCTCATCGTGCGTTTATCCGGCAAAACAGCCATCGTCACCGGCGGCGGCAGCGGTATCGGCAAAGCGATTGCCGTGGCGTTTGCTCGCGAAGGCGCGAGCGCGGTGATTGCCGGGCGTCATCAGGCAAGGCTGGATCATGCCGTGCAAGAAATCGGCCCCAAATGCCTGGCTGTTGCGGCTGACGTGAGCAAAGCCGCAGATGTGGAGCGGGTGGTAAAGGCGGCGGCTGAAAAATTCAAGCGCATCGACATTCTTGTGAACAACGCCGGAGTTCTCCTGCCGGGCACGGCAGAGTCGCTCAGCGAAGAAGAGTTTGACCAGACTTTCAACATCAACGTCCGCGGGCCATGGCTGCTTTCGCGCGCCGTGCTGCCGCACATGCGCAGCGCAGGCGGCGGCTCCATCATCAACATAGGATCAGTGTTAAGCACGCTGGGAGCGCGCAATCGTGTGGCATACTCAGCTTCCAAGGGAGCGTTGCTGGCCATGACGCGGGCCATGGCGCTCGATCACGCAGTGGAGAAGATTCGCGTGAACTGCATCTGCCCGGGCATTGTGGAAACAGAGATGGTCGCCCGGTTCAGCATGGACGAGAGCGCGCGGCAGCAACGGCTGGCCTGGCATCCGCTCGGCCGTTTCGGACAGCCGAAAGACATTGCCGGCCTTGCGGTTTTCCTGGCTAGCGACGAATCGGCCTGGACCACCGGCGCCGCCTTCACGGTAGACGGCGGCTACAGCGCCCAATGAACCGTTTAACTGTATTCCGGGCGGAGCGATTTTTTTAAGGTGGGGAAAATCTCAACGTAGAGACGTAGCACCGCTACGTCTCCACTGCAAGCAGCTTGAAAATCAGCTTGAGGGATAGAGCAAGATGAGCAGATGGAAAAAATTTCTTCGCGGCAATAATGACGCTCTGCCTGTGGCTGACCTCATGCAATTCGAGCCGCTGGCCCGCCAGCGCCTTTCGCAAATGGCGTATGACTATGTGCGCTCCGGCGGCGGCGACGAGATCACCATGCGCGAGAACCGGCTCGCCTTTGAGCGGCTGCGTCTGGCGCCGAGCGTGCTAACGGACGTCTCACAACTAGATACGCGCATCTCGCTCTTCGGGAGCGAGCTTGAGCATCCCATTCTGCTGGCGCCCATTGCTTACCACCGGCTCTATCATCCTGAGGGCGAGTTGGCCACCGCGCGCGGCGCCAGCGCAACCGGCGCAGCCATGGTGATCAGCTCTTTTACTACTACTGCGATCGATGAAATTGCTCGCAACACTCGAGCGCCAATCTGGTTCCAGCTTTACGTCCAGCGCGACCGCGCCTTCACCAAGGATATGGTGCAGCGCGCTGTGGCCGCGGGCTGCAAGGCCGTCTGCCTAACCGTGGATACGCCTGTGCTCGGCTGCCGCTACGGCCAGCTTTCCTTCGGCCTGCCCAGCCATCTAGAGTGCGTGCACCTGCGCGGCCTGAACCTGAAGAGCTCCGTTCCAACGCACAGCATAGGCGGCATCTATGATCCAATCTTCGATCCAACCTTCAACTGGCGCGATCTGGAGTGGCTGCGCTCCGTTGCCGGTGTTCCGGTTCTTCTCAAAGGCGTGTTGTCGCCTGAAGATGGCAAGCGCGCGATCGACTACGGGGTTGATAGCATCATCGTTTCCAACCACGGCGGCAGAAATCTTGACCTTGTGCCGGCTACGATTGACGCGCTACCGCGTGTAGTGGATTCAGTCGCCGGGCGGATTCCGGTGCTGCTCGATAGCGGCATTCGTCGCGGAACGGATGTGCTGACGGCCTTGGCGCTCGGCGCGAAGGCAGTCTTCGTCGGCCGTCCTTATATTTATGGGCTGGCTATCGCCGGTGCGCACGGCGTGGAGCGCGTGATCTCTATTCTGCGCGACGAATTTCAGCGCGCCATGGCGCTCACCGGCAGGCGGTCCCTCAGCGAGATCGATGCCTCTGTATTGTGGCAGCCCGCTGACACGGCAAAAGCACAGGCAGCGCGCACGCCCGGGGCAGGAGCCTAGGCGAGATGCCGTCGCATAAGATTGCAATCATTCTGCATGATGAATTTGAGGCCTGGCGGCCGCCAGCCTGGTTCCTGGAGCGCTTGCGCGCAGAGTTTCCGCAGACGGAGATTGCGTATTCTTCCAGCAAGCGCAGCGACGAAGCTACGCTGCGCGACGCCGATGTGATGATCGGCTGGTCGCTCTCGCCGGAGCAGCTTCGCACGGCAACCCGGCTGCGCTGGATCTACTCCATTACCGCGGCAATTGATCA
This sequence comes from uncultured Acidobacteriaceae bacterium, assembly GCA_964541925.1. Classification (GTDB taxonomy): domain Bacteria; phylum Acidobacteriota; class Terriglobia; order Terriglobales; family Acidobacteriaceae; genus Angelobacter. The sequence continues at coordinate 4,001 of CAZISB010000026.1, read as the reverse complement.
ATTCCTTTCTCCGCAGCTTTTGGCCGCCAATATCGAGATTACAAATGCTTCCCGCGTGCATGGCCCAGTCGTCGCCGAACATGCCATTGCCATGATTCTTGCGTTGGCAAAGCGCGTACCCTCGGCGGTGCGCTATCAGGACCGCCGCAAATGGGCTATGGAGGCTATCTGGGCAGAGCAGCCTCGCATCAAGGAACTCGCTGGCGCGACTCTGGTGGCGGTAGGCCTGGGCAGCATTGGATCAGAGGTCGCAATTCGAGCTGCGGCTCTCAAGATGCATGTGATCGGCGTGCGCCAGAACCCGGAGCGTGGGCCTGCGGGAGCGCATGAAGTAGTGGGCTATCAGCAACTCGACTCAGCTCTGGTACGCGCGGACTTTGTTGTGCTGTCAGCGCCGCTTACGCCGCAGACGCGCCATCTCATTGATGCTCGGCGCCTCGAATTGTTTAAGCCAGATGCTTACCTGATTAATGTGTCGCGAGGCACACTCATTGATGAAGCTGCGCTGGGGAGCGCCTTGCGCGAGCGGCGGCTGGGCGGGGCTGCGCTCGACGTTTTCGAAGAAGAGCCGCTGCCCCGGCGATCAAAATTATGGAAGTTGCCACAAGTGTTGATCACACCGCATACAGCTTTCCTGACAAGCAATCTGTGGGAGCGGCACTATGAGGTTTTTACTGGCAATTTGAGGCGATATCTTGCGGGCGAGCGGCTACAGGATGTGCTGGAGAAGAAGAGGGGATATTAGCTGATCTGGTAATTGAGTAAATTGTAAAGCACTTCGCTTATGCCGAATCAGGTTTTAAATTGCCAATTTACCAAATTACTCAATTACCAAACATAGCGGTCCCTCGCTCCGCCTGGGATTTCAGAAGCGCTAATACTTTCTCAACACCCCGATGACCCGCCCCTGCAGCTGCACGGACTTCGCCGGCACAATGATCGGCTTCATGGCGGCGTTTGACGGCTGCAGCCGGATATTGGCGCCTTCGCGATAGATGCGCTTCAGCGTGGCATCGGTACCATCCACCAGCGCCACAACAATCTCGCCATCGCGCGCATTCTGTATCTTTTCCACCAGTACATAATCGCCATCCAGGATGTGCTCGTCCCTCATGCTCTCGCCTTTTACCTGCAGCACAAAAACATCTTTGGAGCGAGTAATATCGCCCAACGATATAGTCTCAGGGTTCTCTACCGCCTCAATCGGATGGCCGGCGGCGATGCGCCCCATCAGCGGCAGCGCAGTCTCCTTCGGCACGGTGCGCTTGAACATGCCGCGAATCGGCAGCACGTCAATCGAGCGGCTGCGGTTGTAGTCGCGCTTGAGCAGCCCTTTCTTCTCGAGGTTTGAGATGTGCTTGTGCACCGTGGCCAGCGAGCTCAGACCCAGCCCATCGCCAATTTCCTCGAATGAAGGCGAGTAGCCGTTGCGCTGAATAAATTCCTGCAGAAAGTCGTAAACTTGGCGTTGCCTTTTAGTGATTGCCATACGAGCGAAATATTAACGAACTAAAGGCGAATTCGCAATAGAAAAATTCTCTGTTGGAACCAAAGTAGTCAGGGTTGAACTTTAATGGCTTCTCTTCGATCCTGGCAAACCACCGGGAAGAAACTCGCTATCCGAATCAAAATCAACAGCTTTAGGCATTCCGGGATCATGAAACGCAATCAAGATTCGAAGATCAAATGAAAGATTACCCAGAATTATTGCACCTAATTCTTCTACATAAATTCCTGGAACATTGGTACTGAGCTTTCGTCGATGTTGATTGAGAGGCATTTTCGCAATTAGCTTCTCTCCTGTAAGGTCAAAGGAGTTTGGATCTGAAGCCCAATGTCTTTCTACCGGCGGGAATACGTTGATCTCTTTACCTAGCCATGCGGGTTGTGCAATAAAGCTCAACTGTGTACGAAGTTTAGTATCCTTAACAAAGGGAACCCATTTCATGCGGAAAAACCCGAATGTTTTCTGTAAGCGTCGCCATCCACACAACAGATCTGCCTCAAGCACAACCGCCGTTCTCGAATCCGCATAGTGAACCTCAAAATCAGGCTTACTCGTAATTACTTTACTCATACTGCCGCGCCTACGCCCATTTCACTCAGGATCTCGTCCACCGTGCTGACCGCCCGGTCAATCTCTTCCATGGTGTTGTAGAAATGCGGGGAGAACCTCACGCCCGCGCGAGGCCGCCAATCCACCAGCACATCGCGCCGCAGCAACTCCTGGCACACCTCTTTTGAATTCGGCATATCGATCGCCACGGTCCCGCCGCGCCGCTCCGGATCACGCGGTGCATTCACGCGCCACCCGCGCTTGTCCGCCAGCTCAATCAGCCGCGCCGTCATCTTCTTTGACTTCTCACGAATACGCTCCACACCCGCTTCACGAATAATCTTCAGCCCAGGCATCGCCGTATAAAATCCCGGGACGTTTGAAGTCCCCTGCATGAAGCGGAACGGCGCTTCGCCATACTTGTTTGCGCCGATCTCAAACGCAAACGGGTTTTCATGCGCGAACCATCCCGTAAATTTCGGCTCCAGCTTTTTCCCCAGGTCCGGCCGGACATAGAGATAAGAAGTCCCCGGCCCGCCGCAGAGCCACTTGAGCACTCCGCCCACGGCAAAATCAACATTCAAAGCCCGCACATCCACCGGTACACTCCCCAGCGACTGAAAACAATCCAGCACCACATGCGCGCCCACGCGATGCGCCTTCGCAATAATCGCTTTCACGTCCTTGATATAAGAGCTGCGGAAGACCACATGCGAAATAGGAACCAGCAGCGTTTCTTCGTCAATCGCTTCTACCAGCCGCTCCGTAGGAACATGAATTCCATCATCCGTGCGGACCATTTGAACGCGTGCTCCGCGTGAGCGCTGCGCCTCCCAGAAATACATCACTGAGGGAAAATTCATGTCGCTATAAACAATCTTGTTGCGCTTGCCGCTGAAGTCAAAGCAGCTGGCCACCACCGCCTGGCAGCTGGTCACGTTCAGGTGAACGCTCACCGCGCCCGGCTCCGCGTTCATCAGCACGCCAATCGCGTCACCCACCTCGCGCGCCATCATCCACCACTGCTCTTCCCATGCGCGCACGCCGCGCGTGGCCCATGTGTCGCAGTACGCGTGAACGGAGTCATAGACTCCCCGTGGCATCGCGCCTAGTGAGTTGCTGATCATGTAGGTGGTGCGCTCTAGGATGGGAAATTCCCCGCGAAATCGAAGCAGATCGTCAGTCATGGTGCCCCTCAGAACAGCCTTTAAGTTTACCTGAATTCAGAGACAAAACCTTACCGCGGATGAACACGGATTGAACGGATCAGAAAGCAGCGCTGCTCTCTCCCGATTGTAGCCGCGCGGCGCCAGCATTCGAGCATTCGCTTTCATAGCCGGGATGCAAGAAGATTACATCTCTGATGTTTAATCCGTTGAATCCGCGCTCATCCGTCGTCAGATTTTTTGGTGCAAGCGCATAAAACTCATTTAGCGTAGTCCGGCATGATGCTATATTCCCATTCACCAAGATGAAAAAAGCCCGCGCTCCCCGCCGCAAACTCACCGTTCTCTCACTTGCGGCAGCAACTTACTTCATGGTCTCCGGCGGCCCGTACGGAATGGAGGAGCTGGTTCAGAACGCCGGCTATAAGCTCGCCATCCTTATTCTTTTCATAACTCCGCTCATCTGGAGCCTGCCCACGGGCCTCATGGTCGGCGAGCTGGCCGCAGCGCTGCCGGCTGAAGGCGGCTTTTACGTCTGGGTGCGTCGCGCCATGGGGCCATTCTGGGGATTTCAGGAGGCGTGGCTCTCGCTGGCGGCCAGCATCTTTGACATGGCCATCTATCCCACTGTGTTTGTTCTCTATCTCGGAAGGCTCTGGCCCACTGCCATCGCCGGGCATCGCGGCGTACTCATTGCTGCTGCAATGATTCTGGTCTGTCTTCTCTGGAATCTCGTCGGCGCCAAAGCTGTGGGCGATGGCTCCATTCTTCTCGGCGTG
>CAZISB010000025.1:49162-58705 GCA_964541925.1 uncultured Acidobacteriaceae bacterium | reverse complement strand
CTGTTTACTCTAACCGAAAGGCTGTTTTACTCTAATCGAGCGGCTGCAGCCCCAGGAGCATTCACCAAAATTGTTGCTCGAAAATGCCGCTATAATGAAGAGAACCTGAATCTCTTATGCGGCATTTTTTTCTCTGCATCCTGATTTTTCCGCTTCTGGCGCTCGCGCAGACGCAGAAGCCTGCCACCGCCGCCCAACCGGCTTCTACTCCTGCACCGCAGGCCACTCCAAATGGAAACATTCCTACGGTGCGCGTCCGGTCAGATGAGGTCAACGTGGTCTTTACCGTTGTGGATGATGATGGCCGTTTTGTCCGCGACCTGAAGCAGAACCAGTTCAGGATCCTGGATAATCATGTGCCTCCGGAGCGAGTGCTGGATTTTCGCGCCCAGACCGATCTCCCGCTCTTCGTAGGGCTGCTGATCGACTCCAGTAACTCCATCCGTGACCGCTTTCAGTTTGAGAAAGATGCTATCTCAGAATTTTTGTACGATGTAATCCGCCCCAAGTCTGACGCAGCTTTCATCCTCGCCTTTGACGAGCAATGGGACCTGGCACAGGACTTCACGGGCGATCTGGACAAGCTCAGGCAAGCGATCAAAGGCGTCCAGGCCGGCGGCGGAACAGCACTGTGGGACGCGATTTACTTTGCCTGCCGGGAAAAACTGATGAAAGAACCCGCACGTGACGCGGTGCGGCGAGCCATTATTCTGGTTACTGACGGAGAGGACAACGCAAGCCGCGTCTATCGCGATGAAGCGATTGATATGGCGCAGCGGGCAGGCGTGATTATCTATACGGTCAGCACTTCCCTGGTGAACACTCACACCGAAGGCAGTGATAATTTGAGGAAATTGTCTGAGGCCACGGGCGGCCGCGCCTTCTTTCCCAGCAAACTCGATGATGTAACTGCGGCCTTTGCCGACATTCAGGCGGAGCTGCGCAGCCAGTACTCAGTCTCATATCGCGCACAAAATCTGGTGGCCGATGGGAAGTTCCGGCCGATCCAGATCGTGGCGAACAATAAAAAATTCAAGGTGCGGGCGAAGAAGGGATATTACGCGGCGCAAGGGCAGTAGGGTTAGCCGAGTTTCCCTTCGATCAACCGGGTTTCGCACAGGCAGGAGTGCCTGTGCCACACAAGCTAACTACCGGCTCGCCGCCATATCGTTCGGCGGATAGTACCCTTTACGCGCCTGGACCTTGTATCCGTCTTTTGATTTCACTTCAAGGCGGCGAAACTTGCCATCGTTCGATGGATTATCTGAGCTGAAGCCAATACTGTACTGGCTGCGAAGCTCGGCGGCGATCTGGTCAAAGGCCTTGCCCATTTTGTCTGGATTTCTGACCTCAATGACGCGGCCGCCGGTCTGCTCACACAGTTTATTCATGTCGCCATAATTCGATGGGAAACCGGGATCGGTGATTAGCAGGACGTATGTGATTACGTCAGCCTTCTGCGCGGCTTCAATCGCATCTTTCAGATGCATTTTGCTGCCGACATCATCACCGTCAGTGAGAATCACCATGGCTTTGCGTCCGGACTGCCGGCTGAGGATCTCATCTGAAGCCAGATAGGCTGCGTCAAAGAGCAGAGTACCTTTATTGTCGCCACCAGCGGTGGGCACTGGGCCGGGCCGTCCTATGGGTGTCATGCCTACTGTATTTGTGTTGATCCGGGCTTTATCCAGGCCGGCCCGCAGCAGATGCATATCATTGGTCATGTCCTGGAGCAGGTCAACACTGATGTCAAAGCTGATCACGAATCCCAGGTCTTTCGGCGTGAGCACCTTCTGGAGGAAACCGCCGGCAACAACTTTTTCTTCAGGCAGCGTGCGGTTCATGCTGTAACTGCTGTCAATGAGCAGGCCGATGGTGAGCGGCTGATCGCTGAGAGCGGAAAAATATTTGATCGTCTGCGGCTTGTTCTCTTCATACAGCTCAAAGCGGTCCTTAGAAAGACTCGGAATCAGGGCCCCGTGCTTGTCCTTTACGTTAAACAGCACGGTCACAACAGTTACGTTTTTGCGAAAGGTTGGGATCTTCTCCTGCCTCTCAACCTGCTGGTTCTCTTGCGGTGCGGGTTGTTCACCGGGCGGCCGCGGATCAGGCTTTGGCGGAGCATCCTCCTGAGCATAGCTGGGCACTGCGAGCAGGAAGAGAAAAGCGAGCATGAATGCGGAAAAATGGCGTCGCATAACGGCTCCTGGACAATCGGTTCTTGAATATGATCTTTTAATCTATTGTATTAGATGCACCAGAGTTGCCTCGCAAATATGTCATGGCATTCACGTTAGCGTTTACAATGAATCACGCAGCCAGATTGCAGCATCTCAACTGCAAAGTTGCTCATTTTGCCCGTTCTAAGTGTCAGGAGGGGATTAATGTTCAAGCCGGCTCGGAGGACTGCCGCGTTGGTCTGTGCTCTGTGTGTGTTTGCGTTCTGCGCGCTGGCGCAGCAAAACCTACCTGACGGGCCAAAGCCTAAGGACCAGTCGTCCCAGCAGAGCATTCCAGACGCTCCTCAGCCCAAAAACCAGACTCAGTTCCCTGAGAACGCTCCTCCGGCCCCTAAGAATGCTCATTCTGATCCAACCGCCACGCCAGCGCCCACGCCCCAGCCTGCACAGCCGGGACAAAGCAGCATGCCGAGCAAGCGTGACGATCTCTACAAAATGAGCATTGCCGTCAACTTTGTTCAGATACCGGTCACGGTAAAGGATCACTCCGGCAAGCTGGTGGTTGGCCTCTCCTCAAACGACTTCAAGGTTTATGAAGATGGCGAGCTGCAGCAGCTCAAATTCTTCACTGCTGACCCGTTTCCTCTGGCGGCGGCCGTGGTGGTAGCCACAGATCTCCCTGCCGCCACTATGAAAAAGGTAAATGAGACGCTGCCGGCATTGATGGGAGCGTTCAGTGAGTTTGACGAGGTGGCACTGTATCGTTACGGCCACACCGTGCAGCAGGTTTCAGGATTCACCGGAGCAGCCAAAGTTCCTACGGCTACTCTCAATCGAATTAAGCGTCCCGGACGGGAGGGCGGCCCGCCGATGACTGGCGGTCCGTTCGGCGGTGGGCCCAGCATCAACGGCCATCCGGTAAACGATCCCAATGCAACTGGCGGCCGGGCCGCGGACGTGCAAACGCCGCCGCGCGAATTTTATGTCTTGAATGACGCCATTCTTCGCGCTGCGCAGGACCTGAGCCGCCGTGACCGGGCACGCCGCCGCATTGTCTTTGTGATCAGCGATGGCCGGGAGCAGGGCAGCAACGCCGGATATGACGAAGTAAAAAGAATTCTGCTTTCGAACAATATCAGCGTCTATGGAGTTGGTGTGGACACGGCAGCCATCCCGATTTATGACAAGCTGAACCGCATTCGCGTGCCGGGCTTTGGCACCGGAAACCTTCTGCCGCGCTATGTCTCCGATACAGGCGGACACATGCTGGCGGAGTTTGACCGTCAGGGAATTGAACAAGCCTATGCAGAGATTGCGGACACAGCCCGCAACCAGTACACGCTGGGCTACACAACGCGCGCGACTCTAGCCACGAATTGCCGGACAATTGATGTCCGCGTGCTGCGTCCGAACTTGCAGGTGATAGCCAAGCCGGGCTATTGTCCGCTGCCACCGCAGCAGGGCCGCTGACAAAGAAGGTTACCTTTGAGTTGTTTCTGCCGGCTAAGGGTAATTTCTGGAATACGTGAGCGCATAGAATTAGAAGCCACCCCTACTCTGTACGGTATGATATAAAAAGTTTTCAGCAGCATCGGTTGATTCGGCGCCTGAGCTACACAGTCAGATCCGAATTTCAGGGAGAGCTTTGAGTTTTATAAATTTTGCCGCTCGCGAAATTAACTGCAAGATCGTCTACTACGGCGCCGGTCTGGGCGGTAAGACAACGAACCTGCAGCATATTTTCGATAAGACGGCCGACAAACAAAAGAGCAAGATGATCTCCCTGGCCACAGAGACTGATCGAACCCTCTTTTTTGACTTTCTCCCGCTCGACCTGGGCACCGTTCGCGGCTTCCGCACCCGCTTCCATCTTTATACAGTTCCCGGTCAGGTCTTTTATGATGCGAGCCGTAAGTTGATCCTGCGCGGAGTGGATGGCGTGGTGTTTGTAGCCGATTCCCAGGAAGAGCGTCTCGACGCCAATATTGAAGCTCTGGACAATCTACAGGAAAACCTGAAAGAGCACGGCTACGACTTCAAGAAAATCCCCTACGTCCTGCAGCTCAACAAACGCGATCTGCCCAGCGCCATGCCGATTGAGGACTTAAAACGAGACCTCCTGCGAAAGAGTGAGCCCGTGTTTGAAGCAGTGGCGTTTCAAGGGAAAGGCGTTTTTGAGACTCTGAAAGAGGTAGCGCGCCTGGTGCTGATTGAGTTGAAGAAGGGCTGAACCCGAGCAATTGGCAAATAGCAATTAGCCAACCGCTTGCTGCGATTCCCGGCAGGAATGACCTTTGAAATTGGATTGAATCGCATTTTCCTGTAAAGACACCAAAAGCCGGGATGCCCCGGCTTTTGGTTTTGGCTAATTGCCAATTGCTGGCTGCTTATTTATGCGGATCTAACAGTGATGCCATCCCACCCAGATCGCGACCTTTATTTACGCTGCGGCCGGCTTTGGCCGTCATCGGCGAACCCGGGTTCAAAGCACCGTATTTCTCAAGCAACACCGGCACCAGTGCGCCTTCGGCTTCCTTGGTAAACGTAAGCTTGCCGTTCACGCGGTCAATACGGATAAAGTCGCCCAGCTTGACCTGCCCAGTGGCTACAAGATTCGCCAGCGGGAAGACTACGTTCTTTTCAATTGCCCGCTTAAGATGACGCGCACCGTACTTCGGGTCGGTGCCCTCCTGCAGCAGGAACTGCTTCACCGGCGATGTGCAAGAGAAGACAAACTGGCTGTTGCCGGTGGCCTGCAGAATGCGCTGCTGGACCATCCCGAGTTCGATTTCGAGAATCTGCTCCAGGTGCTCCGACTTGAGCGTCTTGAAGACCACAATCTTGTCAATGCGGTTCATGAACTCAGGCGAAAACTTGCGCCGAGCTGCATCCTGAGCAGTGCGGGTGATCTTGTCATCAAGCGCCGTATCTATCTGCCTGCGATGATTCGTACCAAAGCCCAGCCCGCCGGTCATGAGATCGTCCATTTCATGGGCGCCCAGATTTGAGGTCATCACAATCAGGCACTGTGAAAGGTCAACCCGCCGGTTGTCACCCAGGGTGAGCGTGGCTTTATCCAGAATGCCCAGAAGGAGCTGCCAGAGCGCGTCGCTGGCCTTCTCAATTTCGTCAAAGAGCAGCAGGGTAATCTTGAGCTTGTCAGTGTGCCACTGGTTGAGCGCTTCCTGCGTGAGCAGGGGATGAGTTTCACGATGGCCCAAATATCCGGGCGGTGAACCGATCAGCTTGGCGATCTCATGGCTATGCTGGAACTCCGCGCAGTCAATCTTGATCACGGCGCGGGGATCGCCGAAGAGCGATTCAGCCATCGCCTCAACAACGCGCGTTTTTCCGGAGCCGGTAGGACCAAGGAAGAGCAGGTTCCCAACTGGACGCCCAGGAGCGTTCAGGCCCGCAAGAAACATTTGGTAAATCTCAACGACTTTTTCGACGGCCGGATCCTGGCCAACAATCTTCCGCCGCAATGCCGTTTCAAAGTCCTGCGCGTCTGAGCTGCGCCGAGTAGGATCAAGTGCAGTATTAAAGCCGGTCCTCATAAATTCCTTGCCCTCTTTGCCGAGGACGCCTCCATAGATTAAGAGGCATAAATTTGAGATGGGAGCGAGTGCTGCAGAGTTGTAATAACTGATTGGTCAACAGACGCCAACTTCCCGTGGCCTCGGCTCCGTCCAGCTGCATCTCACACTTTAGATGCTGAAACTGGTACAAAAGGACAAGTACTGAGGCAATTTTGATCAGAGAAGCTGAACCGTTGTAAGATGCCGTGCAAGACCCCGGGAAAGAGTCCCTAAATGGTATCCAAGAAATTTGGTTTTATCTCCTCCGCGGCCCTGGTTGTGCTTGGGCTGTTCGTTGTTCTCACCTTTTTCATGCGGCATCCGCAGATACAGGCCGCCGCAGCCGAGCAAAAGCCTCAAGCAACTGAGCAGAAGGCAGCAACTGCCGCGCCGAACACTTCAAGCGACGCGACCGCTGTCGAACCGCTGCCGCCTGGCACGATCAGGATGACGGCGAAGGCGCTCACGACAGCGCAGTTTGTTGCCCGCGCGCATCTGTCCGAGTCCCAATACATGACCGTAGCAGAGTACGTTGCGGCGATTGCGAAGGCCAACAACGGAAAAACCACCTTCAAGAAAAATGAGACGATTCTTATCCCCGGCATCGAACCGCAGCCGATCGTAGAGAAGAGCCGGCCCTTGCCCAAAGAGAGCGAAGTGCGCGCGATCTACATGACCGGCGGGACAGCCGGCAGCGCCCACGGTATCGAGCTTGTCCGGCATTGGAAGCAGGCGGGTGGAAACGCGGTGGTCTTCGATATTAAGGACAGCGATGGGACCATCAACATTCCTTTCGAGCATCCGCTGGCCAAGAAGCTCAGAAGTTATCCGATTACGAACCTGCCCAAGTACGTGCGCTTCCTGCACTCGCTGGATATGCACGTGATCGCGCGGCAGGCGCTTTTCCGTGACGACAACATTGCCCAGCACCACAGCGAACTGGCCGTGCAGTCGAGAAGCCTGCATCAGCCGTGGCGCGAGAACGGAAAGCTGGTCTGGTCTGACAGCTCGAACAAGCAAGTTCAGGACTACAATATCGCCCTGGCCAAGTACGTGGCTACCTCAGGCGTGGATGAGATCCAGTTTGACTATGTCCGCTTCCCTGCCGAAGGCAACCAGGCTGACGCCGAGTTTGCTTTTCAAAAAGATCCCAAAATGCACCGCGATGACGTGATCGCGAACTTCCTTGATCGCGCTTATAGTGAGCTGCACCCCATGGGCGTGCTGGTTTCGCTCGACGTCTTTGGCATCATGGCCTGGCAGCGGCAGGTTGATCTCAGCCACACAGGCCAGGACATTGTAAAGATGGCGAAGCACTGTGATGTGCTCTCACCCATGATCTATCCGTCGCACTTCTTCGGCATGGATGGCTATGCGGCCCCGGGCGACGCTCCTGAGCACTTCATCGGCGTCTCAATGGACCGGTTCGCAAAGATCACAGCCGATTCCGGCGTAGTGCTGCGTCCATGGCTCCAGGCATTTCACTGGCGGACGAAGACGTATTCGCCTGAGTACATCCTGAAGCAGGTAAGTACCTCAAAGGCACACCATGGCGATGGCTTCCTCTTCTGGAATGCGGCGAATGACTATTCCAAACCGTTTGCTGCTATGCCCACCATGATGGGAAATCCCAGGACTTACCTCTACACGCCTCCAACGGCGGTGGCGCAAAACACGCCAGCCGCCCCGGCACAAGAGAAGCCGGCACAGCCGGCAGGTGGCGTGCACCAGCAGTAAAAATCTCTTTAGAAAACATTCGTACTCATATCCGGCGCAAATGCGCCGGATATTTTGTTGGGAGGAAGAATTTCCGTCAGATATAATGTGCCGTTCGCCCTTAATTGTTATCTAAAATAGAGAGGACTTGCCTTTAGCCCCTTGCGGGCCGGGGCTGGAGTCCGTTGATATAAGTGCACGGCACATTTTTACTGAAGGAGCCTCCCCAAAATGGCGATTCAAGAGACCGAGAAGATCTGGCATAACGGAAAGATGATTTCATGGAAGGACGCGCAGATCCATGTGATGTCTCACGTCATCAATTACGGATCTTCTGTGTTTGAAGGCATACGCTGCTACGCGCCTAAAGGGGGGCCTGCGATCTTCCGGCTGCGCGAGCACATGCAGCGGCTCATTGACTCGGCCAAAATCTACCGCATTGAGTCCCCCTACAATCTGGATGAGCTCTGCTCCGCCGCCTTAAAGCTGGTAACTGAAAACGCGGTCTGGCCCTGCTATCTACGGCCGATCATCATGCGTGGATACGGCGAGGCCGGCGTGAATCCATTCAACTCGCCTACAGAGGTTTACATGGTGAATTATCCCTGGGGCAAATACCTGGGGCACGGCGATGTGAGCGAAGGCGTGGATGCCTGCGTCTCATCGTGGTCACGCATCGCGCCAAACACAATGCCCGCCATGTCAAAAGCCGGCGCCAATTACATGAACTCCCAGCTCATTAAGATGGAGGCAATCGTAAACGGCTACGTTGAGGGCATCGCCCTGGACGTAAACGGCTACGTGAGCGAGGCCTCAGGAGCAAATATTTTCGTAGTCCGCAAAGGCAAACTGCTGACGCCGCCTCTGGGCAACTCCGTTTTGCCGGGCATTACGCGTGAGAGCGTGCTGACGCTGGCGGAAGACCTTGGCATTCCGGTTGTTGAACAGATGATTCCCCGCGAGATGCTCTATCTGGCAGAAGAAGTCTTCTTCTGCGGCACCGCCTCTGAAATCACTCCGATCCGCTCCATTGATAAGATCAGCATCAACAACGGCATCACCGGCCCGGTAACGCTGGCGCTGCAGCGCGAGTTCTTTGGCATTGTGAACGGGACAACGGCTGATCGCCATAATTGGTTCACGCGCGTGCCGGTGGGTGATCGGAGCAAGCAGCCGGTTGGGGTTTAGTTATTTTTATCCGAGCAGAGCGAGGAAGCGCTATTTCCGGAACGAATTTAAAGATTGCCAAAAAGCGTAGTGAGGAATCACTACGCTTTCTTTTTCTAGATTAGTGCACTTAAGAATGTAGGGTTCCCTCCCCTTCGCAAAGAACGCTCAGGGTCGGGACTTTAGAACAGCCTCAGCTCACCTGCGCCATCATCTCCAGCTCAGGCGGAAGCCAGGCATTCAAGCGATCTTGAAGCCTTTTCATCTCCAGACAGGCAGAGCGATCAAAGGCTACCCCAGTGCGCCCGTTGCTGTGAGACCACACAATGCTGCCGCTGGCGTGAACCGATGAGGAGTTCTCCGGCAAAACTAAGTTCATGGTGAGCGAGGCGCCATGAGGCAAAGGCTCTGTGGCATTCAGGCATAGACCCGTCTGGCTCAAATTCAGGACGTTTACCTGGTGCAGTGCGCGTTGCCAGCCGCGATGGAGAAGCGTTCCGGAGACGATGCGAGCGGGAACGGTATGGCGATAATTTGCGATCCGCTGCTGGGCCATATTGGTGTAAGCAGCCTTGAGCCCGCTTAAAAGAACACCAGAGCTGAGCGGCTTGGGAAGGGTGAAGTGAACGCGCTTCCCGCCAAGGCGATTGCGACCGTGCCCGGAGAGGGCCATGGCTACTCCACGCCAGTTTGTTAATGGCGCAAGACAGGCAAGCTGGTCTGCCCAGAGCAGATCGGAATCGAAGATGACAAGATCGAGCCGACGGCTCCGCATGAGCTGCGTAGCTTCCTGAACGCTTGCAGCGGAATGGACATGGATGCCATGGCTTTCAAGAATCCTGTGAGCCGTTCGCGCAGAGCTTTGCTCAGGCAGGAGCAGCAGCGCTGAAAAAAGGTTCCAG
>CAZISB010000025.1:0-49062 GCA_964541925.1 uncultured Acidobacteriaceae bacterium | reverse complement strand
CTTTATCTGCCTTAACCTCGAATTGTCTGCCGCATTCGCTCTCATGGAAACCTGGTTGGATAAAAAGGACATTTTGGGCCAAGCTGGGCGCGCAACCTGCGCGGCATCACGCTTCTGGTAATCAGCGCGCCATTGTCCAGCCGCAACAGGATTACACAACGGCCGGATCGCATTGCACGGATATTTCACCTACACCGGCGTGGGATTTTCACTGGGAGGCCGGCAAGCCACACTAAGAGGCGCACCGATTATGAAGCGACCAAAAATATAAGGGCGAGGGGGGAATCCCCCCTCGCCCAATTTTGCCGGTATTACCTGGCGGCTAGAAGACAAGCCGCAGCCCGAACTGCACCTGCCGTGGCACATCGGCCGAGGAATAAAACAACGGCTGATTCAACTGGCTCGCGCTGGTGGGCGCCATGCCATGCAACCCGGTAAACGGCCCCGTAAGCAGGTTCAACGGGCCACGCGCTGTCTGGACAATCCCATTCGAAGGAATACCGTTGAGATCGAACACATCATTCACGTGGTTGAAGTTCACATGATTGAGAATGTTCGTGCCCTGCGCTATCAGGTTGACGGATACGCCGCGATCGCGATTCACGAACAACGTCTTCTGCAAGTTGAGATCGAGTGAATAGAAGCCAGCGCCGCGGTTGTTGTCACGCGAAGACAGGAATGGCATGGCGTAGTTGTTATCCAGCGTCTGCCCGGTGATGAGCTTGTTCTGCAAACTTGGAGTACGCACAGAGAACGGCAGTCCGCTGTGCATGGTCAGCTCCGGAGAGATCGTAATATCTGAAAGGATATTGGAAAGGAAATTCCCCTGTCCGGATTTGAACGGAAGCCGGTACACCGCATTGGCCGTGAAGATATGCGGCACATCGAACACGGAAATGGTCCGGAAGAGGTTGATCCGGCTGGGCCGGAACCAGTTTTGGAAGCTGGAGAAATCAATGGTGTCATCGATCGTCTTGCTCCAGGTGTAGTTCGCCTGGAATTGCAAGCCGCTTGAGTACCGCTTGGTGAGTGAGGCGGTCAGCCCGTGGTAAATCGAGCTGCCGTTGGAAGCATAGGTGGTGTGCTGGAATTGCCCCGTGGTGGGCGCGTAGAGCGGACCGCCGGTGGCGTCAGTGCACGCCGGGGTCGGGCAGAGCGGCGAACCAACCGGGACTTCAGCGTAAGCGGTTTCCACCGGCATCTGCAGGTGGACGCCGTGATACATGTTGTAGCCGAGTTCCAGAGACATATTTTTCACCAGCTCGCGCGCAATACTGAAGCTGGCCTGATAGCTGTAAGGGTTCTTGTATCCTGGAGCTACGCTGTAGCCGACCGTTGCGCCTGGCGTGTTGGTGTTGATGCCGGCGGCTGCATAATCCGAAGCGGTCAGATGGCCGAACGGCAGATGCCCATCGGCTATCCCTATCTGCCAGAGCTTGGCTACGCGTGGATCCGTGGGGCTCAACGGAACCAGCAATTGATTGATGTATTTTCCGGTACCATCGAGCAGCGAGCCATACGATGGAATCAGCACGTCAATCGGCGCCACGTAGATTCCTGAACCGGCGCGAAGAAGCGTCTTGTGGTCGCCGAAAACGTCCCAGGCAATTCCCAGGCGAGGCGAGGCATAGAAATTGGTGCCCAAAGGCGAAGGCTCGCCGTCAACGTCCAAGCGCACGCCGGCATTCACGGTGAGACGCGGATTAAACTTCCAGCTATCCTGGACGTAGCTGCCAAAGTAGTGACCCCATCCCTGCCAAACAGGGTTATTGAATCCTGCAATCACATCCAGCGGTATGCCGAAGGCAAATTCCTGAGGAGCAGTCAGATTGGTGGTAACAGGGCCTGTCGCCGGAAGTCCATTGCCGAGGTTGAAAGCCACCAGGTGGCCCTGCACTGCGGCCGGCGCCAGGCTGATCAGCGGAATAACGCCATCTTTGAAGTCAAACTCGGGGTTAAACCAGAGATCGTTTTCGACATGGTAATTGGCCGGCCGGTATGAAACGCCGAATTTAAGCGTGTGCTCGCCCCGGATCAAAGTCACGTTATCTTCAAATTGATAACGCTGCTGGTGCGCCAGATACGGCAGGAGCGCGGGCCTTCCAAATGTGGAGGTGCCGCCCGGACCTTTTGCGCCCAGATCGCCCAGACTGAAATTGATCCCGTTGTCGTGGAACGGAATCGCATTCGAGCGGTTGCGCGGGACGATCTGCACCAGCACCTGATTAAGCGCGTTGGCGCTGATGTTCCGCGTCCAAGTAGTAAGAATGCTGAAGTCTCTGACAAACAGGCCGTAACTGTCCGGAGTCCCGTTGATAATGCCGTCCAGCGGCGACGTGAAATTGTTGTGAGCGTAGCCGACGCGGAGCGTGAAAATATCTTTGTCTGACGGATGATAATCAAAACGGGCAAAGACGTTGTGCAGGCGGTCAGGGTTGTTGAAGATTCCATTATCGCGCGTAAGGATTGTCTTGAGGGCTGGGTTATTCAGCGGAGAAAGGCCGGGTGTAATGCCATTGGCAAAGCCGACCAGAAAGGGATCGCCAGATGCCTTGAGTGCATTCACGTAACACAGCTGGTCTGGAGCCTTGTTGGTGAATTGAGTAGGGCAATTGGATCCCAAAGTCGGATTGCTGATGCCAAGCACCGTGGGGGCGGAGAGAATGCCGTTGTTGCCGAAGTTTGGGGTGTCGAGTCTCTGAAATTCATAGGAGGTAAAGAAGAACAGCTTGTCTTTCACCACCGGCCCGCCCAGTGTTCCCCCAACATAAACGTGTTGGCTGAAGGGCTTGGAACCGCCGGTCCCAAAGCTGTTGAAGAAGTTGGTTGCCTCCGTGCTTTGGTTGCGGAAGAAACCGAAGGCGTTACCGTGCCATTTATTGCCGCCGCTCCTGGTTACGATATTGATGGCGCTGCCGTCTGTGAATCCAAATTCGGCCGCAAAGGCGTTGCGGTTCACCTGATATTCCTGAATGCCATCCACAGGAAGATTGGTGACGCGGTATTGGCCAGTACCGTATTCGTTTTCGCCACCGTCGATCGTGGAAAGGTTGTTGCGGCCATTGCTGCCACCGATAGAAAAGCCGGTGGTTAGATACCCGGTGAAGCCCGGGTTCTGCGTACGGGGCGCCTCAGAGTTGCTCACGCCGGGCAGGGTATAAACGTTGTTGGTAAATGAGCGATTGAGGTTCGGAAGCTCCTGTACCTGGAGAGTATTGATGGTGTTGGCCTGCTGCGTCTGGTCCGTCGCGATCAACGCCACGTCCTCTGCGGTGACCTCCACTGTCTCTGTAGCAACGCCTACCTTCAGGTGAATGTCATAAGCGGCGCTCTGCCCAACGGTTAGCTGGACTCCCTTGGCAACTTCTTTGGAGAAGCCCGGCGCAATTGTGGTGATCTGATAAGTCCCCGGCGGTAATGCGGCAAAGCGATAGGTACCGTCTGAGTTCGTTTTGACCACACGGGAAATGCCCGTTCCGGTATTGGTGGCAGTGACCGTGGCCGAGGCGATAACAGCGCCGTTGGGATCGCTGACAGTGCCGCGCAGCGTGGCGTTCGAGTAGTCAACCTGGCTGAAAACAAGTGGTGAGATCAGTACAACAACCGCCAAAAGAGAGAAAACGAAGCTCTTCGCTTTCATGGGGGAATCTCCTTCCGGTACGGACATGAATCGAGTGAATGATCCATCATTCACTGCGCAACCCTGAGCACACTTTACGCGAGCGGATGAATATCACGTAGCCTTGGCAGGTGTCAATCTTTATTCCAGTTTTGCCCTGGGAAGCGAGAACAATGTGCACTCGTCTCCGTATCGGTTCTGGCTATACTTGCTGCGCATATTTTCCTCTTCCAACGTTCTTACACAAGGAGAGTCTATGAAAACGCGACTAACGCTGTATGCTCTGATTCTGTTTGGCATTGCGGGCTTGCGGGCGGGAGCCCAGCAATCTTCCGAAGTAAAATTTGTGGCCGACACCCTGGTTGTTCAGGCAGAAGGCAGTTATGAAAGCGACCCTGATCTGGCCATTCTGACCTTTGATGTTTCCGCACAGGAGAAAGAGCTTAAGGAAGCCTATGCGAAGGCCGGACAGTCATTGCGGAATATTGTTGGCGTGGCGGAACGGAATGGGCTGAGCAAAGACGCGGTCCAGACCGGCGTTCTGACTGTTACTCCTTTCTATAGTGGAGATCGTAACCGGAAGGCCAGAGCTTATCGAGTACAAGGTCACGTAGTCCTTAAGGTGCAAGATTTCTCCAAAATTGGTCCGATCATGGATGATTCTATCCAGGATGGCATTGTTGATTTCCGATCGCTGACTTACGAGCTCGCGAATGAAGAGACAGCCAAGCAGAAGGCCGTGGCAAACGCGATGCATCGCGCCGTGGGTCGAGCGACAATTGCTTTGGAACAAACCAAGCAGAAGCTGGGGCCGGCACGGTCAGTGAATCTGGAGGTGAGCGGACCTATTGGAATCGCGCAGATACAGAGCCTGGCATCTGACGTTTACGTGGCTGAGAACGAAACACGCGACAGCAGCGGAGGATTTCTAGGAATGGCTCATAAGAAAATGGCCTTACCAGCGCCGCCTCCTCCCCCAACCCAGCCAGGAAAGATCACCATAACGGCCATGGTGCAGTGCGTCTTTGGGATTGAAAGATAGTCACGCGTCATAGTGCCGATTAGAACTAGTCTCGCACAATCTTAGGGCCTCCTTGGGAGACTTCTTCCAGCACTTCAACTGTAAATTCACGAACAGAGAAGTCGTTATGAGTGGCATGAGATGAGGTGGTAACACTGTGTAATGTGACAAGGCCAGACTCAAGGTCGTCCGCGAGCTGACGCAATGCCGCGATCGCTTTGTCATCATCCAGGCCAAAAGCGTACCTGCCGGCCCTATTGGCACACTTGGCTGCATCGATGAAGCGTTTATCCTGGCTTGCCATGCTTGATCCTCCGCGAACAGAAATACCCGGTCTATCCATTCAATGTCCTCAAATTTATCCTCAAATAGTTCTCAAAAATCTCAAAATCCATGCCATTGACTTTTGGAAAAAAGCTATATGGTTGAGAAGAAAACACTTCGTTCGGAATGAAAGCGCAAAAAAATTGCTTTATAATTTGGATACCCAACTCCCTTCATAGGTATCCGGTGGACAAAGCAGAACGCGTAGTTTATGAATTTGGCGGTTTCCGCCTTGACCCGGTACTCCGAATTCTGTTGCGCAATGGCGAACCGGTCACCGTCTGGCCGAAGGTGTTTGACACTCTTCTCCTTCTTCTTCAAAGCAACGGACGCATTGTGGAAAAAGAAGAGTTGATGCGTGCGCTTTGGCCGGAAAGCTTTGTAGAAGAGAGTAACCTCACCCAAAACATTTTTGTCCTGCGAAAAATCCTGGAGGATGACCGGAACGGGCATAGCTTCATCCAAACGGTTCCCCGGCGAGGTTACAAATTCGTTGCTCCGGTTCGGGAAGCAGAGCTTTCGTCCTATGGAAGCGATTTACCGGCCCATTATTGGAGCAGTCGCAGCCCTTTCCGCGGATTACAGATATTTGAGACTGAAGACGCATGGCTATTCTTCGGGCGTGAACTGGAAACCGACGAACTGCTGGCCCATCTGAAGCGCTCGCAGGTGCTGGCAGTGGTGGGTAACTCTGGCAGCGGCAAGTCGTCACTGATTCGCGCCGGGCTTATCCCTGCTCTGCAGCAGGGACGTTTTTATCCGAATGGATTGCCAAACCAGCAATGGCGGTGTTTCGTCCTTCAGTAGCTCCTTTCGACTATCTCGCGGAAGTTCTGCCCACTCAGTTGGCTCCGGAATTGCGCCTGCAGGAAGGGACTGGGTTCATTCGCGATTTCCGGAATAAACTCTCGGCCGGCGAAGACAGCTTGCGTAATGCCATTGCCGCCCTTGCCGGAGCGATATCGCACGAGGCAGGCCCCAGCCGCATTCTTTTAGTCGCCGATCAATTCGAGGAGATATTCACGCTCACCACCAGCCGGCAGCAGCGCGATCGTTACATTGATGCTCTGCTCGCAGCCGCTCAGTCCGATGGCGCTATTCCCGTGCACCTGGTGCTGGCCGTGCGCGCAGATTTTTATGCGGACTGCATGGAACATGCCGCGTTGAGCCGCGCGATGGCGGCAAACCAATACAACGTCGGGCGGATGAGCCATGACCAGCTGCGCGAAAGTATTGAAAAGCGCCTGCAACTGGCTTCCGCCCAGGCAGAAGCCGGTTTGATTGATGCCCTTCTCGCCGATGTGGGCTCCGAGCCGGGGAATCTGGCCCTGCTGGAGCACGCTCTTGGACAACTGTGGGAGAAGTGTGGCGGCTTTGGCTGTACACTGACCAATAGCGCCTATGCGGAAATTGGACGTCTCCGCGGAGCGCTGGGGCGCCACGCCGATGAGGTCTATGCCGGTCTCGATGAAGCAAAGAAACAACTGGCAAAGAAAATTTTTCTGGAACTGGTGCATCTGGGCGATGGAGGCCAAGACACGCGTCGCCGCGTGCCAAAAGCAGACTTGCATTCTCTGGGTCACACGGAGGAAGTAGAAGCGCTGCTGGCCCATCTGGCTTCCAGCCGTTTGATTTCCACCGGCGGAGAGGAACAGAAAAGCTTTGTTGAGGTTTCCCATGAAGCGCTGATCCGGGAATGGCCTTTGCTGCGAGAGTGGCTGACGCAAAATCGTGAGGACCTCAGACTTGAGCGCAGGCTGCTGCAGGCTGCGGAAGAATGGGAAAGCCTTCATCGAGATCGCGGCGCTTTGCTCCAAGGCGCGCGCCTGGCCCAAGCGGAAGAATGGTTGGGCAGGCATGCCGAGGTTTCAGTACTTTTGCAGGACTTTGTGCAAGCCAGTATCTGCGCCCGAGAAGAAGCCCAGCAGAGTGAGCTTGCGCGGGAGAAAGGTGCGGCAAGGCGGCTGCGCTGGTTCGCGTGCGCACTGGCACTCTTATTAGCGACGGCGATTGCAGCCAGTTGGTTCATTTACCGCCAGCGAGCCATGGAAAAATCGCGAGCGATGGCGGCACAATCCGGCGAACTGCTGTCGCGAGATCATGGTCAGGCGCTCGATCTGGCTATTCGAAGCTGGGAAACCGCGCGAACTGAAGAAGCGCGCATGGCAGTGGCAAAGGCGGCGCCGGAAACAGTGGCGATCTTGAAACATGAAGGACCAGTTGTGTCTGCCGCATATTCTCCAAACGGGCGATTCCTTGTCACTGCCAGTGAGGATCATCTTGCCCGCGTATGGGAGACAACGGAATACCGCCCGCTGTTTACACTCCGCGGCCACACCGACAAACTTACCTACGCAACGTTCTCTCCTGATAGCAAACTCCTGGTCACCACTAGCGTGGATCGTACTGCGCGCGTATGGAACTCGGCCGATGGTCATTTGTTATTCACGCTTCGGGGCCACTCGGACAGAGTGATGCGGGCAGAGTTTTCTCCTGACAGCCGGCTTATCGTAACAGCGAGTTTTGACAAAACCGCCCGCGTCTGGAGTACGAGTGATGGCCACTTAATCGCGACTCTCTTGGGACATTCTGAACAGATTGGGGTCGCACAATTTTCGCACGACGGGAAACGTATTGTAACTTCAAGCTGGGACCACACCGCACGCGTTTGGGACAGCACGAACGGACATTTGCTGATGACGCTACAAAATGAAAGCGCCGTCGTTTACGCTACGTTTTCGCCGGACAATCAGGTTATCGCAGCCGGTACTACCGGTGGAATTGCGAAGGTCTGGAACAGCGCTGACGGCCGATTGCTGTTTACGCTGCCACACGATGGCTCGATTTCAAGCATTGAATATTCCAGAGACAGCCAACGAATCGTGATTGCGAGTCTTGGCCACTCAGGGGCTCGGGTATGGAACAGAGCTGACGGCCGATTGCTGTTTACGCTGCCACACGATGGCTCGGTGGTCTACGCGCAATTTTCGCCGGATGGACATCGAATCGTTACTGCAGGCCTGGACCACGTAGCACGCTTGTGGAACGCTGATGGTCGCTTGCTAGCGATCCTCGAAGGACATTCCGAGGGGCTCTGGGCAGCGGAATTTTCCCCAGATGGGGAACACATCTCCACCTCAAGTTTCGACGGGACAGCGAGGGTATGGAACTTTACAAGCTGGCGGTCAATTACTGTTCGTGGTCATACATCGTATGTCGCACGTGCATTTTTTTCGCCAGACGGAGCGCGAGTCCTAACCATAGGCTTTGATAAAACCGTACGCGTGTTTCACGCTACTGACGGCCGCCCCATTGCCATACTGCAAGGGCATACGGGGATTGTTAACGATGCGCAGTTTTCTCCCGACGGCCAACGCACGGTAACAGCAAGCCAAGACCACACTGCGCGTATTTGGGACGCCTCGAATGGAAAAACTCTCGCAATTCTCCAGGGCCACTCCGATTCCGTAAATTGCGCGCGTTTTTCTCCCGATGGCCAACGGATTGTGACAGCCAGCGACGACAAGACTGCAATGATTTGGAATGCAGCTGATGGCAGATTGATTGCCACCCTTCGCGGTCATACAAAGGCCCTCTTCTGTGCGATTTTCTCTCCTGACGGCCAGCGTATCATCACATCTAGCTCTGACAACACAGTACGCCTTTGGAATCCCACCGATGTGAGATTGATCACTGCTCTCGCCATCCCTACCACTCTGCTCAAATATGCATATGCATGTTCCCCGGACAGCCAACGCATAGTCACTATCAGCATGGATCACATGCCTATGGTCTGGAGCGCTGTCGATGGTCGCTTGCTGTTTACACTGCGTGGTCATACAGATGTAGTAAACGCACTTACGTTCTCTCGTGATGGCCAGCGGATCATCACCGCCAGCAACGATCACACAGCACGGATTTGGAACGCCGCTGATGGTCGCTTGCTCATTACTCTCCGTGGCCATATCAATGCAGTGCTCGGGGTGGCGTTCTCACCTGATAGCCAGCGCGTGGTTACGGCCAGTATCGACAACACTGCAAGGATTTGGAATGCTGCTAACGGCCGTTTGCTGGCGATTCTCCAGGGACATGCTTACATCGTTCACTCGGCGGTCTTCTCCCCTGATGGCAAGCGCGTTGCGACTGCCAGCATGGATACGACAGCGCGGATTTGGCAACTCTTTACTCTTGAGGACATTGGACGAATCTTAGATCGCTGATTCTTGAATTCTGCCGGGCAGATTCACCCCGCCTTTGCTTTCGGCTTCTCCACCGCCACCTTCTCTACCGGCTCTGTAATCAACCTAGCCCCGTGGTTATAAGTAATGTAAGCCCACGCCCATTCGATCATCACGAAGAGGCGATTGCGGAAGCCGATGAGGAACAGCAGGTGTACGAACAGCCACGCCAGCCAGGCAAAGTAGCCGGAGAAGTGTAGTTTGCCCAGATCAGCAACGGCGCGTGAACGGCCAATGGTGGCGAGGCTGCCTTTATCGAGATAATGAAATTCTTCGCGCGGCTTCCCTTCTATTGATCTTTTGATCTGATGGGCGGCGAACTTGCCCATCTGGATTGCCGCGGGAGCAACGCCGGGAACCGGCTGGCCGTTTTCGCGCTTCGCCGATGCCAAATCGCCCGTGACAAAAACTTCAGGATGTCCCGGCACGGTGAGATCAGGCTGGACAATCACACGGCCAGCTTTGTCGGTCGGCACGCCAAGCATCTTTCCGAGCGGCGACGCGGAAACGCCCGCGCCCCAAAGAATCACTGCAGCGGGAATTCTCTCTTTTCCAACCCACACGGCTTCGGGCTCAAGGTTGGTCACCATTGCGCCGTTGCGAACTTCCACGCCCATTGACTTGAGCTGGCGCTCGGCGCTGGCTGAAAGGTCTTCCGGATAAGACGGCAGAACGCGCGAGCCGCCTTCCAGCAGGATGACTCGCGACTGCCGTGGATCGATCGCACGAAATTCGCTCTGGAGATGGTGGCGCGCAATATCGGCGATTGCGCCGGCGAGCTCAACTCCTGTGGGTCCCGCGCCGATGACAACAAAATTCAGTGGCGGCTCTGCCTCAGAACCGTGCGCCACCATCTCGCGCTCAGCATTTTCAAAAGCCAGCAGAACGCGGCGGCGAATCTCAATGGCGTCTTCCAGGGTCTTCAGGCCGGGCGCAATCGCCTCCCATTCCGGATGGCCGAAGTAAGCATGAGTGGCGCCGGCAGCTACGATCAGGTAATCGTAGGGCAGCTCAAGGCTATCCACCAGAACAAGGCGCTTTTGCAGGTCAAAGCCGGTGACCTCGCCCAGAAGCACTTCTGTGTTCCTGGCCCGGCGCAGCACAGTGCGCACAGGAGAAGCAATTTCAGCGGGTGAAAGCACGGCCAGCGCCACCTGGTAAAGCAGCGGCTGAAAGGTGTGGTGATTTTTGCGGTCAACAATTGTTACGTCCACCGGAGCTTTGGCCAGGGCTTTCGCCGCATTTATGCCTGCAAATCCCGCTCCAATGACCACCACCTTAGGTCTATTGCCGTGCTGTGTCATCGGTAACATTGTAGGCCTCCCAAAGCCGACATACACTGCTGAAGGTAAAAGCTTTAGGGCCGTACCGCCCCATGCTGTGAAGGCCTCATTTCACACCCGATTTAGCGTGAGTGAGCAGGAAATCTAAAGGTCTTGCCTGATTGCCTTGCGCACCACAGCATGGTACGTTGCAGCCAACATTAGCAGCGCCAGGGCTCCCGGAACGCGCCGGTTTTGCGTGTTCTGGGATGGAGCGCCACAGATATTGATTGCCCTGCTTGATCCCGGGATTCTTTTGGTACGAGTGAAATATGCATATTGATGATCTGCTTCGAATTGCGATGGAGCGCAAAGCCTCCGACCTTCACCTGAAAGTGGGCAACTATCCGCACGTCCGTATTGACGGCGAACTGGTTCCGCTCACCGATCAGCCGCGCATCTCCGCTGAAGACATGCTGAACATGGCCTTCAGCATGATGTCCAACCGCCAGAAGCAGAAGTTCAAGGAAGTTGCCGAGCTCGACATGGCTTACGGCGTCGCCGGCCTCGGCCGCTTCCGCGTGAACGTTTTCCAGCAACGCGGCAACGTCGGACTGGTGCTGCGCGTGATCCCAACCAAGATCCGCGCGCTTGAAGAACTTTATCTGCCTAAAGTCATTGAACATATTTGCGAAGAGGCCCGCGGCCTGGTGCTGGTCACCGGCGTGACTGGCTCTGGTAAATCAACCACCTTGGCCGCCATGCTTGACCGCATTAATTCCAGCCGTCCTGAACACATCATGACTATCGAAGACCCGATCGAATTTTTGCATCGCGACAAGAAAGGGTTTGTCAACCAGCGTGAAGTGGAGGTAGATACACCTTCTTTCGCGTCCGCCCTGCGTGCCAGTCTGCGCCAGGACCCGGACGTGATCCTGGTGGGCGAAATGCGCGACCTGGAGACCATTTCCACCGCGCTGCACGCCGCCGAAACCGGCCACCTAGTTTTCTCAACACTGCACACTCTGGATGCAGTTGAAACCATCAACCGTATCATCGCTGTATTTCCTCCACCGGAGCAGAAGCAAGTGCGTATGCAGCTTGGCGCCACCTTGCGGGCCGTTGTCAGCCAGCGACTTGTAAAACGCGCTGACGGTGCAGGCCGCGTCCCCGCTACTGAGGTCCTGATCTCCACCGCGTTCGTCCGCGAATGCATCATGACCCCGGAGAAAACGCGCCTGATTCATGAGGCCATTGGCGCCGGCACCTCCCAGTACGGTATGCAGACGTTTGACCAGTCCCTCTACGATTTGTACTCGCAAGGCCTGGTCAGCTATGAAACCGCCCTGGAGAACGCCAGCAATCCGGACGACTTCAAGCTCAAAGTGCAGGGCATCCATTCAACCGCGGATGCCGCGCGTGAGCAGATGGAGCAAGCCGGATTTAGCGCCGGAAGAGCGTAAGCTCGACTGAAATCAACCACCAAAGCGTTCGGGACGTTGGCAACAACGTCCCTTCATTTTTGTCGCTGCGCTCCAAACCGCTTCCGATTCTTCTCGATCCTTGGCTGCAACCTGCTCCCGCGTCGGCGCGGCTCGGCGCGTGGTCGGCCTCGCCGCTTCTTTTTGTATGTCCTTTCTTTCCGACCTCGGCGATGACGTGCGATGTCGGCGATTCCCAAGATTGCCTTTCCGATCCGTTTCATCCGTGTTCATCCGTGGTAAGCCTTTGCCTTTCCGATCACGGCGATGACGCGCGATGTCGGCGATCTCAGCGATTCTGTGACCCTCTGCCGATCCTCTCAGCCGATTCACCCCCACCCCCCATATGACCTTTGTTGAAAACAAAAGCCGGACTGCATTTCGACCGAACGGTGACCGACCGGTCGAAGTCCTTCTTTCATGTTATTTCGGGGTTGATTTGGCTAATTGCTAAGTACCAACTGCTATTTGCTGTTTTCAAAGACTCTGCGCATCTCGGCGCTGCTGCAAGATAACGCACATTAACGGGCGAATCAATTGCGAAGTAGTACAATGTTAATCTGGGTTTGTCGCTTAACCGGAGCCACAGTACGATCACTTCGATGCAAGAACGTACATTCCGCCAAATGCAATTTGCGGCCCTATTTCTTGCAATGCTTTCTTCGCCACTAGCTCTTGCCTCTCAGGAGGAAGTCGATCTGGAATGTGGAAGCCTCGCGACAGGTGAGGTCAAAAAAGCTGGTGCAACATATTCTCTGGCAAGCAAGTTCGTCGCCAAAATTGCTGTTGAGGTTGAGATGAAGCGCCTGCCCGGAGGCGATCAGGCCCAATGCGATGTGCGATGGAACGTCTTTCAAGAATCCCCAGAACAACAGCGTACGGAACTTTTTCATTTCTCAAAACGCCTGAAGGAAGACCTTGCCGGAACCAATGCTCCGTCCACTTCACCCGATGGCTCAAAATTGCTGGTTCCTTTGTGGACAGCCGCGGGCGATTACACAAATCACTTGCCAGCCGTTTACGACTTCAGGACAAGACAGTTTTATCTCCGAGAAATAGCCGACAGAATCGTCAGGGGTTTGCCCAGTTGTGACTACTTCACTATGGTAGGAGACGTCAATAACAAGGGCGATGTTATTTTATATGTTCCTAAAAGCTCATATGTAGACGCAGGCTGTCCGGACCAGGGCCGATGGTTGCTGCATACTAAAACAGACAAGATAACGCGGATCAAGAAAACAAATGCGCTGTCCCCAAAGAAATCTGGCCGATGAGAACGCGCATTACGATTATGGCGGGTGGCCCAACTGTTCTTCTCCATCTCACAATGCAGCCAGGGTGCCCCATCCTTTCGCAGAAGCTGGCCTTTGTTTTTTTAGCTTCGGCGAAAAGGTGGGATGCGATCCACTCTCCCCGGAGGCTGCAGCTCGCGAAACAACTGTCTCGTTCGGGTAGTAAACTTGGCCTGATGGCCGACACCGGGAATCCCGCCAACTTCGAGGAAATCGTCGAGTGGGCCTACAGCACGCTGCCCCAGAAGATCAGGCGCCTGCCGGATTTCCCCGGCATTCAAGTCGTTGACGAGCCTCCGCCAGAGGTATTGGAGGACATGGCGACCAGAGACAAATGGCCCCATGGAACTGAGTTATTAGGACTGTACAGCGGCACAGCCAGGACGAATCGGTCGTTCTACCAACTGAAGTTTGCTCCAGATCTCATCTTTGTTTTTCGTGGTCCCATTCTGCGCTGTTCAAAAGGAGATTTGCGCGCCGAAGTGAAACAGGTGGTCTGGCATGAGGTTGCACACTGGCTCGGCTTCGAAACCGAGGAGCAAGTCGAAGCCCTGGGTTTGTAAAAGCAGCGAGCCCGACTTGCGCGGCGAGCTGCTTGCTTCAAGCGCAGAACGGATTTGTGCGGGGCAACGCGCGCCAGCGGTTTGGAGCGAAGCGACATAAACAAACGATCCGGCTTCGAGACCGAGGAGCAAGTCGAAGCCCTGGGCTTATGAGCATTCGGAAGCCGGAGGCGGAGCACATTAAATTCTGTGCCGCACCTGCGGCGCTCATTCATTCTTTCACGCCTACCCCGGGCTTCCGCCCGGGGCTACCATTGTTCCGCGCCCTGTGGCGCTCGGTCGACTGAGGGTTGCAGGTTTTTTTGCGGTTTTCAGAAAGACTTCAATTCAGCCACCACCCAGGCAGCCCCTGTAACAAGGAACGTCAGGGCACATTCGGACCAGTTGAAATGCGCTTTCGGGTGAGCGATTACCTGCGGGATCCAAACCATTGCGCCAAAGAGTGCCAACATCAGCGCCATCAAGCGCATGGCAAGCCTTGCCTGGCGATTGATGAGAATGGCAACCGCGGCGAGTCCAAACGCGAACGTTGTGAGTATCGCCCAGAACATCTGGCTGGGCGGAACCCACTTTGGAACCAGGTGAGCTGTATCCCGAAGCAGGAGTGCCTGGCCCAACGCAAAAGAAATCGCACAGACGCCGAGTCCAAGGCGCGCCAACCGGCCGAACAGAACCACCCTTGCTGCATTTGCCTCAGTGGCTGCGTACGACGCAATCGCGCCACAGAGTAAGGAAAGGAACAGGAAAAAGCTGCCACCGTATTTGTCATAGATGTTGGTTGCAGCAATGATGTCAGGAACACAGGCCAGCGAGAAACACAAATAAACGACGCAAAGTACCACCGATGCCAGGCGCCAAGTGCGCGGGAATTGCATCCCAATCCCACCGGCAATTTGAGCGGTCATCAGAAACCCGCCAATGATTGTGCCGAAAGGCAGGCTCCAGATATGTTGCAAGTTTTGCCAGGTCGCGGCGTCGTGCCACATCAATGCGATGACGCCGAACAGTACCGCCGCCGCGCCAAAGAGCATGCGTGCGTTCAACGCCATTTTCATACACAAAAGGTATCAGATATCTCGCTTTGTTTTGACGATGACGGGCAAGCTGGAAGCTACCAGCCTGGCTGGGATCTGGCCGGATGTCGCAAGGGCGAGGGTGCAACAGCAAGGTTGGCCTCAGCCAAACCAGTATCGCTCGTGCCTTCGCGTTCATCCGTGGGTAAGATTCCTTCTGCTATCCTTCCCTCAATGCCCTTCCCTCGCCCCAAGCGAACCTACGACACGGAAGAAGCGCTCTACGATTACGCCGTACGCGCACTCTCCCGCAAGATGCGCACCGTCGCCGAGTTGAAGCGGCTCATGCGCCCGCGCGTGCCGGAAGGCGAGATCGGGAATCTGCTGATCGAAATGGTGGTCCTTCGCCTGAAGGATCAGAAATATCTGAATGACTCCAACTACGCGGCTGCATACTCTGCTTTTCGTCGCGAGAACGAAAAATTCGGTAAGCGGCGGGTCATTACCGACCTGAAAGCTAAAGGCGTGCACGCTGATGTGATCGAAAAAGCCGTGACTGACGCGTATTCCAGTGTTGACGAGCAGGCTCTGGCGCGCGCTTTCCTGAAACGTAAGCGATTTAAGAAGCCCGCCAACAATAAAGATACGGCGCGGATCTTTCGCGCGCTGATTCGCGCTGGATTCAGGGTTGGCGTGGCGATTAGTGTGCTGAAGAAATGGGACGTTGACGACGAAGTCCTGACGGCGCTGCAGGAAGAAACGGAAGAGTGAGCAGACCGCTGAGGGTCTTCAACTTCACTCCCCAACACGACACGCCGTTCCGAGGCCGAACTTCACTTATGCCATCTTCAAAGAGCCGCGTGAGGGCGAGGAATCGGCTCTGCTGGTCTTAGGGCTTACGATATTTGATGTCCCTTGGCAGCAGCGGAGCAGATCCCTCACCTTCGCATTTATCATTCTCAGAAATTGATAGCGCTTGGCCTGCTCGGGTTCGGGATAGCGTCTCATGAGGGATAGGAACAATTGGGTGCCTGCGCAGCAGTCATCCTCCAAACACCGCCACCACCCAGAAGTTTCCGTAGCCGTGCTCCTTGTCCGGGCGGAAGCATGCGCCGTATCTTATACGACGATAATTCATGTTCATCGCAGCCTTCTGCATCTGCTCAGGCAGGTGGTGCGGCTCTGACGAGTTGAACACCACAACGTAACTTCCACTGACGTTTCCTGCCAGGCTTGAAGCATTGCCATCCGTGGAGCAGGCGAGGCCATGCAGATAAGAATCGCTGCTGGTATCAAGCTCTTTGAGTCCGGTTGCCTTCCGGTTCTGGTTCAATTCCTCGGAAATCGCTGCGCTGAATTGCTCTTCGGTATAAGTTGGCACGCGAAAGATGAAGTCCTGCGTCACAAAAATCCGGCCCTTTTCTTCCACCACGCCGATGCCGGCCGAATTGTATTTGGGGCTAAGAATGTTGGCGCGATGTCCGGGAGAGTTCATCAGGGCCAGATGCACATCTTCAATATGCTCGGTGCGGGCCACGTTCTCCGCGGCGCTGGTGAAGCGAACGCCGGTTGCGCCAAGGCGCTCCGGCAGCGAAGGCTCGCCCGTGAACTGGTGTGAGAGCTCATTTTTCTCCGCAAGCATCCGCGCATGCTGCCGAGCCGCATTGGCCGCGAGATCGCTCCATTCCAGCTTGCTCAGCCCGGCTTTTTCACGCTCATGATTCACCAGATCAAAGAGCTGCTTCTCCATGGGCGACTGCGCATGCAGGACAGCCGCAAAAATCAAAAAGAGAAAAGCGACAATGGCTGATTTCATTCAGTTCGCATTTTACGTGAAGGAATGGACCGCAACTTTCTTTGCATGCAACATAGCCAGATACCCGCTTACACCACGACTTCCGGCCAGGGCTGAAGCCCTCCGCATTCTTTCTCTACCAGCTCACCCCGGCCATAAAGGCCGGGGGCTTTCACAGAGCTTTTATGCCCGCTTGGCCTTCAGTTCGCTCAGGATGCGGTTGATCTCGTCTTCCTTCTCCATCTGGGCAAAGCGGGCTTCCACGCTGGCGCCTTCCACCTCAAGCAGTTCAGCTTTCGCCTGTCCGATGGCCTCTGTACGCAGCACCTTGTGCCGCATGCGGTCCATGGTAGCGCCATGGCTGGGCACGACGACGGCAGACTGCGCGTCAGCAGCTTTATCCAGAGTACGGGCGCGGCGATGCTGCGCGATCAGCAGCTCGCTGTGCGCGCGCGCCTCTTGCAGCTTTTGCTGCAACTTGTTGAGCGCATTCTTGAGCGTTTCCACCTGCAGCTTCTGGTCAGCCACCTGCTGCCGGAAGCTGTCTGAGAGCTGCTTATAGTGCAGGCCGCGTTCGATGGCGGCACGCGCCAGGTCGTCCTGCTGCTTGCCCACAGCCATCTCGGCTTTGCGGTCCCAGTCCGCAATGCGCTCATCATTTTCTTTTTGCTTCTTCTCGAGCAGGTGCTGATCGGCAATGGCAATTGCCACCTGCGTCTTCACCTGAAGCAGCTGGTTCTCCATGTCGAGGATCACCTGCTTGATCAGCTTCTCAGGGTTTTCTGCCTTATCAATCAGATCGTTCAAATTGGCCCGAATCAATGTTGAAACTCTTTCCAGTAATGCCATAACTCCTCCAAATCCATTCGTGATTCCGCACTGCGCACCTTTGTGCTTATGCGCTGATTTTCTGCCGGATGCCGCTGCTTGTGAGCGACTGCCTGCGGCCATAGCTGGAGCCGATGAATAATCCGATTGCCAGCCCGATTCCCAGCCACAGCAGCCATTTGCCGAACACCAGCGCAACAATCATTCCCAGCATTGCACCCAGCAACAGTCCTGCAAGAGAAAGCTTCTTCATAAATGCTCCATCACAACTTTCTGCGTTAAGCACGGCAGGCCGGCTGTCCAGCCTGCCGTAAGTTCTGCGGCACTTACTTTCCGGTCGCACCTTTGGCCTTGCCGCCAGATTCAGGTCCGTCACCGGAAATTTCTGGTGAAGGCTTGGGCGCTTTGTCGCCGATCAGACGAACCTTGGCAAGAAGATCAGAAATCTTCATGCCAGAAAGCGACTCGAACAGCGCCGGCACCTGTGCCGCGATCTCCGCCATATCGCCGGTGATTTTGCTGACACCGGCGGAGTGTCCGTTGCCGGTGGAGACCACGGTGATTTTGTCCACGTTGGCCAGCGGCTGTGCCATTGCGCGGACCACCTCCGGCAAGCCGCTGATCAGCTTGTCAACTACGGCGGCCTGGTTATATTCCTGATAAGCCTCGGCCTTGATGTTCATAGCACGGGCCTCGGCTTCACCTTTCTTGAAGATGATGTCGGCTTCGGCCTCGCCCTGCATGCGCGTGGCGCTGGCGCGGCCCTCGGCTTCTGCAATCAGCCTCTGCTTTTCAGCTTCCGCCAGGTTGAGTACGCGTTGCTTTTCGATCTCTGCCTGCTTCAGCACGGTGGCAATCAGCTCATTCTGGTGGCGCGCGATCTCAGCTTCCTGCACCTTGGTTTGCTGCTCGCGTTCAATCAGTTGAACTTTTACCTGCTCAGCGATCACAAGCTGTTGCTGGATGTTCTGCTGAATTTCATATGCCTTGTCAGCCTGCGCCTGCTGTTTCTTGACCATCTCGGCATAGGTGGCCTTCTTAACTTCAAGGTCGCGCTGCGCCTCAGATTGCTTCGCCAGCGAGAGCGTCTCCGCCAGCACGCGCTCCTGATCGGCCTGGGCGCGGGCAATTGCGGCGGCGCGCTGCGCTTCCGCTTTCTTGATCGCCGTATCGCGCTCAGCTTCAGCGGCAGCGACATCGGCATCGCGCTTAATGCGGGCCACGTCAGGCCGGCCCATGTTGGCGATGTACTCGTTCTTGTCACGCACTTCTTTGATGGTGAATGAAACCACTTCCAGGCCCATCTTGCTCATGTCGCCGGCGCAGGTGGCGCGCATGCGATCACCCACCATCTCCGGCTCTTTCACAATCTGCTCGACCGTAAGCTGGCCAATAATGCCGCGTAGATGGCCTTCCATCACCAGGCGGATCAGACCTTCGCGCTGCGGCGGCGTCTTGGAAAGAAACTGCTCAGCGCCGGTGCGAATGGAGATATCGTCAGACTTCACTTTGATCTGGGCCACCGCTTCCACAGTGACGGCAACGCCCTGGTTGGTGTAAAGGTCCTGCTGCGGCGCCACGTCAAACGACATCAGTTCGAGCGAGAGCAGCCGGCAGTTTTCGATCAGCGGCCAGATAATGGTTCCGGCGCCCTTGACTACGCGTGGAGTCTTGCCGCGGCCGTACACCAGCAGGGCCTCATTCGGTCCAACTTTGCGATACAACCGCGCCAACATGCTGATCACGATCATGACGACCAAAATGCCTAAGCCAATGATGATCGACACTGACTGCCATTCCATAGATCCTCCTAGAAGTTTCAAGAACTTTTCTCCTCTTCTCCCGGCAGAACGCCGGCCTTCTCCGCCAGATCGCTCCAGCGGCGCACATACGCCACGCCGTGCTCAAACCGCGTTACCACAACTTCTTCGCCCAGATGCATCTCTTCATCCATCTCGCTGCGGGCGGCACAGGCCTTGCGCGCGCCTTCCTGCTCAAAGATGATCTCGCCCGTCCCGCGGCGGCGAATCGTCCCGCTCACGCGACCCAGCACGCCGACCATCTCAAAGTCCATGGGATCGAGGCTGGACTCGTTCGCGAGAAAGTATTTTGTCGCAATCATGACCACCAGACCCGCTCCGATCAGTCCTGCAAGAGTCGAAAATGCCAGCCCGGCAAGTACCCAAATGTGCCTGAGATGCACCAGCAAATATCCTGTTCCACCAAACCACGCCAGAAACACCGCCAGGCTCATGGGATTGAAAAATCCGAAACTTGAGCCGTGACCGCCGTGCGCCGCTCCGCCAGAATGGCCTGTTCCATGGCCGAGGTGAAAATGCCCGCCCCCCGGCAGATGCAGATGCAATGTCCCGCTCAGAAATGAGAGCGCGGTAAAGGCAAAGCCCACGATGAAACAGATCAGATAGAAAAGTTCCCAGTTCATAGCTTCACCTCGTTCAAATCAAGCCAGTGGCACATTTGAATTTCTCTTTCCAAAAACTCGTCATCCCGACGGCCGTCAAGCGAGCGCGCGTTATTCGCCGGGGTCCCCAGCCAGCCCGATTTTGGCTTGCTGGGGTGGTCACCAGCGCGCGAGTAGGCCGGAGGGACCTTGCGCTTGCTTTTGCCAAAAAATCCAAACTGTCCCAATACGCAACTCAGGCCTCACTCATCTCCGCTGCGCTCTTCTGCTGGTTGGGGCGCAGCACATGCAACAGCTTCTCCGCCAGCTCCGGCGTTTCTAAAATGGCTTCCATCAGCACCAGAATGCTGCGCGAATCATGGTGCTTGGCCAGGTTCAACAGCGCCCGGCTCACTCCCGGATCATTACGAAAGCGCTCCGAGCCCTGAATCAGCCACAGGTCCAGCGTGTCTTCCGCTGCGCTTACATCAGAGAGCAGCTCGTTATGGAAGCCCTCAGGGTCATCCACCAGATATCCGGGATGGACTTTGAAGAACCTTGCCAGCAGCAGCCGCGTCTTATTGGTCAGGTGCGGGCGCGAACCATTCTCAATCTGCGAGAGATAGCTCTGGCTGATCTTCATCTTCAGCTCGCGCGTGACGGCCTTCACCACTTCCTGCTGCGTCATCTCGCGACCAAAGCCGCGCAGGTTCCCTTCCATCAGCCGCAGGTACCGTAATTTCTCACCAAGTTTCATATTGCAATTCGTGATAACAATATTTCAATTTGTAATATAGGTCAAGGGAAATTTCACCTTAGAAGAGGCAAGTGCCTCTATGCAGCCTTAAGTCACTTTTATTCAATTGGTTAGTTGAATTTTAAAGCCTGTCATGCGTTCCTAAAGCGCCGCTAGGCGCGCCTGAGAGTAGCCCGGTACGGCCCGAAGCGAGCAGCGCGAGCCAGGGCAAGTGCCGGGTGAACAGCGGGCATAATAACCAGTCCCGTCAGGGACGGCTGAAATCAACACCTGTCGAGAAACATAGCATGCTTGCGGAGAAACAGTCCCCATTCTTCATTCAAGGTGATCTTCCTGTGGCGCTGCGGCTGATGGTCAATATAGCGGATCGTCGCCCCGACCTGTGAAGCGCCAATGCTGAATGCACCGTACCCTTCCTGCCATTCAAAGCGGCGGCTTCCGATTTGCTCATGCATCCATTTGGACGAACCCGCCTTCACCAACTGGATCGCCTTTGCTACAATGATTGTCGGCGGAAGCGAAAGCAGAATGTGGGAATGATCTGCAATGCCACCAACAGCAAGCGCTTTTATTTTATTTGCGCGCGCTATCCCGCCCATATAGGCCCAGAGCCGCACCTGCAACTCCGGGGGAATGCTAGGAACCCGGTTCTTTGTTGTAAACACGTAATGAAACAACAGGCTGGTGTGCGTGTGGTAGGACATAGAAGGTTGATTTTAGCCTCAGCCGTCCCTGACGGGACTTTCATTTTCTCCGGCTTCCTTCCCGGCACTTGAGCGCTGCGCGGCAAAGCCGCTCAGCGCTCGGCGTACCGCGCTATTCTCATCCGCGCCTTGCGGCGCTTTGCAGCTATTTCTTCCATTTCCGCAAAAGCCAACAGTAGCACTAGGCCTCGTCGTAATGAAGGCGCTTCTGTATTTCCGCCTCGAGGGACGAGAGTAATGACCGGACTTTCTTGAAGTCGGATGACACTTGCTGCGCCAATTCTTTATTAGGAGTTAAATGACTTACTTCTTCTGCGATTAGAACCGATTTGAGGAGATCATTGCTTTCCCCAAATTTCTGGCGAAGAGGTTCCGTCATAAAATACTGTTCATGGCGACATAATTATTAATTTCTGTTTGTGCATTTGAGCTTCCGAAAGCTCAATCCACCATATCCATCGCTGATAATATTCATCTCGGTCGGCAGCTTGCAGAAGTTCACTCTTCCGAAAATTGGGCAATTTGCAGCAGCTACGAATTCCTCGAATTGTGAGATAGACATTTGCTTAAGATCAGGAAACTTCTTCAATGAAATGATCAAATCAAATACTGCTCCTTCAGCTTGTTTCAGCTTGAGCCATGCTGCAGGGAGGACCTCAAACTCTTTTTCATGAACCTTGCTGATTCGAGAAAACTCGGAAGCGATACGGTGTTTAAGTTTTTCAATCTCTTTCGCTTGCTCATGCTTGAATGCCTCGAGTCGTTTCTCAAATCTTTGAGCAAGCCAACGATCTCCAAACTTAGAGAAAATGAGCCATGCGATTGCAGCGCCTCCACCCCCTGAGGCTATTATGGCTGCAATTATTCCACGGAGTTCAATCCTACTTACTAGCAGCTAGTACTCTCGTGTTAGGTTTCTCCTCAGAACGTGAACTTCAGCGCCAGCTGAATATCCCTTGAGCCTCCACCACCAAGGAATGGATAGCCAATCGCAACGTCAGGAGTTGCTGTGGTGGGCAGGAAGCCTGGACCTACAGCGCGGCAGCCCTTGAAATTGCCCGCAATGTTCGCCGGCGTGACCGCACACTTTGGATCGCCGGGCAGAGGCGCAACCGTGCCGTTGTTTTCCAGGTTCACCAAAAAGTTCGGCAGCGTGGGGTTAGAGAAGTTGGGATGGTTGAACAGATTGTAGATGTCTGCGCGGAACTGCATGTTGAGCCGCTCATTCAGCTTGGTATCTTTGGCCAGAGCAAAATCAAAGTTCTTGAAGTCCGGGCCGACGAAGGCATTGCGGCGCAAGTTGCCGAAATGCTGCGTGCCGGCCACGCAGGCCCCGGCGGTCGGGTCCCAATCGCAGGGCGCAGCAAAGGCGGAAAGGTTCAGCAGCTTGCTGGGGCCGCCGGTGCCGGCAAAGGGAGCGCCAACAACATCCGGCCGCTCAAAAAATTCATTCGTGTTGTTGTAATCAGAGAACGAATTGAGGTTGAACGGCTGTCCACTGGAGAGGCGCAGCAGGCCGTTGATTGACCAGCCGTTGGTGAACGCCTTAGCCATGGTTGGATTCGGGAGATTGTAACCGAACATCCACTGCAGCCGATGGCGGGCATCAAAGTTTGAATTCCCTTTCTCCGCGCCGGGGTTGAGGCTGTTATCAGGCTGGGCGGCATTGGGAACAAAATCTTCGCCGTCGCTGGCATTGTCAATTGAGTGCGACCACGTCCATGAGAGCTGTGAATTCAGCCGATGCCAGTCGCGCAGCTTCCACGTAACCTGCAGGCTGTTGTAGCGCGAGCTGGATGTGGACTCGAACTGGTTGATGATGTTGAATGCGGCAAATGGAAATGCACCGGTAGCAGGATCGTGCTGGTTGATATCGCGGAAGCGGAACAGCTTGGTTCCCGCTGAACCCACGTAGCCGACGGTGAGCGCCATCTGCTTGCCCAGCGCCTGCTCAATGTTGACGTTGTAATTCTGCACGTACGGAGTACGAATCTTCGGGTCAACAGTCCACGCGTCTGTTGTGGGGCTGAAGCCGGTAAAGATCGGCGCGCCCGAGACGATGGTGCCAGCGACGTTGCCGGCCGCGGTAATCGCCGAAGGCCCAATTCCGTTGTACGCGGGACCGGGATTGAACGTGTTGAATGGGAAATGCCCGATAAAGAAATCCTGGGAGAAGGCGTCATAGTACATGCCCCAGCCCGCCCGCAGAATAGTATTGCCGCTGCCGAAAATGTCATAAGCAGCGCTCAGGCGCGGAGCAAAATTGTTGAGGTCGCGCGGATAGAGGCTCGATGGCCCGCCTGGTTTGCCAACCAGCACCAACGATTGCGTCGCGGGGTTGAAAAGGCTGAAACGGTTTCCGTCCTCATAGATCACGCCGAAATAATCCCAGCGCAGGCCGGCATTGATGGTGAGCTTGCGGCTGAAGCGCCAGCTATCCTGCGCATAAAAACCGGAGTTGTTCTGGTGCGTGGTGCGCTGAGAGTCACCGGCGAACTGGCTGCCTCCATTGCTGATGTTGCCGGCGAGAAAATCTTCAAAGCTCAGGAACTTGAGCCGGCCGCGATAGCCAAGATCATAGAACTGGTTCACCGTGGTGCGCCGATACTCATAGCCAAACTTCATATTGTGCTTGCCGGTTGAGTAACCAAGATTGGTGAAGTACTGCCAGTTGGTATCAAAACGATGGCGCGGCAGTGAGTTGTTGCCGCCAAGTCCGCTGGTGCCGTCACTAAAGCTGATCTGCGGCAGCCCGAAGTCCTGCTTGTTTGTCACACCATTGTTGAGACCGATAGAGGCTGGGTTGAAATTCTGGTCCTCAGGGAAGAAGCCCTCTGCAAAGCGGTTCCAGCCGCCGCGAATTTCCAGCAGCAGCCTGGGTGAGAGCAGATGGGTATAAGAAAGCGAGAGCACCTGCACACGTGTGGGCGTAACTGTGTTGAAGCCAGGCACCGTTGTGCCGCCGCCCAAAGCGAGAGGGAAGCTCTGGTCGCTGTCGCCAAAGAAGTAACGCCCGGTCAGCAGATCAGCGCCTTCACCACGCCCGAAGTGCTGATCAATTTTCAAGATCAGGCTGTCCACGCGGTTGTTGAAGTGGTCAGTCACCTGGACAGTCGCGTTGTCTGCGCCGGTGTCGCCGACCGCAGGAAAAGCAATGCTCCATGGATTCCGCTGCAACAGTTTCGCGATCACAGGATTGATTACACCGCCTCCGCCGGTGAACGCATTCACGCGCGCCTGGCTAGGCACGCTGGCAATGCCCGGCAGACCGCCGTTTTCGTGCCATCCTTCATAGGCCACAAACCAGAAGGTTTTATCCTTCACCAATGGGCCGCCCAGCGATCCGCCATACTGGTTGTTGTGGAACGTGTCTTGCGGAACAACGTTGCCAGTGGTGGGATCTTTCTTGGTATTGAAGGCGTTGCGCGCATCCAGCGCGTTGTTACGAAAATATTCAAAAACTGAGCCGTGTATTTTGTTGGTTCCGGATTTTGTAACGATATTGACGACTGCGCCTGAATTACGCCCGTATTCCGGCTCCATATTGGAAAGAATGCCGATCTCCTCCAGCGCGTCAATCGGCAGCAGCGTTGCCGGCGTGCCGAAGACGCCTGCTTCGTTGATGGCTGGATCGTTGCGATACCCGTCATTCATATCGGTGCCATCGAGCAAATAATTGTTGGACCGCCCACGATTGCCGTTGATGCTGAACGTGCCAAACGAGCCGGGAGAATCGCTGTCACCGTTGGGATCAGACGCCGAACCGGGCACCAGGGTGAGAAGCTTGGCAAAATCGCCGCCGTTTACAGGCAGCGATGTCAGCTGACTCTTCTGAATCGTTCCGCCCAAGGTGTTTCCCGTGGTGTCGATGATCGGAGCTTCTGCGGTGACTACCACTTCCTGTTTCACTTCGCCGGGCTGGAGCTGAACATCTGCGCGCGTATTGGCGGAAACAGCCACGTTAATACCGTTCAGAACTTTGGTGCCAAAGCCGCTCTTGCTGGCCGTGACGCTGTAAGCGCCCAGAGGCAGCTCGGTTACCACGTAGTCGCCCTGGTCATCAGTCCTGGCCGTGCGAACCAGCCCTGTTTCCGCGCTTTTGATAGTGACGTCGGCGCCGGCAACTGCTGCGCCGGAAGAATCGGTAACCGTGCCCTGGATTCCACCGCGGAAAGTCTGGGCCATGCTTGCTACAGAAAGACAAAGCAACAAGAATGCGGAAGCGAGTGTTCTCATCTCGGCGACCTCGATTGTAAAGATTGGCTGGCGCTTCGGATTATACGCCGAGTGACATGACGATGCTCAACCGCCGGAACACGGGAACCTGAACAGCTAAATCTTTGAAATGCAGAGGAATAAGAGAGTCCGCTCCGGCGACTTGCAAGTAGAACGATGGGTGTCCTGAAGATGCTTGGGCCATGTTTCCATGGCCCGAGCTTCCATTACCCAAAGATCCCCATAAGGACGCGATCAAATTCCTGCTCCTGCTCAGAGCGGGTCTGGTTTTTGTTCTGCTTCTTGTGGTGCTTTTCTTCCTGAGTGCCGGCGCATCCGTTCTGCTGCTGGACTGCGGAAACGGTTGCGGTGCTGTTGGGTTTGGGTTTTTCGGCGAAGGCGAAGCCGCTGAGTGTGGTTGCCAGTGAGATAAAGGCTAGGACGCGAGCGAAAGCTGTTTTCATAAGAAGTCTCCTGTATGAAGGCATCGTGTGGATGACCTTGCATTCTTCGTTATGCAAAACCGTGCGGTAGGAAGATTATTCCGCGAAACAGAACAGGATTTTTTTGTGCGGAGCGGGAATAAATCTTATGAGAAGCTACATTCCTGCACCATTGAACCCTGCATAAAGGAGGAGCCATGGCGGCACCCGAGGACCCAAAGCTTTTAACGGCCATCATCAGTGCCAGCGCGGCCATTTTTGTCGCGCTGCTTTCTTTCACCCTGACTCAGGGCTTTGCTCTCTGGAACGCAAAACGTGAAAGGAAGCGAGAGAAGAGCAACGTGAGCCGGGCATTGCTCATTGAGGTGCATCTTGTAAATGAGGCTATTTGCAAAAGGCTCAAATGGCTGAGCAGTTTCACTCCCGGAACATGGCTGCCGCCGCTGATTGAAATAGCTGCCCCTACGTACGACAAGCTGCGAGAGCGAATCGGCTTTGTTGATGCAGACCTGGGACAGGCAATCGTGGAATTTCACGGATACATTCACTTTATCAACCGGCTGCAGAACGTTAAACCGGATTATGAAAGCCACGGCCTGGAAAAAGAGTTTCTTGTTCAGTATTTAAAGGTATTGGAAGACCATCTGCGGGAACGTGGCGACTGTGTCTTTATCAGGTTTTTTGAGCAATACGAGTTGTCCTGGCCAACGCAGGAGTCGTGCCAGGCTTCATTCGCAGCCGGCAAATGAAAGACCAAGGATCGCCGCAGGCATCCGCAGCAGATTTTTAGTGGGCCATTGCTTCTGCTGCAGACCCGCCCTTGGACGCTTTCTTCATGAGAAAGATCAGCGGCAGGCAGGCGATGAACATGACTGCCAGCAGGAAGAAGGTATCGGCATAAGACATCATGGCGGCTTGCTGCTGCACCATGCCGAAGACGCCGGCATAAGACTGCTGGGTTGCGGTAGTGGAATCCATTCCACGCGCCATAAAGGCCTGCTTCATGGCCTGCAGCATGCGCTGCGCAGCGGGATTGTACAGGTTCACGTTGGCCGCGAGATCATGGACATGCGCCTGAGCGTGGCGCGCGGAAATTGTCGTCACGCTGGCAATTCCGATGCTGGCGCCGATATTGCGCATGAGATTGAACAAACTGGTGGCATTGCCCATTTGCTCTTTGGGAATAGGCCCATTGGTTATGGTGGTAAGCGGCACAAAGAGCAGTCCCATTGAGGTGCCCTGAAGTAGCTGTGGCCAGAAAATGTCCCAGTAGCCGGCGTTCAGGTTGAGCTTCGAAAGCTGATAGATGCTGTATGAAGCGACGATCAGACCGGTACCAAGCAGCTTGCGCGCCTCAATTTTGCCCATGAGAATGCCGACGATCGGCATGAAGAGAAACGAGCCGAGCCCGCGCGGAAGCATGGCCATACCGGCGGTGAGAGCGGGATATCCCATGAGCGTTTGCAGCCAGAGCGGAAGCAAGACGGTGCTGCCGTAAAGCACAAAGCCGAGCACAGTCATGAGAAAAACGCCGGTCGAGTAAGTGCGATTTTTAAAGATACGCAGATTCACCACAGGGTGATCTGTGGTGAGCTCGCGGATGACAAAGAAGACAAAGCCGATCACGCACAGCACAAACAGCGTGAGAATGAAGTTTGAGCCGAACCAGTCGTCTTCCTGGCCTTTGTCGAGCATGACCTGCAGCGCGCCGATTCCAAGCGCAAGGTAGCCCATGCCCCAGTAATCAATTCCGCCTTCGCCGCGCTTAATGTACGGCGGATCATGGATAAACATGGTGGCCATGACGACAGCCATAATCCCGATGGGAATGTTGATGTAGAAGAGCCAGCGCCAGGAGTAGCTGTCAGTAATCCAGCCGCCGAGCACCGGCCCGAGCATTGGCGCCACCACGATTCCCAGGGCCCAGAACGCCATGGCTTTTGCGCGCTTCTCCGGCGGAAAAGCCTCCATGAGGATGGCCTGCGAAAGTGGCTGCAAACCGCCGCCGGTGGCGCCCTGGAAGATACGGAAGACGATGAGCGCAGGAAGATTCGGAGCAATGCCGCAGAGGAACGAGAAGATGGTGAATCCGCCGACCGAGGCCAGCAGCACATTGCGGCGGCCAAAGTAGTTGCCAAGCCATCCGGTGAGCGGAAGAACAATGGCGTTGGCTACAAGGTACGAAGTCAGCACCCACGTGGCTTCTTCCGGCGTAACGGAGAGGCTGCCGGCAATATGCTGCAGCGATACGTTCACAACGGTGGTGTCGAGAACCTCCATAAAGGTTCCAAGCATCACCGAAATGGCGACGATCCACGGGTTAACGACTATGGGAGCTTTTTCCGCCATCTTCTATTCTTGTCGCTTCGCTTTAACTTGAGGCGTTTAGAAGGCATGAGCAAAGCGGGAGCCTTCTGCTGAAATCCTGTGGGCATGGGCCTGAAAGGACCTTAGCTGCTGGAAGCCGCTTCGGCGAGTGGGCGGCTTCGCGGCTTGCCTTACTATTTTGTAAATACTGTCGGCTCTACTGACATGCCGGGCCGCAACATGTGATTCGGATCCTGTCCTCCGTCAAAGTGGATTCGCACCGGAATGCGCTGGACAACTTTCACGTAATTGCCGGTTGCGTTCTCCGGTGGCAACAGGCTGAATCGTGCGCCGGTAGCTCCGCCAATGGATTCAACGCTGCCGTTGTAGTCGCGGCCATAGGCATCGACTTTGATTTTTGATTTCTGCCCAACTTGCATTCCTTTGAGCTGTGTCTCTTTGAAGTTGGCAGTCACCCAAAGGTCATCAAGATTAACGATCGAGAACAGCGGCTGCCCTGCCTGCACTACCTGGCCTGGCTCTACGTTGCGCTTGCTGAGCACTCCCGTAACCGGAGCAAAGATTTTGGTGTATTTGAGATTAAGCTCCGCCTGCGCCAATGCAGAGGTGGCGCGCTGTACTTCTGCAGTCGCTGCGCCGGCGCGTGCACGCGTGACCTTCAGTTGTTCCGGCACAGTGCGCGCTGCTTCTGCCTGCGCCTGTGTCTGTGCGACGCGGCTTTCCGCGCTTGCTACTGCAGCATTCGCGGCATCCACGGTTGCTTTGGCTGCATTGTTTGCGGCCACTGCAGTGTCATATTGCTGGCGCGACACTTCGTCCTTTGCCACAAGCACTTCCATGCGCTTGAGATCGGCAGCAACTTTGGCGTAGTTTGCCTGCGCCTCATTCAGCCTCGCATGCGCCGAGTCAACTTCGCGCTGCGCCGCTTTCACGGCTGCGTCCGCAGCAACAAGCTGGCTGGAACTTGTAGTCTGGGTAAGCGGAACTCCCACGTGCGCTGCTACCGCGTTCGCTTCGGCATTGGCCAGATCAGCGCGTGCACGGTCCACTGCAACTTCGTAATCCTTAGGATCAAGTTCAATCAGAAGATCGCCGGCCTTAACGACCTCATTATCGTCATGCAGTACGCGCAACACAGTGCCGATCACGCGCGGGCTGACTGGATCAATATGGCCATCAATCTGCGCATCGTCAGTCGATTCGCGAATGGAGTAGTAATGCCAGAAGAAGACACCAGCTGCCAGCACCAGGATAACCACCGCAGCCACCACCCATTTTGCCCGTGGATGAGTGCGGAAGTATCCCAGCCGCTTCTGTGCAAAACCGCGCCGCTCACCGCTGGAGCGCCGGTCTTTCTCTGGTGGAGCTTCCTTCACATCTTCTTCTTCGTCGTATTGTGGCGGCACTTTCACCGGATTGCCCACGTTACTTCCCTCCCAAGAAACTTCTTGTGCGCTGCTCTGCTTCGCCCAGCGCCCTCACCAGTGAGAGCTTGGCTACGTTGTTCAGATACAGCGCCTGTATTTCATTGTCGTTTGCTGCGGCCACGGCCTCCTGCGCCTGCACAACTTCCAGGCTCCCGGAAACGCCAGCCGCATAGCGATCACGCGCTTCCTTCAGTTGCTCAGCCGCCAAGCCAATCTGCTGCTTTGCCACTTGCACCTGTTCGTCAGAGGTCTTTACGTCCAGCAGCGCAGTGCGGATCTCAAATTCCACGCGGCTGCGCAGGTCTTCAAGTTGCATCTTGCTTTGGCGAAGCTGCGCCTCAGCCTCCGCGACGTCCGCCTTGACGCGGCCACCCTGAAAAATTGGTATGCGTACGCCGCCGGAGAGGCTATAGATCATTTCTGAACTGCCCGGAGCAGGCCCTTGCGCTCCCATTTGTCCATTCACCTGCACGCTGGGCAACGCCTCGCCTTTGGCGGCTTTCACTGCAAGCTCAGCTGCTCGCGTGCGTGACTCCGCTGCAAGATACTCCGGCCGATGTTGATACGCCTGTGCTAGCGCCTGCTCCAAATCAAACGGAAGAAGCGGCGCGTAAGGCACAGTGTCAGTCAGTTGAAATTGCTGCGACACTGGCAAGCCGATCGTCCGGGCCAACGTCATCCTCTGCCGCTCATATTGGTCTTGCGAAGCCAGCACGCGCTGTTGTTGGGTCTGCATCTGCACCTGAGCGCGGAGCACGTCAATTCCTGCGGCAACCCCGGCCTTTTTAAGATCGGTAGTTTGCTGAAAGATGGTCTGCGCTGTCACCAGCTGCGCCTTGGCCGTATCCAGCCGCGCCGCACTCGCAATCGTGAGCAGATATTCATTCCCCACCACCAGCACCACAAGCTCACGCGCATCCTGCAGGGTAAACTTTGCGGATTTCTCGCTTTCTGTGGCTGCTCGGACCCGATTCAGCAAGTTGAAATCCAGGACGGTTGCGCTCATGTTGGCATGCGCGTCAAAAACTCCAAAAGGCCCAACCACCGGCGATTTGAGTCCCGCAGGCAGTGGAATTCCAAAAGCGGCAAGGTTGATCTGATTTACCGTCTCACTGACATTGCCGGAAACATTTGGCAGCAACGCCGCCAATCGCTGCCGATACTGCGCTCGCGCCTGCTCTGACTGCTGCTGTGAGAGCAGCAGGCCAAGATTGTGCTTCAATCCCCGATCAATCGCATCCAGAAGTGAAATTTGAATCACGCCCGGAACCAGCTTGTCCACCTTGCCGCTGCCGGTAAACGTGTCTTGCAACGGAATTTGCGTCACGCTGATTGCAGGTGTCTGCTCCTCAGAAGTGCTCCCTGAGGAAGTTGCCGTTGGAAGCTGGCCAAGCGCCGTTGCTGCCACCAAAAACAAAAATGAGACTACCCGGACAGCTTTCGTCCTCATTTTTAGCAATTTGCTCCGATACCGAAATTTAGATGCTTACGATATGACTTGCAGGTTCACTGCTCCTGGTCTGCCTATTTCTGACATCGCACTCGACCAGCAGCCAAATCAGGAAAATTAACCAAGCGGTTAATTTAGATTAGCAAGAGATGCGCAGGGATGCAAATTATTTTGAATTGGGATCCAAGCGAGCCTTGAACGCTGAAGCTGCGAAATGCATAGATGTTCATCCGTTGCACATTGCGGAGCAGTAACCAGCGGGACTAATCGACTATCTAGCTTT
Organism: uncultured Acidobacteriaceae bacterium; assembly: GCA_964541925.1. Classification (GTDB taxonomy): domain Bacteria; phylum Acidobacteriota; class Terriglobia; order Terriglobales; family Acidobacteriaceae; genus Angelobacter. The sequence goes on along the minus strand of CAZISB010000025.1, from coordinate 17,618 downwards.
GTTAAAAAAGCATTAAAAATGGCGCCGAACTTCGGCGCCATTTCCATAACAACGACTGTACTCGTAATTTACTGCGGACACGGTAGTGCAGAATGCGGCAGAACGGTTTCATCCGGGAAGCTGAACGCTCCATCAATGGCGCTGGAGGTCTTTCCCATCTCAAACCACTGCAGCAGTGGAATATTCTGCGGGTGGTAGGTGAATGTGAAATCTTTCTCATTCACCGTAATGGGAGTTGTGGCATTGGCCAGCACCTCAATGGGGTCGCCTTCTTCTAAATTGTTTTGGCATATTTTTGCATTGGCCGGTACGCCCGGGAACTGCCAGTTCGGAGCAGGGTTGCTGACGAAAGGATTGGCAAAGGACTCAGCCACTTCATGTGTCAGCGCGGTTACATCCTGGAAACCAGCGCCGAACAGTCCCGGCGAGATCCAGCTTGCATACGCGGTGACCCAACGCGACTCCGGGAATACATCATCAAGGAAAAAGGTGTGGAAGCCAAGAACACAGCAGCTGCCGGGAGTATCGGGATTGTTCACATTCAGGCTGAACAGGAAAGTGTTCGGAAACATGGCGACGTTCATGCCATTGGTGGTGAAGTTGCCCAGATTGATCTCGTTAATCACTTCGTTGTCGAAGAAGAAGTTGAACAGAAGATCCAGCATGAGCACAAAAGTATTGCCGTCGGCTGCTGTGCCGGTAAAGTAAGATCGCGCCTGGATGACAGTTCCATTGCGGAGCCGCACATTGACAAACCGCGGAACTGTAATAGTGACTTTATTTACGACCTTGGGAATCAACAGCGTGTGCCAGTCCGCCTTCATCACATGAAAGAACTGGGCGCGGTGAACTGCGTCCCCAAACTCGATGTTACGCCCTGAGCGGTAGGTGAGCGGCTCGAAATTGGGGGACTCCATTGTGAGCTTTTCAAACGGCGCAAAGGGTACTGTCTTAAAGACGGAGCCGTTTGCGTTCAGCAATACCAGGTCAACTTCAGCAATGTTTGTTGGAAAAACCGTGGTGCCGCCAAGCCGGGGATCATTTCCCATCATGGTGAAGCGGAAGTCGTTGCCGGCTTCAGGGCCGGCCTGGGCGACAAACGCGCCGTCAAACGTAGCCAGTGTAATCAGGCCATCAATATTTGATTTGTTGGCGCGGCGGTGATCAATGTCGAAATGGTCGTCATTGGTGGTTTGCGAAGTGCTGCTGGCAGTTGAGCTCACGCTTACATTGAATCCTCCGCTGACCACAGCGCCGGTCTTAGCATCGAAGAGGATTTGATTGGGCGATCCGTTCTGTACGGATCCAACACGTACCGGGGCACGGGCGCCTCCATCCACTTGGCCATTTGCAATGGCGGTGCGTGCAATCGCGTCATCGCCTGACTGGGCATAGCTCCCGGCGGCGAAGGCGAGTGTGAAAATGAGGACTAGGAAAAGTAAAGGGAAGCGGAGAGAGGGTCTCATACTAGGCTCCTAAAAAATCAGAGTTGCAGGGGCCCTGCAAAGATATCCCTCCTCTGGAGCTTTGTAAATGCGAGAGCAAACAAAACATGTGAAAATCGCAATTATTTTGCGGGTGAAAGCAGTGGGACAAGATGCGCAAACTATTTCCTTTACAATTCACAACAATACCCACACACATAAGTAACTAGCCAAAAGGTGCGGAGCACAGGCCGCTTTCTAGTTTCAGCGTTGTTACTACAAAGTTATCGGCAAAGCTTTACAGGAGTCTGTTAGCGCGATCAAGTCCGGTAGCTATGCACTGCCTGATGCGAGGATTACGTACTGCCTCACCGAGAGCGTGGATTACATATTGCGTCCCTTACCTGCCCGTGATGCATCCAAGATCATTGGAAATGGACAACAAGCCTGCGGCCACCTCAACCTGGCGTGAGACGTTTCGCGCTCTCCGGCATCGAAACTACCAGCTCTTCTTTACCGGCCAACTCATCTCGCTCATCGGCACATGGATGGATCAGGTGGCCGAATCCTGGTTGGTCTATCGCCTCACCGGTTCTGCTCTGCTGCTTGGGACAGTGGCATTCGCCTCACAAATTCCTGTCTTTATTCTTGCGCCAATCGGTGGCGCGCTGGCCGACCGCGTTGACCGCAGGAAGATTCTGGTGGCAACCCAATCCAGCATGATGGCGCTTACTTTTGTGCTGGCATGGCTCACGCTCTCGCACCGGGTGCAAATCTGGCATGTGGTAACGCTTGCCGCGCTCACCGGAATTGTCAACGCATTCGATCTTCCCGCACGCCAGGCCTTTGTGGTGGACATGGTTTCCCGCGCCGATCTGGTTAATGCTATCGCTCTGAATTCTTCCATGTTTAACGGCGCACGCATCATTGGCCCGGCAGCTGCTGGGGTTGTGGTTGCTGCAATCGGCGAAGGCTGGTGCTTCTTTGCCAACGGCATCAGCTTTATCGCAGTCATCATCGGGCTGTTGATGATGAAGATGGAGCGGCCGCGCCAGGCCATTGAAGGCTCGCCGGTGGAAAATATCATCGAGGGCTTTCATTTTGTGGCGCACACTGGGCCGGTGCGCGCCCTGATGCTGCTGCTGGGGCTGGTGAGCTTTACTGCCATGCCGTATGCGGTGCTGATGCCGCTGTTCGCCGACCAGATACTGCACGGCGGCCCCAAAGCACTGGGCCTGCTGATGGGCTGCTCCGGTGTGGGCGCACTCATTGGCGCGCTTGCGCTGGCGATGAGAAAAACTCTCAAAGGACTGAGCGTCTGGGTAGCCATTTCCTGCGCCGGGTTTGGTGCAATGCTGCTGCTGTTTTCCCTTTCCCGATTGCTATGGCTCTCCGCGGTGCTGCTGGTCCCGGCGGGCTTCTGCATGATGATCCAGATGGCCTCCTCCAACACGCTCATCCAAAGCATGGTGCCGGACCGGCTGCGCGGGCGGGTGATGTCAGTCTATGCCATGACGTTTATGGGCATGGCGCCCTTGGGCGCGCTGCTGGCCGGAAGCCTGGCGCATAATTTGGGAGCGCCCTTGACGGTTGCGATTGGAGGAATTATCTCCATTGTGGGTGCTGCTGTATTCGCGCTGCGGCTGCCTGTTCACCGGCCCGTCGCGCGCGAGATGATTGTTGCGCAGCAGATGGCCGGCGGCTCTCCTGCACAGGAGATGACCGCACCTGTGTTCAGCAAGAGCGGCTGATTCGTGTAGCAACGGGAAAAATAATGCGTACAGCTCCGGCCTGTATTCCTTTAGAACAGCAGAGCTGATCCCTCACCCTCGCAGCAAAACTATGATGATCCCTGCCACATCGCGTGCTCCGGTTCGGGATGGCGTATCGCGAGAGGATGCGGTGGTCTAGCTCGCTGCCTTCTTCAACAATGCAATCTGCCCGCCGTGATAAACCGCATGCTGAATCATGCCCTGAAACAAATGATAGAAATTGTAGGTCCTGCCCGGCACGGTGGCTTCAAGCCGGTCATCGCTCAAGGTCTTGAGCGCCTCCACCAGGCTCAGATGAGTGGAGAAAAATGAGCTCACGGCCTGCTTCCATGCCTGTTCACTGGTATCGCCCACCAGTGGCCAGTCGTCTTCCTTGGGCATGGTGGACCATGCGGGAATCGGCGTTCCCTGCACCGCGCCCAAACAGAATTTGACCCACGCTTCCACATGAACCACCAGTTCCCAGATGGAGTGGGCGTTTGGGATGGGACGTGCTTTTGCCTGTTCAGCGGTTATGGGATCCAGAATCTTGCGCAGAGAATCACCATACCAGGCTTCTCCGTTGATAGCGGATGCGAGCGCATAAGCGAGGCGATTGCATTCAGTGTTCATGAGAAAAACAATAAACTAAACCACAAAAGACACGAAACAATTTGGTAATTGAGTAATTTGGTAAATGGATAAATTAAAAATAATGAGCCGCGACTTACGCGAATAAACACGAATCAAAAAGTCAGATTCGCACAGGTTCGCGAAGCTCGCGGCTTCACAGCTTTTCAATTACCAACTTACCAAATTACTCAATTACCAAATTCCTCGTTACGTCCTCACGTACTTCCCTGCTTCAATCAGCCGGTTCGCAATCTGCTGCGTCAGCGCGATCACGTTGAACGGCTCATGCTTGAACAGCCGGCGCAAGATCACCAGTTGCGTGCGCAGCATATCGCCTTCAGCAACTGCGGCAACGACTTTTTTGGCTGCAGCTTCCAGCTTATCCAGCGAGTTGGTCAGGCTGACCTGGGCCAAGGCAATCGCCAATTGCGACTTTGCCTCTCCCTGGCGCTCGATCAGCTTCTGCGTGCGCAGCACGACCGAGTCCATCGCGTAAATCTCAATCACCATGTCGGCGATCGCCGCCAGGATCTCCTGCTGCTGCTCGATGGCTGCCATGTATTTCTGCACCGCGGCGCCAGCGAGCATCAGCCCGGCTTTCTTGGCATTCGCCACCAGCGTGCGCTCTGCTGCCAGCGGTCCTTCCAGCGGCTCGGCTGAACCGGGGCCGGACATGATCTCATCGGTCAGCTTCTTGATGGCCGGCATAAGCGGGAGCTGGCCCTTCATGGCGCGCTTGAGCAGCCAGCCGGTGATGATCATGCGGTTAATTTCATTGGTGCCTTCAAAGATGCGGTTCACGCGCGAGTCGCGATATGCCCGCTCCGCCGGATACTCTTCCACAAAGCCATAGCCGCCATAGATCTGTACGGTCTCATCGACCACGTAATCCAGCATCTCCGAGCCGAAAACTTTGAGGATCGAACACTCGACCGCATACTCCTCGATGTTCTTCGCCGTCTCCTTGTAAACGTCGGGCGAGTTCTTGTCGATCTCCGCCATCGCCGCGTCAATCATGCCCACGGTGCGGTAGGACATGCATTCGCCGGTGTAGATGCCCGCAGCCATGTTGGCCAGCTTTGCCTTGATAATGCCGAAGTCCGCCAAAGTCTTGCCAAACGCCTTGCGTTGCTTGGCATAGGCAATGGAATTATTGAGCGAGTTGCGAGCCCCGCCCACCACGCCTGCGCCCAGCTTGTAGCGCCCGATGTTCAGGGTATTGAAGGCAATCACGTGCCCTTTGCCGATCTCGCCCAGCAAGTTCTCTTTGGGCACGCGGCAGTCGTTCAGGATAATCGGCGTAGTCGAGGAGCCGCGGATGCCCATCTTCTTTTCTTCCGCGCCCGACTGGAATCCCGGGAAGCCACGCTCCACGATAAATGCCGAGAACTTCTCGCCATCTACTTTGGCAAAGATAATGAGCACGTCGGCAAAGCCGCCGTTGGTAATCCACATCTTCTCGCCATTGAGGATCCACTCTTTGCCATCGGGCGAAAGCGCGGCCTTGGTGCGCGCGTTCATTGCGTCTGAGGCTGAAGTTGATTCCGAAAGCGCATACGCGGCAATCATCTCGCCCGAAGCCAGCTTGGGGAGATACTTGGCCTTCTGCTCCGGCGTCCCGAAATAGACAATTGGCAATGTCCCGATGCCCGTGTGCCCGCCGAATGCTACGCTGAAGCTGCCCGAGACAGAAAGATGCTCCGCAATGATGGCGGAGGCGACCTTGTCCATGTCTGAGCCGCCGTATTGCTCCGGAATGTCCACGTTGGCAATACCGATCTCGCACGCTTTGCGAATGAGCCCGCGCGTCACGTCGAATTCCTTGTGCTCAATCTTTTCCACGTTGGGCAGAATCTCATTGCGCGCAAACTCTTCTGTGGTTTGCGCAATCTGCTGGTGCTCCTCGCTTAGGTCTTCCGGGGTGAAGACCTGGTCGGTCGCGTGCTCTTCAATCAGAAAACTTCCACCCGCCATCTTGGTGCGATTTGGGACTGCTACTGTTGCCATGGCATTTCGCTCCTTTTACCACAGAGGACACAGAGGAACACAGAGCTAGTTCCAGTCAGTCCCCTCTACGAATCTTTTTATTCCATCCTTAAGATGCCGAACATGAAAGTTGATAAGCAACCCGACACTCTTCTTGCACATACGCATGTAAGACATGATCTGCGCTTCATGTACCGGTGCAATTTTCTCAACGCACTTGAATTCAACTACAACAAGATCATTCACCAGCAGATCAATTCGATATCCGAGATCAATGCGAACGGATTCATAAACCACAGGCAGCTCTACCTCTACCTTCACGTCGAACCCAAGCTTCCTTAGCTCGTATGCAACGCACGCTGAGTACGCCTTTTCGAGCAATCCCGGACCAAGAGCTGAGTGGACTTTCATTGCCGCGCCAATGATGGCAGCAGTAATGGAATTAATTCCACTCTCCTCCGTGTTTCTCTGTGCTCTCTGTGGTGAAGAGCTCATGCAATATTCTCGAAAATCCCCGCCGCGCCCATACCTCCACCAATGCACATCGTCACAATTCCGTACTTGCCGTTGCGGCGTTTCAGTTCGCGCAGAAGCGTTGCCGTGAGCTTGGCGCCAGTACAGCCCAGAGGATGCCCCAGTGCCACAGCGCCGCCATTCGGATTGATCTTGCTTGCATCAAGCCCAGCTTCTTTGATTACTGACAATGCCTGCGCGGCAAACGCCTCATTCAGCTCGACCACGTCTATCTGTTCCAGCTTGAGCCCGGCCATTTTGAGCACTTTGGGTATGGCATAGACCGGCCCAAGCCCCATCTCTTCCGGCAGGTATCCAGCAGTGGCAAAGGCCACAAAACGCGCCATAGGTTTGATGCCGAGCTGCTGCGCTTTGTCAGCTGTCATCACAATACTGGCGGCCGCGCCGTCCGAAGTTTGCGAAGAATTTCCCGCCGTGACTGTACCCTTGGCATGGAAAGCAGGTCTCAGGCTGGCCAGGGCTTCGATAGATGTATCGGCGCGCGGACCTTCATCAACTTTGAAAACGATCTCCATCCGCTTCGGTTTTGAGCCGTTCGGCGTGGTAAAGCTCACCGGAACGGGAACGATCTCATCATCGAACTTCCCTGCCTGGATCGCCGCTACAGCCTTTTTGTGGCTGTTCAGTGAAAACTCGTCTGCCTGCTCGCGGCTGATGCCAAAGCGCTTGGCCAGCCGCTCCGCCGTAAGACCCATCGATAGATAAGAATCAGGATAGTGGTCGACCAGCCAGGGATTGATTGAAACCTTGTTGCCGCCCATTGGGATCATGCTCATCGATTCGGTCCCGCCGCCGATAGCTACTTCAGCGCGACCCATGGCCACCGAGTCGGCCGCCAGCGAGATGGCCTGAAGACCCGATGAGCAGAAGCGGTTAATGGTCATCGCCGAAACTTCCACCGGCAACCCCGCGCGCAGCGAGGCGATACGGGCGACGTTCATGCCCTGCTCGGCTTCCGGCGTGGCACAGCCGATGATCACATCTTCTATCTCTTTGGGATCGAGCTGCGGGATACGGTCAAGCGCGCCCTTGATGGCGACCGCGGCCAGATCATCCGGGCGCGTAGCGCGGAGCGTGCCTTTGCCGGATTTTCCAACGGCGGTGCGAACTGAACTTGCGATTACTACTTCTCTCATAAAAACAGCTCCTAGCTCTTAGCCATTAGCTCGTAGCTTTTGGCTCTTGCTCTTCTCTAATCAATTGTGGAGCGCAGGCGTTGGGGCCCCCATCAAGCCCGGTTTTGGCTTGAATGGGGCAGAGAAGCCCTCGTCTGCGATTGCGGCCACCTCAACTCACCGATACATATTCTGTTACGACACTTGGCGCAGGAATCGGATCGCCGTGCTCACGCATGCCTTCAAGGTGAAAATCTATGGCTTCTCTCATCAGTTGTTTCACCTCATCCAGAGTTGCTCCTGCAACGCCTAAGCCTGGAAGATCAGGAACATAAGCGCTCCAACCCCTTCCTACCTTTTCGTAGATAACCAAATATTTCATTTCAATCCTGCCTGTTTCAGAATGCTATTCAAAGTGCCCGGCGCCACCTCTGCCGAGGGATGACCGGCAATTGTCACGGTTCCCGGTTTCGTTGGATGATGGTACTGGCGATGGCTGCCTCCGAGTCCGCGCCAACTTCCAACCGTCACCTTCAATTTTTTTAATCACGTCACGTATTTTCAAAGACAGTCCTCAGAAAGTCTTTACTCCTACCCTATTGCGGCGTCGGACTTGCTGTTGCCGCCGGTGCTGCCTGCTGCGGTGATGCTGTCGGCATCGGGCTCGTTCCGGGTGTGACGCTCGGCATGGGCGCGGCAGCCGGTGGTGCCGTTCCGCTCGGTGTTGATGTCGGCGTTGCTGCAACTGTCGCGCTCGGCGTCGGACTCGGTTTGGGCTCCATGTTCTGCGCGCTCTTGTCCTTCACCTTTCCGTCCGGCCCAAAAAACACTTCAATCTCGGTGTTCTGCCCGTTGGCCGCGAGTTCGGTTGGAACTGCGATCTCATATATCCAGGTTGAGCCTAAAAACTTATCGTTCTCCTTACTCAAATCACACCGGGCATAATCCGGCGCGCCCATGATGATCTCAACCTCCGATTCGCTCATGCCTGCCCGCACCGTGTCATACTGCCGCTGCCAGCGCTCCGGCGGCAGGTCTGACGTGTATGGCAGCCGGATGCTGGTGCGGAACTGATCAAAGTTCCTGAACTTCGCTAGCCGCGCCTCGCACCTTCGCACCTCCTCTTTCGCCGCCTTCACCTTCTTCTGCCAAAGAGCGTTTTCCTTTTCCAGGAACTCGTAGCCAACCACCATGAACCAGATTCCCAGAAGCACCACCACGCCCAGAGTGAACCAGCTTCGTTTACTCACTAGTTCCTCAATGGCTTGCCGGTCTTGAGCGTAAATTGGATTCGTTCCTGCGTCTTCTTCTCGCCGCAGAGTGACTTGAAGCCTTCCCGCTCCAGATCCAGAATGTATTGCTCACTCACTGGAGTTCCCGGCGTTACATTGCCACCGCAGATCACCTCCGCCACCTTGGTAGCGACCTTCACATCATGGTCGCTGATAAATTCCGCCTGACGCATTAGATAGATTCCCAGGCGCAAAGTAGCAAGCACGTTTTCACCCGGCGCGGGAATGTCCATGCGGGGCACAGGCGCTTTATAGCCGGCACGCGCCAGTTCCAGCGCGCGCTCTTTTGCGTCGGCCAGGATGCGCTCTCGATTCATGCTGATCAGGTCGCCCTCGGAGAGGAAGCCGAGTGCGCGGGCCTCATATGCCGAAGTTGATACCTTGGCCATGGCGATTGTTTCAAAGATGCGCTTCAAGCCCTCCATCACTTCAACCGACTCGCCGCGGCCATCCGGCCGTACGGCTTTGGCGTTGTCCAGAGCGCGCAGCAGCATCTCTTTGCATCCGCCGCCACCGGGCAGCAGGCCAACACCGGTTTCAACCAGTCCCATATAAAGTTCTGCATGCGGCTGGCGCGCGGAGGAGTGCAGGTTGATCTCGCATCCGCCACCCAGCGTCATGCCGTAAGAAGCAGTAACTACGGGGCGCGTACAGAATTTGATGGCCTGCGTCATTCCCTGAAACTGCTTAATCGCTAGATCAACCTCGTCCCACTCTTCTTCCTGCACCGCCAGCATCAGCATCATCAGATTCGCGCCGACGGAGAAATTGGCCGAGTCGCCGGTGATGACAAAGGCTTCAAACTGGTCGCCAACGCCGCCAGTCTTGAGTGACTGCGTCACCATCTGCACAATGTCGCCGCCCAGCGCGTTCATCTTGGTGTGAAATTCAATGCAGCCAACGCCATCGCCCAGGTCGATGAGCGATGCGCCAGCATTTTTCTTGACCACGCCGTTTGATTTTTTCGCTGTTGCTACAGACCACACGCCTTGCGCTACGGGAACGGGCTTGTATTGGCTCGTCCGCAGATCAAAATAGGCTCGGCCGGAGGGTGACGATGGATCGTCCTTGTACCAGCTCTTTGCTCCGGCAGCCAGCAGCTTTTCGGCGTTCGCAGCCACCGGCTTGCCTTCCTTCTTCATGCGCGCGACGGTCTGCTCTACACCGGCCAGGTCCCAGACCTCAAATGGCCCGGCCTCCCAGTTGAAGCCCATGCGCATGGCCTGATCAATCTCGACAACAGTGTCAGCGATTTCAGGAATGCGATTGGCGGAGTAGTTCCACAGTTCGGAGAGTGTGGTCCAGATGAATTGCGTCGCTTTGTCGCGCGGATCGCCCGCCAGCACTGTGCGAAGGCGCTCGCCCATGTCCTCAATGTTCTTGGCCATCTCCAGCGATGGGAACTTTGCTTTTTGCGCGGGATGGTATTCGAGCGTCTTCCAGTCGATGACCTGGCGTTCTTCTCCCTGCGGGCCACGAATCTTTTTGTAGAAGCCAGACTTCACCTTGTCACCCAGCAGCTTCTTTTCCAGCATCTGCTTGAAGAAGTCGGGCAGTTTAAGGTCGCTGCGCTCGTCCTGCACGTTTTTGCTGAAATTCGTGACCACGCTGGCCAGCACGTCTAGTCCTACAAGATCAATGGTGCGGAAGGTCGCGGCCTTGGTCCAGCCGCCGCTTGAAGTCAGCGCGTCAACCTCTTCAATGGTCAGGTCCATTGCCTGCATCACGCGGAAGACATTCAGCCCGGCAAAAGTCCCGATGCGGTTGGCAATGAAGTTCGGTGTATCTTTGGCAACAACAATTCCCTTCCCCATGCGCACATCGCAGAAGTGAGCGACAGTCTCAATCGCTGCCGGATCAGTCTCCGGCGTGGGAATAATTTCCAGCAGGCGCATGTAGCGCGTAGGATTGAAGAAGTGCGTGCCAAACCAGTGGCGGCGGAAATCCGGGATAAACCCTTCAGCGATGCTGGCCACCGGCAGACCGCTGGTGTTGGTGGTGATGATGCTGCCCGGCTTGCGGATGCCTTCAACCTTGCGCAACAGGCCGCGCTTGATCTCAAGATTTTCCGCAACAGCCTCAATGATCCAATCGGCATCGGCAATCAGCTTCAGATCGTCATCGAATGTGCCGATCGTGACCAGCCGTTCCAGTCCCTTTTCAAAGAATGCCGCCGGCTTGGACTTGATCGCCGCTTCCAGCCCGGCGCTCACAAGCTTGCGGCGTGCGGCCTTGTCCTGGCTCTGCGCCGCATCGGGCGTAACAATGTCCAGCAGCACGCACGGCACACCGGCATTGGCAAAATGAGCAGCAATGCGTGCGCCCATGGTCCCGGCGCCAAGCACCGCCACCTTATTGATGCGCTGGTGGGTTTGCCTGGTACCTTGGCTGCTTTGCGGTGCAGCGCCGTTGGAAGTTCGAGTTTGTGAGGGAGTTGCAGGAACGGCAACATTACTCATCTTGGTCTCCTGGGGTCTGCTGAGCGGGCGAGACGAGTCTTCAAGACGTCCAGAATCATAACAGTTTCGTGCATCGGTCAGTGATTACGGAATGGTGTAACTTGTAGGCCGAATCTATTTTATGAATGAGTATTCATTCAGTCAAGTACGGGCTTTATTTTCAGTGGCTTCTATATTGTTCCCTGTTCCGTCTTCTGCGAAACCTGTGCGGATAAAACCGGCCTTTCTCAACGTGCTTACTCCCACTCAATCGTGCCCGGCGGCTTGGAAGTCACGTCATAAACCACGCGATTAATCCCCCGAATCTCATTCACAATGCGGTTGGAAATCCGCTTCAGCACGTCATAAGGGAGCGGCACCCAGTCGGCAGTCATACCGTCTTCAGAATGCACGGCGCGGATGGCGCAGGTATAGGCATAAGTTCGCTGGTCGCCCATTACGCCCACTGACATCACCGGCAGCAGCACCGCAAACGACTGCCATATCTGGGTGTACAGCCCGGCGCGCCGGATCTCATTCACCACAATGTCGTCTGCTTCCTGCAGCAGTGCGATGCGCTCCGGCGTGACCTCGCCCAGGATGCGTACGGCCAGCCCTGGCCCGGGGAATGGCTGGCGTTGCAGAACTTCTTCCGGCATGCCCAGCTCGCGGCCAATGCGCCGAACCTCATCTTTAAACAAATCTTTGAGCGGCTCAATCAGCTTGAGCTTCATCTTCTCCGGCAGGCCGCCCACGTTGTGGTGCGTCTTTATGGTCTGCGACGGGCCACGCACGCTGCGCGACTCAATCACGTCAGGATAAAGCGTGCCCTGTACCAGCCAATTCACTTTTCCGATCTGCTGCTCCAACCGGTGCGCCTCCTGATCAAAGACCTCGATGAATTCATTGCCAATGATCTTGCGCTTCTTTTCCGGATCGGTGACACCAGCAAGCCTGGAGAGAAAGCGCTCTCCTGCATCAACTGCCACCACGTTCAAGCCGAGCTTTTCGCGCAGGTTCTGCTGCACCTTCTGAAATTCGTTTTTCCTCAGCACGCCATTATTGACAAAGACAGAGATCAGCCGCCGCCCAATCGCGCGATCAACCAACGTGGCTGCGACTGCCGAATCCACGCCGCCGGAGAGCGCACAGATTGCTCTTCCCTGCTCGCCTACAGTCTCGCGCACCTGCCGGATTGTCTCGTCTATGAAGTGTTGTGGTGTCCATTCGCCGCGGGCGCCGCAGATGTCATAGACAAAGTTGCGCAGCAGGTCCACACCGCGCTTGGTGTGATGGACTTCAGGATGGAACTGTACAGCCCAGATTCGTCGCGACTCATCTTCAATCGCAGCCAATGCGTTGCTGCTGCGCGCCACTACGTGAAAGCCGCCAGGAAGCTGCACAGCTTCATCGCCATGTGACATCCAGACGTTCAGCGCTTCCGGCAGCTCGCGAAACAGCTGTGATTTTCCATGCGTAACGCTGACTTCGGCATGGCCATATTCGCGCTTTGGCCCGGGCCGGACCGTGCCGCCGAGCTTATGCACAATGTACTGCAGGCCGTAACAAATCCCCAGGACAGGCCGGCCCAGCAAGAGCACGCGCTCATCGGCAGGCGGAGCGTCGGCGTCATATACCGAAGACGGGCCTCCGCTCAGGATGATGCCGGCAGGGCGGTAGCTCTTGATTTCATCCAGAGAGGCATTACACGGCAGGACAGCGGAGAAAACTTTCAGTTCACGGATGCGGCGCGCAATCAGCTGCGTGTATTGCGAGCCGAAGTCGAGAATGACAATGGATTGCTCTTCCACGAATAATTTTCTCTGATTGCTCAGTAAGTGTAAAGGCAAATCACGTGAGAGAAGATTTTTCCACCTTAAAGACGGACGAGGGCTTTGTCCCCGAAGTGGCAGTATGCGCGTCAGCCAGCGCCAGGTACGAGGCGATCCGGGCGGCGTACAGGAAGTCAGAGATCACGAAGTAAAAAAGTGCAACCGTCATCACCAGCGCGGCATAAGTCTGGGGCGCAGTGGCCATCATGGATGAAGTCAGGCCAATAATGGCGATCGCCGCCAGCAACACAACCAGCCGCAGCAGCAAAAAGAGAAAGGCTGTGCCGGCAAAGTCAGAGCGCTGCTGCTGGGCAATCTGCCAGGCCGCCCGGAGCGCCCCGCGGAATCCCTGCCTTTCCCGCCCGAAGATTGCGGCCATGGAGAGATACCAGTTCAGCACAAGCCAGATCACCACGATCACAACACCGGAAGGCCAGGAGATTGAATAGAAGCGGAACAGATCCGGTTGTGAGCTGCGCGTGGCAGCGTAAAGAGCACCAGCAAGTGCGGCCAGAAGCAGCAACGCTGCAAACAACAGAGCCATAGCACGCGCCCACTGAAGGGCAAACATGCTGCCAAAGCGCAGCGGCTCGGCCTGGCTGATGCGCCTAACGATGATGCGCCTAGCGGGCGCTGCAAATAGGCTCCAGACCAGCGAGATAGTTAGCGCAATCGCAATCAGCCCCGCTGCCAGTCTTACCCCGTACTGCAGGACAATGAATAAACCCAGGGTCCCCGCCGTCCTCGAATCCTGATTGCGCAACGCCGTGAGCAGCCGGTCCGTCACGTGCATCGGATGGAGCAGCGCTGCGATCGCAAAAACCAGTATGAACAGAGCGACGATACCGAAGCACCATCTCCACAAAACTTCCAGGAGAAACGTTGCAGGATCGCGCCTTACGGAGCGAAGCCCCTGCATGATAGGGTTGGGCGGCTGTGTCATCTTTTATTCAGAAATGCTGAAGAGAGTCTCAAAATAAGCTTTGGAAATTGTAAATAAAATTACGACCTAAGAGATATGCAGAGAGGCTCACTAGAGCCGAAAAGTCTCTGGCAGCAATTTGGTGATCGTAGATTCCTCCAAGCCATTCTTCCCCTGAAAAATGACGATGACATCTTCCCCAAACTCCGCAATCACCTGGCGGCAGGCGCCGCAAGGCGAGCATGGCGCCTGCGCGCGATTCGCAACTGCCACGGCGCGTAGCGCAAGCTTGCCCTGAGTCTGCTGTACGGCAGTAAAAATGGCGGAGCGCTCAGCACAAATGGTCAGGCCGTAAGAAGCATTTTCAACATTGCAGCCGGTAAAGATCTGGCCCTGGCCGGTCAAAACCGCTGCCCCGACGTAAAACTTGGAATAGGGAGCATAAGCCCGTTGAAAGGCCTGTTTAGCTGCGTCAACAAGCTTGTCACGTTCCTGGGATGTCAATGAAATGGGCATAGCAGCCCATGATAGCTGACAGCCTATCGAACCAGAAATTCCAGGGCTTCATGCACCGCAGGCAGCAAGGCATGAACACAAGCTATGTATGTGAAAGCAGCCAGCAGAATTGGGGTCGCCAGGCCGCTGCGCCGCGCCATAACGTGCGGGTGCTCATGCTCAAGCAGCTCACTCAAATGCGTGACGCGGGTTGCTAATGACAAGCTGCAGGATGGAGGCGCCAGGTGCGATGCAAGCGCATCCGAGCTTGCCATGGAGCGCTGCAGCCGCCCTACCTTAATGAGCGCCGAAGACAACTCCAAAACTGAAGCTCCCTCCTGAATCGCTGCTTCGTCTGCGGCCATTTCAGAAGCGCTGGTCCATGCGGCATCTGCACTCTGGAAGAACCGGGTCCATTTGGGCAGGCGTGTCACCTTCAATAAGAATTGCTTCAGATTGTCAAAAGAAGAGATGTGAGCCAGCTCATGCGCCAGCGCTGCGCGTAATTCATCCGCGGAGAGAGCGTCAACGATTTCATCCGAGACAAAGATTCTAGGACGAAGAATTCCAGTTACAGCCACCAGCGATGCGCCATCCTGCAAACGATAAACCGGCACGTTCACCCCCGGCAGAGACATTGGCTGCGAACGCCTGCGCCATGCCTGTTGAGCACTCCTGGTGGCACGCAGAATGCCCCAGCCTCGCACAGCCATTGCCAGCAAGAGAAAAGCGCCAGGAAAAGCCAGGAGCGCCAGCCGCAGTCCCATGGTCTCTTTGGTGGAGTGCGGTTCAAAGGCAACAAATGCAGGAAGCGCGAATCCCAGGGTGATTAAAAATGCCAGACCCAGAGGCAGGAGCCGAACAGCAAAGAAAGCATTGGCCGCTGTGGCGGGAGCAGCCGAACGCAGCATTCTCTTGAGGAGGCCCATGGCCGGCAGAAGCAACAACGATCCAGCAACTAAAGACAGGAACAGAACTGCCAGGCACAGGGCGGTGGTGAGGGCATAAAACATCTGCTACTCCTGGCGGCGCAGAGCACGCCGCTTCGCTTTCACGAGCTGATCCAGCCGCTCCAGCATCTGCTGATCGGTTTCACTCACCGCGTCAACAAAGTGGGAAAGCACGGCGGCGCCATCGCCGTCATTCAAGACCATTCCAAATAAGTGATGTGCAAGCCGCTCCCGGTACTGCTGTTCTGTAAGCGCGGGAGCATAGAAATAAGCTTTGCCAACTTTGTGCCGGCGCAGGAGGCCTTTTTTGTAGAGCCGGTCCATGGTGGTCATCACGGTGGTGTATGCCAGGCGTGACGCAAACTCAGCATGCAGATCGCGGACGCTGATCTCACTAGAGCGCCAGATGCGCTCCATTAGTTCGGATTCCAGGCTGCCCAGCTGATCCAGGGGAACATTCCGGCCGCCGAAATGTTTCTTAAGCCACATAAATACGATTTAAAACTACTGCAGAATAATAAATGGTGGACCTGGTCGGGATCGAACCGACGACCTCTTCCATGCCATGGAAGCGCGCTCCCAGCTGCGCCACAGGCCCACAGGTTGGCTGCATTTATTGTCGCCGAGGCTGTGGCAATCGTCAAATGGAAGTGATTTGCATCCTGCAAAGGGGGCTGCTCCATCCGAAAAACAGCGCTCGTAGGTTCTTTGCATTCCTTAACCAGGAAACCTGCCGTAAGCTACTCGTCCCACTGAGCTTTATTTTTTGTCTTTGTGGAACAATTTGCGGCAATCTACGTCTTTCAGAGTGGAATGACGGTAGAATCCTTGTAACTACCTCGAAAGGGCAAATGGCAAGCGGCACGGCAAATCAGAGTCTTCCCCTGGATCCGCAGGAGAATACGGGATCAGCCGCCGGTTCACGCTCGGGACGGCGTGGCGTATCGCTGAAAGAGCCGGCGATGATCGCCCTGGAGACCCTGCGCGCGCATAAGCTGCGATCATTCCTGACGCTGCTGGGCGTGATCCTTTCTGTCTCCACGCTGATTGTGGTGGTCTCCATGGTCAAGGGCGCAAACCGCTACGTAGCGGAAAAAGCCGCCAACTTTGGCTCAAACGTTTTTCTGGTGATGCGCTTCCCCCTGATTACCAGCGCCGAGCAGTTCGTAAAGTTGTCGCGCTCAAACAAAAACATCACTTGGGACGACTATGAGTATGTCCGCGACAATATGACGCTGGCCCAGGAGGTGGGGCTTGAAGTGCGGCACAACGGAGTGGCCAAGTACAAAACGGAGACCATTGAAGACATTGACGTGCGCGGCGTAACGGCGAATATGGTGGATATCGACACCGAAGAAGTTGAATTCGGGCGTTACCTCTCCGACGCAGACAACCAGCATCGCGCCAACATTGTTCTCCTGGGTGCAGACATCGTCAAGCGCTTTTTCTCCGGCGTAGATCCGCTGGGCAAAACTATTTATGTTGATGGCGAAGCCTACGAAGTGGCAGGCACAATCAAGGAGATGGGCAGCGCCTTTGGCCAGTCGCAAGACGCTTTTGTCTATATTCCGATCCAGACGTATCACAAAGTTTACGGCAGCCATGAGAGCGAGAACATCAACATCAAGGCGCTTTCCGCAGACCTGATGCAGTCTGCCGAAGATGAGGCACGCATGCTGATGCGCGCGCGGCGCCATCTCACCCCAAAGCAGGATGACAATTTCGGCCTGATTGAACCCTCTGCGATCATGGAGCTTTACAACAGCGTTACAGGGAACCTGGCCAGCGGCTCGATTTTTATCGTAGGCATTTTTCTTGTGATTGGCGGCATTGTGATCATGAATATTATGCTTGCCAGCGTAACTGAGCGCACACGCGAGATCGGCGTACGCAAGTCACTGGGTGCAACCCGCCGCGATATTCTTCTGCAATTCCTGATTGAATCGGCCGTAATGGCGGCAATTGGAGGTGTGATTGGAGTTGTTGTCGCCGCACTCATCTCCTTCGCAGTCGGAAGCCTGACTCCAATTCCCATGTCACTGCCGGTTGGCTGGGTAGCAGGCGCAGTTATGGTGGCCGCTTCAGTTGGCATTATTTTTGGGGTATATCCTGCATATAAAGCTTCAAAGCTGAACCCCATTGAGGCACTGAGGTTCGAGGCATGATCCATTCCAACATGCTTCTGGAAGACATCAAGATGGCTCTGGAAACCATCCGCACGCACAAGGTGCGCTCATTCCTCACCG
>CAZISB010000024.1:0-62059 GCA_964541925.1 uncultured Acidobacteriaceae bacterium | reverse complement strand
GCTCGTTGGGCTCATAACCCAAAGGTCGGTGGTTCAAATCCACCCCCCGCAACCATTTCTGAAAGCTGCCCTCATTTGCTGGTTTCTTTCACTTGTGTCGCGAGTTTCCGGTAAGCCATATTTTGTTTATGTCTTGTGGAGCGCGATTGGCCGATGTTTTTACATCGGTATCAGCCAAGACCCTGCCCATCGCCTTGAGCAGCATAATTCTGGTAATCTTCGTAGCTGGACAAAACGCTATTGTCCCTGGAAACTGGTTTTTAGAGAAGAGCATTCGTGCTATAGCAAGGCGCGGCAACGCGAGTTGGAACTGAAGTCGCAGAAAGGCGGAAAAGGTTTCTTTGCTAAGACAGGTCTTGACCCGTTGTGCTTTGGGCGAAGCTCATAATCCCGCAGAGCGGGATCGGTGGTTCAAATCCACCCCCCGCAACCAACCTTTTCATCACTTTATATTGATGATTAAAATTGCGAGGCGACGGTTTGCACGGCCATTACCCCGATTGTGTGGCCTATTCGTCGCAGCCGTTACTGCAATCAATTTCATTTATATTGCTGCTGTGGCACAGCAAGCTGCCCCGTCAGAGCCCACAGTAGTTCAGCCGGGCGCACCCGGCAAGCCAAGCAAAAGATTGCCATCCTCCACAACGGGAAAGTTGCCGCCGCGTTCGCAAGCGGACGCGGAGTTCATGCAGGGCATGATCATGCATCATGCTCAGGCAGTGGAGATGACCGCGCTGATATCGTCACACACAGAAAACAAAGAGCTGCGGACTCTGGGAGCGCGCATAAGCCACTCACAGACCGACGAGATCAAGTTTATGAAGCGCTGGCTGGCGGCCCGTGGAGAACCCACTTCCATGCCGATGCCCGCAGGCATGGGCATGGCGCATCCCATGCCGCTGATGCCGGGCATGCTTACGCCGGAACAGATGGAGGCGTTGCGGAAGGCCAGGGGCGCTGAGTTCGATCATTTATTCTTGTCGGGAATGATTCAGCATCACAGCGGCGCTTTGACCATGGTGAAAGACCTGTTTGACACCGCTGGAGCGGGGCAGGACGCCGAGCTGTTCAACTTTGCAACAGATGTGGACAGTGGTCAACGAGCCGAGATCAGGGTCATGCAAGCAATGCTCGAAAAACAGAGTCGAGAGGAGAAACAATGAAT
The DNA here is from genome assembly GCA_964541925.1 of uncultured Acidobacteriaceae bacterium. GTDB lineage: Bacteria > Acidobacteriota > Terriglobia > Terriglobales > Acidobacteriaceae > Angelobacter. Next base: position 60,894 of record CAZISB010000024.1, on the reverse strand, counting down.
CGAGTGCACAGGATTGCTTTTTCGGCTGCGGCCGCAATCTTTTTATTTTTCTTATTGGTGGGTGCAAGCCGGGTTCAGGCACAGGAGCAGAAGCCGGCACAGCCATCGCCCACCGCGCAGAAACCTGAGAATGGCGAGGAGGAAAATCCTTTTGCTCCGGAAGCCGCGCCTAAGCTGCCTGCGGGCATGAAGGGCTCAGACACAAACGATCCCCGCGCAAAGCTGTCACCGGGCCTGTATAACGCGGGCGAAGCAGCCATGGGCATGAAGCACCTGGTGCTGGTCAAGAAGCCCCAGGCATTTCAACTTGGTTCCTCCAATCCTGATGATCCAAAGGTGAAGACGATACTGGGGCAGCTCGGGCCGCGCAATACCGCGAAGATGCCCAAGCCACTGCAGTTGGTCTTTGCGCAGCTTGCATTCGCGAACTCCGATCTTGCGTTCCAGGGCAATCATCTGTTTCAGGGAAACTTTTATGGCGTGAGCATCTATGACATTTCCAATCCAGCCAAGACCAAATTGCTGACTACGTTGGTATGCCCCGGCGGGCAGGGTGACGTTTCGGTTTATAAGAACCTGCTGTTCATGTCAGTAGAGATGCCGAATGGGCGACTGGATTGCGGCACGCAGGGCTTTCCACCGGCTCCGGCTCCAACCGCGGCAGAAGAAGAGCAGATGAAGAAGGAGAAGAAGCGGCCGGTGCCTCCGGCCCAAAAAGACCGCTTCCGCGGCGTGAGAATCTTTGACATCTCCGATATCAAGAACCCGAAGCAGGTTGCGGCGGTGCAGACGTGCCGTGGATCGCACACGCATACGCTGGTGGTGGATCCGAACGACAAAGACAATGTTTACATCTATGTTTCCGGCACATCGTATGTGCGCAAGCCGGAAGAACTGGCCGGATGCCTGGATGAAGATACCGGCAAAGACCCGAACACGGCGCTGTTCCGTATTGATGTAATCAAAGTTCCTGTGGCTAAGCCGCAGGAGGCGAAGATTGTATCCAATCCGCGCGTATTTATGGACGCCCGGACCGGCGCGATCAATGGCCTGAACAATGGTGGAACGCATGGCAAGGAGGGGCCGGAAAAGCCGAAGGACACTAACCAGTGCCATGACATCACGGTGTATTCGGCGGTCGGGCTGGCGGCGGGCGCGTGCTCCGGAAACGGAATCCTGCTCGACATCAAAGACCCGGTGAACCCCAAGCGCGTGGATGCGGTGAACGATCCGAACTATTCGTACTGGCATTCGGCTTCTTTCTCGAATGATGGAAGCAAGGTGGTGTTTACCGACGAGTGGGGCGGCGGCCTGGGGCCGCGTTGCCGCGCGAACGACCCAAACGTGTGGGGTGCGGATGCAATCTTCAAGGTGAACGACGGCAAGCTGAACTTCCAGAGCTATTACAAAATGCCGGCTGCGCAGGGCGATACGGAAAATTGCGTGGCGCACAACGGCTCGCTGGTCCCTGTTCCGGGCCGCGACATCGAGGTGCAGGCGTGGTACCAGGGCGGCATCTCCGTGGTGGACTTTACGGACGCAGCGCATCCGTTTGAGATCGCCTACTTTGATCGCGGGCCAATTGATCCGAAGATGCTGGTGCTGGGCGGCGACTGGTCAGCCTACTGGTACAACGGCCACATCTACGCCTCAGAGATTGCGCGCGGCCTGGACGTATTTGAACTGACGCCGACGAAGTTCCTGACGCAGAACGAAATCGACGCGGCAAAGTCGGTGAAGGTCAGCGAGCTGAACGTGCAGAACCAGCAGAAGATCGAGTGGCCGGCGAAATTGGCAGTGGCGAAGGCGTATCTGGATCAATTATCACGTTCACAAGCTTTGCCATCAGACAAGATCGCAGCTCTCGAAAAAGCGATTCAAAAGGCTGAACACTCGCACTTGAACAAGGATGCGGTGGCGGAGTTGAACCGCATGGCTGCGTCGCTGGCAAACGAAGCGCAGTCCGCGAAGAATCCTACCGATTCAAAGCGGCTGCATGCTTTGGTTGAGATTCTGGAACATCCAGCAGCATAATTACGGATTCTGCGCGGTTTCGTTATTCAAAGTCGCTCGACTTTTGAGGCGGGGCCGCGCAGGCGTCTTTTCAGTACGAGAACAATCTCCTACATCACATACTTTGTATTGACTCGCCGGCCTCAAGCGCAAGCGAAGGCCAAGTGATCTGCTAGTCGCTACTCCGTCTGGCTGCTCTTTTTCCCGCCAACATTCTGGATAGACACCGTCTTGATGTTTACGAATTCGTGTATGCCGAAGTGGCTCAGCTCGCGGCCGTAGCCTGATTGCTTTACTCCGCCGAACGGGATGCGCGGATCAGAGGCAACCATGGAGTTAATGAAGGCAAGGCCAGACTCGATGCGATCAATGAACATCTGCTGCTCGGCTTCATCGTTGGTCCACGCACATGCGCCCAGGCCGAACTTGGAGTTGTTCGCAATACGAATAGCATCGGCCATATCTTTGGCGCAGAAAACAGACGCCACTGGGCCGAAGAGTTCATCCTGGAAAGCTGGAGAAGCCTGTGGGATATCGGCCAGTACAGTTGGCGCAAAGAAATTACCGGGGCGATCAAGCCGCTTGCCTCCCAGAAGCGCGCGCGCACCCATCTGTACGGTCTGGTTCACCTGCTGTTCCAGATCGTGCACAAGGGATTCCATGGCCAGCGGGCCAACATCGGTTGTGGGATCCATGGGATCACCCACTTTGAGTTCTCCCATGCGCTCAACAAAGTTTTGCGTGAACTGATCGTATATCTGATGGTGAACAATGAATCGCTTGGCTGCGATGCAGGACTGGCCATTGTTGATGACGCGCGCCTGCACCGCCGTGGTAACTGCCTGGTCAAGATCGGCGCTGGGCATCACGATAAACGGATCACTCCCGCCGAGCTCAAGCACAGACTTCTTGATCTGCTTACCAGCAGTGGCGGCCACGCTGCTGCCAGCGCCCACACTGCCGGTGAGGGTCACGGCCATAACGCGTGAGTCGGCAATCACGCGCTCTACGCGGTCAGAGCCGATGAGCAGAGTTTGGAAGCAGCCTTCAGGAAAGCCGGCGCGCCGGAAAATCTCTTCAATCGCGAGTGCGCACTGCGGGACATTGGAAGCATGCTTGAGCAGGCCGACGTTGCCGGCCATCAGCGCCGGAGCAGCAAAGCGAAAAACCTGCCAGAAAGGGAAGTTCCACGGCATGATGGCCAGCACGGGGCCTATGGGCTGGAACTTCACAAAGCTGCGCGTGGCGTTTGATTTTGCTGGTTCGTCGGCCAAAAAGCGCTCAGCATTCTCCGCGTAGTAGCGGCAGCCAAAAGCACATTTTTCGGCCTCCTGAACGGCAGACTTGAAAGTCTTGCCCATCTCGAGCGTCATCATCTCGGCGTACTTGTTTTTCTTTTCTTCCAGAATCTCCGCTGCGCGGACCATCATGGCTGCACGCTCAGCGAAAGGAACATAACGATAGGTTTGAAACCGCTCAGCGGCGAGCTGCAGTTTCTGCTCCAGGGCCTCGTCTGAAGTCTGGTCAAATTCACGAAGTGTCTGGCCCGTAAAGGGACTAACGCTAGCCATGGTGCGCGGAGGAAGCTCTACAACCTTTTGAGTGCTCATGACTGCTCTCCAAATTGGGATGAATATTTAGTTGGATGCGGGCGAAGCGAAATAGACGGAACCCTCAATCATAGGCCAAGATAGGCCGTGCGGACGGTCTCATTCGTGAGCAGGTTTTTGGCTGTATCTTCCATCAGCACTGCGCCGTTCTGCACCACATAACCACGATCAGAGATGCTCAGGCCGCTCACCACGTTCTGCTCCACAATGAGCATGGTGATGCCGGTGCGCCGGATTTCCTGCAGCTTTTCAAAGACTTCTTCCACGATCTTTGGCGCGAGGCCCAGCGAGGGTTCGTCAAGCAGAAGCAATTTGGGCTGGGCCATGAGGCCGCGCGCGATTGCCACCATCTGCTGTTCGCCGCCGGAGAGCGTGCCGGCGAGCTGGTCCATGCGCTCACCCAGACGAGGGAAGAGAGCAAGCTGCTCCTCCATTAATTGCTTAACGCTGCCGCGCGCGCGAGAAGTGTACGCGCCAAGAGAAAGATTTTCCCGCACGGTCATGAAAGGAAATACCTGCCGGCCTTCAGGAACGTGGCTCACGCCGCGGGCTACCATCTCATGCGCGGGAACACGGGAAACATCCTGGCCAGAGAAGGTCACGGAGCCATCGGCGGCGCGCTTCATTCCTGAAATTACGCGGAGGAGAGTTGTTTTGCCGGCGCCGTTGGCGCCAATCAAGGCGACGATTTCACCAGCATTTACGTTGATGGAGATACCGAAGAGCGCCTGGAGATCGCCGTAAAATGCAGTGATGTTGCGCAGTTCGAGCAGCGGGGAAGCGTTGGCTTGTGGTAAAGAGCTGCTCATTGCGTCAGCTCCTTATATTTCGGGCCTAGATAAGCCTCAATCACGACGGGCATCTTCACAACTTCAGCGGGTACCCCTTCAGCGATCTTAGCGCCATAGTCGAGCACGATGACGCGATCGGCAATTTTCATCACCACTTGCATCACGTGCTCCACGCCTCCGACGACGCTCACGCCCCACTCAGGCAGCCGCTTGACCAGTCCGGCGAGTGCGAGCGCTTCACTGGTGGTGAGGCCGGAGACAACTTCATCGAGGAGAATGAGCTTTGGCTTGGTGGCAAGCGCGCGGGCGATCTCAAGACGCTTGAGCGCGGCCAGCGGCAGTCCGGAGGCGAGAAATTTGCTGAGGTGAGACATCTGGAGAAAGTCGAGGATCCTGGCCGACTCTTCTTCCGCTTTGCGCATGTTGCCGGTGTGCATGAACGCGCCAAGCATGACGTTCTGCTGCACGGTAAGGCCGGGCAGAGGCTTGACGATCTGGAAGGTGCGTCCAATGCCGAGACGCGCAGCGCTATGTGGCGGCATGCGCGAAATATCTTTGCCTTGGAACAAAATGCGGCCTTCATTGGGATGAAGGAAGCCGCTGATCAGGTTGAAGACGGTGGTCTTGCCTGCGCCATTAGGACCAATAATGAAGAGGATTTCGCCGGCATTCATGGCGAGTGAAACGTCCTTCACAGCGCGGAGGCCGCCGAAGCGTTTGGTGACATCCTGCAGCTCAAGGATTGGAGGCATTATGCGGTTCCTCCCAGAACTGCTTCAGGTTTGACTGCAGGAGCTTTCGGTTTGCGGCGGAAGCGCTGCTCCAGTCCGCCCACGATTCCTTCAGGGAGAAAGAGCACGACGACGACGATCAGAATGCCATAAATAAGAAGATGGCTTTCCTGAAACTGATTCTTGAAAACTTCTGAGGCACTGAGCAGCAAGGCAGCGCCCACCACTGGACCGATCAAAGTTCCCGCTCCGCCAAGCATGGTGATGATGGAGATCTGGACGGAGATATCGAGGGTGAGGACGCTGTCAGGGACAATGAACTGGAAGGCGCTGGCGTAGATAGCGCCAGCAAGCGCGGTGAGAAAAGCACTCATCAACAGCGACCAAAGCTTGTATCGCGCGGTGTTGATGCCCACGGCGCTGGCTGTGTCCTCGTCTTCACGGATTGCCATCAGGTAATAGCCGAAGCGCGAACGCGAGACCCAATAGTTGGCGATAAAGGCAATTACTGTGAGTGCAACGGAGGCGAGGTAGAACTGTCGCCAAAATGTGCGGCCGGTGAAGAGGGCGGGCATGGTGAGGCCGATGGCGCCGCCGGTAACGTCGAGATTGGTGGCAATCAGCCTGAGCACCTCGGCGAAGGCAATTGTGGCTAGCGTAAAGTATGGACCGCGCAGGCGGAAAGCGATGATTCCAATCACGCCAGCAACCAGGGTCGCCACAACGGCGCTGAGAAACAGGGAGATCCATACTGGAATGGAAAGCTGCTGGAAGAGCGCCAGCCCATAAGCGCCTAGACCGAAGAATGCCGCATGGCCAAGTGAGAGCTGTCCGGCATAGCCGCCGACCAGGTTCCAGGCGAGTCCGACGGAGGCGAAGAGCGTGATGCGGAAGAGCACCTGCAACTGGTAATTGTTGTGGATGAACCAGGGCATGCGCGCCCAGACGATCGCCATGGCAATCAGCAGCCAGAATTTCCAACTCTTCAGGAGGCTCATGTGCGCTGTCTCCCGAAGATGCCGCTAGGCTTAAAGGAGAGCACGAGAAGAAAGAAGACGAAATCCACGATGAGCGCCCACTGATTGCCGGCGTAGAGGCTGGTGAGACTTTCAGTTACGCCGAGCACCAGGCCGCCGAATGCAGCGCCCTCAATTGAACCCATGCCGCCAAGCACCACCATGACGAAGGCTTTGGTGGTGTAGTCTTCGCCGACGCCGGGGAAGAGATAGAGGCGCGGGAGCAAGAGTCCGCCTGCAACTCCGGCAAGCGCAGTCCCCAGCGCGAAGCTGATGCCCTGGATCTGAATGACGTTGATTCCCATGAGCGGCGCGACTTCAGGATTTTGCGAGATGGCGCGCAAGGCCTGACCGGTGCGGCTTCTGACGACAAAAGCGCGCAGTCCCACGACGAAGGCAATCGCAATGACGAAGGAAAGAACTTCAGCCGCGTTTGCCCCGAATGGGCCAAGGTGCACGCCGCGATTGACGAGGTCAATGTTGGTCTGGCGGTAGTCGGCTTTGAAGATGAGTTGTGCGGCGTCAGTGAGGATAAGCCCGATGCCGGCAGTCATGAGAATCTGCATGAAGTGCGAGCGGTTGCGGATAGGCCGGATCAGCAGGAGATAGCAGATATAGCCGAATCCGAAGAGGAAGAGACCTGCGGGCAAAAAGCCCCAGTAAGGATTGAGATGGAAATAGTCAAAGAGCACGAAGGTGGCGTACATGCCAACCATGAGAAATGCGCCATGCGCGAAGTTGACGATACGCATAACGCCAAAGATCAGGGCCAGGCCCATGCCGATGAGAGCATAGAGCGCTCCGGTGAGGAGGCCATCGGCACAGGCTTGGAGAAAGCGGATCAAATGGGTGTTGAGACCTCGCGCACTTTCAGGGGCTAAAGCCCTGGAATTTTCTAGAGCGTTTTCGCGGCCCTAAAGGGCCGCTCTTCCACCTTACCGTTTTGACCACTGCGGAGCAGGGATGATGGGCTTTGCTTCCGCTGCATCTGCAGGGAAGACCACGCGGTATTGACCGCCCTGAATCTGCGTAATCAGAACCGGATGCTGGTTTTGTCCATTTACAAATTTGATTGGGCCGAATGGTGTTGCAGACAGGTTCAAGTTCTTGATGGCGTCACGGATCTTGGCCGGCTCCAGCGATTTTACCTGATTGATGGCCTCTGCGGCCGTCTTCAGAGAAGCGTAAGCCTGCATCGCATGGTACTGCGGATGCGACTTGTAGCGCTTGAAGTATTCGGCGTCAAATTCCTTCGAGCCACCCCACTTTGCGCTGGGCAGCCACTGGGAAACGGAGAAGGTATATTCCGCGTTCTTGCCAGCGCCTTTGTCGGTAGGGAATTCTGCGGCAGCAAAACCGGTGCCGGCGGAAGTGTAATACCTGGGATTCAAGTCCACTTCGCGGGTCTGGCGCATGAGCGTGGTGGCGTCAAGCAGGTAAGAGCAGTAGTAGATCACGTCAGGGTTGGCCTGCTTCACGCGCTGCAGGACAGCTTTGTAGTCCGGCGACTTGGCCTCATACGATTCAACGGCGACCACATTCATGCCGGCTTCTTTCGCGGCGGCCTGCATGGCCTTCATGTTTGATTGGCCGAAGTTCGTGTTCTCATACACAATGGCGATGGTCTTGGGCGCACCATTGGCTTTGAGGAAAGAAATTGTGGTTTTGGCGTAATCGTTTGCGCCGGCGCAGATGCGGAAGACCCATGGCGACTTGGAATCCATGACGTTGTCCGCAGTGGCAGTGGGAATAAGAAGCGGTGTTTCGCGCTGCGTTACTGCACCGATGATCGCCTTGGTGCTTTCGCTGGAGTAAGAGCCGAGGATGACCGGAACGTTGTCCTGGTCCACTAGCTTGGAGACGCCCTGTACGGCCTGGTCGGGCTTGCTCTGATCGTCGTAAAAATCCAGCTCAATTTTTTTGCCGAGCACGCCGCCCTTGGCGTTTATTTCGTCGAGCGCAATGGAATAGCCGTTCTTATGTGCCTCGCCGAAGGCGGCAAGGCTTCCCGTTAGAGAAGTGATGACGCCGATTTTTGTGGTGCCCTGGCCCCAGGCAGTTGAGATGCAGACGATCGCGAATGCTAAAAAGGCCTTTAGACGCATATTCCCCCCCGTGTCCGAGAGCAAAGATGATTCGAGCTGCAGAATTATACAACTAGAGGCTGGCAGGGGTTAAAGTCCTCTTCGTTTGATGGGAGATCTTAGCTACGCATGAGCAGGCCAACGATGGAGGCGGACATGAGGTTGGCCATGGTGCCGGCTATCATGGCACGGAAGCCGAGTTTGGCAAGCTGGTCGCGCTTATTGGGCGCCAAAGCGCCAATGCCGCCGATCTGTATGCCAATGGAGCTGAAGTTGGCAAAGCCACAGAGAGCAAAGGTGGCGATGGTGAAAGAGCGGGGATCGAGCGCGGCTTTCATTGTGCCGAGATCAGAGTAAGCGACGAGTTCGTTGATGACGGTTCGCGTGCCCAGCAGCCCGCCCACAGCCCCGCAGTCTTTGCCGGGTACACCGATGAGCCACGCCACAGGATAAAAAATTGTGCCCAGGACTTTTTGAATGCTGGCAGGGAACCATGCGATGTGGTTGTGAGTCCAGCCCATGAGTCCGTTCAGCAGCGCGATCAATGCCAGAAAAGAAATGAGCATGATGGCGACGTTGAAGGCGAGCTGGCCGCCGTCAATGGTGCCACGGGCGATTGCGCCCAGGATGTTGGAATCCTTGTGCATCTCGTCTTTGGCAATTTCAACAGTACCGGCTGTCTTGGGATGCTCGGTCTCAGGAACCAGCATCTTGGCCATGAGGATAGTGCCGGGAGCAGTCATGATTACCGCTGCCAGCAGATTCTCCGCCTTGATTCCATAGCCTATGTAAGCAGCCATGATTCCGCCGGAGACATGCGCCATGCCTGCCGTCATGATGGTCATTAATTCAGATTTCGTACATTCAGGCAGCAGTGGACGAATGGTGAGGGGCGCTTCGGTTTGTCCCATAAAGATGGAGGCGGCTACATTCAGCGACTCCGCGCCGCTCACTCCCATCACACGATTCATGACCCAGGCCATGCCTTTGATGATCAATTGCATAACGCCCAGGTGATACAGCAGCGCAAAGAAAGCAGAGATAAAAATGATGGTCGGCAAGACCTGAAAAGCGAAGATAAAACCCAGCTGCGAGTAGCCCGGATCAAGGAACGGCAGGTGGGCATTGGGATCGGCAGGATAGCCGAGGTTTCCAAAGACAAAGCTGGAACCCTTAAAAGAATATGCGAGTAGTTTGTTGACTGCGGCCCCAGCCCCTTTGAGGGCAACCTGTCCGAAAGTGAAGCGGATCACGATCCAGGCAAAGAGGAATTGCAGCCCCAGGCCCCAGAGAACGGTTTTGAGGCGGATGGCGCGGCGATTGGTGGAGAAGAGATAAGCGAGCGACAAGAAAACAATGATGCCCAGCAAACCTGAGAATCGTGACATGCGGTCCTTTTAAAGATGAAAAAGTCCCGTTCATTGTAGCTGGAATGTCAAGAAGATCGTCGGAATCGCTGTGATCGCGCGTAATCGCTGTGATCGGAAAAAGCTTCCGTGCAAATCCTGCCTGGCACATGCAGTTATGAAGACATCAATCGGCGTAATTGAGATGTTTGAGGGAATTGCCGCAAACAAGAGGCCATGATGCCGGGAGCAGCGGCGGACCGGAGATCAAAAAAACACCAATAAGTGCGGTTAGGATTCAGTCGCGCCTTTGTTACTTTTCCATTTATCAACCATTTTCCTGGATTGAACAACGAATTTGCGAGCGCGGGCACGAGTTTGCCGTACCCGGTCAAGGGACTGGGCGGCCCTTTCCCTGATGGCCGCTGCGCGACGGTGGAGCTGCTCAGTGTATCTGGAGCCGCTTGGCAGCAGGAGATCGTCAACGGCTTTCACCAGGGCTTCCGGCGAATCTGAGTCCAGCATGGCAGCACCCGGGATTTCTGGAGAGATCCGGCAGATTTCCAGGATGGGTAAACCCGGGCATAGCTTTTCAAGCACCGCAGCAATGGCCCGCTTCATTTTGGGGTCAATGTCTGTTCCCACAACCGCACAGCCGTAATGCGTGTTGCTGCATTGGTCACTAATTTCATGAAAATCAGCAGCTTCTGCCACCTTGTATCCGCGCTGTTCCAGCACCATGCGGCGGGTCTCAGACACTGCGGGATTCGAGCTGATTGAGAGGATCGCGATGGAGCGGTCCGACAAAAGCAGATACCCCCAATTAATAAAAGATGTCTCAATCACTATTTATGCTGCTTCCCAAAGATAGCGCAGGCTGCTTCCGGAAGCTTTTCTTCAGGGCATGCGATTATAATCGCGAAATTCAGTTGCCACCAAAAGGAAGCTTTCATGGCTGAACATATTGCGGTTTCCGTCGAAGACCGAATTCTCACTATCCGCATGGATCGCCTGGAAAAGAAGAATGCGCTTACGCGTGCAATGTATCTGGGCATGATTGAGGCGCTGGAGCAGGCGCAGGCAGACGCAGCGGTGCGGGTGGTGCTGATCACAGGTTCGCAGGATTGCTTTACCGCAGGCAACGATCTTGTGGACTTTGCCAATGCCAAACCGGGAGAGGAGAGCCCTGCGCTTTTGTATTTGTACAAGCTGGCGGTAGTGGAGAAGCCGGTGATTGCGGCTGTTGGAGGCGTGGCTGTGGGGATTGGCACAACCATGTTGCTGCATTGCGATTTGGTGTATGCGTCGGCGGGGGCGCGCTTTCAGCTCCCATTCGTGAACCTGGGATTGTGTCCGGAAGCGGGCTCCAGTTACATACTGCCAGCGATGCTCGGCCAGAGGCGCGCAGCAGAGTTTTTGTTCTTTGGTGAGCCATTCGGAGCGGAAAAGGCGCAGGAACTGGGCATTGCGAATGAGGTGATGGCTGAAAGCGATGTGCTTTCGCACGCCATAGCAAAGGCCCAGGCATTGGCGGAGAAGCCGCCGACGGCGCTACGGACAACAAAATGGCTGGTGAAGCAGGGAATGGCACAGGCTATTGCAGGAGCAATGGCGAAAGAAACCGAGAAATTTGGCGCGCTCTTACAAGGACCCGAAGCAAGGGAAGCGATGATGGCATTTATGCAGAAGAGAAAGCCGGATTTTTCAAAGTTTTAGCAAAACTTTTGAAACACAGAGGAACAAGGGAAGCAGAGGAAATTAGGGAATAGGTTTGTATTAGTTTGCGGAGAGAGCACAAGGCTCCTCCCTCCCTGCTCGCGCGCTGGTTAAAACGCGCGCTCGCTATACAGTCGTCGGGATGACGATCGGTTTGGTGTTTGAGTTATCCTACGCAGCAAGTCAGCGTGAGAAGCTACCCGGCCAGTTCGTCGTGCCAGCCATCTTTTTTCATCTCTTGCTGGAACCAGCGCAGTAGATCAGAGTGGATTTCTGAGGGGAAATCAATGAATTGAATTCCGTGATGGCCTTCGCTGTTGGCCCAGGCAATGCGGCCGGGGAGTTCAATGGCAACGTCAGTTTCAGGAATGGTGAGGTTCAGGGTCAGCGGAGTATCCTGGCTCAGGATTTTATCAATCGAGACTGCTGCGCCGCCGATGCTGATGTTCATCAGGATGGCTTCCATCCATTTATCGCCAGCTTTCACGCGAATGGGCATGCTGAGCTGCTTGCGATAGTAGCGCTGTTGCTCATGACCGAGAGCGCCTACCTCGACTCCTGCTTCGGCTTCGCGATAGACCTTGAGCTTCCGCAGCAGAGTGCGGCGCGAGATGCCCAGCGATTCTGCGGCTTTGCCCTGATTTCCGCCGCAGCGCTCCAGCGCGTCAAAAATAATCTGCTTTTCCAGCTGGTCAAGATCCTGGCTGAGCGGAGCTTTGATGCTGGCCGAAGGCTGTGTCTTATTCAGCTTGAGGTCCTCGGCGGTGATTTCAACTTCAGGGTTGTGGGCCAGCATTACCGCGCGAAAAATCGTGTTCCGCAGCTCGCGCACGTTGCCGAGCCATTCATAAGAGAGCAGAGCGGTCACGGCGTCACGCGAAAAACGCGATGACGGATAGTGCTGATGCAGAAGCAGTTCGGCGATGCCGAGAAGGTCTTCAGGACGCTCACGCAGCGGAGGAACCTCCAGCCTGAATTCTGCGAGGCGATGATAAAGATCATTGCGGAAGCGTCCGGCGCGAACCAGCTCTTCCAGATTCTGGTTAGTGGCGGCCACCACGCGCACGTCAACGCTGACTTTTTTGCTGCCGCCAAGACGATAGTAAGGAGCGCCATCAAGCACGCGCAGCAGCTTCACCTGAAGGCGCGGATCGAGGTCGCCGATTTCATCGAGAAAGAGCGTGCCGCCATCGGCCATTTCAAAGTAGCCGATCTTCTGCGCGTCGGCGCCGCTGAACGCGCCCTTTTCGTAGCCGAAGAGTTCGCTTTCAATCAGGTGCTCAGGAATCGCGGCGCAGTTTACGTCAATGAGGGGCTTATTGCAGCGCAGTGAATGGCTGTGGATGGAGCGCGCAATCATCTCCTTGCCGGTGCCGGTTTCACCCATGATCAGCACGGCCGCGGGATGACCGGCAACCTGCTCCACCAGCTTCATGATTCGCTTGAGGGCATCACTTCGAACAACCTGAGGCAGGTCGCACGTATTGTGGACCATTGTGGACAAGCTACTTTCTCCTTAATACGCTGCGCTTCTACCGAGCGCTATGCGCACTTACGATGTGCCAATCATGGGACAACTTCGTCACAAGGAGCAATCAGTAAGAGATGGTTCTCTATTACTAAAGTTCTCAACCTAAAGCTTGGCCGCTGCAAAACGGGGTTACACTCCCCTTCAAGTTAGGGTGCACTCCTTTGCAGGCGTGCTGCAGCAGAATGTGTCAAGTTGGCGCAGCGCGAGGATGAAGGATGTGACAAATGTGTCGCAGGCAATCAGGTTATTCGACTTAGAAAAATTACCGCAGTCTGAGCATAAGCAACAGATAACAAAGTGGTTGCGGTATATAGAGCCTTTTGGCCCGGCACTTGCCTAGGTAATTGAGACGGAGGGCAGTACAAAAGGTATGTCCAAGCAGGCGCGGTTGCTAATCTTTACTGTCTGTCTGGCAGGTCTTGCCACCGCTATTTATGGCGGATTGGCATGGAAAGTGGATGATCCTGCCAAGGCGGCTGCCTACCTGCTTACCGCATTGCTGGCCTCACGCCTGAAGGTGGAGTTGCCAGAGATTACCGGCACCATCTCCGTAAATTTCCTTTTTATATTGATTGGAATTGCCGAGCTGAATTTCAGTGAAACGCTGATCCTGGGCTGCTCCGCGATCCTGGCACAATGTCTTTTTCTAAAACGGCGCTGGCCCAAGATGGTGCAGGTGGCGTTCAATGTCTCCAGCGCTGCGGTTGCGATTTGGGCAGCCTATTTTACGTATCACGGTCCTCTTAATACACGTTTGCATGTGAATGCCTCGCTGCTGCTGATGCTGGCAGCGGGAGTCTATTTCATCTTTAACACTCTGCCGGTTGCGGCAATCATCTCGCTCACAGAACACAAGAGCCTGCAGAAAATCTGGACTGACTGCTATTTCTGGTCGCTTCCTTATTATCTGGCCGGCGGCGCTGTAGCCGCATTCTTCGGATGGGTAAACCAGCGCGCAGGATGGCAGCCCACGTTGCTGGCATTGCCGGCAATGTTCGTGATCTATCGCTCTTACCGGCTCTATCTCAGCAAGCTGGAGAACGAAAAAAATCACGTAACCGAGATGGCTTCATTGCATATGCGCACCATTGAGGCGCTGGCGCTGGCGATTGAAGCCAAAGACCAGACCACGCACGATCATCTGGAGCGTGTGCGGGTTTATGCGGTAGAGCTGGCAAAAAAACTCGATCTTCCGAAGGAAGATATTGAAGCGTTGCGCGCAGCTGCATTGCTGCATGACATCGGCAAGCTGGCAGTACCGGAGCACATTATTTCCAAGCCTGGGCGGCTCACTCCTGAAGAGTTCGAAAAGATGAAGATTCACCCGATTGTGGGCGCGGAGATTCTGGAGCGCGTGCACTTCCCGTATCCGGTGGTGCCGATTGTGCGGGCGCACCATGAGCGCTGGGATGGCAGCGGCTATCCGGATGGCTTGAAAGGCGAAGAGATTCCTATTGGAGCGCGCATTCTTTCTGCTGTGGATTGCCTGGATGCGCTGGCAACGGACCGTCAATATCGGAAGGCCCTGCCGCTCGACGATGCCATGAATTGGCTCGCTGAGCAGGCCGGCAAAGCTTACGATCCCAAGGTGGTCAACCTACTCAGGCAGAATTACGTAGAGCTTGAAGCGATGGTGAAGCTGCAATCAGGCTTGCAGGACCGGCAGAAACTTTCTACCAATTTGAAGGTCGAGCGCGGCAAGGCGCCGGCCAACGGCTTTGCCATCGATAACAAGAGTGAGCCGGTAGGCCAGGCTGCATTCCTGTCATCCATTGCGGCGGCCCGGCAAGAGGCACAGGCTTTATTTGAGCTAACGCAGGATCTGGGTAATTCGCTGAGTTTGAGCGAGACGCTTTCAGTATTGAGCGGCCGCTTGAAGCGTCTGGTGCCCTATGACGCGATTGCGACGTATATCGTGCGCGGCAATGAGCTGCTGCCCGAGTATGTGAGCGGCGATAACTTCCGCTTGTTTGCTTCGCTGCGCATTCCGCTGGGCGAAGGATTATCTGGATGGGTGGCACAGAATAGGAAGCCGATGCTGAATGGGAACCCGTCGGTTGAGCATGGTTATGTGAGTGATCCCAATCGTTTCAGCGCTTTACAGTCGGCAATTTCAGTTCCACTTGAAGGTTTGCAGGGCGTGGTTGGCGTGCTGACGCTCTACCACTCAGACCAGGATGCTTATACGTCAGACCATCTGCGCATTCTGCTGGCGATCAGCTCGAAGGTGGCATTGTCAGTAGAAAATGCGCTGGCGTTCCAGGAGGCCGAAAGCTCAGCGACGACCGACTATCTGACGGAGCTGCCGAATGCGCGCTCACTGTTCCTGCATTTGGACCGCGAACTGGCCCGCTGCAAGCGGCTGCAGACATCGCTAACGGTGATGGTTTGCGACCTGGATGGGTTCAAGAAGATCAATGATCGCTTCGGCCATCTTGAAGGTAATAGGATTTTGCGGCATTTTTCTGAAACTTTGCAGGGATCCTGCCGAGAATATGACTACGTGGCAAGAATGGGCGGCGATGAATTTGTGATCGTTGCGCCGGGGCTGAGCGCGTCGGCGGCTGAGGCGCGTGGAATCTGCCTGAGCGAGCTGGCCAATGCCGCAGGACGAGAAATTTGCGATGTTGAATGGCTCTCACTGAGCGTGGGTTGCGCCATTTATCCCGAGGACGGCGTGGACGCCGAAAAGCTGCTGGCTGAAGCCGACCGCAGAATGTACATACAGAAGCAGGAACACCACAAAGTTTTGAAGGTCTTTAACTCGCTTACCGACGTACGGCATGGCAACGGCGTTCGCGACGCGGTGGCTGGATAATGCTTCGCTTTGCGGGTCGGGCCCTGCTGCGTCTGCTGCTGCTCATGCTCCTGGCCAGCTTTGCCGGAGCTATGCTCATGCGCATTGCGCCCGGCTTCAATTCAGACGATCAGGAACTTAATTCCGGTCTTTCCGCTGAGAGTATTCAGGCAATTCGGCAGGCGCATTTGGCGGATGCGAATATTCCTCGTTTTTATCTCAGCTATCTCGGCTCACTTTTCAAGGGCGATCTTGGAACCTCGCGTTCTCTGAACCAGCCGGTGAAAGATCTTCTGCGTGAACGGCTGCCAGTAACATTGTTGAATTTAGCTTTTGCGCTTGGCGTGGGATGGCTGGTTGGGCTGACATTGGCTGTTGCTGCGCAGACGCTGCGCTGGCCGGCGCTCAAATTCCTGACGAACGGGCTAAGCGGAACATTCATTTCGACGCCGGCTGCGGCCCTTGCTCTGATTTTCCTGCTCTTGCGCTTACCGCCGGGATTTGCCGCGGCGCTGCTGATTTTTCCCAAGATTTATCGCTATACGGAAAATCTGCTGCAACAAAGCTCGGAGATGCCGCATGTGCTTACGGCCCGCGCTAAAGGCGCTGGGCCGCTGCGCGTGCTGGCCTGGCATGTGGCTCCCATTGCATTGCCGCAGTTAATTGCGCTTATGGGGGTTTCCATCAGCATAGGCATTGGCGTGCTGCTGCCGATTGAGGTGGTCAGCGATGTTCCGGGAATTGGACAGCTTGCCTGGCAGGCGGCGCAGTCGCGCGATCTGCCGCTGCTGGTGAACCTGACCATGATTGTTACGTTTGCCACCGTCTGCGCGACGCTAATCTCCGACGCAGCCCAGCGCGGCTTCACCCGGAGCGCCGCATGAAGAGGATACGCATGGTTGCGGTTGCGGTGTTGCTGGTTACGGCGTGCCTCGTCATCTTCACGAACTATATTGCGCCTGCAGGATACGAGCAGCAATTTCGCGAGCTGCCGCAGGCCGGCCCTTCAGCCCATCATCCGCTGGGGACTGACGATTTAGGCCGCGACCGCTGGGCGCGCCTCTTATACGGCATGCGCGTCTCGCTTACGCTGGCGCCACTGGCGGCACTGCTCACAACCGTACTGGCCGGGCTGGTTGGTGGGATTGCCGGCTATTTCGGCGGCTGGGTGGAGCGCTGCTCAAAGCTGCTGATTGATTTCTTTCTGTCCGTGCCGTGGCTCTTTTTGCTTATTACCGTGCGTGCCGTTTTGCCGCTGAATATCTCTCCGCAGGCCTCGGTCGCCGTGACTTTTGCCCTGCTTGGATTGCTGGGATGGGCGGCATCGGCACGAGTGATCTGCTCCGGGGCTAAAGAGCTCATGAAATCAGAATTTATCTGGATGGCCCGCGCCGCCGGTTTTTCCGGCTGGAAATTGATTCGGCTGCACCTGCTGCCAAACTTGCGCGGCGCGTTATTAGCGCAGTTCTGGATTTCCGTTCCGGTTTTCATTATTGCTGAGGCCAATCTGGGCGCCTTAGGGCTGGGGGTATCAGAGCCCCTGCCATCCCTTGGCAGCTTGCTGCGTGAACTGCAGGAGTCAGTGACGTTACGTCCGGAACCTTGGCGGCTGCTTCCACTTGCGGTACTTATAGTGGTAATCAGCTCCTTCCAGGTACTGCTCAACAAACAGGAGGTTCGCGCATGAAGCGCCTGCAACCAGGGGCTGAAGCCCGGGTGTTAAATGCAATTTACGCGGCCCTAAAGGGCCGCTCTTCCACCGTCGTGTCGGCGATTCTGCTGCTGGGTTCCATAACTGCTATTGCCCAGGGCGGGGGAGAGCTGCGCTTTTGCCTGCGTGCTGAACCTAAGACGTTCAATCCACTGCTGGTGGAAGACGATGCTTCCGAGGCGATTCGCTATCTCACCGGCGGCGTGCTGGTGCGGGTAAACCGCCTTACGCTGAAGGCCCAGCCTGAGCTGGCCAGCGAATGGAAAGTTTCTGAAGGCGGCAAGCGCATCCGCTTCAAACTGCGTGAAGGCCTCAAGTATTCTGACGGCACTCCATTTTCCGCCGCAGACGTGGCCTATACCATGCAGCAGCTCATGGACCCGGCGCTGCATTCTTCAACGGGCGACGCGTTCCGCTCCGGCGAAGGCAAAGTCACTGCGCAGGTGATTTCGCCCAATGTGGTTGAGATCAATTTTCCTGCACCTGTGGCAAACCTGGTGAACCTGTTTGACACGGTCGCGATTTTATCTTCGAAGTCGTCGCAGAAAGAGATGGCAGCGCTTGGGCCATTCTTTGTGGCGGAGCGCAAGGCCGGTTCCTACATTCTGCTGAAGCGCAATCCTAATTACTGGAAGAAAGATTCAGCAGGGAAGCAGCTTCCGTATCTTGATTCCGTGCGGCTCGAAATTGAGCAAAACCCTGAAATTGAGGCCATGCGCTACAAGCGCGGGGAAGTCCACCTGATCAACACGGTGACGCCGGCGATCTTTGAAAAGCTCACTGCTGACAACGTTTCGGTGCGCGATGCCGGCCCTTCTACGGATACCGAGCAGCTCTGGTTCAATCAGGTCCCCACTGCGCCGATTCCGGATTACAAGAAAGCCTGGTTTGCCTCCACAAATTTCCGTCGCGCGATTTCAGAGGCTATCAATCGCGCGGACCTTACGCGCATTGTTTTCCGCGGACACGCAGTGCCGGCAGTCGGCGTGGTTTCGCCCAGCAACACTGCGTGGTTCAACAGCAATCTCAAGCCGCATCCGTATGACACCAATAGTGCGCTACATCGCTTACAGCAGGATGGATTCAAGCTTCAGGGCGATACGCTGCGTGATAAGAGCGGCAACGCCGTGGAATTTTCCATTGTGACCAATGCCGGCAATCGCGCGCGAGAAGGCATGGCGACGATGATCCAGCAGGACCTGAAAAAGATCGGGATCAAGGTGAATGTAGTCACACTGGACTTCAATTCGCTGCTGGAGCGCATGACGCAGAGTTTCAATTACGAAGCCTGCATTCTGGGCTTCCAGAATGTGGACCTGGATCCGAATGGGCAGATGGCGGTGTGGCTCAGCACGTCTGACAATCACCAGTGGAATCCGCGGCAGAAGTCTCCGGCAACGGCGTGGGAAGCCGAGATTGACAAGTTGATGAAGGCGCAGGCCAGCTCCGGCGACGAACACAAGCGCAAGCAGTACTGGGACCGCGTGCAACAGATCGTCTGGGAGCAGGAGCCGTTCATTTACCTGATCAACAAAGATGCGCTGGTAGCCATTTCGCCGGCGGTGAAGAATGCTCAGCCCAGCGCGTTTCGGCCACAGACGTTTTGGAGCGTAGATACGTTGAGGGTGGACCTTTCAACTCAGGCGCAGGCCCGCTAAAAACTTATGGACCTTATCTCACTCCGGTTAACGATCAGCTACAAGGCCAAGCCCCCCGTGCTGGACGACTTGCGTCTTGATCTGCAGCCGGGAGAGATTCTGGGTTTGGTTGGGCACAGCGGGTGTGGAAAAAGCTCTTTGGCGCTGGCGATTCTTGGCCTGCTGAATTTGAAAGGCGGCAAGGCCGAAGGTTCCATCCGCTGGAACGGCCATGAGCTGCTGACGCTCACAGAAAAAGAATGGCGCAAGCTTCGCGGGAAAGAAATTGCCTTTGTGCCGCAGAGCCCAATGTCGTCACTGAATCCAGCTCTTCGGCTGGGCACACAGCTGGAAGAGGCCTGGAAGCTGCATGGTTCAGGCGGCCGGCTGCGCATGGATGAAGCCATTTTTCGCGCGCTGCTGGATGCAAGCCTTCCGGCAACGGAAGAATTTCTGCGGCGCTACCCATCAGAGATCAGCGTAGGGCAGGCGCAGCGTGTGCTCATCGCCATGGCGATTCTGCACAGGCCGGCTCTGCTGATTGCGGATGAGCCCACGAGCGCGCTTGATGCCGTTACCCAGGCTGAGATCCTGGCTTTGTTTGGCGAGCTGAACCGCCGGCTGGGAATGAGCTTGCTGTTTATCTCGCACGACCTGCTGTCTGCTTATGGATTGTGCCACCGCATTGCGCTGATTCATGAAGGCACGATCGTGGAGTGCAATCGTCCGCAGGCCATCTTCTTTAGCCCACAGCATGAGTTCACGAAAAAGCTGATTGCGGCACTTCCTACCATACCGACGCAGGTAGAGATAGAAGAGGCGTTACGGTTTTAAGCTTTTATTAACGCTTTAGCAGTTAAACTGCGTGCACGACTGCGGTGGTGCGAGCAGTTTTGCAGGCGGTTCCTGCAGTGACGCCATTTAAGTTCCCACTTCAATCGTGATCCTTAAAAGCAGCGGAGCCGATCCCTCGCGTTCGCGGCAAGAGCATGAGAGACGAGCGTGCCCTGGTGTGCTCCGCTCGGGATGGCCTCTGGAAGGGAAGCGGGCGTATTTCAAGGCTAGATTGGCAGGCGCAAAAAAGGGACAGCTGTTTACTCTTTCGCTATTGATTCGTGCATCGAGTTGCGCTAGTATGCGTTACCTCCTATTACTCAATTAGTAAAAATGTAGGTCGAGTGTGAAACAGATGCATCCCAGGGGATCCCTGTGGTAGTTGGGTTAAAGCTACGCCAAATTGGGATGGTTGGGATGAAAGGGGAGGGGGTAGGGGGATGCTGGACAGTTAACTAGAAAGCAAACTTGCAGTGCCAGAATACCCGGATTGCAGGTAACAACTGGACCGCCCAGGCGGGATAGTAAAAGACGTTCTTTGACAACTTAGCTCAATAGCCGCTGCAGCTCATGGCTGGTAACTGCCGGAAGATCGCGCGGGCCTGTGACGCCCCTGTCGCAGCTTGTCTGCTTTGTCACAGCAGGGCGCGTTTCTGCTTAACGCTAAGCCCAATTAAATCATTCGCTTACGTTTGTACTACTCTGGCCGGGGGATTGCAATAGAGAGAAGTGGAGGATCGTATGTCTCTCAAAAAGGTAGTGGTAATCGCTCTTGGTTCGGCCCTGGCGGTGATTGCGGGGAACAGCCTGATGTCAACAGCAGTCAAGAATGCAGTAAGCGTAATGGCTTCGGCGGTTTGGGGTTCATAAGCCACGCATACAGAAGGGCGAACGAGAAAAAACTTCCGGAGTTCCTATGACAACAGCTAAAGAACAATTTGCACCCAGGCAGCGAGCAAGAAGGCCCTGGCTTTTCCATCTTCTGCTGGCAACAGCCCTGGTTTTTAGTGCAGCTTCGGCGCATGCGGCAGGGAAAAAGCTTACACAGGCTGATTTCCCCAAGAGCCCAAAAATCGCTGCTGACTTTAACGGTTTTACCGTGAATTCTGACGGGACCGTAGATGTGATCATCCAGTTCAACCAGACGCCGCAGGCACGGCATTTCCAGCAATTGGCTGAGGTTGGCGGCAAGGCCAAATTCTCACTGGAGCAGATTAACGGCGCAGCTTTCCGCATTCCGGTAAAAGCGCTGGTCTGGCTGGAGAAACATCCTGACGTGGCTTACGTGAGCCCGGACCGTCCGAACAAAGTTGCATCGGATGACGATATTCCGGCCGTGATGGATGACGTTGCCCGCCAGCAGTATGGACTGGATGGGACAGGCGTGGGGATCGCGGTGATTGATAGCGGCGTTTACAACCATGACGACCTGCAGCAATCGAGCGTCCTTGGTTCGCGCATCGTTTACAGCGAGAGCTTCATCCCCGGCGATCCGAGCACGAATGACGCATATGGCCATGGCACGCATGTGGCCGGCATTTTGGCTGGAAACGGCCATGATTCGCAGAGCGGATATCCGACGCAGTACATTGGCATTGCGCCCAATGCCAACATCATCAACCTGCGCGTGCTTGACGCGAGCGGTTCCGGCGCAGACAGCCAGGTGATTGCGGCGATCCAGCGCGCGGTACAGCTTAAGGACACCTACAACATCCGCGTGATCAATCTCTCGTTGGGACGCTCGGTTTTTGAGTCTTACACACTTGATCCCGTGTGCCAGGCGGTTGAATCGGCATGGAAAGCGGGAATCGTTGTGGTGGTGGCAGCGGGCAACTCCGGCCGTGACAATACTTACAGCACGCAAGGTTATGCCACGATCAACGCACCCGCGAATGATCCGAACGTGATTACCGTGGGAGCCACCAAGACAAATGGCACACCCAGCCGCCTGGACGATACGGTTGCCAGCTACAGCTCGAAAGGACCGACGCTGCTGGACCACGTGGTGAAGCCGGACCTGGTTGCTCCGGGAAACCGCATTGTTTCTCTGGAAGCTCCTGGAAGCACCATTGTGACGCAAAACTCGAGCCTGGTGGTTTCTCCCATCACGACCTGTACTTGGTACAGCTGCACGACGGGAACACCGGGGAAATATCTGCGGCTGAGCGGCACCAGCATGGCAACTCCGATTGTTGCCGGCGCTGCGGCTCTGATGGTCCAGAAAGATCCCACTCTGACGCCTGACATCATCAAGGCCCGCATGATGAAGACCGCATGGAAAGGCTATCCGGTCAACAGCTGGGGCTACGATCCATGGGGCTTTGGTTATTTGTCGCAGTATGACGTGTTCACGATCGGCGCCGGCTATCTGGATGTTTATGGCGCGCTGAGAAGCACTGACGTAGCGAATGGCGGAGCAGCTTCTCCGATCGCGTATCGCAATACCGCCACAGGCAAATACGGGTTCGTAAACAGCCAATCGATTACCTGGGGAAGCAGCATCACCTGGGGAAGCTCGATTGTCTGGAGCAATTCGATTGTTTGGGGCAGCAGCGCCATGGTGAGTGACTCCATTATCTGGGGTGACTCTATTGTCTGGGGTGACTCTACTGTAAGCGCGAATAGCATTATCTGGGGACAATCAGTCGTTTGGGGAGCCAATTCAATCACGGGCCTGAGCGATGGAGAGGACGGAGAGAAATAAAATGCCGAAGTCTTTATCAGCACGAATCTTCTTGGCATTGGTCATCGTCTCCGGCTTCCTGCTCTTAGGAGATGCGATTGCCAACGTACACTCGCTACCCTCAGTGCGCTTTGTTGCGTTGCTGGTGCTGGCGACGGTGGCAGCGCGGCTCAAGGTCAAGTTACCCGGCCTTACCGGAGTGATGTCAGTCAATCTGCCATTCATTCTGCTGGCGGCAGCGCTAACAGGAACGGCAGAAGCCCTGACAGTGGCTTTTGTCAGCACGTTTGCCCAGTGCCTGCCTCGCCAAGGCAAAAAGTTTAACGTGGTCCAGATCACATTCAACTGCTGTGCTCTGACCTTAGCCGTAGGTGCAACGCAATGGATCTATTCGTCGCCAGAAGTAGCATCTGCGATTTCAACTCCAGCCTTGCGGCTGGCGATTGCTGCAGCCGGCTATTTTCTGGTGAATACCATGGCAGTTGCGATAGTCATTGCACTGACTGAAACCGTAAACCTGTTGCGGACATGGGCTGAGATGGTCCAGCTTTCGTTCCCGTACCTGGTGGCGAGCGCCGGCGTAGCAAGCTTGGTGTTGGCCGTCGGGCAGGATGTCCGGTGGCTGGTGCCGATCGCTGTAATGCCGGTGATGATTGGGATTTTCGTTTCCTATCGTCGCTTCTTTGCAGCCACAGCACATGTAGCAGCGGACGTTCAATTGGAAGCCAGCAGCGCCGCAGTTGCAGCCCACGTTTAACCTCGATGCACGTGTAACTTCGTCTATGTAAGATTTTGCGGTCAGCCACCTTGGCTGGCCGCATTTGTTTACGATAGGAATGGACTAGGGTCTGCATTCGTTTGCGAATTGAGTGTCCTTAGCAGGCTTTTGTGATGGCGATAACTATCTTTCGTTTACGATTAGCTCATGCTTTCTGGCTTCCAGTGCGCGGGCTGTGGTGAATGGAATGAGACGCAGGTCGATTCGTCTGCAGGCACGCGCCAGAGTTACGTTGAAGACTGCCAGGTTTGCTGCAAGCCAAATGTGCTCCGCATTAGCTGGGACATGTCCGCCGGAGAGTACACCATCAGCACTGAGCTGGAGTGATTGCGCACAAAGATATGAGATCATGCCTTTAGGAGATCATTTTCAATCAGGTGTCTTCTTATACCTCAGAGATGGTCCAGAAGTGTTCTCGCTGTGCCCAGCCGCTTTCTCCGGGAGCGCTGGAATGTGCACAGTGTCACACGCTGGTTCGTGCAGATGAAATGGAACAGTGGGCAGCGCACGCGCGGGCGCTTGAGGCCCATGGAGATTATCAGCAGGCGCGTCAATGCTGGCTGAATTGTCTGCCTCTTCTCCCGCCGCAGTCGCAGCATGCGGAATGGATCCGCCAGCATGTGCAGGAGCTGGAAACAAGGGCGATCCCGGCGCAAATGGTGCAACAGGCTTCCGGCCCCAAACCAAAACCAAAATGGACACGATGGCTCGGCCCGCTGGCGCCAATCGCGCTGCTGCTCGCCAAGTTGAAGACCGTTTTCCTTTTCCTCTTTAAATTTAAGTTCCTTTTCAGTTTTGCGGCATTCATCGGAGTGTATTGGGCAGCCTGGGGACCGAAATTCGGAATCGGATTTGCCTTGCTGATATTTATTCATGAAATGGGCCACTTTATTGACGTGAAGCGCCGCGGCCTTCCCGCTGACATGCCAGTTTTTCTTCCCGGCTTTGGCGCCTATGTACGCTGGCGGGCGATGGGAGTTACTTTGGCCACGCGTGCCGCCGTCAGCCTGGCTGGCCCGCTCGCCGGATTTCTCTCCAGCGCAATTTGCGGTCTCGTTTGGTATGAAACGCACAATCCACTCTGGGCTGCTCTGGCACGGACGGGTGCGTGGTTGAACATCCTCAACCTGGCGCCGGTTTGGGTGCTTGATGGCGGCAGTGCCGCTTATGCGCTAAACAAATTCCAACGTGCCGTGATTCTGATCGTGAGTGTTGCCCTGGGATACGCGCTTGGAGAAGGCGTCTTCTATCTGGTTGCAGCAGGTTGTTTGTGGCGGCTTTTCACCCGCGATTCTGCAGAAGAGCCGAGCAATGAGATCGCCGTATATTTTCTGGCTGTGCTTACCGCGCTGGGGGCTGTTATGTGGCTGGTACCGGGCGGACATAATGTAGGAGCAGTGCGATAGTGATCGGCTAGCGTAACAATTACAATCGAGCTTTGCCGCTGCTCATGCAACGCCTTTCCATTCGCAATCTCTCGCTCATCTATTTTGCCGCATGGCTGCGGTCATTTGATATTGGGTTCCTTGGCGTTGTTCTTGGCGTCTATCTTTCGCGCAAAGGCTTCTCCGCAACTGATATCGGACTTGTCATTGCAGCCGGCTTGGCCGGTGCGGCCGTAGGAACGATTTTCATCACCGTTAAGGCTGACCACCTCGGCCGCAGGCGCACGCTCTTCACGCTTTCACTTCTCAGCACGGTCGGCGCACTCCCGCTGATCTTCAATCTCAGTCTTCCTGCGCTTCTAGTCCTGGCCTTTGTTGGGATGATCAACGGCATGGGCTCAGACAGAAGCCCATCATTTGCGCTGGAACAGGCGATGATTCCCGGATTAGTGGCCGATGAGAAGCGCACATGGGCGCTTGCCTGGTATAGTTTGGTGCTTGATGCCAGCGGCGCCCTTGGCGCGTTGGCGGCTGGCATTCCGCTGATGGCGCAGCGAATTTGGGGCGTGGATCTTGCCACCGGATACCGCTTCCTCTTTATTGGCTATGCTGCCCTGCATTTAATAAGCGCTCTGGTGTACCTCTTGCTTTCGCGGGATGTAGAAGTCCAACGCATCAATCTGCCGGGCAAGTCCGGAGCAAGAGTTTCTCCAGAAGCGAAGTCCACGGTTATCCGGCTCTCCAGCCTGTTTGCTCTCGATTCCTTAGGTGGAGGGTTCCTCAGTGATGCTCTTGTCTCTTACTGGTTCTTCCGGCGCTTTGGTCTCTCTGAGAGCAAGTTGGCGCTGTTATTTTTTACCGTGCATATCCTGAATGCGCTCTCTCATCTGGGTGCGGCATGGCTGGCAAAACGGATTGGGCTTATCAGGACCATGGTTTTCACCCATCTTCCTTCCAGCATTTTCCTGATTGCTGCCGCCTTCATGCCTTCAGCGCGATGGGCTGTGCTCCTGTTTCTGCTGCGCGAATCGTTGGTTGAAATGGACGTTCCCACGCGCCAATCCTATGTTGCCGCCGTCGTGCGGCCGGAGGAGCGTACCTTTGCAGCGGGAGTGACGAATCTCACGCGCAACATGGCATGGGCTACCGCATCTTCAGTGGCGGGTGTCTTCATGCAGCAGGTTACATTTTCCGCGCCATTGCTGCTCGGCGGAGGATTGAAGATCATTTATGACGGGCTGCTTTGGCGCGCCTTCCGGCACGTGAAGCCGCCGGAGGAGCGTAGGTCTTAATCCGAAACTCATATTCGGTCCTGCCGCAGCAGAGCATAAATCTGCTCCAGCCGCTCTTCGGTTTCTTCTGCAATAACTTTATTCTTATGGCTCATCAGAATCAGCTTTAGTGAAACCAGAAAGACCGCGCCTTCCAGAAGCATGTCATGAGTCAAGCCCTTGATAAAGAGGGCGATCACGAACAAGACCAGAGTAAGAATAATCACCAAGGTGGACCACGGATCAAAACGCTTTTTCATGTCATCCTGCTTTTGGCACAATGTGGCGTCTTCAAAATAAGAGAAGATTCGGCTTTTGGCAAAGAACTGGACTTGCCGCGCTGATCATCCTATCTTGATAAATCATGGCAACCAGAATCCCTATCATCTTGCTTGCTGGGCTGTTAGCCTCAATTTCACACGCTCAGTCGCCTCAGCCGGCTCCGCCTGTTTTCCGTTTGGAGGTGCATGTGGTCCAGGTAGATGCGCAGGTGCTGAATAAAAAGACCAGGCACGTTACTCCAGCACTGAAGCAAGAAGATTTTCGCCTCTTCGAAGACGACATTCCCCAGAAGATCAGCTCGTTCAGCCAGGACAAGCTCCCGCTTTCCGTCGTGCTCTTGTTTGATCTTACTGACAGTGTGCGCCCGGTTCTGAAATCGCTGGCGGAAGGCGCAATGCAGGCCTTACAGCATCTCAAGCCTGAAGATGAAGTAACCGTGATGGTTTATGCCGCTTCAACGCAGGTGTTACAGGAGCCTACAACTGATCGCGCCCTGGCTGTTGCCGCAATCGAGAAGGCCAGCCGGATGGAAAGTGATGAGGCCGCATTTTTTAATGAGGGCATTTATCGCGCTGCTGAGCAGCTAACGAAATCAGGAAATGCTGCGAGCCGTCGCGTGATTGTCTGGCTGACCGATGATGTGCCCAATATTCCGTCAGAAGCTGAAATTCCGTTGCGCTATCGCAGAAGCCTGAAAGGAGCCATGCCGCACTCGCAAAAAGAGGCTCTGGATGAGCTTCTGCGCACTGAAACAGTGGTGTGCTCTCTGGTGAAGCAGAGTGATCAGTCCGTTGATGGAGAGCAGCGGTTGATGACCCATCCAGCCGCGCGCATGCTGCACCCTCCGGGCGAGGTTTACAAGTACGCCGCAGCCACTGGCGGGCAGGTGATTGAGTACAAGAAGAAAGAGCTCAACGAAAAGCTTGCGGCGCTGATAGACGATCTGCGGATGCGTTACAGCCTGGGCTACCATCCCTCGGCGCAGAAGCCAAAAGGGAAGTACTGCTCCATCAAGGTGAAGTTGGCGCCGGAAGCCAGAAAAACTGTCGGTGATGTGATTGTTGAGGCTCGCCAGGGTTATTACCGCTAATTTGCTTAGCAGTTCGGTATTTGACGTGCACCTTTCCTATGGCGGATTATGCTCGCCTGCTGCCTGGAACGACTCGATGATGCCCGGGCATTTTTGCACATGCTGTGAAAATAGCTGGAAAGCCCTTACCGGATCCGCAGTGTGGAAATCCGTGTGGCAGGAGGCGCAAAAGAAGCTCTCCTGGCCCTCTTTGCGGTGCTCGAAAAGCAGGTAGGGTCCAGCAATCGGAGTGGGTACTGAATCGCGCAATTTATCCGGGTTCCTTTAAGTGATTCTATGTTCAGTGCGTTTTGAGTCAAGTTAATTAACAAAAACGGCGCTTATTGGCGTTTGCTGGCTAAAATGCGTCGCCTTAATGCGAAAGGACTGAAATTCATATAGGGTAAGTATTTACGTGCGTTTATAGGTTGATTGTGCTACATTAAAGATGCGTTAGAAAAGCAATTGTTGGATCTTCTGCAAGAGCCTCTGCTACCTGCCGAATATCAGATAATCTTTCCAGCGTCAAAAAAATCAACACATCAGGAAAAAAGCAAAATGGAACAAGGAACAGTTAAGTGGTTCAACGCCGCGAAGGGATTTGGTTTTATCTCGCGTCAAAACGGGGAAGATGTATTCGTGCATTTCTCCGCGATTCAGTCTGACGGATACCGCAGCCTGCAAGACGGCCAGGCGGTTGAATTCACTGTGACCAAGGGAAAGAAAGGCTGGCAGGCAGAGAACGTTCGCGCTCTCTAGTCCTAAAGGTTTTCTGCATAAAGGCGGCCTTTGGCCGCCTTTTGGCTTTTATGTGAGTTTAGTCCTACTCCACTTAATACGTTCGCTTGTGCAAATGTTCTACCGAATCCAAATGGCTCAGTGCCAAACGGCTTCGCGCCCAAATTGCTCTGCTGTATAGAATCGATAATCCACTCACCGAATAGCGCAGCTTTATTGAGCTGTATCCATAGAACAAACCTCAGGAGGTTACATGAGACTATTTCGCGGCGTTGTTTTCGCAGTAACGGCGCTTGCCGGGCTAACCGCGAGTTCGGCGCAAACCTGCACAGCACCCGTGCTTGCAATGTTTAATATCTGCTCGCCATTTCACGAAACATCTGTGACCAATCCGGTTCAAATATCGGTGATCGCAACGCCTCCACAAGGCACCCTCACGAGTTTGCAACTGTGGGTGGATGGCACAAAGTACATGAACAGCACGACAAATACCTTAAGCGGACCCCTTCCGGTAACCCTTCCAAGTGGTAAACACCGGTTCAAGTTCGCCATGACAGCAAATTCAGCGACAGGGAGCAAATCATGGAACTCAATCGTCTATGTCACCGTGCAGTGAAGGTCCTGCTGGCATTTTTAATATGCTCGCCAATCGCGTTTGCCCAGGCAACAATCGTTCAGATCAGTGATACTCACATAGGGATGAGCAGCCATCCGAATAACGTGCAGCACCTGCAGGCAATTGTGAACCAGATAAATGCCATGCCCCTGCAGCCGGATGCGGTAATTGTCACCGGGGATATTGGTGAAACGTCGAGCGACTGGACTACAGCAAAGAACATGCTCGCGAATTTAAAGGCCGTTGTCTATTACTGCCCTGGCAATCATGACGTTCGCACCACGGATATTTCCACTTACCGGCAATTTTTCGGCAATGATTACTACAGCTTCAAGATCAACAATATTACTTTTATGGTGATTGATTCCCAGCTTCTTGGCAATTTCGATTCCATTACCAGCGGGAAAACTCCGGCCAGCGTGCTGCCATTGCCGTCAATCGTGCAAACCGAGTCTGACAACATGCTGGCATGGCTGGGACGCCAGACAGCAGTTTCCAACGAGATCGCAATTCAGCACGTTCCGCTGTTTCCTGAGTCCCTGTCCGGAGGAGTGACTTATCCTTCCACTAATCCGTACTGGGCGATTTATAACGTGCCAAATGACACCGATATTCATCACGAATATCGGACTGAAGAGATTAACGTTCTGACTGCGCTTAACATCCACAAGATGCTTGCGGGACACTGGCATAACCAGCGAAATTTCACAGCTACATCCGGTTCCTTCACCCTGGATTTGCGCATGGCGCCCGCCGTAAGCTATGCAATCGGGACGGGAGCCCCGGTCGGATACACCGTACACACAATCTCCGCGACCGGAGCTGTTTCCACGCAGATGGTCGCTTGTAGCGGCTGCCAGTAGGGTTTAATCCCTTACATTTACCGCGTTTGCCGGCGCTCCGCCTGCTGGCTGGGTAACACTTGCTCGGCTTGCCGAGCAGTGATCAGCGGCCCGGGTACTCGAATTCCAAGATAGAGCCGCGCAGCCAGAATTCCGCCCAACAGAGGCGCGACTATGAACAGCCAGAGCTGATCCAGAGCCCAGCCGCGGACCCATACCGCAGGACCGATACTGCGCGCGGGGTTGAACGAGCCATTGGTGATCGGAATACCGGCAAGAATGATTACGGTCAGGATGAGCCCGATGGGGATTCCGGCGAAGCCAGCCGGAGCGCGGTCGTCCGTGGCGCCAAGAACCGTGAAGACCAGCAGCATGGTGAGAAACGTTTCAGCGACAAAGCATGCCCACATTGTGTAGTTGCCGGGCGAGTGGTCGGCATAGCCATTGGCTGCGCCGGCCAGAGAGGCCAGTGAGCCGCCCGGCGCATGCGTCGCCAGAAAGAGCACGACACCGGAAGCGATGATGCCGCCAATGCACTGCGCGATCCAATAGCCAACAGCTTCCTTCGCCGTCATGCGCCTCGCTACCAGCATGCCCAGAGTCACGGCCGGATTGATATGGCATCCGGAGACCGGTCCAAGAGCATAGGCCATTGCCAGCAGCGAAAGGCCAAACGCCATGGCCACTCCGACGTTGTGAACCTGCCCACCTGCAATCACAGCCGTGGTTAGTCCGGCAAAGACCAGGACGAATGTTCCAAACAGCTCTGCGGCATACTTCATGCGATCACCTCGGAGTTTTTTTGAATGGCTTTATATCTATACCTGAAGCAGCAGTACTGGCGTTTATGCCGGAAGAAAAATTTTAGTGCGATTGTCAGTGCGGCCATTCTACATGGGCGCATTAGTTTTTTGCAGGTGCATGTATAGGTTCCTGAAAGATAAAAGCTCTTTTTGTGCCGCAATACCCAAGAGTTTATTGCCGTAGAGAAATAGGTCAAGGCACCAATGGCATCTGTTCGCCTGCTCCCATCACTTTATATATTGCAGAGACCGGGTACATTTTAACGCCACGTAAGTGGCTGCAAAGCCAACAGCTTACGTCAGTCGTGCGCAGCATGCCATCAGGGGGCGGCAGGTGATCAAGGCTAACGCAAAGATTTTCAAAATCCTTTACCGGCTCACTCTTCCTGGCAGCTTATTATTGGTGATCTCCGCGCTGCTGATTCGAGTAGGCGTTCTCTCAAACTCAAAATCCCCTGCAGTTCAGTTCTTTCCCATTGTGGTATTCGGGATTGGGCTGGCGGTAAGCGCGTTTTTTCGTCGCAGCCGGCTATTTTTCGCGCTATTGATTTTAGGACTGGCGCATATAACGTTTACATGGATTCTGCCGCATTTGTCTCCAGCCTCAGCAAGAATTTCCGCGAACGCAATTGCGCTTCTGTTGCCGCTGAATCTGCTCGCGCTCGCCTTTTTAAAAGAACGCGGCATTATCTCTCCTGTAGGACGCAGGCGTCTGGCAGTGATCGCCGGGCAAATCGCCGCGATAGCACTGTTATGTATTCCAGCGTTTAGCAAAGCAGCAACTCAAACCAGCAGGACCTTCGCTCCTCTGGCACTCTCGCATTGGAGCGGATTATCACAGCCTGCGCTGGCGGCATTCCTATTGGCAGCTGCAATCATGATGATTCCGCTGATCCGCCGCTATAAAGCGGTAGAGAGCAGTTTGTTCTGGAGCCTGATAGCAGCTTTCATTGCATTCCGCTCGGCGAATACCGCGCACCATGATGGCGTGTACTTTGCAGCCGGAGGACTGGCGCTGATCGTCGCCCTGATCGAGACCTCCTATGCCATGGCTTATCTCGACGAGTTGACGCAACTGCCGAGCCGTCGTGCATTGAATGAAGCCCTGCTCAAGTTGGGCGACTCCTACACCATTGCCATGATGGACGTGGACCATTTCAAAAAATTCAATGATAGCTACGGCCATGAAGCCGGCGACGAGGCGCTGCGGCTCGTGGCATCACGGCTAGCTCACATTACAGGTGGAGGACGCGCTTACAGATACGGCGGGGAAGAGTTTGCCGTAGTTTTTCCGAATAAGCCGTCCGAAGAGGTTTTTGTCTATCTGGATAGAATGCGGCGGGTGATCGAGCAGTCTGTGTTTATCGTGCGCGGCAAAGATCGCAGGAGAAGCGGCAAGAGCGGCATTGGACGCGGCGCCAAGAAAGAGACCAACGTAACTGTGAGCGTGGGACTGGCATCATGCAGTGGTGAACATCTCACCCCAGCTGAAGTGATGCGTATGGCTGATCAAGCGCTCTACAAAGCAAAAGCCAAAGGCCGCAACTGCACGGTGACTGCAAAGCTTTCCAAATCACCTGTTTCAGTACACCCGCTGAAGACTGCCTTGAGTATTTAGCGCTCAATCGTCCGGCACAGACATTCCGGTTCTGTGCCTGCATCCTTTCATTACTGTAATAAAGCGACGATATTGCCGGGGATCAATTCGCGTCCAACCCGGCTTCGCGCATGCGCTGGGCATGATGTGAATAAGAGAGCGCCTGCAGGCGATCACGGTCCAGCCCCAGCGGATTCGGCGTAAAGATAAAATCTGTCCGCCGCGGAATCTGAGCAGCTTCGCTCATAAACAACTCACGTACCGGTCCTGCATATTCCGGATGCTGCTGCAACTCCTCGCGAATATAATCCATGCCGTGCACCAGATGCCGGCCTTCATCTGAGCGGATCAGCTTGATGCCTTCCAGCAGGCGGGGAAACATACCGGTCTTTGCCAGCAGATCTTCGAAGAACTCATATCCGGTGAGCGCCATTACCCCTTCCACCACGCCCATATAATGCGCTCCAAACAGCACAAGCTTTAATCCGAGATCGCCATTGCCGCTGGTGAGCGCCTGGCCAATCTCCTCTCCACGCTGCCGCAGTTTGTCGAGCAGCACGCCCTTGTATTCAGGCACCAGATAAGCTGCGGTATTCACGTTTCCGCAGACCTCCTGGAAGTAGCGTTCAAAGAACTCGGCGTGCTTTACTTCTTCAAAAATCTGGGTGGAGAGAAACATCCGGCGGTCCAGGTCCGGCATAGCCAACATAAACCACGCCAGTGTGTCAGAGACGCTGACCTCGCCTTCATAAAAGAGTGCGCATACTTTAATCAACTGTTCACGTTGCTCAGAATTCAGCAATTGCCAATTGCCTTTGTCTTCCGTCAGATCAATCCTGGCCGGGTCCCAGACTCCCAGGCTTTTCGCGATGTTATAAAGCTGGCGTGGCGATTTGCTGCTATGCGCGGCGGTGGACACAGGACACCTCCAAACCTGCTTACGGTACCAGAAGCAGCAGTGGAATACGAGAGGGGGCCTGCCGCGGCTTTGCAAAGGCGAGTAAAATATTTTGCGTCTGCAAAACCAGGTAATCATCTGATCTGACGTTTGCAATTTAGATGAGGAGGTAATTATGGCAGCACAGCCGCAAGCTTTTTCCGGAGCAAATTCATTGAGCCAGGCAATCCTGCCGGAGTTCGACCACGAGATGGCCAACACGCGCAAGTCCCTGGAGCGCGTTCCCGATGACAAGCTGAGTTATAAGCCGCACGCAAAATCAATGTCGCTGGGCGGATTAGCCACGCATCTGGCGACCATCACGCACTGGGCTGAAGCAATTTTTGGCCAGGACTCATTTGATGTAAGCACTGCTCCGCGGACGGAGGAGCTAAAATCCCGGGCTGAAATTCTCTCAACGTTTGACAAAAACGTGGCCGCAGCACGAAAGCTGATAGCAAATGCTACGGATGCACAACTCACCAAACCATGGGCGCTACTTGCCGGCAGTCACACGGTTTTCAGCCTGCCTCGAATCGGCGTGGTACGGGCCTTTCTCTTGAACCATATCATCCATCATCGCGCGCAGTTGGGCGTTTACCTGCGGCTGAATGACATCCCTGTGCCATCAATTTATGGGCCGTCAGCGGATGAAGGGAATATGTAGAAGAAGGGAAGCCGACGAACGCGGCCAGAATTTAAAGTTCACTCGAAAATTCCGTTAAAAACACTACAGGCCTCGGCGTTTACCGAGGCCTTTTTTAAGAGCCCTTCTGACCGTGTGTTTTCCCCCGAAACCACCAGCCAGATTTCTAATGCACTGCGATCATCGCAGACACACTAGTAAACGACAAGAGTACGCCAGTAACAGGCAGGAAAACCTATTTTGTCGGACTACTCTTCTTTTGTAACGTCGCGAATCACGCGGCATGCATCAATATCCCTTCAGAAGAAAACCTTAGAGTCGGGTTTTTACCGAGAGTTGCCACGATAGCAATTCAGGCGCTCGAAACCCGGAATGAACGGGTAAGAGCGCCTGTGGTCATTTGATCTGCGAGATCTTTAGCTGGCCTTTGCAACTGCGCCGGCTGCAGCGCTCAAAGGAATAATCCGATGGAACCGCGCCACGCCTGTCATCGGAATAAACTCATAGGTCTCGCGCACGCCGGTGAGCGGGAAAGAGTCAGGGCCTTTGAAGTAGGTGGCAATGCCATCCGTCGAGAAGTTTTGTGTTTTGGTGGCATCCGCCAGTTCAATCACCGGCAACAGAACGCTGAATTCCGTGCCGCCAGTATCAATGGTCATATGAGTGGTGACTGTGACCAGTGTTCCAATTCCTGTTTCCAGCACGCGGACCGCGCTGCCAAAGTAATCCCGGGCTGTGGTGCCGTCGTGGTAGGTTACAAAGGGACCGCCCAGGAAGTTATTCTTCGCGTATGTGAAAGTGATGTTACCGCCTTTCAGCACATAATTGTTTGGCTCAAATGGCATGTTCTACTCCTTATCTTTCAAGAACTGCTGACAGGGTGCTTATCGCGGAGGAATACCAACACTGCAGATTCTGCACGGATCAGCGCCTGTCTTTAGGTTCGCAAGCCGTAAGGCTTCTTGTTGGAGTAGTGATCTGATCAAAAGAAACATTTCAATCTTTCAGGGGCTAAATGCGCAGATTTACGCCAACTTGCGCCAAGGTCAGGATTTGGATTTGGAAAGGGCTTACCGGTGAATTAAGGAACTTAAAGAAGATAGATTGGTTACAACTGCTCAGTAGCAAAAATAAAGCGGGGCCAGGTTGCCCCGCTCTATGCTTCTAACTTCTTGACGTTAGCGCCCCGCCATTGCCGGTTCGGGGACCTCATATTTGGAAAACCACGAGGTTGCAGCCTTGAGGCTGGTGTTCACGTTGCTGATATTTTTTACGCCTTCAGATTGCAGCCATTGTTCAAAGGCCTTAGCGCCCTGCTTGGCATAGATCGGGATTCCATCTTTCCAGGTAGCGCGACCGCAGAGCACGCCGTTGAAATGCACGCCGGCTTCTGCAGCCAGGGCCAGCCCTTCATTGAATTCGGCATTGCTGACACCGGCGGAGAGATAAATAAACGGCCTGGTGGCCACAGCAGCAGCCTTGCGGAAGTGCTCCATTGCTTCCTGCTTGGAGTATGCCTTCTGGCCGCCAAATGACTTGCTGCCTTCAACAAACTTCATGTTGACCGGCACTTCCACTTTCATGACGTCCACGCCGTATTTGTCT
Source organism: uncultured Acidobacteriaceae bacterium (assembly GCA_964541925.1). GTDB lineage: Bacteria > Acidobacteriota > Terriglobia > Terriglobales > Acidobacteriaceae > Angelobacter. The sequence continues at coordinate 25,825 of CAZISB010000024.1, read as the reverse complement.
TTGGTGAATTCAGCCATTGAGCCGATGACGATTTCCGGCTTCTTTTTGGCGAACTCCAGCCCCTTTTCGTCAATTCCTTCTTCATAGCCGACAAATTCCAAAAAGAAAGGTATGTCATTGGCGCGGCATTCGTCGCCGATCCGCTCTACCCAGGCATGTTTTTTATCGTTGATCGCTTCGCCATCGGAGGGAGTGTAGTAGAGCAACACTTTAATGCAGTCAGCGCCAGCCTCTTTCAGGCGCCGGACAGACCAGTTGTCCAGCAGATCAGGCAGGCGGCCAGGGCCGGTCTTGTCATAACCGGTTTTTTCATACGCCAGCAGCAGGCCAGCGTTGCGAGCGCGGCGGCGGGAGGCCGGTAATCCAAATTCAGGATCAAGCAAGATCGCGCTGGCATGCGGGGTGAGAACCTCGGTCACGATTGACTTGAACTCTTCCAGCATGGACGTGCTGACGTCAGATCCTTTTTCCTTGGCCAGGGCTTTCTGCAGCGATCCGCGCTGGTCCATTGCCGCGGCGGCAATTACGCCGCGGCTATCAGAAACTGCTTTCATTCCCGCAAGTTTTCCAGGAGTAAGTTTCACTGTGTTCCTCCTCACGATTTTGCGCCCGTAAGCGTTACGGGCGAGATCCGTTCAAAACTTTATTGAAATGCCGAGCAAACAGGAACTTTGATGCTCAAGGTCAGCAAGAGAATACCTATTGTACTAAATTTTGTTTGTTGAAATGCTTAGCGCTTGCGCGAAGAAAATCAAGATTATAGAATTCGCACAAAATGAGAACGAATCCTAAGCGCAACCTGCAAAATCTGAAACCTTTACGCCGTCCCGTGTTGCGGGGACACAGCGGCGAGCATGGCCACCGCCGCGGCAACGGCAGACATGGGAAGATCTACCTTCCCGGCCAGGCGGTCCCTGAGACTGGAATCTATGAGGTCATCCATGATCGCGCGCACCGCATAGCCCATGAAGCAGTGATGCATCGCGAGGACCTCTTCCCGGTATGCGATCAGTGCGATACCCGAGTCCGGTTCAAGCTTGTGCGGACGGCGCCGTATATTTTTGATGATGAAGATTTCATCGAATAAGAGCTATTGCTGATGTTGGCGACGCTGTTATTTGCTCTCTAGGCCCTTACTGCCTGAGGGGCAGCTGCGCCAGAATGCTGCGCTGCTTCGCGATCAATGCCTCAATACCTTTTGAGGCATAGTCCATCATCTTCTTTAATTGAGCCTCATCAAACGGGTGTTGCTCCGCCGTCGCCTGTACTTCCACGATCTTGCGCCCGCCGGTCATCACAAAATTGAGATCAACCTCAGCCTGGGAGTCCTCTTCATAGCATAGATCCAGAAGCACAGTTCCTTCCACAATGCCCACACTCACTGCCGCCACAAAGTCGCGGATGGGCGCGGCGGAAAGCGTGCCTGCCTCCACCAGCTTCTGCATGGCCAGGCCGAGTGCAATGAATGCCCCCGTGATGGAGGCGGTGCGCGTGCCGCCATCAGCCTGAATGACGTCGCAATCCAGCGTGATAGTGCGCTCCCCGAGCTGCTTCAGATCAACCACGGCGCGCATGGCGCGTCCAATCAGGCGCTGGATTTCATGGGTGCGCCCGCTTTGGCGGCCCCGGCTGGCTTCGCGCGGTGTACGGGTCAGGGTGGAGCGGGGAAGCATGGAATACTCGGCCGTGATCCAGCCTTTACCAGCCCCTTTCAGAAAGCTGGGAACGGTTTCATCAATGGAGGCGGTGCAGATCACCCGCGTGTTGCCGACCTCAATCAGCGCCGATCCTTCCGCGGTGGGAATGAACTCCGGAATGATGTTGACCGGGCGCATCTGCTCGGGTGTGCGATTATCAGAGCGAAAAAACATGTCTTTGTTATTTTTCAATGTCAACCAGCTCGACGTGTGGAATTGGGCAGCCCAGAAATTTACCGCCCAACCGCCTGAATTTTTCTACTGAGTCAGTAGCGTAACAGCGTAACGTGCCCGGCTGTGAGCAACCCGAATTATTTTTTAAAACTTCCATGACTCTGGCAGCCGTGGATTCTGCGGAATCCACAATTTCAACCTGCGGCGGCGCTACTCGCCGCAGGAGGGGCCGCAGCAGCGGATAATGCGTGCATCCCAGCAAGAGAACGTCTGCCTGGCCTGCACCATCACGGAAGAGTTCGTCTATATATATATGAGCCACTTGCTCGGTAACCGGGTGCTCCACCCATCCTTCCTCTACCAATGGCACAAACAATGGGCAGGCTTTTTCCGTGGCTTCAAGCCCAAGATGCTCCAGCGCCTTCCTGTAAGCATGGCTTGAAACGGTGGCTTCAGTGGCAATCACGGCAGCTTTCCTGGATTTCGAGATCGCAGCCGCACGCTGCGCGCCTGGCTCTACTACGCCAATCACAGGAACTTTTACTGCTGCGCGAATATCGTCAAAGGCCAGCGCTGTAGCCGTATTGCAGGCCACCACCAGCATCTCGATTCCGTGCTGCTCGAGAAAATTTGCAGCGGCAATGGCGTACTTGGCTACAGTCCGAACGGATTTCGCGCCGTAAGGAAGATGGGCCGTGTCACCAAAATAAAGGTAGTCAGCCGATGGAAGAACGCTGCGCAGCTCGCGCAGAACAGTCAAGCCGCCAAAGCCGGAATCGAACACCCCAATCACCGGCGCCACGCTATTCAAACTCCCTGGCAACTTCATGCATTGCAGCGGTCTGGTAGAAGGACATCAGATCAGCATGCCCTGCCAACGTTTCACGCTCTTTGCCTTCAATCAAAAATTTCACTTTGTTGATACCCGGGACGTTTGCCGTGAGCGTTTCAATCAATGAGGCCAGCGTCATCTCCTCCAGCAAAATTCCCGAAGGGTGACCATCAGCGAACTGCGCCGTTGTATCCACAATCAGGGTGTCTGCTCCAATAAAGTAAACCTCGCGTATATCAGTGCCTTGTCCCAGTGGATGCGGCGAAGGATTCTGTACATACTGCGCAAGCACTGTCCGCAGCACCTCTCTGGCGCGCAGGCCGCGATCAGCCGGGAGAAAGACATCTGCCGGACGCCAGCGCAGCGCCTGGTCTTCATCGTACGCGACCAGCACCTGAATATGCTCCTGCTTTCCGGTAATTGCGGGTGAAACCGGCCCCGCCGCAGAGGCGCGGAGCGTTTTTGCCTCTTCCTGGTGCGTGATGCGCAGGATCACCAGCCCGCTGGCAAGAATTGCCAGCAGCACCAGAATAATGGTGATCTGAAAATGCCGTGGAATCACTGGGGCGCTCCCATTTGTTCACGAAGCTGTGCAATTGCAACGGCAATCGCCGAGGCTACCGCAGCATGGCGTTTCGGATTCTCCAGTGACTCCGAGTCCCCTTCGGGAGCTAACTCAACAGCGATTGCCGGTGCTGCAATGTTATTCAGTGGCCGCAAGGGGATGCCGAGCGTCGAAACAGAAAAATCCTTCTTTTTGAGTTCGCTTACGACGACCTGCGAGACAAGTTTGCTGCGCTTCAGAGCCTCGGCTTGAGCGCTCTCCCAGGGCAGGAGGCGGCCAACAGGCTGCTGCGCATCCGCCAGCAGTGGGACGTAAACGCGAACGCCTCTTCCCGGTTTGCCCGCATGCAGAGCGATGTAAATGCCTGCGTGCTGCTCATTGGTGATCTCAGCGCGACGGTCCAAAGCAATATCCACATCAGACTCGCGCAACATGCGAGCGGATATGCCGCGATCATCCAATTGCTTCTTGAGTTCGCGTGCCAGCTTGAGGGTTATATCTTTCTCCAGCAATTTGCCGCCAAAGTCAGCACCTTTGTCATAGCCGCCATGGCTCGGATCAATCATGACAAAGAATTCAGGCACATGCGGCTGGCGTTCAGCTATCGCAGGCGAAGGAGAAGGTTGCGCCTGGGGAAGGTTGAGTTGTTGCTGCGGCGCAGCACTGGAGCTTGCGAGCGCGCAGCAAAGCAACAGGGCCAGAAGATTACTCCAGCGCATAGATTGTCAGGCCGCTCAGCAGTTTGGGATAAAAATCGGTGGACTTTTGGGGCAGCACCTCGCCGGCAAAAGCAATATCACGCACCTGCTCGATTTTTGCGGGGTTCATCAGGAAAGCCACGTTCGCTCCCTGGCGCACCCAGGAGATTGCCTCAGAAGCTTCGCGTTCATACTTTACATGCTCCTGGTTGCGGATTGCCTCTTCAGAAATTCCCAGGATCTGCTGCAGCATAATGCGATGTAACTGCACCACATCCAACTCGCGCTGGCGTGCAGAGATGCCTTCCAGTGCTTCGTTGACCAGGCCGCGTTTCGCCCGCATCAGGTAAGGTCCCTGGCGCGTTACTGCCACAAATGCGGTGCAGTGTGCGCCGGCTTTACCCAGCAGGGTTGTGGCACTGCGAGTCTCGCTGCGAATGTCAATGCGGTCAATGTCAAAGAGCCGTCCTGCCTCTTCCAGCATGCGCTCGCGATCAAAACTGGGAAGCCCATGGACAATGCGGTGTGTCGGGAGAATGACGAGGCCCGGGCTTTCCATGGGAATAAGCGTCATCATGACGAACTCATATGGCGCATTATCTGAACTGCCGGCTGTGGCGCGCTGCTCATTTCGATATGCCAGTGCGGTCTCATAGCGATGATGACCATCAGCGATCAAGAGCTTTTTGTCGCGCATCTTCTCCTGAACCGCCCGGATCAGCGCCGGATCATCCACTTTCCAAAGACGGTGCAGGGTCTCATATTCGTCCAGAACAGAGGTATCCGGTTCTTCTTTAGCTTTGGCCTGCAGCAGCGCCTCGATTTCGTTTTTCGGATCGCTGTACAACATGAAAATCTGGCCAAAATGGGCCGAGGTTGCCTGAAGCAGGTTCAAACGGTCCTGCCGAGGCTTGGCCAGCGTCTGTTCGTGGCGAAAAACGACGCTTTCGTCATAGTCATGGAGGCGTCCCAAAGCAATCAGGCCGCGCCGCTCGGCTACATCCCGGGTTCCTGGGACGGTAAAAGTTTGAGAATAGATGTAGATGGCCGGCTCAGGATCGTGCTTCAGCAAGCCGCCGGATCGCCAGTCATGCAGGTATTCGGCAGCGCGGGTATAGACGTTGAAGGAGTCAGTATCAGTCTCGCCGGGCTTGCCTAGAATAATCCGGACCAGGTTATGAGGGCTGCGCTCGTAATACCGGGCCTGCATTTCCGGGGTGATCTTGTCATAAGGCTGGGTGAGTACGTCTTCCAGCTTGACCTGGTGCGGATCATAACGAAGAGCTCTGAATGGGATGATTTCTGCCATTGCAAAACGGGTCTATTGCATTCTATCAAGCACGCGGGTAACCATAATGTTGATACAGGACATCTAAATTTCTGAAGCAGCTTGCACAGGCGGGGCAGGGGTAGTGGCCAACTTCCCTGTAGTTACTGCGGCGCGGCTGTGATACCATCGGCTCAAAAAAGAGGTTCCATATGTCCCGCTTCGAACGCCGCGGATATGGTACAGGCCGTTCCCCCGAGCACTCTTTTAAGGCGTATCGGACGCCGTTACTATATTGCGTCCTGGCGCTTTTCATTTCTCTTTTCTCTACAATTTACATCAGCGCTCAGGATGTGAACGTCCATATCCAACCCCGGCCTAATGCCGACACCCCGAAAGCTGTTGATACCAAAGATCCTGCGGTCGCAAATGCTGAAGCGAAGCTGAAAAACCACACCAAACCGGTTCAGGTGGATGTGAACCTGGTGCTGGTCAATGTGACCGTTACAGATGACTGGAACCGGATTGTTACCGGATTGGACAAAGAGAATTTCTCGGTACTGGAAGGCAGTCAAGTCCAGGAAGTAAAAGCCTTCTCTACCGAAGACGCACCGATCTCCCTGGGCGTGATCTTTGATATGAGCGGCAGCATGAATGACAAGATCATGAAGGCGCGCGAAGCCGTCATCGAGTTTTTCAAAACGGCGAACCCGCTGGACGAATTTTTCATGATCACCTTCAATGACCGTCCAATGCTGCGCGCAGACTTTACCAAGTCAGTTGAAGACATTCAGGGCAAGCTGGTTTATACCGTGCCCCAGGGCAGTACCGCGCTGCTGGACGCGATCTACATGGGCATCAGCAAGATGAAAGACGCCCGCAACAGCAAAAAGGCCTTGCTGATTATCTCTGACGGTGGCGACAACCACAGCCGTTATACGGAAAATGAGATCAAGTCCATGGTAAAAGAGGCCGATGTGCAGATTTATTCCATTGGTATCTTTACTCCCGGAGCCACCCAGGCGGAGGAGATCGCGGGGCCGGCTTTGCTGACAGATATTTCGCAGGTGACCGGTGGACGGATGTTTACCATCACCAATCCCAACGAACTGACCGATGTGGCTACAAAGATTGGAATAGAGCTGCGCAACCAATATGTGCTCGGGTATCGTCCAAACAACAAAGTAAAGGACGGCCACTGGCGGAAGATTAAGGTTAAGCTTAATCCGCCAAAGGGTTTGCCGCATCTAAACGTGTATGCCAGAGCTGGATACTATGCACCGTCGCAATAACCGTGTAGTCGGGCTCCTTCTTTTTTCACTGCTGGTAACAACCTCTTTTATGGGGCAGGGCCAGCCAAATCAGGCGCAAGCCCAGGGAACACAACAGGTTCAGCCAACGCCGCTTCCATCGGACGTAGATCCGAATGACCCGGCCGTGCCTGCCTGGGTGCCGCGACCGGCCGCTCCTCCAGCTTCAGCCAACAAGACAACAAAGCCTGGAACGGCCACGGCTTCCGGCAATGTGCCGGCCACGCAACCGGGTAAAGCTCCTAATCAGCCGATCTCTGAAGGTGCTGTCGGCGAAGTCACCAAGGATGCAGGCGGCGTTTTTGGTTATCGCCAGGTCGTCAACGAGGTCACGCTTTCGGCGACGGTGGTTGATAACAAGCGCCATCTGGTGACTAATCTTCAATCGAACGACTTTGTGGTTTACGAAGACGGCCAGCCGCAAAAGATCACCTCTTTTGTCCGCCGGGACATCCCGGTTTCCATTGGGATTGTGGTGGACAACTCGGGCTCGATGCGCACCAAGCGTTCCGCCGTTACCAAGGCCGTGCTAAACCTGATTCAGGCCAGCAATCCGCAGGATGAAGTCTTTGTCGTGAACTTCAATGACGATCCGTATCTGGATCAAGACTTCACCAATAAGAACGATCTTCTGCGCGAAGCGCTGGATCGCGTGGATTCTCGTGGCGGAACCGCACTCTATGATGCAGTAATCGCCTCCGCTGACCATCTCGCCAAAGGTGCAAAGAAAGAAAAGAAAGCGCTGCTGGTGATTACTGACGGTGTGGATAATGAAAGCCGGGAGTCGCTGGAATCAGCCATCCGCTCAGTGCAGAGTGATAATGGTCCCACCATCTATGCTATCGGCATTCTGGGCGATGAGCCGGGAATCAAACGCGCCCGTCGCGCTTTGCAGGCTCTCTCTGACCAGACCGGCGGCGTAGCGTTCTTCCCCAAAGATCTGGCTGAGGTAGATGAGATCAGCTCGGAAGTAGCGCGCGATATTCGCAACCAGTACAGCATCACTTATAAGCCCACGAATCCACGCAGCAACGGCGGCTATCGTCGCGTGCGGGTTGAGGCGCATGCAGCCGGCTATAAAGACCTGCAGGTTCGCACGCGCGACGGCTACTTTGCAGACGAAAAACACACGGCGTCCACCAAGCAACAATAAATCAGCAATTTCGCTGGATACGCCGCGCCGCGAGCGCGGCGTTTTCATTTGCGTTTGACCTCATCCCTCACTCTCCCGTAGTCTAAAAAGTTTGCTATGACACGATTGCGTGTAGCTGAGAACATCACTGAACTGGTTGGGGGAACTCCGCTTCTCCATTTCCAACGTATTGTTCCTGCCGGAGCTGCTGACGTTTTTGCCAAGCTTGAATACCTGAATCCGGGTGGAAGTGTGAAGGACCGCGCTGCCATTGGAATGATCAGAAAGGCTGAGGAGCAGGGAAAACTCAAGCCGGGCGGCACTATTGTGGAGGCGACAGCCGGCAATACAGGCGTTGGGCTGGCGTTGATCGGGGTGAACAAGGGCTATCGCGTGATTGTCTGCGTGCCGGAAAAGTTTGCCGAGGAAAAAGTAAAGATCATGCGCGCACTCGGCGCTGAAGTCATCCGCACTCCGGATGAGGCAGGAATGCAAGGCGCCATTCAGAAAGCCCGCGAAATCGCTGCCACTATTCCCGGATCATTCACCGCACTCCAATTTGAAAATCCCGCCAATCCTGAATTTCACTATGAAACCACAGCGCAAGAAATCTTTGACCAGATGGATGGCCGCGTGGACGCAGTAGTGATTGGCGTGGGGACAGGCGGAACCTTTACCGGCGTGGCGCGATTCATGAAGCAGAAGCTTGGCCGGGTGCACTGCGCAGCCGTAGAAACAGAGGGATCGGTCCTGGGCGGCGGCCCAAAAGGTCCGCACAAAGTTGAAGGGATCGGCTCCAGCTTTATTCCGCAGACATTTGATCCAAACGTCTGTGACGAAGTCATCATGGTGAAAGATCCAGAGGCATTTGATACGGTGGCCCGGTTGGCGCGGCTTGAAGGGGTGCTCGGAGGTTCAAGTGCCGGAGCAAATGTTTTCGCGGCAATTCAGGTCGCTAAAAAGCTGGGGAAGGGAAAGCGCGTGGTGACAGTGATTCCTGACTCTGCAGAGCGGTATATGTCAAAGAAAATTTTTGAAGGCGGCGAGTAGTTCCGCAATTGAATACTATGAAAAAAAAACCACTTTATTCCGGCTTCGGCACAAAAGCAATCCATCTCGGCCAGGAGCCCGATCCCGCCACCGGCGCTGTAGTCGTGCCCATTTATCCGACCTCAACGTTTGCGCAGGAAGAGTTGGGCAAGCACAAAGGATATGAGTACGCGCGCGTCTCCAATCCCACGCGTACGCGGCTTGAGCAGAACCTGGCAGCACTTGAAAACGGGGCTTCTTCGCACGTTTTTTCCAGCGGCATGGCTGCTGTTACTGCCCTGACACAGTGCTTCCTTAAGCAGGGTGACCATCTTCTCTGCGGACACAACGTATATGGCGGCGTTCCCCGCCTGTTCAATCAGGTATTGGCGAACTACGGGATCGAGTTCAGCTACGTTGACACGTCCGATCTCGATGCAGTCAAGAAGGCCATGCGGCGCAATACTAAGATTGTCTGGGTTGAAACGCCGACCAACCCGCTCATGGTATTGACTGACATTCGCGAGGTGGCCCGGATCGCGCATGCAAGTGGCGCCGAGCTGGTTGTGGATAATACCTTTATGTCGCCATATTTTCAGCGCCCGCTCGATCTCGGCGCCGACATGGTGATGCACTCCACCACGAAATTTCTCAACGGGCACAGTGATGGGCTTGGCGGTGTGATTGCCGGCACCAAGCCGGTTCATGCTGAAAAACTGGCCTTCATGCAGAAGGCGGCCGGGGCCATTCTTTCTCCCTTTGAGTGCTGGCTGGTGTTGCGTGGCGTAAAGACGTTAGCTGTCCGCATGGTGAAGCATGACGAGAACGGCCGCGCCGTGGCGGATTTTCTACGCAATCATCGCAAGGTGAAGAAGGTGCTCTATCCGGGCTTTGCCGATCATCCGCAGCATGCGCTGGCTAAACGCCAGATGACCGGCTTCGGATCGATGATTACCTTTGAAACCGGCTCGCTCCGCAACGCAAAAAAGATGCTGGCAAAAGTTCGCGTATGCACACTGGGCGAATCATTGGGTGGAGTGGAAACGCTAATCTCACATCCGGCTACCATGACACACGCTGCCCTGGGCGAGAAGGGAAGAAAGCAGATCGGGCTCACCGACGGTATGGTGCGGATCTCCGTAGGAATTGAGGATACTGACGACTTACTGGCCGATCTGAGCCAGGCTCTTGCGGCGATTTGAAAATCTTTACTACAGAGGAACACAGAGAATTTGGTAATTTGGTCATTGAAAAAACTGTGTAGCCGCGAATTTTGCGATTGCAGCTGTTATCTTTAAATTCAAATTGCGCCGTCATCAATCCTTTGTGTTCCTTCGTGTCCTTTGTGGTCAACTGTTCTTCGCCAGCCAATCCAGGTACGCTTTATCGCCTTCAGTAATTTCCACCATGATGCATTCAGGAAGTTCGTACGAGTGCAGTTCTTTTAACGCATCGCGCACTCGTTCAAAAGCACTGGCCTGCGTTTTGATGACCAGAAGCCACTCGTCTGCGCTTTCAACCTTGCCCTGCCAGCGATAAACAGACTCGATCCGCGGAACTATATTGACGCACGCCGCCAACCGGCGTTCCACCAGCTCATGAGCGATCTTCTGCGCCTCTTCCTGAGAGCCTGTTGTTGTGAGCACAATGCGAGCGTCAGTCATAATTCTTTGAGTTTAACAATTCTTATGGAGAGCTTTAAGTTCATGGCTGGTATTGCTTGTCTCAGCGCGGCGTATCATGGAATTTTTGAAACCAATATCTGCCAAAGTGCAACTAACTGAGGTTTGAATATGAGCACAGCAATCAAATTCGGAACCTCTGGCTGGCGAGCTATCATCGCTGAAGATTTCACTGTTAGCAATGTCCGGCGGGCGGTTACAGGCATTGCACGTTATGTTGCTGGTAAGAATCCAGGCCGCGGGCGTGTGATTGTGGGACGAGATCCCAGGTACATGGGGGAGCGCTTTGTTGAGATTGCTGCAGAGATCCTGGCGGCTCATGGAGTCAAGCCGCTGGTAATCGCCGATGCAGCGCCAACACCAGCAATTTCCTACGAAGTGATTCGCGCCAAAGCCGATGGCGCCATCAATTTCACGGCATCACATAATCCGCCGGAATATAGCGGCATTAAGTTCTCAACGCCGGATGGCGCCCCTGCGCTGCCAGACGTTACCGGCGCGATTGAGGCGTTGATCGCTGCAAATGGCGATGCAGGCACAGCCATTCCGGCAAAAGCTGAGTCAGAGACAATTGATCCCAGGCCGGCCTATCTCGCGCGGCTTCAGGAACTCGTGGATCTCCCGCTTATCCGCACTGCGGGACTGAAAATTGTATTTGATCCACTTTGGGGAGCAGCGCGAGGCTACTCAGATTCGCTTTTGCGTGATGCTGGCATTCAGGTAACAACCGTGCATGACGTTCGCGACGTGCTCTTTGGCGGGCACGCCCCTGAGCCTGATGGTCACCTCCTGAATGATATGCGCGCGAAGATGAAAGAAACTGGCGCAAAGATCGGCATTTCGACTGATGGTGACGCAGACCGTTTCGGCATCGTGGATGAAGTTGGCACTTTCATCCAGCCGAACTACATTATTGCCGTTTTGTTCGATTACCTGATTGAAACCCGTGGATGGAAGAATGGTGTTGCCAAATCAGTAGCCACAACAAATATGATCAATGCTCTTGCCGAGCACTATGGCGTGCAGCTCCATGAAACGCCCGTCGGGTTTAAATATATCGGCGAACTGATCAAGCAGGACAAGATCGCCATCGGCGGGGAAGAGAGCGCAGGGCTTTCCATTCGCTATCACGTTCCGGAAAAAGACGGGATCATTGCCGGGCTGCTCTGCTGCGAAGCGGTGGCGCGCCGCAAAAGATCAATCGGTGCTCAGATCAAAGATTTATTTGGCAAAGTTGGTTCCTTTTATCCTCATCGTGAGAACTTCCGCTTGACGCCGGAAGTGAAAGAGCAGTTCACTAGTAAGTTGAAGTCTGATCCGGCGGAATTTTCTGGACGCAAGGTGAAGCAGGTGGTCCGGACGGATGGACTCAAGCTGGTGTTCGACGATGGATCGTGGGTCTGTTATCGCATGTCAGGAACCGAGCCGGTGGTTAGAGTTTATACGGAGGCGCGGTCTGAATCGGAGATGGAAAAACTCGCTGCGGCTGCAAGGGCATGGATTGGCGAATAGCAATGGGTGAACTTATCCAGGACGGGAAGGAACGGATTTATCAATGGCGGCACAAGCTGGCCACAGCCGTAATCGGTGTATTGCTTTGTCTCTCTGCTTATTATGTAGTCTTCAGTGTGAATAACGGCCTCCTGGTATATCAAGGAAAAAGGCGAGAATCTCAGGAGCTTGATCGCCAGATCAAATCTCTGCAACAGCAGAACAGCGCCATGGAACAGGAAATTAAAGCTTTAAAGAGCGACCCCAAAACCATTGAAAAAGAAGCACGTGAGCGGCTTCATTACACTCGTCCCGGTGAAGTGGTTTATACCTTGCCCACCGTTCCTGCTGCAGCTGCGCCGGATAAAAAATAGCTGAGTCTTGCCTGTCATCATTCAGCCGCAAAAAATTCTGTAACCTTACTTGTGCGGCTAGCTCTATACGTTCACAAAGGTGAGTAGCTTTTAAATCCTCGAGGAGATAATAAATGAGAAGAGTTGTATTGATGTTACTCGCAGCTGCATTTCTGGTTTCAGTTTCCGTGGCCAAAGACGCCGCCTCAAAAGGTAAAGCAACAAAGATCAATGGCTGGGTCAGCGATGAAAAATGCGGCGCAAAGGACATTGACAACGCTGATTGCGCCAAGAAGTGCGCTGAAGCGGGATCAAAGCTGGTCGTGGTCTCAGAGAAGGACAAGAGCGTCATTAACGTGGATAACCAGGACGCTCTGAAGGGACATGAAGGCCATCATGTTCGCGTAACCGGCAAAATGGAGAATGGCACCCTGCATGTGGACAAGGTGGATATGCTCAAGCAGTCCGGCTCCAAAAAGGAAAAGCACGACCACGGCATGTAATTGATTTCAGTACGGTATCAGGGCGGCGTTTGCCGCCCTTTTCTTTTGGAATGAGCGATATACGTTACTTTCGTATGTCCTTAGAGGGCGGGTTGCCCCATTAAAATCAACAAAACTGGGGTATGATGAGCTCACGATGCTCCGGGCATTTGGGTTAAAACGCAACTTTCATTGGGGATGGCTCTGTGCCGCCTCTTTGCTATTAGTTCTTGTCGTATCCGGTTGCGTGATTTCGCCACGCCGGCTGCCGGGCGATGTTGTGCCGGGCACGACCCCAACTCCAACGCCAAATCCTTCGGCTACACCGACACCTACACCCAGTTCTACGCCGCAAGGAAAGCTTTACGTCTCGAACAGCGGAGCCAACTCGATCATCCGCTTTGACCAAGCTTTAACCGCTAGCGGGAATGTTCCTCCTGCGGTCACGATTTCCGGCGCCAACACGCAATTGAGTGCGCCAGCTTTTATTTTCCTGGATACGGCCAGCGACCGGCTTTACGTCGCGAACAACGGAAGTTTTTCTGTACTCATTTTCGACAATATCAGCACGAAGAGCGGCAATATTGCTCCGGAACGCGTAATTTCTGGAGCTAATACTACCTTTATCTCACCAACTGATGTGGCAGTGGATTTGAACCGAAACCTGCTTTACATTGCCGACGACCTCGATATCCATGTTTATTCTTCGGCCTCTACTGCAACCGGCAATATCGCGCCAACCCGAACTTACACGGCTGGCTTCGCGGTTTCCGCTATCTTCGTGGATGGCGCCAACGACCGGCTTTATGCGGCTGACCAGTCTGGAGCCGCGATTAACGTTTACGACAACATAAGCACACTTGCTGCCGGACCTATCACGGCCAACCGCACCATTCAGGGAGCCAATACGCACCTGGGAGCGCCCTCAGGAATTCAGATTGATGGCGGCGGAAGGCTGGTGGTAAGCAACGCCACCGCCAAGAGCATCACGATCTTTAATAACGCAGCTACGGCCACCGGCAATATTGCGCCGTCAGCGGAGATTGTTGGCGCCAATACGGGCTTTGGCGTTCCGGATCAGATCGTGGTGGATACAGCTGGTGCCGGGACTCTCTACAATGCGGATCCGGGTGCTGCCCGAATCGCTATCTTCAGCAGCCTTAGCAGTTCGACCGGGAATATTGCACCTACGCGGGCCATTACCGGCGCGGCAACAACTCTCACAGTGGCCGGACAGCCAGTAGGCATTGCCCTGGACAAGACTCGCTAGCGCACAACTCCCTGCATGGGTGAGCTGGCTGTTGCGTAGAGCTTCTTAGGCATTCTTCCCGCCAGATAAGCCTGCCGCCCTGCGATGACGGCATGTTTCATGGCTTCCGCCATCAAAACAGGGTTTTCCGCATGCGCGATCCCGGAGTTCATCAGCACAGCGTCCGCTCCCAACTCCATGGCGATGGCTGCATCCGATGCAGTGCCCACGCCGGCGTCAACAATCAGCGGAACGTCTGTGATCATCTCCCGCAGGATTTGAATGTTGGCGGTATTTTGAATGCCCATGCCGCTCCCGATGGGCGCTCCCAGAGGCATAATGGCACTGGCGCCAGCGTCCAGCAGTTTCTTGGCAACTACCACATCATCAGAAGTATAGGGAAGAACCGTAAACCCTTCCTTGACTAGTATTCGTGTGGCTTCAATAGTGGCCTGCACATCAGGATAGAGAGTTTTCTGGTCGCCGATTACCTCGATTTTCACCCAGTCAGAAAGTCCAACTTCGCGGCCCAGGCGCGCAGCGCGAATCGCTTCTTCGGACGTGTAGCAACCAGCAGTGTTCGGCAGCAGAAAATACTTTTGCGGATCAATAAAGTCGAGCAGCGATTCCTTGCTGCGATCGAGATTCACGCGGCGGACGGCAACGGTAACCATCTCTGCGCCGCTGGCCTCAATGGCGCGCGCGGTCTCATGTCCTGACTTATATTTGCCGGTGCCGACGATCAGGCGGGAGCGGAACTCCCGGCCTGCAATGATGAGCGGGTCCATGGAATTTATTGTAATGAATTCTGCTGCGGATTGCTGTGAGGCTATCCAACAGGCGCAGTCTCGATCGGATGCGGTTCCTGATAGAGCTCATCAATCTGCTGCTTATATTTGGCCTCAATGACGCGGCGTTTAAGTTTCAGCGTAGGCGTGATTTCGCCGCTTGCGACCGTAAATTCATCCGGAACCACCAGGATCTTCTTGATGGTTTCAAAATGAGCCAGCTTTTTGTTCAGGTCTTCAACAATGCCGCGGTAGAGCTCTCTGACCTTTGGAGCGCTGACAAGCTCCTGCCGCGAGCTGAATGTCACGCCGTTTGCCCGCGCCCAATCTTCCAGCAGCGGAAAATGCGGCGAGAGGATGACGGAAGCATATTTGCGCCGGTCGCCAATGAGCGCAGCCTGGGCGATCAATACATTTGCCTTCAAGGCGTTTTCAATCGGCTGCGGAGCAATGAACTTGCCACCAGATGTTTTGATCAGGTCTTTCTTCCGATCCGTAATGTGGAGGAAGCCATCGTTGTCGAGCTCGCCGATATCGCCGGTCTTGAACCAGCCATCCACGAAGGCCGCGCGTGTCTCTTCCGGCATTTCCCAGTAGCCCTTAAAGACAGTGGGGCCCTTGACCAGAATCTCGCCGTCTTCGGCAATCTTGAGCTGCAAACCATCATTTACTTTCCCGACAGAGCCGATCTTGAATGCCCCACGCCGGTTCACTGAAAGCGTAGGGGAGGTTTCCGTCAGGCCGTAGCCTTCCATGATGGGAACGCCGACCGAGCAGAACCACTCCGCCATATCTTTTCCCAGGGGTGCGCCGCCGGAAAAGTAAGCACGGCTTTGGCCTCCAAAACCATGGCGGATCTTCTGATAGACCAGCTTGTCCGCCAGCTTCCACGCAACACTGCTCGGCGTCTCGCTGCGGGCGATCTCTTCTTTGTGTGATTCGCCAACGCGCACGGCCCAGTCGAAAATCTTGCGTTTCAAGCCCTGGCCGGCACGGCGCTCGGCTTCCTGCCGAACTTTTTCATAAACCCGCGGCACCGCGACAATGATGGTTGGCTTGGCCTCCTGCAGCATCTGCGGAAGCTGGTTGAAATCCGCGCAATAAGCTATGGTAACGCCATCAAGGTAGCAGACGTAATCTACGTGCCGCGCCGTAACATGTGACAGCGGCAGAAAAGAAAGATAGACGTCGCCCGGCTGCCACTCAGCCTGCTTGCTCGCGATCAGCGCGCAGGAGGTCAGATTGCCGTGAGTGAGCATTACACCCTTTGAGGTCCCGGTGGTCCCCGAGGTGTAGATCAATGTGGCAAGGTCATCCGGCTGAACCTGATGCGCCTGTGCGTCAAATTCGGGGTCCTGGTCAAGCGCGGCCCCTTCCAACAGTGACCACATGGGGATGACGTTTATTTCGGCGATATCGTCCATCACCACTATTTTTTCCAGCGACGTTTGTGCCTGGATGGACTGCACTTTGCGCAGCTGGTCGAGAGTGGAAACAAAGATCACCCGCGCACGAGAGTTCTGCAGAAGGTAGAGCGTCTGTTCAGCTGTGAGCGTCGTGTAAATTGGCACATCGGCAATGCCGCTGGTAACGCAGGCAAAGTCGGCGATCATCCACTCCGGACGGTTCTCACTCAGGATGGCAACGCGATCGCCCTTCTTTAGCCCCCACTGTTTCAAGACTCGGGCCAACGTAGCCACATAGCCATAAAGTTGGCGTGAAGAGATGATCTGCCAGCCCCCAGCCCGTTTGAACATCACATGGCGTGCCGTATTGTGCTTAACCGAGGTAAAGAAGATGTCGGCCAGGGTCCTGATTTCCATACTTATGAGCCCGTTTCTACCCCTTTAAGAACAATACCCACCACGGAATCAGTCAGGCTGGAGAGGTGATATTCGTGGTCACGGTCGCGATCTGAGAGGATCCATGTGGTTACTATCTCATCAACAGCGCCGAAGAAGCAATGCGCTGCAATGGTTACCGACATGTCAGAGCGGAAGACGCCGGCCTCCTGGCCTTCGCGCAGCACGCCTTTAATCACGTCAAAGTATTCGACCAGCAGGTTGTGTGAGAACTGTCCCAGAAACTTGGCGCTGTGGCGGAGCTCGGTTTGAAACACGATCGCCAGGCTGCGATTTGAACCCAGGGCTTCCAGGTGTAGAAATGCCATTCGGCGCAGCTTTTCCCGCGGATCAGAAATCTCATTCAGAGAGGTGCGGGCGCGCTGGATAAAGCGATGGAATGCCGAATCAATGGCGGCCATCAACAGTTCGTCTTTATTTTTGAAGTACAGATAAATGGTGCCATCCGCCACGTCTGCACGGTCGGCGATCTCCGATACGCGGGAGTGGAAGAAACCATGCTCCGCGATGACCTCAATGGCCGCGTCAAGGATTCTCTGGTGCTTGTCTGAAGTGCCGTTCGCGGTTCTTGCAGCAGCTTGTGGAGAGCGTTTAGGCATGAGAAACCTAGAATTTACTTGGATTTCCGCGGTTGTGCAACCGTAATCTGAGGCTCTGAATTCGAGCGGGTCTGCTCAAAGAGCGGCTTATAAAAGCATTTAGATGAAAGTTTGCCCTTGAGAAATTCATAGCGCGATGTAAAGTATTCGCCACCGGGCCGAACAGGGACTATTTCTGGATTGACCTCTCCATGGAGGTGAGCCTGTGAAGAAACTTCTCATCTGCATTTCCTGCTTATTCGCGTTGGTTATGGTGCATGGCGCATGGCCTGGACCTGCTGGTGCTTTTCAGCAGAAGACTCCTCCTCCGGAAACCTTGATGCTCTTTGCCCACCAGTCGGACGACCCGGTGCGGATTATTCAGGCAACGTTCGCGGCGAACAACGCTCTTCTGGATGCCCAACTGGAAAATAAAACTCATCAGAAAATCCAGGCCTACCGGCTGGGCTGGGTAGCAGTGAGGAAAGACGATGTAAAAGTTGGTAAAACAGACGAGGTTCAAGTCTCCAAAAATATAGATACAACCTCGTCGTTCTCCATTCCCGGGCCTGAAAATGCAGCAAAAGACGATATCGCCAGGCATCCGGCGGGAATCGTTTTCTACGTGGCCGAATTGCAATTTGAAGATGGAACGCGCTGGCAGGCAGAGCCTAAAAAGATCAGAAAAGAAGCGGCTGAGATGTTGAAGTAATGGGCATTGGGCTGCAGCTCTTTTAGAGAGATTCCGAATTTGCTTCATACCATTTGAGAAAAGCCCGAAAAGCTTTTCCCCGATGGCTGTGCTCACGCTTCTGCTCCAATGGAAGCTCAGCAAAAGTTCGATTGAGGGCAGGGAAGTAAAAGAGCGGATCATAGCCAAATCCGCCGTTACCCCTTGGGCTGATAAGCAGTTCACCATGCGCTTCACCGGTGAATGTAGCCAGCGTTTGGCCGTGGCGGGCAAGCGCGATCACCGAAACATATTTCCCTGCAAATTTCTGCCCGGGCAAACGTTCCAACTGGTGAATCAGAGCAAGGTTGTTTTCCTGGTCGCCGGAGTTCTCATGGGTCGCCGTGCCGGAATGCACCACGGCGGCATAACGTGCGGAGTAAACACCCGGAGCGCCGTTCAGTGCGTCCACAGAAAGACCAGAATCTTCAGCCAGCACCAGTTCGTCCGCGGCGTTTCGGCTGTAATGTTCGGCCTTTTTGCGGGCGTTCTCCTCAAAAGTAGAACCGTCTTCAATCGCGAGGGGCAGTTGGTCGAAGCCGGGAAGCGGTTCCAGGCTGATGCCGAGAGCTTGCGCAGCCTCGCGGAATTCGCGAACCTTGCCGGGATTTGAGGTGGCTAGATAGACTCTGCGGGGAGCCGTCATTTGTTTATCATCATAGCGTGTGAGCACAGGAGTTGTTTTTCATGCGGCGCATATTAACTTGTATTGCTTTTGTGGCATTGCTTTCAGGTTGCCAGATTTCACCGCGGCGCGGCACAACCTCCGGTGGTGGCGGCGGTGGAGGTGGGGGCGGAACTGGCGGCCAACTCTATGTCTCCAGTTCAAATTCAATTCTGCGCTTCAATAACGCGGAAAGTTCAAACGGTAATATTGCGCCGGCAGGAATCCTCAGCGGGGCCAATACTCGTCTGTCCACGCCGCAACATTTATTTGCCGACACAGCAAATGACAGACTGTACGTTGCCAACCAGGGCGGAGCCTCCATCCTGGTCTTTGATAAAGCTTCAACCTTGAACGGCAATGTAAGCCCCACACGGGTCATCTCCGGTAACTTGACCCGCTTGGCGTCGCCCCTGGATGTCACGCTTGATACTGTCAATAACCTCCTTTACGTTGCTGATGGCATCTCGATCCTGGTATTTTCCAACGCTTCTACTGTGAGCGGGAATGTATCTCCTGTTCGCAACATCAATATGGGAGTTGCGGTCGGTGGACTTTTTCTTGATGCTGCAAAGAACCAGCTTTACGCCAGCGATCCAAGCGATAATTCTGTGGACCGGCTTGACAGCGTCAGCACGCAGGACGTGGTGGGGGTAGTGGGTGGCGCGATTGCAGGAGCCGATACGCAGCTTTCGCAGCCAAGAGGATTGGCGCTGGATGCTTCAGGCCGGATCATCGTCAGCAACTCGGCTAGTCCCGTTAGTATCACGGCCTATCCGAATGCCGGAACCAATACTGGGGACGTTCTTCCATCCATCAACATCAAAGGCAGCAATACGCATCTGCAATCGCCAGGGCAGATTGCCTTGAACAGAAATGCGGGCAACGGAGAGCTTTTTGTGCTCGACCCAACGGCCGCAAGCGTTTTTGTTTTTACCAACGTCTCAACAGCCAGCGGCAATGTATCGCCGGCGAGAACCATCGCAGGCTCCAATACCGGAATGACTGCAAACGCCGTAAATGGACTGGCGATCGATCCCACCCACTAGGCTAGTGGATGGCGAGCATCCCCCAGAACACTACAATGACGCCAAGGATGGTAGTAACAAAAGAGAGCTGCCAGAAAAGTTTCATCTCTGCCAATAGCGCAATGGAGCAGAGCACGATTGAGATTTCCAGGAAGAGCTCGCCACCATCATAATAATTCGCCCGGCGTTGGGTAAGCTTCATCTCGGTATCCAGCTCCTGGGCGTGCTCGCGGATTTTTTCGGTCCCATCTTTGGCTGGTTGTCCATTTTTTGCTGGCTCGCCGTCGCGTTCAAGGCGCGCTTTTTCTTTGAATTCGGCGGCTTTCTCCTGAGCGCCGGGAATAGAGGCGCTGAGCGTGGCAAAATCTTCATGGACGACGCGCTGCATCCGCTTTGTATCGAAGTTCACCCATTGGGTGTTGCGCTCGCCCTGCAGCACAACCTCTTCAGTATGGGCGCGATGGCCCAGCAAAGTTGCAATTGCCAGAAGCACGGCTACAATCGCCATGGTTAAGCCAATGCGCTTTTCACCTTTACCGTGTGCGTGCTCTGCATTTTCTTGTAGTTCTTCTACATTCATAAGCCGTTCTCAGTTTTTTAAATTTTGTTTCGAAAGTATAACCTTGCCTGGCAAACATCAATTCCTGTGCAGGAACTTGAGCCGTTTCTGAGGATGCACATGGCTCGGCACATCCTCATATTTAAGGACGCTGATGGAGCCATCAACCTCAAGCACTGCTAATGCCGCGTCTGCGGGACACGCCACCCCGTGCTCGCGAAGCGCGCGGTTCAATTCGTCCATGGAGATGTGCTCCTTTGCCAGATGCCCGGCGATGCACTCGCCATTATGGATCAAAAGCGTAGGCGAGCCCTGGATCATCCTGCGGAACCGCCGGTTCATTCCGGAAGCTTCCGCGAACAGGAAATTCAAAGTAAGCAGCACCAGGGCTGCCGCGATGCCGCCTAAAAGGGAAGTGTCCGGGCCGGTCATGGCGTTCTGGACGGAGTTGCTGAGCAGGAGCAGAAGCGTGAGATCAAAAGGAGTCATCTGCCCGACTTCGCGCTTGCCCGTAATACGTATCCCAATGAGCACCAGCACGTAGATCACTGACGTGCGAGCAACTATTTCCAGCACCGTGTGCCAATTTGTGAACATTTGCGGAGATTGTAAATTTGAAAGATGAAAATGCAAATTTTATTCTGAGGATGGTCACTTCTGGACAGCTGAATATCAGACCCATGCAAAAGCGGACAGATTTGAGAGGCTTTGCTAGAATAGAAAAGTTGCTCCTCACCCCTGCGCGCCCTTAGCTCAGCTGGATAGAGCGACTGACTACGAATCAGTAGGCCGGGAGTTCGAATCTCTCAGGGCGCGCCACTTTCCAACAAGATACAGAATTGATCGATTCGTGGTGTGTCTCTGCCACTCACCTTACCGCTCTGTCGCGCTAAATCACCACTGGTTATTCCAACAAGGGGTTTTAGAGATACAAAAACGAGCATACTTTAAAGAATCCTTATGCCGGCTCTGGCATCATTAGGGAGTATTCTTGAAGCGTACCGCATTCAGCATGGAATTCAGTTCAAGCAGTGAAGAGTAGATGAACACGTTATCCGCGGCAAAACCAGAGACGCACACACAGCGCTATGAGGCGTTGCTTGGCATGGCCAGGGCTCTCTCGGTTTGCGGCGACTGTGATCACGCCGCAGAGGTCCTGGAAAAGCAGTTGCGTGCAGTGGCTTCCTTTGATTATCTGCATGTTGTCTCTTTCGCTTTTGAAAGCTCAACTCAAGCTGTCGCCTGGGAGTTGCTACACGCCAATGGCAGGACCCTGAACGTCGCCGATCGCAAGGGATTCCTGCGCGAAGCTCCGACGGACTGGGTGCATGATTCGCAACAGGTGCTGGTTACCCACGATTGGCGCAAGGAAACAGGCTTTTCCCAATACAGAGAATTTCTGGGCCGGTTAGATATTGTCTCCACCTGCTCTCTTCCGCTTGCGAGAGGAGAGCGCCGCCTGGGCGTGCTCACCTTCGGCAGTACGCATCCGAATGCTTATCCGGACGAGGAGAGGCGCTTTCTGGAAATGGTGGCGGACCAGCTTTCCCTGGTTCTGGACGCAGCCGCTAACTTTCACGCTTCTGGACGTCTGCAGGACCGGCTCAAGCTGATTCTTGATTTAACCAACCAGGTCGTTTCCAACCTGGAGCTGAGTGATCTCTTGCATGCGATTTCCTCCAGCGTTCGCCGCGTGATGGACTGTGATGCGGCTGCCGTTATGTTGCCAGCGGAAGATGGAAAACATCTGAGGGTGCACGCGTTGGACTATCCAGACAGCCGCGGGCTCTTTATTGAAGGCGCGCTGGTTCCGATCGAAGGCAGCTCACCCGGCGAGTCTTTTAGGGATGCTAAGCCGATTATTATCAACTCGCTCGATCCTGAGACCATTCCTGCCGCAATGTACAACAAGGCCAAGAGCGAGGGGCTGAACTCCTTTTGTGATCTTCCTCTCATCAGCCGTAAGCGACTGCTCGGAGTTTTGGCAGTGGCTAGCCGGGAGGAAAACACTTTTGATGAAGATCAGGTCAACTTTCTGACGCAAGTGGCAAATCAGGTGGCCATCGCCATTGAAAATGCGGCCGTTTACGGTGAGCTTGCGGAGCTAAGAGACAAGCTCGCACAAGAAAAGCTTTATCTGGAACAGGAAATTCGCGGCGAGATGGATTTTGAAGGAATTGTAGGCCGAAGTTCCGGCTTGCGGAATGTTCTTGCGCTGGTGGAGACAGTTGCTCCCAGCGATTCGACCGTGCTGCTGCTGGGCGAAACAGGTACCGGCAAGGAGTTGATTGCGCGCGCCATCCACGAGCGCAGCCGCCGCAAAGACCGCACATTCGTGAAGCTGAATTGCGCGGCCATTCCCACGGGGCTGCTTGAGAGCGAGCTCTTCGGGCACGAACGCGGCGCGTTTACAGGTGCAATTTCGCAAAAAATTGGCCGACTGGAACTGGCGAATCAGGGAAGTCTTTTTCTGGACGAGGTCGGTGATATCCCGCCTGAGATACAGCCGAAGCTTCTGCGCGCCTTGCAGGAGCGGGAATTTGAGCGGCTGGGGAGCACGCATACCAAGCGCGTGGATGTGCGCCTGGTGGCAGCGACCAACCGCAACCTGGAAAAGATGATCGAGGATCGCCAGTTCCGCAGCGATCTTTATTATCGTCTGAACGTCTTTCCCATTCGGATTCCACCATTGCGGGAGCGGCCTGAGGACATTCCGCTGCTGGTGCATTACTTTACTCAGAAATATGCCCGGCGCATGGAGAAGCAGATTGATTCCATACCCGCGGCGGCGCTTAAGAAACTTGCAGTCTGGCATTGGCCCGGAAATATCCGCGAACTTGAGAACCTGGTGGAGCGAGCTGTGATTCTTACGCGGGGCAACACGTTGCAGTTCCCAATCGATGAACTGAAGAATGACGGTGTACATTCTTCAAAATCTGTTATACGCAGGTCCAGTGAACGCGATGAGATTGTCCGTATTCTGAATGAATCGAATGGACAAGTCGGCGGACCAAACGGCGCGGCTGCACGGATGGGACTGAAACGCACAACGTTGATCTCACGCATGAAGAAGCTGGGCATCAACATCTCGGCTCGACAGGTGTCGTAGAGTTCGACAGTTGTCGAAGCGTCTCGACACCACACTTCGTTACTTCTTCTTAATTCATCTTTCCATAAACTCCTTTTCAATCAGTACCTTTCCACGGTTCCTGCCAAAGCTCTGTATTTGGCATGGGCCGTGCTTTATATACGCGTGAAACATCATGCTGAAGATAACCACAACGAATAACGGAGACCAACGAACGCTGGTTCTGGAAGGCACATTGGTCGATCCGTGGGTGAGCGAACTGGAAAAGAGCTGGAGTGAAGCCCAACAACTGGTTGAGCAGGGAAAAGTCCGGGTTGATCTCAAAGATGTTACCGCAATCAGCCAGCATGGTGAAAATTTGCTCTTTCAGATGATGTGTGAAGGCGCAACGTTCAATTGCTGCCGTGGAGTCCTGACGAAACATGTGGTGAAGCAACTGGAGCGCAGGCGTCAAGAACGGGGAAAGGATCGGAGGAAATAATGAAGAACACCGCTTACAATTTTGGCGCTTCGCGCGGCACTTCCGCTGTTCAGCGATCTCAAGCCTACGCCTCAGCCGATGACTTTTGCGCAATCTTCAAGGATGACATGGACAGCCTTTACTCGCTGGCGCTTGTGCTCACCGGCAGCCACGAACTGGCTCATAAGTCTTTTCTGGCCGCTCTGAACGACTGCCGCGATGGAAGCACTGTCTTCCAGGAATGGGCGCGTTCATGGAGCAGGCGTGCGGTCATCAAGAGCGCAATCCGTCTGCTTGGTCCCATTCAGGCCGGCGCAAATGATGAACCGCAAGCGGAAGTGGAAGCGCTTGCAAGTGAGATGGACGCATCGGCTCGCTCGTTTCTCCGGCTGAACCGGTATGACCGGTTTGTATTTGTGATTTCAGTACTTGAGGGCTACACGGTGCGTGAATGTGCGGCGCTCCTGAATGGCAGTCCACGCGAAGTGGAGCAGGCACGGGTGCGAGCTTTACAGCAAATTGCTGGCAACCAAAATATTTTGCCTGCCACTTACGTCAACAGCTCTCAGGAAAACGTCCAATTCAATTTTCACACTTCACTAAGTCGAAATTCACGGCGCTCATACGTCGCTTATACGTTACGGGGAAAATCATGCTGAAGAGAATGGGTTTCATGTTAGCAGTAGTTCTGGTGGTGGTTGGCAGTCTTGGTTTTGTGAAATACAAACAGATTGAGACGTCAATACAGAATTTCAAAAACTTCCAGCCGCCGCCTACGGCGGTTACAACGATCGTGGCGCGTCAGGAGAATTGGCCGGCAAGTTTAAATGCAATCGGAACGGTGGTGGCTGTTCAGGGTGTCACCGTGAGCGCTGATCTGCCGGGGATCGTGGACCGCATCGCGTTTGATTCCGGCAAATCGGTTCACGCAGGAGATGTGCTGGTCGAACTGGATACCAAACAGGAGCGAGCGCAGTTGGCTGCGGCGATAGCGCAACGCGACCTAGCCAAGGTCAACTTCCAACGTTTGCAGGGCCTGGTCAAGGATGGCGTAATTCCGCAAGCCGATTATGACAAGGCCGAAGCTGAACAACGGTCAACTGAGGCCAAGGTCATAGAGATACAAGCCACCATCGCGCGCAAGACCATACGCGCGCCTTTCTCAGGCACGCTTGGGATCCGGCAGGTGAATCTGGGGCAGTATCTTGCGGCCGGGACCGCCGTGGTTCCGTTGCAATCACTGCAACCGATCTATATCAATTTCGGCGTGCCTCAGGAAGCAGTTCGACAGGTGCGCAATGGCAGTATCGTGCGCATTACCGCCAATGATCTGCCCGGCCGCACTTTTGAGGGCCGGGTTACCGCGGTTGACTCGGTTTTGGATGAACGAACGCGGAACGTGCAGGTGCAGGCAACTGTCGCCAATGCTGACGCCAAATTGCGGCCGGGAATGTTCGTGAAAGCCGATCTCTCGACCGGCGGGGCGCGTCCGTTGATCACCTTGCCGGCCTCAGCGATCAGCTATGCGCCGTATGGAGATTCTGTCTTCGTCGTAACAGACATGAAGGACCCAAATGGACATACCTATCGCGGCGTGCGCCAGCAGTTTGTGAAAGTTGAGGGCTCGCGGGGCGATCAAGTGGCGGTCGTTTCGGGCGTGAATTCCGGGGACGAAGTAGTTTCGTCGGGCGTTTTCAAGCTACGCAACGGCGCCCCAGTGCAGGTCAATAACAAAGTGCAACCTGGGAACAACCCGGCTCCCAAGCCTGAGGACAGCTAAGGAAAAGCCATGAAGTTCACTGATATTTTCATCAAACGTCCGGTGCTCGCCGTTGTGGTCAGTCTGGTGATTCTCATCGCCGGCCTCCAAGCGATTCGCTCACTCAGCGTGCGCCAATATCCGCGCAGCGATATCGCAGTCGTAAAGGTGACGACCTCCTACATCGGCGCAAATGCCGATCTGGTTCGCGGATTCATTACTACGCCGCTCGAACGCGTGATTGCCAGCGCAGACGGCATCGATTACCTGGAATCTTCAAGCGCGCAGAGCCTCAGCACGATTACCGTGCACTTGAAGCTGAACTATGACACTAATGCGGCGCTAACG
>CAZISB010000023.1:0-62700 GCA_964541925.1 uncultured Acidobacteriaceae bacterium | reverse complement strand
TCTTCTGCAGCAGATTGCCCTCAGCATCATAGCTGTAACTGATCGTTCCCGATTCGGGATTGTTGGCCGTCAGCAGCCGTGAAAGTGAGTCATAGGTGAAAGTCCGTGTGCGCCACTGGGTGCTGTCGCCAGGCGCGGTACCTTTCTGATCAACCCGCAGTAGATTACCAAGGGCGTCATACTGATACTGCGTGACTAGCGGACTGTTATTCACATCACCTGCGTCCATGCCGCTGGCCAGAGTTGTGCCTACGCTGGCGAATGAAGGCGAAGAGAACGTCCATTGTGTTTGCGTGCTCTGCGACGATGAGGAAACGATAACTCCGTTTCCGACTGCTCCAGCGGTATTGTAAGTAAGTGTAATCGTCGCCCCGCTGGCAACGGCGCTCAACGGCGATCCGGCCCGGTTCAGCCCGGTAGAGCCGCTGCTCGCCAATGCCGCTGCAACCTGTGCTGCCGTGCTGTTGCCCGTCTGACTATAGGAAGCGCTTGCGCTGAAGCTGCCGATTGTGACGGTGACAGTGCCGGTATCGTAAACGGTAACGCCATTAGAGCCGTTAGTCCCGCCGCTGAGCGCCCCCGAGGTTGGACTTCCTGCGAACGAGCCACTGCTGCCAAAATCCGCAGGATCATCAGTTGTGGATGAAATGCTCCACGAGTAATTTGTACCTGCTCCTGTTTGCCGGGCAGTAATAGTAAGCACCGCATTGGAAGCGGAAGCATTTACAAAAGCGCCGGCATCGCCATTGATGGCACTGGCCAAGGCAGTGGCAAGACTCGCCGGCGTGCTTGCAGAACCAAAGGTAGCGCTGTCAGCGTGGCCGTTGACCACGACCGTAGCTCGCCCTGTGTCGTAGGTGGTGATGATCGGATTCACCTCCCAATCGACGCAGTCACCGGTGTTATTCCACATGGCGCAGTACGTATCACCGCCAGAAGAGACGGAACGCTCTGAGCCCGTAATAGTTAAACTGCCGCTCCCGGGCGCGGCATTGACTGCGCCAACGCCCGATTGGCTCTTGAGCGTGCCTGTGATGGTGAAAGCGCCTTGCGCAGCAATAGCCTGTGCGCCGGGATTAGGCTCATCCACTTCGACCAGACGGCCAAGCGCGTCAGCGCACCTCCGGCGCTGTTTCCCAGCCTCATCAGTGGCGGTACTGCAGTTGCCCAGAACGCTTGCTTGGACCACGACATCATAGCTGACGTTGCTGATGCTGCCGTCTTGTTTGGTGATCTGCGGGGCGCGGTCGAGCGCATCATATTGGCTGTTAACTGTTCCATATGTGGAGTCGCTGGTGGTGAAATACGGATTGCTCACGGTGGCTGTATGCGCCGCCGCATCAAACGTGGTGTCCACCGTGGCAATGCCGTTGGGCAACGTGTGCTGGCTTTTGTAAAGCCGTGCCAGACCGTCAAAGAAGTTTGTGGCCGAATCAGACAAGCTTGTAGTTACAGATTTAGTCCGCTGCACGCTGATGGGAAAAGTGCCCGGTGCTGAAAACATAAAGCTGGTCTGAGCACGCATGCCGGCGTTGTTTGGATCGGGATCCGGCGGGGCCTGCGCTGAGGTCAGACGCCACATGTAATCAGTGGCGTAATTACTGGTGTGGGCGGAATCGCCCTGCGTGTTTCCAGCGGCTTGGGTCGTGGCGTTCTCGTTTGCCAGGCTGGTGAGCACGCCAGTATTGAACTCGTATGTGCCGCTTACGCAATGTGTAACTGAACCAGTCTGAGGCGAGCAGGTCTGAGTGGCGTATGCACCCGCATAATAAGAATCGTAGCTATACGTCTTCGTATGTCCCAGCGGATCGATTTGCTGATAAACCTCGCCTGTGTCATACCATCGGGTATGACTGGAGATGAAGCTGTTCGTCGTGCTGAGCCAGTGGCTGATTGTGGTGGGGTTGCCTCGGACGCTATACGGAGCTGAAGCACTGTGCTGCGTGGTGATCGCGGGAGTTGGCGTCGTAAGATAGCTGGTTTCATCGTAAGCGTAATCGGCCTCCGCCATGCAGCTACCGGTAGTGGTGAGGGAAATCGGACAACTGGCTTTGGAGTTCTGGGCGGCATTCCCGCTGACGACCACCATCGAAGCAGGCAGGTCAAGCAGGTGCGCAGTGAGATAAGGCCGGTTTCCAGAACCATCTGTCTTCTGCCACTGGTAGACTGTATCGGTTTCGCGCAGCAGTGCGCCGGGCTGTCCGCTGCCGGGCTGGCCCCAGTCATAAACTTGGTCTTTCACAGTGTTGCCGAAGATAGGCGCACCGGCTCCAGCTCCTGAATCAGGATCTTTGTGGACCTTCATCATCTTGCCGCTGGGATAAACCGTAGTTACTACGTCAGTAGCAAACACATTGCCCAAGCCGCTGCCCCAAGCCGTTTCGGTACCTAAAAAAGACTTGGAATACGTCGTGTCCACTTGCTTCAGCAGCTTGCGCGAGCTGCCTGTGCTTTGGTAGCTCCGCGTTTCCGTCTCATAAAAACCACAGGCACCCAGGCCAGTGCCGTCGAACGAGGTAAAGACATGGTCAGTGTCATTTTGCAGCGGGTCGCGAACCGTGTTGGTAATGGTGTTGCCGGTCACAGTCCCCCATGTGTAGTTCCAGATGGAGGATTGGCCGCGATTGTCATTGACGGTGCGAGTGGCCACAGCACGGCTCTTGCCGCCGTCCCATTCGGCGCAGCTGGGGAAGGAGATGGTCGTCCAAGTGTAGCTGATCGAGCCGCCTGTGGGTAGGCCGATGAAGGTGACCTCGCCGTAGCTGTCATAGTCGAACGTCCACCGGGTTCCGTCGCCCAGCACCACCGTGACCAACTGCTGGATGCCGTTACTGTTGCTGTACTCGATGATCCCGGACGCAGAGGCATTGAACGCGGTGGAGATCGGGATGTTAGCGTAGCAGAACTTGATCTGACGCGTGGTACCATCCGGCGCGGGGTAGTGCACCACGGTGGCCGAGGCGATGGTATGCGTGCTCACGCAATCGCTGTAATCCGTGCTCGGCTGTCCGCCACCAAAAAAATCGAAGCTTCGGCCCAGGGTATCCGTTCCGCCAGAGTTGGGAGCCATGATGAAGTTGCCGTTGCTGTCCATCACCTGCTCGGCAAAGGCGGCCTGAGGACAGTCCTGCTGGCCCATGGGAGCGTCATCCACAATAGGCTCAATCGAGCCGCCTGCCTCGCGCACGGGAGGAAGCCGGTTGCCGCTCAACTGCGGACACGGCGTAGGTCCGGTTTCCGTTCCACCGAACCAGCTGCTGGTCACGTACTGCTTGCCATGACGGTCCGTCACTGTGGCGGTGGTCATCACTCCGAAGCTGTCGGGATTACTCATCTCCAGGTGATAGCCGCTTGTATCAATGGAGTCGAACCCAGTGGACTCGCTGGTGGAATCCAGGTTGCCATTGCCGGTCATCTGGTGAGTGCCTCCGGTCGCGTCCTGGATTGAGTAGCCGAACGCGCGATAGGTTGTTGTACCCGTGCCACTAGAAAACTGATGCAGGGTGCGTTCAATTGTCAGCCCCTCGGATGGACGCAGAGAAACTCCCTGACGTCCCGGCACCCACTGGCAGGTCATCTCCTGGTTGAGTTGGACGCTGCAGTTCACCCGCCAGTTTTTTGAGGTCTGGTAGAGCATGGGCCGCATCGTAAGGCTGCCGCCGCGCTGCGGGTAATTCGGCAGCAGTGGCGCATGCAGCATCTGGTTGCCATTGAGATTGTTGACTGTGTCTAGGCTACCCCCATCGTAAGAGCCCCACTGCTTGAACCCATTCTCTAGGTTCGGCGGCATCTGCCCGTGGGCAACAACGGCAAAAGACAAAAAGAAAACAAAAGACAGGACAGCCGTACGAACGTCTCTCATTCACGCGCTCCTAAGTCGCTGCAGGGGGTGAGACAGCTGATTGCAATGGCTGGGTGTGCAGCCTAATTGTTAAAAAAGAAGCTTGTCAAGAGTTACTGCTAAGTAAACTAGTAAGTAGCCATCTCGCAGAATCAGGAACTAGTAGAAATCATGATGTTCATCAACACTGGAACACACTAGCAGCTATTTAGCTGTACCGTCTACCTTTAGCAACGACGGGAACAGAGAATACAAGAGACAACAGAAGAATAAGGATTGTCCTCATGGCTTTCATAGATGAGACTCCCGTCCAGAATTAGGGGTGTGGCGTACACGATTACCTTGTACATGAGTTGGAGTAAACAGAAATCTTGCTGTGCTGATTTATCCTTGCATTTTTTCGTTATGCTAACTAAACTTCCGTTCCAACACCCCCGTTCGGTCCCGCAGTAAAAATTCCACTTGCGCGGAGAGAGCCTATGAAACGCCTCTTTGGGGTACTTGTATTTTGCCTACTTGCAATCAGCATCGCTACTTCTCAGACTGCAACTGTTAAATGCAACGTTGTGCTTCGCTCAAAAGCATCGACGTCAAGCAAGGCCATAACAACGCTGACTCCTGATACCTCACTAATTCTCATAAATCCTGCATTGAGAAACGGCTTTCTCCACGTTCAAACAGACGATGGGGACAAGGGGTGGGTATGGGCCAGGAATGTCGCAATTTCCGACGAGGAAGATGCTGGCGAAGGTGGGGCAGTTGAAGATGATCTCATCAACCAGCTTCTTTCTGCCCATAGTGATGCTGTTGGACAGCCTCTTGTAATCCACGGCGAGAGTGTCTGTTGGGCCTATTGAAAATGCAGGTGATGACCAGAGAAAGGTGGCTCTCAATAGCAACAAGAACCGCACTGACATCCGGGATGGAAAAGCGTATGTACCAGTGGAATGGGCAGCTCTGCGAGATTTGCCAGTTACTCATTCTATCAGCACAGTGCAGGGATGGCAGCTATTCGTTCAGCCAGCACCGGCGCGGGACGTGTTCGCATCACGGGGGAGTGGCGAAGTGGCTGTGAACTACAACGGAGACCAGATCAACTGAAAGAATATGGTCAGCATCAATAACGCTACTCTCCAGGCTACGGATACAGCGGACTTCGCAATTGAAATAGATTTTGTGCGGGATACCCCGGACCCGGCTCGTGTGTTCAGGTCTATGACTCAGCTCATAGATACATTTCAAAAATTCGACCGCGAGTTGGTTCGGACCATAGATGTAAACATTCAACCCGTGCTTCTCCTGGAGAATGTCGAGGCAGGATCAATCAGAAGCTGGCTGCGTGCTGCCTTGGAGTCCGTGGACGATACTGCTCTCAAAGAGGGTGAGTGGAAGAAGGTCGTCGGCAGATACTTAGTGAAGGCCAAGTATTTGACGATCAATTTCCTCTCAAAGCGTACCGAGATCAAAGGCAAGGAGGAACTCACAGCTCTTCAGGGAGAAATCCTCGCAGCCGCTGAAGAAACCGGTGTGAAGCGCATTCCCGCGTACAGCTCTCCGTCGAGTACACTCCTGGTCAAGACGATGAGCGACATGGCCAGCTCTCTTGCGGTATTACAGCAAGGAGATCGCGCGAAGTTTCAGACGCGGGACGGCGATTCTGTGGACTTCAATCTATCGATCCGTGTAGTTCCTGAAACGCTAAATCAGTTGCTGATAGAACGCTCTTTGGCGAATGAGCAGGAAATGATTCTGAAGATCAAGAAGCCTGATTTCTTAGGAGACTCCCGTTGGGAATTTGTGCATGAAACGATCTTTGAGGCAAAGGTGCTCGACGACGATTGGCTTAGGCGTTTCCGAAACAATGAGTTCACATTGCAGCCAGGAAGTGCTATCCGTGCCTTAGTGCGCGTGGAAATCGGGTACGGTTACGAACGAGAAATTGTGTCGCAGAAGCGTGAAATCGTAAAGGTGTATGAGGTCATTCCTCCTCCGCCGCATGAGCAATCAAAGTTGCAACTGACCCAATGACGATTTGGAAAGGAAGTCAATATGGGACGTTACCAGGTGACCTGCATTAACAAGCGTGGGAATCACTACAACCCGCACGAACGTATTGGGTACATCGGCCAGCAGGGAAATTGGAAGCTGTCTGAGAACTCGGCGATACACAGGATAGAATCGGGCAGCGATTCCTTTTATACGATGGTTAACGGTCGCGTTGCTGAAGTGATCGTGGCTGAGCACAATGGCCGAAAGTACCTCAAGACGGATGCGGACGGTTACGCGCAGAACAATCTACTGGCATTACCTGAATGCGTCGGGTGCAATTTGATCGGCTGACCGGAAACGGTTATTCGGGCTTGTTGAACGGCCTCACTAGGGCGAGGCCGGAAGCGGGACGCTTAAGGCACTCGCCCTCGCACTTCTCGTTGCCGCATTGAGGGCATAGCCCCAATTGAATGCGCAGTTCACGTTCTTCAAGCTCATCCTGCTCGTCCAACCCGTCCGCGATGAATTCGTCAGCAGCATCAGATACGCTCTGGCCACAAGCTGCCGCTAACTTCTTAAGCCGCTGATATGTTTCTGGCCGGAGCGTGACAGTGGTCCTCGCTGCCTTTTTCCCGATCTGCTCAGTTTCTGTCACAATGACACCCTTTACTCCTCTCGCTCTTTTTTGCTGTCCTTGGTCGAATCGGCAGCAGCGGCATTGCTAAGGTCTTTCTTTTGCACGCCACTCCAAACTTTCCAATCGACTCCTAATTCCGCTTCTGCGGCCCTGCGCAATTCCGTTGGACTAAGCTGCGCATGATCGTCCAGCCATGTGCGCCGACGAATGCGATCCCAGCCCGCCGCTTTCAACAGTTGCCCGACCCGCCGCCGCACGGATTCCGGTGTTTGTTTCTTTCTGTTCATTCCCTTTGGTCTCTTCCTTGGCCTCAGCTTGGTTTCGCCACAACATGACGCTCAGTTCTGAATGATCGCTCAACTCATGCTTGTCCGTGTCGAGTGGTAACTTGTACTGGGCATCAATGTTGAGAGAAAAATGAATTGCATTTTTCTCAATTCTATCCGCTTTGATCTTATCGATTAACCAGAGTTTTTGGACAATGGAACTCAAGGATTTCAGGGGGAGACCAGACCAGCTTCCCAATCGTGTTTCAAAAGGCCCATATAACGTAATTCCTGACCAAAGAAGGTTTCCGTTCCCATCTTGGATGGTGAATTTGCTGAAGGAGGACTCACCCTCTGATTCGAGGGTGATAACGTGAGTCGTCTTAGAACGGGCAGGCGTGGCACTAATCATCGTGATCTCGCTTTCGCGCTTAGACTATCGGCGGTTTTACGCGCCGGAGGAGCCGCCTGCCCTTGTGGAGAAAGCAACTCTGCCGTGATTATTGCTCGTTACACTGTATCGTGCAAGTCGGAAAAATAACCCTACCGGGCGGGCGGAACGCGAGGCCAATCGGCCACCTGCGCCGGTAGGGTGCGCCCAACGGTTACAGCTAGGCGGCTTTCTTCAAAAGGTGCCATCCGGTGAGCAGATCGTGGTTAATTGCGACGGTGACTTGCTTATCGCCGTTGATCGCGTTGTTGTCGAGCACGCTGAGTTTTGCCCGGCCATGCTCCACGCTGTCCACACGGCAACGGATGCCATGCACCGGGCTGCCGAGAATAGCGCCAGGGCGGATTTCGGAAGGGTCTATCTGCATAGACTTTTTTGGCTCGGTCTCCAGCCGCCATCCATGCTCCGCAAGCTCACTGATGGGCAGAACCATGCCTGTTTTGCCCTCAATCAAATGGTTATCCATCAAGCTGAGAACAACAGCTTGGTCATCAAAGCCCAAGACGCGGCAGCGGATATGTTCTGCATCGCACAGCATGAGAACGGTGCCGATATTGAGGTCAGAGCGGGTGATTTGATACGCAGCGCCAGTTTCTTGGCGTTGCAAAGTTTGTGTCATTTTCTTCTCCTTATGAAAGAAATCGGTTAGGGCCGTGCTACTTTGCCACCACGGTCAATACGGCACTTCCGTTTTTATGGTGAGAGGTTCTTGCCGAAGGGTGCTCAGATCGAGCGAATTGGGGTCATCCCGAGGACTCTCGTTAGAAGCCTTCATCGGACATCTCGCTTTCGCGCTTAGACTATCGGCGGTGTTAGCGCCGGAGGAGCGCTGCTCCCTTTTTAGGGGAAAGGGGCAGCAGCTCTGGATCGCTCTGATGAAACGGCAGCTCTGGCGGGTTGTCTCGGTTTCTACGGGTTACGGGGCCGCCCGCGTGGACGTCTTGGCGGAACGGTTTGGGCCGGTTCGGGCATTGCAAAATGGTCCACTGCCTGTTTCATGCCTATGGCTTCTATGTGAGCGCAAAGCAAATCAGAGCGCCGGAATCGCCACTCCCGTCCGTACTTCCTTCCGGGCAGGACTTTGCTTTCCGCCAAGCGGCGGATGTGTTGCGGGGTGAACTTGAACAGGTGGGCTACTTCATAGACATTCATGAACGGTTCAAAGTCCTGCGAGTCTGGCACCGTGTTCCTCCCATATTTTCAGTGATTGGTCGGGATGATCTCTCGGTTCTCAGGAGCTGTCAACATAAAGTTTGACAACAATCGAAGCATCAGGTGCGCCCGCGTCGAAAGCGGACTCAGACTCGTCTGAACAGTTCTGGCAAACCGACTTTTAACCCGCGTGCGATCTTCTCAACGTTTTGGATGGAGACATTGCGAACGCCGCGCTCAATGCCGCTGTAGTACGTTCTGTGCAGGCCGCAACGTTCAGCGGCCTCTTCTTGATTGATTCCCTGCTCTTCACGTATCCGGCGGATGGCCCGGCCAAAGCGGATTTTGATGTCCAGCGGCATCGACTGCCATCTTCGCGGCACACAGCCGATGCGTACACACCCTATGAGTCACATACCTTATTGACTTGATGAACCCATTCCATCAGGATGGCAGTACCATGAATCTAATTGCGATATTGACCTTTGTGGCCGCTGTAGGACTGTGCGCCGCCATTTGGAATCTATGGTTGCGCCAGAAGGAAGAAATCATCCAGCGTCTGGGAGGGGATCAAATGGTTGCTGAGCGCCTTATGCAGGCTGGGCGTTTAGATTGGGCTGAAGATCGAGTCGCGCTTTGGCAACGTGAACAGCGGCACATGTGTTTGGCTACTGGATGCCGTAAACCCGTTGCCGGTAAGATGATATTTGCTCATTGTGAAGAGCACTTGGACAAGTGGGAGCAAGGCTGGTGGAAAGACAGGGCTGAGGATCAAATTGGCACGGGTGAGTGGCCGAAGATTTCCAAACACCCCATATCGAAAATATTTGACGAACACTTTGCGGAACTCGATAAAGACGCAATTCAGCAACGAATCGAGATGAAGGACACAGCCCTGACCGCAGCTTACGCTCTTCTGAAACAATCTGACGTGGACGGTATGGAGCGTAAGGCATTTCTGCCACTTCATTTAAGACGAAAACTAGAACACAAAACCACGCCCGATTCATTTTAGGGTCTGGTGAACAATGTGGTGAACAATAGCACCCAAATGACGCGATTTTATCCAACTGAAAGCCACTTCACCTTATTGTAAGTGATTGAAAAAAGGCAGGAGCAGCGAGATCAGGCTGATTGGGAAGCTGGCATTCTACCACTGAATTACTCCCGCTCAGATTGGGGGTAACTTCAGCGATTGTAACACCTTGAATTGCTTGTTGAAACCGCGCTTGGGCTGTCCTGCTGAACGTTTGTTGAAGAATGTGCAGGACGAAAGTGAGCACCGCTGAGCGCACGCCATCGCCGCCTAAGACACCCAAGGGCCGGAAGCTGCTCCCTCGTGATACATTCTTTTCATCTTCCTTATGAAAGAACGCGCTACTCCGCGCTGGCTCGACGTTCTTTGGCTCCTCTTTCTCGGCGGACTTGCGCTTCAGCCGCCCCCAGAGCTGCATAAGGACATTATTCTGCTGATCATCGGCGTCACGCAGCTGCTGGAAAATCGCTTTATCCAATTGTCTGGAAAGCCAGGGCCCACAATGGTGGTGCTGATCAAGATTGTTTTAGCAACAATCCTGATCAACCACACGGGCGACCCGGCTGCCATCAATAGTGACTACTATCCTATTTACTATCTGCCCGTAATGACGGCGGCCATGTATTTTGGCCCTCTTGGAACGTTACTGTGGACGCTGGCGGCCTCCGCTGCTTACAGCTCTTATCTTTATCAGGCGCATGAAAAGTTCACGATAACGGGAGATAGCATTCTTGAGCTGCTGCTGCGTGTTTTGTTCTTCTTTTTCGTGGCCATGACGGTCAATCGCTTTGTGATGCAGTATCGGCTGCAGGTCAAGCGATACCAGGAGCTGTCAGAGAATTTGGCGGAGGCTAACCGCAGCCTGAAGCTGGCGCAGAAAGACGCACGGCGCGCCGAACGCCTGGCTGCATTAGGCCAGCTTTCCGCCGGGCTGGCCCATGAGATTCGTAATCCGCTGGGCGTAATCAAGGGCTCGGCGGAGCTGCTCACGCAGAAACTTCAGACGGCTGATCCTTTGGCGGAGGAGCTTGCCGGATATATTTATACTGAGGTCAACCGTGTAAGCGCGCTGGTGAGCCGCTTCCTGGATTTTGCCCGCCCCTCCCATCTGGACCTTGCGCCAGTTGATATCACCCGGCTGATTGAACGGTGCTTAAAGATTGTTTCTGAGCAGGGTGCGTGCACGCATGTAAAGATCCAGCGCAATTTTGCTCCTGCTCTTCCTCAGGTATTGCTTGATCAGGATCTCTGCGAACAGGTCTTTATCAATCTTTTTATGAATGCGTGCGAAGCCATGGGCAATCAAGGCGGTGACCTGCAGGTGCGCATTCAGCATGAGACCGGAGACAATGCTGTTTTGGTCGAGGTGGAAGACAGCGGGCCGGGTGTACCGCCCGAACTTAAAGAACAAATATTCAATCCATTTGTGACGACCAAGAAGACTGGCGTTGGCTTGGGGCTGGCCATTGTTTCTAAAATCGTGGATGCACATGGCGGCTCAGTAAAGCTGACCAGCCCACCGAATCATGGAGCGTGTTTTCGGGTTACATTTCCTGTAATGGCAAGCATTGAAACGGCTGCACCGGAAAAACAAATCTGAACCATGGCAAATATCCTTATTGTTGAAGATGAACCGCGCATGCGCCGGCTGCTGGAGATCAGCCTGGGAGAAGATGGGCATAGCGTGCAGACCGCAGAAGATGCGGAAAAAGGGCTGGCCAGCCTGCGCAAAAACAGCATTGACCTGGTGGTAACTGATCTCAAGCTGCCCGGCATGAATGGGCTGGAGTTCCTGCAGGAGGGCAAGCGGCTGAATCCTGCTTTGCCATTTATTGTCATGACTGCATACGGCTCGGTGGAGACTGCCGTGGACGCGATGAAGGCCGGCGCCAGCGATTACGTGCTCAAGCCATTCACCATGGCGGAGATGAAGCTGGTTATCAACAAAGAGCTTGATGTCCAGCAGGTGCGTGAAGAAAACCAGCGGCTCCGAGAGGCGCTGGGGAAGCGTTATCACTTCCAAAATATTATTGGCCGCAGCAAGAAGATGCAGGAGGTGCTGGCGCTGGTGGAGCGCGTAGCGCCAACGAACTCCACGGTGCTGATCGGAGGTGAGAGCGGCGTAGGCAAAGATTTGATTGCCCGCGCCATCCATCAGAATTCGCGGCGAGCTTCGGGGCCGTTCATCAAGATCAACAGCACCGCTATTCCTGACACGCTGTTTGAAAGCGAGCTTTTTGGCTTTGAGCGCGGCGCATTTACCGGCGCATTGGCGAGCAAGCCAGGCAAGTTTGAGCTGGCGGATAAAGGCACCCTGTTTCTGGATGAAATTGGCGACGTACCTGCACCCATCCAGGTAAAACTGCTGCGCGTGCTGCAGGAACGCGAATTTGAACGCTTGGGCGGGACCAAGACGCTGAAGGTAGATGTGCGAATGATTGCCGCTACCAACCGGGACTTGCGGGCGGCGCTGGAAGAAGGGACGTTTCGCGAAGATCTTTATTATCGGCTGAACGTGGTGCCGATTGACATTCCGCCTCTACGTGAACACAAAGAAGATATTCCTGACCTGGTCAATCATTTCTTGGCGCGCTTTGCCGCTGAAAGCGAGAAGCGTATTGAAGGCATTACGCCTGCTGCGCTTTCAATGCTGATGGATTATCACTGGCCCGGTAACATTCGCCAGCTGGAGAACATGGTGGAGCGAGCGGTGGCGCTCTCGTCAGGGCCGATGATCGATGTGCAGGACATTCATTTGGACACTGTGGTTAGAAAATCAGGTTCAGATACATCGGCGACATCAGACAACTTCCTCCCTGAAGGCATGACGCTGGAACAATGGGAGGACAAGATGATCCAGGAGGCCCTTCGCCGGGCCAACGGTAATAAGAGCCAGGCCGCGCGATTGCTGGGACTCTCAAGAAATGCGTTGAGATATCGGCTTTCAAAGCTTGGCGTTCCAGACGAAGCAGAGTGAGTTGAAACCACTGCAACGCAGAGCGAGTTACAAAGTAGCAGGAAGAGAGCAAGAAAAATAGAATCGAAGGTTCTCGCACAAATCCTCTAACGGCTGATGACAGAGCACAACTTACAGCAAACGATATCACTTCTGTCGCGCACTCCAGCGACTCTTGATGTGCTTCTGCGTGATCTGCCGGAAGCGTTGACACACCGCAACGAAGGCGAGAACACAATGAGCGCTTTTGATGTAGTCGGCCATCTGATCCATGCTGAACGTACAAATTGGATCCCAAGACTAAAGACTATATTGCAATTCGGTGAGAGGCAGGCGTTCGCGTCTTTCGATCGCTTGGGGCATGCGCGTGAAAAAGAGAACAAATCTTTGGGACAGTTGCTCGATGAATTTGCACAGCTGCGGTCGGCTAGCCTGACCGAGCTTCATGCATTGAATCTGCAGCCAAAAGACCTTGAGCGACTCGGACTGCATCCGGCGCTTGGAACAATTACTCTGTCAGAATTGCTGGGAACATGGGCAGCGCATGATCTGACGCATCTGCACCAGATCTCCAGAGTCATGGCTTATCAGTATCGAGAAACCGTGGGCCCTTTTCGCCAATATTTAGGTGTGATGGACTGCTCCGGCCACAGCTCTTCCTAGCAGCTGTTCAGAGTATGCGAATGGATTAATTCATGGAGCAGGCGCCGGGACCGCGTGGATCGCCGCATGTTCCGCAGGCACCAACTGGGTTGCTGGCCTGCGACTTTTCTCCGCCTACGGCAAAGCTTGAGAGCTGCTGGCTGAGCTTCCTGCTCTCGCACTTGGGGCATGCTGCTTTCTTGTTGCCCAGAACAATGGCTTCAAAACGGTGGTCGCATTCCTGACAGATATATTCAAAGATTGGCATACGCAATAGCTCAGCTAAAATGAATGTAACACTACTATTATAGATTGCTTTAGTTTTGGAATCGATCTGCAAGGAAATGGCTGAGACCCCGAATTTGCCTACATTTGATCCCTTCATTCCGCGACGCTATCTGCGCAATCGTCACGCAATGACCCTTGCGGGAAACTTTCTTCCGCGAACCAGCAGTTTGCCTGCGCCTGAAGAGTGCCTTTTCTCTGTTGCCGATCAGGTCCAGGTCTTGTGCCATTGCCACTGGCAGCCTGAGCCGGAAAAGCGGCCGGCCGTCATCATTGTTCATGGCCTGGAAGGCTCAAGCCTTTCGCAATACGTGATTGGCACAGGCTCCAAAGCCTGGGAAGCCGGAATGAACGTTGTACGGATGAATATGCGGACGTGCGGGGGAACGGAGCAACTAGCCCCGACGCTGTATCACTCAGGTCTGTCCAGCGATGTAGGCGCCGTACTGCGTGAAGTGATCGAGCAGAAAAAGCTTCGCAGTGTTGGACTCGTGGGATATTCCATGGGAGGTAATCTGGTACTGAAGCTTGCAGGCGAGCTGGGCGCCAGTGCCCCCGCCGAACTCAAAGCTGTGGCCGCGGTCTCACCCGCGGCAGATCTGGCAGCCTCAGCCGATGCAATGCATACCTGGAGCAATCGCATCTATGAGTGGAAATTTCTGCTGAGCCTCATGCGCCGTTTCAAGCGCAAAACCATCCTCTTTCCAGATGTCTATAAAAAGGTCTTCCGCTGGCCTGCGAGTATTCGCGAATTTGATGACGTTATCACCGCGCCCTATTGCGGCTTTGAGAGTGCCGATGATTATTACTATCGCGCAGCCGCAGCTCGCGTAATTGACAGAATTGCGCGGCCTACACTGATACTGCATGCAATGGATGATCCGTTTATCCGTCTTCTGCCGCAAACCCGGCAGAAGATTGAGGCAAATCCTCACATTACGCTGCTGGAGCCCTCTCACGGCGGTCACTGCGCCTTTCTAGCTCAGCCCAACGGGTATGACGGTCGCTGGGCGGAGCGGCAGATCATCCACTTCTTTCGCCATCACGGGATGAGCTGATGCTCGCCGACTACTCTGTTGAGCTTGGGCCGGATGATCCGGCGCTTGAGCTGCCGTGGAGTTCAGATGATCCAGCGCTGCGATATTACGATTTGAAAAATCATCCTGAGCTTCTTCTCCAGGTTCCTGAGGCTGTAGCGAACCCAGAGCTAGGCGCGTTTCTTGCCCGCATCAATGCGCCAGAATTTCCTCTGGAAACGGCCAAGTGTGATTCATGGCTTTCACGCGAAATCCTGCCGGAAGAGGAGATATTCGTTCGAGAGCTCAAGGGAAGCGAGCGGAAATTTGCTTCTTATGTTGATCTGCTGTTCAGCGATCCAGAGGCGCGGTTTTTATTGGCTAAGCATGAAGCGCTGGCTCAGAGTCTCTGCAAGCTGCTGAAGCACGCGCCGGAGATTGCGGCAGCAGTGGAGTTCGTCATCCGGCGCTGTTACTACCATGATGAGCCTGGTTCAGATGATTCAGACAGTGGTTTCTATTTCACAACCTACGTTTCAGCATTTGGCAGCAGCGATGAAGAGGCAAGGAAACAGTGGACAATCGCGCTGGCATTGGTCCAAAACGCGCTTGTGCAGGTAGCAAATCATTTTTAGCCGCAGGTTGGCGCAGATAATCAGTGGAGATCTGCGGCGAATTATCTGACTTTCAGCACCACTATCGTTTGATCGTCAAAAACCTCAACTCCCGCAGCAAAATCTTCAATGGCTTTAAAGATGGCATCAACAATTTCCTGGGCTGAGCCACCGGCATTCTTTGCGATCACGTGTTCCACGCGGCTGCGGCCAAACTGCTCATCTCTGGAGTTGCTCGCATCAACAATGCCGTCACTGAAGAAAACAAAGACATCACCCTGCTGGGCATGGATAGTGGTCTCGTCATAAGAGACATCTTCAAACATGCCCAACGGCAATCCCGCTGCTTCCAGCATGTGAGCGTGACCTTGACGGCAATAAATCGGGCGTGGGAGGCCGGAGTTGGCCACACGCATCGTGCGCCTCTCGTCGTCCCAGAGCGCGCAACAGAGCACTAAATACTGCGCATCCAGCCTGCGATGGTTCAGTGAGTGGTTGACAGCATTGAGCATTTCAGATGGAGAGGGCTCATCACGCGCAAGGCTACGCAGAATGCCGCTGACTAATGCAGCGTACAGCGCGGCAGGAGCGCCTTTACCGCTCACGTCACCTACGACGATGCAGGCGCGCGGCAGCGTGTAATCGAGAAAATCATAAAGATCGCCGCCGATGGCATGTGCGGGATTGAAGCGCGCGGCAAGCTCCGCGTTTTGCAGGCTGGGGCAGGTCGGCGGAAGGAGATGGTGCTGCACCTCGCGAGCCATGGCAAGGTCGCGCTCCATGCGCTGCTCCTCACGGGCGATACGTTCATAAAGCTGTGCGTTCTCAATCGCAATTGCCACCTGCGCAGCCAGCGTGCTCACGGTACGCACATGGTCTTCATTGAAATAGCCGCGGCGCGTGTGCTCCAGATCGAGCACGCCAATGACCTCGTCTTTGTAGATGAGCGGAACACAAAGCTCTGAGCGTGTCTCGGGATTCGCTTTGATATAGCGCGGATCACGAGCTACATCGGGCGCCAGCACAGGTTTTTTGCTCTGTACCGCAGCGCCAACCAGGCCTTTGCCGACTGGAATGTCATGCTTGAGCTGAATGTTCTCCTTGAAGCGCACAGAAAAACGATGCACCAGCTTCTCCTTACTTGGGTCAAGCAGCAGGATGGAAAACATCTGGTAATCGATCACTTTGGAAAGCAGGTCACCGATGCGCTTAAGCAGCTGATCAAGGTTCAAGATCGAGGTGAGATCGCGGCTGATGTCATTCAGCAGGGACAGCGTGCCGGCCTGCTTCACAATGCGCGTATAGAGCCGCGCATTCTCAATGCTGACAGCAATGCGCGAAGCAATCAGCGAGAGCACACGCGCATGCTCTTCCTTGAAGTAACTCGGCTCACGCGCTTCCAGATCCAAGACCCCGATGACGCGGTTTTTGTTGATCAGAGGCACAGCCAGCTCTGAGCGTACCCGGGGAAGGGCCTCAATGTATTGGGTTTCCTTACTGACGTCGTCCACCAGAATTGCGGTGCGTTCTTTTGCAGCGCGGCCTGTAACGCCTTCGCCGACCTTGACCCGTATTCGCTCAGCTACATCAGGCAGATGGCCGATCTGGAAACGGAAGCGCAACTCTTGCGAACGCTCATTGAGCAAAAGAATGGAAAAAATCTCGTAATCAATGACTCGCTTTACGACCTCAGCCACGCGCTGCAGCAAGGCATCAAAATCCAGTGTGGTGTTGAGCACATCCGCAACTTCAATGAGCAGTGCCTCAACATCAATATGCTGCGGCTGGGCAGAGGTAACCATTGTGTCCACCTTTGATAATAACAGTTAGTTTCCAGGCATGCGGAAGATGAGCAGGTGGAAAACTCCTTGTTTTCATGCGACGAAGAGAGAGGTATCAGGGGAGACTAGGCTTTGGTCCG
Source organism: uncultured Acidobacteriaceae bacterium (assembly GCA_964541925.1). Lineage (GTDB taxonomy): Bacteria > Acidobacteriota > Terriglobia > Terriglobales > Acidobacteriaceae > Angelobacter. Next base: position 45,894 of record CAZISB010000023.1, on the reverse strand, counting down.
CACAAACTCAGGCGCACCCAACTCACGCACAATTGCCACGCCGGCACTTGCACCCAGGCGATTGGCGCCAGCCTCAATCATGGCCAGAGCGTTTGCTGCAGTGCGAATTCCGCCGGAAGCTTTTACACCGGCATGGTTGCCCACAACGCCGCGCATCAGAGACACATCTTCAGGTGTAGCAGAGCCAAAAAATCCAGTGGCTGTTTTTACAAAGTTGGCTTTTGCTGAGAGGCTGAGCTGGCAGGCAAGAATCTTTTCTTCCAGTGTCAAGATCGGCGTTTCTAGAATCACCTTCACCGTCGCGCCGCTCGTATGCGCCACTTCAACCACCGCCTTTATGTCATTCAGTACGGCCTGGCAGTCGCCTGATTTGAGCGCACCAATGTTCATCACCATATCGAGTTCCTGTGCGCCCAGGCGCGCGGCTTCCGTAGCTTCAAATCGTTTTACGGTGGTGTGATTGGCACCAAGTGGGAAACCGATGGTAGTGGCGACCTTGACGGAGGTGCCGCGCAGCACCGAAACAGCAAGTCCGATCCACCAGGGGTTCACGCAAACCGCGGCAAAGTTATAACTGGCAGCCTCTTCGCACAGATGGACAACCTGCTCCGCTGTGGCTTCTGATTTGAGTAGGGTATGGTCAATGAGGCCGGCAACTGTCTGCCAGTTCCGCACGCTGGTTGGAGAGTCTGTGAGGACCGGTGGCATCCAAACGGATTCTACCACTACTTTAGACGAGGGTCAGTTGAAGTTTTTATAAGATTTATTCCGGTGGCGATCGATGCACATTTATTGCTGACGTTCTATTGTTCCTTCAAGACGCAAATGTCGGGCAGGTTGCGGTAGCGCTCCGCGTAGTCCAATCCGTATCCAACAACAAACTGGTCTGGAATCTTAAAGCCTACGTAGTCCGCCTGTACGGGCATCTGGCGGCGGGAAGGCTTATCGAGCAATGCGGCGAATTTCAGTGTGCGGGGTCTGCGGGCGAGGAGAAGCTTTCTGAGAAAAGTGAACGTCAGTCCTGTATCCAGAATGTCCTCGACCAAAATAACGTTCTTATTCTCAAGCGGCGTGGTGACGTCTTTGATTAGTTGGACCTCGCCCGCGCTTTCTTTCTGTGTGCCGTAGCTGCGCACGGCAATGAAATCAAATGTGGCATCTAACTCAATCTGCCGCGCGAGATCGCTCAAGAAAAGGCATGCGCCTTTAAGGACGCCCAGCAGGATGACAGATTCGCCGGCAAAATCGCGCGTGATCTCCTGGCCAATGCGGGCAACCGCGTCGGCAATTTTGTCGCGCGAGATAAGAATATTCATTTGTGAATTCATGGAGAAAAGGGATTGTATCGAAAAAGGGTGCGATCTGCGAGCATGTACTGGCCGAGTGGGCCGTTTGATGGCTAGAACCCAGTTCCCTGTTTTAGAATTTCTTCTTCACAGATCGGAGTCATTACTTCATGCCGCTGCCTGAATACAAACAACTGGTTGAAGAAGCCAAACGCGAGATCAAGGAAATTGATCCTGCCGAGCTGAAGCGCATGCAGGAATCAAAAGAAAACTTCACGCTGGTTGACGTGCGTGAACCGGATGAGGTGGCGGACGGCACGATTGCTGGCGCTAAACCGCTGCCGCGCGGCCAACTCGAACACAAGATCGATACCATCACAGCCGATAAGGACCAACCCATCGTCTGCTACTGCGGTGGCGGAGGACGCTCAGCGCTGGCGGCGCAGTCGCTCAAGAAAATGGGCTTTAAAAATGTGATGTCACTGGCGGGAGGATATAAGGGATGGAAGAAGAGCGGTAATTAGCATTTGGTACTTAGCATTTGGTACTTAGCATTTAGCTTGCCTGAGCTGTTCAAACACACGGAGACGCAGCTACACACGCACGGCAAAATACCAAGTACCAAATACTAAATACTGAGGAAGACCATGAATCTCAACGGCATTAAAATCACCTGGCTGGGTCATGCGACTTTTCATGTTGTCACGCCCAGCGGCAAGAGCATCATTCTCGATCCCTGGGTTTCTGGCAACCCAGCCACTCCGGCCAACAAGAAATCCTTCGACAAGCTCGATTACATGATCATCTCGCACGGCCACTCTGACCATTTTGCTGACGCGGTTGATCTGGCAAAGAAGCACAATCCCACGGTAGTCGCAATTTACGAGCTGTGCACCTACATGCAGAAAAAAGGCGCGAAGCAGATTGCGCCTATGAACAAAGGCGGCACGCAGCAGGTAGGCGAGATCAAGGTCACCATGGTAAGCGCCAATCATTCCAACACCATTGATGATGGCGGAAATTCAATTCCCGGTGGCGAGCCGTGTGGATACGTGATTGAATTTAAAAATGGACTCAAGCTGTACCACGCCGGCGACACAAACGTTTTTGGCGACATGGCAATCATCCGCGAGCTCTACGCGCCGGACCTCTGCATGCTGCCGATCGGGGACCTCTTCACCATGGGGCCCAAGGAAGCCGCCTATGCCTGCAGCCTGCTCAAACCGAAGGCGGTGATTCCCATGCACTACGCGACATTTCCGTTGCTCACCGGAACGCCGGAAGCATTTCAGAAGGAGTTGAAGACCCGCGGCGTAAACGTGGAGTTGATCACCATGAAGCCGGGAGAGACGATCTAGGCTTCTAAAGTATGAACTCTTTTGACGCACTCCTTATCGTTTCATTTGGCGGGCCGGAGAAGCGCGAAGATGTGCTTCCGTTTCTGGAAAATGTATTGCGAGCAAAGAATGTCCCTCGCGAGCGGATGCTCGAGGTAGCAGAGCACTATTATCACTTTGACGGGCGCAGTCCCATCAATGATCAGAACCGCGAATTTATTGCTGCGCTGGAGCAGGAACTTAAGGCCACCGGGCCGCGGATTCCGATCTATTGGGGCAATCGCAACTGGTATCCGCTGCTGGCAGACACACTGCGCCAAATGAAGGCTGATGGCGTACGCCGCGCAGCAGCGCTGGTGACCTCGGCATTTGGATCATATTCGGGGTGCCGCCAGTATCGCGAGGACATCGCTAGGGCGCAGCAGGAGGCCGGCGCGGAGAACGTCACGATTGAAAAGCTGCCAAACTTTTTTGACCGAAAAGAGTTCATTGCGGCGATGGTTGACCGCGTGCGCGAAGCCATGGAGAAGCTTCCCGGGGCGGAAAGGCTCATTTTTACTGCTCACAGCATCCCCGTGAGCATGGCGGAGCAGTCGCCGTACGTGCGGCAACTGAAGCAGGCAAGCGCGGCCGTGGCCGCGGCGTGCGCGATCGAGAGTTGGGAACTGGTTTATCAGAGCCGCAGTGGGCCGCCGTCGCAACCGTGGCTCGGGCCTGATATTTGCGATTATCTGCGCGCACAGGGCGCAGCAGGAGTGAGCAAGGTGATTGTCTGCCCGATCGGATTTATCTCAGACCATATGGAAGTTCTCTATGATCTGAATACTGAAGCGCGGGCTGTGTCCCAAGAAATAGGGTTGAAGATGGTCCGTGCGGGAACGGCTGGCTCGCATCCGGCGCTGATCAGCATGGTGCAGGATATGGTGCTATACGCACAAGCCACGCCAGTGCTGGCGCATTGCGAAGCGGGTTGCTGTCCTACGCCGCAGCGGCCTGCGGTCACTCGTGCTACTTAGCGGCAATAAGCCAGTAGCGGCTTACGGATCAATCTGTACCACGTCCACTGCTTTGCCGAAAATATCAATCTTAGTAATTCCTGTAGCCACAGCATCCGTAGTGACATCGAAAATATCGAGTTCCCCGCCCTGCACTACGTAAATCACGCTGCGGTTTGAGATCGGCTGAAAGCCGGTCACGTCAAAGTTCTGCCGGAAAGAAGATTCCTGCGGAAATGTAACGCCGGAAGTGCCGGTATTGAAAATGCTGAGGCAGCCGCGAACAGTGTTGGCCGCCGTTCCCGGATCCACGGTGCAACCAGTCGCCCCCAAATAAACACGGCTGTTTGTGAACGCCATTTTTTGATGCAGGCCGTCGGTTACGGCAATTGGTGTTGATGCCGACAAAGAACTAGTGTTGACAACGTTCAAGGTGCCGCATCGAGAAAGCGGGCAGGTTACTGCAGCAGGGAAAGTAGCAGGCGTTCCCGCAACGTAAAGGCTGGAGCCGTTCATCAGGCCTGCAGTAGCGCCGCCTCCATGTAGATCGATCGGAGTGCCAACCGTGGCCGGGACCTGGGGATTCGCAAATACGCCGCTGAAATTCACTGGGGTCACGCTGGCAGTAGTCCCGCCGCACTCCGGGCCGCAATTCAAAATAAATGCCTGATCGTCACTCGTGCCGAACACGCCTGTAATCGGCTGATCCAGATTTGTGGATGTAACCTGAATGACGCCCTTGCTTCCGGTATCGATAATAAAAAAGCTATGTGTGATGCCCGCCTGAGGATCGCTGAAAACCAACAGCCTCGTCCCATTGGGACTCATTACCAGACGACGCGGATTTGGCACAGTAATCGTGGTGGGGCTTACGGCGCCATCCGCTGTGGTGGCAAACTGGATGGCATTGGAATTCCGCTCCGCTAGAAAGACAGTTTTGCCGTCAGGCGTAAGGGCCAGGTCAACGGCCACATCGTTGAGAATGGATGTGAAGGTTACCGTCTCTTTTGTATTGTCAACAACGGTGAAATTGGCTTGAGCGCTATCGAGAACCGCGGTTTGACCGCCGGCGGTGATGATCTTTGTCGGGGAAGTTGCGCCAAAGTTTTTGGTGGAAAACACGTCCTTCTGTGCGTCCAGCAAATCAATGACGTTTGACTGCTGATTCGTCAGCAGAACCCGCTTTTTGAGCCCCGTGGGCTTGGGCTGATTGGACTTGCTGCTGGAGCCACAGCCAATAAGTGCCGCAGCCGCTACTATGACCCAAACCACTGAGACATAATTGTTTGGACGCATTCTGTATTAAACCGTTCCCCTGCAGGGCCGAGAGTTGGCGCTGAATCCGCGATTATAACAGAGCGACTTTTGCCCGTTCCCGCGTGGGAGGCCTGTTGAACAGTATTCTCCCTCAGCACTAGAGAACGCTTTTGCCTCCTGTTTTGTGCGTTAAATCTTTAAGTTCCCGGCCAATAGCTGAATGACGTTAGAGTCTGTCTGCTGTATCCTTGAAACAATGCCTCTAGACCTCGTAACCCGTCTCAAGCAAGGTCCCGTACTCTGCGATGGAGCCATGGGCACTTTGCTATATGCCAAGGGTGTGTTCATCAATAAATGCTATGACGAGCTGAACCTCAGCCAGCCTGATCTCATACGGGGCATCCATCAGGAATACTTGAATGCTGGCGCAGAGGTGATTGAAACCAATACCTTTGGCGGAAACTCATTCCGCCTGGGACGGCATGGACTGGGCGAAAAGGTTGTGGAGATTAACCGGCGTGGTGCAGAGCTGGCGCGGGAAGCTGCCGACGCATTCAACTTGAAGAAAGCCGCCGAGGTGCTGGTGGCTGGTTCGGTAGGGCCGCTGGGTATTCGCATTGAACCTTTGGGCAAAACAGCCCGTGAAGAGGCACGCGCGTCATTCCGCGAACAGATCACCGCACTGGTCGAAGGCGGCGTTGATTTAATCATTCTTGAGACTTTTGGCTATCTGGAAGAACTGCATCAGGCAATCCTGGCAGCGCGTGAGGTCTCACCTTCCATTCAGATTGTTGCCCAGGTCACGATTGATGAGGACGGCAACTGCCTGGATGGCGCCAGTCCTGAAACTTTTACCGCCAAGCTGAACGAATGGGGCGCTGATGTAATCGGCTGCAACTGCAGCGTGGGCCCGGTGGCGATGCTGGAAGCCATTGAGCGCATTCGCCGGCTCACTGATAAGCCGCTTTCAGCTCAGCCCAATGCAGGCGTCCCGCGCAGCATTGAAGGCCGAAATATTTATTTGTGCTCTCCGGAATACATGGCCAGCTACGCGCGCAAGTTCGTGAACGCTGGCGTCAGCTTTGTAGGTGGCTGCTGCGGAACCACGCCTGAGCACATCAAGGCAATGAAGTCAGCCTTACGGATGGCAGATGCCAAAGGCAGAACCGGCGGCTTTCGCGTAACAACTGAGCGCAAGAACGAATCTGCCATTGCTCCGCCGCCCATGGCCCAGCGTTCGAATCTGGGCAAGAAGTTGGCTGCAGGTGAGTTTGTCACGCTGGTGGAGATTGTTCCTCCCAAGGGCATTGATTTCAGAAAAGAAGTTGAAGGCGCAAAGTTCCTGAAGGCTGCGGGCATTGATGCCATCAACATTCCAGATAGTCCTCGCGCCTCGGCGCGCATGAGCAATATGGCGCTCTGTCTATTGATCCAGCAGCAGGCAGGCATTGAAACGGTGTTGCACTTCACCTGCCGTGATCGCAATGTATTGAGCATGCAGTCAGAGCTGCTGGGCGCCTACTCCACCGGAATCCATAACCTGATTTGCATTACCGGCGACCCGCCCAAGCTGGGCAATTATCCGGACGCAACGGCCGTCTTTGACGTGGATGCAATCGGGCTGGTAAACCTCGTGCGCAACTTGAACTATGGCCTGGATCTTGGTGGAAACCCAATCGGATCTGGAACAAAATTCCTGATTGGTGTTGGCGCGAACCCGGGGATTGGAAATATTGACGAAGAGGTTCGCCGCTTTGAATACAAAGTGGAAGCTGGCGCCGATTATGCAGTAACTCAACCCGTCTTTGATATCGCGCTGCTGGAACAGTTCCTGCGCCGCATTGATCATCACCGCATTCCTGTGCTGGCGGGAATCTGGCCGCTCACCAGCGTCCGGAACGCCGAGTTTATGAAGAACGAGCTGCGGGTCTCCGTGCCGGATTCCATTATTGAACGCATGGCACGTGCTCCGAATGCGGAGGCTGCTCGGGCTGAGGGCATCCTGATCGCCCGCGAGATGTTGCAGCAGGTTCGTGGCCTTGTACAGGGTGCGCAAGTAGCAGCGCCGCTGGGCAGGTATAGCTCTGCGATAGATGTGCTGGACGGGGTAGCGGGATCGGCGACCGTGGGCGTGTAACAATTACTCCAGCACTCCAACTGTTCTGTGAATCCCATTCATTTTGCACAGAAAAAAATCCAGAGTGCGGTTATATTCTCGGAGTAAAATCAGGAATGGAGTTTCGGCTCTGTGCCCAAATTTGAAGAGTGCCTGCAACGCCTGGAACAAATTGTAGATGAACTTGAGAAAGGCAATGTGCCGCTTGAGCATGCATTGAAGCTCTTTGAAGAAGGGTTGAAGCTTTCTTCTTCATGCCGGAAGGAACTGGAAGAAGCGGAAGGCAAAGTTGAAATTCTCCTTCGCCAAAACGGAAAGTTGCAACCTGAGCCCTACGAGCCCGCGGAAAGGGCCCAGCACACGGTAAAGAAGTAGTTCCCCCACCAGCCTGCGGAGATCGCCGCAGCGTGCAGTTCAATTCGAAAGCAGCGGAACCGCTGTCTTTCGCCCCAGCAAATTGAGGATACTCGATGAAACCGCTTAGTGTCGTTGTCGCTCAGAGCAACAGCAAGGCTGCGGAAATGCTGGCGAGGTCTCTTTACAATCATTTCCGCGTGGTGAACGTGGCCGGTGATCTGGACCAACTGCGGCATGCAATTCCCAGACATCGCGCTGACGTGGCAATTATTGACCTTGAGATGGCTGCCCTGCATGAGGTGCAGCAACTCAAGCGCGAATTTAGCGCAACGCGGATCATCTGCACGCATCGTCTGGCGGACGAAAAGATGTGGACGGAGGCGCTCTCCGCCGGCGCTGCCGATTGCTGCTCCGCGTCCGATGTGCGCGCAATCGTCCTGGCCGCCAGCGATACCAAGCCGCTCTCGCACGCTCACGCAGCGTAGGAGCTCCTTCACTACGCTCAGGATTTCGCTTGTCGGCTCAAGCGCCGGAACAGCTCAAGTTCGCTCCTCCCGTCCATTAAGAGGGAGCGCCAAAAGCGCTCCCTCTTTGGATTTTTGGGCCTCTGATCTCCCGGTCCCTCTGATGTTCTATACTCTTCTTTCATGCTGAAAGAGATCCTCGAACAGGGTCAGCACACGATTGATGCTGCCCTGGAAAAACTATTGCCTGCGGCAGACGTCAGGCCGGATTCCATTCACAAGGCCATGCGTCACAGTGTCTTTGCTGGAGGAAAGCGCCTGCGTCCGATTCTTTGCATGGAAGCCGCGCGTGTGGTTGCCGGGCAGTTGCCTGAAGGAATTGAAGAGCTGGGCAGCGCGCTGGAAATGCTGCACACATACTCGCTGATCCATGATGATCTCCCGGCGCTCGACAATGACGATCTCCGCCGGGGCAAACCTACGTGCCATGTGGTATTTGGTGAAGCAATCGCAATCCTAGCCGGCGACGCTCTACAAACTCAGGCTTACGAAATCATGTCGCGGCTGAAATGCCCAGCAGAAGCGCGGGTAAAGATCATCGAAGAGATTGCCCGCGGTACTGGCACAGTGGATGGAATGATCGGCGGCCAGGTAAAAGACCTTGAGGCGGAGCGGCAGAAGCCCGATGCAGAAACCCTGGAATATATTCATCGATCCAAGACCGGAGCGCTGATCACGGCAAGCATGGTGAGCGGTGGAATTTATGCAAACGGCGCTCCACAGCAGATCGATCGGCTGCGTGACTTTGGCCGCAGCGTGGGATTGGCATTTCAGATTGTGGATGACGTGCTCGACGTCACGCAATCCTCTGAACAATTAGGCAAGACAGCAGGCAAAGACACAGCTTCAGAAAAAGCAACCTATCCTTCGCTTTTTGGGATTGATGAATCATTGCGAAAAGCTGACACGCTAATCAGTTCCGGCTGTGCTGCGCTGGATCCGTTCGGTGAATCTGCGCGAACCCTTAAAGATCTGGCCCATTTTCTGGTTGCGCGAAAAAAGTAGGAGCATCCGGCACGCCACACCCACTGACCGGAAATTTGCTTCATTCCTGTAGCACCCGCGTGATAGTATTTCACGCATATTTTGTCCCTAAGTTGTGTTGTATTTGTTTTACTCGCCGGCGGTGTGTACTGCCGTTATGTAGTTAAACGTACCAATCCAATTTGTATTGCTGTCCGTACCTTGAGAGAGAACTATGCCGGAAGTGGGCTGGCCGCCCCGCTGTGGCCGTGCTGAATGCTTTCGGTAACCCAAAACATCATAAAATTGAAGGGAGACTTACAATGACAAAATCAGTGCGTTTACTGCTTATGGGCGCTGCCCTGACAGGATTTGTTGCCGGCCAGAATGCTTTTGCACAGGCTGCCGGTGGCGACACCAAGAAAGACGACACCAAGTCTGCTGACTCGGGCAAGAAGGCGTCAAAAAGCAAAAAAGATAAACATGCCTGTAAAGGCCAAAACTCCTGCAAAGGCAAGGGTGGCTGCGGTTCAACCAAAGGCAAGAATGACTGCAAAGGCAAAGGCGAGTGCCGTACTGATGGCAAGCCCATGCCAAAAGAGGGCGACAAGAAATAGCCCCGGGGCCTCTCAGTTAAGGGGACCGGTGGTGCGGTCACTGGTCCTCTGCTTTCACCTCCCTGCTCTGCGCTACACATAGGTTTTATGCCAGCAAATCGTTTCAACGGACACAAAGATTACGGCGTAGGAATTGGCCTTCGCATCCCGCATTACAATCATATTTTTGAAAAGAAGCCGGTCGTTGACTGGTTTGAAATCATCTCGGAAAATTTCATGGTCGAAGGTGGCCGCCCGCTCCACGTGCTGGACCAGATACTGGAGCGCTACCGCGTGGTGCAGCACGGCGTTTCCATGTATTTTGGCTCAGCTGAGCCACTCAATCGTGAGCATTTGCGCCGCCTGAAGAAGCTGGTTCGCCGTACCAATACGCCCTGGCTCACGGACCATCTCTGCTGGGGCTCCGTTGATGGCCGCTACTCGCACGATCTGCTCCCTATGCCTTACACCTTTGAAGCGGCGAAGCGCACGGCGCAAAAGATCCGCGAAGCCCGTGACTTTTTGGAAGTGCCAATCGCCGTGGAAAACGTGAGCAGCTATGCCGAGTTCCACGTCTCCGAGATGACCGAGTGGGAATTCCTGAATGAAGTGGTGGAGCGCGCCGACTGCGGCATTCTGCTCGACGTAAACAATATTTATGTATCGTCGCGCAATCATAATTTTGATCCGTTTGAGTATTTGCGCAGCGTGCCCGTCGAGCGCGTGGCCCAGATTCACATTGCTGGCCACTCCAACTACGAAAAATACATCCTCGATACGCATGATCATCCCGTAATCGATCCGGTATGGCATCTCTACGCCAAAGCCATTGAGCTGTTTGGGCCAACGGCGACGCTGCTCGAATGGGATGATCACATTCCATCTTTTGATGAAGTGCACCGTGAAGCCCTGAAGGCGAAGAAGTACATTCCCGCAAGTTCGGCGGTGGCCTCATGAATCCGGAACACCTGAATTTAGACCAGCTTCAGCGCGCCGTCTTCGACGTAATCCGCCAACCCTTGACGGAAGACGAACGCATGCGCGAACAGACGCTTGACGGCCGCTCGACCCGCAAAATCGCGGAGGAGATCATCAAGCCCAACGACCGGCTGAGTTCAGTTGAGCGCCTGGAAATTTATAACCGCGTTTACTGGTTCCGCCTCCTCTCCGCTCTGGCAGATGACTTTCCCGGGCTGCGCGCCGTGGTCGGGCAGGAGAAGTTTGACCAGATCATTCTGGCGTACCTCACGGAGCTGCCCTCGGAGTCTTTTACTCTGCGCGATCTCGGCTCGCGTTTGGAATCATGGCTTCGCAAGCATCCAGAATTTATTTCCGGGCAGGAACAAATCGCGCTCGATATCGTGCGACTCGAATGGGCTGATATTGAAGCCTTTGATGCAGCCGAATATCCCCGGTTGACGCAGGAAGAACTTCAGGCTTTAGGTGAAGATCCCGTCTTCCATCTCCAGCCGAACCTTTTCCTGCTTGATCTGGCGTATCCCGTGGACGAGCTGCTTCTGGCCATCCGCAAGGATGATGAAGATACAGAGCCGGAAACTGACATCGCCAGCAACGTGGTAATCATGGAGCACTCTGACTCCAAGCCGGCCAAAACCTATCCGCTGCCTAAGGCCAAGAAAACTTATCTGACCGTCCATCGGCAGGAAAACATCGTGTACTTCAAACCGCTCAAGCCGGAAGCATTCGCTTTGCTCCGCGCCTTGAAAGAAGGCCAGCCGCTCTCGCAAGCCATTGAGTCGTCAGTAAATTGGTCGGGCAAAAAACTGGAGCGCGTTATGGAGCAGCTGCATGACTGGTTCGCCAACTGGTCCGGGCTGGGCTGGTTCTGCCGTGCACTGAAAGAAGAACAAGAATGATCGCAAAGCTCGATACGCTCTACAATTGGTTTCTCAAAGCCGCCAATTCCCTGCAATCCCCTTTTTTGTTGCTGATCCGGCTTTTCTGGGGATGGCAGTTTTGGCAGAGCGGCTGGGCTCATTTGCAAAACATGCCCAAGTTCATTGAATTTTTTCAGGGCTTAGGTATCCCCGCACCATCTCTCAATGCTCATTTCATCGCAGTGCTTGAGGCGGGTGGAGGCATACTGCTGGCGCTTGGACTGGGCTCGCGCATTATTGCGTTGCTGCTCGCCGGTGACATGTTTGTGGCGTTTGTTACGGCAGATCGTGAAGCCCTGCTTTCTATCTTTTCAGACACTGATAAGTTCTATGCCGCTGCGCCCTATACGTTTCTATTCGCTTCGCTGATCATCCTCATTTTTGGCCCGGGGAAACTCTCGCTCGACACCTTGATTGCAGCGAAACGAAAGAAGCGAATGCAGGCTGCCTCCATCGCACAATAGAGTGAATGTTAGTCTTGTAAGCATGAGCATTGGCGTGTTCCGCTCACTCCTGTCATCTGCCCTGCTACTTATTCTGCTGCCTGGTTACTCTCAGGAAGAACAAGTTGATACCGCAACCCTGAAAGTCGCGGGCTCTACCATTGACGTTACTTTGCCAGGCGACTCCATGAAGCTCTCCCGCGGCGACCTGCTCGGCTGGGTGCATGGCGCAGCCAATGCAGTGGCCACTTATTACGGCCACTTCCCTGTTCCACACCTCACGCTGAAGATCCGCAGCAGTTACGGCTCCGGCATTGGACATGGCGTGACCTACTCTCGAGACGGTGGGCTGATCTTCATCAGCGTGGGCCGCGATACGGACATCGCCGCGACGAAAGATGATTGGGTGTTGATCCATGAGATGGTCCACCTGGCATTTCCCTCAATGCCTGATGACCAGCATTGGATTGAAGAAGGAATTTCTACCTATGTTGAGCCGGTGGCGCGTGTGCGTGTGGGATTGATGTCACTGGACGAGCTTTGGCGCACCTTTATCCGCGACATGCCCAAAGGCGAGCCTGAAAATGGCGATGAAGGCCTGGACAACACTCACACGTGGGGCCGCACTTATTGGGGCGGCGCGATGTTCTGCCTGATGGCCGATGTCCGCATCCGCGAGCGCACCGGTAACCGCAAGGGTTTGCAAGACGCGTTGCGCGGCATTTTGAACGGCGGCGGCAACATCACAGACGATTGGGAAATCGACAAAACGCTGGCCCTTGGCGACAAGGCCACCGGAACAACCGTCCTGCGGGACCTCTATCACCAGATGCGCGACAAGCCCGCGCCCGTTGATCTGGACCAACTCTGGAAGAAGCTCGGCGTTGCGTGGAAAGATGGCTCAGTTCAGTTCGATGACAAAGCGCCCGAAGCGAATATTCGCAAGGCGATTGCGATGCTGCCTGCGACGGCATCAGTGAAATCACAGTAATATCCGAAAACCTCACCACGGAATGAACACGGATGCACGGGGGTTTATGATGGCTAATCACAGAATTGAACTTCCCTGATCTGTGTAAATCCGTCTCATCCGTGTTTGTCAGTGGTAGGCGTTTTCCGATCACCAGATCATCGGATCACGCGATCACCCGATTTAGTAATGAAACTTGTATCGCACCTGCAGCGCCACCATTCGCGGATCGCTGACGTGCGAGCCGCCGAAGCTGTTGGAGTGGTCAATAAAATATCTCTTATCGGCAAGATTGGTAGCCGTAATTTTGGCGGACCAGTTCTCCCCAAAGGAACGCCCAATCGCCAGATCGACTGTGGCGTAGCTGGGCAGGTGCCCCGGCCCGTTGCCATCAAGAAAGCCGGAACCAGCCGTAACATTTCCCGATAGCCAACTTTTGTGTGGCAGTGCAGCAGTAAAGCCGGTGCTCAAGGTGTGGCGCTGGTCATGGTCAAGGAAGAAGAAACCTTCAGCCGGCGGAGAAAAATCCGTTAATCCCCCCGTGACGCCTCCTGAGCCTTCTACTGACTGGTGCGAATACGCCAGATGCAGGTCGATCTTCTTGAACAGCTTTGGCGAGCGCACCGTCGCCTCGTAGCCGACAACCCGCACGCTTCGAATGGTAAGCGGGATGAACAGGTTCGAGTTTCCAATGGCGTCATGATCAAAGTAATTATGCGCGCCGGTGCGGAAATAATCGGCGTCAAGCACCCAGCCGCGGACCGGGATGGTCAGGCCGATCTCGTGCTGCTCGTCGCGCTCGCCGCGCAGCGGCAGAAAGCCCAGTGAAGGATCCACAGCCGCGAAGATGCCATTAAAAACAGTATCGAGCGGCGGCGCCTGGTAGTAGCGGCTATAAGCGCCACGCAGCACCCAATGCACGTGCGGAATTTCGATAGCGACGCCTATGCGCGGGCTGGTTGCGGTCTCTGCGAGCAGGCCATCAAAACGCGTGAGACGAACACCGGCATTCAGCGCCAGCCACGATGTTGCCTTGTACTGGTCTTCAACCCACATCGCTTCGAGCTGTGCGCCGGCTTTGCGCCGCGTAGGCGGCACATTGACCGGAGTGAGCGTCGGCGGGTCCGTGCTGTCGTCAACGTTTGTGCCCACAAGGCTGATCAACGTGTTGTCATGCTGATAAAAGCCATACGCGCCCATCTTCGCGTTGTGCTTGCCTTTCACCACGCTCACGGCCGCTTGTCCGCCAATGTAAGAAGAGGCGCGATTATCGGTGGTCACCAGCCGCTGATCAGCAGCGCCCAGCCCTTCAAAAGCCGCGCGATTGAAGTGATACGAGGGCGCCAGCGTAAATAAAATGCCGCTGCCAATTGTATGCACCCAGGAGAAGTTGCCGAAGATATCCTGTTCACGATCGCGGTCGCGCACGCCCGAGGCCTGCAAATCGGGGTTATTCGGCACCTGGAAATAATCAGTCCGCGCAGAGCCGACAAAACGAAGCTGATCATTGGGCGTGGCGTTAAAGATCAGCGAGGTAAACGCTCCTCCGCCCGCTGCCTGGTTGTGCAGGTTGCCGGCGGTCGGAGTTTCCAGGCCATGATCGGTGCGGTTGCCGTTCAGGCTGACGTAGTAAGCCGAACGGTCATTGTGATCGCCAAAGCTAAGTTGGTTGTCAGTGGTGTTGAAATTCCCGTAGCTGGTAACCAGTTCGCCCTGGCGGGAACGCTCAAAGCCGGAGCGCGTGATGACATTGAATACGCCATAGGTACGGTCGCCGGAGTCAGATGAGAAGCTGCCGCGCTGCACCTCCATGTAATCAATGTCCTTGGGATTGAATTGCGGCCCCACATTGGTTGCAATATTGGTGTTGGGCACCGGTACACCGTCGATTTCCCACGTAACCTGGTGTCCGCCACGGACGTGAAGCTGATCATGCACTATAGCCGCGCCGGGAACAAAGTCTGTGATCATGGAGAGAGCGTTGGCGCCGTCCGCGCCCGGAGTTTGCGCGATCTCATTGCGGTTGACCAGCGTCTCCGGCGTTGACGACGTAGTATTCACCGTCTCCGGCATTCCAGAGACCTCAACCGTTTCCTCATGCGTGGAGACGGCCAGCGCAAAGTGCAGCTCCTGCACGCTTCCGGAAGTCACAGTGGCCGGCTGCGCTGCTGACGTGAAACCCTGAGAGTTGACTGTGACCTCATACTCGCCCACAGGAACATTCAGCAGCGTGGCGATCCCGTCTTCATTCGTTGTGGCTGAAGTTTTTAAAGCCGAGGTGCGGCTCTTGACCTCCACCTGAGCTCCCTGCACCGGCCGGTGCTGCGGATCATGAACAATGGCCTTGACTGTCCCAAATACTGAAGCAAAAGACTGTATTGGCGCGAGCAGCGCGAGCAAAATGATGGCTGAAATAAACGGCTTTGGCATTTTTATCCCCCAAAACAGAACTTCTCGAGTTCCCTTTGGACCACGATTGACGATTCAGCTTGTCCTCACGCGTTTTTTGGCGATGCACCCAATGGGACAGCAATCGCCGAAACATAAAAATTAGCGTTGAGGATTCAAGCCGGGTGAGCCGAAGCGAGCGTCCGGTTCTCACGCTCTGAACGTCTGCGCTTAAACAGTCGGGGGACCGCGGTCAGTGTGGGAAGAAAAACCGGCGCTGGTGAAGGTGACCAGAACAACGTGCAAGCTCTGATCGGTCAACGCCAATGGGGGAAGAATTGAAGCTATTACAGGAGCGGCGCCATTTTGCGGGTGGCCCGGCATGCAGCAATCCATGGGACATTTGGCATCGCTCTCGCCCGCCAACAGGCTTGAATTCGATGCCGGCGGCTCAGTATCGTGGTGATGATGCTGATGCATTGCCCGGTCACAATGCGGCATTCCTACGCTATGGCAGGAAACTGCCTTCCCTGTTCCCGTGCATGCCGCCGCCAAAATGGGCGACATGACGGTGGAGAGCAGGGCCAAAATCGTCGCAATGGACAACAAGCGCCGCATACTACAAATTGCACTATACTCTTGATTTCACTGCTAAAGCAATGAGATTCAGGACGTTAAACCATTAGTTTCTCTAACCTTCATCGCCAAAACCTAAAGACGCAAGCTGTGAAGACCACTACTTACTTGAGTGTCCTGAGGACGTCCGAGTTACGTGTGGAAATCTACATTTTTATTGCCATTCAATACCGCGGAGCCTTCTCCGGCGGGCGCCACTCCAGGCCGTTTTCGCCAGCCCACAAATACCCATTCCACATATTCTCCGGCGGGATTCCCGAGACGCCGCTGTAGTAGATCTTTTCCATATCATCAACGCGCGGCTCAAAGCCAATCAGGCCGGCCGGAAATGGAACTTGGCTGTAGATATGCCGGGCCAGCTCGAACAGCGACAGGTCAACTTCACGTTCCCAGTCGGTATAGCCTTGTGACACGCCGAAAGGAAAGCTGCCGGTGGGATAAATTTTGTCCAGTGCTGCCAGTGGAATGAAGAACTCCAGCCAATCCGGCTCATACTCCTGATGATAGATAAAACAGCCGCAAGGGACCTTCTTCCCATTCGGCAATGTGAGCACGCCATAACGATGATTGCCAAGGTCCCCGCCGGCGTTCTTTACACGGGGCTGCTCTTGTGGCTCTTTGTCGCGTTCTAGATACCAGCCGTCAAACAGCGGATACGACTGGACCGCCTCCAGCGCGGAGCGCGAGTGCTCGTCAGAGCGCTCCTCCAAATTGATGATCAGCAGGTAAAAGCCGTTAAGCCAGACTTCGCGCGGCGTGAAGATGCGCTCAGCCAACGCGGCGCTTTCCCAGGTAGAAATACACAGCCGGCGTGACGATGAGAGACAGCACCATGGAAATCATCACGCCGCCAATCACGGCGACGGCCAACGGCTGCAACATCTCAGAGCCAGCGCCCAAGGCAAAAGCCAGCGGCAACATGCCGGCCATTGTGGCGAGCGCTGTCATAAAGATCGGCCTTAAGCGCCGGCGCCCGGCCTGGATCATGGCTTCTTCCGCTTCAAATCCCGCATTCGCGAATTTCTGATTGGCATCGAGCAGCAGGATGCCGTTTTTGGCCACGATGCCTACCACCATGATGAGCCCCATCAACGATGCCAAATTCACCGTGATACCAGTGACCAACAGCGCCAGAACCACACCGGAGATCGAGAGCAAGGCCGAACTTAAAATGGCCGCGGGCGCGGAGAAGTTGCGGAATTCAAACAGCAGCACTGCGAACACCAGCACGATAGCCAGCGCCAGCACCACTGCCATGTCACGAAAATCCTTCTGCTGCTGCGCATACAGACCGCCATACTCCACGCGGATGCCGGACGGCAGATGCAGGCCCGCCACCACACCCTGTACTTTGCTCATGGCCGTGCCCAGGCTCATATCTTCCAGCCGCGCCGTAACCTCCACCATGCGTTGCAGATTATCGCGCGTGATCTCCGTCTGGCCGGGCAACTCGCTCAACTGCGCCAAAGATCCCAGGGTCGCCGTGCGGCCGGCGGAGCTAATCAGCACCGTGTTGCTCATGGATTCGAGTGAATTCCGGTTCGTCTCCGGGAAACGCACGCGTATGCTGTAGGCGCGATTATTGGCGATTACCGGAGTCGCAGCGGTCACGCCCTGCAGCAGCGCTTCCGCGTCAGTGGCAACCTCTTCGGCGGTAAAACCGGATTTCGACGCGACCGTGGGATTTACACGAAACTCCGCCGCCGGGCCGCTGGTGGTGTTCTCGATACCGTCTTTAAGGTCCACCACACCTTTGATCTTGCTGATGGCGTCCGCCACGCGCGGCGCCTGCGCTTCCAGCAGTTTGGGATCTTCAGCGAAGAGTTTGATCACCACCGGCTCCGGTTCGCCGGTAAGGTCGCCGATCATGTCCTGCAGGATCAACGGGAAATCCACATCAACGGCGGGCTCCTCACGTTTAATCTGCTGGCGCAGGTCCGCGATGATGTCGTCAGTCGCGCGTTTGCGTTTGGCTTTCAGCTTCACCGTGAGATCGCCACGATTGGCTTCGGTTACGGCGGCCAGTCCCAGTTGCAGGCCGGTGCGGCGGGAAGTGCTCTCCACTTCTGGCGTTTCGCGCAGCATCTTTTCCAGATGCGAGACAATCCGGTCAGTCTCCTGCAGGGAACTTC
This sequence comes from uncultured Acidobacteriaceae bacterium, assembly GCA_964541925.1. Lineage (GTDB taxonomy): Bacteria > Acidobacteriota > Terriglobia > Terriglobales > Acidobacteriaceae > Angelobacter. The sequence goes on along the minus strand of CAZISB010000023.1, from coordinate 27,996 downwards.
CCGGCGGAGTAAGGTAGTCCAGGATGAAACCGCCTTCGTCCATCTCCGGCAGCAGGTCAGAGCCCAGGAACTTGAAGCAGGCAAGCGAAAGAATGACCAGCACCGCGGCTCCGGCCAGCAGTCCCCACGGATGTTCCAGGGCGCGGCGCAGCCAGCGCTCGTAGAACCCGATGATGCGGCCGAAGAAGCCCTGCATTGACGCCTCTTCCGCGGCCATGAGCTTGCGGATCTCCTGGTCCATGTCTTCGTTCGCGGCGTGATCAGGCTGGTCAGCGGCCTTGCGCCGCAGAAGGAACAGACTAAGCGTGGGCGTCCAGGTCAGTGCCAGCAGCAGTGACGTCAACAGCGCCACGCACATGGTAACCGCCAGCGCGCGGAAGAACGTGCCGTTCACCCCGGTCATGGTAATGAGCGGCAGAAAGACGACGATGGGCGTCAGCGTTGAGCCGATCAGCGGAGCCGTGATTTCCGCGAGCGCGCTTCGCACTGCCTCAATCCTTCCCTCGCCCGCATCGCGATGGAGCACGATGTTTTCGACAACGACAATCGCGTCGTCGATCACCAGCCCGACCGCCGCAGCCAGGCCGCCCAGGGTCATCAGGTTGAAACTTTGGCCCAGCAGCTTGAGCGCGATGAACGTTACAAAAATCGTGACCGGAATCACCAGGCCGGCAACTACCGAGCTGCCCCAATCGCGCAGAAAGACCACCAGCACAATCGCCGACAAGATCAGGCCGATCAGGATGGCATCACGCACGCTTTTGATGGAGTCCTGCACAATCCCGGACTGGTCATAGAACGGCTTGAGTTGAATTCCCGGCGGCAGCGTTTTCTGGATCGCCTCAATTTCCCCGTGCACAGCCTGGGCCACGGCGACGGTATTTGAATCGGGCTGGCGATTGATGTTGAGCAGCACCGCGGGTTTGCCGTCGGCGCGGACAATTGTGTACAGCGGCTTCACTGACTGGTCCACCGTGGCCACATCGCCGATGCGAACCGGAATTCCGGTAGGTGTATTTTTGATGACAACTTTTGCCAAATCGCCGGCATTGCTCGATTGGCCGTTCACCAGACCCAACACAAGTTGGTGGTTGCGCTCGAAGAGGCCGGGCGAATCTACCAGGTTGGTGGCTTTCACCGCATTCAGAATGTCAGTAACCGTGACCGATGTTTCCAGCAGCCGCGCCGGGCTGGGCGTTATCTGGAATTCCGGCTCCTGACCACCCTGCACGATTACCGTGGCCACACCGCTCATCCGGTTCAGGCGCGGAGCAATGTCATAGGTCGCCATCTCCCACAGGCGGTTTTGCGGGACGCTGTCTGAGGTGAGGCTGTAGCCGATAATCGGGAACGTTGCGAAGGTCAAACGGTGGCTTTCAACCTTGGCAGTCGGCGGCAGTTCGGAGGAGATTTTCGAGAGCGCCGAATCGACCAACTGCAGCGTCTTGAACATGTCCACTTGCCAGTTGAAAAACAGATCCACTTCCGCCGAGCCGCGGCTGGTGATGGAGCGCACGCGCTCCAGCCCTTGCACGCTGTTGACCGCCTGCTCTACCGGGCGGGTGATGGTGACCATCATCTGGTCAATGGGCATTACGCCGTTATCAATGCCGATGACGATGCGGGGAAAATCTGTGGAGGGAAAAACGGCCACTGGAACACTGAAGGCCTGGTAAATGCCCACCAGCGCGATCACTACGATCACGAAGATGACCGATTTCGAATTCTGCGCGAACCAGTGCCGCCGAGGGGCCCCAATGCTCACTTCAGCGCCGTTCCTGACCTTCTGTTCATCAGCCATGTGGCCTAGTCCTTCTCGCCCTTGCTCTTTTTAGCAGCCGGTTTGGACTTGGCCTTATCGTCATCGGCCTTCTTGTCGTTGTCCTTGTCGCCACCTTCGCTTTCCGGCTTCTCTACCTTCACCTTGGTCTTATCCGGCAGTCCGTACGCCCCCTCGGTCACCACCATCTCTCCCGGCTTGAGTCCGGAGATGATCTGCGCCTGATCTCCAGTCTTAATGCCGATCTTCACGTCGCGGCTCTGCGACTTGGATTGCGAATCCACCACCATCACTTGCGCATCGTCTTCCTTAGCATTGAGCAATGCGGAAGCCGGCACTACCACTGCGTCGTGGACCGTCTGGGCCGTCATGCTCACCTGTGCAGTCGTTCCGGGGCGCAGTTGCTGGTCAGGATTCGGCGCCTGCACCCAGACTTCGACGGTCGTGCTGTTGGGATCGAGCGCGGGGCTGATGAGTGAAACCTTTCCGGCGACTGGCTTCTCCATGCCTGCAACGTTGATGGTGGCGCTATCACCTTTGTGCAGCAGCAGCGCATCACTTTGCGGGATGTGGGCCTTGGCAACGATCTGCGACAAGTCCATTATGGTGAGCAGGGGCGCGGATGTTGAAGCCATTTCACCGGGATAAAGAGGGCGATCGGTGATGTATCCGTTAATTGGGCTGCGAATTTCGGTGTAACTTAGCTGCGCTTCAGCATTCATCAGCTTGCCCTTGGCAGAGGTGAGCTGGCCTTCCGCTGACTTGATTGCTCCCTGCTTTCCAACCGAATTTAGTCCGTCAAGATGCTTCTTGGCGACGTTGTATGCAGTCCTGGCCTGGGCCAATTGCACAGCCGCGGCATCCAGGTCCTTGCGCGGTAGCGCGCCTTGATTAAACAGATCTTGCCGGCTGGCATAAAGTTTCTGCGCCGCATCAAGTTCCTGCTGCGCGGTTTGCACCTCAAGCTCAGACTTGGCGACCTCCTCCGGCAAACTGGCGTTCACGCTGGTCTTGTAGCTGGCTTCCGCCTGCTCATATGCGCCCTTGTTATCGAGCGCCGCGGCGGAAAGATCGCGATTTTCAAGCGTGGCCAGCAATTGTCCCTGGCGCACCTTCTGGCCGCGCACCACGTAGAATTTTTTTACCGGCGCATTGATCTTGGGAGTAATGGCCGACTGCGCAATGGGGAAGATCACCGCTTCAGTGTTTACAACGCGGGAAATATCGGCCTTGGCCGCCGGGGCTGCCTGAACGCTTACCTCCGGCCCTTCATCTTTTTCGCCTTTGCCGCATCCCGCGATCGCCAGGCAGAGAACTGCGAGCAGGACAACAAGAGCGCCTAATCGCGCTTTAAGCTTTAGTTTCGCCATAAATGATTCAGATTACATTGTACCTGTCAGAGTTTGGAGGTTGGCCAGCGCGGTGCGCGCGCGGACCATGCCGTCACTGTAAGCATTTCGGGCCTGGGTCAGCGTGTTTTGTGCGTCAACCACTTCCAGCACGGTGGCTTCCCCGCCCTGGTAACGCAGAGTGGTCAGCCGCAGGCTCTCCGCAGCCAAATCAGCAGAGTTTTTCAACAACTCCAGCTCTGCCCGCGCAGCTTCAGCTTCAGCATATGAAGAACGAATGTCCGCCTGGAGTTTGCGCTGGGCCTGTGAAAGCTCACGCTGGGCCTGCTTGCGCTTCAGGTCAGCCTGGACAACTTTGCTGTGCGTGGCCCCCCAATTCCAGACCGGGATGTTGAGGGTCGCGGCTACCGAGTAGCCTAGGTTGTGCGTTCCATCAGGCTCGCGTGCAGCAAAATGAGGCGCATCGATGCCGTAAAAGTAGTCAATTGTGAGGGTAGGGAAATAGGCGCTTTGGGCTGAAGCCAGCTCAAATTTCGCCGCCTGAAACCCGGCAGTAGAGGCGCGCAAGTCCGGATTGCGGCTCTGCGCTGCTTTTATAAACTCGTCAAAGCTCACAAGCGGCGGGGCCAATTGCGTATCGTCCACCACGGTAAAGTTCAGGTTGAAATCAGGAAAGAGCAGCACGGCCAGGTCAAGCCGTGCTTTGTCCATGGCAAGCTGGGCCTCGCGCAGATCGCGCTGGCGATCGTTGAACTGGAGCTGCGCCTTGATCACGTCTGAATGCGCTACCTCGCCGCCGTTTTCCAGCTTCTTGCTTAGATCAAGAAATCTTTGCGCCTCCGCTGCCGCCTGCTGCACGCTGGCATACTTGCGCTGTGCGGCAACGAGCCCGTAATAATCCTGCACCACGGTGACTACCAGCCCGCGCTTTGCCACTTCTGCCTTGGCGCGCGCCACCGCCTCAAGTGAACGGGCGCGGCGATAGTCAGTGTAATTGGAATATCCGATCACCTGATGGACGTTTCCCTGGCTCAGGTATTCATGGACCGAATTGTTGGCGACGAATACTCCGGATGACGTGCCGTTGGGCTCGGTGTAGATGAATTGATTGTTATAAGTAACGCTGGGCAGAAGCGCGGCCCGTGCCTGTACTTTGTCCTCGTGAGCTACGCCCTGGTCAGTAAGCGCAGCCTGGAACTGTACGCTGTTGGTACGTGCGCGGTTCAGCGCATCTTGAAGCGTGAGTGTCAAAGGCGGGTTCGTAGAAGCTGATGGCTCCGGATTTTGCTGTCCGAAAACCATGGCTGCAAAGATGATTGAGTATAGAAATGCGCCGCTGAAGCGGAAGATTTTCAGAGACAATGGAACCTCCGTCGCAAAAATCGGCAACCAGTATACTTGGATGTCTTTCAGTGCACCCGGAGAGACAGCGAGAATGCGCTAGAATATAAAGAGCGTTTAGCAGCTAGATGTGAAGGGATATCCCATCAAACGGCTTCCATGACGTTTCAGTACCGAACAGTTACTGCGATATGCGTGCTTGTTTTGGTGTTGCTACCCACCGCTTGTGGCGCGCAAGGCATACTGTTGGGCGACACGAACACTATTCAATCCTCCAAAAGCTGTCACGAGCCTGCCCCCGCAACTCCCCAGCCTACCCATTCAAAAGAGCGTTGCTGCGCACCTGGCCAGTTCGTTGAAGTTTGGCTAAGCCCCGCACCAATCGTTGCCAGCCAATTCGCAGCTTTTGAAACGGTTGATCAGGCGGCTTTCCATTCATCTCAATTATTACCGCATCCCATCGAGCTCGCTGCTTTTACTGCTCCGCCTGGTCTTCTACCGCTCCGTATCTGATATTCCGCTTTGTGTGTCTATGTAACTGATCCGTTGTCAGCAGTCGGTTATCAATTCCAACTTACATATTGATTAAAGCGGAAGAGTATTATGAAAACCCTGTCCTTCTTATTCGTTCTTTTCTTATCTTTGTGCCTTGTTACTGGTGTGTCTGCGCAGGAGCCCACATCACCGCAGCATCAGCACGGCAATCCCGATCAAAAGCCTCAAGAAGAGCAAAACATGCCGGATATGCCCGGCATGCATCATGGAGAACATCAGACGCATGGCCTTATTGATGAAATCCTCAGCCATGAGACGTCCGGCACGTCAGCCCAGCCAAACTCTACTGCAGAGCCCATGCTCATGCTTTCCAAGGCGGGCTGGCAATGGATGTTTCATGGCGTGGCATTTGTGAACGACCTCCAGCAGACTAGCCCGCGCGGATACGATAAGTTTTTTTCAACCAACTGGTTTATGCCGATGGCACAGCGGAAATTCGGCCGGTCAGAGCTGACGCTGCGCACCATGTTTAGCCTGGAACCAGCGACGGTGACCAAGCGCTTCTATCCTCTGCTGTTCCAGCAGGGTGAGACCGCCTTCAGCAAGCCGATCAATGACGGCCAGCACCCGCATGAGTTCTTTATGGAATTGGCTGCGCTTTATGATTTGCGCCTGAGTGAAAATGCGCTGCTCTCATTCTATGGTGCGCCTGTAGGCGATCCTGCAATGGGGCCCTCAGCGTATGCGCACCGGGCCTCAGCTCCAGAAAATCCTGTTGCTGCACTGGGCCATCATCTTCAAGACTCGACCCACATTGCCAATGATGTGGTGACCGGCGGCCTGACATACAAATCAGCCCGCATTGAGTTTTCCGGTTTTCACGGACGCGAGCCGGATGAGTTCCGCTGGAACATTGACTCCGGCGCAATCGACTCATGGTCAACCCGCCTCACCGTTCAGCCCGGACAGAACTGGAGCGCGCAATATTCGTTTGCGCACCTCACCAGCCCAGAGTCGCTGCACCCTGAGGATGACCTTCAGCGCATGACGGCTTCACTTATGTATAACCGCCCGCTGCCGCATGGAAGCTGGGCTTCAACACTGTTGTGGGGCCGCAACAGAGTGATACAAACGGGAGAGGTCTTCAACAGCTATCTGTCTGAATCCACATTGCGCTTTGCCGAGAGTAATCATGTGTGGACCCGCATTGAAAATGTTGATCGCACCAGTGAATTGCTATTGGGCAAAAACTTTGAGCCTCCGGGTTTTGAAGAACACTTTCTTGCTCGCATTCAGGCATACACATTCGGATATGATCGCGAGGTCCCGCTTATTCGCGGCGTCTCCAGTGCAACCGGTGGACAGTTCACGGTTTATGGCAAACCTGGATTTCTCACGCCGCTTTACGGCGAGCACCCGGCGGGGTTTATAGTGTTTGTGCGATTCCGTCCCATCGGCAGCGCGCACGTTCATTGAGGACTCAAAAATGAAAACACCACGCCGCACTTTTCTTGCAGGTACCACTTCTCTCGTGGCTTCAAGTCTTGCCTTGCCTTTTTCTGCCCTTGCCCAGGCGCAGAAAAAGGCTCCTGCCAAGACAGCGCCTACAAAAAAAGAAGAGGCTGAAGAAGAGGTCTCAACGAATGAAGACCTCATGCGCGAGCACGGCGTGCTGAACCGAGTACTGCTGATCTATGACGAAGCCTTGCGCCGCATTCAGGCCAATGAAAAATTCGACGGCACGGTGCTGGTGAAGTCGGCGGGGCTGATTAAAAGCTTCATTGAGGACTATCACGAAAAGCTGGAAGAAGATCACATCTTTCCGCGCTTTGAGCAGTCCGGCAACAAGCTTACTGAGCTGACGGTAAACCTCCGTGCACAGCACGCCGTGGGTCGCAGGCTTACAGAGAAGATCGCCGCTGCGGCCAAGAGCGGCGACACACAGGCGCTCAACAAGGCGCTGGCGGCATTCAATCACATGTATCGCCCGCATGAGGCGCGCGAAGATACTGTGCTCTTCCCCGCCCTGCACAAAATCGTCAGCAAGCATGAGTACGACGCCATGGGCGAGGAATTTGAGCGCATTGAGCGCAAAACATTTGGCGGCGGTGGCTTTGATATGGCGGTGGACCAGGTAACGGAGTTGGAAAAGCAGTTCGACATCTATGACATCTCAAAGTTCACACCTGACGTGAAATGATCGCAGCGCTGCTGTTCTTGGCCGCGACTCTGGCGGGCGCAATCGCCTCGCTAGCTGGATTCGGCATTGGCAGCGTGCTTACGCCGCTACTGGCGCTGAGCGTGGGCACCAAGGAAGCGGTGGTCGCGGTCTCCATTCCACACCTGATCGCGACAGCAATCCGCTTCTGGTCGCTGCGGCGCAATATCGACGCGCACGTCCTCAAGCACTTTGGCATTGCCAGCGCCGCCGGTGGCCTGCTGGGAGCGCTGCTGGGTACGCGCTTCTCCAGCCCGGTTCTTGCTTATGTTCTTGGCGCGTTGCTGGTCTTTGCCGGTGTAACCGGACTGACCGGAATGGCACAAAAGATGCGTTTTGGACGCAGAGCCGCGTGGATGGGCGGCGCAGCTTCAGGATTGCTCGGCGGGCTGGTGGGCAACCAGGGCGGGATTCGCTCTGCAGCGCTGCTCGGCTTTAATCTTGATGCCAAAACTTTTGTCGCGACCGCAACGGCAATCGCCCTGATTGTGGACGGCGCGCGCATGCCGGTCTATTTTTTCAACCATCCTGATACCGTGCAGGGGCTGGCGCTGCTGATCGTCGTGATGGTCAGTGGCTGCGTCATTGGCACTCTGGCTGGTGGGCGCATTCTTCGCCGCATCCCGGAAAAATATTTTCGACGGCTAGTCTCAGTGCTGATCTTGGCGCTAGGCGTGGTGATGCTCAGCGGGCTGGCAAAATGATACTCTAAATATCAGGACCGGCTCGAATCCTCGGCAGTCAACATCCAAAATCGCGGTATTTGGAGGAACGCTTATGAAGCCGAAGAGACTTTACCTGATCGTCGCAGTTTCTTTTCTTACCCTCTCTTCCTGGAGCCAAAACAAAAAATCCACCCCGGCAGCCGACTGGAAAGACGTTGACGCCGCTATGGGCCGTCCGGGCCAAGACCAGCCCGATGGCGCGCATAAATACTCGCTTCCACGGGGCGACATGAACGTCACCGTGAACGGCGTGCAGGTCAAGCCAGGACTGGCGCTGGGCTCTTGGGTGGCGTTCAATCATTCTGGCAAAACCGACATAGCCATGGGTGATCTTGTGCTCGCGGAAGATGAGGTTGGACCGGTGATGGAGGAGTTGCAGTCCGGCGGACTCGAGATTACGGCGCTGCACAACCATCTGATTGGCGAATCGCCGCGCGTGATGTACATGCACATCCATGGCATGGGAAAGGCCGCCGATTTGGCCAAAGCGATCCATGCAGCCGTCGCCAAGACCAAGACACCAGAGCCCAAACCGCCTGCTCAGCCGGGAGACCTGGGGATCGACACCAAGCAGATCGACCAGATCCTGGGCCAGGCAGGCAAGAATAATGGCGGCATCTATCAGGTTTCAGTTCCGCGCGCCGAGCACGTTATGGAAGGCGGCATGGCGATTCCTAATTCCATGGGACTTGCTACGGCTCTGAACTTCCAGCCGACAGGCGACGGCAAAGCGGCGATTACGGGCGACTTTGTGCTCATCGCGAAGGAAGTCAATCCCGTGATCAAAGCGCTGCGGAGCAACGGCATTGCAGTAACTGCGCTGCACAGCCACATGCTCAACGATCAACCCCACCTGTTCTTTATGCACTTCTGGGCTAATGACGATGCTGTGAAATTGGCCAAGGGGCTGCGCACGGCGCTGGACGAAACCAACTCCAAGAAAGGCAAGTAATTTGCTGGAGGACATTCTCTCCTGAATGTCCTCTGCTCTGGAGGCTGATATGCATTGGGGTGAAAAGGTCAAAAAACGCCTGAAAGTGGCAGCATTTTTGGCGCTGCTTGTGGGCGGCACAGGGTTTCTGGCATTGACGGACAGTGACGAAGGCCCCAGCCTCTGGCAGCGCTGGACACACAACACTTTAGTTGGCGCTGACGGGAGCCAGGATAAACTTCTCAAGCAGATTGGCACAATCGAGGTGCCGGGCCCGAAGGGAAAACGTTTCGACTACCTGACGATTGACCCGTCGCGTCATTTACTCTTCTCCACGCATCTGGGCGCAGGCCTGCTTTACGCCATTGATCTCCGAACAAACAAAGTAGTAAAGACCTTTGAAGATTTGCCGGGCATTGAAGGCGTGGAGCTCGCGCCTGATGTGAACAAGGCTTATACGTCAAATTGGCATGAAGATAAGATCGGCGTCATCGACCTGCAGCAGATGAAGCTCATCAAAAAAATTTCCACTGAATCCAAACCGGACGGCATCGCCTACGCCGCGCCTTTTCATAAAATCTATGTTTCCGACGAGCGCGCCAAAGCCGAAGCCGTTGTGGACTCGACCAAAGACGAGGTCATCACAACTCTCCACTTTGAAAGCGAAACCGGCAATCCACGTTACGATCCGGTTTCCAGGCGCGTCTATGTGAATCTTCAGGACAAGAACGTCATTGCCGAGATCGATCCCTCAACTGACAAGAAGGTTGCCGAATATCCTGTGGGCAAGTGCAAGGGAAATCACGGTATGGCACTCGACAGCGAGCACCGCCTGGCATTCCTCTCCTGCGAAGAGAACGACCTCATGACCGTCTTCCGCCTCGATACGCATCAGCCCGTTGCGTATTTTCCGCAAGTCAAAGGCGGCGACGTGATCGCGTTCGATCCTGCCCTGAAGCGCATTTACGTTGCCTGCTATGACGGCGCGATCTCCGTCTTTCAGGAAGATGATGCAACTCATTTCCGAAAGTTGGGAGACGTTCCGGTCCAGAAGAAAGTTCACAGTTTGGCTATTGATCCTGAAAACCATCGGGTCTATGCGCCGGAGCAGGAGGATCATGGTGCCCCGGCAGCGAAAATTGCAGTCTTCGAGGTTGTGCCAACATCCTGAGGGCGACTATGGCGAGCAAAGCTGAAGCGCCGGCACAGGCATCTCTGACGCAATTCACTCTTTATTTCCTGAAGCTGGGCTGTATTGGCTTCGGTGGCCCGATTGCGCTTGTCGGTTACATGCAGAAGGACCTTGTAGATGAACGGAAGTGGATCAGTCAGGAAGATTATCTGCAAGGTTTGGCATTTTCCCAGCTCGCGCCTGGACCGCTTGCAGCACAACTGGCGATGTACCTGGGCTTCGTTCGCGCTGGCTTTCTCGGCGCAACCATCGTAGGAGCGGCTTTTATCCTGCCCTCATTCCTAATGGTGCTCGCCATAGGCAAAGCTTATGTCACTTTCGGCGGGACACGCATCATCTCAGCCCTTTTTTACGGCATTGGAGCGGCTGTTATCGCAATCATTGCCCGCTCAGCCATGAAATTGATCAAAACCTCCATCAAAAAAGACAAGCTGCTCTGGATCGTATTCCTGGTGCTTGGGCTTTCAACAGCTATTACTGAAAAAGAAGTTGTCTGGCTCTTCCTGGCCGGCGGGCTGGTTGTAATGATCGCGAAAACGAATTTCTCCGCATTGCGTCCGCAGCGATCGACAGCCTTGTTTATGCCCTTCAGCTTTACTTCTTTCAGCCCCGGTATCCTCGGCGCCACCGGCTCTCTTTTCCTTTTCTTTCTGAAATCGAGCTTATTTGTGTTCGGCAGCGGCCTCGCTATCGTTCCATTCCTGCATGGAGGCGTGGTCCAGGACCATCATTGGCTCACAGAAGCCCAGTTTCTTGACGCCGTGGCAGTAGCCATGATTACTCCCGGCCCAGTTGTGATCACCGTCGCCTTCATTGGCTATCTTGTTTCCGGAATGATGGGAGCATCTGCGGCAGCGCTGGGTGTCTTTCTGCCGGTCTATCTTTTCGTCGTGATCGTGGGGCCGCTCTACAAGCGATTTTCAAAGAACGAGCAGATCAGGGCTTTCGTCCAAGGCGTCACCGCAGCAGCTACGGGTGCGATTGCGGGAGCTGTTGTGGTCCTGGGTAGGCATTCAATCCATGATTACTGGACTGCAGGAATCGCCGTGGTAACTTTTATCATTCTGATGAAATGGAAAATTCCCGAGCCGCTTATCATCGCCATCTCAGGCCTGGTGGGAATTGCCATTCATTTCCGATGAGACTTTATACGGATTACATGCGCCTTCTTTTCAATCGAACTATCCAGCTCGTCGGGATGATATTCGTGATAAGCAGTGTGGCTCTGGCTGAAACTCCTTCTGTAGCGGCGCTGAAAATCTCGGGTTCCATCACGCTTGACGGCAAGCTCGACGAGCCGCAATGGCGTGAAGCTCCGGCTATAAAGTTGGTGCAGCAGGCGCCGCATCCTGGCGCTGCAACCCCGTATGTGACTGAAGTGCGCGTACTGGTCTCATCAGACGCTATCTATTTCGGTTTTCTCTGTCACGATCCGCACCCTAAGGCAATCGCCATGCACACAATGGTGCGCGATGGCGACCAGTCGGGTGATGACACGGTTGCGGTCGTGCTCGACACATACGGCGACCGCCGAACCGGCTACTATTTTCAAATCAATGCCGCCGGAGCACGTGTGGACGGTTTGATTGACAATCCCCAGAGTGCTTCCCTGGATTGGGACGGAATTTGGGATGCCCGCACCGCCAGAGTTGAAGGGGGTTGGTCGGCTGAAATCGTGATTCCGTCGCGGACATTGAGCTTTGCTCGCGGCCGCAACGAGTGGGGAGTAAACTTTCAGCGCTTCATCTCCCGCGGCGGCCGCACCTGGCTGCGCTGGTCTTCTCCTACGCTCGATTCGTTTCTGTTCGATCTCAGCCGCGCCGGTATTCTCAAGGGTGTTGGCGAGCTGGAACAAGGCAAAGGCATTGAGCTGACTCCCTATGCCACAGGAAAATCCACGCGCTTTTTCGGCGTGAGCCCAAGGTCCTGGCAGGCCAGTGAAGGCGGCGATGTAATCTGGAAGATCACGCCGCAACTGGTCTCAGTATTCACCGTGAATACTGACTTCGCCGAAACCGAGGTCGATTCTCGCCAAATCAACCTCACGCGCTTCCCGCTGTTCTTCCCCGAAAAACGCGCGTTTTTTCTGGAAGGCGCCAACCAATACACGTTTGGCTTAGGGTTGGGGCAGCAGTTCATTCCTTTTTTCAGCAGGACTATTGGGCTCCTGGATGGTGTGCAGATACCGCTCGATGGCGGAGTAAAACTTAACGGGCGCGAGGGCAAATGGAACCTGGCGTTTCTCGACGTACAGACGAGGGGCATACTGGTATCGCCTCAGGCCGTCACCGATCTCGGGTTGCGATCGAACTTTGTGGCCGGCACAAACCTGCTGGCCAGCCGCGTCTCATATGACGTGAATGACAATCTGCGTGTAGGCACGATTGTCACCCATGGCGATCCCGAAGCTCTGCGCCAGAACAGTCTGGCTGGAATAGACGCCGTCTGGCGTACTTCAAAATTTCAAGGGGACAAAAACCTGCTGCTTGGTGGCTGGACTTCAACCACTCAGGGAGACCTGCCTCCTGGCAGCCGTATGGGCTGGGGATTCAAAGCGGACTACCCCAATGACTTCCTGGACTGCCAGATCAACATGAATCAGTATGGTGAGGCCTTCCAGCCGCTGCTGGGATTTCTCCCTCGTCCAGGAACTCGCCAGACAGATGTGAGCTGCGCCTATCAGCCCCGCCCGTCAAAGGATGGGCCTTTTCGGTGGATTCGTCAGGACTTCTTCGAAAACGAGTATTTTCGTGTTACCGATCCGCGCGGCATACTCGAATCATGGGAATATTTCATGGCTCCCATCAATGTCAGGATGGAAACGGGCGATCGCTTCGAATTCAACTGGGACCCGCACGGTGAAACCATTCTTGCCCCCTTTGAAGTTGCGCCTGGCGTGCTCATCCCAGCCGGCGATTACACATTCACCCGCTGGCGATTTGAGGCGCAGAGCAGCGCTCATCGTCCATTGCAGTTCGGCACAACTACCTGGTTCGGTCAGTTCTATAACGGCCATCTCACCCAGCAGGAAAATTATCTCAAGTGGACCTCACCCAAAGGCCGAATACAGCTGGAAATCGATACCCAGAACGACTTCGCCCACATGCCGGAAGGCAATTTTGTCCAAAAACTCTGGCAGGTGCAGGCCGCTTATGCCTGGAATCCGAACCTGATCCTGACCAGCTTCATCCAGTACGACACCGACTCACAAAATGTCGGAACCAACACCCGCCTGCGCTGGACGATTAAGCCGGGAAACGACCTGTTTATCGTTTGGAACCGCGGCTGGCAACGCCTGCTGACAAGGCCCGACCTGAGCTTGGTTCCTCAAACGGATTTGATTGCGGTGAAGCTCCGGTGGACATTCCGGTATTGAGCCACATAAGTCTTCGCGCCGATGTGAGCCAGATCACATCACGCCACTTTAATTTCCATTTATCTTTGCGCGATTGGAATTGCACGTTGATTTGAGCGCGCATACGATTGTGTTTAGCCGATAGTGTTCAATAAGGAAGCCTCATGGACAGCGCACTACTGATTCACCGGCTCCACTTCGCTTTCACTGTAACTTTTCATTATCTGTTTCCCCAGCTCACCATGGGGCTGGCCCTGCTGATCGTGGTGCTAAAGACTCTTGCTCTCCGCACCGGCAATGAGATTTACAACCAGTCGGCCCGCTTCTGGGCGAGAATTTTCGGCATCAACTTCATCATGGGCGTGGTCACGGGCATTCCCATGGAATTTCAGTTTGGCACCAACTGGTCGCATTTTTCGCGGCTGACGGGTGGCGTGATCGGCCAGCCATTGGTGATGGAAGGCGTGTTCTCGTTCTTTTTGGAGTCGGCATTTCTGGGTTTGTTTTTGTACGGCGAAAAACGGCTGGGCCCCAAAGGACATTGGTGGTCAGCATTTCTGGTCTTTCTTGGCTCGTGGCTCTCGGGCTTTTTCATCATCGTTACGGACGCGTGGATGCAGCATCCCGTGGCGTTCCAGCGCGGCGCCGACGGCACGTTTCAGGTAACCAGCTTCTGGGGACTGCTGCTGAACCCGTGGGCGCAGCTGCAATACGCGCACAATATGAGCGGCGCGGCGATTACAGGTGCATTTGTGATGGCCGCTGTTGGAGCATATTACCTGCTGGAAGGAAAATCTGTTGAATATGGACGCGTCTTTGTGCGGGTAGGAGTGATTGCCGGATTTATCTTCTCAGCGCTGCAGATCTTTCCTACCGGCGATCTCCACGGCAAATACATGGCGCGGCATCAGCCGGTTACAACCGCTGCCATGGAAGGCTTGTTCAAAAGCGAAACGGGCGCGCGCATTGTGATTCTTGGCCAGCCGGATGAAGAGCACCAGAGAATTGATAATCCGCTGGTTGTAAACAAGGTATTGAGTTTCCTGATCTACGGCACAACCACGGCCGAAGTGAAAGGCCTGAACGAGTTCCCGCGTGACCAGTGGCCCACAAATATCCCGTTGCTCTATTACAGCTACCACATCATGGCGGGGCTAGGGACAATTTTCGTCGCTGTGATGGCACTAGGCATCTTTCAGTTGTGGCGAAGGAAGCTATATCAAACGCGCTGGCTGTTGTGGATCATCATGCTCTGCCTGCCGCTGCCTTATATCGCAAACACTGCAGGCTGGATGACCGCCGAGATTGGCCGGCAACCCTGGCTGGTTTACGGGCTGATGCGCACGACCGAAGGCTATTCAAAGTATGTCCATGCTGGAAACGGTCTGTTTACTCTGCTGGGTTTCATGGGACTTTATACCGTTTTGGCAATTCTGTTTTTGTTGCTGATGAATCGCGAAATTGCGCATGGGCCAGAGCCGGGAGTTGAAAGTACGTTAAGCAGCGGCGTTCCAATCACCATGGCCTGAGGAGGAGTGAAGAATGCTTTTTGTCTGGTTCTGGCTTGTGGCAATCATGATCACGGCGTATGTGGTGCTGGATGGATTCGATCTGGGCGCAGGCGTGCTTCATCTTCTGATTGCCAGAACAGATCAGGAGCGGCGTACTGTTATCCGCACCATTGGTCCAGTCTGGGATGGAAATGAGGTTTGGCTGATTGCCGGTGGTGGAACGCTGTATTTTGCCTTTCCATTACTGTACGCTTCAGGATTCAGCGGCTTCTATCTTCCGCTGATGATTGTGCTGTGGCTGCTGATCTTGCGAGGAATCGGAATTGAGTTGCGCATGCATCTGGACTCTGTGGTGTGGCGCGGACTATTCGATGGCTGCTTCGCCCTCTCCAGCCTGCTGCTAATAATCTTTTATGGCGCTGCTCTGGGCAATGTGGTTCGCGGCGTGCCTCTGAATAAAGAGGGCTACTTCTTCCTGCCCTTGTGGACGAACTGGAGGCCTGGCTCTGATCCGGGGATTCTGGATTGGTACACGGTGATCGCCGGCGTAGTAGCGTTGATTGCGCTAACAATTCATGGTGCGCATTACGTTGCTGTTAAAACCGTGGGCGATCTCAATCAGCGTGCGCGGCGCATCGCCACACGCCTGTGGCCTGTTCTGGTATTAATAACGCTGGTTAGTTTGTGGTCAACGCTTTCCATTCGTCCAGAGGTGCTTACAAATTATCGCCGCTACCCTGTTCTTTACGTCATTCCGGCGGCTGTGGCGCTCAGCCTTATCGCGATGTTCCTGCATAATCGCCGGGGTAATGACAAAGGAGCTTTTCTCTCCTCATCGGCCTATTTGATTTTCATGCTGGTAGGGGCTGCGGCCGCCGTTTACCCCAATCTCCTCGTCTCTACGACTGATCCCGCGTTGAATATCACTGTGTATAACGCGGCGTCCAGCAGGTACTCGCTTTCTTTCGGGCTGGTATGGTGGAGCTTTGGCATGGCGCTGGCATTGGGATACTTCGTTTTTATCTATAGGATGTTCCGGGGCAAAATTACGGCATAATCGTCATCTCATGAGTCCGGAGCTTCACGGCCAAAACAAATTTCCAATGAGGATTGAGCATGTCTTACATGCTTGATCCTCATCCAGTTCCGCCCTCTCATGCTCTATACTGCTCGCCGTGCAGAGCGAATACATACTGAGCAAGAAGCCGCCTGATCCAGATCTGCGTTTAGCTTATGGGCAGGATGAGAATCAATTCATCGACATTCGCTATCCGAAAAACCAAGGTTCCCATCCAGTTGTCTTCTTTATTCACGGCGGTTTTTGGCGCGCGAAGTATGATCTGACGTATGCCGGGCATCTTTGCGATGCGCTAAAGAAGAAAGGCTTAGCAAGCTGGAATGTTGAGTATCGCCGGGTGGGAAATGCAGGCGGTGGTTGGCCGGGCACATTTGACGATATATGCAGCGCTTATCGTCTGCTGCTGAAGCACGCTGGGGATGCGCCCCACGAGCTGGATCTGACGCGACTCTGCGTTGCCGGCCATTCGGCTGGTGGTCACCTGGCTTTGTGCCTGGCGGCATTGGAGCCCTCAGTCAAGCGCGTGCTCTCATTGGCCGGTGTAATTGATTTGCAGCGCGCATGGGAGCTGCACCTGAGCAATGACGCTGTGGTGGAGTTTCTGGGGGGAAAACCATCGGAAATTGCACATCGTTATCGTGAAGCGTCTCCGGCTGAGCGGGCGATTCAGCAGGCAATCCAGAAGCTGGTGCATGGAACAGCTGACCAGGACGTGCCATATGAGATAAGCAAGGGCTATGCGGATCGCAAGAAGAAATCAAGGGAGAACATTGATCTGATCACATTGCAAGATGTCGGACATTTCGAGATCGTTGATCCCGAATCGAGCGTGTGGCCGCAGATCGAACAGCTATTCGTCGCGATAACAGATCATTGAGCTATTTTGGGCTTGCGAACCAATTGCACGATCGACGTTATCACAGCGAGAAGCGTGATCAGAGAGATTGTGCACAATGAGATCACGCAGTAAATGCACCACGCTTCCAAAATATCTTTTTCGACGTGGGCCAGATAAAGGGAAAAAGCCAGCGCGGCGATTGAGGCGGCTGCCAGAACGTGCCACCATCGTTTGAACGCAAGCAGCGCCAGCAGAATGTAACCGGCAGCTCCGACATCGGCGACAGGAATGTTGGCGAGACGTGGAAAATGACGTTGCAGAAAGCCAGGCTGCGCATCGGGGCCGCTATCCTGAAAAAGACCGCCGATAACTGCATAGTCGCTCTTGTTGACCTTGCCACAGTCCCACTTTTCATTCACGCTGCACGGTGAAGTGCCAACACGGTAGTGTTCCCGGTGCGCAAGAACGGCAGCTACCAAGCCGATCAATGCAACTAAAATGACGATCCATCTCATAACGTCCTCAATGTATCACTTTGTAAGCCCCAGGGCCCGCGAATCAAAAAGTAAAGATTGGTCCAGATGCTGCGCCACGTACTGCCAGTCATGTCCGCCGGGATAGATGTGCGCCTCATGCGGAAGATGGCGCTCCGTGAGCAGCCGGTCTAACTGGCGCGTTCCGGAATTGAAGCCGTAGCCATCCTGGTCTCCGCAATCAAAATATATCTTGAGCCCCTGCAAGTTGGCTGTGCGAGCAAAGACAAATGGCGTGTTCTCCTTCCAGAATCGCTCGTTGATAGGCGAGCCAAAGGCGTTGCCAAGAAATCTGGCCAGGCCAACCGAACCTGAACCGCGCGGCAGCTCCTCTTCTAACGCCGGCATGTGCGCTGCTACTGCAGCAAACATCTGCGGATACTTGAAGGCGAAGCGCAAGGCGCCGTAGCCGCCCATGGAAACCCCTTCAATGGCGCGGCCAGCGCGAGTGCCGGCTAGACGGAAGCGCTTCTCCATCTGCGGAATGAACTCACGGATGAAGAAGTCTTCGTAAAGCACATGGCCATCGCGAGAGTTGATGTAAAACGAATTTCCACCCTGGGGCGTGATGATCACAAACTCGCCAAGGCGTTTCTGCTCCCAGGCTTCTTCAATCAGGCTGGAGCCGCCGGTAGAGGCCAGAAATGTCTGATCACTGCCGAGGCCGTGCAGAAAATAAAGGGCAGGAAAACGCCGGGCTGGATTGGCGTCATAGCTCGGCGGAAGCATTGCACAGTAGCCAACGCTGCCGGGAACGTACTTGCTCTTCACCGCGCCGCATTGCACGCGCGATTCGGCAAGAGCGGTTACTGCGCACAGTAGTAAGAGAAATAAAATCAGACGACGGAACATGTATGAATTCAGGATAGCACTCAGCAATCAGCCGTCAGCATTCAGCCCTGAGGCATTCATGTGAGGCGACAACGTTTCAGGGCTGACATCTGAACTCTGATCGCTAAGAACTAATCGTGCCGCAGCGCATGCACAGGATCGAGCCGCGCAGCGCGGGCAGCCGGATAGAGTCCTGCAAAGAGGCTTACAAAGACAGAGAAACCCAGCGCTAGTGCCACCAGCCACCACGGCACATACCAGAAGTTTTCCGGACGCAGCTCCTGCCGTTGCAGCCAGATGTTTGTACCCAAATTGATGACACGGCCGATCATCCAGCCCAGGCCTGCTCCCAGCATGCCGCCAAGCAAGCCCATGGAGCCTGCTTCAAAGAAGAAGATCCGCTTCACGTCGCCGTCGCTTGCGCCGAGAGCTTTCATGATGCCGATCTCGCGACGCCGCTCGAGGATCGCCATTACCAGAGTATTCACAATTCCAAGAGAGGCCACTGCAAGCGCCATGCTGCCGAAGATTCCAAGAAAGAGATCGAGAAATTTGAAGAAGCGTGTGATGTTTTGCGAGGCATCCACAATAGAAAAGGTGCTAAAGCCCTGCTTCTTGATTTCGTCTTCCACCTTGGCCACTGCTTTGCTCTTGTTTACCCGGACCATGAGAGCGATGTAAGTCTTTGTGGCCGATGGGCGCAAGCTATTCCACAGCTCGCCGGCTTGCACCATATTCAGCGACTCAGCAAGAGCAAGCGGCAGGAACATGGGTATGCGGCCCTGACGAAAACCGCGATTGGGCTCGTTGGTCACAATGCCAACGATCTTCAACTGGATCTGTTTGGGAACAAGGTTGAAGCTCTGTGTGTCATCGGCTGAAGCATCGCTGCTTTGGTTGAGTTCCGATGAAGTTGCGGATTTTTTCGGGGGAGCGTCTTTGGCAGAAGTTGCCGGCGCAGAAGTTGCCGGCGCAGCAGCTTCGCGCTGGTGGTAACGCATGGTCAAGTATTTGCCAAGGAGCTGATTTGCCTGATCGGACGTCAGCTTGACATCAGAGTTGCGCGGCTCCTGCGGCAGGCCAAGCAGATCACGCGCGAACTCGGTGAGGATGATGACTTCCTGCGCGTCGGATGAGGAGAAGAAGCCGCCTTGCACATCGTCAAAGGCCTCACTGTTGCGGGCCGACTGCGGCAACGTGCCGACTACAGTAAAGTGCCCATCGCTTTTTGCGTTCTCCAGGCGCACGTCGGCCACAGCGCTGAAATTTGGGTAAACCTCTGTGACGTTCGCGATCTGCTCAAAGCCGTGACGGGCGGCATCATCCAGCGGCTTTGGCTGGGCAGCAACAGGCGCTGCCTGCGTAAAGCGCGGAGCACGTGAATCCTGCCGCGAGGTGACAATGATGGTGTCAAACAAGCCGGAGCGCCCCAAATTACGCGTAACCAGCTTCTGCAGCCCAACACCCAATGAGAGCATGGCAACGAGCGATGCCACGCCAACGCCAATGCCGAGCGTGGTAAGCGAATTCCGTAAGCCGGCTTCACGCAGGTTGCGCCCGGCAAGCTCGATGAGGTCGTAAGCTTTCATCGTCCTGCTCCAATCTTTTCCAGCTTGGTGTTTTCCAGTTCGCCCAGCAGCTTGCCGTCACCCAGGAAAACCAGCCGGTGCGCATAACGCTCTGCCAACGGCTGCTCGTGTGTGACCATGATGACCGTCATCTCCAGCGTGCGGTTGAGTTCGCGGATGAGGTCCATGATCTCGGTTCCGGTTTTGCTGTCGAGATTGCCGGTAGGCTCGTCAGCCAGCAGGATCTTCGGACGATTCACCAGTGCTCGAGCCAGCGCTGCGCGCTGCTGTTCTCCGCCGGACATCTCGCTTGGGCGGTGCAGCACACGATCACTCAGGCCAACACGCTCCAAAGCCTCCTGCACGCGCGCACGCCGCTCGCGGCGAGGCACTTCGGCAAAACGCATGGGCAGCTCGACGTTCTCTTTGAGCGTCATGGTTGGAACCAAGTTGAATGACTGAAAGACCATTCCCACTACATGCCGGCGATATTGTGCCAGCTGCTCAGAGGTCATCGTCGCCAGATCAGAGCCTTCCACGACGATTGCGCCGGAGGTTGGACGATCAAGTCCGGCAATCAGGTTCAGCAGCGTGGACTTGCCTGAGCCGGAGGCGCCGAGCAGCGCGATGAACTCGCCGCGAACTGCTGCGAGGTTCACGCCATCGACCGCAGGGATGATTGAGCGGCCCAGCTTGTAATGCCGGACTACCGAGACGGTCCTGACGGATTCATTTTCACTACCGTTCACAGACAATATCTAATTCTCCGTTTCAGAGTCACATAATTCAGGAACCAGAGCCCATTCGTTTGGCTAAAAAGGCCATAGCTTTTAAGACGATGCGTTATGTGGGAATGTTACTACGCTGTTTATCTTTCTGAGCTCACTACCAGCTTTTCACCTTAGGACAAAGGTGTCCGGTTGCCGTTGTCCGTCAAACTTCTTGACTCAGGACTTTCGAGCTTGGCCTGTTCAGCCAGCGTTTTGTTTTCAGCTGCTTTGTGGCGGAATGCATAAACAACGGCCAGGAGCGGCGGAGCCAGCAGCACACCCCAAAATGGAATGATCAAGCCCATGACGATAGGCGCAAGCAGCGCGATCCAGAACGGGACTTTGGCAGTCCGCTTCATCAAATAGGGCTGCAGAAAAAACCCATCAATCACCATGATCACAGCGAAGAGAATCAGGACATAAATAAAGCGCATGTGGTCAGAGCTGAATGCGCCTATCAATGCTGGTGGAATCACGGAGATCATGATCCCGAAGTTGGGAATGAACTGCAGCAAACCCGCCAGAACAGCCCACACGGGCGCCCAGGGAATCCCAATGATGAGCAGCCCTATCAGCCAGAGCAGCGCTACAGCAAGCGAATCCTGGCACTGGGCGATAAACCAGTTCTTGAGCGCCGTTCCGGTGGTGCGAAAGTGTGAGCGCCAGTCCATTGAAACAGTTAACCACAAAGAGCACGCAGAAACACGAAGGCTTTTCTCTGAAATCTTGGACCTGTGCGGTTAAAATAAGACTATGAAATTTGGCGTCATCATCTTTCCCGGCTCAAACTGCGATCAAGACAGCTATCATGCCGCGATCACCGCGACTGGACAGCAAGCCACGATGCTCTGGCATGAGTCGCACAACCTGGAACATTGTGACGCCATTGTGGTCCCTGGCGGCTTTGCTTATGGCGACTACCTGCGCACTGGCGCCATCGCCAAATTCGCACCGATCATGCAAGAGGTGGCGAAGTTTGCAGCTTCGGGCGGGCTGGTGATTGGCATTTGCAATGGCTTTCAAATCCTATGCGAAGCAGGTCTGCTGCCCGGAGCGCTCATGCGCAATGCCGGTCTGAAATATGTCTGCAAATTCGTGGATATCCGGGTGGAAAACACGGACACTCCGTTCACCAATGCCTGCAAGCCCGGCGAGGTGCTCAGGATTCCCATTGGACACATGGAAGGCAATTATTATTGCGATCCAGAGACACTGGAAACGCTGAAGCGCCAAAACCGGATCATCTTCCGCTACTCCACGGCGGACGGAAAAATCACAGCTGAGGCCAATCCCAACGGCTCGCTGGAAAACATCGCCGGGATCTGCAACGAAGGCCGGAACGTTTTGGGCATGATGCCGCATCCTGATCGCTCGAGTGAGTCGCTGCTGGGCTCGGCGGACGGCGCCAAAATTTTTCGATCCATGGCGCTTGCGCCTGTGCCCTCCAGATAGAGTCCAGCCCTCCTCCAAGCTCCTAGTCGCATCCAATTTGGCTGAAGTTGATTGGTTGTGACTTAGGAGACCCTTTATGCGCGTAAAAAACATCATGGCTGCTCTGGCTTCCCTCTTGCTATTTGCAGCAATTGGCTGCAGCTCTAACAAAGCAAGCACACCGGATGTAAAAGACCAGGTTTCAAAGGCCCTGGATAATGCCGGCTACAAAGATGTGAAAGTTGCTGTGAATCATGACAAGGAACTGGTAACAGTTAGCGGCGACGTAAAGAGCGAGGAAGACAAGAACCGCGCCGGTGAGCTGGCAAAGAGTGCTGCGCAAGGCTACGTTATTTCAAACGAGATCGGCATACGGCCGGAGGGCGTTGAGCATGATGCGCGGAGGATCGACTCCAATGTGGATGATGCAATCAAGAAAGATTTCAAGGCCGTGATCATCGCTCATCGGCTGGAAAAGCAGCACATCCGCTTCGACGCCAAGAATGGCGTGCTCACTCTGAAGGGTGATGTTGATTCGCCCGATCAGCGCGCCGAAGTGGAAAAGCTTGCAGCCAGTGTTCCCAATGTGCAGCAAGTGGTAAATGAATTGGATGTAAAGGGCGGAAAAAAGCGCCACAGCGGGTCTGGCATTTAGATCTGATTGTTAGACATTTTAATATCAGGCGGTTGAACGCTCTGTTTCGATGGGTTCAGAGCGCAACAGGTAAGCAGCTTGGATTCTAAGAGATAGCGGCGCTTTTGCAACGGCGCCGCTTTTTTATCTGCACAGATATTTGCCTTCGTTCGCTGAACCATCTTAGAGTGGCACAACCCTGAAAGAAGGGGGAAGCTTCTGCTGGATCAAAAAGAGTCAGAACACACAAAGAGAACTCTGATCCAGAATGACGGAACTCAGTTTGTCAGCCCGTTCGGGCACACCTCGCGCAACTAGCCGTTCATGGAAGTCTGACCTCAAGGGTAAAAAGCAGCTAATACAGAAATTTTACTTCAGTTTTCAGGGGCTAAAGCCCTGTTGAAATTGAACGCCGTAAAGGCACGCGTAAACGCGTGCCCTGATACAAACCTGTGTAAAGCAGCGTTTCTGTAAGTTGCTGTGCGTTGCAAAGAATGAATGCAATTTCAGAGGTGACTCTGGCGAGGTGGACTACTCTATGAAACCTGCTGATTTGGCTTCCGGCGCAATGGGCGAGGAAGTCCAAACACGGCCTTCTGCGGTTGAAGAGGGTGAAAGCGAAAATCGTGACCAGCCATTGGGAAATTTTGAGATGGTGGAGCAAGAGGTGTTTTTCCTGGCAGCCAGCCCCGCAATGCAGAAGTTGCGGAAGCATGTGGCTCAGGTGGCCAAGGTGGACATTCCCGTTCTCTTGCTGGGTGAGAGCGGCGTGGGAAAAGAAGTACTGGCGCGGCTGATTCACAGGCATTCGCGACGTTCAGGCAAGCCACTGGTGAAGGTAAATTGCGCAGCGCTGCCACATGATCTGCTGGAAAGCGAACTGTTTGGCTATGAAGCCGGCGCATTTACGGGAGCAACACGCTCAAAGCCGGGAATGCTGGAGCTTTGCCATCAGGGAACCATTTTCCTGGATGAGATCGGCGAGATGAGCCCAGTGCTGCAAGCCAAGCTGCTTCATGTCTTGCAGGACGGCCGGTTCACGCGGCTTGGAGGACGCGCAAGCATCTGCTCGAATTTCCGGGTGATTGCAGCGACGAATATCAATGTGAAAGAGGCAATCGGCGCGAAGAGCTTCCGCGAAGATCTTTACTACCGGCTGAACGCGTTTACCATCAACATTCCTCCACTACGCGAGCGCCGCGAAGAGATTCCTCTTCTGCTCAAGCATTTCATGCAGCAGTTCTCTGAAAAGTATGACTGCCCCGCGTCAGATTGCTCAGCGGAGCTGGTGCGCGCGTGCCTACGTTATGCGTGGCCAGGCAATTTGCGCGAGCTGGGAAACTTTGTGAAGCGATACATGGTGCTGCAGGATGAGGCCTTGGCTATCGTCGAACTGGAGCAGAACCAGGCCGGCTCAGAACTGGCGAACGAGTTCGATGATCCGGAAGAGCTGGTGAAGCCGGGCAAAGGGTTGAAGTCTCTGGTACAAACATTGAAGGAACGGGCAGAGCCAAAAATTATCGAGCGCGTATTAATTGCTACAAAATGGAATTGCAAGATGGCCGCCCGGCAGCTCAAGATCAGCTACAAAGCCCTGCTTTACAAGATGAAGCAGTACCACATTTTCCCTCCGGGTGTGGCCGGGCCGGGGTTGAGGGGAGCGCATGGGTAATTGAAATTCACGGCAGAATCGCAGATGAAATGAAACCCGCCCGAGGTGGCGGGTTTTGTTTTGCATTACACAAAAGAACTTAGCCGTCCCACCGAACTGGACTTGGATCAAGAACTATTGCTACCCCCACTCATTTTCCTGGTAGCCGTCCTGGAAACGCGCTTCCACTGAGCCGATGGAAAACAAGTTCCAATTCATCGTGAACTCCACGCATCGAGCGGCAAAAACATGCATCCGATTTCCTCATCTTTCATTGGCATAAACACTAGAAAACTAAGCTCGAAACGTCACAATCCTGTCTCTGCATTTTTTAATCATCGTCTTTTCAAACTCTTCTGGCAGCGCACATGCATTTGCGGAAAGCGGTTCTCGCTCCTTGCATCGAGAGCTAATGCTCTATACGGGCGATGCTCAGGTTGTGTCGCGCGGCATGAGTACTGTTTCGAGAAAGTCCCATGGTGTTGGCGATGCAGCGCTGCTTCAGACCAGCGTTGCGCGTCCTTCCGGGGAATCACCAGTCCTGGTGTGTCCAGAAAAACTAGACCGCCGGACAGAAGGAATTTGTGAATGAGAAGTAACTATCGCAGAAAATCACTTGGGCTCACAGTTCGCGAGTTGCCGGTTTCCGTGCTGCTTGTGCTGTTCTGCCTGGCCCTGTTGTTTGCGTGTTCGATCTCAGCGAGCGCGCAGAACGTAACCGAGCTCCACACACCTACGACGACCACTCTCTGGGCCGGGACCCAAGACTTCGTCCAATTTGGGTTGTCTTCACTCACTTCTCCCCGCTCTGGAATCATTTTGTCGGGCACTGCCATCAGCAAGTTCACGGGAAAGCCGGAACGCCACCTCTGGTACGGTGACTTAAGCAACGGCTTTTGTCGAGTGGACCCTGAGGTCGACGATCCGAACATCAATCCGGCAGCGCCGGGCATCGGGCGTTTCAACAACATCATCACGACCTGCGTAGGTTCAATTCAGGCCGGCGCCTTCGTACCGGGGCAGGCAACATTCGATGCCTCCACCAACACCATCTATGCTACGGATATAGGCCGCACGTCCAACGGAATTATCCGCTTGCACTACCTCCCCGGCGGCGACAATGGGCGCGGGTCGATTGACCCCATTCACGTGGAGTCACTGATGGGAGCACAGGTGAACAGGAACGCTGCCGGAGGCTGTCCGGTAATAACCGATCCACGCAATGGAGCGACTCCCTTTACCATGATGGCGAGCGCGCTGGGACCCGATGGCAACCTCTACATAGGTTGGGCGCGAAATGGCACGATCGCGCGCATTCCTCATCCGGCGACGTTTGATCCGGCTAACCCAGCCGACTGCGCCAGCATTGATGTGCCGATCTTCGCCGCCGACGCCAGGTTTGGCGCGGGCGGCGCTACGGGTCACACCTTTGGTCTGGCGTGGGTTGGACACGATCTGTTTGGCGCCGACAACATCTCCCCATGGGTCAAATTCAATGCAGACCAGTGTCTGACGCCAGCCAACGGCTTTGTCCGCTGCGGCCCGGTACGAGGAGCGGGAACTGAAATCCTGGGCGCATTTGCCCCAGGTCCCCAAGCGGGGATTGTCAGCGACTTCACCTACAACGGTCCCAACACGACCTTCCCAGGAAACGTATTAATTGCCGCTACGATCAGCGGACTGACGAGGATCGCGAACACTAACAGTGTAGCTGCCCTGACAGTACAGCCTTCGTATGGCGGCACTTTCTGCTTCGTCACTGGGGTCACTATAGACCCCATTGACCTGGCAAATGAGACCGTGTACGTTGGCGCCGACTGCACGCAGGGAGCCATCAATGGCGCGGCGCAGATATGGAAGGTGGTGCCTCAGCCGCCGCAGGCAGGACCGCCAGCGAGTCCAACACTGGTGAACGCGTCAACAACAGCAACCGCAGCCACGGTGAAATGGGTTCCAGTTCCAAATGGCCAGGCGGTTACCAGCTTTGTGGTTCGCACCCTGCTTGCCGACGGTACTGCATCAGGAATCGCGGACGTGACCGTAAATCCGGGGGCGAATGGCTTGCTGCCCAATTCGATCACGGTCAGCGGCCTGGTCACCGGCGTAAGCGTGGAGTTCGTGGTGCAGGCGTGTAACGCCAGCGGTTGCAGTCCGTTCTCGGCTCCCAGCGCTGTAGCGACTCCTCAGCCGTTGACGGCTCCTTTGGGAGTGGTCGCCACTGCAGGTAACGCTTCGGCGATCATCGCGTGGACTCCTCCGACGAACACCGGCGGATCGGCCATCTTCAGCTACACCATCACGGCAAATCCGGGCGCGCTCACCATGACGGTGCCCGCAAATCAAACCGGCGCGAACTTCACCGGTCTGACCAACGGCACAGCGTACACGTTCACCGTGCATGCAACCAACGCAGCGGGCAATAGTCCGGAATCCGCGCCCTCAGCGCCCGTCACCCCGATTGCGCCGCTAGGATCGGACATCGCGATCACGATGAGCTCGCCGGCAAGCGTTAACGCCGGATCGTTCTTGACCTTCACGATGATCGTAACCAACAACGGTCCAGGAGACGCGGCGATGGTCACTTTGACTGACACGTTGCCGGGGGCCTTCCAGGCGGCGACAACAACGCAGGGTGTGTGCACGCACACGGGCGCAAACTTCACCTGCAACCTGGGTGCAATGCTCACGGGCGCGAGCGCCAAGGTGACTGTGACCGTGGTGGCTGGAGCAACGTCCATCACAAACACAGCCTCAGTGCAGTTGCGCGATGCGTCCGGCAATCTGATTGTTGATACGGTCGGCGCGAACAACGTTGCCAGTTCCACCACCAACATTAACGCTCCGGTGGTCGGGGTTGTCGGCGTCGGAGGCGGCACAGGAGGCGTCAGCGCTGATATTCAGGTAAAGGGCTCTGCTCAAAACGGCGGCCCAAACATCGGTACTGGCGACACCTTTACGTGGCAGATCAAGAACAGCACCGGCAACGCGACCGCCTCAAACGTGGCGTTCACACTGCAGCTGCCCGCGAGCTTCCAGTTCACCGCTGGGTCTGCCAGCGTGGGTACGTGCGGAGGAGTGACGCCCGGATCGTTCGGCGGCACACTCACCTGCAACCTGGCCAGCCTGCCTGGAGGCCAGACGTGGTTAGTGTCGGTTAACTTCGTGCCAACGCAAGCTGGAGTTTTCTCCGCGACTGGGTCGGCGAGCTTCAGCGGCAATGACACGAACATCTCCAACAACTCGTTTACGGTAACCATTCGACCTAGATAACTCCAACCGGGCTGCCGGCGCGCTCAAGCGCTGGCAGCCTCAACCCTTCAGCGTCAAGACTGATGTTGGTCTTCCTGCGAAGCCACTGCATTCTTCCTGTAACGACGGACAGGGCTCTGAGAGATTGCTTTGCGCTGGCAGGATGCTGGAAGTTGGGTAATTCTCCGCTAGATTACCCAACTTCACTTTTCAAAATCGTTTCACTGCAATCTTAAATTTCTACGCGCTACAACGATGGCCGCGCGCTGTAGAAAAAGACTGGCCGGAGACGGAACACAAAGGTCCCGGCCAGTCTTTGTTTTTTGTCGCTTCGCTCCAAACCGCTTACGAGTAACGGTTCGTGGTTGAAAATTTCCTGCTCCTGACACATGCAGCTCGCCGCGCAAGTCGGGCTCGCTGCTGATCATCGCATCTCTTGCGTCGCTCCGCTCCAAACCGCTTTGCGAGTAACGGTTCGTGGTTGAAAGTTTCCTGCTCCTGACACATGCTGCTCGC
>CAZISB010000022.1:0-64959 GCA_964541925.1 uncultured Acidobacteriaceae bacterium | reverse complement strand
AACGCCAAGGGCGAGGTCGCGGCGCTCGCCGATACCATCAACAACATGACCGACACGCTCGCGACGTTCGCCGACCAGGTAACCACGGTGGCTCGCGAAGTGGGCGTGGAAGGCCGTCTCGGTGGCCAGGCCAACGTGCCCGGCGCTGCCGGAACGTGGAAGGACTTGACTGGTAACGTCAACCTGCTGGCCGACAACCTGACGAACCAGGTGCGCGCTATCGCCGAAGTGGCAACAGCGGTAACCAAGGGCGATCTCACGCGTTCAATTCAGGTGGAAGCTTCGGGCGAAGTGGCCGAACTCAAAGACAACATCAACACTATGATCAACAACCTCCGTCTCACCACGGAGCGCAACACCGAGCAGGACTGGCTCAAGACCAACCTGGCCCGGTTTACCGGCATGCTTCAGGGACAACGCGACCTGGCAACCGTGGGACGCATGCTCCTCTCTGAGCTTGCTCCGCTGGTCAACGCGCAGCAGGGCGTCATCTACCAGAGGGAAGGCGAGGATTCAGGCCAGATGGTCCTGCTTTCCGCCTATGCCAACACGCCAGACGGCTATCTTGAGCGCCTGAATATCGGCGAAGGGTTGATTGGCCAGTGCGCGTCTGAAAAGCGCAGAATGTTGATCAACGAGCTGCCGCAGCAAACCATCCCCATCCGCTCCGGATTGTTTGAAGCTGTGCCTCGCAACGTAATCGTGCTGCCGGTACTGTTTGAAGACCGCGTCAAAGCTGTCATCGAGCTGGCATCGCTTAGCTTGTTCACTGCGTCTCATCTGGCCTTCCTTGAGCAATTGACGGCCAGCATCGGAATCGTGCTGAACTCGATTGAAGCCACCATGCAGACGGAAGGCTTGCTCAAGCAATCGCAACAGCTGGCCACCGAGCTGCAAACGCAGCAAAAAGAATTGCAGCAGACCAACGAGCAGCTGGCGCAGAAAGCCCAACAGCTTGCCGAACAGAACGTGGAAGTGGAAAGAAAGAACCAGGAAATCGAGCAGGCGCGCCGCGCTCTGGAAGAGAAAGCCAAGGAGCTCGCGCTCACCTCGAAGTACAAATCGGAATTCCTGGCAAACATGTCACACGAGTTGCGTACGCCGCTTAACAGTATCCTGGTGCTCGGCCAGCAACTCTCTGACAACCCTGACGGTAACCTGACAGGCAAGCAAGTCGAGTTTGCCCGCACCATTCACGGCGCGGGAACTGACCTGCTCAACCTGATCTCTGACATCCTTGATCTCTCCAAGATCGAATCCGGCACGGTGTCGGTGGAGGCTGAAGAGCTCTTCTTCGCCAACCTGCTGGAAATGGTCGCCCGTCCGTTC
This sequence comes from uncultured Acidobacteriaceae bacterium, assembly GCA_964541925.1. Taxonomy (GTDB): domain Bacteria; phylum Acidobacteriota; class Terriglobia; order Terriglobales; family Acidobacteriaceae; genus Angelobacter. The sequence goes on along the minus strand of CAZISB010000022.1, from coordinate 63,630 downwards.
CGGCATGAAGCAGAAAACAAGAAGCTCACCTTTGAGGTCCAGCCAGCCGCTAACCTGTCGCGCAGCCTGGTAACAGACTCCAAGCGCCTGCAACAGGTGCTCAAGAACCTGCTCTCCAATGCGTTCAAGTTCACTGAGCATGGCGGCGTAAGGCTCTCAGTCTCAAAAGCTGAAACCGGATGGAGTGAAGATCATCCGCTTCTGAGCGGCGCAGCCTCAGTCATTGCCTTTGAGGTAAGCGATACCGGCATCGGCATTCCGGCGGACAAGCAACGTATCATCTTTGAGGCCTTCCAACAGGCAGATGCCGGCACCAGCCGCAAGTACGGCGGGACCGGTCTGGGACTCGCCATCAGCCGTGAGTTGGCGAGCCTGCTTGGTGGTGAAATTCAGCTGCGCTCCATGCCTGGACAGGGCAGCACCTTTACCCTGTACCTGCCGCAGACCTACGTCGGGCCGGCAACGGCAAGCCAGAACGCAACTGATCGCAGGTCTTTGTCCTCGGCTTCGGCGGCTGCGCTGCCCACGGTCCTGGTCGAACATCCGACTGAGCGCATCAATGACGACCGTGACAACGTTCATCCCGGAGATGCCGTGCTGCTCATTGTGGAAGATGATCCGCACTACGCAAGATTGCTGGTTGATCTTTCACGCGATAGAGGTTTCAAGGTGATTGTGGCCATGCGTGGCGCGGAAGCGCTGGCGCTGGCGCGTGAGTATCGCCCAACAGCCGTCTCGCTGGATGTCTTCCTGCCGGACATGCTGGGATGGACCGTGCTCAACCACCTGAAGCAGGACCCCGCAACGCGCCATATCCCGGTGCAGATGCTTACGCTTGATGAGGATTGGCACCACGGATTATCGCGCGGCGCCTTCTCCTTCGTTACCAAGCCTACAACGCCGCAAGGCCTTGAGGCGGCACTCAATCGCATTAAGGAATACACCAAGCCCCGGCGCAAGCGTCTGCTGGTGATTGAAGACAATCCTGCCGAGCAGCTCAGCATTAAAGAGCTGCTGGGGTATGACGATATTGACGTTGCGGTGGCCGCAACCGGATCAGAGGCTCTGGAGTTGCTCACCAACGAGCAATTTGATTGCGCAGTGCTTGATCTCCGGCTGCCGGATATGACCGGCTTTGAGGTTTTGGAGAAACTTAGCTCCGAACCTGCCGTGGCCGATCTGCCCGTGGTGGTCTTCACAGGCAAGGAACTCTCGCCTGAAGAAGATGCGCGGCTGCACACGCTGGCACGCAGCGTTGTGGTAAAGGACGTGGAGTCACCGGAGCGTCTGCTCGATGAAACCGCGCTCTTCCTGCATCGCATTGTTGCTGACCTGCCGGAAAACAAGCAGAAGATGCTGGAACGGCTGCATCGCTCTGATGAAGCCCTGGTCGGCCGCAAGGTGCTGGTGGTGGACGATGACGTGCGCAACATCTTCGCGCTTTCCAGTGTTTTGGAGCGGCGCGGCATGAGCGTCTTGACCGCAGGCACCGGCCGCGAAGCCATTGCTACGCTGGAATCCACTCCGGACGTCGCGATCGTACTTATGGACATCATGATGCCGGAGATGGATGGATACGAGACGATGCAGGTGATCCGCCAGAACCAGGCATTCCGCCGCTTGCCAATCATCGCGTTGACTGCAAAGGCGATGAAGGGCGACCGCGAAAAATGTCTGGAAGCCGGCGCGTCAGAGTATCTGGCCAAGCCGGTAAATACGGAACAGCTGCTTTCAGCATTACGCATGTGGCTGCACCGGTAAAGTTGTTAATTACTCAGGGAATGAACAATGCACGCAAACGATAGAGTCAACATATTGATGGTGGACGATCAGCCGGCTAAGCTTCTCAGCTATGAGGCGATCCTTGCCGAGTTGGGTGAAAATCTGATCAAGGCGAACTCAGGCCGGGAAGCTTTGGAAATCCTGCTGAAACACGAGATCGCCGTGGTGCTGATGGACGTGAGCATGCCGGAGATGGACGGCTTTGAAATGGCTGAGATCATCCGGCAGCATCCACGATTCCAGAAGACGGCCATCATCTTTATTTCGGGGGTCCATTTGACTGATATGGACCTGCTCAAAGGTTACGAGCGCGGCGCAGTGGACTACATCTCTGTACCGGTGGTTCCTGAGGTGCTGCGCGCAAAGGTCAGCGTATTTGCCGAGCTGCACCGCAAGACACGGCAATTACAGCACCTCAATCGCACCCTGGAGCAGCGCGTGCTGGAGCGCACGGAAGAGCTGCGGGAGAGCGAAATTCAGTTCCGCATGCTCGCCAACTCCATTCCCCAGCTTGCGTGGATGGCCCATGCTGATGGATCAGTCTTCTGGTACAACCAGCGCTGGTTTGACTACACCGGCACTACGCTGGAAGACGTTCAGGGACAAGGCTGGCGCAAGGTACATCACCCTGATCACGTTGATCGCGTCTCTGCCGGCATCCACCACTCATGGATGCTCGGAGAAGAATGGGAAGATACCTGTCCACTGCGCGGAGCGGATGGACAGTATCGCTGGTTTCTCACCCGTGCTGTGCCGATCCGCGACTCCCACGGAAAAGTGGCGCGATGGTTCGGCACCAGTACCGATATCAGCCGGCAGATTGCTGCGGAAGAAAAGATCCGCAGTCTCAATGACGAGTTGAAGCAGCACGTGCGCGAACTTGAAACCATTATGCAAGTGCTGCCCGTTGGAGTAGCGGTTGCGCACGATTCCGAATGCAGTAACGTTACTGCGAATGCAGCACTTCAGGAGATGCTTCAGCTTTCGAGTAAAACGCTTCACCCGGTATCGGATAACTGGGAAAACCGGCCATATGAGGTTTATCACGCCGGCACATTGGTTTCGCCAACTGAGATGCCAGTGCCCAAGGCTGCTCGAACCGGCCTGACTGCGGAACCAATTGAACTTGAATTCCGCTTTCCCGATGGCCGCAACGCATACATGGTCAACGGAGCCAGTCCTCTTCTGGACGAAAGCGGACAGGTACGGGGCGCTGTAGGAATCATCTATGACGTAACCAACCGCAAGGAGATGGAGAATATTTTGCGCGAACGCGCGGAATTGCTGGACCTGGCCAGCGAGGCGATCATGGTCCGCGATTTTCAGGGCAAGCTGCAATTCTTCAATACCGGCGCTGAAACCCTGTATGGCTGGAAGCGGGAAGAGGTGATCGGCAAAAACATTCATGAACTCTTGCAGACCAGCTACCCCATCGCTGAAGGCGATATCGAAGCGGAACTCAGAAAATCAGGCAGATGGCAGGGGAATTTGACGCAATACACCAAGGACAAGCGGGAGATCATTGTTGCCAGTCGCCAGGCGTTGAAGCTGGATGACAACGGGCAAGGCGTGGCGCTGCTGGAGATCAATCGCGACATCACCGCCCAACTGCAGGCTCAGGAAGCGCTGCGCAAGACCGAGCGGCTGGCTGCAATGGGCAGGGTCGCCGGCATCATTGCGCATGAAATCAATAATCCGCTTGAAGCCATTACCAATGCTTTTTATCTGCTGCGCGACCATAAATCACTGGACGAAGACGCACGTTACCTGGCGAAAATGGCGGAAGAAGAGTTGGTGCGTGTAGCACACATCACCCGGCAGACGCTCAGCTTTTATCGCGAGTCCCAAAAGGCGGTCAGCTTCTCGATTGCCGGCATTCTCGATGACGTTCTCGATCTGCAATCACGCCGGCTGCGGCTCAGCAGTATTTCGCTCGACAAGCGGTACGGCTCATCCGGCCAAATTATTGGCTTCCCTTCTGAACTGAAGCAGGTCTTCCTGAACCTGGTTGGAAATGCGATTCAGGCCATGCCGGAAGGTGGCAGGCTGCGAGTCCGGGTAAGAGAGTCTTACCACCGTAATCCTCAACGCAGTGGCATTCTAGTATCGATATGCGATACTGGTTCAGGAATTAAAGCAGCAGACGCCAAGCGCCTCTTCGAGCCCTTCTTCACCACCAAAGACGCCAAAGGGACAGGACTGGGGCTCTGGATCAGTAAAGGCATCGTGCAGAAATACGATGGGGCAATCCGGTTCCGCAGCATACGGATAAATGGGCAAGGCGCCACGTGTTTTTCAGTGTTTCTGCCCGGCGTCAGCAGCTCCATACCGGAACGGCCGAGGATGCAGGAAGCCATTGGATCGCACTAAAAATATCATCCTGTGTGTAGATGACGAACCCAATTCGCTCATCTTGAGAAAAATGGTTTTGGAAAGGGCGGGGTACCAGGTTTTGACCGCGTCCTCTGCGCGCCAGGCGCTTGAGGTACTTTCTGCAAATTCGGTTGATCTGGTTTTATCTGATCAGTTAATGCCTGGAACCACCGGGACGGAACTTGCCAAGAAGGTAAAAACTCAATTCCCCGCTCTGCCTGTCATCCTGATCTCCGGCGTGAATGAGATACCTCCTGACGCCGAGAACGCCGATCTCTTCATGAGCAAAGTGGAAGGCCCAACGGCAATGTGCGAGAAAATTGCTTCTGTGCTGTCCCGAAACAATTAGTATCCCTGCCTCCAGCAAACCCAGCCCTGGAACAAAGACCGCAATGCTTTTCCTTTGCGTTCGTTCCTCTTATATCAACCTGTAATTACAAGGTTTGCTCACAGAATGACTCGGTAGGTTCTAGCACCTTTGCGCTGAAACTCTGGATTGAATAAACGCCCAAAATATGGTGAAATCTGATACACCCACTACGTCGTTTGGATACAGATTTTAAGTAAAGATCTGTATAGTTGAGCCTATCCTGTTGAAAACCGGTGATTGGTCCGGCAATTGCCCTCACAAAGAGGATACATCGTTGCATACAAGACGTATCGCCATCTTCGTCATTGTGGCTCTTGCATGCCTGTTCGTGAAGATGCCGGCTTTTTCCGAGCAGGCGCCGGAGCAGGAGGTCCTGAAGATCGTGGCCCAAAGCCAGGAAGCTTTGAACCAGCACGACGACCAAAAGGCCCTGGGGCTGATCAGGGATGGACTCGTGCGCTTCCCGGACGATGAGGAGCTCAAAATCCAGTTGGCCAGGATCTATGTTGAGCAGAAGCATGATCACCAGGCAATCGGGCTGCTGAACAGTGTGCTGATCAAGAATCCCTCCAGCCGGAATGCAAAGCTGGCCTTAGCGCAGATCTTTGGCTATCGCGAAAATTACCGGGAATCTGACCGGCTCTACCAGGAGCTTTTGGAGGCAAATGCCGACGATGAAGCCGCGGCGCTCGGCCTGGTACACAACCTGATTCTTGAAGGAAAAAGAAACGAGGCGCGGCAGCAACTGCAGCAGGCCGTTGCCAAACATCCCAACAGCCTGGAGTTGCAGCAGTACAACGATTACCTGACCGAGACCCCGGGCCGCGAGGGCCAGCCGCGTAAAGTCCATCGCATAGAGAACACCGAATCGTTTTTTACTGACACCTCAGGAAACCGCTCCCTCTATTCCTCGCAGGGGATCACCTACGAATTCACCAAAAAACTTACTACAAGAGTACGCGTGGAAGAGAATTCGCTATGGAAGACCGATACCGCCATGCAAACGCTGCTGGATGGCACCGCGGAAGGGCGATACAGGCTGAATAAATATGTGGCGGTCCGCAGCAGCGTGGGCGCAGTTCGTTTTGTAGATTCCGCCAGCCGGGTGCTGTACGGGGGCGATCTTGAGTTGTTTCCTTACAAAAATCTGCTGCTGGCAGGCGGATTTTCGCGTTATCCCATTGCGCCGACCTTTGATGCCCTGGGATTCAACCTGCTGGCTGAAGGCTGGCACAGCCGCCTGGACTATCGCACACGAAATCTTTCCATCGCCGGCAGCTTTGTCTCCGCACATTACACTGACCGGAACCACGCTGAGCGTGAATGGGCCGAGGGGCTACGCTGGTTTTCCTGGCATGACAATCAATACGCCATCGGCGGAGGATATGCCTTCCGCCATATTCATTTCACCAAAAACTTCAGCCACGGCTACTTCAGCCCCAACCAGTACCGCAGCCATCTGGGCGCTGCCGGTTTTCGAATGAAGCTGGGCAAGCACTATCGCGGTGAATATCTGGGTTATGGCGGCGGTGAATTACTGGAAGATTTTGCCGGCTACACTCCCGCCGGAGAGGCCCTGCTGAAGAACGATTTCTTTTTCAACCACTGGGACATCGCAGCGGACTACTCCTACTATCACTTGATTCAGACGACCGGTGCGTTCCGCGCGAATGCCATCACGCTGGTGCTTGGATACAAATTCTGAACTCTTCGAGAAAGGCCTAATAGATGTCGGGCAACGAAAAAAATCGGAATTTCAACATTCTGGTGGTAGATGACGACGACTCCACCAGAAGCCTGCTCAGCTCCGTTCTTAGCGCTGAGGGTTATGAGTGCTTGACGGCCAACAGCGTCGCAAGCGCTGAAGCTGTCCTGCGCCAGGAGCCGGTGCAGATGGCGCTTCTCGATCTTTATCTGGGTACGGCAAATGGGCTGAACGTTCTTGACCTGATCAAGGTCCTGCAGCCGCAATGCGCCTGCGTGATCATGACGGCCCACACCAGCGTAGAAACCGTTACCAAGTCGCTGGGCTCGGGAGCGATCGAGTATCTGGGAAAGCCTCTGCTGATTGACGATCTGCTGGCGCTGGTGCGCAAAGTGCAGGCGAGCCGCAAGGGATCGAAAGAAGCTACCGCAAATGTGGATGAAGGACCCGAGACTTCCATCATTGGCCGTACGCCGAAGATGCTGGAGGTGTATCGGGCGATTGCGCGCGTAGCGCCTACGGAGGCCAGCGTGCTGATTCTGGGCGCAAGCGGCACAGGAAAAGAGCTGGTGGCGCGTGCGCTGCATGACCACAGCGCGCGGGCTCACATGCCGTTTGTTCCCTTAAATTGCGGGGCATTGCCGGAAAACATTTTGGAAAGCGAACTCTTCGGCCATGAAAAAGGCGCCTATACAGGTGCTGACAGCAGCCGTCCTGGCCTGTTTGAAGCTGCACATGGCGGCACTCTCTTTCTGGATGAGATTTCTGAGACCAAGCCGGGCTTCCAGGTCAATCTGCTGCGCGCCGTACAGGAACAGCAGATACGCCGCGTGGGCTCGCATAAATACACGCCGATCAACGTGCGCATATTGGCGGCCAGCAATCGCGACTTGAACAAGCTGATGGCTGACGGCCGCTTCCGCGAAGATCTTTACTATCGGCTGAGCGTCGTTGTCATCAATCTGCCTACGCTGGAGGAACGCCGCGAAGACATTCCTCTTCTTGTGCAGCACTTCCTCAAGCGCGCGGGGCGTAAAAACAAGCGCACAATTTCGATCACGGATGCAGCGGTGAAGCTGCTCACCAGCTATTCATGGCCGGGCAATGTACGCGAATTGGAGAACCTGGTAGAGCGCCTTGCTATTTTCTGCACCTCGGGCGAGATCGGCGTGGCTGATGTGGAGCGCGAGCGCCAGCTTATCCGCACGAACGGCGTCCCGGAAAAAACGCCGCCTACAACACTTGAGGATATGGAGCGGCAACACATTCTGCGCGTGCTGCAGGAGCATGCTGGCAACAAATCAAAGGCTGCGCGCGCGCTGGGCATTGAGCGCAAGACGCTTTACCAGAAGGCGCGCCGGCTGGGCATTGATCTGGTGGTGAGCTGAAAAATTTTGAGACGCAGCATGCTGCGTCTCTTAAGTTAGGATCATGAAACTCTTCTCCAACTCGAAGGACACAAGGCCCCTCACCTGGGTCCGCTGGCTGCGGCTTACCATGGTGCTGCTGGCGCTGGTGTTCCTGGTGAGTTGGAGCTTCCCTGTTTCCACACTGAGCCAGAAGATGAATGACTTCTTCTTCCGCCTGCGGCGTCCGCTGCCCACATCGCAGCAAGTAGCGCTGGTGCTGATTGATGACGCAACATTGTCACAGCATGGAAGGTGGCCGTGGCCACGCACCGAATTGGCGAAGCTTATCGAAGCAGTCAGTCATCAGCAACCCAAGGCGATCGGATTGGATGTGCTTCTCCCGGAAAAAGAGGATGAGCAAAACGACGCTGAATTGACTCGTGCGATTCAAACCGCGCCCAACCTGGTGCTTGCCGCAAAAATTTCCAGCTCTCCTAGTGGAAATTTATGGGTTGATCCGCTTCCGCGCTTTGCTCAGGCGGCAAAGGGCGTGGGACACGTACAAGCTGTTATCGACTTTGATGGCATCTGCCGCAGCATTCCATTGGACGAGCCCAGCGCTGACGGCTTGCGCACGGCTTTCGCGCTGAAGCTGGCGGGCCGGGCGCAGCCATCATTGCAAGAAAATCTAAGCACAAATGTGCAAGTACCTGGGGTGGAGCGCATTGCTGCACGCGTGCCCATATTGATCGATTATCGCCAGCAATTTGAGCCCGGGCAGCCGAATCCGCCGTTCGAAGTGATTTCCGCTGGTGATCTGCTTTCGGGCAAAAACACTCCACAGCTGGCAGGAAAAGTTGTGCTGATCGGTTTTGGCGCCATTGACGTAAGCGACCGCCTGATCACCCCGGTCAGCAACCAGCTTCCCATGCCGGGAGTTGAGATCAACGCTAACGTGACCGATATGCTCTTGAGTGGCCGTGCTCTGAGCCAGATTGGCAGCCTGAGCCAGTTCACACTGGTGCTGCTGATGAGCATGGCTGCGCTCTGGATGGTAGTTCGCTATCCGGGGGTGCGCGGGCTTCTGCTGCTCACAGGCATGCTGGCTCTGGTTTACGTGGGAACGTTCTTCCTCTTTGAGAATTTTCATCGCCTGCTCGCATACGGTCCTCTGCTGGTTGCAGGCGTTCTGGCAGCGCCGATTGCCCAGCTTGAAAGTTTGTTTATGGTGGACCGCGAGGTTACTTCGCGGCTGCAGCAGTTGCGGCAGGCGATTGCGCCGCATTACGGCGACTTGAAGCCGGCAGCGCCGCACGATTCCAACAGGCACAACGCCGATGATCTCTACTGGAAGCTGGCTGCGCTCAAAGAACTCCAGGCGGAGCTCTCTTCCCTCTACAGCTTTAACCAGACTTTGCTTGAGACCATGCGCGAAGGCCTGGCGGTCTATGGAGCCAATGGCGTACTCAAGTTCAGCAACACGACATGGAAGAAATTTTGTGAGCGCCAGAATACAGAGCTGGATACGCTCACACAAATTGGAGAGCTCGCCGGTGGCTGGCGAGAACTTATGGCGCTTCCGCCAGACACACGCTGGGTAGAAAATGAAGTCCCACTGGGTGAAGAGTTGTGGCGGCTGCGTGCTGTGCGTTTGCCATGGACGTCTTTCGCGGAAGCCGGCGCCATTCTGCTCATCGCGGAAGACATTACTGCCCGGCGTCAACGCGACCAGGCGCGCGCTGAGGCACTGAGCTTTGTCACGCATGAGCTGCGTACCCCGCTGATCTCAATTCAGGGCTTCTCTGAGCTGCTGCTGCGCTACCCGAACTCGCCCGCAGCCACTGAGGCTCCGGCTACCATTTTTCGCGAAAGCAACCGCCTGGTTGCGATGATCAATACATATTTAGAGGTCCTGCGACTGGATGCCGGAGCGCGACCGCTGCGGCTTGCACGCACCAACGTTCGCAAAATGGTAGAGCATGTGCAAAAAGTAGTACAGCCCCTTGCTGCATCCGCAAAAATTCCGGTCAATGTAAATCTGGATTGTGAAGATGAATACCTGCTCTGCGACGAAACGCTGATCTCCGGCGCGCTGCTCAATCTGGTAAGCAATGCGATCAAATATGGCGCAGGCAGCGGAGGGGTGCAGGTGAAGATCAGCGAATCGGAGGGAGAGATCCAGTTTGAAGTACAAAACTCCGGCCCTGTGATCCCGCAGGAAGAGCTGGAGCAGTTGTTTGAACGCTTTTATCGTCCGGCCCGCAGCGAGTCAATACCTGGCTGGGGACTGGGGTTGAGTTTTGTCCGCCGTATTTCACAGCAGCATGGCGGACGGGTCCAGGTAAGCAGCAATGAAACCACAGGCACCACGTTCTCATTCACGTTGCCAAGAGGCGCCTGTGAAGTATCAGAGGTGACACCATGAAACACAAAGTTTTTTACACCATCATCGTGCTTGCGCTGCTTTGCGCATGCACCACAGCCCAGGAAACCGCGCCAGCTGCCGTGACAGCGCCTTACGCGGGCGCGACCATCACCGACGTTAAGGGGAAGGTCAACATCCAGCTTCCAGCGCGAGCGTTGAGCGTTGCCGTGCGCGGCGAAGTGTTGCCGCCGGAAACTACGGTGAGCACCAATGATGGCCGTCTGCTGCTCAAGCTCGGCGACGGCAGCGACATTCTGGTGCGCCCGCACACCAAGCTGGTGTTGAAGCAGCCGGAGACCAGCGGCTGGCAATATTTTCAGATGATGCTGGGCCGCGTGCGCACCAGCATTCAGAAGCGGCTGGGCGGAGCGCCGGCATTTCAAATCGGCACGCCGAGCGCGGTGATCTCCGTGCGCGGAACAAAGTTTGATGTTGAGGTTGACCGTCGCGGCATTACGGAAGTTGACGTTGAAGAAGGCGTTGTGGAATTGGAGGCGCTCTCAGGCCGCGGCGAATCGGTGCTGATCACTGCAGGTTTCTCCAGCCGCGTGGGAATGGAAACCGGCCCTGAGGTCCCGCGCCCAACACACGATCTGCGCCCGCAGCTTGATCGTCCGAACCGCCATGACGATAAGAATTCAAATGGCGGAGATGATGATGACGCTATTAAAAAATTAATGGCCTCAGATCATGACCGCCATGACAACGATCACGGCAGCGGAAACTCTTCCGGCGATAACGGCCACTCCGGCGGAGGGTCTGATAGTGACCATTCAGGCTCGGGTTCCGGATCTTCTGGTTCCGATAGCGGCAGTTCCTCCGGCTCTGACGATCACTCGGGAGGAGACGATCATCACCACGGTGGCAGTAAGCCCCCTGAGCTGATTTAAACCAAGTAAAAACTCTTTCCATCCGTCCCACAGTGCTCACCAACAAGCATTGTGGGACGCGGCTCAAGTGTTTCCATAACACACACTCACTGAGTTGCATCGCCCCGTAAGGTAACTACCCACGTAGTGTGTTTATTATTTAAATTCAATAACTTACATTACTAAGCTTCTTGGCAGCAGAACTGCTTTAATTAAGGTTGGTCAGCACAGATTCCCCTGTGTTACCCGCCCTGATTAAAAAGTACAGTCATGGAAAGCACATTGCCTCCCCCGAACTCTGATGTCCTTTGGCGCGAGCTGAAGAGCACCGAAAGTCCGGTGTCGGCATTGTGCAAAGGGCATGTACAAGGGAGCGGCCCAATGACGGATTCGCCTCTCTATCAGCGCGCGGCTCGTAGTACTCTAGTTCTACAACGCCACTCGATCGAATTCCGAAAAGAAAATCTTGGAGGCCCAATGAAACGGGTATTTTTATTCACACTACTGAGTGTGGTGTTTGCTTTGTTGCTGACAGGTTGCGGCGGAGGCGGAAGCAAAACTATAACAACCGCCGGAGCGGGAAATGCCACCATCCAGACTGGCGATGCGGTAAATGACCAGATCGCGAAATTTGAGCTGACCATCAGCTCCATTACTTTGACCGGGGTAAGCCCAACGGCCACCACCGGAAATCTGCTTGCCAAGCCGTCAGAAGTAGAATTCACCCACCAGGCGGGCACGTTTGAACCCCTGACCCTGGCGAATGTTCCGCAGGGAACCTACAACGGCGCAACGCTTACCATTACGGGCGCTGAAATTGTTGTCATTAACGGCACCACGCCGACCAAGGTACAAGCCAATCTTTCCAGCGGCACGGTAACTGTAAGCTTCACCAACATTACGGTTGGCGCCTCGCCGTTGTTCATCAATTTCGATCTTGACCTGGCGAACTCAGTCACGCTCAACGGCAGCCCCACTATCACATCAGCCACAGTCAATCCGAAATTCAACGTGACCTCCACCACTACGCCGCCGGCAGGAAATGAAGGAAATGAAGACCATGACAACGGCGAACTGGAAGATGTTCACGGCTCGGTAAAGAGCATCAGCGCTCCGAACTTCACCATCACCACGAACTCAACTGACATCACGTTTGCCACGGACTCGAACACGCGTTTCAAAGACGGCATCACGCAGCTCTCTGACCTCAAGGTCGGCGACATTGTGGAAGTTGATGGCGTGACCAAGAGCGATGGCACCAAGCTTGCGACCAAGGTTGAGCGCGAGAGCGGCGAGAATGGTGAAGAAGTTGAAGGTCTCATTTCAGCCGTTGACAATCCGCTGACCAAGATCACGATCATCCACCAGAAGGATTCAACAGGCACCTCGAGCTCGCCGGTCACGGTGGATATCGGCGTCAACTCCAGCACAGTGTTCAGCGTACGTACAGACAAGCTGAACATTACTGCCCCTGCCTTTGACGCAACTCACATCGGCAAAGGACAGCGCATTGAAGCTGATGCCAGCAGCAATACGGCCCCGCTGGTTGCCAGCAAAGTAAAACTGCGTGAACAGGCACTGATCGGTACGGTTGCATCCACGCCGGCGCCGACCAGCTCGGGCTTTACTCTCACCGTCAGCTCAACCTCGGCATTCGGAACGCTGAGCGGAGTACCTTCCGTCCCAGTAACCTTTGCCAACGGTGCGACGCTTAAAACAACTCCGATCGCGGGAGCCACCATCCGCGTACGCGGCCTGGTGTTCTTCAACGCCGGTGCTTACTCGATGATCGCCGTCCTGGACGACGACAATCACTAAACACAATCCTCTACCCCTTGCTCGCAGGCCTGCTTCGGCAGGCCTGCTTTTTTGTTTCAGTAATGGTATTTAGTACGTAGCTGTGCTTGAAAGCATTCGATAGAATCTCTGATCTAAAAAATGCTGACAGCACGCAGTTAAGCCTGCAAATGCAGAAGCTAAATACCAAATACTAAGTACTTCCTCACGGCTTGGCATAGGCAAGCGCGGCCAGCTCATGCTCTGGCAACACGCGAACCTCAATAGCACCCTCTTGCGGCAGCGCATCCAGCGGCAGGCGGTCTCGCCAAAGTGAAAAGCGGACGCGAATCGTGCTGCCGGAATTCAACTCAAGCAGCTTCAGCGGCACACGGCATTCGAACAGCGAGTCCAATCCAACCTCGATGGATCGCGGGGTTTCTCTGGGATTTCCATTTTGTCCGAAGCTCCACGCCTGCACCTCTCCACCGGAAATTTCAACATCCAGACGATAGGTTGTGGCAGGCCCTGTCTCACTGTGGAGTGTTTCCATCGCCACCACCAGCCGCGTATCTCCGCTGGCCCATTCCGCAGGAGATTCCATAAAATCCAGGCGGCAGTAGAGGTTTTCCTCATCAACCCCAGCGTAGCCCGTATCCAGCAGAAATAGCTTGCCGTGCATCGCTGACGTATGACGATCAGCAACGTGACTGGCTGCTCCCAGCCACTCAAAATAGCCGACATTTATGCCGTCAATTTTTGGATAAATATATGCAGTTTGCGGGGTGAACTGCGGTTCCACAAAGCTGCCTGCAATGGGCTGGGCCAAAATTTCTGGTGGAACGCTGCCCAGCGCTAAATAGACATTGGAAAGGTGCTTGCGGTAAAGCTCATCAAATTCGCGATCATTATCAGAATGGTGCTCAGGCCCGTACCACCAGTTCCAGTCACTGCCTTCAGCAATCAACAGCTCTTCAAATGCCAGCTTTTTCTGCTCCGGGGTGGCATGCTCCGCATTTTGCGTGAAGAAGTCCCGTGCTTCAGAAAGCCGCTCCCACGCAGCGTTATCTTCCGGTGAGCCAATCCAGATATCGAAGTTGGCGTTGATCCAGGAACCGGGGGAGATTGAGCTGAGCTTTTCAGCCGCCGGTTCGCGCTCAATGGCTTCTGAAACGGTCAATGCTTCGATCTCTGGATCTTTCAGAATCGCATCATAAAGCCGGCGCAGGAACTCGCGTCCGGACTGCGGGTAATACTCCCACGCATTTTCACCATCCAGGATGACCGGCACCACAGCCGTTCTTCCCTTCTGGAGCAGCGGCGCTGCAGATTCCTTGATTCGCCGGATAAAATCCGCAGCAGCATCTTTTGCAGGCGCGCCGGAATAGACAAACCCAATCAGGTCAGAGAGTGAGTGGTCGCGAAAAACCATGTGGGTGGCGGCGGCGCCCTGCTCCCAGCGATAAATCTGGTAGAGCTGTTCAGCGCCTGCTCCATGAAGAGTTCCGGTGCCATTGCGCTCAAAAGTAGCGTTGAGTGATCGGCCCAAAACCCCTTCGTCGGTTGCCACCCAATTCAGTCCCAGCTCGTGGGCGATGGTAAGCGCCTGGTTTGATACGCTGCCCTCTGATGGCCACATGCCGCGTGGACGGACGCCGAACACCTGCTCATGAAGATTCAGCCCGCGCAAAATCTGCTCACGCGCGTCCTCAGGATGGCTGAACCGCTGCGCCGGCAATGGCAGCCCGCTGTGTGATGCGGCGCCGGCATTCGTATCGCAGATGAGCGGCAGGATGGGATGGTAAAACGGCGAGGTTGAAATCTCGATTGCGTCGCGCTGCGCCGCCGCTGCATAGGCCGGCAGCACCTTCGCCAGAAACTCACGCTCCTTGGCAATCACAAGCTGCTGGTCATCGAGCGAGTAGTCTCGCTTCTTCTTAATCAGTTCACGAATGGCCGGGTCTTCCAGAAAAAACTCATCCATCCAGGCAATCTGTGAGAGCACTTGCAGATCTGTGAGATCGGAATTCGTCAGCCGCTCGGCTGCGGCTGGAATGTCCTGCGGCCGTGTATGAAATTCCTGCCAAAGCTCGTGGTAGCGTGGATACCGGGCGATCACATGCTCGAGATTTGCCTGAAACAGATATCGCAGCGCAAAGAGTTTTTCTGCCAAATCCATCTCTGGAGCGGGACGAGATGCAGCGTCCAAAAACGGATCATGCGCCGTGCCGGAGACATACTCCTGAAGCTGCGCGATCAGAGATGGCACAAGATTAAATGTCTGATGCAGGCCGGGGAACTCATCCAGCAACTTCACCATGCCGTAATAATCCTTAAGCGCATGCAAACGCACCCAGGGCAGGCGATACTCGCCGGTGACCAAGTCCTTGTAATAAGGCTGGTGCATGTGCCACAGAAACAGGAGCCGAATACCGGGTTGGTCCATTGATTCCATTAATAACACATCAACCTTCTGCTAGACTCTTCTGAGAACACGCGTGCGCATCTTTACCCGTTACATATTGAAGGAAGTTGTCTCGCATGGGCTGATCGGGGCTTCCGTGTTTACGTTCGTGATCTTCATGCGCGAGGTCACGCGGATCCTCGAGCTGGTGGTGCGCAACAGCGCTCCTTTTCCAAGTGTAGCGGAGCTTTTTTTCCTTACGTTGCCTGTCGCATTAAAAGTCACCATTCCCATGGGCGTGCTCGTGGGCATTTTGCTGGGCTTGAGCCGCATGGCCGCAGATAGTGAAGTCACCGCGATGCGTGCCTCCGGAGTCAGTGTCCGCTCGTTTTTGAAGATCATCTCTATCTTCGGAGCGGCCGCATGGATATTGGCTTTGATTAACACAGTCATTATCGAACCGCGCTCCGCCGCCGCGCTGGCCCGGCTGCAGACCAAACTGGCATCCACGCAAATTTCGTTTGAAGTGCAGCCACGGGTTTTTTATGAAGGCTTCAAGAACCATGTGCTTTATGTCGAAGATGTGACCAGCGCCGCCGGAGCCGCGGTGTGGAAAGACGTCTTTGACGCCGATATCAGCACGCCCGGAGCGCCGAAAATCACCATTGCCAAAGAAGCGGTGGTGAGCAGTGACAGCCCAGAGTCGATTCATCTGCACCTCATCAAAGGCGAAACGCATGACACCAACGCCCGCACGCCTGACCAGTACACAATCAGCACCTTCGATGAAACAGACATAGTCATTAGCCTTCCGCCGGTGGCAAAGCCGCAACAGGAAGCCGTTCCGGTGGCGCAACTCAGCACCAGAGAGCTCTTCCGGCAAAAGTACAATCCCAACAAAGAGTACGCGCGCTGGTATTGGATTGAGTTCAACCGCCGCCTGGCCTTGCCCACGGCCTGCCTGGTGCTGGTGCTGATCGGCATTCCGCTGGGCCTTTCGGCGAAAAAGGGCGGCAAGGGCGCTGGATTTGTCCTCACCATCGTTTTGGTCTTCATCTACTACTTCCTCTCGATTCTCGGTGTCTCATTTGCGCGCGGCGGGAAGATCCCGCCGGTGCTCGGCGTTTGGATGGCCAACATTATTTTTGGCCTGATCGGAACCGCACTGCTTTGGCGCACTGATAAGCTGCCAATCGAACTGGGCATGGGGCAGATTCTGCTCACGCAACTAAAAAATCTGGGCACAGCACTCTTCAGCAGCAAAACCAACGGGACCGGCAACGGCGGCCGCCGCTCACGCCTCTTCAATACTCGCTTCCCGCTCATTCTGGATGACTACGTTCTTCGCAGCTTTCTTGGATACCTGTTCCTGATCATCTCCAGCATGCTGGTGCTGTTCCTCGTCTTTACTTATTTCGAGCTGCTCTCCGATATCGTACGGAAGAAGATTCCTTTTCTGGTCCAGCTCGAATATCTGTTCAACTTCATTCCTTCAGTGCTTTACCAGGTCACGCCGCTCGCCGTCCTGCTCACCGTGCTGGTGATGTTCGGCATTATGCAAAAGACGAACGAGATTACAGCCATGAAGGCCACCGGCGTCAGCATCTATCGCGCTGTGATTCCGATTCTGGTGATTGCCATGAGCCTGGCTGCCGGCCTTTTTCTGCTCGACCAATGGTACCTGCCTTACGCCAATAAGCGCGTTGAAACTCTGCGCAACCTGATCAAAGGCAAGCCGGCACAGACCTACTTGCGCCCTGATCGCAAGTGGATTTTCGGCGAAAGCAAAAAGCGGGCAGACGGCACTTATGAAAATCGCAAGGTTTACTACTATGAAGCTTTCGATCCAGACCGCAACACCTTTGCCAGCGTCTCGGCCTTTGAGTTTGATCCGCACTCTTTCCAAATGGTGAAGCGCGTTTATGCCACGCGCGCCCGCTGGACCGAACAGCTGCAGAAATGGGCCTTTGAAAATGGCTGGGAGCGTACCTGGAACAACTCATCCGCAGGCGACATTCACGAAGACCTGCAAAAGTTTGACGTCAGCACCTTCGCTGAGTTGAACGAGCCGCCGTCGTACTTTAAGAAAGAAGTCCTGCAATCAGACGAGATGAATTATGACGAACTCCGCCGCTACATCAGCGATCTGCAGCAGGGCGGCTTTGATGTTGTCAGGCTGCGCGTCCAATTGCAGAAAAAAATTGCCTTCCCGCTGATCACCCTCGTCATGGCCATCATTGCCGTGCCGTTTGCGCTCTCCGGCGGTCGCCGCGGCGCACTGGGCGGCGTGGTGGTGGCACTGATTATCGGCGTGGGCTACTTCCTAACCGTCGGCCTTTTTGAAGCCATGGGCAACGTCAGTCAGCTTCCGCCTCTGATCGCAGCCTGGTCGCCCGATCTGATCTTTGGGCTGGCCGGCGGGTATTTGATACTGAAGACGCCATCGTGAACCCTCCTGCCCTAACGAGACACCCGGCCGAAGCATTGCTTATCACGTAGAGACGTAGCATTGCTACGTCTCACCCGCAGAGGTTATCTTCCAGTAAACTTTCCGGCCTTGACCCACCCCCCATTTAGCTGTTGTTGAAAACAAAGAGCCAAGCGCAATTCGACCGAGCGGTCACCGAACGGTCAAAACCGTTTTCTCGGCCTCATTTGCCCTCGAATCGCGTTCATTTTTCTTCACCCTGCCGAATGCCAAATTTACTCTTTGATAAACACCTCACCAAAAGGCCCACAAATGCGAATCCTGTCGATTTTAGTTGTCAAAGAACGCGCACTGGCTTATCTCCAGCAGGCACTAGGCCATCTTCATATATACGCTATTTATTCGCTTTTTGTCAAGACCGAAAGTATGAAGAGGCAACCATTATGTAGTCATGAAAAGCTCACAAGACTGCCAACAAACGAGATAAGAATTTTCCATTCTATTTTGGGTGTATTTGCAGTAGGATTCTGACGCTATGAAGATTGCTCTAGTGCTTGCCTTCTTATCGGCTGTTGTATTCGCTCAGACCGTTGTACCCAAACCAGATCCCAAGAATTACAAGGATTGGGATTCATACAACGAAGCGATCATAGAATGGAAGATCCAGCAATCGAAGCTGCCCAAGCAGGAACCTAAATGCACCACCGTTCAAACCTGTAAAGCCGCTCTCAAAGCAGAAATTGAAGCAAACCGTCTGCTCACTGACCAACTTAATGCCGCTAAAGCGGAAAGCGATGCGAAGGGAGCAGTAATCACGCAGACGCTTGAAATGAAAAAGAAATACGATGATGCAATAGCAATCCTCGTAGTGCTAGATACACAGATGCGAGGTGTAGCTTTATCGGATGAGCAGCAGTCCAACTTAAAAGCCGTAGCGCCTGGCAAAGCTCTTGATCTAGGTGTATCTATAGAGAAAAGCCAACAAGAGTTGGCGTCGGTGGCTCTTAAGCTCAAAGAACATGACGAAATGGCGGTTAATAAATATAATGCGCTGCTCGCCGATTACAAAGATTACGTAGATCGAGTTGGACAGCAGTTGGCCCAGATCGGACGGCAGCAAAGAATCAATAATGCTCTTGCCATATATCAAGCACTCCCGCATTATCAGGCGCCGCAAACAATCAATGTTAACGTCTCTGATTGCACAAAACTTCCAGCTTTGTGCGCGCATTGATGTCTTATTCTAGCGGTGGCCCCAGCAGACGCTTTCGCGGCCTTGTTGATCCAATGCTGTTTTCTCAGCGAAAGTCTTAAAACAACAATGCTAAAGTCGCAGTGGCTTCTTTAGAGCGCGCAGCTCAGAAGTTGTTACCCGTGCGAATTCCCTGCTTCCTCTCCCCTGCTAAAATCATCTATTAACCCACATGGGCAAGAACCTGCGACCGCTGTTTCCGTATCTCAAGAAATATCGCGTCACCCTGTTCTGGGGTACCGTTACGGTTCTCTTCAATAACGGGCTGGGAGTGCTTTCACCGCAGGTGATCCGCCGCGCCGTTGATGACCTGAATAAATACGGCGTTACGCACCAGAAAATCCTTATTTACGCACTATTGCTGATCGGGCTGGCGCTCTCCAAGGGCGTCTTCCAATTCCTGACGCGCTGGCTGGTAATCGGTGTCTCGCGCGAGATCGAGTACGATCTGCGCAATGACATGTTTCGCCACCTGGAGTCGCTCAACTACTCCTATTACCAGAAGAACCGCACCGGCGACATCATGGCCCGCGCCACCAATGACCTGAACGCCGTGCGCATGCTGCTTGGGCCGGCCATTATGTACACGGCAAACACGCTGGTCTTTACCGCCGTGGCGCTGGTATTCATGTGGCATATCAGCCCCAGGCTCACGCTCTATGCGTTTGCTCCGCTGCCGCTGGCCAGCATTGCAGTGCAGTACATTGGCCGCAAGATTCATGAGCGTTTTGAAAAAATTCAGGCGCAATTTTCTGATATCTCTGCGCGTGCCCAGGAGAATTTTTCCGGCGCTCGCGTAATCCGGGCTTATGCACAGGAAGAACCTGAGATCGCACTGTTCGAGAAAAGCAATCAGGAATATGTGGAACGCAGCCTGCCTCTGGCCCGTCTCTCCGGCATGCTGTGGCCCACGCTGGAGTTTCTTCTTGGAATCGGCGTAGTCATCACATTATGGGTCGGTGGCCGGGAAGTTCTACTCCATCGCATGAGCCTGGGCTATTTTGTCGCCTTCAACATTTACATTCTGCTGCTTACCTGGCCGATCATCGCGTTGGGATGGGTCATCAACATCTTCCAGCGCGGCACTGCCTCCATGGGCCGGATCAATGAAATTCTGGTAGCGCAACCGGAGATCACAGATGCTGCCGTTGCTTCCGATCTCAAAGACACGCAGGCTCTGCGTGGCGAGATAGAGTTCCGCCATCTCACCTTCAGCTATGACAGTACGACCGTTCTAAAAGATATCAACCTGAAAATTCCTGCAGGCAGCAGCCTGGCGATCGTCGGCCCTACCGGCTCCGGCAAAACTACGCTGGTCAGCCTGCTGCCGCGCATCTATGATGCCCAGCCCGGCTCGCTCTTGCTCGATGGTCGCCCGATCCGCGAGTATCCGCTGGAGACACTGCGCAGGAGCATCGGCTTTGTGCCGCAGGAGACATTTCTCTTCAGCGACAAAGTCCACGAGAACATTGCCTTTGGCGTGGAGAATTCCGAGGACGAACAGGTGCGCGCTGCCGCTGAAGCAGCCAATATCGCGGTGGATATTGAGAGTTTTCCTGAGAAATATGACACTCTGGTCGGCGAACGTGGCATTACCCTTTCCGGTGGCCAGAAACAACGCACCGCAATCGCCCGCGCCATCATCCGCGATCCCCGCATTCTGATTCTTGACGATGCTCTTTCCAGCGTGGATACCTATACGGAAGAAAGAATCCTCAACCACCTGCGCGATGTCATGCGCGATCGAACAACGATTTTTATCTCTCACCGCGTCTCAACAGTCCGCAATGCTGACCGTATTGCCGTGCTGCACGAGGGCCGCATCGTTGAATTGGGCACGCACGACGAACTGCTGGCGCGCAACGGCTACTACACTGATCTGTATAACAAGCAACTCCTCGAAGAAGAGCTTGCGGCTCATGTCTAATCAATGAGGCGCATCGTCGTTCCGGAGCTGCTTGATACGGACGCCGGCACTCCACACGAGGTGGCCGGATCCATCGCCGATCTGCGCATGTTCAATCGCGCTTTCGGCGGAACACGCACGGTAAACAGCCTGCTTCAGCGCATAGCGGAGCGGAAAAAGCTGAAAGAACTGTCCTGGATTGATGTGGCCGGCAGTGAAGGATATGTTGCTCTCGTAACCCGCAAGGACCTGGCAGATTCAGGGATCAGCGTTCATCCAGTCATACTGGACCGCGCACCAACTCATCTGGATAGCCAGCTTCCCGCTGTCTGCGGCGATGCAACGTCGCTTCCCTTCGCCGACAACAGCTTTGACGTGGTTGGTTGCTCACTCTTTGTGCATCACCTTGAGGCTGATGAACTCATTCGCTTCGCCTCTGAAGGGCTGCGTGTTGCGCGGCATGCGTTCTTCATTCACGATCTCATCCGCCATCCCCTGCACCTGGCGCTCAGCTATCTGGGATTTCCACTCTACCGGAGCCGCATTACCCGGCATGATGCTCCGGCTTCAGTTCGCAGGGCTTACACTGTGGATGAGATCAGAAGGATACTGGAGCAGGTAGTTGAAATCTCACGCATTGAAATTCGGCAGTACTTTCTGTATCGCATGGGAGTGATTGTCTGGAAAGACCCGACTACGACCTGATTATTGCCGGCGCCGGTCCCGCAGGCTCGGCGTGCGCCATCACCGCCGCGCGCGCAGGTGCACGCGTCCTCTTGCTGGAAAAAGATTGCTTCCCCCGCCACAAAGTTTGCGGCGAATTCGTCTCGGCGGAATCTCTGGAACTGCTGGGCAAACTACTCGGTGCAGCGCAGCTCTCATCGCATGCGCTGGTGAGTTCTGCCCGCATTTTCATTGATGGTAAGTGCATTCCACTGCCGCTCTCGCCCGCGGCCCGAAGTATCCCGCGATATGAGATGGACGCCGCGCTCTTTGCGGCTGCTCAACAGGCAGGCGTTGAAACTCTCCAGGAAGCAACCATCCTCAAAGTTGAGCAAGAACAAACATTCCAGGTTGAAACTGCTGAAAAGCATTTTTCAGCGAAAGCAGTAGTCAATGCCACCGGCCGCTGGTCAAAGCTCACCCAATTTGATGTCGCGAATAAACAAAAATGGCTCGGGCTGAAAGCACATTTTACTGAGCCGCAGCCGCCTCCCTCCGTAGATCTCTACTTCTTTCCTGGCGGCTACTGCGGCGTCACGCCAGTGAATGACAAAGCCGTAAACGCTTGCGCCATGGTTCGCGCCGATGTGGCACGCTCGCTTGAAGAAGTTTTTGCCTGCGAACCTGAGCTGCATCGCCGTAGCCGCGACTGGCAGCCTCTATTCCCTGCCGTTACCACGTCGCCTCTTTACTTTCGTGCGCCTCAGACGGAATCAGAAGGCATGTTGCTAGCCGGTGATGCCGCAGGCTTTATTGATCCCTTTGCAGGCGACGGCATCTCCCTCGCGCTGCAAAGCGGAAAGCTCGCGGCAGAGGTCCTCATGCCATTTATTCAGGGAAAATGCACTCTCAAATACGCTCAACAGCAATACCATGCCACCTACAGCAAGCGTTTTGCGCCGGCATTCCACAATGCAGCACGCCTCCGCAGCGCCTTGTCTGCGCCGCGATGGCTCCGCAGCGCGGCATTGGCAATCGCTGGCGTGCCCGGAGTGGGAAAAATGCTGGTAAAGGGAACACGGGCGCGATCAACCTAGCATCTATTTAGTGCGATTGATGCCTAAAGTAACAATGAGCATCAAATGATGCTACAATGCATCACACTATGAGAACGACTCTCAATTTAGATGATGATGTTTTCCCCTTGGTAAAGCAGTACGCAAAAAAGCGCGCGCTTGGGATCAGCAAGGCGGTCTCGGAATTGATTCGCCGCGGAATCAGGGCTTCTCATCCAACGCGTCTGGTTAATGGGATTCTGGTATTTGATCTGCCGACGGATTCTCCCAGGATCACCAGCGAGCATGTTCGTGATCTGGAGGCAAGTGGCGAGTGACTGTCCATTTACTTGATGTGAATGTACTGATCGCATTGATCTGGCCGGCACACGAACAACATGCGATTGCACAACACTGGCTGGCAAACAATTCCCGAGGAGGGTGGGCCTCCTGCCCGCTGACGCAAGCAGCGTTTGTTCGTATTATTTCCAATCCGGCATTTTCTCGTGATGCGGTAACACCCATACATGCCGTTAAAATTCTTGATGCGGCCCTCCAGCATCCCCGTCATCAATTTTGGCCTGATGAGATCGGACTGATCGAAGCTTTGCAACCTATGGCAAAGCGCTTAACAGGGTATCAACAGATCAGCGATGCTTATCTTCTGGGATTAGCTATTAAACGGAAAGGCAAGCTTTTAACGATGGATAGATCAGTTTCAGCTCTTCTTCCGCACTCCGAGCAAGGCGCTCTCACGATACTTAAATAGGCGAAACTATCAACCCAAACTGAAGATCGCTCACCGCGTTGCTGCTGCTCTTGCCCTTCTGAGCACGCGGCGCGTCATCGCCAGCAGATCAGCAACTTCAAATGGTTTCACCAGGCAGAGAATCCTGGTTGCATCCACAAAGAGCCGGACACCAGGGTCGGAGACATTAGATAGCACCAGTACGGTGCGTGAGACCAGATCTGTCCGGTTATTTTCAATCCACCGGAAGACGTCTTCGCTTGAAAGCTCGCCGGGGATCTTGCTATCCAGCAGCACTGCCTGAAAATCTTCTTGCTGCAATCTGGCAACAGCATCGGCGCCGGAAAGAGCTGTAGTTACTTTTGCGCCGGCAGCTGTCAGCACCTCGCGCTCAAAGTCGAGCACAGCTTCTTCATCGTCCACCAGCAGAACAGATCCTTCCAGGCGAGACTCCCGCCGGGCCACAATGCGCTCACGTTCTGTGACGGGCTTTTCCCCAACGGCAATGGGCAATCGTACCTGCAGCAAAGCACCCCCAGAAGGGTGGTTCTGCGCGGAAATTTCTCCTCCGTGCTCTTTCACGATGCCATAGCAAATGCTCAGCCCCAGACCAGTTCCCTTGCCCACCCCTTTAGTCGTATAAAACGGATCGAAGACGTGTTTGGGATCAACAATTCCAGGGCCGGAATCCTGGAATGAGGTCACAACATGACCATTTTCGCAGCAAACTCTTATCTTCAGGCGGCCGCCGCGGCCATTTTCCAGCATCGCATCCGCTGCGTTGTTGATGATGTTCAGATACACCTGCTCCAGCTGGTGCGGATCGGCTATCACTGAAGGCACTGGCTCGAAATCCCGCTCCACCATAATGTTGTTGACCTTCAAATCGTAGTCACGCAGCGCGATCGTATCTTCCAGAACGCTGCGCAGGTCCACGTGCACGCGCTTGGGTGTATGCTGGCGCGCAAAGGACAGCAGGTTCTGCACAATCTTCTGCGTGCGCTGCGCCTGCTTGTGCAGTTTAACAACGAACTCTTCCACGCGGGCATCCAGCTTTTCCGCCTCAAGCAACTGCGTGTAGCCAAGGATGGCTGTTAACGGATTATTAAGCTCATGGGCAACGCCTGAAATAAGCTGTCCCACTGCGGACATCTTCTCACTCTGCAGCAGTTGCTCCTGCGTGCGGCGCAGGTCGTCATAAGCTTTTCGCGTCTCATGATAAAGCTGAATTTTTTCGATGGTTGTGGCAAGCTGCCTGCCCACAGCCACCATTACGCTCTGTTCTGACCGCGTAAACTCACGCCGGACACGGCTGCTGGTGGCCAGCACGCCTAGAATTTTTTCTTTCCGCCACAACACCACCCAAAGCCAGGATTGCAGGCCTTCGAGTTCTATCGCCTGTTTCAGCACCTCAGGAAGCTGTGGCAGGTGCTGCTGCTCAATCATCTCCAAATGATTGGCCTTGACCATGTTGATGAAATCGGCAGGAATCTCCACCGCTTTGCTTTGGGTCGCCCATTCAGGGCGATGTCCATAGGATGATTTCCGGTCAAGTATTCTGGTCTCTTCATCAAACAGGTAGATTGCTGCCGTATTCGTGGAAAATAGCTCTACCATCTGCAGCATAATGAGCTGCAGTATTTCATCCAGATCAAAAGATTGATTGAAAGTGACTGCAATGTTGTTCAGGACGTGGAGTTCTCGATTGCGCCGGCGGATCTCGTCTTCCGCGCGCTTCATCTCCGTTACATCCAGCACAATTCCCTGGTAGCGTTCAATTTCGCCGCTTGGCCCTCGCGTGGCGAAGCTGCTCTCGATGACGTTGATTTTTTGTCCATCTTTGCGGCGCAGCACGATCTCAAAATTTCTCACGTAGCCAAGGCGGGAAATCTCTTGCAGAAACTTTTTGCGATCTTCCAGGTCCACGTATAGAGTCTCGCCTACATCGAGTTTGAGAATGTCATCCTTGGTGGAATATCCAAGCATTCGCACAAAGGCTTCATTGCAATCGAGTATTTTCCCTTCCGGTGTGGAGACGAAAACACCCTCATGCATGTGATTAAAGAGTGATGTAAAGCGCTCCTCAGAAGCTTTGGCCTCAGTGATGTCTTTGATCACGTGAACTGTGCCGCCGCGGGAATGATCGTCAACGGTATAGGCAGATGTAGAAACCACTGAGTACCCGCCGAAACACGGGTCTTCTTCTCCTGCACAATCGGCGTGAGCACAATACGGGCAGCCCTGCCACGTAGTCCCCGCGCCAGGAAGAACTTCTTCGCACAGATGGTGGACCACTTCCTCACGTGAACGCTGCAGGCGCTGAAGCACGGCTGCATTCGCCCGCAAAATGCAGTAGTCCAGATCATGCACCAGGATGCAATCCGGAATCGACTCAAACGTACTCTCCCACTCATTGCGGGATTGCACCAATTGTTGCAACAGCCTGCTGTTTTCCGCTGCCAACCCAATCTGCTTGGCTGCCGCTTTCAGGAACTTCTTTTCCCGTCCTGTGTAAGCACGAAAATGCTCCACTCCCAGGACAAACATTCCAATTTGTGAGCTTTTGCCTTCAACCGGCACAAGCAGAAGATGGTGAATGCCTTCGGCGAGAACGGCTTCCCGCAGCTGTGGTATGGACTCCGTTGCCCGCAGCACATAAACATCGCCTTCGCGTAAAGCAAAGCCGCTCACACCGGCGGCGATATCTAACGTCGCGGCCTTCTGCGAAAAATTCCCTGAAAGCCCACGTTGCCCGGCCAGCACCAGTTTGTCTCCCTGTAAAACACGGAACCATGCAGCTTTAGCTCGGGTGATCTTCCGCAACTCATCAAGAACCGTGTTGACGATAGGCCCAAAGTCGCGTGCATCGGAAACCTGTTGAGTGATCGTGTTCAGGGCGTCCAGGCGCTGGATCTGGACTCTTGAATCTTCCAGCACGATTGTCATCATCCCAATGCCGAGCAGGAGATCAACCAGGAAGTCATATGCGATGAAGCTGTGCTGAGCCTGCGCGACATCCAGATGCAGCAGCAGAAACATGACAGCCAGCAGCCATCGGCCTAACGTCTTGCGTCCCCAGGCAAAACGCACCAATTGAATGGACGCCAGGAGTTTCGCCCCCCAGCCCAGCACTTGAGCTACCACACGAAATGCGGGATGCGGCATCCAAAGCGAGTACAAAAGTACCAGGCTCAGCGCCGCCACGAGCATCAAGGCCAGGGGCCCAATCAGCTTTTTCTGTGAAACATAGAACAATACCGCCGTGACCAGCAGACCCAGTCCCAGCATAAAGAATGCAATGGACAGCACAGTCCATACCAGTGAGGCATGCCCCTCATCCATCACCAGCCAAAGCTTGGCAAAGGTCAGGCAGGTCCAGCCTCCGATCCACGGAATCAGGTATTTTTCACGGAAGCTGCTGTAAAGAAGTACCGCCCCAGCCAGCAGGATCAGCAGGGTCGACATCTCCGCTAAAAATGCCGATTGGACAGTAAGATTCATTTTAGAAATTCATAGGAATTTCTTATAAGATGTGCGGGAAAACTTTATATATCATAAAAAGCTGCTTATTTGGGTGTTTTTCTCCTGTTTCGGCGTTGTATTTCCGGACACTCTGGGGTACATTAGAGTTCCCCCCAAGGTAAATTTTCCAATAATGGCCACAGAACGAATTCTGGTTGTCGACGACGAAGAGCCGATACGGGAAATCATCTCGTCCATGCTCAATGCCGCTGGGTACAAAACCCGGCAAGCCTCGTCCGGCATGGAAGCTCTGGCCATTCTGAATTCCACCGGCGAATTTGAACTGATGCTTTCTGACTTGATGATGGCAGAATTGGATGGCATTGCTCTGCTGGAGCGCTCGAAAGAAAAATACCCCGACATGCCGGTCATCATGGTCACGGCCGTCCATGATATTTCAGTTGCATTGGCGGCAATCCGCAATGGGGCTTACGACTATCTGCTTAAGCCTTTCGAGCGCGAGCAACTTCTTGCCATGGTTCGTCGCGCGCTGGAGCATCGCCGGCTGAAGCTGGAGAATCGCGCTTATCAGTCAAACCTGGAATCTCTTGTTGCTGTGCGTACTGAGCAGTTGCGTCAGGCCATGACAGATCTGGAGCGCTCATATGACATCACTCTCGAGGCTCTGGGCGACGCTCTTGATCTGAAAGATGCTGAAACGGAAGGCCACTCCAAACGTGTAACTGCGTTCACTATCGCAATTGCCCGAGCCATGGGACTTTCCGGCGATAAGATTCGCGTGATTGCTCGCGGCGCGTTCCTGCATGACATCGGCAAGATGGCGATTCCCGATGCCATCCTCCGCAAGCCCGGCGCTCTGACTGAAACTGAAACCGAGATTATGCGCGAGCACTGCTTCCGCGGCTATCAGATGCTCAAGAAGATTCCTTTCCTCTCTGAAGCTTCGGAAATTGTCTATGCCCACCAGGAACGCTTTGACGGTACTGGTTATCCTCGCGGCTTAAGGGGCGCTGACATTCCTCTTGGCGCCAGAATCTTCTCCATCGCAGACACGCTGGATGCCATTACATCTGACCGGCCTTATCGCGCGGCTCAGAGCATTCAAGTCGCGCGTGAAGAGGTGGAGCGCTTCTCCGGACGTCAATTCGATCCTGACATCGTGCGCATCTTCATCGACATGCCGGATACCATCTGGGAAGATCTTCGCAAAGAGATTAACTCGCAGTTGTACCGCTTCAGCTATCCAATCAAGCCAGCAGGCATTCTTGCCGCTGCAGCGCCGGGCAAGAACACTTAAGCCGCCTCAAGTCTCAGCTCTCGCTGTGCTGCAATTTTTCCAGAGACCAACTAGAATCACATCCTGATTAGAAAGGTGCTCTTATGGCTGTGCTTACTGATTCAGAAATTCAGCAGGCCCTTGGCTCTCTCCAGGGATGGCAGAGAAATGGGACCGCGATCCAGCGAGTCTTTCGTTTTCCTGATTTCAAAGCGGCAATGCAGTTTGTGAATAAGGTTGCGGCTGCGGCCGAGCAGGCCAATCACCACCCGGACATTGATATCCGGTACAACACGGTAACAATGGCGCTGGTGTCGCACGATTCGGGAGGAGTGACACAACGCGACGTGCGCATGGCTTCGGTCATCGACAAGATTGCGGGATAATAAGGCTAGCTTGCCCGCGGATCTTCCAGCGCTTCTGACAGGCGGTCAAGGCTGCGCTGGATCGTCTCCAACTGATCTTCACAGAATTTGTTGAATTCGCTGAGCGGATCGCCATGTTCAACCAGCTTGTCGAACGCTTCGCGCATGCGCTGCCTGCCGCGTTCGCTGGCAAACAGCAGCCCCAGGCCGCTCAACCCAAGCACAGTTACAGGCAAGAACCAATTCTTCTTCATCGCATCTTCCCTTCCGGGGAGAACAAACACTTACTTACCTCTTATATGATGCCGGAAATCGTCCCCAAATAGAACCTCTGGACAGTTACTTTCGTAATGCCCACAAGGGCATAAGGCCATTTGGCGCCTACCCCCTGCAACAGGAACTTGGAAGAATGAGAGTAACAGACGGCTCTACCGTAGCGACAGAGCTGTTCGTCCTGTTTCTGTGCTCCTTACAAAAATTCGCGGGAAGCAGAGCAGCTTTTCTGGAGTATGGCCGCATCACACATCCTAAGCTTTTAACCATACTTTTTTGAGGTGATTTGCCATGAAGGCAAGATGGATGACCTCCGTTTCTGCCCTGGTGCTGGCGTTGGCCTTGAGCGCTGTTGCTCAGGATAACGGCAGCCAGAATGACCATACCCCGGTTCTGAAGACCCGTCCGGCGGATAGCCAGACTCCTCCCCAAGTGCCCCCAAGCTCTAGCTCTACGATTGGCCAACCGGCCAGTACCAACGTGTACGCAGCCGCCCCAAATGCAATTCCTGACGGCACACGTTTCATCATCAAGCTCAAAGACACTCTGGACACCAACAAGATGGAGCAGGGTAAGCACTTTAAAGCAGAACTGCGGGAAGACCTGACCACGCCCGGCGGGCTGATTATTCCTAAAGGCCGTACCGTGAAAGGGCATGTAGCCCAGTTTGAGCATGGCTACACCGGCTCAAAAATGCAGCTCGCGCTGGACGAGATTGAGACGCGCAAAGGATGGGTCCCTCTGATCGGCACCGTTACCGGGGTTCCCGGCGATCCCTCAATCAAAGCCACCGGCGAGGAAGGCGAAATTTACCGGAAAGGTCCTGACAAAAAGAGGATCATCACCAACGCTGCGATTGGAGCAGCAGTGGGGGCTGTGGCCGGTTCGGTTGCAGGAGGCCACAAAGGAGCCGCAATCGGCGCTGCTGCCGGCGCCGGTGCGGGAACTGGAAGCAGCTTTCTCTTCAAAGGCAGCAATATGAAGCTGGAGAAAGGCACTCAGCTGGAAGTGCGCCTGGATCGCGATCTGGTTGTGCCTACTCACTAAGCAATTTTCGGCGTAAACAGCCGTTGCACTTCGGGCCGCAAACACAGGCAACAGAGCAACCTGGATTTGTGGCCCTACGTGTCTGTTAGCTCCACGTTAATTTGTGTCAAGTTCCTTAAAAATTATTTGGGTTGGAAATAACTTCCGAATTTTTCGTGTTTAATCGACATATGGCGCCGCGTATGTCAACACGCTCTGATGGCTCGGGCAGGGGCTTCGGCATCTTTATGATCGCTATCGTAGTGTTCCTCATTCTTCTGCTGGTTTATTTCAAGGGCCACCAGAGCTCAGGACCAATGCCGCCGCGACCTCAGGGCGTCCTGCACATGGCTTGATTTGCCCTTTTTCTCTCTGCCAGCTACACTCACCTGTTTTTATCCATCAAGTCTAAAAACTATTGAGCCGGAGTGTTGAATGATGCTGCGTCGCCTTTCGTCCATCGTTGTGGTCCTGAGTTTCTTGCTCTCACTTTGCGCAGTCGCACAGCAAAGAAATCGCGGCGACCGTCCGGCCACAGCGCCCGCCAGTCCGGCGGATCAGCAATCCGCTAAACCACCTGCTTCGCCCGCTGAGCCGAAAAAAGAAGCTCCAGAGCAGCCGCCCGTCGTCACCCATCATGAGATCCATGTCGGTGGCAAGACGCTACGCTACACTGCAACCGCCGGCATGATGCCGCTTAAGAACAATGACACAGGCGAAGTCGAAGCACATATCTTCTACATTGCCTACACGCTTGATGGTCAATCTCCTGAGCGGCGGCCGCTGACTTTTTCGTTTAATGGCGGCCCGGGGTCTGCTTCCGTGTGGTTGCATTTGGGGGCCATCGGGCCTAAGCGAGTCCGCATGCAGCCTGACGGCATGATGCCTCCGCCGCCTTATCAGCTCATTGATAACGAGCACACCTGGCTTGACCAGACCGATCTGGTCTTCATCGATCCCGTTGGCACGGGCTATAGCCGCGCCGTCAAGCGCGACCAGACTAGAAAGTTCCTCGGCCTGCGGGGGGATATTGAATCCGTCGGAGAGTTCATCCGTCTCTATCTCGGCCGCTCGGAGCGATGGTCGTCACCGCTCTTCATGGTTGGCGAAAGCTACGGCACCACGCGCGCCGCAGGGCTTTCCGGTTATCTCGTTGAGCACGGAATCGCCTTCAACGGCATCATGCTCATTTCGAGCATTCTCAACTTCCAAACTACAGACGGCGCTCCGGGCAACGACCTTCCATTCGTCCTCTTTCTGCCGACATATTCCAGCGCCGCCTGGTATCACAAGAAGCTTGCGCCCGATCTCGAACAGAATTTCGACAAACTGCGCTCTGAGGTCGAGCAATGGGCCGCTGGTCCTTACGCTGCAGCGCTGGCAAAAGGCGACCGGCTCACTCCGCAGGAGCGGCAGGACGTGATTGATCATCTGGCCCGCTACACCGGCTTGAGCAAGACCTATATTGATGAAAGCAACTTGCGCATTGAAGAGTCACACTTCACCAAAGAGCTTCTTCGTGACAAAAAGCAGACCATTGGCCGGCTCGACAGCCGCTTTACTGGCACCTCACGTTCTGCAGTCGCTGAGACCGCAAGCTTCGACCCCAGCATGAGCGCCATTCGCCCGCCCTATACTGCAATGTTTAATCAATATGTGCGCAGCGAGTTAGGCTACAAGTCTGACCTTGAGTATTACATCCTGGGCGGCGGCTTCCGCTTTGACGAGTGGGACTGGGGCATCCAGCGCGGCGGCTTCCCTGATACTGCTCAGTCACTTAAAGACGCTTTCGACAAAAATCCTTTCATGAAACTCTTCGTCGGCTCAGGCTACTTCGATCTGGCCACGCCCTACTTCGCGACGCAATACACGCTGAACCACATGAACCTTGATCCAGCCCAGCACGCCAAAGTCACGCTTGGCTACTACGGCGCCGGACACATGATGTATATCCAGGATTCATCGTTGGGAGAGTTGAAGAAGGACGTGGGAACGTTTATGCAAAATGCGCTCAAGTAAAAGAGCCGCACGTAATCACCGGATCGAAAGCCCTACCACGGATGAACACGGATCAAACGGATTCCGATAATGCCGGAAACGAATGTTTTGTGTGATCAGTGTGAATCAGTGTAATCCGTGTTTATCAGCGGTAAGGTTTTGTTTCCCGATCACGTGCGATCACCCGATCTTAAATGGTTCGTCCAGGCTCTTGCTTTGCGGCGTAAACAATTCCGCGCCATTCTCCGTAATGTGCATATCATCTTCCAACCGCACGCCGAATTCGCCGCGAATGTAAACTCCCGGCTCGTCGCTGAAGCACATGTTAGGCGCCATCGGCAGCGTGTTGCCGCGGACAAGATACGGCCATTCGTGGCCATCCATCCCGATGCCATGCCCCACGCGATGCGTAAAGTACTTGTAGTCTGGGCCGTAGCCGGCATCTGAGATTACTTTCCGGGCTGCTGCATCCACGGCTTGGCATTGCACTCCCGGCTTCGCTGCAGCCAGCGCTGCAGATTGCGCTTTGTGCACAATCTCGAATACCTGCTTCATCTTGTCTGTCGGCTTGCCCAGAACAACGGTGCGGCTGATGTCAGACTCATATCCTTCCACGTTACAGCCACCGTCCATCAGCAGGATCGTGCCTTCGCGAATCACCTGCGGCTTGGCCGAACCGTGCGGCAGCGCTGAGTTTTCGCCAACCTGTATGCTCGCGCCGCCTTGGAAGCCCTGCTGCGCATGCGCGGCCTGCACCATGTTGCCGAAGTCGTGCTGTGTCATTCCTTCTTTCGTGGAAAGATAGGCAGCTTCATATGCGGCGAGCGTGACCTCATTGGCCAGCTTCATCAGTTGCAGCTCATGCTGGCTCTTGATCATGCGGCAGCCTGCCGTAATCGGCGTCGCGCTTGTGATGTGTAGTGTGGGTGCGGCTTTGTTTACGCCTTCGCTGAAGACGTAACGCACTGTCTCTTCCATGCCCAATTTGCCTGCAGACAGCCCACGATCCTTCAGCCCTTCCGCAATCCGCTGATAAGGACTCTCATCTTCCTGCCACAACCTGATCTCAGGTTTGTCTCCACCCGGTCCGCTGGCAATCTGCTCGCGTGCGCGGTCTTCTTCAAATGCTGGGCAGAGGTAAAACGGATTCCCCTTCACCGGCAGGATCAACGCAAACAGCCGCTCGCTCATCCACCAGTGGATGTTGGTGAAATAAACCAGCGACGTCCCGCCCGTAACCATGATGGCATCCATTTTGTTCTGCGCCATCAATTGCCGCGCCCGCTCCAGCCGTTGCGCACGCTCCTCTGTGGTGATCGGCTTGGCCTCACCCTTGCGCGATTTCAGCTTCGCAATCGGCTCCGGCAGCTTGCTTGTGTTTTCACCCTGAGCGGCAAAAGCGCTGCCGGATTGAACAACAGCTGCAGTAGCGGCGATTCCAGCATTTTGCAGAAAGCTGCGGCGAGAAAAATTCATGCGTTAAAGAGCCCCTTAAAAGAACCGCATAGAGTATCACTGAAAGAACATTTTCGTAGCATTTTGAGAATCGTGCTTTACAAGCCACCAGTTTTTTCCGTGTAACATTTCTTCGCAGACAGACACTATACCTATGTAGGAAAAAGTATTGCGACCCAAAGTAAAACGTTCTTCATCCATTTAATTTGATAAAGCCGGCAAGTAGAAATATCGTGTCATCCTACCCCCTTGGCAAAAGACCAGATTGAAACGAACAGGCTGACTGCATGCCAGCGTGTGGAGTGCAGATTGCCGAAGCAATGAAAGAGGAGAGCACAATGAAACGTATTTGGCGCCTATTGCTGATTTGTCTTTCTGCCACGGTCTGCAGCGCGCAGATCCAGATCACCCTTAGTAAAGATTTCGTCAACACATTTGCCAATCGCGTCACCATTGACACGAATTTTACGGTAGCTGTCACCTCGAAGATT
The DNA here is from genome assembly GCA_964541925.1 of uncultured Acidobacteriaceae bacterium. Classification (GTDB taxonomy): domain Bacteria; phylum Acidobacteriota; class Terriglobia; order Terriglobales; family Acidobacteriaceae; genus Angelobacter. The sequence goes on along the minus strand of CAZISB010000022.1, from coordinate 30,158 downwards.
CATCCTGCAAACCAGGATGGTGATATCCACGTCGCCGGCACCGCTCCCGAGATCGGGATGGTCGCCGTTGCCGAGGTGATGAATGCAAAAACCGAAAAAACAAAAGCAGTCAAAGTTCTGACGGATGCTGCCGGCAGTGGCGCTCCGGTCAAGATATCTGGCGCATGGAGAATCTGGTGTGAGCACGGTGGAGAACAACACTACGTCCAGGGCCAGCCCGTTGATCCGCCCACCAGCTCAGGCGAGGCACACATCTTTGAGGTGCATCCGATTACAAGCGTCAATGGCGCTAACATTGAGCACACCTGGGCACCTATTCCAGGCTTCATCTACAAGGATGCTGACCAGGCTTTTCCGCTATACGAGCGCACACGCAGCTCAATCAGCGATCTCGGCCAGAGCATCAGGATCTCCACTGAGCAGGTTGGATTCAACTACACCGAGTTCATTGCCAAGCTGAATGAAGACCCTCATTCGGTAACGGACGGAATTTTCGTGTTTGCTGAAATACTGGACACCAACGGTGAGCTCTTAGTTCATAACAGGAGACTCGTGCTGGCCAAAGGGACAGAATCAGCGAAAATCGTGGGCGCCATGCGAAAAGGGCAACTCGTCCAGGTCGTAGGAATTCCACGTATTGATTTGTCGCTCGTTCGCTTCCGCGTACAACATCATGACTCGGATTCCAGAACAGCCGGGGCACTGAACTGGAACCTACCCTATGAAATGATTGTAGCGGCCGTCACAGATCCTGAGCCTGACGTACAAGAGCAATAGCTAAAGACAGGCCTGCTGCAGCGCTCTTCTTTTTTGGATGGAAACCGGCAGGCCTTTTCAGTTTCCCGCAGACTGTTTCGTAAACTTCTTCACATCTGCCGGCGTTCCCTTCAGGAGATCGCGCAGCAACGTGACCTCAGCCGTGATGCCAACTTTGATCGAAGGATCAGCTACCGGCGCAAACAGCGGCGAATGATTGCTCGGCAGTTGTTTTCCCGCGGCCTGAGCATCAGCAAGTTTCTGCGGATCAGCCACGCCCAACGTGAAGTAAAAAGACGGAATTCCCTGCTCCACAAAGTACGAATAATCCTCTGAGGTCATGATCTGGTCTTCCGTCACCACAGTTCCCTTGCCCAGCGCTCCCTCCAGCATAGTAGCCAAATGCTGCGTCAGCACCGGATCGTTGTACACCGCCGAGGTCGATTCGTATTTCTCGACGAGAGGCATCTTCTCCGCGCCTGCAGCCATGGCTTCGCCTTTGGCAACGCGTTCGATTGCCGCAAGCAGGTGCTTCCTGACTTCTGGCTTGAAGGAGCGTACGGTCAGCCCCATCTGCGCATCGTCAGGGATAATGTTGTTCTTCGTGCCCGCCTGAATGTAGCCGATGGTGATGACTGCCGCGTCGCCCGGCTTAATCTCGCGTGCCACAATTGATTGCAGAGTCACGGCAATTCTTGCCGCAATCAGCACCGGATCAATCGTCGTGTGCGGCTGTGCTCCGTGTCCGCCCTTGCCATAGACGGTAATGCGGATGGAATCGGCCGCGGCTTTGGCATACCCCGGCGTGATTCCCACTTTGCCATAAGGCAGATTGTTCGTGTCATGCATGGCAATGCCGATGTCTGGTTTGGGGAAGCGGGTGAACAGGCCATCTTTGATCATGTGATCGGCGCCGGTAATGGTCTCTTCCGCAGGCTGGCCGATCAGCATCAGCGTTCCATGCCATGAATCCTTGTTGCGTGCCATGATGGCCGCCGTGCCAAACAGGCTTGCCATATGGACGTCATGCCCGCAGGCGTGCATCACCGGCACATCGCGTCCACTGTCATCTTTGGTTCGAGCTTTGCTGGCGTAAGGCAAACCCGTTTTTTCTTCCACCGGCAGCGCATCGAGTTCGGTGCGCAGCATCACTGTCGGCCCGGGACCGTTTTTCATGATGGCAACTATGCCGGTCCCGCCAACGTGCTCAGTAACCTCATAGCCAAGCTCGCGAAGCTTGCCGGCCAGCTCCGCCGCGGTCCGCGTCTCATGAGAAGACAGCTCCGGATGCTGATGTAAATCCAGGTACAGGGCCTGCGCGTCAGGAAAGACCGAGCTGACCTGTTTATCGAGCGGTGTGTTTTGGCCAGACGCTCCGGCCGATATCACTGCCGCAGCAAATATTGAAAGAAATCGTGAACAAGCGAGTGGACGCATAACTGCCTCTTTTCGACTGCATAGACTACCACTCTCGTCCAATGACAAAAAGACCGGAAACTCTGGATCGGCGACTGCATAAATTTTGTGCAGTTATCACGCGATGCATCCGGCCCAGGCTTTCGTTAAAATTTCGTGAATTCAGAGGGAAGCTATTGAAATTTCAACAGCTTGGGCAACCTCGAATCCAGCAGCAGTATCACAGCTTCGAAGATTGCGGTCTTCCGGTTGTGCCTGCGGAAGGTCGGTTTCGGGAGTTATCCAATGAAGTTGGGGATCAATGCGCGGTTGTTTGCTCTCTCTGCACTCGCTTTAATTCTGTCTGGTTGCGCTGGCCTTGGCGCCAGTTCTGGCCCAACCCCCTCTCCCACACCCACACCAACACCAGTGGCTGGGAGCTTGAATTCGCTGAACCACATTATTCTTTTCATGCAGGAGAACCGGGCGTTCGATCATTACTTCGGCCAGTTGAATGCATACCGGGCCAAGCAGACGCCTCCGCTGCCTCAGGATCTTGACACGTGGACCTCCGGTACGGACAAGACCCCGGCTAACGTTTCAACGCCGGGCTACGATCCTGTTACCGGACAGGCAGGCCCGCCGATCAAGGCATTCCACATGCAAAGCGCCTGCTCGGAAAACCTGACGCCATCATGGAATGAAACCCATCGCATCTGGAACCTGTTCCACACCGGCTCCGGCGTCTTCACCATGGATGGGTTCGCCTTCATCGAAGGGAAATTTGCTCATGACGAATTTTTGAACGGTCAGCCCAATTTCACGGACTTCACCGGTAAGCGTGCCATGGGCTTTTACGACGAGACCGATCTCCCGTTTTACTACTTCATGGCTGCAAACTTTGCCACCTCTGATCGCTGGTTCTCTCCGGCTCCCACGCGCACGCATCCTAACCGGTTCTACTGGATGGCAGCCACCTCGCAGGGAGTTATTGTGCCGCCCAACCAGCAGATAACCGCAAAAACGATCTTCGAGGTGATGGATGCCAACCATATTTCCTGGAAAATCTATACCGTTGACGGGCACACTTATTTCTCTTACTTCACCTATTTCAATAACCACCACGCCAACGTGTTCCCAATAAGCCAATACTTTACTGACGTGCAAAATGGCACGCTGCCCCAGGTTGCGTACATTGAAACGGGAATTGAAGTGAACGGAACAAGCAGCAGCGGCGTGGATGAGCACCCGAAAAGCCAAATCCAGTTAGGCGCTCAATTTGCGGCCAAACTGGTCAATGCGCTTATGACCAGCCCGTCCTGGAAAGACACCGTCTTTATTGAAACCTTCGATGAAGGAGGCGGGTTGTTCGATCACGTTGGGCCGATCTCTGTACCCAGTCCGGACGGAATAGCGCCAATCATGCCGGCAACAAATCAGCCGGGCGACTTTACCCTGTCCGGGTTCCGTGTTCCGCTGATCGTGATCTCGCCCTTCAGTAAGAAGAACTTTGTATCTCATACTCCAATGGACTTCACTGCGGCGCTTAAGTTGATTGAGACACGATTCCATCTGCCGAACCTCACCAACCGTGACGCAGCCATGCCGGATATGACCGAGTTCTTTGACTTTTCCACCACCACCGGGCCGTGGGGGATACCACCCACGCCACCTCAACAGCCCGTGAACATGCCTTGCACTCAGGGGGTTCCGAGCGGATGATGTGAATGTTGCTTCAACCATCTGTTGCGATTTTCGCCTGCTTCGGTATCCAAAGAGTTCACTCGTTTTCAATAGGGTGAACTCTTTTTCATTTATCCTCATACGTCTATATTTGGAGAGCTCGAGTAACTGCTTTGTGCGATGGATCGGTAAGGCGGAAGACCGCGAGTTTGCCGGATGGCCGGCGATTCGTCATTTCCGAATGATGGAGAAAAGATTGCGCGTCATTGCCCTGATTACTATCGTCCTGTTGTCTAGCGCTTCAACCGCTTTCGGGAAAAGCGCGCGAAGGCCGGCAGGCCACGTGCGGGAGTATTACATTGCTGCAGAAATCGTGGATTGGGACTACGCTCCAAGTGGATTGGAATTGATGCATGGCGAAGATATTCCCTATCCCTGGGGACTTCATCGGCGCTGGCCCAAGACCAGGTACATCGAGTACACCGACGCTACGTTCTCCCAACGCAAGCCACAGCCGGAGTGGTTAGGCATTCTCGGCCCCATCATCCGCGCGGAAGTGGGAGACACCGTCATAGTTCATTTTCGCAATCTGGCTCGCGGCTATCACAGTATCCATGTGCATGGCTTGCGGTATGACAAGCAGAATGAAGGCGCCATTTACTCGAATAACCTGCCGGGAATCGCCGTGCCGCCCGGCGGTGACTTCACTTATCACTGGTTTGCAGATGCAGGCAGCGGCCCGCCTGCGGGTGAAAGCTCGCGCATGTGGCTTTATCACGGTCACGTTAACGAACCGGTGGAGACCAACAGCGGCCTGATCGGGCCAGTGATTGTAACTGCCAGGGGCCGGGCCAAAGCAGATGGATCTCCAGTTGACGTTGATCGCGAATTCATCACTCTTTTCATGGTCTTTGACCAACTGAGGGAAAGTGATGAGGCGCGCAATGGCGAGGAGGGCTTATACCACTCGATGAACGGGTACATCTTCTCGAATCTGCCCGGACTAGTGATGAACCAGGGCGAGCGAGTCCGCTGGTATCTGGCCGCTATGGGAAATGAACGCGACATTCATTCCGCGCATTGGCACGGCAAGACTGTGATTCGTCATGGCCGGCCTGAGGACGTGATTCCGCTTTTACCCGCACAAACTGAAACCGTTGACATGATCGCTGATAACCCCGGCACGTGGATGTTCCAATGTCACGTGGCGGACCATCTTGAAGCCGGAATGATGACAACGTACAGAATCCGGCCCACGCATCCGCGGGCCTGCCCGGTGCAATTTGGCGAGGCAAATTTTTGGACCGGCAAGACCGGCCTTCAGATGGAGCTTCGGAATCTAACGGCCAAACCAATCAAACAGGTCATGTTGGAAAGTGACATCGTCGTCGGTTTCAATCATCTAAGCAAGGCGCCCAATGACTGGAAAATTCCTTCGCCTGTCAATCCCAAGCAAACCACACTCATAGAGATGTCCGGCCAGATGCCGCATCCTGAAAGCATCCTGGGCTGGATCGTTTTTCCGTTGGCAATTACATTCGAGGATGGAACCAAATGGTCACCAAACGAGCGTGGCGAGTGCATGCGAATGTATTGGCGCGATAAGAATCATCAGGACATGCAAATACTCCCGCCTGTTGAGATGCCATAAGGACGCTGTTGATTCGTTGGTAGTGTCTCAGTTTAAAAATTACAGCTTCCTTCCTGTCCTGGTGAGCGAAGCCCAAACGATCCCGCGAAGCGGGAGCGCGAGGGCGAATCGAACCATCCCGAGAATGTCTCCTTGACCATGCCGCGCCAGGGAGTTCTACCGAGACAGCATCATTTGCTGCAGCAACAGCCTTCAAAGTAAAAAATGCATGGAAGAGAGCTCCCTGAAGCCGCATGGTGAAAGACAAATTTCGGGATGCTTCGACTTGCGCTGGTCCCGGCGTCGCGGGACGCGCGCGCCGATCAGCATGACAAGTCTGAAAATATCTCGGCAACTGAGACACTACCGGTTCACCCGTTTGACGCAGCCATCCTGACGTTCCATAATAAAGAGTTTGCTTTCACTCTCCTGAGCCCCATTCGCACGAGTTCTTTGCGTGGGAATGGGCAGAACGGAGCATATAGCAGTTCATGGCCAGCGTTTCGCATGTAGCACGCGGAGTTCCTCCTATCCGCGCCGGTCAAGGTCATTCATTTTTTTTGCGCCGCCTGCATTCCCTGACCGGAATCATCCCCATAGGCGCGTTCCTGATTGAGCATTTCATCTCCAATGCCTTCGCCACCAATGGGCCCTGGGCGTACGCCGATCAGGTAAAGTTTCTTACCGGCCTGCCTTTTGTGCTGGTGCTGGAGATTGTGGGGATTTATCTCCCGCTGCTCTATCACTCGCTTTACGGCTTCTATATCTGGTTCAGCGGCAAATCGAACGTGAGCGACTATCCCTGGGCGGGAAACTTCATGTACTCGGCGCAGCGCTGGACGGGAGCCATTGCCTTCGTTTACATCGTCTGGCATACCTACACCATGCGCTTCAGCGGAATTCATCTGCTGACCGACTCGCAAGCTGCGTTTCATAAAGTCCAGATGGAATTGCAGCATTGGTGGGCGGGAGTTTTTTATCTGGTAGGAATCATCGCTGCGTCGTGGCACTTCGCCTATGGTCTTTACCTGTTCTGTGCCAAGTGGGGCATTACGGTAAGCGATCGGTCCCGGCGATGGTTTGGCAGAGTATGCGTAGTGATTGCGCTTACGTTCATCGCAGTGGGCTGGCTGACGATGGCAGCGTTCTTCAAACCGCAGTGGCGCAACACGCCGGAGAACCTGCCGCCAAAACCACCAGTCACGGAAAGCGCAAGATGAATTTTGTGTCCTTTACGTCCTAGAAAAGGTTTTTGATGCCAACAGCTCCCAAAATTATTGTGATAGGCGGCGGTCTCGCCGGGCTAGCAGCCACAATCAAGATCGCCGAGGCCGGCGGGCACGTAGATTTGTTTTCCATTGTTCCGGTGAAGCGCTCTCACTCCGTCTGCGCACAGGGCGGCATCAACGCGGCCAAGAACCTCAAAGGTGAAGGCGACACCACCTGGCAGCACTTTGATGACACCATTTACGGCGGAGATTTTCTGGCCAACCAGCCGCCTGTCAAAGCCATGTGCGAGGCGGCGCCCGGAATCATCGATCTGCTCGACCGCATGGGCGTCACCTTCAACCGCACGCCTGAGGGACTGCTCGATTTCCGCCGCTTCGGCGGCACGCTTTATCATCGCACCGCATTTGCCGGCGCCACCACCGGCCAGCAGTTGCTCTATGCGCTCGATGAGCAGGTTCGCCGCTACGAAGCTGAAGGCAAGGTCACCAAGTACGAGTATTGGGAATTTCTGAGCGCGGTTCTGGACAGCCAGCATGTCTGCCGCGGTATCTGCGCCATTGATCTGCGCAGCATGGAGGTCCGCACCTTCCCTGCCGATGCCATCATCATGGCCACCGGCGGCATTGGCGCAATCTTTGGCAAGTCCACCAACTCGGTAGTCTGCACCGGCTCAGCGCAGTCGGCGCTCTATCAGCAGGGCTGTTTCTACGCCAATGGTGAATTCATCCAGGTTCACCCGACTTCGATTCCCGGCGAGGACAAGCTGCGGCTCATGTCGGAGTCAGCGCGTGGCGAGGGCGGCCGCGTGTGGGTGCCAAAGCAAAAGGGCGATAAACGCGCTCCCAAGAGCATTCCTGACTCCGAGCGCTGGTACTTCCTGGAAGAGTGGTATCCCAAATACGGCAATCTGGTGCCGCGCGATGTAGCCACACGCGCCATTCACAAAGTTGTTTACGAACATGACCTGGGCATTGATGGCCAGCCGATGGTCTATCTTGACCTGACGCACATTGACCGTGAGACGTTGAACCGTAAGCTCGAAGGCATTCTGGAAATCTACGAGAAATTCGTCGGCGACGATCCGCGCGAAACCCCCATGAAGATCTTCCCCGGAATGCACTACACCATGGGCGGCCTCTGGGTGGATTACAACCAGGCCACGAACATCAAAGGCATCTTTGCTGCGGGCGAATGCGAGTACGGCTATCACGGCGCCAACCGGCTGGGAGCGAACTCACTGGTTTCGTGTATTCATGGCGGTTTCGTGGCTGGGCCTCAGGCTGTTCTTTATGCCAGGAACAGTAAATCTACTGACGGTGTGAGCAGCCAGACTTTCGATGCGGAGAAAAAACGCCAGGAAGAGTTCAACACCCGCCTGATGACCTCAAGCGGCACGGAAAATCCGTTCCGACTGTGGCGCGAGTTGGGCGAACTGATGACCCGTAACTGCACCGTCATCCGCTACAACAATGCTCTGCAGCAGACCGACGCTAAATTAGTCGAGCTACTGGACCGCTTCGGCCGCATCAACTTAAGCGACAAGAGCATGTGGGCGAACACCTCGTTCGTCTTTACGCGGCAGCTCTATAACATGCTGCAGCTCTCGCGGGTAATCGCCCAGGGAGCGGCAATGAGGAATGAGTCGCGCGGGGCGCACTACAAGCCGGATTTCCCAGATCGCGACGACAAGAATTTCCTGAAGACCACCAAGGCTTACTTTGCGCCTGACGCCGACGAGCCGCGATTCGAATTTGAGCCGGTCGATATCTCGCTGCTGCCGCCAAGGCCGCGACGGTATGACATGGCGAAATGAAAATTAAACACAAAGGGCACAAAGGAACACGAAGCTTAAGGAAAGCCACAATAAATATGAAACCTCCAAGCTCACCGAAAACTAAAATCCTTTGTGATTTTTCGTGTCCTTTGTGGTTAAAGGTTTTTTGATGGACCAGTCACAAAGCACCACATCGCCGCGCTTTTACCGGAACGCCGCGATCCTTTTCTTTGCGATCGGCGCAAGCCTGGTTTGGGCTGCGATTACGCACCATGATTGGGTGTATTGGGCATTTGCCGGAATCACAATTTTGAATGCGATCATGAGCATATTGAAGTTTTACCAGGTGAGGGAGACCAAGAGCTGATGGCCAAAACGGTAATTTTAAAAATCAGGCGGCAGGAAGGCCCGCAAACCCAGGCGCGCTGGGAAGAGTTTGAACTTACCTGGAAACCGGGGATGAATGTGATTTCGGCCATGATGGAGATCGCCGCCAATCCGGTTACTCGCGATGGCAAGGCTACTACCCCGATTGCTTACGACTCCAATTGCCTCGAAGAGGTCTGCGGATCCTGTGCCATGCTGATCAACGGCCGCGCCCGCATGGCCTGCTCAGCACTGGTTGATAAGCTGGACCAGCCAATCAAAGTTGAGCCGTTGAGCAAGTTTCCTGTGGTGCGCGACCTTGCGGTTGACCGCAGCGTGCTGTTTGAAAACTTAAAGCGCGTCAAAGCCTGGGTGCCGGTGGACGGCACTTATGATCTCGGTCCCGGGCCGCGCATGTATCCCACGGAGCAGGAGGAAGCGTATCCCATTTCACGGTGCATCTCCTGCTGCTGCTGCATGGAAGCATGTCCCCAATTTAATGAAAGCACCGGCTTTGTCGGCGCAGCCACCATCGCTCAGGTCCGGCTCTTCAATCAACATCCCACGGGCAAGGCCCTCAAGCATGAACGCCTGCAGGCGCTCATGGGCGATGGCGGCATTCAGGAATGCGGCTTCGCCCAGAACTGCGTTGAGGTCTGCCCCAAGGACATTCCGCTCACCAAGGCAATCGCCGATACCGGCCGCGAGGTAATGAAGCAGGCGATCAAGGATTTCTTCCGCAGCTAACCCGAAGCTATGGTGTGGAAGATGAGGCGGCAAGGTCTTTAACAAGGTTCTGCATGTTTTCCGCGACGTCGCCTCCGGAAGGAAACTTGTTCATTTCATAATCCGCCAGCACCCTGATGTCTGTAACAAATTCGTTATAGTCTGCTGCGGTGTGGCTCAGCCGCAGCTGGGACTGAACATACAGGCTGGAGCTTTGGATAAACAGGGCCCGGAAATATTCCGCGCGCTGGCTAATGGGAAATAGTTTGGGTATGCCGACCAGCGCGGTGACTAGAATGGAAATGATTCCCGCTGCGATGGCCTTGCGCAGGAAACCGGCAAATGCGCCCGCCAGCGACAGCACAATTCCCGCTACCACCAGCGAAGTAGCCAATGTGGAGTAGTGGTTCATGTTGCTCTCATACCGGTCTTTCGCTCCTTTGAGTACCGTCTGCATGTTGTTCCAGTCTTGCTGGCTGACCGGCTCTGCCTGCGCCTGCTTTGCCGCGGTGTCCGCAGTTTGCACAGCTTGTTTGGCATCAGCAACCTGCTGCTGCGCCTCTGCAGCTTTCGCCTGAGCATCCGGGCTGTTATTGGTGGCTGCAGCTGCCATGACTTTCTGGGCGTTGTCATTAACCAGTATCAACCGCTTGCGGGCAGCCATCGCCTGGTCCTGGGCCGCCTTACTCTGGGCAGTGGGATGGATCTCACTCAACTGGAAAAGCCGTGATGGCTGATAAGCCAGACCCAGCTGCGCGGATAACACGGTAAGCAGTAAAGCAGAAAGTCTGAATTTCATGCTGGTGGTCCTCCACTTTTCGAGCCCGAAATGACATGGATTTCTAGTAGATAGTGCATTAAAAAGATGGAATGTTTCACCAATATTTGCGCTTATCAATGAAAAAACGCGGGGTGCGGCGAGATGAAAATCCATCGCGTGAGATGAAAAAAGAGTGGTGCGGAAAAGCAGATGGAGTCCATCCGATCGAGAATTCCGCCATGGCCTTCAATCGGGTTGCCAAAGTCTTTTACCCCGCGATCACGCTTGATGGCAGACATGGTCAACCCGCCGGCAAAGCCCATCAATGAGATTGCCAGAGACATGAATAGCGCTTGAATCCGGGAAAACGGCGTCAGCCACCACAATCCCGTCCCCACAACAACAGAAGTCGCAACACCGCCCATGAAGCCTTCCCAGGTCTTATTGGGCGAGATTGCAGGAGCAATCTTCCTCTTGCCCAGCAACTTTCCCCAGACGTACTGGAAGACATCGCTGAGCTGTACCACGATCACCAGGAAGAGCAGCAGCCTGGCGTCTTGTTTCTGATAACCGGGAATTTCCAGCGTGAGCAGCGCGGGCGCATAACTGATGCAATAAACGCAGACCATCAGTCCCCACTGAATGCGGGCAGCGCGATCGAGAAAGCCTGTAGTGTCACCCGCCAGCCCCATACGAATGGGAATAAAGAGAAAGGCATAAACCGGGATCAAAAGTACAGCGATCCCATACCAGCCCTCAAACCACACCCAGTACTGCAGCGGCGTAAACACAAAGAATGACCAGAAGAGCGTGCGATGGTCGGCGCGCGTGGTGCTGATAAGGCTTACGTATTCCCGCAGGGCCAGCAGTGATACAAAGGCAAACAGCAACATGGAGCCGGCTGGCCCGATCACAAAAGAGATAGCAAATATCCCGGTCATGATCCACCAGGCACGGATGCGCGCGTTGAGATTGTCAATCGTCGCGCGGCGTTCTTCCGATTTAGCAGGCCGCGCAAGAACAAAACCACTGAGGCTGGCCACCAGCAGTCCTGCGAGCACGCCATTAAGGACGAGAAACATCTGATGGTCGCGTCTAAAGCTCATAGTTCCCTCAGTGCGCAGAGCGCCTCATGCGCCTTGCTCAGGAATGATTCCTTACTTTCATCACCAATGACCCGCAGAGGAGCGCCAAAGGTCACACGGCTGATCACCGGCACAGGAAGAAACTCTCCTTTGGGGAGAATGCGATTCAAATTGGAGAGATATACGGGAACAAACTGCAGGTCTGGCCGGCGCTGCCACAGATGATAGATACCGCTTTTGAACGGCCCGACCTCCAACCCATCGCCGCGTGTACCCTCAGGAAAAACGATAAGTGAATTATCAGTACCCAGGGCTTCCAATAGCATCTCAAGCGTTTCCCGCGCCCCAGCTGTGCGATCACCGTTCACAGGTTTGCTGCCACGCTCCACCAGAACCGCATGAAACGCGTTGACCGCCATCCGCTTTTTTATCCCATGGCTCCAGTAGTCCTTTGCAGCCACCGGCCGGGTCTTCTCACGTACCCGTCTCGGCAGGACGGACCAGAGCACAACAAAATCAAGATGGCTGGTGTGATTGGCGAAGTAAACTCTCTGCCGTGAGGAAGGCCGGCAATTGACCCAGCGGGCAACCGGTCCTGCGAGAACGCGAGCGCAGGCTGCAATGATGCTGGCCGAAGCGGCGCTCATCGGGATTCAAGCTCTCGCGCAATATGCGCTGTTCGCCGCCAGATCGTGATAAGGCAGCCCACATTGATGATGATCAGGGCGATCCAGAGCGCTTTGCCCGGAAGAAAGAACCTGGTTTCAGCAATCGAGAAGGCACAGGCTGCGGTGAGCACGGCCATGCGATGCTGCTTGGCCATGGGCCCGACGAAACTCTGCTTTAACCCTGAGGCGCCGCCCAGCATGCGAACATAGGCAGTAAAGATCGCCAGCGCCGCAGCTGAATACCCTAGCTCGACAGCAAATGGATGCTGCCGTGCCGCGTATCCGGCGCTAATGAAGAGGAGCGAATCAGCGATGCGATCAGGAAGATCATTGTAAATTTCACCCGATTTGGTCTTTCGTCCGCCTTCCAGAGCTACCATGCCGTCCAGCAAATTGCAGACAAGACGCCCCTGGATTCCGGCAATAGCAATTACCAACAACAGCGCTCGCGGAATGCCCGCAGAGTTGCGAGAAAAGAAGAGCGCCACAGCCGCGGCGAAGGCACAAAAGACACTCGCCAGCGAAATCGCATTGGGAGAGACTTGCCACCGCACCAGCAATCTGGCCAGTTTGTTCGCCCAGGCGCTCTGGCGGCTTTTAAGAGGCCGCCGGGTAATTTGTGTTTCCATAAATACCGGCATTGGACTACCCTATGAATCAGGACAGTGAATCGAGTTACCCCTCGCACCTGTCCGCTCGTTGGAGCAATTGCATGAGCCAGGCTGGTTCATGGATTTGGAAGTCGCTGCTGATTAGCGCCACTCTTGCGCTGCTCACCTGGATCAGCTTTTATTTCTTCTTCAAAATCCATCAGGAACTGAACATCCAGCCTGATTTTGCTTTGCCCCTGAGCGGGCTGGCATTTTTGCTTTGCGCGATCATCACAATGATCTACTTCCGTATGCGCAGCCCGCGCTGAAAGCCAATTTAACAATCACAAATCGGGGAATGGGAGCGGCATTCTGCGACAGGAGACGAAACTCATCGCCACAGGCACTGGACTGTCTCAGAACGAGACAATTAAAAATTAGAAATGCTAAGTTCAGCTGGCAAATCGCGGTCTGTGAAGCGAAGAAAAGATGCACTACAAAAAAGTGTCAAGGTTGGCTAAAGGATTGATTACCAAAGTCGCGGTGGCAGGTTTCCCCGCAGTTTGTGGGAAAGTGTGAAATTCAGGTAAAACTCTGGGTACAATAGCGGCAGCTCTGATTTAGAATTTGCCATCTAATGCCGGTGTGGTTGCATATCGGATATTTGTAACGGACTGAACCCGATGGGCACTAAAAAAACTTTAATCATTTCGTCTCTCTGCCTGATGGCCCTTGCGGCCGCATTGCCGACTTTTGCCGCCAGCCGCTATGCGCGTCCTCATCGCAGGCACGTGCGCCGCGTGGCCTGGAACCCTGTGCTGAAGGGCTCCATGGATTCCATGGCCAGACAGAACGAAGAGATTGATCGCCTGCAGCTGCCCCGCATCGCCGATAACGAGCAGTTGCTGGAGTTGGAGCGCACCCAGGAGCTGGTGCCGATTGAAGAGACGCGTTCTCTGCACATCAGCCCGGCTGTGCAGGCAGATAAGCGTTATTGCCGCCCATGGTGCAATCAGTTCCTGCAGGACATGAGCGAAGCTTATTACAACGAGTTTCATGTCCCGCTACAGGTGAACTCCGCCGTTCGCACCATTGAGCAGCAGCACAAGCTTCGCCGCAGCAATCGCAATGCGGCCCCGGAAGTCGGTGAGCATGCTTCATCGCACCTGGCGGGTATTACCGTGGACCTGGCAAAGCGTGGTCTTACCCGCGCCCAGCACACATGGATTGAGGGCTACCTCAAGAACCTGCGCGATCAGGGGCTTGTAGAAGCCGCGGAAGAACGCCGGCAGGCCTGCTTCCACGTGATGGTGTCTGACCGGTACACAGAATGGCGCGAGGCGAACCAACTGGCTGATAAAATTGCCAGAGAATGAAGCCTAAAAATCTCGCATGCATTCTGCTGTTGTCAACCTTAGCATTCGCACAAACTAATTCTCATAACAAAGCCGCGAAGGGCGTTTCTGCGTCTAAGGCCAATTCAGCCGCGGCTATTCATCAGTCTGCGCTGATCATCGATACGCACGCTGACACTCCGCAGCGCTTTCTCGACGAGAACTTCGATATCGGCCAGAACACTCCTGTCTCTGAAGGCCATATAGATCTTGGCAAGATCAAGCAAGGCAATTTGGGCGCTGAGTTCTTCTCCATCTGGGTTGAACCGGAGTTCAAAGGCCACTATGCCAAGCGCGCCATGGACCTGATTGACAGTGTGTATCACCAGGCCGCGCAGCACCCCGACAAGATGACGATGGCGTTCACTGCGAATGACATTGTTCGTGCACACCAGCAGCATAAATTCGCGGCGCTCATGGGCATTGAGGGCGGCCATGCAATTGAGAATGACCTTCACCTGCTGCGTGACTTCTATCGCCTGGGCGTGCGCTACATGACCCTTACCTGGTCGAATACGAACGAATGGGCAGATTCTTCCGGTGACATACCTGACGTACCGCACCACAATGGCATGACCAACTTTGGCAAAGAAGTTGTGCGGGAGATGAACCGGCTCGGAATGATCGTGGACATTTCTCACGTCTCCGATGCCACTTTCTACCAGGCTGTTTCGACCAGCCAGGCGCCGGTGATTGCCTCGCATTCTTCGGCACGCGCTCTCACCGATCATCCCCGCAATATGACTGATGACATGCTGCGTGCCGTGGCCAAGAATGGCGGCGTGGTAATGGTGAATTTTTATTCGGCGTTCATTGATGAGAATTACCGCAAAACTTCACTCGATCCGGAGAAGATCAAGCAGCGCGACGAAGAAGTTGACGCTTTCAAGAAAGCGCATGCACATCCGGACGGCAGCCCTGTCACATACGACGAGTATGCCCCGCTGGAGAAGAAGTGGGCAGCACAGTTTCCCCGGCCTCCGCTCAAGTCTTTGATCAATCACATTGATCACATTGCGAAAGTTGCAGGCATTGACCACGTGGGGCTTGGTTCGGACTTTGATGGCGTAACTTCCCTGCCGGAAGGAATTGACTCAGTGGCTGATCTGCCGAAGATTACTCAGGCGCTGCTTGAACGCGGATACACAGCTGAGCAGATTCATAAAATCCTGGGCGGAAACTTTCTCCGTGCGATGCGCGAGGTGGAAGCAACGTCAAAGAGGCTGCAGGCAGAATCGAAATCGCAAACGCGCTGAAGTTAGGTAGCTCCCATGCATATTGAGGCCACTCTAGCGCGGTTGCTTTGGACGAAGGATATTTCTCCTGGCCCAATAGTTGATAGTTGCCTGAGCACCTCGCCTGCAAGAGGTTTAAAATCGGCGAGACGGTTGCTGCGAGCAACAAGCATAATTACAGCTATTTTAAATTT
This sequence comes from uncultured Acidobacteriaceae bacterium, assembly GCA_964541925.1. Lineage (GTDB taxonomy): Bacteria > Acidobacteriota > Terriglobia > Terriglobales > Acidobacteriaceae > Angelobacter. Next base: position 14,672 of record CAZISB010000022.1, on the reverse strand, counting down.
TGGAAGATTTTGCTGGAAATACAGGTTTCGATCAACCGTAATAAAAGCATCGTAAGCACTCGACGCTAATGAGAGCAGTTCCCCATTCTTCTTCCCAGACCATCCTGCTTCTTGAACAGTAACCACCTCATGTCCATGCAATTCTTTTCGGAATCGCTGGTCAACGCATTCATCGAGCAGAATTTTCACTCAGTGTATGCTCGCCAATACGAGGTCCCTGGTTTCATCCAAAAAAGCCAACAATTGCTCCCGCCTAACTGAAGGAAACCCCTGCAAGAATTGCTCGATTGATTCTCCGGCCTTGATGTATTCAATAAAGGTTTGCACCGGAACCCTGGTGCCTGCGAATACAGGAGTTCCTCCCATGATATCCGGCGAAGAGGTGATCGTTCGGGCTGCCATGCGCTTATCCTATGAAAAAAAAGAGCCGGTTACAACTTATATGAGTCATAACCGGCCGCGTGTTATCAATTGCGCTACTGCTTTGCTCCCGCTTTCCTGATGTAAATATTGCCATTGAAATTCTTGAACTGAATTTCCGGACCGCCGCCATTGATCGTTCCTCGTACGGTCTTTTCAACTTTCACACGGTACTTGCCCCCTTTTCCGCGATCGTCTTCCACCGTCTGCTGGGGCGCATTGGCTATAAGTTTGACATCAAAGTCGCTGTAAACCTCTCCATTGTCGGTCCGCAGGCTGACATTCGCCTTGAGATCGGCTGGAAACGTTACGTCAATATCGCCATTCAGCGAACTGAACGACATTGGTTTCTGCGGGTCGATCCGGTTGAAGATCACTACTACATGGCCATTCAGCGCATGCGCAACCGCGCTGCCGCCGATATTTTTGAGGTCAACCTCCCCATTGATGTCGTTGATGTCGAGTTCGCCATCAACCCCGCTGACGAAGATATTCCCGTCATTCACCGTGTGCAAAGAGAGAGAGGTATGCGTGGGAACGGTAATCGTGAGATCGGTGGTACGCTGCACCGAATCTGTGCTGATGCGGACCTGATTATTCTCCGCTTCAATGTTGAGGCCAGTGGAAGTCATGGGAATGCGCTTCATGCCTTCAGCACGGCCTCCCTCATGCCGGGAATCGTCATGGCGAACCCGGGCTTCCACGATGATCTCCTTTACATCGGCGCCTTTCACCGTGATGCTTCCGCTTACCAGATGCGCCCTCAGGTTCACCGGACGCGTGGCATCAATCGGAACTGCAACGCGATTATCGGACGCCTGAGCGCTCATCAAAGCCGTGCCCAGGCAGAGAACTGTTACAAGAATGAATGAATGAAGTTTAAAGTTGTTCATAAGGGTTACTCGTGACGCTCCAAAACGCGTATGTCTCCATTTAAATTTTCTGCTTTAATCTCAGGCCCGCCGCTGCCAATGCGGCCGCCGGTATAGCGATCAGACCGGAAGACGAACTTGGTGCCATGATGCTCTGCGCTGACCGGTTGCGCCGGCAGCGAACTCATCTCAAAGTCGCTATAAACATTGCCGTTCATGGTCTTGAAGCGGAAGTCTGCCGAGAGACCGCGGACAAAATACAGATCTACATTTCCGTTGATCGTGCCGAAATCCGACTTCTCGCGCGGGTTCTCACGGAACGCGACCTTCACTCCACCGTTCACGGTCTTGGCCACGCCTGATCCGGCGACGTTCTGCATCTCAATTCCGCCGTTCACGTTATGAACGGAGAAATTCCCCGTAACATCGCGAACATTGATGCGACCTGAATTCACAGTCCTGAGCTTAACTTCGATATTGCGCGGGACTTGAAGTTGAAAATCCATTTTGACGCTGTATCCACTATCGCCATTCCAGTGAACACGCCGCCGCGGTCTCCGCAGTTGCAGCGGAACGGACCATTCACGTAGAGCTTTAACAAATCCGGCTGGTCTGTTATGTCGAGAGTGACTTCTTTTTTGGCGGCTTCCATTCTGTCCTTCGATTCCGCGTAGATTGTCTTGTTCACCACGAGCTGTACCTGGTCGCTGTTGGTTCCGGCTACGTCAATCGAACCAAAAACATTGTCCACATCGAGTATTTTTTGTGCGCCCGTCAGAGTGAAAGTTTTGCGGATCGTCTCACTCTCATGCAGCCGCAGATTGTTTTCATCATCATCACCGGCAGCGTGAACCGGAGTGCCGAGCTGCGGCAAGAGCATCACTCCGACTGCTGCCGTCAGCACGAACGTTAGGAACTTCTGTTTCATCATGGTTGTTCTCCAATCATCTTCTCTGCTCTATTCATTCTTCTCGCCCGATTGGAAGCTCAGTTCAACTGCTGTATTCCCCAATCCACTCGCTGGCGGACTGCCGGATTCATTTTCGGATCCTGCTCAAATTGTTTTAACTGCGGAAGCGCATTGCGATCATGCATATCTACGAGCAAATCAATCAGCGCAATCTGCACCAGCGGCGACTGCTTGCTTTGCAGCGCATCCACCAGCTGGCGACGCACATCCGGCTGGTTGGAATAACGGCTCAGCGCATCCAGCGCCGCCAGCCGGACATCGACGCTGGAATCAAAGTGCAACGTGTGAAACAACGCATTCAGTACCTGCGGATCGGGCTGCTGCAGCCGCCTGCTCCAACTCACACCTTCCAACCGCTGGCTGGCCGACTGCTGCTGCAGCATGGAGAGCGCCACCATCTGCCGCGTCGCAGCGAGTTCCTGGCGCATCTCTTCAAGCTGAACTTGAGCATTGTTATCCACCGGACGCTCCATCTGCTTTCCAATAAAGAACCCACATACCAAAAACACACAGGCCCAAGCCACACCGGCAAATGGCATCTGCCGCCAGTTGCCCAGGCCCCAAAGTATGGGCGCCGGCTGCTTCTGTTTTTCGTTAACCAAGCTCGCCTTTTCCCAGCGGCCTTCCTGATAACTTTCAAGCATTGCTTTAAATCTCTGCTCAAGCGCCGGGCTGGGTTGTTCTTCAGGAAGCAGCGCCAGCTTCCTCCACAAAGCGGCCTCTTCACCGCACATTGGGCAGCCAGATAGATGCTTCTCCACCTCAGCTGAGAGTTGTGAGTTCACCCTGCCCTGCAGGTAGTCGGGTAACAGTTCGCCAATGGCTTCACAGTTCATTGCACACTCCCGGGGGTGGGCCAAGCCCCTTCACGTCCTTTGCCGCCTGTCGATCTCGTATTCGAAAGCTGCTGAAAGACCTGCCGCAGGTCCTGCAGCGCGCGATGCACCCGTGTCTTAACGGTGTTCACCTCGCAGCCAAGCAGCTGGGCAATCTCTTCATACTTCATGTCCTGGAACCGGCTCAGCACCAGCACTTCCCTCTTGTCTTCAGAAATCTGCATCAGCGCGCGATGCAACAACACTGCTTCCTGGCTTTGCTGGGCCGTGTCCGCCGGCTCAATGCTGGGCGACATCTCCGGCTCCCAGCTTGTCTCCGGGCGGCGCTTGCGCAGGTGATCCAGCCGTGCGTTGCGCGCGATCTGATACATCCAGGCGCGAAAGGGCGTATCCACGCGGTAGCTGTGGCGATATTTCAGGATGCGGAAGAAGACCTCCTAAACCAGGTCCTCACTCATTCCGCGATCGCCCGTCAGCTTCAAGTAAAAGTTGAATAATGGCACGTGATAGCGCTCAAACAACACGCCCAGCATCTCGCCGATGCCATTGCGCACTTGTGACATCAGCTCTTCATCGGACATCGAGTTGGTTAGCGGTCCCGGCAGGCGGTTGTTTGTCCTTTCATGCATGATTACTCAGCCATGAGAAAAAGGTTCCCTGAAAAACTAGCGGTTGCGATCCCCGTGATACGTAAGCCCTCAGGACTTTACATATTTGGGCTGCTCGATTTCTAATAACTCGTTACGCTTTCAAGGAGAAATGAATGGTGATCCGGTTCTGCACCTTACAGCGCGCAAAAGCGATTTGGTTCATGGGCCCTGTTTTCGCACTGATTTTACTGTGTCTTAGCCTTTCAGCCTCAAGCCAGACAGCGCCAAAAGCTTCCAGCAAGACTGGTACGAAAGCTCCGACCAAGAAGTCGGCGGCCGTTGCCAAGCATCCTACTGCGGTAATCCACACAACCGCTGGCGACATGAAATGTGAGCTGTTCCCGGACAAGGCGCCTAAGGCGGTGGCCAACTTTATCGGCCTGGCCAAGGGCACCAAGCCATGGAACAATCCTGCCGACGGCAAGACTGTGCACGGCAAGCCGCTCTATGACGGTGTAATTTTTCATCGCGTGATCCCGGAATTCATGATCCAGACCGGCGATCCTTCAGGGACAGGCAGCGGAGACGTGGGATTTGAGTTTCAGGACGAGCTGCACCCTGACCTGCTCTTTGATCAGCCAGGACGCCTTGCCATGGCGAATCGCGGGCCAAATACCAATAGCTCCCAATTCTTTATCACAGAAAAAGAAGTGCCATTCCTGAATCCATGCCTCGATCCCAACGGATGCATGGGCGGACGCCGCCCGCCCAACAGCGGCTACACCATCTTTGGCCAGTGCGATCCAGCCACGGTGGAACTGGTTAAGCAGATTGCTCGCATGCCCTGCCAGGGCGGACCTTGCAATGCGAATAACAGCCGGCCTGCAAACCCGGTGAAGATCACCCATATTGATATTCAGGGAGCTGGCAAGAGTACCGCGGCAAGTTCCCCGGGGAAAAAGGGAGCGGCAGCGAAGTCAGGCGCTCAGCCCAAATCTACTCCGAAATAATGCAGTACAGCTCACATCCGTACGAATAACCAGAAAGGAATAGCTAATGAGTCGCCAGCCAGGAACATACGCAGTGCTTGATACAACTGAGGGCAAGATTGTCTGTCGCCTGTTTGAAAAAGAAGCTCCAATTACAACGAAGAATTTCATCGATCTTGCTGAAGGCAATCGCTCATGGAAAGACAATGTAAGCGGCAAGGGCGGCTCCGGGCCGCTCTACAGCGGCACAATCTTCCATCGCGTCATTCCCGACTTCATGATCCAGGGAGGCGACCCCAGCGGAACTGGTATGGGCGGCCCGGGATATAAATTTCAGGACGAGACCAAGGGCTCGCCACATAAATTCGATAAGGCGGGTAAGCTGGCCATGGCAAACGCCGGGCCCGGAACAAATGGCTCTCAGTTTTTTATCACTGTTGCGGCCACCCCCTGGCTCACGGGCAACCACACCATCTTTGGCGAGGTGGTGGAAGGCCAGGACATAGCAGACAAAATCTCGAAGGCGCAACGTGGCCGGCAGGACCGTCCGGTAAAGGATGTGGTGATCAACTCAATCACAATTGAGCGGGCTGCGTAAAAAGCGCAGATCTCATGGATCCAATCAAAATTATTATCTTTGTTGCTGCGTTCCTGCTGCTGCTCCTGCTGGGACGGAAGTTTTCTGCAACTGAGGAAGTTCATGCGTCTCCACCCGAACTTCCTCAACCCTTTCCTCAAACAACCAGCCTAATCACTGAAGAGTATGAGAAACCAAAAACGCCGGCAGTAGTCGGCGCAGATCTGCCTTTTCCTCTAACGCTGCCGGAACTCGAGCTTCGCGAAGATGGCACTTACAATCGGCCGGAATTTCTCAATTATCACTTTGGACAGATTGATTTGATTACAGGACCACCCAATCCCACGTCCTTCTGTGATGAATTTTTCATAGAAGTGCGTGATCCCAAAAACGATTTCACCGGAACATATAAGTACCTGGTTGCAACTCCCGCGGGACTGCAGACAGAAATGGATTCAGAGCGTGTCCCGGTATTGAATCTTGGGGACCAGTCGATCATCGTATCTCGCTGGGATTTGACGATAATTCTGGATGCTGTTGTAAAAGACATCATTAAAACGTATGGCGGGTGGGCAAATTACACAGGAGAACATACTTTGCCAGAGTAGGCTCGTGCGGGCTTTGCAAGTGAAAATGGTTCTGGAACTAAGGAAGAAAACAGCTATAAAAATGAGCTGTAGCTCAGTGCTCCCACGGGTATTTCCTGGGCTTTCGTGGAGTAATCTGATCGTACGTTAGAGCGGCGTCCGCGGCTTTGCCTACGAGTTCGGCAATGTGAGTCACGCGTTTGCGCTCGCAGTAGGATCGGAGCTCGGCGATGATGCCGGAAAAAATCTGCGGACCATCGGTGATGGCAGCACTGGCAAGCTCGACAGCGCGTGCGCCACTCAGCAAAAATCGAATGACGTCCTCAGCCGAGCGCGCGCCATTCGTCCCGATAATGGGAACTTCGCGCGTAACATTCCGCCAGGCTTTGCTCACCCAATAAAGCGACGCAGGCAGCGCCCAATGGCCGCCAATCGCGCCCCAGGAGCCGAGGACCGGCTGATGTGTTTCGATGTCCGGCATAAAGCCCTGCATGCGGCCGGCAAGAACGATCATGTCCGCACCTTCTTTGACCGCAGTGGCAGCGAGTGAGAGAGGATCATCCGCCTGTGCCGTGAGTTTGACCGCGAGCGGCACGGAAATGGCGCGGCGAACCGTACGGACGTAATGGCGCACAGCTTCGGTCGCGGTGATCTGGCTGACAGCGCCGGATTCTCGTCCGTGCGGCGCGCCGAGGTTCAGCTCAATCCAACGCAGCCCGGCTTGCTGCATTCGCGCTGCTATTTCCGCCGCAGGCTCCGCTCTCGCGACGGTAATGCTGCCGACAACATAACTCTGCTTCGTCTGGGCGTAGCGGTCGAGATCAGCGAGCATGGGCAGGTACTCGTCCAGCGGAGTCTGCGCCAACCCCGAGCGGCAAAAGAGTGAGGCATTCAGCCGCTGCGAAGACGTCCATGGAATCGGCCGGAAGTCGCCATCGAGCAGAACGTAGTCTGCTTTGTCGAGCTGTGCGGCGGCAGCAGGCGATTCATTCACTGACTTGGCAATGACCGCAGCAGCGCCAGCATCAAGTGCCGCGCGAATTCCCTCCCGGGTCATCGTGATCTCGCTCGACGCGCAGATCAACGGATTCTTCAGGTGAATCTTGCCCAGGTCGATGGACAAAAGCCCGATGGATAAATCGCTCATGGCTTGCTGGCCGGCGTGGCGGTGAGTTCCTGCAACTGTTTGGTCCAACCCTTGGCCGAGGCGGCCAGAGCGCCCAGATCGGACGATAATGCGATCATCCGATACCCGGAAGCCGCAGCCTGCGCAGCACGCGCAGGCGAGTCGGCGTATATGCCGAGATGCACTTTGGCTGACGCGGCGGCGCGCTCAATTTCCCGCAGGCGCTGCTGGACTGCCGGATCTTCGAGCTTGCCCGGAACACTCATGTCGACAGTAAGATCGAGCGAGCCGATGAAGGCCACGTCCAGGCACTCGATCAAAGCAGTCAAGGGTTGTTCTAGCTCTCGCGTCTCCAATTGGCCCACCAGTAGCACTTCTCGATTGCTTCGCTCAAGATATTCCGCCAGCGGCTCTGATCCATAGCCTGCCGCAGGCTGCGCGAGACTTACGCTTCGTGACCCTTCAGGCGGGTATTTGGAGGCAGCCCAAAAAGCCGCAACCTGCTCACGAGTCTGTACCTGAGGAAGCTGGATGCCCGCAGCTCCGGCTTCAAGCAGGCGGTTGATCTGTCCCGAATCAAAATGAGCCACGCGAATAAGGACGGGCAGTCCGCAGCTTCTCCCAGCGGTGATCATGTACCCGGCCTCCGCTTCTGTGATTTGCGAATGTTCAAGATCACAGATCGCAAAGTCGAGCCCCGCAAGCGCGAGGATCTCTATCACTTCGCGCCGCCCGAGCTTTACGAATGTCCCGAGAACGGCGCGCGAGTTCATCTTGCCTCGTAGTTGCACAGCGCTGCTTGCCCTCATGTTCAAAATGAGAGCTATTGTACTGCAAATACGGATAACCACGAGCTGGGCAGGTAACGCGGCAGAGTGTTCAATACGCTGAGTCCACTGGTGGTTTCCAATCCCCAGCCTTGACTTCTCGCGAATCGCTCACTAAGATTTTCGTCTCGTAATGCGGGCATCGTCTCGCAATCTGCCATGACGCCCAAGGCGCAGAAATCCCGGACACGCACTCAAGCCAGCGTCATTGGCCGCGGCTCAAACATTCAGGTCATTGACCGGCTGGCGCGCGTGCTCGAACTGTTTGCAGCGAACGGGCGTGAGATGAAGGTGCGCGAAGTCGCCACAGAACTGCATCTGCGCCGTTCAACCGCCCATCGTTACCTGGCTTCGCTCTCGCGCGCGGGACTGCTGCGCACCGAGGGAGACGGCCTGTACACTTTGGGCGCTCTCCTTATTCAGCTCGGCGCCGCTGCCGTGGGCGGCGTGCAAATCGTGCAGCTTGCGGAGAGCTATCTGTCGCAACTGGCGGAGGAAGCGCAGGAAACTGCGGTACTCAGCCTGTGGTCGGGCGATTGCCCTGTGGTTGTGCGCGTGCGTGAGCCGCAATCGAAGCTGGTTCAACTTCATATCAGGCTGGGCGCGATCTTGCCGCTCGACTCTGCTCAGGGGCACTTGTTTCTTGCATTCCACCCCGACCGGCAGCGAATTCACCAGCTTTTGAACCATTTCCCTGAAGGCCAGCGCCGCGAGATGGAGCGCGGCATGGCGGAAGCGCGGAAGCACGGTGTTTTCGTGAACTCCAGAGTGGCGGAAGGCATTCGGGCCGTGGCCGCTCCGGTTTTCGATCATGAAGTAATTGCTGGAACCATTGCGTTCGTGGGGACTCTATCTTCAATACCCGCAGACCCGAATTCGGGTTTGGCGGAAGCTCTGAAAAATGCCGCGCAGAAGTTATCACGTGACCTTGGCCGCGGGCGCGAGAATTCGGCTCGTGGCGCAACTGCATAAAGTGTACGGAAAACATTATGAGCTTGTACGAACTTAGTCGCGCCTGTTACGACCTTCGCGAGGAATCGAAACGGCAACAGTTTCGCGCCGCGCCGGAGAAGTATGCTGCCGGGTACAACCTGACGGACCGCGAGCGCGAGATGCTCCTGAAGCTGGACTGGCGCGCCCTGGCCGAAGCAGGCGTGAGCATCTACGTGCTCACCAAGCTGGGAGCGGCCAGCAATGTTGAATTTCTGGAGCTGGAAGGCGCCATGCGCGGCATGAATAAACAGCAGTTTGTCGACTTCCTGAAGCAACAGGCGCAGCAGAACAAAAGCTTCACTATGGGGATTGACTAGGGGGAGGAGGGTTCAAGTGGCTACCATCGTCGCCGGCATGGCCTGCTCTCACGCGCCATCCATTGCGCATGCCTACGATCACGGCATGACCAATGATGCAGGCTGGGAACCGTTGTTCCGGGCCTTTCAGAAGTCCCAACAGTGGCTGGAGTCCCTCAAGGCCGATGTGCTTGTGGTGATCTATAACGATCACATCGACCAGTACTTTTATGACGCATGGCCCACCTTCAGCATCGGCATGGCAGAGCAGTACGACATTCCCGATGAGGGTCTGGGCGTGCGGGCGTTTCCACCCGTACGCGGACATAAGGAACTTGCGGCGCACATCGCAAACAGCATGGTGAAAGACGGTTTCGATATCACGGCTTCACATCGTATGTCGCTTGACCACGGCTTTCTTTCGCCCATGCCCTTGCTTGATGAGGGCTGGAAAATTCCCGTAGTACCGCTGACCATCAACGTGGTTCTGCCGCCGCTGCCTTCGCCGAAGCGTTGCTGGCAGATGGGCGAGGCCGTGGGGCGCGCGATCCGCAGCTTCCCCCAGGATCTTCGCGTCGTGGTTTTCGGCACTGGCGGTCTCTCGCATCAGTTGACCGGACCGAACTGCGGCCGCGTAACCCCCGAGTGGGACCGCAAATTCATGGACATGATTGAGCGCTCACCGCAAGAGCTGCACTCGTACACCATGGATGATTTTGCGCGGCTCGGAGGCGAACACTCCGTTGAAGTGGTGCAATGGATGGCCATGCGCGCGGCACTGCCAGCGAATGCCCGCGTTGAACGCAAATTTTATTATCCCTTCGGAATGATGGGCTACGGACTGATGGAATTTCAGGTTCCGGAGCAATAAGAGCATGACTTTGGACAAAAACTCAAACCTCACCACGGATGAACACGGAGGACACGGATTTTCAAATTCAAAAAATCATCCTGGTGAACTTTTTTGATCCGTGTAAATCAGTGTTATCAGCGGTAAGGTTTTAAGTTTGTGCAAGGCAGTAGCATCGATGAAAACGGCCATTCGGCACAGGAGTAAAGAATGATTCGGACGGGACGGCAGTATTTGGATTCATTGCGTGATGAGCGGGAAATCTGGATTGACGGCGAGCGCGTTCCCGACGTCACTGCCGATCCGCGCTTCCGTCCGGTGGCCGAATCCATCGCCGAGCTCTATGACATGCAGCACGATCCTGCTCGGCAGGAAAAGCTGACTTATATCGCTCCGGATGGCCAGCGCACAGGCCTGTCTTATATAGAACCAAAATCGCAAGAAGATCTCGTACGCCGGCGCGAGATGGTCAAGGCGTGGATGGACTGGACCGGCGGCATGATGGGCCGCAGTCCGGATTTCATGAACGTGCACATGACCGGCATCGGTTCTGCGCATGAGTATTTCTCGCGCGGCGGAGAGCGTTTCGGGAAAAATATTCGCAACTACTACGAATATCTGCGCAACAACGACCTGGCGCTCACGCACACGCTGATAAACCCGCAGACGGACCGTTCCAAGCCGGTGCACCAGCAGAATACGGCGGCAGCCATTGTGAAGGAGACCGATGGCGGGATCGTGGTGCATGGCGCACGCATGATCGCCACACTGGCCCCATTTTCCAACGATATTGCAGTCTTTCCTTCCACGTTTCTGCAGCTTTCGGATGAAGCGCGGCCATACGCTTTCGCCTTCTCCATTCCGATGGCAACGAAAGGACTGCGCTTCATCTGCCGTCCGGCCATCACGCCGCGCGATGGGCGCGTCCAGGATTACCCGTTTTCCGCGCGCCTGGATGAGATGGACTGTGTCGCCATCTTCGATAAGGTCTTAGTTCCCTGGGAGCGCGTTTTCATCTATCAGGAACCGAAGCTGGGCAACGGCATGTTCGCTGAAACCGGCGCCATGAACCAGATCATGCACCAATTCGCCACCAAGAACCTGGCCAAGGCTGAGTTCATGCTCGGCGTGGCTTTGAACATGGCGGACGCGGTCGGGATTGGCGGCTTTCAACACGTGCAGAACCATATCCACGACATGATCAACACCGTGGAGCTGGTGCGCAGTTGCATTCGCGCCTCAGAAGTGGATTGTGTGCCTGGCCCCAACGGCACCGTGTTGCCGAACGAGCAGCCGCTGCTTACCGTGCGGACGCTCTTCCCGCAGCTCTATCCCCGGCTGGTGGAAATCATCCAGATTCTTGGCGCAAGCGGCCTGGTGATGGTTCCCAGTCATGAAGAGCTCATGGGCGAACGAGCTGCCGACGTGGAGCGCTATTACCAGGGCGCCACGATTCCCGCTGACAAGCGCATTGAACTCTTCCGCATCGCCTGGGACGTCTCGTGTTCTTCTTTTGCCGGACGGCAGACGCTTTACGAGCGCTACTTCTCCGGCGATCCGTGGCGGCTGGCGATGTTGCGCTACCAGAACTATCCACGCCAGCAGGAATTGAAAGACCGGGTATGGGATTTTGCCAAACGCACAGCCGAATGGGACAAGCGGGAACAGGAGAAAGACGCAGCCGCCCGGGAGAAGAGCCATGTCACCGCATGAGGGCGCGAACAGCTCATCGCGCGTAGAGGGCGCAAACGCGGCCAACTTCCGCGATGTTATCCGGCACCTGGCCTCCGGCGTGACCGTGATTACGAGTTCTCTTGCCGGTGAGCCGGTCGGATTGACGGCCACCGCTGTTTGTTCCGTTTCAGCAACGCCGCCTTCGCTTCTGATTTCAGTTACCGCCGGGTCGCGAACGGCGAAGGGCATCGCTGAAAGCGGCAGGTTCGCTGTGCATCTTTTGCCGCATCGCGGGCGACGATACGCGGAACAATTCGCCTCGCGCACGTCGCACTTTGATGGTGTCCAGTTTTCCCGGCATTCGCAAAGTGAGCTCCCGGTTTTGACGGACGTTCTTGGCTGGTTTGTGTGCACAGTGGAGCAGGCAATTCCCGCGGCCGATCACGTGATATTTGTTGGCCGTGTTCTGGAATGCGAGCTCACAGACCGCGCGCCGGACCCGTTGCTGTATTTCGATCGTGGATACCGCAAGCTGGCAGCAGGCGTGGAACCTGGGGCGGAAAACCTGGAGCCCTGGGGATCGTCTCAGGATGCAGGCTTGCCCGGATTTGGTTGGTAGTGGTTTGAGGAGGCTTGCACAAAGGCAAATCTCACCACTGATGAACACTGATGACACTGACAAGAAAAGGCCAGTTTGTCAGTAGATACATGCGCGCGAAGCATTGGTTTGATCAGTGTTATCAGTGTGAATCAGTGGTAAATGCAGTTTTTTGCAAAACGATTTAAGGAGCGGCCCATGGACGCGGTAACTCGGCTTCTGCAAGGATCAATTGATCTTCATATTCATCCCTCGCCATCATTATTTCCCCGTCGCATTGACGCGGTAGAAGCGGCGCAGCAGGCCGCCCAGGCCGGCATGCGCGCCATTGTTATCAAGAGCCATCATCACACCACGGCGCCTGAGTTGGTCCCGCTCAAGGCCCACGATCTCAAAGACATTCCGGTGCAGGTTTTTGGCGGCGTGGTCCTCAACAGCTACGTTGGCGGACTGAATCCTTACATTGTGGACATGACGCTGCGGCTGGGCGGAAAGATTGTCTGGTTCCCAACGATCTCGTCAGTCAATCACATCAAACACCATGAAGCACAGCCGCACATGAAGTTTCCTTCGCAGGTGGGTCGCGAGCTGCCGGATATTCCGGTAAAGGTGCTGGACGAAAAAGGCGAACTTCTTCCCCAGGCGCGGACTATTCTTGAGTTGATCGCTGAAGCCGATGCCATTCTGTCCTCTGGCCACGTCTCCGTCCCTGAAGCACTGGCGCTCTTGCGCGCTGCCAAAGAAGTTGGCGTTCGCCGAATGTTGATCAACCATCCTGATTTTGTGATTGACGCAAGTGAGCAGGACGTTCAGGAATTTGTCCGGCTGGGCGCTTACATTGAGCACTCCATGTGCATGTATCATCCCGAATCAACATTTCACTTCTGGAATTTCGACCGGCTCAAGCGCTGGATTGAACTCGTCGGACCGGAGCGCACGCTGCTCGGCTCCGATCTGGGCCAGAAGAACAATCCACTGCCCGTCGAAGGCCTTCGCTATACCGTGGAGAAGTTGCTGGACATCGGAATCAAAGAGCACGAGATCGAATTCATGATCAAGAAAAATGCAGAAGCATTGCTGGGGCTGGAAGAAGCCGCCGAACGGCGACTCCCGGCCAGGAAAGGAGCATAACCGATGAGCACCAAGACAGAGCAGAAAGCGAGCGGGAGAGCCTACCACTGGAACCAGATTCCTTCTGAGGTTGTGCGCGCCGGCATCAGTCGCAAGGGCTTCAAGTGGAAAGACATGATGATGGTGATGAATGAGTGCCATCCCGGCATGAAATTGAACCCGCACAGCCACACCTTTGAGCAGATGGCGTACATCGTGAGCGGCCGTGCCATTTACCATGTAGGGGAGATCGGGCACGAAGTCGGTCCCGGTTCTTTTCTTGTGATCCCGGCAGGCGTGGTCCATTACATTGAGCCACTCGGCACCGAGCCGGTGATGAACCTGGACTTTTTCCTGCCCGCGCGGGAAGACTACATGCATTTGGTGAAATATCTGGAAGAAGAAAAATAGGCTGCTGCCGCTTTGCCTGCGGTGAAATGAATGTCGGAGGAAAGTTATGGACGTGAACGGATTGAAGTTTGATCTCTGCTGTGCCGCGCGGTTGTTGTATCGCTTCGGCCTCAGTGTTGGCAATGCTGGACATTTGAGCATTGCCACTGGCGAGAATCGTATGCTGGTGAACCGCTACGGCCCTTCGTTCGCGACCATGAACCCTGCCGACGTTCTAACCATGGACTTTGCTGGGAACGTGCTGGAGCATGATCCTACAGTAAAGCCCTATGTGAATGAGACCATTCATCTGCACGGCGTAATTCACCGTTACAACCCTCATATTGCGGCAGTGGCGCACACCCATCCGCCCAATGTTGTTACCTGGACCACGTTCAGAAAACTGCCACAGACGTATGATCAGGAAAGTTGTCTGTTGGCGAACGATATTGCAATTGTCGATGAGGAGTTCACCGGCCTGGCCCAATCTGAAGACCGAGTGCGCCCATTTGCCGAGGCGCTGGGTAAGAAGCCTGTTGGCTTTTGCCCAACCACGGCGCCATCACCAGCGGTCCCAGCATACAGTCCGCTTTGTTTCGCATGATCCTGTTGGAAGGCATGTGCCAGCGCAATATCAATGTTGCGGCCGCGGCCCAGGCAACGGGGCTTTCAGCTCATGGAATAAAGACGGAGCACGCGATGGCGACCAAGAACGAACTAGCCAGGATTCCCATTGTTGAAACCCTTTGGGAGGACCTGCTGAAGCGGCTGCGCCAGACCGATGCTGAGCTCTTTGAGCAGAGAAGCCCTGGACACCAAACCCGCTCGGAAGCTTTGTGGGCCTGATTTGCTTGCAACCGAACGAAACAATAATGCAGCAACTGATTCATTTGATGGCGCGCCCGGAGAGATTCGAACTTGAGGCGTTTTGCGGGCGTCTGAGCCCGCAGCCGAAATCCTGAGCGAG
>CAZISB010000021.1:0-69835 GCA_964541925.1 uncultured Acidobacteriaceae bacterium | reverse complement strand
TCAGTACTTGTTCGGCCCCACCGTCAGCACCAGCTTCGGCAAGAGTTCGGTGTTCGCGCACGCGTTGTTCGGCGCGGCGCACCAGAGCCTTGGCGCCGGTGTAAGCGTGCCGATCATTGGCGGAGCCTCTGTCCCGCTGGAAAGCTCCACGGCTTTAGCCATGGCGTTTGGCGGCGGTGTCGATATCGGCATCTCGCGCCACTTCGCCATTCGCGCAGCGCAAATTGATTTCGTGCGCACGAACTTCAATTCCGTGGGTGCGCTGGCCTCCGGCTTCGGCGCCAGCCCCAACAACAACCAGAACAGCTTCCGCTATTCCGGCGGCGTGGTGTGGAGGTTCTAGCGGATCGCCGTGATCTGGTGATCGGGTAATCGGGTGATCTGAATTGCCGAGTGCGCAAATAGCGTGCTCGGCATTTTTTTTAACAGCAAGTCACATGCTCGCAGGCGGCACAATGCCGTTCATCCGCAGATACTCGACGAGCTGACCGTAGTGGTCAGAGATGTGCCACACCGTCGCCGTTAACGCGGAAAGACGATTGTGACCCCAGTATGGGCCGGGATTCGCGTGCAGGAGATTGTCTGCTGTAGTGTCGGCAATGGCCTTATCAACTAAAGCAAACGAATCTTTAAGATAGGCCATAATCTCGGCCTTGGTTTTAGCGGGATTTGGTCCGCCGAGGTCGCATCGCGGCGGAGGTTTCTCGCCCGACATCTGCTTGGCCCATGCTTCATTGGCGCAGGCCACGTGCTTCACCTGCTCGGCAAAGGTGCGGACATTTTTGAATTCTCCCTGCGTGGGCTTGAAATTCCACTTGTCCTCCGGCATGGCGTCAGCCAGCGCCGTGAAATCATGCTCCACCTGTTTCCAGATGAAATTGATGGAGTCAGGAATGGTCTTGAGCTCAGGCGGCTTTCGCTGCGCAGGCAGCAAACCTATCGGCAGGACAGCGACAATGCAAGCAATGACTAGATGACGCATGAGTACCCTCCGAGATTTGAACGAACATGGGCCGGATTATTGCGGAATATAGTACGCAAATTGAGCAGAAGGTGTATAGAATCCAAAAACGATTTAAAACGATTTTTCGCGTTGAAGAATACGCGCACTTGCTTACGGCCCGCCAGATGCAATTGATTTAAAATGTACTTGTTAGTCAGCTTGAAAAAAAGGCGCACTCTTCGTTCAAGTGAGTGCGCCAGTCACCTCCATCAGGAAAAGCTGATTAGTCGCCGTTCTGTTCAGAGCCGGCCTCAGCAGCGTGCATCACGCGGAAGGTGCTGCCTCCGTTCGACCAGATGAGCACCATGGCGTCTTTGCCTGCCGGGACTGCGCCCAGTTCGCGCTTAACGTCATCGGCGCTCTGAACCTGTTTGCGATTAACTTCAAGAATCACGTCACCGCGAGTGATCCCCGCGTTGTCAGCCGGGCTGCCGGGAACAACGTCACTCACCACAACGCCTTTGACGTCATTGGGAAGCTGCAGCTCATCGCGCAGATCAGGCGTGAGGTTCTGCAGTGCAACGCCCCAACGCGCTTTGCCGTGCGTGGCGCCAGCGCCCGAGTTGGAAGCTTCTTCAGACTTCTTGTTGATGGACTCAAGCGTGACCGGAAGGCTAAGGGTCTTGCCGTCACGGAAGATGCCGAGGGTGACTTTGTCGCCGGGCCGTTGCGTGCTGATTGCGGCCTGAAGCTGACCGGAGTTTTCCATCTTCTTGCCGTTGAGTTCGGTGATGATGTCGCCAACTTTCACACCCGCTTTGCCGGCAGGCGAATCAGCATCAACCTGGCTGATGAGTGCGCCGCTGGCATTATTCAGATGGAAGAAAGTCGCGTTTTCAGGAGTAACGTCATTGATGGCGACACCCATACGCGCGTGCTCAATTTTTCCTTCCTTGAGCAGCGTGGCAACTACAGGCTTGGCGATCTGCGTAGGAATCGCGAATCCCATGCCGGCAAAGCTGCCTGAAGGCGAGATGAGGAACGTATTGATGCCTACAACTTCACCGTGTCCGTTCACCAGCGGTCCGCCGGAGTTGCCGGAGTTAATGGCAGCGTCGGTCTGGATGAACTCGCCAGGCTTGCGCGGATCGTCAGAGTACGGGTTGGGGCGGTTTAGCGCACTCACAATACCGCGAGTTACGGTGAATCGGAAATTAAACGGATTGCCAAAAGCAAGGACAGTTTGTCCCGGCTTGAGCGCCTGCGAGTCACCCCAGGGGAGGCTCGGAAAGTTGCTGCCGTTGATCTTGATCACAGCCAGATCGGTCAGCGGATCCGTGCCGATCAACTTCGCCGCAAGGACTCGCCGATCATTCAAAGTCACCCTTATATCAGTTGCGCCCTCTACCACATGGTTGTTGGTGACGATGTATCCGTCGGGAGAGATGATGATTCCGCTGCCCAACCCATGCTCATAGCGCGGTGAAGGACGCATCTGCTGTCCGCGCGGACCTTGCGGCCCAAAAAACGGTCCAAAGAACCGCTGAATCTCATCCTGGTCGGCGCCGGACATCTGCTGCTGCTTCACCTTTGACGTCACCGTCACATTCACCACCGCCGGCGTAACGTGCGCCGCCAGCGTTTCCATTGCGTTATCCAGCGCGCTGATCGCGCTTACGCTGTTATCGTCAAGTGCCGTAGCTGCGGGTGCAGCGCTCGCTGCACTTGCGGCTGCCGGTTTAATGATTTCGTAGCTCCCAAATGAGGCTGCAAATACCAGTGCCAAAACTGCTGCCGCGGTCTTCCTCTTCAGAAACGGTTTCCATTGCTCCATCAAATTCTTCATTGCTTGCATCTCCATAATTTTTATTGCGATATCAATTTCAAATTTCGTGCTCGTCTTTTAAATTTGCCCTACAACTAATTGTTTAGTTTTTGCGAACCAGAAAATCCCCTTCTGATCCGGTTACTGGTTTTAGATTTTCTTCGGAATTTGTTTCTGTGGCTTCCACTGCGTCACGCTGATCGTGACCACCCGTACATGCCAGCTCTCGGGCGGCGCATCGCCTCTTTGCGCCACCACGATCGTCAATTCCTCGCGCACCGTTACATACTCAGGCTGCGCTCTCTCCAGCCCCGGTAGCACCGCTAGCCCTCGCGGGATCTTGTTTTCTGCCCGCAGGTTCGTCAGCGTAAGCAGTTCTGGCTTATCTGCTCGCAACTTGTGTGGCGCTTCCCTCTTTACCTTGAGCGTATCGGTCCGCTTAGCTTTTTTATTCTCATGCTCGACATCAGAAGTCTTTAAGCTTGCCGCAACAAACTTGGCCTGCCCATCACCAGCCGGTTGCGACATCATCACCGGCGGCACTGCCTTTGCGCCCATCGAACTCTGCGCCAAGCTCCCAACTGCCGCATGCTGCGACTCTCCCGCGGAAGCGGCCATTGACTGCTGCGCATCGCTGAATCCAACCAGCCGCGGCGACTGCGAAGCCGTAAACGCGCACAGCCCTGCCACAACCACAACCGCTGGAACCGCTGGCTTCCACATCGGCGTGGCTTGCTGCCGGTTCGGATCAAGAATCCTCGCCACCCGCACCGTCAATTGACGCAACTTGCTCACTGCCGCCTGCGCCAGTGCCAGCTGGCGGCGCATAAAGCTGCGCTCGGCAACTCTCGCCAGGCACTCCGCATATCCGTGTGGCGTACCTGACTGCGCCAGAACCGCGTCATCACACGCCATCTCGCGATCCAGCTCCAGCCTGCGCTCAATCCACCAGACGCTGGGCACAAAGAACAGCAGCGCCTTTACAATCTGCTGCGCCAGGTTGGTCCAGTCATCGCGCCGCCGCAAGTGCGCCAGCTCATGCAGAAGAATGTATTTCAGCTCTTCCACCGGAGTTTCCTTGAGCAGCCATTCCGGCAATAAGATCGCGGGTTTGAAGAAGCCAATCGCGGTCGGTACTTCCAGCTGACGTGAAACGCGCAGCTCCACAGAGCGTCCATGCCTGGATTCTTCAATCAGATTCTTTAGCTCAGGATCCAGAACCTGCGCATCCAACGCAGCCGACTCTCTCCGCAACCTGAACACCTGCCACAACGCAACTGCCACTCGCGCTAAACCAATGCTCGCAAGGCTGAACCACGCGAAAAAGAGGTACACGGCCCACGTCGCTGAAATCATCACCACAGCGCCCGATGAGCGCTCAACAGCTCCCCTTGTGGAACTCAGATACAAGCTCGCTACCGGCAGCGCCGCTGTGGTCACCAGCGTTGCAAACCACACGGCAAAGCTCGTCCGCGAATCTTTTTTTGGAAACATCCGCAGCAGCAGCCACACAATCACCGCCAGAAGCGTGCCCACTTCCAAACTGAAGAGCAAGCGCTCAGAAGCAGTGGCGGCAATCCAATAAAGCCTTGCAGGAAATTCCATGACCATTGCAGCAACTGAAGCAAGGTGCATCAAGTTCATGCCTGCCCCCTGCGTTGCTGCGCGTTCTGCTCTTTTCCCTCAGCCGTCTTTTCTCCGCTTCCCTGCAATAGCTCCTTCAAACGGCCAAGCTCGTCGGCGGTGATGCTCTTATCTTCCAGAATGTTCAGGAGCAGCAGCTCATGAGAGTTCTTGAAGAACCGTCCAACCAGATTCCTGATCTCAAACCGCGTCGCCTCTTCCCTGCCCACCAGCGGCATATAGACGTGCGCACGTCCTTCTTTTATGTGCTGCACATAGCCTTTTTTCTCCAGGATCCTGATCGTCGTCAGAACAGAGTTGTACGCCAGCACTGGCTTCGGTGGCAGCGCTTCCAGAATGCTATGGACAGTCACTGGTCCCTTCTGCCATAGCACCTCCATCAGCCTCAACTCGGCTTCTGTCAATGTCGGCGATTTCTTCGGCGGCACTCCCCTGTGCTCCTCGTTGCTCTGAGAGATTTTCCTTTGTCTATTCTTTGACGCGTGGAATAGCAAATAGTAACTAATTATTTAGTTATTTTTCAAGCAGCATTCTACGCCATTATATTTTTGTATTATATAATTATTTTTCAATGATTTATAAAGTTATTCTCAAGTAACACTTGAAATTATCATTAACATTTTTAACTTTGCCGTGACGTTTATGGTTAACGACTCAGCGTGTTCGTCTCTCCCACTTTTGATTGCATTCTTAAAAAATCTAATTTTCCTCTAATTCGCTTCTAATTACCAAAGTCCATCCTCACTCTGGCGACGATTTGATGTTCTTTTTCCGGGTCATCTCACGCGCTGATCGGATTCCACAGATCAGTTCCCGCCGAAAACATCAATACTGAAACGCAAGTTTTTCAGGCTCCTGGGTGGACCGTCGTGCAACGGCCCTGAACTGGCAGGTAAGTTGAGGGACCATTTGGCCAGCACCCGCTAGCGTGAGCTCTTCGGATAACTCCCAGCTGCCTTATCGGTCACCCGCTGCCTAGCGGCGTTTTTACCAGCCCGGCCTGCGCACACTCCACATCAGGAATGAGTTTTCGATTTGGCGGGAATTTCCGCCTTGCGCGTGTACTTGGGGTAGACACCATCAGCACCCTCTGTCACGCATTGATCTAGGAGAAATCTGATGACACGGTCTTCCGGGCGGCCTGCTATCCTGCCGATCTTTGCGTCGGTAGTCGCAGTCGTAATAGCAATTGGATACTTTGGCCATGTACAGGCGCAGAGCGCAGGTCACGCGTCCACCGTAGTAATTCCTCTTCGTCCGCTTGCTCCTCTATCCACCGTTCCAGTGCCAACGGTTTTCGGCATGGAAGGAATCCTTGCTGACAAGACCGCAGCCATTCAGCTAGGCAAAGCTCTCTTCTGGGACATGCAGGCCGGCAGTGACGATACTCAGGCCTGCGCAAGCTGCCACTTCAACGCTGGTGCTGACAGTCGGGGCATCAATCAGATCAATCCCGGCCAGCCGGGCGGCGATAACACTTTTCAAGTTGGCTCCGCCCCAAACTATCACTTGAATCCAGGCACTCCGGGCTCAGGCTTTGGCGGCTTTCACGATGGCGATTATCCCTTCCACAAGCTCTCCGATGTTGACCAAGGCGTGAATCTCATCTCAGACGTAAATGACGTCACCGGCTCACAGGGTGTCTTCGCCAACACGCATGACCAGATCGTTGTCACCACCACCATACCTCTTGTCTTGCCCACGCCTTCCGGAATTGTGCCCCAGCCGGCTGGAAACAGTACTGAAATCAATCCTGGCAATGACGCAGGCTTTACACGTTCGCCCAATGGAGTCGGTCCAAATCTCCGGATTCCTCCGTCTCCCCCGATAACCACGCCACATAACCCTCCGCAAGGAAACAATCCAACCCCAACGCCGACACGAACTCCAGTTCCCCTTCCGGTTATTACCGGCAGCATTGAGCAGATCACCTCTGTTCCTGATCCCGTCTTCTCATTCGCCGATCCGAGTGACGCCACAAAGCGGATCAATACTCGTAAGGTCACAGGACGCAACACTCCCAGCGTGGTAGATGCGGTCTTCAACTTCCGCAACTTCTGGGACGGCCGCGCACAGAACGTCTGCAACGGCGCCAATCCGTTCGGCGCGCGTGACGGCCAGTCTCACCTGATGGTTACCGATCAAACCGGCACGCAGCTTGGCCCCGCGCTGGTCAACATGAAGAACTCGGCGCTCTGCTCGCAGTCGCTGGGGCCGATCTTGAGCGCAGTCGAGATGTCCGCCGACGACCGCAACTTCCATCAGGTCGGCAAAAAGCTGCTTGCGCGCAAGCCGCTCGGCAAGCAGTTGGTTGATCCCACTGACAGCGTGCTCGGCTCCCTCTCCGTCGCCCCCAGTAAAGGCCTGAACACAAATTATGCCGCCTTGATCCAGAAGGCCTTCCAGCCCGAGTGGTGGCAGTTCTCATTGCATCTTTGCGTGGCCGCGGATGGCAGCATTGCAGCAAAGGTTGACCCAGCAAAGCTGGAAGCTTGTCCCTCCGCAACTACCGATTACAGCCAGATGGAATACAACTTCTCGCTCTTCTGGGGAGTTGCCATTCAGATGTATGAAAGCACGCTCATCGCTGACCAGACGCCGCTCGATAAATACCTTGAACAGCAACAGACCTACACCCTGACTGGCGACAACCGCACCAGCTCTTACACCATTCAACTGGCTCCGGGACTCACTCCTTACACCGTTTCCGTCATCTCGCTGAACCCACAGTTCGACTTCAGTGATCAGGATGTTTATGCCTTTGATAACGGCTTCGGCCGCTTCACTGGCACCGGAGTGGACGGAACTGTTGACTACGCCAGCGGCACCATCGTCATAAATTTTGAAGATCCGCCGGTCTCCAGTGTTCCCGTGCGGATCAACTACTCCGTCGGCCCCACGCCTCTTACCGATCAGCAACTGCACGGCCTGTTGCTCTTCCAGACCAAAGGCCGCTGCGTCGTCTGCCACGGCGGACCTGAGCTTTCCAACGCTGTGGTGGATACCGTTGGCCCAAACCCTCTTGAGCGCATGATCATGGGCGATCTGCAAGTCCGAGTCTATGACACTGGTTATTACCACATCGGCGTGCGGCCCGGCGCTGAGGATGCAGGGCTTGCCGGCGCCGATCCAGTTGCAGGACTGCCGCTCTCTAACGGTGAGTTCCAGCGTCAGCGTGTCTGCAACGATTCTTCCATCACCATCATGATCCCCGGCCGCCCCGGCGACGGCATTACCCAGGCGCCGCTGAGCTGCGGTGACGACATTGCGCGCACCGGCTTCTTCAAGGCTCCGCAACTGCGCAATGTAGCGCTCACGGCGCCTTATTTTCACAATGGCAGCCAGCTCACGCTTGAGCAGGTGGTTGAGTTCTATAACCGCGGCGGCGATTTCACCACGGTCACAGAGATCGGCATCATGGACCCGGACATCGCGCCCATCGGCTTCACACTGCAGGAGAAGCAGGACCTCGTGGATTTCCTGCGCAATGGACTAACTGACCCTCGCACCGTTGCGCAATCAGCGCCATTCGATCATCCGCAGTTCTTCACTCCGAACGGCCATCCTGCTGACGCGAGTGGCTACCCGGTACAACAAGATCCGGACCATCCTGGACAGGCGACGACCCAACTCATGGAGCTTCCGGCGGTCGGAAAAAACGGCGGCAAACCACTACCAACATTTTTGGAGAACCTGCTCAAGAACCAGCATTAGCAATCGCCGGCGCGCATGAACGGGAACACGCGCGGAAAGCAAGAAACGAACCAGTAGAAGACATCAGGAGACCAGCAGATCGGATTTGAAGGAGTTTCAGTAAATGAGGGCTTACAAGCAACTAACACGTAATTTCAGAATCGCAGTGATGGCTCTGCCGCTGCTCTTCGCCGTGGTAGCTCAGGCACAATTTCCAAAGCCAGCAGTGCCACCCACGCCGGCTCCCATCGCCACGGTTCAGCCCAGGCAAACTACACCCTTTGGCTTTGACACGCTGGGCTTCATCCAATACGCCACGGTTGATTCCATGTGCGCGCCCACTCAGACCGTAGCGCTCGATACCTCCCTGGGCATCACTCCCCTCTCGCCTTCTCCTACTCCCACGCCGGTCCCGGCTCCTCCTGTGCCGGTCGCCTGCAAAACTTCTGGCGGGTGGATCCAGGTGAACAATGGCACAATTCGCATCCCGCAGAACACGCTCGTGGTCTTTCCCAACAAAATAATTACGTGGGAAGAAATTTTTGAAAACAATCCTACCGGCGTTGCCGGCGAAAGCGGCCTTGCACTCACTGATAGCGTCCGCCTTCCCGGTACCTATGAAGCTCACATACAGGGCAATGTGGTAAAAGGCAGCTATATTGCTGGCCTGGTATTCATCTCGCAGCAGTCTGCCAATGGATTCGTCGGCTATGTGGAGTCAGTCAACTACGCTGATGGCAGTCTCACCATCAACGGGCGCCGCGTTCAGCTCAATGATCCAGCACTGCAGATCACTGATCTGACCGGAAGGCTCTGGAACAAAGGTCGTTACAGCATCGGCCAGTCGGCTGACACCCGTTTCAGCGCCGATCAAAACAATCCCACAGTGCGCTCTGATACGGGCTATCCCATGTGCATTCCGCGTGTTGCTCCCGGCAAATGGGCAGTGCTGCTGCCCGATGGCGTCACCAACTCCGGCATACCTGATCCGTACCTCAGCGGGTACGACGATCCGCAGTGCCCTGAAGTCAACCGCCCGCGAGATGACCTTGGCCTAATCAAATCTATTTACACCATGAACGCTCCCGGGGCAGCGCCCGGGCTCGACAATCCATTCCCGCAAGATCCTTACACTGAAGCTCCGTTTGAAGTTGGCGATTTTGTCTCCGTTAAAGGAACGCTCGAACTCGACGACAAGGGCATGCCGTTCCTATCAGCCACAGAAGTGGTTGCAAATCTTGGCATCTTCACCGCTCCCGCCACTGATCCTGCTTACGTCGCGATTAGCGTGTTGCTGCAAGGAACCGGCAACACCGCTCCTGCGCCGTCATTCCCGCAAGAGGCAATTCGGCGAGCTGTGGTTGAAGGCATGATGACTGACCCGCTTCGCAACGTGGACATCTCAGCTATTGATATAGATTGCAATGGCAATCTCGTTTTTCGCATTCCGACCTGGGTTTCAAACTTTCCGGTGGAGCAGGGCTTTCCTTTGGTCGGAAAAAGAGGCCGTTGGCGCTTCACTCCAAACGGCGGCACCTTCCTGCCTCCCACGCAATATATTGGCGTGCAGGTCAGCGGTACAGTTTCCGGCTTCAACAACAATGGCATCGCTTATAACTCGTACCAAATGGCAAACTCGCAGTTCGTCTTCCCTGAAAACCTGATTTCAGGCGGACTGCCGCCACAGTCGAATTTTTATGACATGCCATTTCTCATCAACGGCACCGGTCCGTGGCCTGTGCCCAGCACTGTTTTAGATAGCCAGCTGATACAGCTCAATGCGCGGCGCGCAGAAACGCCAGCTCCTCAGCCGACCCAATCCATCGGGCAGCTCAATCCTTTTCCCAGTGACAGAACACCAGCCCTTGTCTGCACGCCAAGCACTGCTCCAGGCAGGGCTGCCAATGCAGTGGCAGGCTTCACCAGCACTGGCGCGCCAATCACCGCAGGCATGACGGTGACGCTCAACTCCGCCGGCAGCATCCCGGCTGCGGGTCCGTTCCAGTGGGTGCAAGTCGTAAACGTAGGGGACCCGGTGGTTACGATTACTAATCCCACCAGCGCGGCCGCCAGCTTCATTGCGCCCGTTGTCTCCGCTCCGCTCAGCCTTACTTTTGCGTTGACCGTTGGCGGAAACAACTCTACTGCTGCCAGCACCACGGCCATCAGCATTCCAATCGCAGTTCCACCGCTGGGCGCAGCACCTTCAGTCTTTGCCAGCTCTGCTCCGGCAAACCCTATCGCGAGCGCACAGAACGTGACGCTCACTGCAAGCGGCGTAGATCCCAGCGGCGGCACTCTGAACTATTCATGGGTTCAGACCGCTGGTCCTGCCGTTGTTCTCGCACCTGGCGCGACTGACGGCTCTGTTCAGACCTTTGTCGCTCCTACTGTGCCGGCCGCTGGTGCGCAGCAGTCTCTCGCCTTTACAGTCACAGCCAGCAGTTCCACCACCGGCCTTCCCCGCAGCTCTACCGCCGTAACTGTGGTTGTGAATCCGGTGAAAGACACCATCATCCTGGGTGGAATTACATATATTCAGAGAAAGGCAACAGTGGTGATTAACGTGAGCGATGTCACGCCCGGTATAAGACTTTTTGCAACTCTTGCCGGCCCTGACGGCGAAAATCCAACTATTAATCCAGCAACCGGACAGCCCTACACTGCTGAAATGGGGCCTGTGATTCCATTTGCAGTCGGCGTGTTTGCTCTAACGCTTACAAATGTTCCCTCTCCGCCGCTGACCACGATCCGCTCCAGCGCCGGTGGGATCATTACGTCAGGCGTGACAGTGACACGATGAGTGAAATATTGCTTTCACTGTAGGAAAACATCTTCTGGAGACGTTGTGAGATCTGCCGGCAATCTGCGTTTAATCAGCAGAGCTGGCTTTCCGATCACCAGAAGTTCCAATCGCAATCACCTGGTGGCCTGCACAGTCCAATCGGACTTGCTCTTTGATCTGATCGAAAACCGCTGTGCCGTATTTGAGCAGAAAGTACGCCGCGCCCACTTCCCTTTCCTGCAATTCTTTGTTCGGATGGAGCGCAGTAATGAGTTCGTCTGCGTGGTGGAGGACCTCAGTATTCTTGCGCGCTTCGGCGCGGGCCGCTTTGTCGCGCAAGGCCTGCAACTGGTAGCGCATCTTTGAGCCTGCATTTTCTGCTGCGTCCACCAGCGTCTTGTCCAGCTTTTCCAGCGGCTGCTGAATCTGAGCAAGCGCGTGCTCTAGATGCTCTTCCGCCGAATCAAAACTCTTCAATATGCTCTGCGGCAGCGCGCGCGAAGCTACAAGCTCGCGGAATTTCTCCGGGCCGGCAAAAAGATCGGTCAATTCGAGCTGGTAGCGGTCAAGCAGCTTGGCCTGCCGGGGTTCAATCAGCGTGGCAAAAATGCGGGGAAGAATCGGGGTGAGGCGTCCGGTGATCTTGCGATAAACAACTTCAATTTGGGCAAAATAGGCGATCTCTGCAGGACCGCCGATATATGCCAGTGTCGGCAACAGACAATCCTGGACCACCGGCCGCAGCAGCACGTTGGCGCTGAAGCGCTCCGGACATCGTTCCGTCTCGGCCGTGATTTCCGCTGCGCTCAGCTTGCGCTCTCCAATAAAAAATTCGCTACCATGGCGCCGCACCGGCGTCCTTACGCCGTCCTCCAGATAGAAACACAACGTGTGTGACGGCGTGACCTTCACCTGCGCGTGGTAACCGGCAACCTCCAGCTCCTGATTGCGCTGGAGCAGCGCCTGGTTAATCTCATCTGACTTTTCCAGCGCCGCATGGTACACCGGCTGTGCAATGCGGTGCAGCTCAGGATCAAGTGGGTTGAGAAAGATAATGCCGAACTCGGCCAATACGCGGGCGTAGAACTTTGCGAAGGCCGTGCCGAAGGTCTCACCTTTACGATAACTGGCTGCCAGGATTTCGCTGATCTCAGAGCGGCCAAAAAGCGCTTCTACCTGAGCGACGGCAGCTGTTATCTCGTCAGTGAAAGCAATCGTGCCCACCGGCGCGCCCTCCTGGTGAGTCACATTTACGAAGAATCTCTGTAGATGATCGCCGGCGGGAAAGTTGACTGAGTTGATCTCTTCAAAATCGTGGTCTTCAGTCGCCATCCAGAAGACCGGCACTGCGCCAGCCTTCTCTGCCAGCGTTACTGCTGTAAGCGCTTTCAAAATGCAAAACAGCGGCCCGCCAAACAGCCCTACCTGCTGCCCGGTAACCACGGCCGGAGCGCCCTCACGCAGGCGTTGGATGTTCGCCAGCGTCTTTTCCCCGGCGCCAAACTCGCGGTTCTGTCGCTCCAGGATTGCCGCTACCTGTTTGCGCCGCGCATCAGGATATTGGATTTTTTTGATCTCGTCCTGCCACCAGTCGTGGCTCAAGGGAGGGCGCGCATAAAACTCCCACAATTTGTCAAAGTGATGGAGATAGTCGTCAAAAAGGCGGGTGGTGTGGGGAATACGCGAGAATGGAACACACTGTGTTTCCAAGGTTCGAGACTCCACCATTGGCATAAGTGAATTGGACGCGCAGTTCCCGGCGAGGATGCAAAAAATCGACGGCTTGTCCTTTTTGCAGTATATCTTGAAGCCAGCGCGGAATTGGGGAGAACCACCTCGGCTGTAGCGAGTGAATACTCACAAGCGCCGATTCGGGCGTTCCGTCCCATTCTCGCAAGGAGGAGAACTTTATGCAGCTGCGCTGGCTGGCTGTCTTGCTGTTGGTTTCGTCTTCCTGGGCGGCATCGTTTGACAAGCCCGTGCGCACCCGGACCGTCGATCTGGGCGCATCACAGTTCTCTTCCGGAGTTCGCGCCCATGTGCGCTGCTATTACTTCAGCTCTTTCATGGTCAAGGAGGTTGATCTGGGCGAAAAAGGAGCCTCACGGCTCGCCATTGTTCCTGCGGGAAAGGCAAAACTTCCCCGCTGCACCCAGGCGAAGGACAAAACAGAGAACGTGATTGATCCTGACGAGTGGAGCGGGTACTTCAAAGGCGTAAAAGGCGACTACGTTTTCTTTGACGCCGACGACGGCGTGAACGGCGGCATGGGCTTTGCCGTTTATGATGCCAGGAGCGGAAGGAAGATTTTCTCTGACACAGCCCACGGCGCTCTCAGTTTGCTCGCCCGTGCTGACCACGAGCTGGTTGTAATGTACGAGCGTCTTGTGGAGGCCGAATGTGTCATTCAGCCCGGGCACTCTGAATGCTGGGAACAGATCAGAAAAGACCTTGGCCTGGAAAATGCCGGCCCTCCCGATTGCAAATCGGGCTACGAAAAGAGCGCGCAGAGCCTGGCCCGCGGCCGCTGCCAGGCACAAAACGCCAACAACGCGGAGTGCATGGAAAAAGAGATCGCACTGGCGCGTAAGCAGACGGAGGAGTCGCCTTCAGTGATTGCATATCCGGCTGAAGTTGTACTGGGCGGGAAGCCGGCAGTTCGCCCCGTAGGCACAGAGGTGCGTTGCTGGGCCGCCGATTAGGCGTTTCTTTTCTTAGGCTTTGGAGCTCTTATGATCGCCGCGCGTGGGCTTTCTCTTTGAATCGCCGGTTAGGCTCCACTCATCTAATAAATTGACTCAAGCCCAAATCGTGGCTAAGGTAAGTACAGTTCTTTGACAACATGTCTGGTCCAGACATTGTTCGTATGGGGGCGTCACGGCTTCGACGGAAATGCTTGCGGCCAGGAGGCATACCGGGGCGCATTCCCCCGTAAGTGGTGCAAAAACAATAATTGCCAACTCTAACCAGTTTGCATACGCTGCTTAATTAACTAAGTAGCCGCTCTCCGCAGCTTCGCCTACGGGCTGTGAAAGGGCGTCACACAGTAGGCTCATCTGTTGGCCCTACGTCCGGGGGCCTCCGGAAAAATTGACGGGCTAGCGATTTGCGTTTCTTGTCCGTTCTAAGCGCAGAACGCGAATCTGGCGGGGTAACTCCCGCCGGGTGAACTGGACTAAGTATGTAGGCTCTTGACCAGTGACGTTTTCGGACGTGGGTTCAACTCCCACCGCCTCCACCAAATTAGCTACCTGATAATGCCAGTCTCTTATTGCGCATCCACCCAACTGTCTGAGCCTGCCAGCTTAACGGCGACGTTGGAGAAGAAAATGTGCGCTGGCTTGCCGTCCGCCGTGCCGCGGTGCTCCGTTGAGATAAGGAGTGGACCAGCTTTCTTGTAGCCTGCCCACGTTGTGATCACAATACTCGGCTTTTTGGGTCCGCCCCGGTGATACCGGAATTCCTCTACCCGGTTGTCTGATCCCACGAATAGTTCCCAAGTGTCTCCCGGCGTGTAGCCACCAAGCTCCGAAGGGTATTTCACGATCACTTGCCTGGCGGAACCTTTTCCCAGCGGCAGTTTTTGCCTGCCTTTATCCTGCACGTCGGCACTGGTGTCCCAGGAAACATGCAGCGGGAAGAGGAGCCAATACTGATCGTTAACGAAATTCGGGTCAATCTCATCCTTCACATTGGCAGGTTGGCTGTTCAGTTGAGAGCGAACGTATGTAGCCTTTACAGGCTTGCCGTCTTTATCTTTTCCTTCATAGGAGACTTGCCCGGTCTTGGGCTCCCAAATCCACGAACGCGAGACATTCACGCCAGGAAACTGCACGTTAAAGGTGTAGCGGATCGCATCAATTTGCCCAAACGAATCAAGCCCATAAGCTTTGGCAATCTGTTCGGCAATAGGTGGGTGTGTCTGCGCACGGGAAGTTGTAGCAAATACCAATAGACTAAAAACCAGAAAATGGATCGTCGTTGAACGGCTCACTTTTGCCATGGAGGATCCTCCTCAGTAAATGAAAACGAATCTCTTGTAAGATGACACACAAATGCTCGTGGATACCAGGAAAGATGAGAAGCAGTTGCCTTCACTCTACCTGGTTCGCTGACAATTCTGGTGCTGCTGACCGTGTGATCCGTCGCAAAGAAACAACTGCAGCAGCTATTAAGACGAATCCGTATTCCAGCAGCATAATCCAGTCTGGAACGATCCACGGCCGTCCCAGTGCTCGCAGATGCCAAACATAATAAGTAGGGACAATGCTCAATGTCCAGATGCTGACCGGCAGCGTTGAGGGCGATCGCATGAACGGCAGCAGCCACAGCAGGTACCATGGATATACAACCGGTGCACACAAAAGCGCTGTTGCCATCGGCCAGGCAAAGGCGTCTGGAGACAATTCTGCGGACCTTCTTCTCATCCAGATTGCAGTAATAAAGCCGACGAGTACTGCCAGCACAGCTACAACCTGTGGAGTCATCACTCGCTCAAGCATTGCAAACACGGGATCATTAAAGCGGAAACTATGCACGTAAGTGCCAAGCGAGCCAAATGGAATCCGGCCATTGCTTAGAAATGGTACGTACATGAGCCCGAAGACAACTGCAGCCACTGCGCCGTCGCGTATGCGGATACGCTTCCAGTAGAGCGGCAGCAATATGATCGGCAGAAATTTTACCGAAACAGCCAGTCCAAATGTCACGGCTGCTGCAGCGCGCCAGCGTCTTGCAAGCGCGGCGGCAGATAGCAAAAGCAGCAGCACGCCGACAATATCAATGTGACCGCTGCCCGCCACTTCGGTCGCAAGGAGTGGGTGCCAGGCAAAGGCGAGAACCCAGTGCTCTCCCAGCCGATTAAGCCGCAAGACATCGAGCAGCACAAAGACAATCACCAAGTCACAGAGTACAAATGCTACTTTCAGCGCAAAGGTAGATTCGTGAATGGCCGTTACTGCGCGGAAGAATAGCTGCGCTCCTGGTGGATATGGGCTGGGTAAATCTGGATGATTCAAAGTGCGGGTTTCTGTAGTGTGCAAGCCAGCAAGCGCAGGATCGCTGGGAATAACAACGTAAGGGCTGTAGCCGAACCGCTGCACGCGACCGTCCCAAACATATCGATGAATGTCGTCATCTGAACCCGGCGGCTTCAGCAGGAACAAAAGATGCCACACAGCAGCCAGGAGCAATCCGATAACAATGACCCGTCTCGGGAATTTGGGCGTGGAGAAGAACTCACGCATTGCGAGCAAGTATGCGATGCCGGCTACGGCCAGCCAAATGATGAAAGAAGGCGAACCCAGGTTGCTGAACTTGTGCGAGCAAATCGTCAAAGCCAACAGCAAAATGGCGCCGAGTCCGTAGAGCCTAAGCTCTGCCGTGAACCTCACAGCTTTTCCGTGACTGGAGCCAGGCTGGCCACGGTTTCTCTCCACTCAAGGAACCAGGCAGCCGTTCGCGGCGCCTTTGCTGGAGCAAACCGCAGTTCCTGATCCAACCGAAGCAAATCGTCCGCAACATCAATGTCGTAGAACGGCTCTGTGAAGCCGGTTGAGAGTTCCAGGGCCTTTGTGCGGGTCAGCAATCTGTCAAGCGCGCTGCTCGTTCCCAGTCCATCTCCTTCGAATAGGGACGGATGAGCTGCCTTGGCGCCCACAAGGTAATAGCCTCCATCGTGGGTTGGCCCGACAACTACGTCATGCATCACCAAAGTTTCGAAAGCAGTGTCGAGAACAGATGGCGCCAGATGCGGGCTATCGCTATTGAAGGCGATAACGCGCTGACGACCAGCCGAGGCGAAACGCCGAAAAACAGAGCTGAGTGCTGCTGCGAGCCCTTCTCCACTCTGCACCACGATCTGCACATCATTGCCCAGCAAGTCTGCCAGCACTTCCTGGTCTGACTCACGGCACATCACTGCGACCTCCACATTCGTCAATGACTTGGCCAACGCCATGGTGTCTTCTAAAAGGCAGCGATACAGCGCTGTGACGGCGGGAGAAGAAAGGCTTTTGTTGAGTCGAGTTTTGACAGTGCCCGGCTTTGGGGCTTTCGCCATAATGACCAGCGTTCGGCTTGGGGAAGAAAAATGCATAGTGTTGTGGTTAGGCGATTCCATATATCGGGTGTTACCAAGACTTTACGCCCTCGCAGCGTTCCCGCTTTTGCGGCGTCGAAAATAATAGCGCATGATACGGCTAAGAATGAACCATGCTGCTCCGATCGTCCCCTTTACCGTGCCGCTGATTTTGGACTTTCCAATTCGTGGGTGATAGCTCACAGGGACTTCCACGATGCGAAACCCGCCGAGAGCGCCCTTCACAATCATTTCCACCGCCCAGCCGTAGGTGGTCTCTTCAAGCGCAAGAGCGTGAAGCACCTCGGCCTTAGCTGCGCGAAACGGCCCGAGATCAGTGACCTTCGCGCCATATAAAAGCCTGATCAAACCGGCGGCAAGGTGATTGCCGAATGCCTGATGCCAAGGCAGAGCGCCAGAGTTGTGATTCGTCGCAAGGCGCGAACCCACGGTGATATCGGCGCGGCCTTCAATAATCGGGGCCAGGAGAATCGGCAGCTCCGAAGGCCGGTCACTGTAATCGCCATCGAGGAATACAACCACATCAGGAGCAATGGCATTCGCAAGTCCAGTCAAGCAGGCGCGACCGTACCCGCGGCGAGGCTCTCTTACAATGCGAGCTCCCAGCGTTACGGCAATTTCGGGAGTTCCATCACTCGAATTACTGTCAACAACAATGATTTCAGTGACAAGATCAGGCGGCAGATCAGCAAGCACGCGGCCTATGGCCTGTGCTTCATTGTGAGTAGGAATGATGACTGAAACTCGCACGGGGATTTTGCTCAATCACCACAAAGGAGAGGAGGGGTTCCGCCGCGATAGCCACGCATCAACGCCCCATGTTCGACCCGCCCGACCCATTGCGAGACCAAGCGATGCAAGCACCGGAACCAGCAGCTCCCAAATCCATGCCGTGCCTAATTCTGAAATCCAAAGACTTCCGAGGAAAAGGAACGCGACAAAAGCTGCGGGGCGTGTGAGCAAGCCCAGGAACAGCAGGATTCCCAGCGAGATCTCTGTTATCGCCTGCATGGGAGCTGCCAATGCGGCATGGCTTGCCGCCAACCCCATCACTGATTTCCAGACGGCAGGCGAGTGGCTGGCTTTGATGTAGTAGTTGATGAGGTTCGTGTAGCCCGTTTGCGTATAAAGTCCCTTGCCCAGGTTTTCAAAGAAGACCCACACGAACATGGCGCCGATGGTCAAGCGAACCAATGCCAGGCCCTTTGCGGCATAAGGTTGATCAGGCAAGCTGGCTTGACTTGTGCTTGTCGTCATCTTGAACCTCCGCTCAATGGATTCTACCCGGGAACTGAGGGTGCGGCCAGCGACTCAGCAAAGAAGAAATTCGTGAATGTTTATTGAGAGCGCCTCATTATGGCGCTACTCATTCAGAGCGCAATGCCTCAGCGGGATCCACTCGAGCAGCCCGCATAGCCGGCAGAGCTGAGGCGATCACGGCAGCAGCAAAAATCAGCACCGCAGACACCAACAAAGGAAGCACTCCGGGCGGTTTTAGCTCGGCAAACTGCTTCCCAAGAGTACGCTCGAGAAGAAATCCAACTACAAAGCCGGCCGCTATACCAAAGGTGGCCATCACCAGTCCTTCAGAAAGGACTTTGGCGAGAATGCTCTTCGGCTGTGCGCCAAGAGCCTGGCGAATTCCAAACTCACGCGTGCGCCCACTCACCGAAAAGGCAAGCACACCCGCCACGCCTACAACAGAAATCAGCAGTGCCAGCGTAGCGAATCCACCAAACACAATAGCGTTAAGACGGTCAGGTGTCAGAACTTCCGCGCGGACATCTTCCAGCGTGCTCGCGCGTTCTACTGGCTGGTCCGCCGCTAACTGATGAATAGTTCTGGTTATGACTGGAACCAGTGCATATGGATCATTCTGTGCGCGCACAAAAAGACGCCCATTCCAGCCTTCCTGCGTGGACGGTTGATAGATCGTCATGGCCGGTGACGGAATGATGTTTTCATCATCCAGATCAGGCACCACGGCGATGATGCGCCGCGGCTCATAACTAATGCCGATGAACTTCATCACGGGATCAGTCCATTGCAGGTGGCGATCTACGGCCTCGCGCCCTGGAAAAAGGCGCTGGGCAACACTCTTGCTGATAATCACTACGCGCTCGGCCCCGTTACGGTCGGCGTCACGGAAATCGCGGCCCTCCAGAATTGGCACACCCATGGTTTCGAAAAATCCGGGCGAGATTGACCGGAAGCGAGCGCGGGCATCCTCTTCCCCGTTTTCGCGCCGCGCGCCTTCCACGGAGAAGGTGAGGCTGATGCTCAATGCACGGCCATCGCGCCAGGGAACCCCAAAACCTGAAGAGACATGGGCCACGCCCGGCAGCGCACTGACGCGGCGCTGCACTTCACCATAAAAATCCTGTACTTGCTCTGGTGTCCGACCATCGGACATCACAGGCAGATTCACGGCCAGCACATGTGCCGTTTCAAAAGGAGGTTGCGTCTTTTCCAGCTCCAGAAGAGTCTTTACCAGCGCGCCAGCGCCGGCCAACAACAGGAATGAGGCGGTGATCTGCGTAACAGCAAAGATGCCGAGCCGGCGGCGGCTGCCTCCGCTTATGCGCACACCACTGCTTGTCAGGGCAAATCCTGACGATGAATCAGGCGCAGGCAGGCGAGGCACAAAGGCAAGAAAAACGGCAGCGACCAACGCGAGCAGAACGCCAATCCAGATCAGGGTGGAATCCAGCGTGAGATCAAGCGCGCGCACTGAAAAACGGGATGCATAGCGGGCAAGAATGTTTACCATAGGCGCCGCAATGGCAACCCCCGCCAGCGCACCGCTGCCGCACAGGACAATTCCCTCCGCCAGCAATGAGCGCCGGAAATCCGTCGTGGTTGCACCCAGCGCGGAACGGATTGCCATCTCAGGTTCACGGCGCACCGCCCGTGCAAGGATGAGGTTGGCAACATTGGAGCAGGCAA
Source organism: uncultured Acidobacteriaceae bacterium (assembly GCA_964541925.1). Lineage (GTDB taxonomy): Bacteria > Acidobacteriota > Terriglobia > Terriglobales > Acidobacteriaceae > Angelobacter. The sequence continues at coordinate 49,899 of CAZISB010000021.1, read as the reverse complement.
TAATGAACAACAGGCCGGATGCTGCAAACAGCACCCACAAGATGGTCCGGGCGCGCGAATTGATCTGATCGTGCATTCGGGTTACTGAGATCTGGTAATGGTCCGCGGGCTTATAGACTTCTGGATGCGTTGAGATCATGCCCGTGTACACCGTCCGCAGCTCAGTCCGGGCAGCTTCAAGATTTGCGCCGGGAGCAAGGCGTGCAAATACTTCCGTCATGCGGTGTACGCGACCGGTGACCATTGTGGCGGAAAGGTGATGCGGGCTGGTAACCACATTGGCGATCAACTCTGTCTCTACCGGATAAGGAACGGACGGCTCAAGGACCCCAACAATGGTCGCGGACCGTCCCCCTTCAAAACTTCCGAGACGAATGGTTTTTCCGATTACGCTGCGATCAGAATGAAGAGAGTTCACCCAGAACCGATAGGTCAGGACAGCGGCGCCTGCGGCGTTGGGGCCATCATCTCCCGTATTGAGAAGGCGGCCGAGAATCGGCTGCAGGCCCATAACCTCAAAATAATGACCATCCACCACTCCGGCCCGTATCTCACGAGGATCACCCAGCCCAACCATGGTGAAGTCGAGCTCAGAGAACGTGCCAAATTCGGTGATGGTCTTCAACCCGGAATCCAGGTCCTTAATTTCCGGGACGGAGAAAGTTGCGTTCTCCACGCCAATACCCGGCGCGCTCTGGCGCACATAAAGCAGGCGATCTTCGTCGCGATTGGCAAGCGGCCTCAGCAACACGCCACGCACCACACTGAAGATGGCCGTATTGGCCCCAATGCCGAGCGCCAGGGTAATGGCGACGGTGATCCACAACGCGCGAGCACGCGCAAGCGAGCGCACCGCAATTTTCAAATCGCGCAAGAACGACATTTGGAGCCTCCACTGGTTTGGTTCATGCCCAAAATTCTAGCGCAGAAGACCTGCTAACACCCGGCACTCATTAGATGTTTTTGCTAAGAAAAGGTCATGATCGGCCTCACCTCCACAGTGCCAAAGCGCGCTCCTGGAATCTTTGCTGCCATTTTGGCGCCCTCATCAATACTGCTTGCTTCCACCAGATAATAACCGCCAAGTTGCTCCTTGGTTTCAGCGAATGGCCCATCGGTAGTCAGCGCGTTGCCGTTGCGGACGCGAACTGATTGTGCCGTACCGGTTGCCTGTAAGGCATTGCCGCCTTTGATGTTCCTGGAAAATTGCTCGCCAAAAGCCTGATATTCATTCATCTCAGCCGGATCAAATCCCTGGCGGAAGCGGGTTTCGTCTTCATAGATCAATAGTAGAAATTGCACGTTTATTTCCTCCTCCCTGATACGACGTCCGGCAATGACAGAATCGACAATTGCCAGCAGGAAAAATTTTGGCCGTATCAGCGTGGCACATTCCTGGCTGGAACGACAGATAGCGGTTGAAGGATCACACGCCAAACAGATTTGGTTTTACTTTTTGGTAATTGTGCTCCTGCGCCCACATGTTCAAGGAGAGTGTGGCCAGTTCATCGACCACGGGAACGGCTTTGCCGTTTTTGGAGAGATCGATTGATTTGAGATAGGTGTGGCAGGTATCACAAGCATCCAGACGGACGTAATCAAATTCCGTGGCGGTAAAGACCGGCAGCTTTTCTTTATCTTCCTCAGCACAATTAGGACACAAGAGCCGGCGGAAGAACCACTCTGTCCCACAAAGTGAGCAGAGCAGAAAGCGCTTGCCGCCATCACCTTCCGGGCGCAAAACAGCCAGCTGCGGTTTTGATCCGCAAAAAGGACAGATGGGTGGAGAAGCTTCCGTCGTAGTCTCAGTGCGCTCAGCCAGATATTCGGCGAAGGGTTGCAATAGCGCGTTGGCAAAGAATTCGTACTCGGCCGGAAGCTGCTGCGATTCGATCTCATGCTGCCAGAAAGCCGCCAACAGATCTATACGCTCGTCCTCAGTAGCGCTTTCAAACCCCTTAGCTGCTTCCTTCAATGTTGGAGAACCAGCCTCATGGACAAGCCGGAGAAGAGTTGGAAAATGCCTCACAAGGGCCGCAACGTCATGCTCCTGAGACGCGGAGACGGCCTGATAAATGGTCTTTTGAAGACGGGCAAGGCGCAGATAGAAATTCAGCAGCTCTGCAACTGCAGAGTGGGTTTGAATCAGCTCACTTGCCCGTGCAATACGCAGGTCCCAGGAAGACCTCAATCACCGGCTCCCGGTCTGGTCCCGGGAGAAACGCGGGAACGGTCGTCGCGCTGCAGTTTGTCAAGCCACAGACGGTGATGGGCCCTGGCCCACGCCACCGGAACGCGTCCGAACATGATGCCGCGAAGGCCGCCGGAGACAAAGAAGATGCCCATGTAAATATGGATCATGAAAGCGCCAATGGTCACAAGAGCAGCCGCGCTGTGGAGAAATACCACGATCGGCATGATCCAATGCGCTCTTGCCGAGATGCTCTCAGGAAACCACATGAGCAGCCCGGTAATCAGCAGCACAAATGCGCTGTAATACATGACCCAATAGAACTGCTTTTGGCCGTGGTTGAACTTGTCCACCGGTGGAAGCTTCTCGTCACGATTGGTGATGTAACCCTCAACGTTCTTGCTCCACTCCTTGTCCTGCGCTGTGACCTTCATATTGCCTTTCCAGATGGAATGCATCCACAGCTGGATAACAAAGAAGGCAAGGCCAAACCAGGGGTGCCAGAAGCGGATGGTTGGACCGCCGCCAAGGATATAAGCGAGCCAATACAGATAGGGCGTAAACAGCGCCAAGCCGCTCAGGAGCAGGTAAACGTAAGTTACAGCGGAGAACCAGTGGCACAGGCGCTCTTTAAACGTATAGCGTACGACTTCGCCCGGGCGCACGTCAGTGTTATAACGATCAACAATGTTGGTGCTCATCGCGTTTTGCCCTCCCCTTGCGTGGTGGCTTCGTCAACTGGCTTGGGGCCGTAACGGACATAGTGCCCAAACAGAGCCGCGACGCCCAGTCCCATGGCAAGGCCGCCCAGCCATTTCAACGGGCCTTTCCATACCTTGACGAAGAATGGGACTGTGGGATCTTTCGGCAGTTGATAATCCTCAGCCTTGTCAATGTCATGGAGCACGTAAATGACGTGCGTGCCCTGAACGCCCTGAGGATCATAAACGCCGGCATTCTTGTGCGATGTTTCGCGCTTGATCTGGGTCACTCGCTGGTTGGCCAGATCCAGCATATCTGCCTTGCTGCCGAAGTGCAGGCAGCCAGTGGGACAAGATTTGATGCAGGCCGGCTCCAGGCCCGCCCCAACGCGGTCTGAGCACAAGGTGCACTTATAAACCTTCTTGGTTTCAGTGTTGAATTTGGGGATGTTGAAGGGGCAGCCGGTGACGCAATACTGGCAGCCGATGCAGTTGGCCTGATTGAAATCAACGATGCCGTTCGTGTATTGCACAATGGCGCCGTCAGCAGGACAGGCAATCAGGCATCCAGGCTCTTCGCAGTGCATGCACTGATCTTTGCGCATGAGCCACTGCAAATTGCCTTCACTGTTTTCGACTTCGTTGAAGCGGATCAGGTTCCAGAAGTTCCAGGCCGTATCCGGCATGGTCTGGTAGGTATTGTCAAAGGTGGTTTCGCGGAACTCATAACCGTTCCACTCAAGGCAGGCGACCTCGCAGGCCTTGCAGCCGATGCAGGTGGTGGTATCAATCAGCTTGCAGACATCGTAATCGCGAGAAACACCCTTTCCCGGCGTGCCACCACGATGGCCGGAGATAGCTTTGATTTCCAAGTTTCCATTGCTCATAGCGTATCTCCTTTAAGCCTTCTCGATGTTCACCAGAAAACCTTTGAACTCTGGTGTGTATGCGTTGGGATCAATCACCGTGGGCGAAAGCAGGTTGGCAGGCGTGCGCTCGTTTTCCGGACGCTTGTCGTTATACCCGCGATAGCCCCAGTGGATGGGAATGCCGACCTGGAATGTTTCCTTGCCGCCAATCATCATCTTCTTGATGCGCTTGGTCACCATGGCTTTGCAGTAATAGGTGCTTCGCGCGCTTATGACCTTGACCTTGTCGCCTCCCTTGATTCCCTTCTGCGCCGCCAGTTCCTCCGGGATCTCCACAAAGGGCTCAGGAACCAACTGCATGTTCATGGGATTGTTCTTGGTCCAGTAGTGGTAATGCTCGGTCAGGCGGTACGTGGTGCAGGCGTACGGAAACTTGTCAGGAGTACCGTACTTGTCGGCTTCGGTCGAGTACTTCTTGATTACCGGGCTGTTGGACTGCTTGGGATGCAGCAGGTTCACGGCCGGACTCTCAATCGGCTCGTAGTGCTCGGGGAACGGACCGTCGGCCAATCCTGCCAGTGGCACAAACAGGCGGCCCAACCCTTCCGGATTCATGATGAACGGTCCCATGTGGTCCTTGGGATTGGAATCGGCCTTGAAGTCGGGCACATCATTTCCGCCCCACTTGCCGGTAGCTTCATTCCACCAGACTTGCTTGCGGCTGGGATCCCATGGCTTGCCGCTGGGATCACACGATGCCCGGTTGTACATGACGCGCCGATTCATAGGCCACGACCATGCCCAGTTGGGATGTATGCCCAACCCGGAGGGATCATCAGGATTGCGGCGCTGCGTGTTGGAGCCGGCATCCGGCCACGAACCACAATACAGCCAGTTGCCGCACATAGTGGTGCCATCGTCGCGCAGCCAGGCAAAGCCGGGAAGCTGCTGCCCGGCCTTCCATTCGGAGGGCGTCTGCTTTTCGTCTTTCAGGTCGGCAAGAGCCTTGCCGTTGATCTCCTTGGCAACTTCCGTGAGAGACGGATTATTCGGATTGGTGTAAGCCCAGGATGCATTCAGAATTGCATCCGGGAACTTGCCGCCTTCCTTTTGATATAGCGCGCGCACCCCGAGGAATATTCGGGCCAGGATTTCCTGATCCAGCTTGGCTTCTCCGGGAGGTGGTACGGCAGCCCATTTCCACTGCAACCATCGTGCCGAGTTGACGAAGGTGCCGTCTTTTTCGGCAAAGCCCGCGCAGGGCAAACGGTAAACTTCCGTTTTGATATTTTTCTTGTCGTCGTCAGAGATACCGGGTGACTCCCAGAAGCTGCTGGTCTCGTCAGGATAAATCTCGCCAACGACCAGCCAATCGGCTTTCTTCAAGGCCTCAATGTTCTTCTGCGAGTTGGGCCCGATAGACACGCCATTCATCCCGAAGGTCATCAGGCCTTTGATTTTGCCCTTGTACATGTTGTCCCATTGCTCCACCCAGGAGAACTTGCGGTCAATTTTGGGCAGGTAATGGAAGGCCCAGTCGTTTTCTTTCTTGGCCGCATCTCCGAACATGGCTTTCATGAAAGAGACGGCAAATTTAGGAGTGTTGGACCAGTAATTGAACGAATCCCACTCCTTGGGCTTGGACGGCTTGGGCGTGATGCGGGTAAGGTAGGCTTGGAAGTCGGTATCCGCCGGCGTGGGCATCTTGAGATAGCCTGGGAGGATATCAAAAACTCCGGCCAGATCGGTTGCACCCTGAATGTTGGAGTGACCGCGCAGAGCGTTGACTCCGCCGCCGGCGCGACCCACATTGCCCATCAGCAATTGCATCATGGCCGCGGTGCGGATGATCTGGGTTCCGTAAGTATGCTGCGTCCACCCTACGGCATAGATGATGGTGCCAACCTTCTTCATGTCTCCATCTTTGCGGATGGAGGTAAACATGTCCCACGCCTTGGTGAGTCTGTCCGCCGGAATTCCAGTGATGTTGGAGACCATCTCCGGCGTATAGCGGGAGTAGTGCTTCTTCATTAACTGGAAGACGCAACGCGGATGCTCGAGAGAAAGGTCATAGGCGGTATTAGGCGGCAGCGATGGAGCTGCCGGAGCGCCCGTGGTAGCCTTTGCACCCACCGGTCCTTGCGCCTGGTATCCCTGCCCTGCAGCGCCGCGCGGGCCTGCTGCTTGGGCTGACGTGTTTTGGGTATGAGCGGCGGTGTCTGCTGTCGCCGGGCCGTCACCGGCGGCGATGGCCGCTGCAGCAGTGCCGGTCACGTTTCCGCCCTCTTCGTAATTCCAGGTGGAAACGTCATACTTCATGGCTACCGGATCAAAGCCGGAGAACACTCCGTCCTCGGCCAACTTAAAGCCCTTTTTCACAATCAACGGAGCGTTGGTGTAATTGATTACATAATCCTTGGCAAAGCGATTGTTCTGGATGGCGTAATTAATCATGCCGCCCAGGAAAGCAATATCTGTGCCTGCACGAATCTGGCAGAAATGGTCTGCTTGCGAAGCGGTCCGCTGGAAACGCGGATCCACCACGATCAGCTTGGCATTACGCTGGCGCCTGGCCTCCACCACCCACTTGAATCCGCAAGGATGAGCTTCCGCCGGGTTACCGCCCATGATCAGCATCATGTCGGTATTCTTGATGTCCACCCAGCCATTGGTCATTGCCCCGCGTCCGAACGTTGGTCCCAAACTTGAGACCGTGGGGCCGTGTCAAACACGGGCTTGGTTTTCTACATAGACCAAGCCCAGACTCCTCATTGCTTTTACAACCAGATAATTGAATTCATTCGTGTCAGTGCAGCCACCGTTGAAAGCGATGGTCTCGCAGCGGTTCACGGTCTTGCCGTTGGCGTCAGTCTCAATAAAGCCTTCATCGCGCGTCTTTTTGATATGGCGGACGATTTCACTGTATGCCTGGTCCCATGAGATATCTTCCCACTTGGTGGATCCAGGACGGCGAACCTGCGGCTTCAGCAGCCGGCGCTCATTCAGAATGTCCTGATAGAGCGATGCGCCTTTGGGACACAGCGTGCCGCGATTGATCGGATGATCGGGGTCACCTTCAACGTGCACCACCTGCGCGGTCACGTTCTTGGCTTTATCGCCCAGCGTATGAATGATGATGCCGCAGCTCACGGAACAATATGGACACGTGGAACGCGTCTCAGTGGTGCGGGCGATCTTTAATTCTTTTGCTTGTGCCAGAACCGGGCGGGCATCAAATCCCAAAAGAAGTGCAGCGGCACTCCCGGTTCCAACTCTGAAGAATTCACGTCTCGATAAGCCCATAGAGGTGGCCTCCTGCCAGGCAAATCACGTGCAACTTATTTTTCAGCCGCTAGCCAGAAGGCTTGCGGAAAATCGAGCCTTTAAATTGCCCAACATGCTAGAACCTGCAAAGCAAAATGTCCAACTATTTTTTGCAAGTAGCGCCTAAGAGAATACCGTCACGCATTCTCAAGTGGCGCATAAATATTAGTAATCCTTAGAGTCACTGACTTTCAACTCTGATCTGTGCACACAGATTCATCGCTTCGCGCTGAACGTTCCCTAAATCGCTGGACGCCGATACTGCTATTGCGTCAGCTTTTTCAAACTGACCCACTACCTGATATCCTGAGCGGTTTCATGAGTGAGGAAGAGCTATGTTGAGCATGCAAGGCAAGAATGCGGTGATCTTCGGTGTGGCGAATAAGCGCAGCATTGCATGGGCCATTGCCCAGCGGCTGAGCGAGGCCGGGGCCAAGCTGGCCATCACGTATCAAAATGAGCGACTGAAGGCTGAGGCACATGACCTGATTGGGTCGCTTCCCAATGCGGAGGCATTTCAGTGCGATGTCTCCAGCGACGCCGAGATTGACCAGCTTTTTGAGCAGCTCAAGCAGCGCTTCGGCCAGATTGATGTCCTGGTGCACTCGGTGGCATACGCCCCTGCACCGGAGATGCATGGCGACTTTCTCAACACCTCACGAGAAGGCTTCCGCATTGCCCATGATGTGAGTGTCTATTCGTTGATCGCGGTGGCCCGGGCCGCTGCGCCGTTAATGGCAAATGGCGGGAGCGTGATTACTTTAAGTTACTTCGGCGCGGAGAAAGTGGTGCCCGGATATAACGTGATGGGCGTAGCAAAAGCCGCTCTTGAGGCGAGCGTGCGTTATCTGGCGAACAGCCTGGGGCCGAAGAATATCCGGGTGAATGCTATCTCTGCTGGTCCCATCAAAACGCTGGCTGCGCGAGGGGTAGGCGATTTCAGCACCATGCTCAAAGGCCACGCCGAGCATGCGCCGCTCAAGCGCAATGTTGATCCCAAGGAAGTCGGGGACACGGCGCTGTTTCTGGCTTCAAGCCTTGGCTCAGGCATCACCGGCGAGACCATTTATGTAGATTGCGGCTACAACATCATGGGATTTTGACCAGGATGTCACGCCGCTGGATCTTCACGATTTACATCCTTATCGATCTGGCGATTGTGGCTGGAGTGGTCTGGTGCGTCTTTCAACGCATGCCTGTAGGCAAGTACTTTATCCCGGCTGTAATTTTGTTCGTGCTGAACGGAATCTGGCTCGTGGTGATGACCTTAAGAACGACTCCGCCGCGGAACTGACAACAGCATTTTTGATTTTGATCTGCGTTCATCAGCGCAAATCTGCGGCAAATTATTACCTCTGCGTCCTCTGTTCCTCTGTGTTTCAAAGGTTTTGATTCTTACCCACTATAGATACAATGCGATTGTCACCGCCACGATGCGCAATCGCAATCTCCGCATCTCGTTCTTTGGCAAATCTCTCAAACTTCTCTCCCCATTCGATCAGCAGAATGCTTTGCGGCGTTATAAGGTCATCCAGCGCCAGCGTGTCGAGCTCGCGCTGCGTGTCAATGCGGTAGAGATCGATGTGATAGAGCGTGACCTCAGGGCCGCGATATTCGTGGATAAGAGTAAAGGTCGGGCTGGTGACCTCTTCTGCTTTGGCTGCACTGAAAGCCTCGGCAATGCCCTTGATGAGTGTGGTCTTTCCTGCTCCCAGATCGCCGCGCAAAAGCACGATGCTCCCGGGCTTGAGTTCGGCGGCGAGTTTGCGACCAAGATCAGTGGTCTCTTCCGCGAAGTGTGTCTCGAATGTTTTCATCTCAAGCAAATGCATTGCAACGATTCTAAAACGTAAGCCCTCCGCCGGAGCGGAGGGCCTGATAGTTCTTTAAGTTTACGTTAGCTGCGGGCCGTTACAGTAACCGGGGCTGCGGTTTCTTTGGCCAACTTACTATGGCGACGGCCGTATAGGAAATAAAAGAAAAGGCCGATGATGAGCCAGCCCACAAGCCGGGCCCAGTTCGTCCAGCCCAAGCCGTAAATCATGGCGCCGCAGACCAGGATTCCAAGAGTGGCGGTTACAGGGACCATGGGGGCCTTGAAGTCGCGCGGCAGATCAGGCCGGCGACGGCGCAGGATCCACACACCGGCGCAGACCAGAATGAATGCGAACAGCGTGCCGATGCTGGTCATCTCGCCGACGATATCCTCAGGGAAGAACGCCGCGAATCCTGAGGTAAAAACAAAGAACAGCATGTTGGATTTCCACGGCGTGCGATATTTGGGATGAACATCAGAGAAGACCTTGGGGACAAGGCCATCTTCGCTCATGGAGTAGAAGACGCGCGATTGGCCAAGCAACATCACCAGGATGACTGACGAGAATCCGGCGAGAATGGCGACCGTAACAAGCTTTGCCAGCCAGGCATAGCCGGTCATATAGTGGGAGATCGCGAATGCAACTGAGGCTTCCTTGCCCTCGGCGCGGAAATCCTGGACCGTGGCCACGCCACTCAGCACGTAAGAAAACAGCACGTAGAGAATAGTGCAGATTACCAGCGACCCAAGAATGCCGATGGGCATATCGCGCTTGGGGTTCTTGGCTTCCTGCGCGGCGGTGGAAACAGCATCAAATCCGATATAAGCAAAGAACACCACGCCAGCAGCGCCCAGAATACCCAGAAGTCCGCCATAAGGATGCGTAACACCCTCCGGAGTAACGTAGGTGCTGGCGGGGGGAACCAGTGGGGTATGGTTGGCGGGATTCATGAATCCCCAGCCAAGGACAATCACCATCAGAACGATGGTCACCTTGGTGACTACGATCAAGGCGTTTACGAAGGCCGATTCCTTGGTGCCCCGGATCAGTAGCAGCGAGAGCAGCAGCAGAATCCCGACTGCGGGCAGATTAATGATGCCATGAACGCCCGTCACCATCTGTGTTTCAAATGGAGAGTGGCTCCATTGATAAGGAACATGCAAGCCGGGCTTGATGAATTCGAGCACTCGGTTGAAGTACTGGCTCCAGGAGATTGCCACAGTAGCCGCGCCGACGGCATATTCAAGCACCAAATCCCAGCCGATGATCCAGGCGATGAGTTCGCCCATGGTGGTGTACGAATAGGTGTAGGCGCTGCCGGCGATGGGGATCATCGAGGCAAATTCCGCGTAACAGAGGCCGGCAAAGGCGCAGCCCACGCCGGCGAGGATGAAGGCCAGCGTCACAGACGGGCCGGAGCGCTGGGCGATTGCATCCGCCGTACGCACGAAAAGGCCTGCGCCGATGATGGCGCCGATGCCGAGCGCCACCAGTGACCAGGGGCCCAGTGTGCGCTTTAGAGCTGTTTCCCCGCTCTCTGCCCTGAGACGATCTATTGATTTCGTCCGAAACAATGAACTAGCCACTATCTCCCCCTTGATTTTGAAATCGGGCGGCGTCTCCGCTGATACTTGCTTCGTGCTCAGGCCCTGGCCGTTGCTCCGCCCCGGCGTGACCAGATGAGATACACCGGAATTCCCAGCAGCACAATGATCAGACCTGGCCATGTGTATTGCGGTTTATAGCGCAATAATACGACATCGATGAATAAAGCCATCACAATATAAATGGCGGGAAGCACCGGATAGCCAATTGCGCGATAGGGACGTTCTGCCTGGGGCCGCGTGCGCCGCAGCACAAACAAGCCAGCTATGGTCAGTATATAGAAGACCAGCACGGCAAAAATAATGTAGTCCAGGAGTTGCCCATAAGTGCCGGAAAGGCAGAGGATGCAGGTCCAGATGCCTTGGACGATCAACGCGTTCTTCGGCGTCAGGTACTTGGGATGAACTTCACCAGTCGATTTAAAGAACAGGCCGTCCTTGGCCATGGCGTAATAGACGCGAGCGCCGGAAAGAATCAAGCCGTTGCAGCAGCCAAAGGTCGAGATGAGAATAGCGATGGCCATGAGGCCTGCGCCCGGCGCGCCAAACATCTGCTGGAGCGCAGCAGTGCCTACGCGGTCTGACGTTGCGAATTTGATGCCGCGGGTCACTACGTCTGCGCCGTTGGGATCGCCATCAAAGGGCAAATGCATCAGGTAAATAAAGTTGGCGGCAATATAAAGGAGAATCACCACGCCGGTGCCGATGGCCAGAGAGAGCGGCAGATTGCGCTTGGGATTCTTCACCTCGCCTGCGGTGAAAGTCACGTTGTTCCAGGCATCGGCTGAGAACAAAGAGCCTACCTGAGCCACAGCCAGAATCGTAAGCACACCTACAAATGGCCCAACCGGCACGCCATTGGTGATGCCGCCGGCAGAATGCGGTACGTCAAGACGCCAGAAGTTGCCGAAGTTGGCTGCAATCGCATGCGCGTTGCGCGCCACAAAAAGGCCGGCCAATACTAGAGCAGCCAGAGCTGAAACCTTGGCTATGGTGAACAGGTTTTGCACTGCTGCGCCCAGCTTGAGACCAAAAATGTTCAGCACGGTAAGGAATATGACAACAATGATTCCGCACAGGTTCTGCGTGTTCAGGCCGACATCCATGTTGCCGAGCACCATGGGGCCAACGTGGATGGGCGGCACTTTGGCGATGTGCCAGATCCAATGATCGGCGGCGATCGACGGGAAAAAGTGCCCCATGAATTTCCCGAATGCCACTCCCACGGCGGCAACCGTCCCGGTCTGGATTACCAGGAAGAGCGTCCATCCATATAAAAAGCCCCAGAGCGGCCCGAGCGATTCGCGCAAATAAACATACTGGCCGCCGGCGCGAGGCATCATGGCAGCTAGCTCGCCGTAAGAGAGCGCGCCGACAATGGTCATAAAGCCGGTAACCAGCCATGCGCCAATCAGCAGCGCGGGCGAGTTCACTTCGCGGGCGATCTCGGCTGAGACAATGAAGATGCCGGAGCCGATCATGGATCCCATGACCAGCGTGGTAGCACTGGTCAGGCCCAGTCCCTGAACAAGTTGAGGCGCGGCCTGAGTGTTTGCCGCGGACGGCGTGCGAACTTCCGCTGATGTGGACATAATCTGTTCTGTATGTTTTACCGCAAAACGCGCAGAAAATCCGCAACTGCTTTCACGGGAGACTCAAAAAGATCAGATATTACGGCCACTGAGTCAGCCCCAGCCTCAGTAACTTGACGGCAGTTCCCCCGGGTGATGCCGCCAATGGCGACTAAGGGTTTCTGCGTAACCTGCCGCGCCGCGCGCACACCCTCCAGTCCAATCACCGGATCAGGCTTGGCTTTTGATGAGGTAGCGAACACGGGCCCAATGGCGATGTAGTCAACTGAGAGCGAACCGGCATCACGAGCTTGCGACAGGTTATGGGTGGAGAAACCGATGATGCGAGGTTTTCCGTCTTTGATTGAGTCGAAAATTTTTCGGACAGCGGCTGGAGAGAGATCGTCCTGTCCCAGGTGGACACCGTCTGCATCTGAGGCAAGGCAGAGGTCAAGACGATCATTGATGATCAGCGCGGCTCTTCCCATGGTGATGCGTCGCAGCTCGCGGGCACAGCTCAAAAAGCGGCGCGGCTGAAGGGGCTCAGACTTGTCGCGGAGTTGAATCAGGGTTGCGCCGCCAGCGATCAACTCTTCCGCATATCTGGCAATCGCCGCAACTGGGTCGGGCTTCGACGCGAAGAAGGTGAAGTCGATGATCGGGTAAAGCAAAGGCAAAGTCATTCAAGATAGAGTCTCATAGATCGGAGAGTCTCATGAAATACCTGTTGCTGCCGTGTTTGCTGCTTGGGCATAAGGTTCGAAAAATGGCGGCATACAAGGCAAGTGGGGATCCCTCGCTTCGCTTCGGGATTTCAGATAATCGGCTCCGCTCCAAACCGCAGCACATTGCCGTCAGGATCTTCTACGTGAAGCTCCAATGCCCAGGGATGATTGGTGAGCGGGCTGCGGATGCCTACACCGCGAGCTTTGAGTTCATCGTGTAGCGCCGCAGCATTTTCCACGCCGATCCAGACCCATGCGCCGCCGCGCCCCTGATCGCCCCGGCAAAGATAGATTCCGGCACAGTCGCGGTTCACGCTGGTGAAGTCGTTGCTTCCCCAATCGGCATTTTTGAAACCAAGCAGGTCCACATAAAAATGCAGGCTGCGTTTCATGTCTTCCACCCGCAGAATGGGCTGGCTGTTCTCAAAGTAAACGCTGCCGGGACTGGGGCTTGCCATTGCGTGCCTCCTCGCGGAAATTCTAATCCAGTTCGACGATCCGTCTGGACACATCTGAATCTGTGTGGCACAGGCACTCCTGCCTGTGCGTGATAAATTACGAAGAATGCGGGCACAGACAAGAGTGTCTGTGCCACATCTGTCCAGAACGAACCTGAAATTGCGTAGCTCCACAAGAAAAGAGGCGCAGCGCGAGTGATTCGCACTTCGCCTCAAGGTTCAACTAAGGAACTTGTCTAGCGGTCAAGCGCGGCCATTGCGGATGCGGCGTAACGCTCGCCCGCTGCAATGCCTTTGGGCGCAACCTGATTGATGCGCGCCAGATCCTCCGGCGATAGCTTGATATTGATGGCTTCCAGGTTCTGCTCCAGGTATTTGCGCCGCTTGGTGCCGGGTATGGGGACAATGTCGTTACCTTGAGCAAGCACCCAGGCGAGCGCAAGCTGCGCCGGCGTGCAGTGCTTTTCTCGCGCGATCTCTTCGATTTTCGCAACCAGATCAAGGTTCTTTTGGAAATTCTCTCCCTGGAAGCGCGGGGCGAAGCGGCGGTAGTCGTCTGCGGGCAGGTCTTCGAACTTCTTGAACTGCCCGGTAAGGAATCCGCTGCCGAGCGGGCTGTATGGCACAAAGCCGATTCCAAGCTCGCGCACGGTGGGCAGAATTTCTTCTTCAGGATCGCGCTCCCAGAGCGAGTACTCAGTCTGTAACGCCGAGATGGGATGTACTTTGTTGGCGCGGCGAATCGTGTTGGGCGCTGCTTCAGAGAGTCCGAGATAGCGCACCTTGCCTTCGCGAACCAGTTCGGCCATGGCGCCAACGGTGTCCTCGATCGGCACGGTTTTGTCCACGCGGTGCTGGTAGTAGAGATCAATCACCTCAACGCCGAGCCGCCTAAGGCTGCCTTCGCAGGCCTGCTTCACGTATTCCGGACGGCCATTTACGCCGAGAAATTCACCTTTAAGTCCGCGAACGTTACCGAATTTGGTGGCAAGCGTGACCTTATCCCGGCGGTCTCTGATGGCACGGCCAACGAGCTCTTCATTCTTGCCCGAACCGTACATGTCCGCGGTGTCCAGAAAGGTACAGCCGAGTTCGATGGCGCGATGAATAGTAGCGATGGATTCGTCATCGTCGCGTCCACTATAGAACTCTGACATGCCCATGCACCCGAGGCCGATGGCGGAGACCGTAAGACCCTGTTGGCCGAGTTTTATTAGAGGAAGCATGATTGAGGTCCTTTCAAAAAGAAATGATGGCTTAGGAAAAATCGTGCCGGGAGCAGTTAAAACCAAATGCTTACAGTGGATTTTCGCGGATTAGATCAGCAAATGGTCAGCACGCGCGCCGCAGGCAGCGTTGAACGTTTTGTTTCTGCGAATCCATGGAATGATGAAGTGAGTCAGATGACAACTGTTTTTCGGCGCGGCCATGGACGAACTCCACCCACTTGAGGTCATGCTTGACGAAGTCATCGATAGCGGATGCTGGAATTTCAATCCGCGTGCCGTCTGCAAAGCTGAATGTCATTGCCACCTCCCCGGAAAATTCAGTTATGAGAAATAGATGCGAAGCAATGGCGGCAAGTTTCAGAAACTGAAGTGAAGAAATGCAAATTGATAAAAGGCTTGCTGCGCTGTGCGCTGAATGAACGTAATTTTCAAAAATTATGTCGTCACGGCTTCTTTGGCGCGCTCTTCCTGCAATCGCGCCAGCAGGCGCTCAACGTATTTTGTATCGATGTTGCCGGCCTGAAATTCAGGATCGGCAAGGATATGCCTGTGCAGTGGAATAGTGGTATGAATGCCTTCGACAATAAACATCTCCAGCGCGCGCTGCATGCGCATAATGGCCTCCGCGCGGTCTTTGCCGAAGCTGATGAGCTTGGCAATCAGCGAATCATAGTAAGGCGGAATCACCCCTTCAGCATACGCAGCAGTATCCACGCGAACACCGAGACCGCCCGGAGTATGGAATGTTTTGATCTTCCCTGCCGACGGCGTGAACTTTTCCGGGTGCTCGGCGTTAATGCGGCATTCAATTGCGTGTCCGCGCTGGCCTTTGCGGTCGAGCTTGGGAATGACTTCATTCATTTTGCCGCCGGCTGCGAGCAGTAACTGCGACTTCACGAGATCGATGCTGGTGACCATCTCTGTAACCGGATGCTCCACCTGAATACGCGTGTTCATCTCGATGAAGTGCAGGCTGCCGTCTTCATCCATGAGGAATTCGACCGTTCCGGCGTTGACGTAGCCTATCTGAGAGAGCGACTCTTCCAGCTTCTTCCCTATATCCGTCCGCATTTCCGGCGTCACGCGCGTGGAAGGCGCTTCTTCCAGCAGCTTCTGATGCCGGCGCTGAATGCTGCATTCGCGCTCGCCCAGGCTGATGACGCGGCCATGCGAGTCACCAAGTACCTGAAATTCAATGTGGCGCGGCCGCTCAATGAACTTCTCCATGTAGAGATTGCCATTGCCAAAAGCTGCTGCCGCCTCCGACTGCGCGGCATTGAAAAGCTGTTCCAATTCGTTCTCACTGCGGATGACGCGCATGCCGCGCCCGCCGCCGCCGGCTGAAGCTTTGACGATCACCGGATAGCCAATTTGCTTCGCCCACTCGCGCGCCTCTTCCGCCGAGCCGATCACACCATCAGAACCGGGAAGAATCGGCACATTAGCCTTCTTCATTGCCTGCCGGGCTTTTTCTTTTTCGCCCATGAGGCGGATCACGTCAGGCGGAGGGCCGATGAACTTGATGTGCGAGCTCTCGCACACCTCTGCGAAGTTTGCATTCTCACTCAGCAACCCGTAGCCGGGATGAATAGCGTCAACATTAGTGATCTCCGCTGCGCTGATCACGGCAGGAATATTGAGATAGCTTTCTGAAGACCGCGGAGGGCCGATACAGATGGCTTCGTCAGCAAAGCGGACGTGCAGTGAGTTGCGATCGGCATCGCTATAAACAGCAACGGTCTTTACGCCCAGCTCTTTGCACGCACAAATGACGCGCAGGGCAATTTCACCACGATTTGCAATGAGAATTTTTTTGAACATTATTTCTGTCGTTGCGCTCCTAAGTTGAGGCGCTTAGGAGGCGTGAGCGCAGCGGAAGCCTCCTGCCGAAATTTGGGCGAGACGAAGGACCTCTCTCGTTGCTATTTCCTCGGTCTGATGGCGAACAATGGCTGCCCGTACTCCACAGCCTGGCCATTGTTGACCAGGGCCTTTACGACCTCGCCAGAGACGTCAGCCTCAATCTCATTCATGAGCTTCATGGCTTCAATGATGCAGAGCACCTGGCCTGCGGCCACCTGGTCGCCCGGTTTGACAAAAGGCAGAGCGCCGGGCGCAGGCGACTCATAAAACGTACCGACGATCGGCGACTTCACCTGATGCAGATCGTCTTCAGCGGCAGCGGGCGGCGCAGCAGCAGGAGGAGCGGCGGCAGGAACCGGCGGAGCCTGAACAGCAGGCACGTGAGTTGGAGCAGGAATGGCCATCGGCACGGAAGCTACCGGCATGGTGTGGGTGATGATCGGCGCAGCCGAATCACTGCCCCGCTTGATGCGCACCTTTACGTCCCCGCGCTCCAGCTCAAATTCAGAGATGTCCTTTTCGATCAGGAAATCAATAAGCTCTTTCAGCTCTTTCTGATTCATGAATGTATTTGGTTCTCCTCCGCCCCTTCAGGTGATGCAGACAGGGACCCTCAACCAGAGCTAAAGCGTGATCAGATCTTTCGTGGTGGGCGTCAGGACCTCATGCCCTGTTTCCGTTACAAGAACCATATCTTCAATCCGGACTCCACCTTCTTCAGGAATGTAGATGCCTGGTTCAATCGTAATGACCATGCCGGGTGCAAGTTTCTGGGTCTGTCCGCGTGCAACTCGAGGCGGCTCATGCACCTCAATTCCCACTCCATGACCTGTAGAGTGGGTAAAAAAAGCATCGAGCCCTGCTTTCTTCAGCACTTCCCGCCCTGCGTGGTCCACTTCGCTAGCTTCCACTCCGGGCCGCACAGCTGCAATCGAAGCAAGCTGAGCTTCCCGCACCGCGTTATACATGCTTCGATGCGCCCTGGATATTGGCCCTGCATGCACAGTCCGGGTCATATCCGAACAATAACCACCGAGTATAACACCGTAATCCAGTATTATAAATCCTTCAGCAGGAATAGGTTGCGCAGAAGCTCTGCCGTGCGGCAGCGCGGAACGCGGTCCGGCGGCCACAATCGTGTCAAAAGACATCTTCTCTGCCCCAGCTCGACGCGCCTGCAGCTCCAGCTCTCCGGCAATATGATTTTCCGAAACTCCAGGCTTGATGACCGAGATCGCCGTTTGAAACAGGCTCGATCCCAGCAGGACCGCGGCGCGAATCTGGCTGATCTCGCTAGGGTCTTTGATGACGCGCAGCTCCTCAATCATTCCCACTGCCGGCTTCAACCTGGTTTTGCCGCGCACAATTTGCGCAAGCTGTTTGTAAGCGACGTAAGAAAGATGCTCCGCTTCAAAGCCCAGCAAGCCCACTCTGGCTTTCCGCGCGCCCTCACACGCCTCAGCAAACGCCGCACGTTTTCCGATGACGACCTTGGCGCTCTGAACTTCTTCGTGCGCCTGCTGGTCATATCGGCCGTCGGTGAAAAATAAGGCTTTCTGGCTGCGATCACTCACAAGCAGCAAAAGGGCGCCCGCCGTTCCGCTAAACCCACACAGGTAACGGACGTTTGGCAAGTGAGTGATCAGGAGCGCATCGAACTTAGCTTCACGAAGGGCAGTTGCCAGCTTTTTTTGTCGGGCCGAGTAGTTCATTGGGTCAGTCATTGTGTTTTGAAATCGCGCAGGTCTTTAAAACACTATAAAACAAAAAAGCCCGAGGACGGTTATCCTCGGGCGCTCACCGACTACTTGCGCTAAGTCTGAATAATCTTTGGCGTGATAAAGAAGATCAGCTCCGCTGTAGAAGTGTTGACGTTGGTGTGCTTGAACAGGTTCCCCAGCAGCGGAATGCTGCCCAGCAGCGGAACCTGCGCAATGGCTACGTTGTTCTGCGTCTGAATTACGCCGCCGATCACCACCGTGCCGCCATCGGTCACCAGCACCTGCGTGGTGGCCTGTTGCGTGTTCAGCGTCGGGTTCAACTGCGAACCGGTGACGCGGCTGAAGTCAGGAACTGTGTTCTCGACATCAAGGTTCAGGAAGACCGTGTTCTCCGCAGTAATTTGCGGCGTTACGGTCAACCGCAGGAAGGCTTCAACATACGTGACCGTTGGCGGGCCGCCCAACTGTGCCTGCGTTACCACTGGGATACGCGAACCCTGACGGATGGTGGAAGCAATATTGTTTTGCGTGGTGATGTGCGGACGCGACAGGATCTTCAGCAAGCCGCGGCTCTCAGCCATGGTCAGGATGAAGTCCAGCCGGAAGCCGGCTGTCGTGTTGTTGAATTCAATGCCGCTGGACGGGCCTGTTGCTCCAAGGTTTGAGAACAGCGGTATAGATTTGGTATCGCTGGGAGAGGTGATGAAGCGCGGAACCTGACCACCGGGTAAAAGAACATCGATCGGGCTGGGCGCAGTCGCACCACCAATTGCATTTGGACCAGTGCCAAAGCCAAAGCCCATCTGCGTGCCAATATCGCGAGCAAAGGTCCGTGTTGAAGCAACGACACGCGCCTCAATTTCAACCTCTGGCGTCTTTTTGTCGAGCATGCGGACCAGCTCTTCTACTTTGGGAAGCACGCTGGGGATGTCTTCGATGATCAGAGCGTTGCTGCGATCGTCGGCCACCACATCACCGCGCGGCGAAAGGAATTTCTTCACCACGGTAGCAGCATCTTTGGCGTGGCCGTAGCTCAGGTAGCGTGTGATTGTCTGCTTGGGAACTGCGAGCGCCTGCGCTTCCTGTTGCGCGCGCCGGGCTTCCGCTTCAGTCTTCATGGTGTCGAGCGTCGCAATGCGCAGAACGTTGCCCTGCAGGGTGCAGGCCAGGCCGTTATTGTCCAGCACAATCGCAAGCGCCTGGTCCCACGGCACGTCGTCAAGCACAATCGTTACTGTGCCCTTCACTGAAGGATCAAGCACAACATTCAAGCCGCTGATCTCATGAATGAGCCGGAAGAAATCTTTGAGATCGAGATCTTTAAAGTTCATGCCAAACGGCTCGCCGGTATAGCGCCCGGTTGTGCAATTGCTGCTTTGTGTAGAGGAAATCGGCACCGTTGTGCCAGCAGTGTTGCTCTGCGTGGCTTGCGTTGCCGGAGGCATGGGCTGAGGCAAGGCCTGAGGCTGCTGTTGTTGCTGCTGCTGCAAAGCCGCATTGATGGCCGCTGGCTGGGCAGCCATGCTTGCATGAGCATAAGGCGGCTGATTGATGCTGGGAAGCGGAGGCGAATCATGCGCAAAACGCGAAGCCGCAACGTCAGCCCGGGAAGGCATAGCCTCCACCTGCTTTTCTTCTACTTTGGCCGCTGTGGTCACTGTCGGAGCAACTGTCTGAGGCGTCGAGTTGGCAGTTACAACCTGTGCTACGGGCTTTACGCTGTTGGCGCTCTCATGCAGCTTCACAATGAGCTTGCTGCCTTCAGGCAGAACCTCAAATTCGTGCATCTGTGCCAAATCAAGCACAATGCGCGTAATACCCGCCTCAAAGCGGGCAGCACGTACTGCCTTCACGTCAGCGCTATTCACAAGTATCTGCCGCGCGCGCCCCTGCAGCAAGGAATTGGGAATATCAATGACAACGCGATCAGGATGTGTGAGCTTCATGGTCCGCGCCGTCATGGGACCACTGCCGCTGATTTCAATGCTCAGCGTGTCAGCCCCGCGAACAACGGAGACCCCGCTGATCCGGCTGACCTGCGCGTCCGCTACATTGTCTGCGACCATAGCTGTCGCAAAGGACGCTGTCCCGATGCACAATAGAACGATTCCTAGCAGTTGCTTTAGCCTCATCTCTATTCTCCCCACGCGGCGGCTACTTCTCCGCCGGTCATGCGCGGCGTTGCTGGAGCCCATTAAAATTAACTTCCAGCCGCTTAGAAATTAGTCCGTACGTTACAGTTACAACGCTTGCACTACCCTTCCCTGGGTTCGGCCCTACTGCTTTACTGCTTGATCTTCGTTTATATCTGTTCTGTTGCCCGGCTTTAAGAAGCCGGAACCAACTTCTTCACTACCTCACGCGCAGTCTCACGACCGAGCGCGTCTTTCACGTACTCACGGAAAATAATGGAATCGGTGGTGATCTTCTCTACGCTGCCGTTGAATACCTGGTCGTTCTCGCGCAGGAAGTAAGTCCGTCTGCTGCTGTTTGACACAACAGCCAGCATCTTTCCGGTCGTGTCTTTCACTGTTCCTTGCAACACCAGCTCAGGAATAGCCAGGCAGCGTTTTCCCGTCGTGCAATTCGGCATGGGGCCACCCGGCCCACGATCGCGTATTGGACTTACAAATGGATCTCTGCGGCCATGCGCGCCATAAGCGCGAGTCACAGGCTTGGGCTTTTCTTCAGTCTTAGCTGCCGAAGTTGCAGTGGTAGCGGCAGCGCCTGCTGCGGGTGCTTTTGCCGGGCTCTTTGCGGGTGTGGCACTTGTCTTCTTCGCAGTCTGTCCCGGCTTTACAGCTATCACCGAAGGTGATTTCGCTGCGGTCTTTGCATCAGTCTTTGCCGGTGCATTGCTCTTGGCGGCGGTTGTGACTCTGGGCGAAGCTACCGGAGTTGGCGTAGCCATCACCTGAACTGCTTTTTTCTGCGGAGCAGCGCCTGCCTTGTCCTTTGCGGCAATTGTGCCGGTCTTCACCGCAACAGTCTTACTGCCGGACTTCGCAGCAGTTCCGCTCTGTGGCGCAGCAGGTTTGGCAGAATTAGCGGCAGGCTTGCTTGCCGAGCCAGTCCCGCTTGCAGCTTTTGCTGCAGTGGACGCACCTGGCTTGGTTGCAGTCGCACCAGATGGAGAGGTCTTTGCCCCGCTCTGCGGCTTTGCGCCGTTTTTTGCCGAAGGCGTTGCTGTCGGACTGGCTTTGGCGCCGTCGTTGTTCTGGCCGTTCGCAGGTGAAGAATTCTGCGCCGTGGCCATCGTCGCCATGGCTGTTGCAAGCGCAAAAATCTGAATCAGCTTCATCTCAATTCCCTTTTGGTGCTTCGTAAATCAATTTCCACTGCTTGTTACTTTGCCGCTGTCGCTGGCTGCCCCGGCTTAGCTGCAGGCGCTGGTGCTTCTTCCGGTTCATGGCTGAAGAACGTTGTAGCTGTGCAGCTTGCCAGCACCGTTTCGCCCGGAGCGTAGGTATAACTGTTCTTTACCTTGGCCGCGCCGCCGTTCTTGGTGTTTGCCATCTGCATGTTGCTGACATTGACGATCCGTTCCAGCTCGGCAACACGCTGGAAGAAATTCAGCACCGAGTAATAGGGCCCATCGATATCGATTGCGAACGGCACTTCGCTGTAAAACTCTTTATTGGCTACCGGCATTGCGGTGTAGCGCCGGATCTCAATTCCGGAAGTCGCAGCCGTGTCGTGCAGCAGCTTGATGAACTGATCTGCGTCTTTGTCGTCCGGCACAATCTTCTTCTGGATCTCGAGCTGCTGCTGCAGGATCGCCATGTTGCGGTTCACCTCGGCCAGCTTGGGTTCAAACGATCTAAGGCGATCGTTCTCTTCCTTCTCGGCCTTGATTTTGGTCTGCAACTCCTGGTTCGCCTGGTACAAAGGATTGAAGTACACGTAATAGTAGGCTGCGCCAATCATGGCAGCTGCCACGAACAGCACTCCTGCCCGCGCCATCAACGACATTTCACTGAACTTCGCCATATCAAAACCCCCGACTCTTAACTTCTCTTATGACTGTCTCTGTACTTTCCCCGTAAATGTGGGGGCCACTTCACAATTCAGCTCAAACTTGAACGCCTGCACTTCCTTGACGGAGGCATCCTGCAGCGTTTCTTTGATCTCAACGGTCTTGAACGCACCCGTCTTCCTCAAATTCGCCATCAAATCGGCAACAGCATTCGGACTGAGCGCCGTGCCCGTAAAGTTCAGGGTCTTGCCATCATTCGTCATGGTCTCGAGCCACACTGCGTCGGTCGAGTTGACCGTGTCCGCGACCAGGTTCAGCAGATTTACCGGGCCTGACTGTGCAGTTTTCAATTCGTCGATCACTCTGACGCGGCGTTCGTACAGATCTGCCTTCTTCTTGCTGGCTTCGTACTTCGCCTTGACTTCTGCCAAACGCTGATTTTCGAGCAGCGCTTTCTGCAGATCTTTCTCTAAGCTGTCATGCTGGCGCTGCACCATCACCTGCGCCAATCCAATCAACACCGCGAGCGCGCCCACAAAAACCAGCGCCAGAACGACTGTGCTCGAACCCTCACCGCCGCCAACAGCTACCGTGCTCGCGCGTCTGCCGCGCGAAGTTTTCTTTGGTACTCCAAGCAGGTTTATGCGAATCATAGGTCTTCAAAGCTCCTAAGGGCCAAACCCACTGCAACTGCGAGCTGTCCCGGGTTCTGATCCAAAATTTCGTGTTCCATGGAATCTGCCGGAGGCACGATGCGCTGGAACGGATTCAGCACTTCCACCGGCAATGAGAACTCCTGCCGCAGCGCCTCCACCAGTCCGGGGACTTTTGACGATCCGCCGGCCAGGTAAATGCGCTCAATGTGCTCTCCGGAAGCCGTGGCGCGGAAGAAGTCAAACGTCTTCTGGATTTCCAGCACGATGATTTCCGTCACCTGCTGCAGGATCGGCAGCTTGGCGTCTTCGCTCACCGTGCCAACTTTTCTTCCCAGCTTCAGTGACTCCGCATCATCGAAGCTGAGATCGAGTTCTTTCTGCAACGAGTCTGTGTACTGGTTTCCGCCGACGCTCACGTCGCGGGTAAACAGCGGCGTGGTGCCTTTCACAATGTTGATGTTCATCACGCTCGCGCCCAGGTTCAGCAATGCCACTGTGGAATCGTGGTGCGGCTGATAGTTGTACTCGTAGCAGTTCTGCAGTGCGAACGCGTCAATATCCACCACTGCCGGCGCTTTCCCGGCCAGCGAGAGCACATTCGTGTAATTCAAAATCTTGTCTTTCTTCACTGCAACAAGCAGCACGTCCATCTGCGGGCTGGTATCGTCAGGATTGAGGATGTCAAAATCCACATTCACGTCAGCGATGTCGAATGGGATATGCTGCGCCGCTTCCGTGGTGATGCTCTCCGCCAGCTCGCCTTCGCTCATCGGCTGTACGCTGATTTTTTTCACGATCACCGAATGACCGCTTACAGAAGTCGCTACAGCCTTGGTCTTGATGCCGTGCTCGCCGAAGATTTTGCTGATCGCACTGGAAACGCTGCCTGAATCGACGATCATGGAGTCCACCACAATGTCGCTCGCCAACGGTTCCACTCCAATGTGTGAGACCACGATCTCGCCCTTGGAACGCTTCAGTTCGATCGCCTTGATGCTACTGGAGCCGATGTCCAATCCCACAATCGATTTTCCTGATCCAAACATGCCGCCCGCCTTATCCTTGATTTCCTTTCCGGTTTCCCGGATTTACCTTGCTACCGCCGCCTTCGCCGCTTTCGGCTTCTTCTTGGCGCCGCCCATATTCATGGTGCTCTTCTGCTCCATCCACTGATCAAGAATGGTCTTCTTGAACTTCCAGCGGTTCCCGAGCTTGAAGGCAGGGATTTTCTCTTCGGTCACGTATTTGTACAGCGTGTCCGGACTGACTCCCAGGTACTGCGAAGCCTGTCTGATGTTCATTACCTCACGCGAATCTGCCGCCATAAGTGTGTAGCCTTTCCACAGTGAGTTGATGGGCCCTTGCTCAAGGCCTGTGGAGAAATCCTTATTCCTTTGTCTTCTCGGGGGAAGGAAAACTTCAGGTCGTAGCGAGTTATATCCGGGTTAATAGCCGAAGGTCAATAGGTAACTTCCGGTTTTCTCCGGTAATTGGGGGGTATCTTTGGGGCTAGTACCTTTTTTACGGCAGCAAAATATCAAAATCGTGGAGCAAAAAAGGCCATGTCCCACTATAGCTTGTGGTATTGATGCACACGGTTCACGATTTTGCCTGAAATGTTACTAAGGACGTGGTAGCAGACTAGGGTATTACCCCGAAAGTAATGTGAACTACCGGTGAGGGAATCCCCGTGAAAAAGCTGAAGAAACCGGAGGAAATCGCCGTGATCGCCCGTCATCGCCCGTGATCGCACGTCATCAGAAAAGCAAAACCTGTGTACCGCGGATATACGTGGATCAACGCGGATGATTTCGAAATTCCTTAAAACCTGTCTTATCCGCGTTCATCCGCGCAAATCCGCGGTAAGGTTTTCCGGATGACAGCGATCACGTGCGATCACGGCGATTTCTTCACTCCGTTCTAAGCGCCTGCACTGGCTCAATCCTGCAAGCGCGCAGAGCCGGCACAGCGCTTGCGATCATGGCTGTTACCAACAAGCTGCCCACCATTGCGGCAAACACTACCGGATCCAGTGGCCGCGTTCCGAACAGAATCGATCTGATCAACATGCCTGCCGATGCGCCTCCTGCCACTCCAATGACCAGGCCAATCACAACTGGCCGCAGGCCATCCACCAGCACCAGCCGCAGTACTTCACTTCGTTGTGCGCCCAGTGCCATGCGAATTCCGATTTCAGAGACCCGCTGCGTCACCAGGTAAGACAGCACACCATACAGTCCGACCGCCGCAAGCATCAGTGAGAGCAGCGCAAATGCCAGCACCAGGGATGCGCTGAAGCTCTTGCTAGCCGTTGCCTCTCCAATGATCTGTTGCATGGTCTGGACCTTGTAACTCGGCATCTCAGAATCAAGGGCTGAAATCTGCTTTTGGATTGGCATCGCCAAACTGAGAGGTTCGACCGCCGCCCGCACCACAATCGTGGCCACGCTGTCCAGCAGGGGATCGCCATTCAGGATTGAGCGATAAATCATCGGTCTGATTGGCTGGCCGACGGTATGAAGCGTATCACCGACAACTCCGATGATTTCATAAACCTCCTGCTTGCTTGCAAATGCAATCTTCACGTGTTTCCCGACGGGATCTTCGCCAGGAAAGAAGCGTTGCGCGAACATTTTACTGATAATCACATGATGCGTTTGGCCCAGTTTGTCCTGATCATTGAATACACGGCCACTCATCACAGGAATTCCCAGCGCATTGAAATATCCCGGATCGGCTTTGCGAGTGAGCGCATCTAGTTCCAGGCTCGGGCCCTGGGCGGGATGCTCGGGAATCGTAAATACGGTATCGCTTTCCTGTCCCGCGCCTGGTGCCCTGGAGATAAGCCCGGCAGCCTGCACGCCTGGCAAGCTGCGCACTCGCACCAGCACCGCTTCATGAAATGCCAGGACCTTTTCCGGCGTGTCGTATTTCTTAATCGGCAATCCGTATCGCCATCGTCAGCACGTTGTCAGTCACACAGCCAAGATCGGATGTTCGAAGATGAATAAAACTTCTGAAAAGCAATCCCGCAGAGATAAGCAGGACAACAGTAAGCGCGATTTCCGCCGTGAGCAGCGCCTTTCGCAGAGCCGCGCGTGAGACGCTCCCACCAATGGAGCGCGCGGAATCCTGCAATGCTCCCAGCAGGCTCCTGCCTGTGGACGAAATTGCGGGCACCAGCCCCGCGAGCAAAGCAGTCAGAAGCACGATAGCAATGGTAAATGCCGAAACCGATTCATCCACCCGGATGGCATCCGCGCGTGGCAAATCGCTCCAATGCGTTGCCAGCCACTGCGTAGCTAAAACCGAAAGCCCCCAGCCTACTGCTCCACCTGCAATCGAGATGAGGAGGCTCTCTGTCATCTGCTCCTGAATCAGCTTCCACCGGCTTCCGCCCAGGGCGCCCCGGATTGCAACTTCTTTCCGCCGCGCCGCACCGCGCGCTACCAGCAGATTGGAAACGTTGAGGCAGGCAATCAACAGCATGCATCCCACGGAACACATGAGTACAATCAGCGGAGTCTTGGCATCTTCCACGACATCGTCAATCATCGGCCGCATGACCACGTCTTCAGCCACCGGCTTGCCCAGATTCTGCAGGTGAATCTGATATTGCAGCGCGCTTACTTCTTTGAGCGCCGCTGCCGCACTCTGCTTGTCTTTGAGCCGTGCAATCACATGGCTCCAGTGATTATCAGGCCGGAACTCTTCCGGAGTGAAGACCGGCGTGTGCGGGATCCAGACCTTTACCTCCGGATCGGGATACGTAAACCACGCCGGCAGAATACCAACAACGGTGAATGGCTTGGAATCGATTCGTACTTGTTTCCCGACAATGCCTTTGTCCCCGCTGAACCGGCTCTGGAAGAGGCTCCAGGTAAGCATGACCACATCGTTGGCGCCAAACCGGTCTTCATCAGGAGTAAATGTGCGGCCGAATACCGGCTGTACGCCCAGCACCGAGAATAGGTTCCATGAGCCACCCGCTCCGTACACTACCTCGGGCATTTCGCCTTGCATGGTGCTTATGTGACCCGCCCACCAGCGCCACGCCCCCATATCTTCAAACCCATGCGTCTGCGCCCGCCAATCGCGAAAATCGGCGGGGGATACTACGTTATAGGGAAACTGCGACTCGCGGAAATGCTCATACAGCATCACCAGCTTGTCAGGCTCTCGAAAAGGAAGAGGCCGCAGTAGTACAGAGCGGACAATCGTGAACAGCGAAGTAGTTGCCCCGATTCCCAGCGCCATAACCAGGATCGCTGTCAAAGAGAATCCCGGGGTTCGGAACAACGTGCGAGTGCCGTAGCGCAAATCGCGCCACAGGCTCTCTATCCAATTCCAACTCCAGAATGCTCGGGCTTCCTCGCGCAACAATGTTGGATTACCGAAGAGCCGCAACGCAGCCAGGCGCGCCTCTTCCGGGGCCATTCCACGTCTAACATTCTCCGCAATCTGCTGCTCGAGATGAAATTCCAGCTCTGCATTCAACTGTGCTGCTTCCTGCTTGCGGTTAAACAGCATCAATGCAGCCATCCTGAATTGTTCTAACCACCGCATTTCCGCCTCACATGCTATCCACTACCAGATCAATTGCAGTTGAAAGCCGTTTCCAGCTTTCCTTCTCTTTTTCCAGCCGCGCGCGTCCGGCAGACGTGAGCGAATAAAACTTTGCTTCCCTGCCCGTCTCGGTTTCGCTCCACTTAGCGCGGATCCAGCCCTGCTGTTCCAGGCGGTGCAGCGCCGGATAAAGCGATCCCTGCTGCACCTGCAAAACTTCGTTTGAAATCTGCTGGATGCGTTTAGCGATAGCCCAGCCATGCTTCGGCTCCAGCGAAAGCGTCTTCAGAATTAGAAGGTCCAGAGTTCCCTGAACCAGATCATTTGGTTTTCCCATAATGTCGATTATCTACAATCAAATTGTAGATGGTCAAGGTATCACTGTGGTAATGGACGGCGCGAAGAGAGAAAGGTGAGCCGGGGAGATTGAAATCACAAAACAAGCAGCGACTATCTGCGCAAACTTGCAGCAGTTGTTTTGGCTAATTGCCGATTGCTAGCCGCTAATTGCATTCCTGCGGCTATCTGGACAGAAGATTTTATCGCCTGGAGAACACCGCGCCGTGCCCGTAGGCTTCGCCGGAGAAGCCGTGCGGCCAGGATTTGCCATCCATGCTTACGCCGGGCTGATTGCTTCCGGCATCGCGGAATTTTTCGTCTATTTGCAACGCGCCAGTTTCAGGATTGAAGCGCACCATGTAGAGCCGGTGTTCGCCGTACTCGCCTGAGTTCAGCAGGATCCGCCGGTTGTCCACATCGGCTGAAATCCAATGTGGGAACTGTTTATCGTTGAGCTTCAGCCGGGACACTTCGCGGATATGCGCAAGATCGGAAATATCATAGACGGCCAGCGCTTTGACCGTGGAGAGGGTCTGAATCCAGTACCGGCCAATCTGTAGTGGCACTCCACAGAATTCGCCGTCAAATGTATAAACGTACCGCACCTGTGGCGAATCGCTATTGACACTTTTCAGCACATAAAGCCCACAAGAAAATGTGTGGATCAAGATAGTTTTGCCGTCTGGCAGCAGGCGCGGTTCGCCGGGAAGGTTCTGCTCATTTCCGTGTGGCCCATTGGGCAAAACCATCGTGCGAAGAAGTTTCAAATCATAGAGTCGCCAGATCTGAATTGTGCGAGTTACACCTTCATTTTGGAAATGCATCGACGTGTTGGTGCTGACCGCGCGGTTCATGGCCGGCAGTGACACCACGCTATAAGGACGTATTAACTCCTTTTTGGCTGCTGGATCCATGGCGCTGCCTGCGCGGATAAACTTGCCTTCTTGCGTGAACTCCACCAGTCCGCCGCCATCGGACTTCGGCTCATGCCCGCCGTAATACTGAAAGGTCGCCAGGATATTGCCGTTGGTCAGGCGCGTATAAGTATGTGGATGCATGTAACCATGCATATCGCCATAAGAAGTTACCCAATGGGGATGCAAAGGTTTTCTTAGATCAAACAAGCTTGTCTTCCCGCTCTCAAAAGCGTCAGTTAGTAGAAAGCCGCCACGCGGCATCTCCCCTTCCGTGTGATGTGGCTTGCCTGCTGGACCAGGCACAGCGACTGACGCCACAACCTTGCCGTAATCCCTCGATCGCGCATCGGCATTGATTACGGCCAGAAAATCGTTGCTCTTTTGAGCATCATCGCCGCTCCAGACAAAAATGTAAGAATTTTTCTGCGCAAAAGCGCCTACCGATAGAAAGAGCGCGGTTATGATCAAAGTGGTTCGTAGCATGGTGGGTTCGATTGTGGCTTTCTTCGCCAGTGCTGTCAAAATCCAAGTCAGAAACACAACGCGGCGAGGTTTTGGCGCTAATCCGTATCCTGCTTGTTCGATTCCTGGCTATCTTTTCTCGCTCGCCATTTGAGCACAGGCCACAAACTGCTGTAATCATCGGTCCAGAACCGCAGTTCGGGCCTTCGTTCAATTGGTGCGGCTGCTTCGCTGACCTTTGGCTGTGAGAAGAATTCCGGGTCGTTGGAAAGCAGCACCCAATCTGCGGCATAGGCGCCGGTGTACTGGTCGTCCGGCGACGAGACCATCATGGCCGGTATTCCCGCGTGCTCGGCCTGAGCCTCCACCACAGGTGCAAGATCGAGATAGTTGTTGGAGATGTGAAAAGCAAGAATCCCGCCTGGCCGCAAATGGCGTTCATAGAGCCGGATTGCCTCCGCCGTCAATAAGTGAACCGGGATGGCGTCCCCGGAAAATGCATCCACTGCGATTACGTCATACTGCTGCGACGGCTCGGCTTCCATGGAAAGCCGGGCGTCTCCCTCCACGATCTCGATCTTCGCCTTGGACTCGCGCAGATAGGTGAAAACGTTCTTCGCAATAACCTCGACCTCGGGATCAATCTCGTAAAAGCGAAACACATCACCAGGTTTGCCATAGGAAGCCAGAGTCCCAGCACCCAAGCCGATGAAAGCCGCCCGCCGGGGCCGCTCACCGCAGCAAAAGTCCAGCGCCATTCCAATGCCGGAATCATGCACGTAGTAAGTGGTGGGGCTGGTGCGGTCGTCGTCACTCCCGAAATATTGCGTGCCATGCTGAATGGTTCCATGCACCAGCGTGCGATACATCTCGCCTTCCGTCGTTATTTGTTGCAAAACGCGCAATGTGCCGTAAAAGCTGCGCGTTTGAACAATGGCATCTTCACTGTATTTCCGTACCTGCTGCACCACTACCACCAGCATGGCGACGGTCACTGCGGACCAGAAAAACCGCCAGCCCCAATGCTCTTTCCACATCACAGCGGCGGCAAGCGCAGCCGTGTAAACCAGTGCCCACGCCATCTCATAGCTGCCGCGAAATACAAATGGCGCCAGCACGCCCACAAACATGGATCCCAGCGCTCCGCCTGCCGCGATCAGCAGATAGTATTGCGTCGTATAACGCGGCGCGGGCCGTCTCCGGTAGAGCTCGCCGTGGCAAAACAGGCAGGCGATGAACAGCGTTATGCAGTAAAGCGGAACAGATATTTTTATGGGAACGTCATAGTCGGGATCGGCAATCAGGTAACCGACGGAACCCAACGCTATTGGAACCAGCCGCGCCATCAGCCCGCGCCAGTACAGCTTGCCGTTGAAGGCGATCACAAAGGTCAGCAGATAGATGGTAAGCGGCGCAATCCACAACAAAGGAATTGCAGCAATGTTCTGGCTCAAATGGCTGGTTACCGCCGAAAGAAGCAGCGCTCCGCAAGCCGCCATCAGCAGCCACATCGTGCGCTCGCCCTGAGCAGGAGGTTTATCTTGAGCTTCTGTAACCGGAACTGCTGCAGGAACGGGCGTTGCTTGCGTGGCCAGATCACTTCGGCTCAGGCTGATTGCCCCGCACACCAATGCAAACACCAGGAACCCGATTGACCATGCCAGCGTCTGTGCATGCAGGCTGAAATACGGCTCCACAAATGCGGGATAGATAACCAGCCCAAGGAGTGAGCCGAAATTCGAAAGAGCAAACAGCCTGTATGGCGGCCGTGCCGCTTCTATTACTCCGCCTTCCCCGTCGCGTGTTCCTTTGCCTCGTGCGTACCATGCCTGCAATAACGGGTTGGTAGCTGAAAGCACCAGAAACGGAAGTCCAATCAGCCCGCTTAAGATTGAGAGCACACTGAAAATTGGCCGCGCAGTGGATGCATGCGGATGTGGGCTCAGATTCAGCGCCACCTGTGCCAGGCTGACGATCAGAAGCAAGCCGTACACCATGGCCTGCATTCGCGGGCTAATGCGCGTGGCGATTCCGTGCGCGCAAAGATAGCCCAGCAGCAGCGCCGTCTGAAAGAAGACCAGGCAGGTGATCCATACTGCAGCCGATCCGCCCAGCAGCGGCAGCACGCGCTTCCCTGCCATGGGCTCCACCAGAAAAAGAAGGCTGCTGCTCAGGAAGATTGCGGCAGCATAAAGAAGGGCTCGTCTGGGCATGAATGGAACAAGATAACAGGAATTTGGTAATTGGGTAATTTCGTAATTGAATGATTTCCCTTGCCAGTTACGTTTTCAAATTACTCAATTACCAAATTACCCACTTACCAAATTTCTTCATTCTCCCTTGCCCAGCTTTCTGCATAAATCGCCCAACCGCTCCTGTTCTTCCGGCGTGAGCCTGCTCATGATTTCGGTGATGCGTTTCGCGTGATCTGGAAAAATCCGCTGGATAAGTTTTGCGCCCGCCGGGGTGATCGTCGCAAATGCAAATCGCTTGTCTTTGCCCTCTTGCTTGCGTTTTACCAGACCGCGCTTCCGCAGGTTCGCGATTACCAGGGTTAGATTCCCGCTGCTGGTAAGAATGCGCCGCGCCAGATCGCCCAGGTTCTGCGGTCCAACGTGGTAAAGCGCCTCAAGCACCGCAAACTGGCTCAGCGTCAGCCCTTCGTCCTCCAGGCCGACGCGTGCATAGGCAAATGCCGCATTAGCGGCTCGCTCCAGCTTTACATAAGCACTCAACGCACGCTCCTGTGCAGGCGTGCCTTTGAATTTGGTAGGCATTGATGAACGAGAATTTACCGCAAAGGGCGTGACGGACGCAAAAGAATTCACCGCGGAGCACGCAAAGGGCGCAGAGAAACAACAAATTAAGTTTCCTCTGCGTTCTCGGCGCTCTCCGCGGTGATACGTCCTTATTGGATATCGAACTGCTCTGCGTGCAGCAGCGGATCAGACTTCACGATAATCGTGCGCTTCACCAGCTCTTCCATTTCCTGCAGCCAGCGGGCATTGTTGGTCTTGAGCGCCTTGGCCACGTCCGGATGCACGCGCACCATCACGTCGCGTTCAAAGTGCCGGGCCATCTTGCGCATCTCAACATAAATTTCGTTGCAGACCGTGGTCACGGACTTGATCATTCCAGTTGCCTGGCACGTTGGACACGGTTGCCCCAGAGTGCGCTCCAGTGACTGCTTGACGCGCTTACGGGTGATTGCCACCAGGCCAAAGTCGTTAAATTGCAGGACCTTTGATGGCGCGCGATCGGCCTTGAGCGCCTCTTCCAGCGCCTGCATCACTTTTTGGCGATTGCGGCGCTCGTCCATGTCAATGAAGTCGATCACGATGATGCCGCCCAGATCGCGCAGCCGTATTTGCCGCACAATCTCCTTGATGGCATCGATATTGGTCTTGACGATGGTATCCTCAAGCCGCGCAGTCTTGCCTACGTACTTGCCGGTGTTGATGTCGATCGCGACCAACGCCTCGGTCTGGTTGATGACGATATAACCGCCGCTGCGCAGCCACACCTTCGATTTGAGCGCCTTGTTGATCTCGTCCGTGATGTTGAATTGCTCAAACAGCGGCGTGTCTTTGGTGTAAAGCTTTACGCGCTTCACCAGCGAAGGCTGGAAGCGGCTCACAAAGCGCAGAATGCGCTCATATTCCTGCTCCGTATCAGCCCAGATCGCCGAAAAGCTTCCGCTCACCTGATCACGCAAGATGCGCTCCACCAGGTTTAAGTCGTGATAGATCAGCGCCGGCGCCTTTGATGTGTCCGCGCGGCCCTTGATTTCATTCCAGAGATTGATCAGGAAGCGAATATCATTGCGCAGGTCCTGCTCTTCCGCTCCTGCCGCAGCGGTGCGAACAATGAAGCCGCCCTGTGCATCGCCACGCTCGCTCAGCGCGATCCGCTTCAGCCGATGCCTTTCTTCTTCCGAACCAATCTTGCGCGAAACGCCCGTGTGATGCACCGTAGGCATGTAAACCAGGTAACGTCCGGGCAGAGCGATGTGGCTGGTGATGCGCGCGCCTTTCTTGGCAATTGGCTCTTTCGCAATCTGTACCAGGATCTCCTGCCCTTCTTTCAGCAGGTCGCTGATGGCCGGCATCTGCCGGGTTTGATGCCGTGGGCGGCCACGCATGCGCCGTCCTCCCTGCCCGCGACGCCCGCCACGGCGATCGTGCGGCCTGCGCTCCGTGCGTTGCTGATAGCCTGCAGTGGCAGGAGCACGATG
The DNA here is from genome assembly GCA_964541925.1 of uncultured Acidobacteriaceae bacterium. Lineage (GTDB taxonomy): Bacteria > Acidobacteriota > Terriglobia > Terriglobales > Acidobacteriaceae > Angelobacter. The sequence continues at coordinate 16,676 of CAZISB010000021.1, read as the reverse complement.
TTCAGCGCTTGCTTCATCCACCTCTTCGGCTCCTTCTTCAGCCTCTTCATCTTCAGCTTCTTCTACTTCCTCACTCATGCCAAAAGCTTCCTGCACTTCGGCAAGCTCCTCCGGATCAAGCCCCTCAGCTTCATACTGTCCAGTAGCGCGCTCATTGATGTGAGCTTCCCGCACAGCCTCGGTTAACTCACTGCCCATCGGGACCAACCGATCGCCTGACTGCCCGAGGATCTCCTCTTCCATCTCCTCGAACTCGCCCAGATCGAGCTCTTCTTCAAAGCCCGGGATCTCTATTTCCTCTTCTTCAATTTCTTCCTCTTCCATCACACCGTTGCTCGATGCCTGCCAGGGACGCTGCTGATCTGAGGAAGATGCTTCATCACTGGGAGCAGCAGGTGTCGCGTGCTCCTGTTCCTGCGAAGTAATGGGTTCTTCATCGACCTCAGCCGCATCGCCACCGAACACGCTGGCTACGTTCATGCTCTCAAAACGCTGCTCTTCTTCCCTGTTTGGCGCGTGCTCTTCCGCCGTCTCTTCTTCAAACGCAGAATGCGACGATACTTGCTCGGCGGCAGGAGCCTCCGGCGCAGCTTCAACACGATGAAAAACGCTGGGAGCTTCCACACGCGCCTCTGCATCCTGTTCTTCTGCCTGGTGTGGAATAGGACCAGCCGATTCTGGATCTTGCAGGAAGCCGTGCTCTTGCGGCTCTCGAGTTGCGTGCTCAGGTTCGGCCGTTTCCGTCACAGAAGCAGGCCGTTGCTGCTTGCCGTATTTGGCCAGCGACTCGCCCGGCAGCACCATGGAACCTGCGGAAAATTGTGAAGGATCAAGAGAATACTCGGTTGATGGCCTGGGCCGCGGCTTAGACTCGGTTTTCACCGGGGCTTGCGTCTGCGTTGTTGCTGAAGGCTGTGAGCCATGCGGCTGGTACTTGGAAATTGATTCGCCGGGCAAAAGTATTGGCTCAGGCTTCTGATAGTTAGAGCGAGGATGTTCTGAACGTTGTTCTGAACGGTCAGGACGACCCTCAAAACGCTCTGAGCGCCCTTCAGATCTTTGCTCTTCGCGGCTTTCGTGTTGCTGGCCCGGCTCTTCTGCCGCAGCTTCCTGCGGCTGTTGCTCGCGCTCAGATCGTACATTACTGCCTCGATCGGGAAAACGGTCGCGTCCACCTCTTCCCCGGCGACGGCGTCCCCGCCATCTGCGCGCGCCTTCACGCTCTGGTTCCTGCTGGCTGCTCTCGTCTGAATCAGCTTCTGCTGCTCCTTCCGCCTGCTCTGATTCGTCTTCCGCACCTTCCAGCGCCGGAATCACCTGCTCAGCCTCAATCGGCTCCTGTTGCTCTTCCGGACTGCGGCTCTGGATCACCGTCGCTACATTTCCGGACTTAGCAACCGCCTCGCCGATAGCATCGGCGTCTTCATCTTCTTCCATCAGGAAGTCGGAAACGTAAAGGAAGGCATCGCGCTCCAGCCCGATGTTCACAAAAGCGGATTGCATGCCAGGCAGCACGCGTGTAACCCGGCCCTTGTAGATGGAGCCGGCAAGGGTGTATTCGTTTTCCCGCTCGTAATAAATTTCTGCTAGCTGGTCTTCTTCCACAATCGCCACTTTGGTTTCATGCGGCGTGGAAGAGACAAATAATTCTTTCGCCATGGATTCTTCTCCGGTTCAACCGGCAGAAGAAGAAGGAGTGTTCAGAAACGTCAGTCCAGCGTAATTAGAGCGGACTGACTGGGTCCAAGTGCCCGAAGATTCAATCTGATCTTATGCAGCAAATACAATCCGGCTGAGGCAAGTAAACCTTGCCCGCCAAGCTCTGCAATCTGCCTATGACTTGTTTGAAAAATCTGTGCACCTTGCATTCCAGGTTTGTGGCCACCCAGCGGGACTCAAGCAAGGCTGCAATTGCGCTGCTTTGAGTTGCTCTCGCGGGGCCGTTACCCGCCCGGACATGCTTTCTGATACTCTCCGGCCTCTTCAAGTGCCGGCGCCCTCTTTAACGTAAGGGCGTCACGTTCTCTAAAACATCCCATTCACGCCCGCTTGGCATGAACAGGCAAAATCTTGTTTCGCTCGCGCCCTTAAGGCGCATCTGTGTTTAGTTCCTTCTAGTTCACGAAGCGGCGCATACGGATGTTCATCACAATTCCCAGCGCCAGGAACATGAACAACACTGACGAACCGCCATAGCTCATCAGCGGCAAAGGTATTCCGGTGACAGGCATAAATCCCACCACCATTCCAGCGTTTACCAGGATATGAAAGAGCAAAACTGCAACCACACCCATCACCACAAAGCCACCCGAGCTGTCTGGCGCGGTTTGAGCGTTGTGGATCAAACGCATTAACACTAAGAAGTATAGCAGTAGTAAGAGGACTGCGCCTACAAAGCCGTGCTCCTCAGACCAGGCCGCGAAAATGAAGTCAGTATGCGGCTCAGGAAGGAAAGAGCCCTGTGTTTGCGTGCCTTTACGGATACCTTTGCCCCAAATCCCGCCCGATCCCACGGCGATCTTGGATTGCTCAAGTTGATACCCCGACCCCTGGGAATCAGCTTCCGGATGCAAAAAGCTGGTCAATCTGTCCTTCTGGTACTGCTTTACTAAATGCAGCTTGGGACCATAAATCCAGGCTGCCGGCATGAGCACTCCGGCGACCACCACAATAATGGCCGCATGCCGGAACTGAATTCCGCCCAGGAACAATGCCATGATCATGACAGGCAGATAAGTCAACGCGGTTCCGAGATCTGGCTGCTTGAGCACCAGAAGCATCGGCACACCGGCAATCAAACCGGCTTTAACAATGTCAGATAAAGAAGCTTCCCGGTCGCTTTCGCCGCTGAAGTACTTGGCCAACGCCAGAATCAGCACCAACTTGACCCATTCGGAGGGCTGGAAGTGCTGTCCGCCCGGAAGCTGGATCCAGCGCCGCGCTCCAAGATATTTTTTGCCGAACAAAGCTACCGCAAGCAATGACAGGACAGCGGCAATGTAAAACCAATGTGCTTTTTCCAGCAGCACCTGGTAGTTGATCAGACTCATGGTGAGCATTACGGCCAGGCCAGCCATGATCCAGTAAATCTGGCGAACATGCGCACCATTGAACTTGGTGTTATAGGTGGTGCTGTAAATTTCGACCACGCCCAGCGTGCAGATCAGCAGAATAAAGGTCAGCAGCAACCAGTCAAAATCGCGAAAAGAGATCAGCCGGCGCATTACTCTTCTCCAGCACGGCCAAACGCCGGAAGATGAACAGGCCTTCGAGCTATTGTGGGCTTTAACGGAACCATGATGGTTCCACCGTGCAAATGGTTCTCTTCCGCGACTTCCGCGTCATCTTTGTGGGCTGCGGTTTCAGCGGGATGATTGATCGAGTCAGGCTGGTTCCAAACTCCGGCGATAGGCACCGAACCGGGATCCGCCTTGTCACTGAAAAGCATCGGATCATTGCGCAGACGGCGCTGCTTTTCCACGTATGCCCTGATGATCTGTGCAGCCAGACGGGCGGCCAGCTTGCCGTGCTCACCGCCTTCAAACAAAACGGCCACCACAATTTCAGGATTGCGGCGCGGGGTAACACCCACGAACCAGCTGTTATCCGCAAATTGCTTTGCGCTTCCGCCTTTGCTCTTGCGGAACATGTTGCTCACAACCTGGGCGCTGCCCGTTTTGCCGGCAAAGTCCACGCCTTGAATATGCGCGCTGGGGGCCGTTCCTCCCTCAGGCTCACTTGGAGAGGCCGGATTCACCACGCCAGCCATGGCGTTGGTGATGGTGATCCAGTTCTGCGGATCAATAGGAACATGCACCACATCAGGCTGGCCGCCGGTGGTCATGGCAAGATTCTTGAACTGCGATGGCATCTGCTCAGGATCGACAACGTGCGGCCGGTAAAAAGTTCCGCCCATGGTAATGCCGCCGATCGTGCGCGCCAGCTGAATTGGACTTACGGCAACAGCTCCCTGTCCAATTCCAACCGAAATCACCTCGCCCGCATACCACTTCTGATGGAAGGTCTTCATCTTCCATTCTTCAGAAGGCATGATGCCGCTTACCTCATTGGGCAGATCAATTCCTGTCTTCTTGCCCAGCCCCATTGACGTGGCCCATTTAGCAATGGTCTCAATACCAAGCCGCTCCGCCAGCGTATAAAAAAAGACGTCGCAGGACTGATAAATGCCCTTGGAGATGTCCACCGGCCCATGAACGCGATGCTCACCTTTGACCCAGCAATTGAAGTAGCGGCCATAAAAGACACCGCCGCCGGCGCAGTTCACGTGCATGTTTTGCGCGACGCCCTCCTGCAAGCCGGCTACGGACATAATGATCTTGAACACTGATCCGGGAGCCAACTGGGCCTGAATGGCTTTATTCAACAGCGGGTGATTTGGGTCTGTAGAAAGCTGGTTCCATTCCTTCGCCGAGATGCGCACAGCGAAATCATTCGGATCAAACGTGGGCCGGCTCACCATGGCAAGAATTTCGCCATTACGCGGGTCCAGCGCAACCACAGCACCGTTCTTCCCTTCCAGCGCCTGCTCCGCCGCTGCCTGAATATCGAGATCGATAGTGAGCTTCAGCTTCTGTCCGGGTATCGCGGGGATATTCGCATTCGCTGGCCGTCCGACTTCCTTGCCTTTGCTGTTGACCAGCACGCGGCGCGATCCATCTTTGCCCATCAGGATGTCGTTATACTGCAGCTCGACTCCAGATTGGCCGACAATATCGCCTTTCTGATAAAGCTCAAAGCGCTCCGAGTTGAGCATGTCTTCACTCACCTCGCCCACGTAGCCGATCAGGTGCGCCATGAATCCGTCTTTTGGATACAGGCGCCGGTGAATCATCAGCGTTTCCAGCTCAGGGAATTCATCACGATGAGCTTCAATGAAAGCGCGCTCGTCTGGAGTAATGTCGTCTTTGATAATGATGGGCTCATAGGCCGCTTTGCCGGCAAGCTTTGAGCGGCGCACTTTCTCAATGACGTCAGCCACGGGAAGATGCAAACCGTCAGCAATTTTCTGCGCGTCAGCATTCAGGTCGCGCACCTGGTCGCGCAGTAGCAGCGCAGAAAATGAAGGGTAGTTATCAACAATCAGCCGCCCTTCGCGATCGTAGAGCTTGCCGCGCGGGGCAAGGATAGGCACTTCTTTGATTCGGTTCTGCTCGGAACGGACCGAATAAACGTCATTTTTGCGGATCTGGAGGCTCCACAGCCCGTAGGCGAGCACAAGAAAAACGGCAAGAATGACGTATTGAATTACGGAGAACTTGCTAGACGGAATTTTTTCGTCGCGACCGATCATACCTGTTACAGTCTGTCGCTTGTACAACAGAACAGGGGTGAATTTTCCTTTGTTGGGATCCCTATTTAGAGTACCGCATTTCTGCTTGAAGCGCTGTAAGTGAAAGCTCTGAGCCAGTTACGGAAGGATTACAGATGACCGAACCTTACCACTGATCAACACTGATTTTAATTTCTCCTTCCGATCAGTGTTATCAGTGTTCATCAGTGGTGAGATTTTGTTTTTTGGCCTAGTTTCTCAGCTTTAACTTATCCATAGCCGCAAACAGGACCACCGCCGCCAGGCTGTTTACCAGCGCTGCAATGGCCGTATGGCTCCAATTCCAGGCCTCACTGCCGCCCACCAGCAGGAGATCAATCGCCATATAGATGAATTTGTGGATCAGGACAAAAGCAAAGGTCATGAGGAAGCGTGAACCGGGATTATCAACGTCCAGCTTTACGCCAAGAGAGGAGCCAAGATAGCCCACAATAGTCTTTGCAATCCCGAACAATCCGATCGGGTGCCCCGTCCAGGCGTCTTGCAGTGTGCCGATCAGCGCTCCGGTGATCATGCCGGGAATTGGCCGACGGCGGGCCACTGCAAAAAAGATTGTGACAAGCAAAGGCAGGTCAAGAATGTTCAGCAGGCTGATCCGCAAAAATACCTGCAGAAAAACCGCAAGAATCGGGATTCCGATTGAAGCTGGCCAACTAAACCGATGTACCTCGATCTCTTCCCGGGAGGTTAATGAAACACTGGCGTTCATCGTAACCTCTCAGGAGTTGGGGTTGGGCTCGGAGCAGGCGTTGTGTCTGGCTGTTTGTTCTCTGGAGTGCTCTCAGTACCATCCGGCGGAGCAGGAGCCTTCTTTTTTGCAGGCGCCTTGGGTTTGGGAGTCGGCGTGGGACTGGATGATCCACTGGCCGGTGTGCTGCCTGTGGCGGCAGCTCCAGTCGGACTCGCAGGCTTCTTCGTCTCTGGGCCTGTTTTCGGTGCTGCGGATGAACTGGCAGCACCCGCGGGCTTTCCAGCAGCAGTTCCGGGCTTCGCATTAGCCGCATCTGTTAAAGCTGGTTTCGTACTACCCGTTGTCGCGCCATCTTTCTTCTGTTGCGGCGCAGCACCGCCAGGCTGATTTGTTTTTGACGTAGGTGTAGGTGTTGGCTTGGGAACGCTGGGCAGGCGCTCAGAAAGAATGTCTGCCGCGCGCAGCGGCGTAGAGCTCGCAGCTACAGAAGGAGTTTCCTCATCAGTCCTGGTAACCACCAGCACTTCCTCCAGCCGATGCAGGTCAGCTGCGGGCTTTATCCTGATATTGAGAAACGGATCATTGTCACGATCCGGAGAAGCGCTAACCACCGTGCCTACAGAAAGCCCTTTAGGGAAAATGCGGTCGCCGCCGCTTGTGATTACGTGCTCGCCGGCATCCACTTTTTCGTCTGACATGATGTCAGTAATCTGCAGTTCTCCCAGGCTGGTACCTTTTAAAATCCCCTGCAGCCGGCTGCTCTCCAAAATGACACCCGCACCGCTTTCACGATCATTGATCAGAAGAATTTGTGAGCTCAGAGGCCCAACTTCCCTGATCTTGCCCACAATTCCATCCGAAGTAATCACCGCCATCTCTGGCTTCACGCCGTCGCGCGAGCCCTTATCAATGGTAATGACGCGTGACTGCTCGGTGCCGCTGGTGGCGATTACCTGCGCAGCCAGCGTTTTGGCTACAAATTTTTCTTTGAACTCGAGCAACGCCTGCAAACGATGGGCCTGGTCGGCATCCTGGCGGAGCCTTACCTGCTCCATGCGCAGCCGCTCGATCTCCTGCTGCAGTTGCTCATTCTGCTTGCGTACGCCGCGAAGATCGGCGTAATTGTGCCAGCCATGGCGAAAAAAATGCCCGGTAGAGACAAACATCTTCTGAATCGGAGTAAAGGCAGTTACGGTCCATGTCCGAATCAGCCGCGTGCCTCCAGCACCCGTTCCCCCGCGCGGGTCCGGACGCTTGACCTGGGTGGCCAATGCGATCACCTGAATGAAAAGCACCGCCATCAGGACGAGCGGGTTCTTGTACCGGGTAAAGAAGTTTTCCATGACAATGCAACTGCGCTAGGAGGGCCAGAAGAAGGCGCACCCTTCAGGCGCGCCCTCCGTTTGCTACTCGATAGAAATTTTTCTCAACAGTTTGAAGTCGCTGAGCATCTTGCCTGTGCCCAGCACCACGCTGGCCAGCGGGTCGTCAGCAATGGAGACCGGCAGGCCGGTTTCTTCGCGAATGCGCTTGTCCAGGTTCTTGAGCAGCGCGCCGCCGCCCGTCAGGACGATGCCGCGATCACTGATATCTGCGCTCAACTCCGGAGGCGTACGTTCCAATGCGACGCGGATCGCATTCATGATAGTGCTGATGCACTCGCTGAGAGCTTCGCGGATTTCGCTGTCGTCAATCGTGATGGTCTTGGGCACGCCCTCGATCAGGTTGCGCCCCTTGATCTCCATGGTCAGCGGCTTGTCCAGAGGATAAGCCGAGCCAATTTCAATCTTGATGGTCTCCGCCGTGCGCTCACCGATCAGCAAATTGTATTTGCGCTTGAGGTAATTCATGATGGATTCATCCATCTGGTTACCTGCCATGCGCACTGAGCGCGAATAAACGATGCCGCTGAGAGAGATGACTGCGATATCTGTGGTGCCGCCGCCGATATCCACCACCATATTGCCGCTCGGCTCCGTAATTGGGAGACCGGCGCCGATGGCCGCCACCATGGCTTGCTCCACCAGGTGAACTTCACTGGCCTTGGCGCGATAGGCAGAATCCATAACCGCGCGCTTTTCTACCTGCGTAATCTCCGAAGGCACGCCGATGACGATCCGCGGATGAACCAGCATCTTGCGGTTGTGCGCCTTCTGGATGAAATAATTGAGCATCTTCTCCGTCACCTTGAAGTCGGCGATTACGCCGTCTTTCATCGGCTTAATGGCAACAATGTTCCCCGGAGTGCGGCCCAGCATCTCTTTGGCTTCCTTGCCCACGGCCTCAACTTCACCGGTGTTTTTGTTGATCGCAACGATCGAGGGCTCATTCACCACGATGCCTTTGCCCTTGGCATACACCAGCGTGTTGGCCGTTCCCAGGTCAATGGCAAGATCGCTGGAGAACATGCTGAAAAGCGAACGCAGATTGTGGATTCGCGAATTCTCTGATTTGAAACCGTTTGAAGACATACCTGATTCTTTCTACCTTTTATAGCTTTGACACATTTGTAACTTCGGCAAAGCCGCGCGGGGATTTAGATTTCTCGAATCCCTCTCAGCCCTGCTTGCTTGCTGCTTAAGCTCTCTCGGGAATCCATTACTGTGAACGAAATTCCAAAATTGAACAATAAGCGATTTTACTGTATAACCACCTGCTTGGTTACGGTGTTCACCCCGCCTTTGGCGTTTTGTGCCGTAACAGTAATCATGTTTTCGCCTGTGGGCAGTGGATTGGTGAAATGGTGGAACGCTCCATCACTGCTCACCACCGCCTCCTGCCCGTTCACCATCACGCGCGCATTGGGCTCTGTTTTTCCCTTCACTTCAATTACGTGCCCCAACTGAACGTAATCCAGTTCAAGGGCCAGACTGCCCGTTCCCTTGGGCGCAATGGTAAAGCGGTCCGTTTCACTCTCACTGGATTCCTTGCCATCAATACCAATTGAAAGGACCTGCCAGTAATAAACTCCCTCAGGCAAGTTGGTCACAAGCACGTTCGTCGCCGGTTTTTTGTCATTCACAACCAGATCAGTGAATGAGGCGTTTCTGCTGATCTTAAAGTGATATTCGCGAACATTGTCCACCGGCGACCAGGAGAAATTCACGCCCTTGCTATTGGTATCAATAAAGACACTCTGATTGGGTGGCGGCGAGATCAGCACAGGCGGCCGCAGCTCCTTTGTCTTAACCATCTCACCCGATCCCTGCGGGATCGCAACTTTGGTGTATTCCTCAAGTGGCACGGTCTTGCCATCGCGCGCCACCTCGCCGGAACCTTTCTTTACCATCACGGTGCGCTGTTCTGTGCGAGGATCATTGATTACCTCGGCAGTGGTTTCAGAATTCAGATTTGCGGTGGCGCCGGTACCGGCCACGATCACCTGCGACTTGGACCCGCTAGTCAGTTGGGCTGTGGTCAAGTCAACCGTGCCGGTGGTCACCTGCACGGCGACTTTGGTCTGTTGCGCGGCGTTGACTGAGTTCTCCTGGATGGCGATCAGGGAATCCGGCTTGATGGTGTAATTGGTGCCGTCAGTAAAAGCAACCTTGGCGATTCCCTCACCTGCTGTCTGCACATAATCGCCTTTATCAAGGACAAGGCTGTAATCAGCCACCACCCAGGTATTTGTGCTGGCTTTGCGCACGCGCACAGTTCCATCAATGTTGGTGAAGTGGGCCTGCTGTGGTCCGGGCTCGGGAGTATTTGCGCTGCTGGTACCGTTGGAGACACCCAGCTTCGCCAGCACCTTTCCCAACCCGATCTGGCTTGATGCAATCAGCTTGTTTGCAGTTTCGGGAAACGCGAAATACATCACCACGCCAGCAAGCAAAAGCACGCTCAACATCCCCATGAGAACACTGCGATAGGTAATGGTGACGTAAGAAATCTGGAATGCGGATTTTCGCTTTTGCGCCACTGCGTTGACTTGTGAGGGAGTTCCAGTGGCTACAGAGTACCACAAAATCAGCAGCGGCTTAGAACACCCTAAGCGTGCTCCTGATTAAGGCTTTTCAAGTAGATACGGAGCGCCCGTCTAATAAATATGTAGCAGAAAGTGTCCACAATGGCAGTAGCCATGTTGGTACTCATAGTCACCAGAGTGCCATGCACCAGTAATCAGGAATCGCAGGTACAATTAAGGCAGATCAACGCATATGTCATCCAAAACACAACCTCGTTCACAGGCAATCGATCAGTTGCTCAACCGCATTCAGGCGCGTACCGCAAAAATCGGGATCATCGGGCTCGGCTATGTTGGACTGCCACTGACTCTGCTCTTCAATGAGGCCGGTTTTCCCGTCACCGGCTTTGATATTGACTCGGAAAAGGTCAAAGCCCTCAATAGCGGGCGGTCTTATATATATAGGATTCCACAGACGGAGATCGCAGCCGCCACAGCCAAAGGCTTCAGGGCCACCGACGAATACGCCCACACCAAGGACATGGATGCCATCATTATCTGTGTCCCGACGCCCCTCAATGAGTACCATGAGCCCGACTTGAGCTACATCCGCGAAACAGCCAAGGCCATTGCGCCGCATCTGCGCGCCGGACAGCTGATTGTGCTGGAGAGCACCACTTATCCCGGGACAACCGAGGAGGTTCTGGTGCCGATCCTTGAAGCCGGCAACAAGTCTCAGCTGAAAGCTGCGCGGGACGCACAATACGATCCCGCAACCACTTTCCTGGTGGCATTCTCTCCCGAGCGTGAAGATCCGGGTAATGACACCGTGGCCCGTAAAGACATTCCCAAGGTAATTGGCGGCCTGAATCCCACGGCATCAGAGATTGCCGGAGCCATTTATAACTCGATCTTCAATCGTGTGGTGCCTGTTTCAAGCCCTGCCGCTGCAGAGATGACCAAGCTGCTGGAAAACATCTACCGCTGCGTGAACATTGCGTTGGTGAATGAATTAAAGATGCTCTCTCTGCGCATGGGCATTGATATCTGGGAGGTCATTCGTGCGGCCTCCACCAAGCCGTTTGGTTTCCAGCCGTTTTATCCCGGACCAGGCCTTGGCGGGCACTGCATTCCTGTTGACCCTTTTTACCTTTCCTGGAAGGCCAAAGAGTGGGACTTCCACACACGATTCATCGAGCTTGCCGGCGAAATCAACTCCGCCATGCCCTATAACGTGGTTGATGCCGTTACCGCCGCCCTGAACAAGCACAAGAAAGCCTTGAACGGCGCAAAAGTTCTGGTGCTGGGCGTTGCTTACAAGCGTGACATTGACGATCTGCGCGAGTCGCCGGCGCTCACTATTATTGAAGAATTACAGCGCCGTGGCGCTGACGTTGCGTATAACGATCCTTATTTCCCGAAAGTCGGCCGCGGCCGCAAATATAATTTGCAGATGACCTGCACGCCGCTGGAAAATCTCGGCCAGTTCGATTGCGTCTTGATCGTGACTGACCACTCCGATTACGACTACAAGAAAATCGTCGCCGAAGCAAAATTGGTGGTGGACACGCGCAATGCAACAAACGGAATCAAGTCAGAGAAGATCGTGCATTGCTAAGTTCTTGGCTAATGATTGCTGGCCCAATAGCAACCACTCACCGGCAATGCACCCGTGCATTGCTGAGACGTTTTAGTTCATGATTGCCCGGGATCTTTTGGTGGGACCCCAGTTTTTGACACACGGTTTCCACCGCTGCTACTATCAAGTGGCAGCTTGATGTTCCCGCCTGCACGCGTCCCCGTCGTCTAGCCCGGCCTAGGACATCGCCCTTTCACGGCGGTAACACGGGTTCAAATCCCGTCGGGGACGCCATTATTAACGTAGTCATTTAACCAGCGCACAAGCATCTCAGTAATAACGGTGTTAGCCGGTTCAAAGAAGCCTCTTTCTGCGCTGTAGACCAATCCTTCCGGGAAAAAGCCTTTGGCAAGCTCCTGACGCTGATTTACGTTCCCCTTTTCCCATGCGGCCACAAGATCGACGGCATCAAGTTCAGCCTGCCGCAGCAATTCCTCCATTGTGCTTTGCTCTGAATTTAAAGTGCTTAGCTCGGCATTGATCCGGGATTTTTCAGCATCGCTGGCCTCTTTAAATACCTCATACTCTTCAGCGGACAATTCACCTTTGACCTTGGCCATCACTGCTCTCTGGTTCAAAGTCTGCTGTTCGGTCAATCGGCTATTCAGCCTTGCCGCCTGTGATGCAATCTGCTTCTGCCGCTCCGCGTACCGTGTAGCAATCCGCTCCGGCAATTGGGCCAGCAGTTCAGCAGTAGGCTCCATGCGTGAAAGCAGGCTAACAAAACCTTCGTGAAGATCATCACGGCTAACTTTTACGGCGCGGCATTTCTGATTCCAGCACCAGTAATGGCCGTAGTTCTTATTCCGGCCTCTCGGCCATCCGGCGGTAAGCGGCCTCCGGCAATGGACACAAAGAATAACTCCCCGCAACGGAAAATCCTCATTCAGCTTTTTGTGTGGAACCGACTTTGAATTGATGAGCATCTGAACAGCATTAAAGACCTCTTCAGGGATCAGCGGCTCATGCAAACCCCGTGCGCGTATTTTTTTGGTCACCACCCACCCGGCATAAATCGGGTTCTGGAGCATACGCGCAAATGTTTGTTTCGTAACCGGGTTTCCTCTCCGTGTTCTCAATCCCATCGCAGTAATGACTTTCAAAACCGCATCGGCTGTCGGGTAGCGTCCCGACGCCATCAGTTCAAACGCCTCGCGCACCAGCGAAGAACGTTCAGGATCGGGCCGGATCGTCTTGTTCACGTTCACGTAGCCAATTGGAGCACCCCAAGGGAAACGACCAGCTTTAACCGCTGCTTGCATTCGATCACTTGTCCGCTCAGACAGTGAGTTGCTGAAAAATTCATTAATCAGTCCCCGCATTCCGACTGACAGCTTTCCAACGGCGGAAGCGTCCGTTATCGGGTCGTCAATGGAGACAAGGGTGATACCGAGCTTTTCGAGCAGCGCGTCAGTCTGAGCCTGATCCATCGCGTTTCGTGCCAAGCGGGACAGATCGGAAACGATAACATGGCTGATTTTGGAATGATGTTTGCGGACGTATGCCAGCATTTCCTGAAAAACGGGTCGATTCGCTATTGTCCGACCACTCTCGCTGCCGTCGAACATCCTTAGCAACTCAAGGCCGTTGCGTACGCAATACGCCTCTATCTTCTTCTGCTGGACACTAAGGCTGTTATTCTCACGCGCCTGCTCATCCGTGCTCACGGTCACGTCTGAGACTCGCTTCTCTGCGCCTTTCAACAATCATGGCCTTGTCCGTTCAGACTCACCAGCACCGCCCTGGCCCTGGCAATCTGGTTCAAAATTCTCCCGTCGGGGACGCCAAAGAAAATTCAAGGGTTTAGCGCGAAATCCGCGAAAACGCAGTCCCCTCTTATGGGGGTACGTCTTCTAAACTGCTACTCTTCCGCTTTGATCGCCGATGATCTGACGAACCAGCGGCTGCGCTTGTAGTGCCGGCGTTTGCTCAATCCGATAGCTCTGCTCAATCAGCGGAACAGCCTGCTGGAGCCGCTCAGCAGAGTTGTAATAAACGGTGCACAGCGGGTCGCCGGCGGAGACCTTGTCGCCAACTTTTTTGTGAATCATGATTCCGACGGCAGGATCAACGGAATCCTCTTTCCTGGCGCGCCCGCCGCCGAGAACCACATTCGCTGTCCCAATCTGCTCGCACATAAAGCCGGTAACAAAGCCTGAAGCAGGACTTTTTACTTCGAATGTGTGCTTTGCCTGCGGCAGAAGATTTGGGTCGTCCATCACGCCATGATTGCCGCCCTGTAGTCGGATCATCTCGCGAAATTTTTCCCGCGCTTTACCGCTTGAGATCATCTGCTCGGCCAGCTTCCTGCCTTCATCCACGGTTTGGACACGATTACCCAACAGAAACATCCATGCCGAGAGGTCATTGCACAGTTCACGGAGATCGCCAGGACCTTTACCGTTCAAAACATCGATGCACTCCGCAACCTCCAATGCGTTCCCAACGGCGCGGCCTAAAGGCTGGTCCATGTCAGTGATCAAGGCGACGATGCGCTTCCCCAGGCGCTGGCCGGTCTCCACCATGAGTTCGGCGAGAAATACAGCGTCTTTCTCTGATTTCATAAACGCGCCGCTGCCGGTCTTCACGTCGAGCACAAGAGCATCAATGCCTTCAGCCAGTTTTTTGCTCATGATCGAAGCACAGATCAGGTATGGGCTTTCCACTGTGCCGGTCACGTCGCGCAGGGCATAGATTTTTTTGTCAGCAGGAGCGATTTCTTTTGTCTGGCCAATCAAACCCGCACCGCACTGCGCCAGCACGCGGCGAAATTCAGCGACGGACAGGTTCACGTTGAAGCCTGGAATGGACTCCAGCTTGTCGAGCGTGCCACCAGTATGCCCGAGACCGCGGCCGCTGATCATGGGAACGTACACACCTGCCGCCGCTACAACGGGTGCAATCACCAGAGAGGTCTTGTCGCCCACGCCGCCGGTAGAGTGCTTATCAACCTTGGCGGCCGGCAATTCGGGGAAAGAGAGCACTTCGCCGGAGTTGAGCATGGATTCCGTGAGCGCGGCGAGCTCGGCGCGCGTCATGCCGCGCAGCAGCACGGCCATCAACCAAGCCGACATTTGATAGTCCGGGATGGTCTCGCGCGTGTAGCCATCAATGAGAAACTCGATTTCGCCGCGCTGGAGTTCAGCGCCGTCGCGTTTGCGGCGGATCAGGTCAGTGACAAGCATTTTTTGTTATCGGACCACCACATTCACCAGCTTACCGGCCACGACAATCACCTTCACTACCTGCTTGCCTTCGATTGCTGCACGGACTTTTTCATCTGCAAGCACACGCTCGCGCACGGTCTCTTCAGTGCTCTCCGCCGGGAGCACTACGTGGCTGCGGAGTTTGCCGTTGATCTGCACGGCGTAGGTGATCTCGTCTTCCTTGGCCAATGCTGGATCATAGGCGGGCCAGGGGCGGCGGAGAAAATCCTTCGCCGGTTCGCCCAACACCTCCCAGAGTTCGGCGGCGAGATAAGGCGCGAAAGGAGCAAGCAACAAAACAAGCCGGCGCTGCGCATCGGCAAGCAGTGTCGGCGGGAATTTACCGGAAGAGATTTCGTCCTCCGCGCCGTAAAGTTCGTTGACGAACTCCATGATCGCGGCGACAGAGGTGTTGAAGTGCCAGCGTCCCTGAAAGTCTTCCGTTACGCGCTTGATTGTCTGGTGCAATTTGCGTTGAATGTTGCGGGCCTTGGGAGAAAGCTGCTCCGTAATACCTGCTCCGTCATTGGCCTGCGCACCGCGTGCCGCAGCTGCGTGCCGCATGACAAATCTGTATGTCCGGCTTAAAAAGCGATGCACGCCCTCCACGCCCGCTTCCTGCCAGTCAAGCTCGCGGTCAGGCGAGGTGGCAAAGAGTGAGTACACACGAGTGGAGTCCGCGCCGAACTGAGCGACCATGTCGTCAGGCGAAACCACGTTGCCCTTGCTCTTGGACATCTTCGCGCCGTCTTTGATCACCATGCCCTGGGTGAAGAGGCGGGTTGCCGGCTCGTCATTGTGGACAAGTCCAAGATCGCGCATGAACTTGGTCCAGAAGCGCGAATAAATCAAGTGAAGAATGGCGTGCTCAACACCGCCAATGTACTGGTCAATCGGGAACCAATAATCAACCGTCGCCGTGTCGAGCGGGCGGTCGGCGAGCTTCGCGTTGGTGTAGCGATAGAAGTACCAGGACGAATCCACGAACGTGTCCATGGTATCGGTCTCGCGACGCGCCGTGCCTCCGCATTTCGGACACTTGGCGTTCACAAACTCAGGAACGCGCCCAAGCGGTGATCCGCCCTGCAAAGTGATATCAACGTTATCCGGCAACACCACTGGAAGATCTTTCTCCGGCACTGGAACCACGCCGCATTTCTCGCAATAAAGCATGGGGATGGGCGTGCCCCAGTAGCGCTGGCGCGAGATGCCCCAGTCCTTGAGCCGGTAGGTGATCGTGCGCTTGCCGAAGCCGTGCTGCTCGGCATGGGCCGTCATCTTTTCAATGGCTTCCTGGTTGGAAAGCTCGCTGAATTCGCCGGAGTTGATGAGCAGGCTATCTTTTTCCGTGTACGGAAGCACGGGCGGCTCGGGTTCGCCGGGAGCAGGCGGCTCAGCGGTGCGGCGCGGAAGAATTACTACGCGGATTTCCAATCCGTACTTCTGCGCAAACTCGTGGTCGCGCTCATCGTGCGCGGGAACGGACATGATGGCGCCGGTGCCGTAGTCCATCAAGATGTAGTTGGCCACCCAGATAGGGACTTTTTCCTGATTGAACGGATTGATGGCATAACTGCCGGTGAAGACGCCGTGCTTCTCCACTGCAGCGACATCTCCTGCTTCTTTGGCTCGGGCCTGCTCGCGCATGAGGTCTTCCACCTTGGAGAGCAATCCAGGATCATTGCCAATCAACTCCGCGACAACGGGATGCTCCGGCGCAAGCTGAATGGAAGTTGCGCCGTAAATCGTGTCAATGCGAGTGGTGAAGACGGTGAGCGTCTCTTTCCCGGCACTGACGGGTCCGTCGATTTTGAAGTCAACCAGCGCGCCCTCGCTGCGGCCGATCCAGTTGCGCTGCATGGTGCGCACTTTTTCCGGCCAGCCCT
>CAZISB010000020.1:0-70959 GCA_964541925.1 uncultured Acidobacteriaceae bacterium | reverse complement strand
ACCTCGGCAACCTGATCTTTATCGATCTGCGCGACCGCACCGGCATCACCCAGATCGTATTCAATAATGAACTCAATGCGGCGCTCCAGCAGCGGGCGGGGGCTTTGCGCTCCGAATATGTAATTGGGATTACCGGCACGGTGAAAAAGCGCGAGCCCCAGACCATCAACAAAAATCTTGCCACTGGCGAGGTGGAAGTGGCCATTGAACAACTGTTTCTGCTCAATGACGCCAAGACCCCTCTGCCCTTCTCTCCGGCGGAAACCGTGGTGCCTAATGAGGAGGTGCGGCTCAAATACCGGTATCTCGATCTGCGCCGGCCGGAGATGCAGGCCAATATCGAGCTGCGGCACAAAGTGGCGCTCGCGGTGCGCGGGGCGCTGGCCTCGGAGGGATTTTTCGAGATTGAGACCCCGTTCATGACGCGCAGCACCCCGGAAGGGGCGCGCGATTACCTGGTCCCCAGCCGTGTGCATCAGGGCTCGTTTTATGCGTTGCCGCAATCGCCGCAGCTCTTCAAACAGATCCTGATGATCTCCGGCTTCGACAAGTATTTCCAGATCGTGCGCTGCTTCCGCGATGAGGACCTGCGCGCCGATCGCCAGCCGGAGTTTACGCAGATTGATCTGGAGATGAGCTTCCCGCAGCAGGAAAGCGTGTTTGCCGTGGTAGAAGGATTTTTGCAGTCCGCGTTCAAAGTTGCCGGGCACGATCTGAAGCTGCCGTTCCCGCGCATGAGCTATGACCAGGCAATTCGCGAATACGGCATTGACAAGCCCGATCTACGGCTGCCGAAATTGACTGATGTGCGATCAGCGTTCGCGGCCGAGCAGTTGCAGACACTGCAGCTCAACCCGGAGCTGCCGGTCGTGGCGATCCGCATTCCGAAGATCGGCGAGCTCTCACGCAAAGAGCGCGATGAGAACCGTCCGCTGTTCGGCGAGCGCAAAGAAGCGCGGCTGATTGACGACATCAAGCGGCTGGAAAAATCTTTTCCTGAAGCTGTGGCGAAGCTGCGTGAGATGTCCGGCGCGCAGCCGGAGGACCTGCTGGTGCTTGTTGGCGGGCCGCTGCAAGTGGAGAAAACCGGCCTGCGTGCGGACTACGGCGTGCTTATGGCTGCTGGAGCTTTTCGTGTGGAGCTGGCGCGCAAATACGCGGAGCGCCACATGGCTTTTCGTCAGGGCGGGTTCCACTTCACCTGGATCACCGACTTTCCCATGTTTGAGTATGACGAGACGGAGAAGCGCTGGAATGCGGCGCACCATCCCTTCACTTCGCCGCATGAGCATGACATGGATAAGCTGGAGTCCGATCCCGGAGCGGTGCGCGCGCTGGCGTATGACATTGTGCTGAACGGCACTGAGCTGGGCTCCGGTTCCATCCGTATTCATCGGCAGGACATTCAGCGCCAAATCTTCCATGCGCTGGGCATGACTGAAGAAGAGGCGCGGGCGCGCTTCGGCTTCTTCCTGGACGCACTCGAATACGGCACGCCGCCGCACGGTGGAATTGCGCTCGGATTGGACCGCATTGTTATGATTCTGGCCGGCGCAGACAGTCTGCGCGAGGTGATTCCGTTTCCCAAGACGGCCAAGGCGATTGACCTGATGGTGGATGCGCCCACGCCGGTGACCGAGGCGCAGCTGCGGGAGCTGGGGATCAAGGTCCGCTAGAAAACTTTAACCACAAAGGACGCAAAGGAACACGAAGGATTGATCTTCGTACCGCGCCCTTTTGTCTGAACGCCGTTGTACATGTGCCCAGGCGCTTTTTGCCGGTCCTGATGAATCGAGAAGGAGGCAGGCACAGACAAGAGTGTCTGTGCCACAGCCAAATCACGGTCTCGCAGCGGTCGGTCATGGAAAGGGCAATTGCAGTGCCAATCAAGCAGGTTTAGCATCAATTGTCCTAAGGCCGGCAGCGTAGCTTTTATGCCTGATTCTCTTCAACCCACTGACTCATTGCTGGAGAAAATCCGTGGGCGAACCCCTGCGCGCGTGCTTGTTGACCGCGCCGGCGCAGCGTACAAAACCGCAACGCAGCTGGAACTTCGCGAAGCTCACGCGGCTGCCCGCGACGCGGTCCGCACAGAGTTCTCGCTTGAACGGGACCTGGGCGCTGAGTTCGTGAAAGAGTGGAGGCTGTTTCAAGTTTCCACGCTCGCCAAGAGCAAGGACGAGTATCTGCTTCGCCCTGATCTCGGGCGGCAGCTCAATGACGGCGCGCGCAAGCTGTTGCCGGAGCGCGGCCCTGCTGAATGTGACTTGCAAATCGTGATCGGCGATGGGCTCTCCGTGACTGCGGTTCACGCGCAAGTCCCAGCTTTGCTGCCGCTGATTGCCAAACAAGCCCTTTCTCGCGGCTGGAAGCTGGGACAGCCGTTCGCGGTTGGATACTGCCGGGTAGGCGTGATGAATGCTATCGGCGAGCTGCTCCGTCCCAAAGTTGTGGTGCTGCTCATTGGAGAGCGCCCTGGCCTTGCGACTGCCGAAAGCCTCTCTGCTTACATGGCATTTCAGCCGGCCAGCGGCCACAGTGACGCGCAACGAAACTTGATCTCAAATATCCATGGGCGCGGGGTTACGGCTGTGGTTGCGGCCATGAGAATTGCTGATCTGGCGGCGCAGATGATGTCGCGCCGTATCAGTGGAGTTCAGTTGAAAGAGGCGCTGCCGGCAGCGAAGTGGCTTCGTCAAGGCTAAAGTTTTTTCAGAGCTTGCTCCAGGTCTTCGATCAAATCATCCGGATGCTCCAGACCAATTGAGAGGCGCAGCAGATTTGCCGGACTGCGCGTAGCAGCGCCTTCCACTGAGGCGCGGTGCTCGATCAGACTGTGCGGCCCCCCAAGGCTTGTGGCGTGGGTGAAAAGCTTCACGCCGGCAGCGAGTTTGAATGCCTCCGGCGCGCCGCCTTTCACCTGAATCGAAAGCATGCCACCGAAGCTGGACATCTGTGAGGCGGCAATCTTATGTCCGGGATGAGCGGGCAGCCCGGGATAGTGAACGGCTTCAATCTTCGGCTGGGCAGCGAGAAATTCTGCGATCTTCTGCGCGCTTGAAGACTGCGCACGCACACGATAAGGAAAAGTCTGCAGGCCGCGCAGCGTGAGCCAGCATTCAAAGGGCGAGGGCACAGAGCCTCCGTCGCGCTGTATGCTGCGGACTTTTTCGAACAGCGAGCCCGCCTCTTTGAAGATCAGCGCGCCACTGAGCACGTCACTGTGGCCGGAGAGATATTTGGTGACGGAGTGCATCACCACATCAGCACCAAGCTTCAGCGGAAGCTGGAGCAGCGGAGTGGCCCAGGTATTGTCACAGGCGAGGAGCGCGCCGGCTTTTTTGGCGATCGCCGCAATGGCGCGAATGTCCGTCACGTTGAGCAGAGGATTCGAAGGCGTTTCAACCCAGATGAGTTTTGTGGCTGAGGTGACAGCGCGTTCCACGGCATTGAGATCCTGCATATTGACGGTGGAATGCTTGAGCCCCCAGTTCGCCAGCAGGCTCTTGAGCAGGATGGCGGTGCCATAGAAGACATCGTCGCCGACGATGATGTGATCGCCGGGAGAGAGCGAGTGCAGCAGCGCAAGCGAAGCGGCATTGCCGGATGAGAAGGCCAGCGCGGCCGCACCTTCTTCCATTGAAGCGAGAGCTTCTTCCAGGTTGGCGCGGTTGGGATTGTCCGTGCGCGAATAGAGGAAGCCGCCGGGGAGGCTGCCGTCGCCGGCTTTTTCAAATGTTGTGGAGAGATGGATGGCGGGAGTGACGTCGCGTGTGCCGCTTTCCGGCTTGCGTCCGACGTGGACAGCTCGGGTCTCGATTTTCATTGTGGTTAAGTTATATCAAACAGCGCCGGAGATGGAGGCAGATAAAACCTTTGAACCACAGAGGAGCGGAGTGGAGGGGAGGAATGATGAGGGGAAACAGACAAGGTGGGCAGTTTTTGTTTGAGTCGTCTGGATCATGGCGAATTGCCGCAATCAGAAAAATTACCGCGGATTTTGCGGGATGAACGCGGATTGATTTGAGCACAAAAGCAGCAAGCCCGCCGTTAGGGCGGGCCTGGAAAAAATCGTTTTTAGCGAATGCTACTTTGCGGCGGCGACTTTGGCGACGCGGGCGCTCAGACGCGACTTGTAGCGGGAGCCGGTGTTCTTGTGGATCACGCCCTTTTTGACCGCCTTATCAATCATGGAAACGGTGGCGGAGAAGGCCGACTGGGCCTGTTTGGAGTCGCCGGACTGGAGGGTCTGGCGAAGCTTGCGCAGGGCGGTGCGGAGCTGCGAGGTATTGGCGCGATTGTTCGCGGTACGTTTTTCAGTTTGGCGCGCGCGCTTCAGCGCAGAAAAATGATTTGCCATTGTGCTTTCGTCGAATCCTTCAGGAATTATTTCGGGGAGTAGCCGAAGAACTTATTTTACTTGGGTTTAGGCGGTTTGGTCAATCAGGCAGCCGGAATGGGTGGTGGGACGGCTTGGTGAACCGATCTTATCGTTTCGATGACCTTCTGGATACCCACCAGCCTATGAAAGGACTTCTACCGCGGATTTGCGCGGATGAACGCGGATAAAACCGCGGCTTTCAGAACCTATTTCCCTTTCAGAACCTATTTCTAAAGATTGCGATGCCTTCCAGCCGAAGATCCGTAGTATCGTTTGGTGCTACCCCGCCTTCAGGAAGGATTGGATGGCTACCTACGTCCCATTAAGAAAAAACCGTCCTCCACAGCAAGGAACGGCGCTGACCTGGACCCTATCCAGTATTGCGTGCGCCTATTGTTTGTGGATGGGCGCCACGCTGCTGTTTTCGACGCCAATTTTCATAAATATGTATATGAGCATGGGAGTCAGTTTGTCACTTTCAACCAGACTCATTATTAGTTTTTACCGGGTGCTTTATCCATCCCTGTTCGGTGGAGCTGCGGCCCTGGTGATCGCGAAGCAGTACTTTGTCCATGAGAAGTGGATGAATCTAAGCGCTACTCTGGGCACCGTGCTGGTGGCGAATATTGTGAGCAATGGGATTACAAGCGCCTTATATCGCCCGATGTGGGACCTGATGGAAAAGCTCAATAAATAAAGGAAGAGGCCCTTGCGTCTGGAGATTTGCAGCCAGCCATCCGATTCCGGGTAGCTGATTCCAGCATCTAAATATGAAGGCAGCGTTAAAGCTGAATGAAGCTTGTTGACTTGGCACAATAACGGGGGTACTCTCAGGCCAATGGTATTGCCTCCGCGTTTCGGTGAGCCAGCTATCCTGCTTTTCCATGCACAAAGCAATCTTATGTTCTCTGTGCCACAAGCACGGAGAGGGAGTTTTGCGTGAAGCATGGCGCGTGAAATCGGAGCAGCACAGCCGAAAGCGGCTGTGCCACAACCAAAGGAGAACACGGCTAAGGGCCAGATGAAGAAAAATATTGAGATTGTCCCGAAGATTGAAAAGCTGTTTGGGATTCGTGACGAGAATCTGCAGGTGATGGAAAACGGGTTGAACGTGAATATCGACCTGAAGTCCGACTCCGTGCAGATTGAAGGCGCCGCCCGAGACGTGGCACGCGCTGAACAAATCTTTACCGACTTTGAGCATCTGGGACGCACCGGGCATGAGTTCAGCGATGCTGATTTGAGTTCGATGCTGAGGGTTGTCGCGGCCGACCAGACGGCCACGCTGCGCGGCCTGGCTGAGGCGGGAAAGCAGCGGTCGTTTGGGAAGCGGCAGGTTCAGCCCAAGAGCATGAACCAGCGCCGGTACATTGATGCCATTGAAAAGTACGACATGGTTTTCGGCATTGGGCCGGCGGGTACGGGGAAGACATACCTGGCTGTCGCAATGGCGGTTTCAGCGCTGAATGCGAAGAGAGTGAACCGGATCATCCTGGCAAGGCCGGCGGTGGAAGCCGGCGAACGGCTGGGATTCCTGCCCGGAACGCTGCAGGAAAAGGTGGATCCGTATCTGCGTCCGCTGTATGACGCGCTTTATGACCTGATGGATCAGGAGCGCGTGGACAGATATTTAGAAAAAAATATTATTGAGATTGCGCCGATCGCTTTTATGCGCGGACGCACGCTGAATGATTCGTTCATCATCCTGGACGAAGCGCAAAATACGACCCCGGAACAAATGAAGATGTTTGTTACCCGCATGGGATTCAATGCAAAGATGGTCGTCACTGGCGACATTACGCAGATTGACCTGCCGAACGCGCGTCGGAGCGGGCTGCTGGAAGCCATGGACGTTCTGAAGCCGGTGGAAGGAATTTTCTTTAACTTTTTCACTGAAGAAGACGTGGTGCGGCATCACTTGGTGCAGCGCATCGTCAAGGCCTATGATGAGAGGTCGCGCAGCCAGCAGATGTCGCTGGAGCTGCCGCGCGAGGTGCAGTCAGAGCAGGAGCCCCCGCTGCAGCAGTAAGCATCAAGTAGAATTGAGCGCGGGAGGGCAGCTGAGGCCCTCCCGTTTGTTTTGATTCAGAGAGCATGATTATTTTCGAAAAGAGAGTGGATGGAACGAGTCCGGCGGTGCTCAACCGCTTCGTGCGGCAGGCGCAAGAGCTGGCGAAAGTTCGCGGAGAAGTTGACGTGCTGATCACCGGCAACGCCCGCGTGCAGGAGCTGAACCGCCGTTTTCGCCACAAGGACAAACCTACAGACGTGCTTTCATTTCCGCGTGCTGAAGGCGGTGACATAGCGATCTCGGCTGATATCGCTGCAGAAAATGCCCGGCGGTATGGTCATCGCGCGCTGGATGAACTAAAGATTCTTGTCCTGCATGGCATGCTGCACCTGGCCGGCTACGATCATGAGTCCGACAACCGCCGCATGGCCGCGCTTGAGGCCAGACTGCGCGCACAACTCAAATTGCCGACATCACTTATTGAACGCACGCATTCGCGCAACATCAAAACACCAGGAGCAGTTAAGGGGAGCGCGCAACGATCATTGAGCCGCAAAGTTCTCAGGAGCCGGCCATGAGCATAGCGGCTCTTTACATAACCGTATTGATTGTTTGTGCGCTGATGGTGCTTGTCTGTTATGTTGAGCGCCTATACACAGAGAGCGGAAAATTTCTCAGCCGTGAATTTCAGGAGAACATTGAAGCATTTGAAAAGCTGGTAGAGCCACGGCTGCTGCGCTCCAGCCGCCGCTCCGCGCTTGCCATTGCCGTGCTGGAGCAGCTATGTACCGCAGCCATCGCATTTCTAGTGGCCTACTTCGTCTTCCGCGATCCGCACTGGACATGGCCGGAAGTCGTGCAGGCTGCCATTGGAATTGTGCTGGTCATTATTATCTGCAACCGGCTGCTGCCATATGTGCTCTTTACGCGGACGCGCGGAGAGTGGCTGGTTCGCTTTGTGCCGCTGCTGCAAGGCCTGATCTACCTGATGCTGCCAATCACCATCACCCTTGGCTTTGGGCTCTCTGTAGCCGCATTGGCTGAGCCGCACGAGCCGGAAGAGCCAGAGCATCCATCAGAAGCTGTGGATGCACTGATCGAGGCAGCGGAAGAAGAGGGCATTCTCGAGAAAAGTGATCGCCAGCTGATCCAGTCGGTAGTGGAATTCGGCGATAAAACAGTTCGCGAGGTGATGACGCCGCGGCCCAATATCTTTGCCGTTCCGATGACCACCACCATTGAGCGATTCACCACCCTGCTGCGCGACAAGCCTCACACCCGCGTGCCGGTTTATTCCAGCAGTATTGACCACATTGAAGGCATGGTGCTGGCGCACGATCTCATCCAGATTCCCGATGCTCTGGCCCGCAGCACAACCGTGCAGAAGCTGGTTCGCCCGGTGCTCT
The DNA here is from genome assembly GCA_964541925.1 of uncultured Acidobacteriaceae bacterium. GTDB lineage: Bacteria > Acidobacteriota > Terriglobia > Terriglobales > Acidobacteriaceae > Angelobacter. The sequence continues at coordinate 63,161 of CAZISB010000020.1, read as the reverse complement.
ATGTTCCAGAAACCAAGATGACCTCGTCACTTCTGCGCGAGATGCAAAAAGACAATATTCACATGGCCATCGTCATTGACGAATACGGCTCGGTCGCCGGGCTGGTCACGCTTGAGGATCTGGTGGAGGAGATCGTCGGCGAAATTCGCGACGAGCACGAACAGGCGCAGGATATTGTCCGGGAGGGTGAGAGCGCTTATGTGATGCAGGGCACAGTGGACGTGGGCCGGTTGCAGGACCTTTTTGACGTGCGGCTTGACGAGCATGACACCGCAACTGTCGGTGGGCTGGTAAGCGCGATTGCCGGCCGCATTCCGCAGCCCGGCGAAGTGATAGAAGAAGATGGGCTGCGCTTTGAGATTCTTGAATCCACTGACCGTAAAGTGGAGAAAGTGCGCGTCTGCCGCTCGCATCCTGAAAAAGCAGATTCACCCACCAGACAGGTGCAGGCCTGATGGCTCATCGCGCTGGCTTCGTCTCCATTATTGGCCGGCCCAATGCCGGCAAGAGCACGCTGTTGAATGCGCTTGTGGGCGAGAAGATCGCCATTGTCACAGAAAAGCCGCAAACCACGCGGATGAATATTCAGGGCATTCTGAACGTGAAGTCGCAGCGCGGGCGGCCGGCTGGACAGATCGTCTTTATTGACACGCCCGGCGTGCACAAGCCTGATAGCCGCCTTAATCGCAAAATGATGCAGGAGATTCACGCCGCGCTGGAGAGCCGCGATCTCATCCTGCTGTTGGTGGATGCCACAGAAAAATTCGGCACTGCCGATGAGCAGGTGCTTGATCTGGTAAAGCGCACCGGCGCGCCGGTATTTCTGCTGCTGAACAAAGTGGACAAACTGCACAAAGAGAAGTTGCTGCCGATCATCGAGCACTACAGCAAGCTCCATTCATTTCAAGAGGTCATTCCTATCTCCGCGATGAAGCGCGACGGCCTTGACGCACTAACAGACAAAGTCATTCGTGCATTACCGGCGGCGCCGCCGTATTTTCCTGAAGATCAGCTGACTGATCAACCGGAGCGCTTTCTGGCCTCAGAAATTATCCGCGAGAAGGTGCTGCTCAAGACCGGCAAAGAAGTTCCTTACGCGACGGCGGTCATCGTTGAGCGTTATGAAGAGCTGCCGAAGCTGACGCGCATCGCGGCCGCAATCTACTGCGAACGCGATGGGCAAAAGGCAATCCTGATCGGCAAAGGCGGTGAGAAGCTTAAGCAGATGGGCACCGCCGCCCGGCAAGAGCTGGAGCGCAGGCTAGACAAAAAAGTCTTTCTGGAATTATTCGTCAAGGTAAAGCCGGGCTGGCGGCAGTCAGCTGCATTTGTGGAAGAGCTGGATTGGAGAAGGCAGTTGGAGAATTTGGCAGAGAGGAACCAAAGCTCTACTACTAATTCCAATGAGGCTGAATAAGTGAATTAGAAATAAAAGAAAGACTTATTTACGGTGCTTCCAATAATTTGGCTGACGACGAGCATGAGCTATAGCGACGATTTGAATGATGTCTTCTGATTTCTCACGATAAACAATGAAGTCCGGATGAATCTCAATTTGTCTGGCGCTCATTTCCGCAATTTGGCTAATAGACGCGCACGCGCTTCAGACCACGGAATGGCAAGTACAGCTCCAGAATCAAGTTCGGCAAGCCGCTTTTTCACCTCGTTTCGCCAGGCTTCTTCCGTGCTTTCATCAGACTGTTCTTCCAGGCTGTCCCATAAAGAATCTGCCAAAGCGGACGAGCCTCGGCGGGAAGCGCCAATGCTTCTTTTAAAATCTCACCAGCATCGCGACTCATATAGGAATTATAACCGCAGTTCCAAGAGTAACTCTGTCGCGTGGACGTCCGAGAGTCTGGCTTTTTCAGCTACTTCGTGCTCAACGCTTCTATAGGGTTGTAAGGTTCCAATAGGAAGCAAAAAATCCTCAAATTTTGAGGCATTAGCTGAAGGGAATTGTTATAGACCGGAGTTTAGTCCAGTATTAGGCTTGTCCAGCTACCGCGTTACCTATGAGGGCACATGGCAAATCCTCTTGAGAATGCAAAAACTGTGGTTGAACTCATACGCGATCTGTTCATCGGCATTTTTATTGGGCTGATTTTCTTCTCACCAGGCTGCATCAACACCGTTTTCAAGAGAGCTGGGATTACGAAGGCGGAGTGGGGAGGACTCACATGGCAGGCCGGAGGAGAGATCTCTAGCGCCAAACTCGAAGTCCAGGATGTAACAGCCTCCCTTACCGAACTTAAAGGAAAGACCAAAGATCCCGCCGCGCAGGAGACGCTCCAAAAGGCGATAGAACAGCTCAAAGTTTCCCAGGCATCCCTCAACTCCGCCGATCAGTCAATTAAGAGCTCGGTCGAGCAGAAAAGCGAGGCTCAACCCGCTCAGCCATCTGCTCTGCAGGGATGGATGTTCCTTGGGCATGTGACTGAACCAAAAACAACGTGGATTGATAGTAAAGCGCACAAACCGAGCGGAGACTATCCGGCCTTGAATAGCGGTCAGAAGCTCGTAACCTCCGATACTATCTATCTGCGCGCCCCAACAGCGCCAGGGCAGCACGCTACCGGGCAGGTGATTGGAGTGATTCCGAGTGGCAGCACAATTGAGGTGCTGGAAATTGATACTTCATCACACGCGCTGCAAGGCGGGTGGTTTGTCTGGGCAAGGGTCAGACCTGTTTAATTATCGGTAAGTATCTTCCTGCACACCACAGCTCGGCAGTTTGATGTGCTGGCTTCCGTATATTTTGGCGCTGTAACGGATCCGAGCGCGCCTTTCTGCGCCATTGCTATCTAAAGTTCAATTTACAATTTTTTACAAAACCTAGCCTCATAAACTCCTGAAGTGCCGTCAAATAGAGGAGTTGGCGCAGTGAGCTAGAATCGGCACATTCCTATTGCGGGGTTCATCGTGGCACGATGAACATCTACTACGTCCCGCCGGCGGCAATTGCTGAAAAACCGTAGTCTGTATAGGATTTCAGATTTCCAGATCCTGCCCTGAGAGGACAGATGCAAAAACGTTCGTCTTACACCATGGCTGTATGCGCGCTCGCATGCGCGTTTTTGGCTGTGGTTTTAACCGGCTGTGGCAATACCAGCGCGAATTCGAAGAAAAGCAACAATGGGAACGCTTCTGGTCCCGGCGGCAAAGGCGGACCGGGCCGCGGACAGATGGTGATACCCGTCGGCGTGGCCAAAGCCGAAATACGCGACCTTCCCGTGATCCTGAATGGCCTGGGATCAGCCGAGGCTTACAACACTGTAGCCGTGAAGACGCGCATTGACGGGCAGCTGGTGAAAGTAGATTTTCGCGAAGGGCAGGAGGTAAAAGAGGGTGATCTGCTGGCGCAGATCGATCCGCGGCCATATGAAGTGCAGCTAAGCCAGACACAGGCAACGCTCTTCAAAGACCAGTCCGCACTCAGGGATGCCAAGGTCAACCTGGAGCGATTCCAGCAGCTTTATAAAGACGGCGTTATTCCCAAGCAACAGCTGGATACACAGGATTCGCTCGTTGGACAGCTGGAAGGCGCGGTGCGCGCCGACACGGCCCAGGTGGACAACGTAAAGTTGAATCTGGCCTACACCCGCATCACGGCGCCGGTAAGCGGACGCGTTGGACTCAGGCTGGTTGATGTCGGCAATATTGTGCATGCCTCCGATCCCAACGGATTGCTGGTGATCACGCAGTTACAGCCAATCGCTGTGATCTTCACGCTGCCGCAGGATCTTCTGCAGTCCGTGGCTCAACACATGCGAAACGGATCGCTGGCGGTGGACGCATTCAGCCGCGACGATCAAACCAAGATTGCGACCGGCAAGCTGCTTACCATTGACAACCAGATTGATGTCACCACAGGCACTGGCAAGCTAAAAGCAGTATTTGATAATCGCGACCGCTCGCTCTGGCCCAACCAGTTTGTGAATGTGCACCTGCTACTTGAGGTTCGCAAGAACAACACTGTGGTTCCGGCAGCGGCGATCCAGCGCGGGCCGCAGGGAACTTACGTCTTCACCGTCAAGCCGGACAAGACGGCTGATATGCGGCCGGTAACCATCAGCTTCTCAGAAGGAAAATACGCTTCCATTAGCCAGGGCGTACAGCCGGGTGAGCTTGTAGTGACCGATGGCCAGGACAAACTGCAGCCGGGCACGAGAGTTGAGGTCGCCGCAAGCGCTCCACCGGCAGGGCAGGATGGAAGCCAGGGCAGTGCCGGAGGAAATTCCAATCAGCCGGCTGGCCGCGGTAATCAGAATCCTCAAATGAATCAGGGGATTCAAGGCAGCAAGAGCGATCAAGGCAATCATGGTGGACAAGGGCCTCAAGGCAGAAAGAATCCTGGACGCTAGCGAGATTGCAAATTCGACGATCTGCTTTGCAGGCACGCTTAAACGCGTGCCATACGTTTTCAAGATAAAAACATGACCAACGGTGGCGGTCCATCAAAATTATTTATTCTCCGGCCGGTAGCCACGTCGCTGCTGATGATCGGCGTGCTGCTGGTGGGGGCCGTTGCATACCGGCAACTGCCGGTTTCGGCGTTGCCGCAAGTGGACTATCCGACCATCCAGGTCACCACGGCTTATCCGGGCGCCGGACCAGAGGTGATGGCATCATCCGTGACTGCGCCAATGGAGCGTCAGTTCGGTCAGCTCGCCGGGCTGAGCCAGATGACCTCAACCAGCTCGTTTGGCAGCTCCGTGATCACGCTGCAGTTCAACCTGGAAACGAACATAGACATCGCCGAGCAGGAGGTGCAAGCCTCCATCAACGCGGCGGCCACTTTCCTTCCGCGCGACCTGCCCAATCCTCCCATTTATAGCAAAGTGAATCCCGCAGACGCGCCGATCCTCACGCTGGCTGTAACGTCTGACAGTTTGCCGCTTTCAAAAGTTGAAGACCTGGCGGATACAACGCTGGCGCAAAAGATTTCTCAGCTTTCGGGAGTGGGCTTGGTTTCTATCAGCGGCGGGCAAAAGCCCGCGGTGCGCATCCAGGCCAACCCCACCGCGCTGGCTTCTTATGGATTGGGCCTTGAAGACCTTCGCACGACTCTGGGGCAGGCCAATGTCGATCAAGCCAAAGGAATTCTTGAAAATCAGCGGCAGGCCTTCACCATCTCTTCCAATGACCAGCTGCTTTCAGGCAATGAGTATAAGGATGTGATCATCGCCTACCGCAACGGCGCGCCGGTGCGTGTGCGCGACGTGGCTTACGTGGCGGATGGCGCCGAAAACGTGAAGCAGGCCGCGTGGATGAACCTGACTCCCGCGGTGATCGTTAACATTCAGCGGCAGCCAGGCGCAAACATCATCAGCGTGGTGGACCGGATCAAGAAGATCCTGCCGCAGCTGCAGGGCGCTCTGCCTGCGTCAGTAAAGGTTTCCATTCTCACAGACCGCACAGAGACGATCCGTGCTTCAGTCAAAGACGTTCAGTTTGAGTTGATGCTGACTGTTGCGCTGGTCGTGCTGGTGATCTTTCTTTTCCTGCGCAACCTGCCGGCAACCATCATTCCCAGCGTTGCCGTTCCGCTCTCGATTGTTGGCACCTTCGCGGTAATGTACCTGCTGGGTTACAGCCTGGACAATCTCTCGCTCATGGCGCTCACCATCTCCACGGGATTTGTAGTGGATGACGCTATTGTGATGATCGAAAACATTGATCGTTTCCTGGAAGAAGGGCATTCTCCGCTGGAAGCGGCGCTCAAGGGCGCAGGGCAAATTGGCTTCACGATCATTTCGCTGACGGTCTCGCTCATCGCCGTACTGATCCCGCTGCTGTTCATGGGTGACATCGTTGGCCGCCTCTTCCGCGAGTTCGCCGTTACGCTGGCGGTCACCATCGTAATTTCGGCCCTGGTTTCTCTCTCACTCACTCCAATGATGGCCGCGCGCCTGCTCAAAGATCCACGGCGCGTGCAGCACGGCCGCTTTTATCAAGCTTCGGAACGTGCTTATGAACGAGTGATTCACTATTACGGGCGCACGCTCCAGTTTGTGCTCAAGCATCAGCCGGCCACCCTGCTGGCGACCGTGGGCGCACTGGTGCTGACGGTTTTTCTCTACATGATTGTGCCCAAGGGATTTTTTCCGGTGCAGGATACTGACGTGATCCTGGGGATTACTGAAGGCCCGGAGAATGTTTCCTTCGCCTCGATGTCTGAACGCCAGCAGAAGGTAACAAAGGTCATCCTCAATGATCCAGACGTGGCTAGCTTGTCTTCGTTCATCGGGATTGACGGAACCAATACAACGCAGAACAGCGGGCGCATCCAGATCAATCTGAAGCCGCATGACGAACGCAGTGCAACAGCATCAGACATTATTCGCCGGTTGCAGCCAGAGGTCGGAAAGGTTGAGGGCATCACGCTCTACATGCAGCCTGTGCAGGACCTCACGGTGGAAGATCGCGTGAGCCGCACGCAGTATCAGTATTCACTGGAAGATACTGACGCGAACGAGCTGAATGACTGGGCCAGTCGCATCGTCAACAAACTGCGCACCATGCCGGTGCTGCGCGATGTGGCCACTGATCAGCAAAATGGCGGCCTCAAGGCTGACCTGATCATTGACCGTGACACCGCGGCGCGCTTTGGCATCTTGCCGCAGGCAATTGACGACACTTTGTATGACGCCTTTGGCCAGCGCCAGGTCTCAACCATCTTCACCCAACTGAACCAGTATCACGTTGTGCTGGAGGTTGGGCCGCAATTTCAGAGTGATCCCAGTGACCTCACGCATATCTACGTGAAGTCGGTCACAGGACAGCAGGTCCCACTCTCGACTTTCAGCCACTTTGAGACGTCCAACGCGGCGCTGGCGATCAACCATCAGGGCCAGTTTCCTGTGGTGACAATTTCCTTCAACCTTGCTCCGGGCGAGTCGCTGGGCGCGGCAACGAAGGCAATTGCCCAGGCAGAGCAGGGGCTGGGCATGCCGGCGAGCATCCATGCCAGCTTCCAGGGAACCGCAGCGGCGTTCCAGAATTCGCTCGCCTCTGAGCCGTGGCTGATTCTGGCAGCGCTGATCACGGTGTATATCGTGCTCGGCGTTTTGTACGAAAGCTATATTCATCCGGTAACGATTCTCTCCACGCTGCCCTCAGCCGGTGTGGGCGCAATTCTGGCGATGATGCTCACGCGCACTGACCTGACTGTTGTTGCGCTCATAGGAATTATCCTGCTGATCGGCATCGTAAAAAAGAACGCCATCATGATGATCGACTTTGCGCTGGAGGCCGAACGCAAAGAGGGCAAAGCGCCGGAAGAGGCGATCTATCAAGCCAGCCTCCTGCGCTTCCGCCCGATCATGATGACCACCATGGCTGCGCTGCTGGGCGCTGTGCCGCTGGCCTTTGGGACCGGAACAGGCTCTGAGCTGCGCCATCCGTTGGGCATAACCATCATCGGCGGGCTGTTGCTGAGCCAGCTCTTCACGCTCTACACCACGCCGGTCATTTATATCCAGTTTGACAAGCTGGCGCGGCGCTTCGCCCGCTTCAAAATCGGCAATGAAATTGTGCCGGAGAGGGAGCCATCCGGGGCAGATTAGTTTTTTCTGTAATTCCGACCCTGAGCGTTCTTTGCGAAGGGGAGGAACCCTATAGCAACAAAGTAGTGGACCACCACCATGAAGACACAGACAACAGAGGACAAATACCGGCGGAGCCGTTTACCGCACGCTCTGTGGCGCTCTCATTGGAGTGCCGGTCTTGCTGAAGATTTATATAAGCGAGTAGGGTCCCCTCGCTCCGCTCGGGACAAAGCTGTATGAACATCTCTGCTCCATTTATCCGCCGGCCTGTTGCCAGCTCGCTGCTTGCGCTTGGCGTGTTGATGGCCGGCATTCTGGCTTATACGCGCCTGCCGGTAGCGCCTATCCCGCAAGTCGAATACCCGGTGATCAACGTGAATGCCGGTTTGCCGGGAGCAAGCCCGGAAACCATGGCCTCTTCTGTCGCCACGCCGCTTGAGCGCCAGTTTGGGCGCATCGCCGGCGTGAACCAGATGACCTCAACGAGCCAGCTTGGCTCAACCAGCATCACGCTGCAGTTCGATCTTTCGCGCAACATTGACGCCGCGGCGCGCGACGTTCAGGCCTCCATCAACGCCGCACTCGGGCAGCTTCCTGCGAACCTGCCCACACGGCCGAACTGGCGCAAGGTCAACCCGGCTGACGCGCCAATCATGATTCTCTCGCTCACCTCGGACAGCATTACCAAGCCGCGCATGTATGACATTGCCGATTCCATCCTGGCGCAAAAGCTCTCGCAGGTTCCCGGCATTGGGCAGGTCTTTGTCGGCGGTGGCGCAAGGCCCGCAGTCCGAGCTGAGGTCAATCCCACGCTGCTGAGCAAACTCGGAATCGGCGTTGAGCAGGTCCGCAATGCGCTTGCTTCCGCAAATGCCAATCGCCCCAAGGGCGAAATTTCCAACACTGTCAATGCCTGGCAGATCACCAATAATGACCAGCTCTTTAAAGCCGATGAGTACAAAAAAATTATCGTTGCCGGGAATCCAACCGGCGGCGTGGTGCGGCTGCAAGACGTTGCCACCGTGGAAGACTCAGTTGAAGACATCCGCAACACAGGCGTAGCCAATGGAACGCCGGCAGTATTGATGATCGTCTTCCGCCAGCCCGGCGCCAACATCATCAAGGCAGTTGACGCCGTAAAAGAGCTTCTGCCGGAGCTGCAGGCCTCTATCCCCGCGGCCATCCACCTTGATGTAGCGCTTGATCGCACCACCACCATTCGCGCGTCGGTCCGCGATATCCAGATCACGCTGATCATCTCGATCATTCTGGTCGTCTTCGTCGTTTTTATCTTTCTGCGAAACCTGCGCGCGACATTTATTCCCAGCGTTGCCGTGCCGCTCTCGCTGATTGGCACCTTTGGCATCATGTACCTACTCGACTACAGCGTGGACAACCTCTCGCTCATGGCGCTGGCTATCTCCACCGGCTTCGTGGTGGACGATGCCATTGTGGTGCTGGAAGACATCACGCGCTATCTGGAGCAGGGCATGACGCCGGTGCAGGCGGCGTTTCGCGGTGCGCGCGAAATTGGCTTTACTGTGCTCTCCATGAGCACCTCGCTGGTGGCGGTCTTTATTCCCATCCTGCTCATGCAGGGGCTCGTCGGACGCCTCTTCCGTGAATTTGCCGTAGTGCTCAGCACCGCCATTGCCGTTTCGCTGGTGGTCTCTCTCACCATTACGCCAATGCTCTGCGCTAAATTCCTGCGCCATGATGAAGAGCGCAAGCACGGCCGTCTCTACCGCGCCAGCGAACGCGGCTTTGACTGGATGCTCAAGATCTATCGCGGTAGCCTGGGTTGGGTGCTGCGCCATCAGCCGCTCACCTTGCTGGTCACCATCGCCACTGCCTGCCTCAGCGTTTATCTCTATATCGTCGCTCCCAAAGGCTTCTTCCCCCAGCAGGATACCGGCCGTCTTGGCGGCGCGATCCAGGCCGAACAAGACATCGCGTTCCCCGCCCTGCGCGACAAGATGCTCGAGTACGTGAAAATCGTGCTCACTGATCCCGCCGTCAACAACGTAGCCGGTTTTGCCGGCGGACAGGGCAGCTCCAATACCGGACGCATGTTCGTGGTTCTCAAGCCGCTCAATGAGCGCAAAGCCAGCGCTGACCAGGTCATCAACCGGCTGCGCGGCAAGCTTGCTGTGGTCCCCGGCGCAACGCTCTTTCTTATTCCTACACAAGACCTGAACATCGGCGGGCGTTTTTCCAACGCCCAGTTCCAGTACACCATCCAGTCTGAAGACCTGCAGGAGCTCAACTACTGGGCGCCACGCCTGGTAGCCAAAATGCGCTCGCTGCCTGAACTGCGTGACGTCAACTCCGATCAGCAGGATAAAGGCCTTGCCGCTGAAGTCGTTGTTGACCGCGACACCGCTTCGCGCCTCGGCATCACGCCCGCGCAGGTTGATACTGCACTCTACGAATCTTTTGGCCAGGCGCAGGTCTCAACCATGTACAAGCAGCTCAACCAATATCACGTGGTCATGGAGGTTGATCCCAAGCTGCTGCCCGGTCCGGACGCGCTCAAAAATACTTACGTTAAATCTTCAACTGGCGCTGAAGTGCCGCTCGCCGCCTTCACTCGCTATCAGCCGAACAACACCTTGCTGCAGGTGAACCATCAGAGCTTCTTCCCAGCCGTGACCCTCTCGTTCAATCTTGCGCCGGGTGTGCCGCTGGGCAACGCCGCTGCTGTGGTGGAACGCGCCATGCGTGAGCTCGGTGTCCCGGCCAGCCTCCACGGAGGTTTCCAGGGCACAGCTGCAGCGTTCAAGGACTCAATGCAGAACGAATGGATTCTGCTTCTGACGGCGGTGTTCACTGTCTATATTGTGCTGGGCATGTTGTATGAGAGCGTGATCCATCCGTTCACGATCCTCTCCACGCTGCCCTCGGCCGGGGTTGGGGCAATTCTTGCCATCATGCTCACGGGCAATGATCTGAACGTCATCGCGATCATCGGCATCGTCTTGCTGATCGGCATTGTGAAGAAGAACGCCATTTTGATGATTGACTTCGCCGTGGATGCTGCGCGGCATGGAACCAAGTCGCCGGAAGAGGCCATCTATCAGGCGTGCCTGTTGCGCTTCCGCCCCATTATGATGACAACCATGGCGGCTCTGCTCGGCGGACTGCCGCTCGCCCTCGGCGCCGGCGTGGGAGCCGAACTCCGCCGTCCGTTGGGTATCGCCATTGTCGGCGGCCTGATCGTCAGCCAAGCCCTCACCCTCTACACCACTCCGGTGGTCTATCTCTATCTTGACCGCCTCCGCCTCCGCGTGGCCCGCTGGCTCGCCTCTCACAAGAAGCCTGCGCCGGTGCTGGGAACCGGCGACTAGCCGGGTGCACAGCGGCTTGCGCTTAAAGTCCGCTTCCAATAACTGGAAGCACAGCCCTCAGAAATCTGCTCCAAACAAAAACCGCCGCTTTGCGCGGCGGTCTTGTCAGCGTTGATCTGTGTATCAGCGGCTCAGATTTAGCGGCGGCCTCTCTTTTTCTTTCCACCGCTGCTCTTCTTCTTGCTTCCGCCCTTCTTGGCCGAGCCCTTCTTGCGTGCGCCACTGCTCTTGCCGCGGCCACCACGACCGCCGCGCGAGGCGCTCTTCTTCTTCGCGCCGCCTGAAGACTTTTTCTTTGCTGCCTTCTTTGCCGCCTTTTTCTTAGCAGGCTTTTTCTTTGCGGCCTTCTTGCGGGCTCCGCCTCCACCACCGCCGGAGCGTCCACGGCCACCATCGCCGGCTCCGCCACCGGAGATTGCACCGCCTCCCGTGCCTGACTCTTCTTCCTCGCCGCCCATTCCTTCGTCAGCGGCTCCGCCTCCACCGGCTTCCGCGCCTATGGATTCTTCCTCTTCCTCTTCATAATCTTCTTCGGCAGAGCCACCGTAACCGCCGGTGTCGCCGTATTCATCATCCATGTCGTCCTCACGTCTTGCTCTGAGGGTCTCGTCGTAAAAGCTCATGTTTCCTCCAAGAAATTAAGGCCGTGGATACCGCGCCACACAAATTTTTTGCAACTGGAATTCACACTACAAAATGCCATTACGAAACGCGCATCTTGCTACTCAAAAATGCGCGCCAACCGCCGCATACTGCGCACAATCAAACCGGCGCGGATTATATCAAGCTACATGATTCGCGTGTCAACTTCCGCGCATTCAAGTGTGCAACTTGCTGCGAGAATAATCAAGTTATGTGCGTTGCTTATCGCGTTGCTGAAGAACCCTGGGCCAAGACCGAAGCGCTGCCAGCCGTTTTGGCCGCCGTCTTATGCGTCTTTCTTCGGCGTTTAGGCGCCTTGTCAGCCTCGCCAGGCCCAAGCGGCTTATAAACCACCAGCACCTTTCCCCGGCGTAAGTCATTTCCTTTCAATCGGTTCCAGCGGCGCAGCTTCTCCGGCGGAACGCCAAAGTCCTCGGCTACGGTAAGCACTGTATCGCCAGTGTGGGTCTTATAGCGCGTGGGATATCGAGAATAAACAACCTTTCCGCTCGCTCCCGCGCCACTCACGGGGATCACCAATTTGCTGCCGGCAGCAAGCGTTGTTCCCTGCAGATCATTCGCCTGTGCGATGGCGCGCTCCGTGGTGCGATACTTGCGCGCAACTCCGGCCAGCGTTTCTCCCTGCTCAACCTTGTGGTAGCGCCACACCACGCGCTTCTCCACAGGGATGGAGGCGATCGCAGCTTCATACTTGTCTTTTGTCCCATCGGGCAGGTGAAGATCGAATGACTGGTCTTTGGGTGTGGTGCGGCGCAGCAAGCTTGGATTCAGATCTATCAACTGATCGAGCGGAGCATCCACGCATTCGGCCACCAGCCGCAGGTCCACGGGATAATTCACCTTCACCACGTCATACTTGAGTGGCGGATCGGGCTGTATGGAGTCAAGTCCGTACTGCACCGGGTTCTTGGACATAATGGTCATGGCCAGAATGATCGGCACGTAATTTTTCGTCTCAGCCGGGAGCACGTTGCGCTTGTAGAGTTCCCAGAAGTCGGCGTAACCGGTGCGCTTCACCGCCTGCTGCACGTTGCCCGGACCGGAGTTGTACGCGGCCATGGCAAGATACCAGTCGCCAAACTGGTTGAACAGATCTTTGAGATGCCGCGCCGCTGCCCGCGTGGCTTTCTCCGGGTCCTGGCGATCGTCCACCCACCAGCTGCGCCGCAGCCCATAACCGACGCCGCGGCTGGCCATGAACTGCCACATGCCTCGCGCCCGCGCGCGGGAGAGCGCCTGCGGCTTGAAACCGGATTCAGCCTGTGCCAGATAGATCAGGTCCTGCGGAACGCCTTCTTCCTTGAAAATCCGCAGGATCATCTCGCGATATTTGCCTGAGCGCGTCCACGCTCCTTCAAACACACCGCGCCCGCGATTGGAAAAATAATTGATGTAGCCCGCAACGTAGTCATTGATCATCAGCGGCAGGTCAGACTGTATGCGTTGCAGGTCAGCCTCAGCTTTGGCCTTCACGTTGGGATCGGCGGTTGGCGTGACCTGGTTCGCCTCATCAATCGGCGCCGGGACCGGTTGCTGCTCGGTGAAGCCGTCGCCCTCTTTGAATGCCGCCGTCTCGAGCTTATTGATCTCTTCCGTGAGCTTGTCGAACTCCGCCTGAAGGCGCTCGTCGGTTTTTACGTCCACCGGCCCTTGCATCAGGATGTCAACCGCGCGATTAAAGTCTTCCTTCGCGGCATCCATATGGCCAGCCTTTAAATTGTCTTGCCCAGATTGATACGCCTTTTCAGCCTCAGCAATAATCGCCGGAACGGGGTCAGCTTTCTCCGGCTGCGCCGCTGCAGGCGTAGGCGTGCTTACAGGCTCTGGTGTTTGAGTAGCTGCAGGCGCGGGAGCTGGCGGCTCGGCGGTTTTTTGCATGGTTGGAGCCATGGCCTGCGGCGCCGGACGCGCGGCCTTTTTGCTCTCCGTACTGTCACACGAGGCCATCAGTAACACCGCTGCACCCAATATCCCAATGCTCAAAAGCTTCACGCAAGGCTCCATAAAACAACTTTTGACATCATACGACCCGATCCTGTCATTTTCCCATGAATAAAAAATATGGCCCCGGAAACCTTCCGGGGCCACACGTTACTATTGGGAAACTACCAGGTCACTCGCATTCCGAACTGGAATTGCCGCGGATCAAATGCTGCCGTCGGCGTTCCGGCCTGGGTGTAAAGCGTGTTCACGTCAGCCACGTTAAAACGGTTGATGAAGTTGAACGCATCCACAATGCCCTCCAGCTTCACTCGCTCCGTAAAGCTGATGGTCTTGGCAACGCGCATATCGGTAAAGATCGTCATCGGCCGCGTACCGGCATTGCGTCCCAGGTTTCCGTCCAGCGAGCCCGTGAACGATCCATCCAGTGGGTTGGAATCAACGAAGCACGGAATCTGGAAAGCGCCCGTCGGTGAAGCTTTTGACGGCACCGTTGGGAAGCCGCAAGCGTTGGTAGGCGTGCCCGGCGCCACGGCATTCGGACGATCGGTTGAAGTGCTGAAGTTAAAGTTCTGGTCAGTGGCTGTAACAATGTTGAACGGACGTCCCGAGCTGAACTCGATGATCGGAGCAAGCGTCCAGTCGCTAAAGAACTTGCCCCAGAAGCTTGAGCCAACCTTCTGGCTCTGATAGACGCCGCTCAAGACAAAGCGATGCCGCTGGTCAAACGTCGAGTTCGCGCGCTCCAGGTCTGGACGCAGATCGTCCTGCGGTGAGAGCAGCGTCTGCAGATCGGTCGAGTCATCAATCGCGTGCGACCACGTGTAAGAAGCCAGGAATTCATAGTGGTTCTTCATCCGTTTGCGCAGGTTGAGCGTCATGCCGTGATACACCGAGCTGCCGTTTGAGAAGTTGCCCACCATGTCACTGAACGGAACGGTCGTTTCCCAGGCCAAGGCGATACTGCCCCGCCACCAGGTTCGCCAGTCCCATGCACGGCGCAAACACCGCCGTGAGTGACGGGTTGATTCCTGACGGACGGAAGAAGCTCAGCAACGCCGGAGGAACAAACGCTCCCGCCGGTCCCACGTTGCAAGTAGCAATGGTCAGCGGGTTTGAGAACGTAGGCTGGCCATTGGCAATCGCCCAGGCATTCGCGCGCTCCCAGTTCTCAACAATCGCTTTGGAATTCGCCGGGTTCACGTTGATTGGACGGTTCAGGTGATGTCCACCGGTGTAGTTATAGGTGGCGCTCACCGCGAACTCATGGCCCAGATCGCGCTCAATCGAAAGCCCCGCCTGCTCGGCATAGCCATACTGGAAGTTCTTTCCTGTCGGGAAGCCGAATGGCTGCGAGATTAACGGCACACCTGCTGCCAGATATGCCTGGTTCGCAAAAATCGAAGGCGCATTCGGCGCGGGATTGAAGCGCTGCTGTGAAGACAAGTAATTTGCCGCAGCGGCCAGCCCCGGTGAGAGGCAGTTTCCTTTGTCCAGCAGGCCCTGGAACGCATTTGTCGCGTTCAGGTTCAGCGAATTTGCCGGCGAAGGCGGTGCTGCCGGGTTACACGGCGAGCCCCCAAACAAGATGAACTGCGGCGCCTGGCTGCCATCGGCTACGTCAGAGTCAAACGCCAGAGCCAGCAGCGGATGGTCATAGAAAATTCCGTACGAAGAACGGATCACCGTCTTGCCATCGCCCCTGGGGTCCCACGCCAGGCCCACACGCGGAGCTACGTTGTTGTTGTCGCGCGGAATGCCCTGCGTGATGTTCAGCGCGTCCTGCGCCGCCTGTGAAAGCTGGTTCACCGCAGCGAATGTCGGCGTCAACTCGTAGTCATAGCGCACGCCATAGTTCAGAGTCAGGTTGTTGCGAAGGCGCCATGAATCCTGGGCAAAGAATCCCAGCGAGGTCATGCTGAACGCGTCATGCGGATTGCCAATGCCTTGAATGAAAACCTGCGGAATACCCAGGCCGTATGCCTGCACGGCTGAGAAGTTCGGGAAGCTGGCAAATGCCGGGCTGATCTGTGAACCCGTCAGCTCGCCAAAGTTGTAAATGCCGCCGAAGTTCACGGTGAAATCAGCCGTGACCGGCAGATGATTCACATCGCCGCCAAACTTGTAGCTATGGCGGCCTTTGATCACGGAGAAGTTGTCGCTGATCTGGTGCCGCTGCTCCACGCGATTCACAAACGAGAACGGCTCGCGCCCAAAGAAGGCGAACCCGGGAATATTCACAGCCACATCGCCGCCACCCGCAGCACGCGAGAAGTTATAGAGCAGGCCGCGCCGCGAATACTGGTAGCGCATTTCATTGATCTTGTTGTCGCCCAGCAGCCACGTGTCCTGCACGCCGATATTGCCATCGTGGTAGTTCCGCGTTGAGGTGCGAGAAAACGCGTTTTGCCCGAAGTCCTGGTTCTGCGCGTTCACCTGAATGCCGGTCTGGTCGCTTGGGCTCAGCCCGCCGCGAACCATGATTGAGTTGGTGTTGGTGAACTTGTGATCAAAGCGCAGCGAATAAACATCTGTCGCTTCAGAAACCGGATAATTTCCCGTCTGGCTCAGCAGGTTGTGGAATGAGGCTGGCAGCGGCGCGCCGGTTGTTGGAAAAGCGCCAAACGGCCCAGGTGCTCCCGGCACTCCTCTCAGTGCCACGGCTCCGCCGCCTGCGGCAAGCTGAGCGTAAGCAACCGTAAACGGACTGACAGGCGCTGTGGCCAGGAACTGCGCTTGTGCGGGAGTTACCAGCGAGCCTGTGGGCAATCCGAAACTGGCGGCATTTGCCAGCGGCACTAAGCCAAAGTTGTTTGCGCCGATGGTGGAGAACCCGGTCTCCTGCCGCCGCGTGGTTTCAAATGAGAAGTAATAGAATGTCCGATCTTTCTTGAGCGCTCCGCCAAACGCCGAGCCGGCCTGCACGCGCGTGTATGCCGGATCATGCGTATTGCTGAACGGGTTCTGCGCCTGGACGTTGCGGTTCCTCAGGTAGCCAAACACGCTTCCGTGAAAATCATTGGTGCCTGATTTCGTGATGATGTTCACCACGCCGCCTGAGGCGCGCCCATACTCCGCCTCATAGCCGTTGGTAATGATCTGAAATTCCTGCACGCCTTCCTGCGAAAGCGTTGAGCGGATTCCGTTCACGGCTGCGTCCACTGCGTCCATGCCGTCAACGTTCACCGCATTCGAGCGCGCGCGCTGTCCGCCAAAGTTCAAGCCTGAAGTCGGCGCCGCGCCAATCGAAGGCGCAACGTCGCGTTGTACCTGCGAATTCGTCAGCGAGAAGTTCACGTAGTTGCGACCATTGATCGGCAGGTTCTCAATCCGCTGCTGGCCAATCGTAGTTGAAGTCGAAGTCTTGGCAGTTTCAACCAGGAGCGGCTCGCTTGAGACAGTCACCTCGGTTTGCGCGGTCGGCAACTGGAGTGTCACCGGATAGTCCGCGGTCTGGCCTACCGTGAGCGTCACCTTGTTTGCCACCAGCGTGGCAAAGCCCTTCGCGATAACTGTGAGCTTGTAGTCGCCTGGCGGGAGTGACAACAGCGTGTAATAACCGGCGGGATTGGTCTGCGCGGAGCGCTCAAAGTTTCTGGCTTCATCCCGTGCAGATCGGCAGTGGCAGCCGTCTGAGCAATTGCCGTGGCGCTAAGGGTCAATGCTAAAAACGCATACACCAGTCGCTGAATAAGATTCATTATGGATTGTCACTCCTTGCCCTCAGGCCACAAATCGGGTCTATTCCTGTGCGGAAGGGCGGATGGTGCGTTTTTTATCACCCCCAGAGCGCAAACGCAAGCAGCTATTTAGCTTAAGCGGTTGAGTAAGACCTCCAGAGCGGAGATTTTTTGTCCTGTAACGGCGCCACTTGAGGACTATAATGTGCCCGTTACCAGTTGCCCGCCCCGGAGGCACTATGCGCAAGACAGCGATATGGGCCCTCTCTGCCGTCGTTTTATTTCTCCTGGCTCTCGCCTGGGGAGAGCAACGGAAACCCAACCCGCTCCAGAATCCGCGCCTGCCCAGAGAGTCGCAAGCCTCACCGGAACAGCAGAAGGCAGTCACGCGCCGGGTCTTTGATGATCTTTTCAATCGCGGCCGCTATGAAGCCATTCCAGAGGTCTATTCCAGTGACTGCATCGTCCATGACTCCGGCAAGACCATGCGGCTGAATGAATCCGTGGCTGAAGGCAAGGGCTGGCGCTCCGCTGCACCAGATCTGCAAATGGTTCCCGGCGAAATGGCCGTGCAGGGAGACATTGTTACCGTCTCCTGGATCGCTCGCGGCTCGCACTCCGGCAAAGGGAATGGTCTGATGCGGCCTACTGGAAAGCACTTTCAGGTGCGCGGCGTAAGCCGTTTCCGCGTCGCCAATGGAAAGATCGTCGAGGTCTGGAATGACTGGAGCCGCCAGGAACTCTTCCGCCAGATCGGCGTCTCTCCCACCACGGCATATTTCTTTGACAAGGCTGAAGACCTTGCGCTGGCGCTGGATCGGATATTTTCTCCCAGTCCTTCATAGCAAACTTTTGAGTTGTGACTCTACTTGGGCAAGCGTCAGTGCACGGCTTGAGCGCCGAAAAATTATTCGCACCTGACCTCGCCTATATTCACTCTCGCCGCACTCTCTTCAACTTTCTCTCTAAATACTATTGGCGCATCGAAGTCACGGGCCTCGAACATCTCCCTCGCAAAGGCCGGGCCATCCTGGTCGGCAACCATCGCGGCTTCGTCCCCTGGGATGCAATTATGACCCTGCACCTCATCGTGCAGAACACCGGGCACATCCCGCGTTATCTGGTCCATCCCGGACTGCTCAAGTTCCGTCCGATCGCCAAATTCGTTACCCGGCTCGGCGGCGTGCTCGCCTGCCGTGAAAATGCTGACCGCATCCTTGCAGCCGATGAGCTCCTGGCCGTTCTGCCGGAAGGAGTAGAAGGGGCATTTTCACTTCATCGTGACGCATACAAGCTGGCTGGCTTCGGCCGCAATGACTTTGTGAAGATGGCTTTGCGACATCGCGCACCGATCATCCCGTTTGTGATCGTCGGCAGCGCCGACGCTTTGCCCATGTTCGCTCGCATCAAATCGCGCTGGTGGACCAGGCGCCTGCAATGGCCCTACATTCCCATTTCCACGTTTCCCGTGCTGCCATTTCCGCTGCCATCAAAATGGCACGTACAATTTCTTCCGCCGATGCACGCCTATCAAAACCATCCTCCTGAAGCATCGCGAGATAGATCTGTGGTAGAGGCAATCAGCCTGGAAGTTCGCACCAGAATGCAGGATGCTCTGAATGAAATAGTAAGAAGGAGGGGTTCAATCTTCTGGGGAACTGTGTTCGATCAAAAGCCTGCGGGTAAGTAAAAAATTAGCCGCGAATTTCGCGAAGAGCGCAAATCAGAAACTTGCCTGAAAATTATTCGCGCTCAATTCGCGTGTATTCGCGGCTGAATGAGCTAAAACTTACGCGTAAATCCCGCGCAGCCGGATGGTATGCGCCACCCTGCTGATCGCAAGCATGTACGCTGCAATACGATTGATGACGCTGTGCGTCTCTGAGAAGTTCACCACCGCCTCAAAGGCTTCGCGAAGAATGAACTCCAGCTGCTCATTCACCGCCGACTCCTTCCAGAAATAGCCCTGGCGGTCCTGCACCCACTCAAAGTAGGAAGCCGTTACGCCGCCGGCATTGGCGAGAATGTCCGGAATCACAAAGACTTTCTTGTCGGCCAGAATTTCATCTGCCGCCGCGGTAGTCGGGCCATTTGCGCCTTCGCAGATGATCTTGGCCTTGATCTGCGCCGCGTTCTGGCTGGTGATGACGTTCTCCGTCGCAGCGGGAATCAGGATCTCGCAGTCGGCCAGCAGCAACTCGCGCGAGTCGGCAGCTTCAGCTCCGTTAAAGCCCACAATTGTTTTGTTGCGATCGCGGTACTCAAGCAGCGCGTCAATATCAATGCCGCGCGAATTGAACAAGCCGCCATCATATTCCGCAATGCCGATGATCTTGTAACCGGCGTCAGACATCAGCTTGGCTGCGTTGGAACCCACATTGCCGAAACCCTGCACTACTACGCGCGTGGACTCGCGGTCCATGCCAAACTTGCGCAGCGCCTCGTCGCAGTTGATCATCACGCCGCGGCCGGTGGCCTCGCGGCGTCCGCGCGAGCCGCCAATGTTGATCGGCTTGCCGGTCACTACGGCTGTCACGGTCTGGCGCATGTGCATGGAGTAGGTATCCATCATCCAGGCCATGGTTTGTTCATTGGTGTTCATGTCCGGTGCAGGTACGTCTTTTTCCGGACCAAGGAATTCAATCAGCTCTGCCGTATAACGGCGGGTCAATTTCTCAAGTTCAGAGAGACTCAGCTTTTTGGGATCAACGATGATTCCGCCCTTGGCGCCGCCAAAAGGAATGTTTACCACCGCGCATTTCCAGGTCATCCAGCTGGCCAGAGCACGCACTTCATCCAGCGTCACGTCCGGCGCGTAGCGCACGCCGCCCTTTGCCGGGCCGCGAGCAATCGAGTGCTGCACGCGGAAGCCGGTAAAGACCTCAAGCGAGCCATTGTCCATGGAAACGGGGATGTGGACGATGATTTCCCGCTGCGGATAGCGCAGGATCTTCCACAAGCCTTCATCGAGATTCAGTTTTTGCGCGGCAAAGTCAAAGCGAGCTGCCTGTGCCTCCCAGGGATTCAGCTCCTGTTCAAGTGATACGGTTTTCATTTGCACTCCAAGGGGTTTTAAAACGGAAAGATTCAACGTGCCGTTTTTCGGGACGGTTAAGTATTTATGCCCGAAATATTATATCGCCTCACGCGAGATTGCGCCCGGCGCGGAGCCAGGAGGTTACTAGCCGTCGATCACCGCTCCCAACCCAGATGCCAGCTTTTTGCGCACACCGGACTCAAGCGCAGTCAGGTCCTCGCCTTTATAAATTCCCATCTCCTGCAGCCAAGCCAGGAACTCCGGTGCTGGTTTCAACCCGAAGAGCCGGCGCATCGCCACCGCATCATGAAAGCTGGTGGATTGATAGTTGAGCATCACGTCATCGGCGCAGGGCACGCCCATAAAATAGTTGCACCCGGCGGCGGTGAGCAGCATAAGCAGGTTATCGGCCGAGTTCTGGTCCGCAGCGGCATGGTTCGTATAGCAAACATCGCAGCCCATCGGCAGCCCCAGCAGCTTGCCCATGAAATGATCTTCCAGGCCAGCGCGAATGATCTGCCGCTCGTCGTACAAATACTCCGGACCAATAAATCCAACAACGCTGTTCACCAGAAACGGCTCAAACACCCGCGCCACGGCATAAGCGCGCGCCTCCAGCGTGAGCTGATCAATTCCATGATGCGCCTCCGCTGAGAGCGCGCTGCCCTGGCCGGTTTCGAAATACATGCAATTAACAACTGTTTGTGAGCGATCACCTAAGCCACTACCGCTCATGCGCGATCTCTGAGTTACAGGTCTATCAGTGTCATCAGTGTTCATCAGTGGTAAGGTTTTGCGATTCTTGTGATGTTCAAGAACACGCTCTTGCCCTTCGCGCAGCATCTCCAGCGTGATGCCGAAGCTCTCGTTGGCTTTCTGCGTTCCCGCCACCGACTGAAACAGCAGGTCCACCGGCGCGCCGCGATCCAGAGCTGCCAACTGCGTTGAGATGTGGGCAAGACAGCAAGCCTGCGTGGGAATCTTGTATGCCTCAATCAACCGGTTCAGCGCATGCAGAATTGCGCTCACGGTCTCAACGGAATCTGTCGCGGGGTTCACGCCAATTACGGCATCGCCGCAGCCATAGAGCAGCCCATCAAATGCGGACAGCAGAATTCCCGCAATGTCATCTGCCGGATGATTGGGCTGGAGACGAATCCCCAGCACTCCGCGCTGCCCCATGGTGTTGCGGCAGCGCGTGACTACGCGAATCCTGGACGCGGCCAGCACCAGGTCTTTGTTGCTCATCAGCTTTGCAACGGCTGCCGCGATCTCCGGGGTAATGGCCCAGTGCAGGCTCTTCAAATCGGCTTCGCTCGTCTGATCGCTCAGGATGAATTCGCGCAGCCCGCCGACGGTCATGCTCTTGATGCGCTGGAATTCTTCTTTATCCTGAGTCTCGAGGATCAAGCGGCTGACGTCATCTTCTTCAGGAGGGACCAGCGGATTATCCACGATCTCCTGCAGGCTGAGCTCGGCCAGCGCATGCTTCGCCGCAATGCGCTCCCGCTCTGACCGCGCCGCGATGCCGGCAAGCTGGTCGCCGGACTTTTCTTCATTGGCTTTTGCGAACAGTTCGCGGAAGCTATCGAACTTGAATTTTTCCTGCATGCAGCGCGGTTCATTATCCGCCATTGCGGGCATCGCACGCGAGAACAACCAGCATGCCGGGCCGGCTTTTATGCCGCTTTCTCTTTGTCGCGCAGGTCGCGGACATAATCATGCGCCGCAAAGACGCTCTGCGCCTGCTGCTGCAGCATGCCCGCGACTTCAACCGGCAGGTCTTCTTTCAGCGCGTTTTCGAACGCGTGTTTGGCGCGGTCCTCACCCTGCTCCACGCTGTTCAGTACGGATTGGTCGCCCAGGCCGATATCTGCCTTGGTCTCAAACCACAGCCGATGCAGGGCTCCGGCAACACTGCCTGAAACCTCAGGCCGGTCGCCCAGAGTTAGCGCCGCTTCCTTCAGCTCACTGACAAAACGTGCCCGTTCCAAGCTCTTGTCCTGAAAATACGACTTCAGCCTGGAGTCGGTTACCATTGCCGCCGCGTGAGCGTATCCGATCTCGCCGTCTTTCGAGACCTCAATCAATCCGTGCAGAACGTCAAGAGTTTTTTCCCTATCGGCCATGTGTCTGTCTCCCGATGATGGATTTGCCAACAGGTAAGACGTTCAGTGCATATGAGAAGATGCTTGGAATCCAGAGTGCCCCGGGGCAAGTATGTAGCGCGAGATTTAGAGCTGGATCTCCATTCCCTCTGAAGCCGCGCGCACCCGCGGATAATGCTCACGCGCCTGCTTTACCACCGCGTCAATGCAATCGTCCGTGTGGTCAGGATCGTGATGGAAGAGCACCAGCTCCCTGGCTCCGCTCTCCAGCACCACATTGATGGCTTCGCGCCAGTGGCTGTGTCCCCAACCTTGTTTCTGCGCCGCGTATTCTTCGGGAAGATACTGCGCGTCATAGATCAGCACGTCAGCGCCTTCGGCCAGCTTGCGAACATTTTTATCGAAGACAGGATCGCCAGGCTCGTTATCTGTGGCATAGACCAGTACCTTGCCGTCAACCTCAAGCCGGAAGCCAAGGCATCCCTGCGGATGGTTGAGCCACATCGTCTGCACCGAGCCATGGTCAAGCTCCAGCCGCCCTTCATCAATATTTGAGAATTGCCGGCGCGCCGCCATCTCATTCATATTCACGGGAAAATACGGAGCAGACATCTGCGCTTCAATCGCGCGTTGCAGTCCTGGCGTCCGGCTGGATGAGTGAAACACAAACGAACTCTCACGATTGCCATAGAGCGGCGTGAAAAACGGAATGCCCTGAATGTGGTCCCAGTGAAAATGTGAGAGGAAAATATGCGCACAGATGGGACTACCGTTGTTCTGCTGCGAGAGTTGTTTTCCCAGGTTCCGGAAGCCGGTGCCGCAATCAAACACGTATAGGTTGCCGTTGACGCGCACCTCAACACACGAGGTGTTGCCGCCATACCGGAGATTTTCCTGCTGAGGTGTTGGCGTGGAGCCGCGCACTCCCCAGAATCTCACTAGCATTGCTTCTACCTAAAAACCTTCTCCCGCAAGTCCAAGGGGGGACTGCACTTGTGGGAAGCGCTTCTATCGAAGTTGTTGGAAAGTATAGTCCAGTTTTGGCTTGTCAGGCTAGAGGTTCTCCAACTGAGCATAATCAGATGTGTACTTTAGGCCGTTCCAGGGTACGTGTCCGTTCGTTCTATCCGGCGTACTCTCACAATAAGAATCAATTAAGATAAGTGGCCCATGCAATTTCCTGATTACAAGGAGTTTTCCCGGCTGGCGCAGCAGGCTTCGCTTGTGCCAGTGGCCAAGACCGTCGCAGCCGACCTCCGCACGCCCGTCTCAGCTTTCCTGAGCATTGCCGCTGAAGAGCCAAACGCATTTCTCCTTGAGTCAGTGGAGGGTGGAGAGAAGATTGGCCGCTACACCTTTCTGGGCGCACGACCGTATATGGTGCTGCGGGCTCGAGGCCGCCAGATCACGCTTGAGCGTAATGGAAAAAAGCAGCAGATTCCACCCATTCACGCCAAAAGCGGGCGTGAATTGGGCCCCGGTGAGGGCAGCGTCTTTCAGGTGCTTGACCGTCTTTTGCGCGAACACACACCAGCACATCTTCCCGGACTGCCGCCATTCACCGCGGGCGCGGTCGGCTTCTTTGCGCATGATGCCGTCCGCCAACTGGAGAAGCTGCCCGAGCTCGCCAAGGACGACCTGAACATTCCCGACTGCACGCTGATGTTCTTTGACCGCCTGCTCGCCTTTGATCATGTGCGCCATGAGATCTTCATCATCGCCACGGCGGACGTGCGTCGCCAGTCACCACGCAAGGCCTATGATCAGGCCGTCCGCGACATTGCACGGATTGAAAAGCAGCTCACCGCGCCTCTGCCAAAAAAATATCTGCAGCCGGTCAAAGCGCAAAAAGGCAAGCTCAAGACCAGCATCTCCGTAAGCAAAAAGCACTTTCTCAGCACAGTGGAGAAGATCAAGGAATACATCATGGCCGGCGACGTCTTTCAGGCCGTGCCATCGCTCCGCCTGGAGCTTGAGCCCGGAGTCGCGCCGTTCAATATCTATCGTGCTCTGCGGCGCGTGAATCCCTCTCCATACATGTATTTTCTCCGCATGGATAGTCTCACCATTCTCGGATCGTCGCCGGAGATGCTGGTGCGCGTCACCGGCCAGAAGCTGGAATACCGGCCCATCGCGGGCACGCGCAAGCGCGGCAAAGATGAAGCTGAAGACCAGAGACTTGAGCACGAGCTGCGGCATGACGAAAAAGAGCGCGCTGAGCACGTCATGCTGGTGGACCTTGGCCGCAATGACGTCGGCCGGGTGAGCGAGTACGGCACGGTCCGGGTGCGCGATCTCATGTTCGTAGAGCGCTACTCGCACGTGATGCATCTGGTTTCCGCGGTGGAAGGAACCTTGCGCCGCGATCTCAGCCCTGTCGATGCCCTAGCCGCCTGCTTTCCCGCAGGAACGCTCACCGGCGCCCCGAAGGTCCGCGCCATGGAGATCATTGAAGAGGTTGAGCCGGTGCGCCGCGGCATCTACGGCGGCTCTATTCTCTATGCCGACTTTGCCGGCAATCTCGACTCATGCATTGCGATTCGCACCATGCTGATGAAAGGCAAAAAGGCTTACGTGCAAGCCGGGGCCGGAATCGTGGCTGATTCCGTTCCTGAAAGCGAATACCAGGAATGCCTGAACAAAACCCAGGCGCTGGTAAGGGCAGTGGAGTTGGCGAGGTCGGGCGAATAGCCTTTCCCTCGCTTCCGCTCGGGATTTCCCACAAAAACATTTATCATTTCTCACGCCATGTCCACTGCCGTCCGTTCGTTTGCAAAGATCAATATCGGATTGAAGATCGGCCCGTGCCGTGAAGATCGCTTTCACGAGCTGCGGACCATCTACCAGACCGTGGCGCTCTCAGACACGGTGCGCGTGGACGTAGGCCGCGGCGTGGGGATTGAGATCGTATGCAAGGATAAGCGCGTCCCCGAAGACGAGAGCAACACCTGCTGGCGCGTCGCTGAGCGGGTATTGCGCGCGCTGAAGACACGGGGGAAGATCAGGATCACGATCGAGAAGAAGTTACCGGTCCAGGGCGGACTGGGAGCGGCGTCGTCTAATGCAGTGGCAACCATGCTGGCGCTGGAGAAGGAGTTAAAGCAACAGCTTCCGGCGGAAGAGCGTTTGAGAATTGCGTCTGAGGTCGGCTCGGACCTGCCGTTGTTCTTAATCGGCGGGACGGTGCTGGGCATCGGCCGCGGCGAGCAGGTCTTTCCGATTGAAGACCTACCGAGCTGGCCCTGCGTGATTGCCACTCCGGACGTTGGTGTGTCCACGCCGGCGGCCTTCGCCGACTGGGACAAGCAACACCCCGCCAAATTGACGCCACGCGGTACCTCGGATAAAATGGATGTGTTCAGCCGCAGTGTGTATGAGTGGCTGAGCGGCAGCAATTATTCTCCAACCGGTGTCCCAGGAAGCTGGGACCGGGCCGAGGCACTGCTTCTCGACCTTGTCCGTACCGGGATTGAAAACGACTTTGAAAGTGTTGTTTTTCCTAAATATCCCGTAATACGTGAGGTCAAACGTGCGCTGGAACGATCCGGGGCGAAGTATGTCTCGCTGTCAGGCTCTGGTTCAACAGTGTACGGGCTGTTCACTGACGCCGAAGGCGCGAGAAAAGCAGCTGAGAAGTTGAGTGCCGATGGGGTCCCCGCACAGGCGACTGTGACGTTGCCTCGGGAGCGGTACTGGCAGGAGATGTTTGGATCATCTGCGAATCGGAAGACCGGGTGAGCAGGAAAATCGCCGGAATCGCCGACATCGCACGTCATCGCCGTGATCGGAAACCGGGTGAGGCGAGTGGTGAGCGCCGGATTGCGCGAACCCGAGCCGAGGGCAGAGCCGCTTGCGGCGGAGCCCTTGAATTAACGTTGGGCCGTCGACTAATGGTAGGTCAAGTGCCTTTGGAGCACTTTGTCTAGGTTCGAATCCTAGCGGCCCAGCCAGAGTTTAGCCGTGATCGAGCGTGATCGCCGTCATCGCCGTGATCGGGGAAGCAAGCCAGGAAAGCGCAGTAACGTGGAGCTAAGAACTAAAAGCTAAGAGCTAATGGCTAATAGCTAGTACTCGATGTAGCAAACCAGCTCATACGGGTGATAAAACATGGCGACAATAGCACCAGCAACGGAAAAGTCGGAGAAAAAGCAGCAGACGCAGCCGAATATGCAGCAGCCAAAGGGCGAGCACAAGCCGCAACGGGCCCGCACAGATGATAAGTTCAAGATCTTCTGTGGCACGGCCAATGAGCCACTAACGGACGAGATCTGCGCCTTCCTCGGTATGGAGCGCGGCAAGGCTACGGTTACGCGCTTCTCTGACGGCGAAGTTTATATCCAGGTAATGGAGAACGTGCGCGGCGCAGATGTGTTCGTGGTGCAGCCCACGTGCTTCCCTGTGGATGAGCACCTCATGGAGCTACTCTTGCTGGTGGATGCGCTCAAGCGCGCTTCGGCGCGGCGCATCACTACGGTAATTCCGTATTACGGCTATGCGCGCCAGGACCGCAAAGACAAGCCGCGCGTTCCCGTGTCGTCAAAACTGATTGCTGACTTGCTGACCACAGCAGGCGCGCATCGCGCTCTTGTCGTCGATCTGCACGCGCCGCAGATTCAGGGCTTTTTCAATATCCCGGTGGACCACCTGTTCGCCTCGCCGGTGCTGGTGGACTATTTCAAGAGGATGCAGTTGCCGAACCTTACTGTGGTTTCGCCTGACGCGGGCGGCGTGGAGCGCGCTCGCTTCTTTGCCAAGAAAGTTGACGCAGCGCTGGCCATTGTTGATAAGCGCCGCACTGACATGAACGTTGCGGAGGTCATGCACGTGATCGGCGATGTAAAAGGCCGCACCTGCTTGATCATTGACGACATCATTGACACGGCAGGAACGCTGGTAAAGACCGCGGACGCGCTGCTGAATGCCGGCGCCGAGAAAGTTTATGCCTGCGCGTCGCATCCGGTGCTGAGCGGGCCGGCGATTGAGCGCATTTCAAAATCGAGACTGGAGCAGGTGGTGGTAACCAACACCATTCCGCTTACAGAAATGGGCAAAGGCGAGCCCAAGATCAAAGTTTTGTCGGTTGCGGGGCTTCTGGGCCGCGCGATCCAATCTATACATGAGGAAACTTCAGTCAGTTCGCTGTTTGCATAAGCGATGGCTAGAAAAAGGGAACAGAGATGAGTGCACAAGTAGAAACAGTTGAAGCGCAGCCGAGACCGGATAGCTCTCGCGGCAAAAATGAAGCGCGGCGTTTGCGCGTGAGCGGCCGCGTGCCCGCGGTGGTTTATGGCGCAAAGAAGAACACGGTTGCGGTGAGCGTGGATCCCAAGCAGATCACCCGGATCCTGAACTCAGAGTCAGGCCACAACACGATTTTTGATCTGCACCTGGATGGCGAAAAGAGCAAGGTCATGATCGTGGACTGGCAGTTTGAGCCCATCAAGGGCAAGCTGCTGCACATTGACCTGAAGCGGATTGCCATGGACGAGAAGATCCGCGTCACGGTTCCAATCCATCTGGTGGGCGAAGCGGCCGGCGTGAAGCAGCAGGGCGGAATTCTGGACCAGGTGCTGCGCGAAGTCCAAATCGAGTGCCTTCCTGGCGACATTCCCAGCCACATTGATGCGAACGTGAGCGAACTGGTGTTCGGCACCGTGCTGCGCGTAAAGGACCTGCCGCACGGCGGCACCCTGAAGTTCATTACCGATGAAGAGCAGACCGTAGCGCACATCACCTCAGTGAAGGAAGAGGCTGCGCCTACGCCTGAGGCGGCTGCGGAAGCTGCAGCAGCGGCTCCGGCTGAGCCTGAGGTCATCAAGAAAGGCAAGCAGGAGACCGCGGAAGAAGGCGCTGAGCCTGCTGCCAAAGAGAAGAAGTAACGGCGGTGAAGCTGATTGTTGGGCTGGGCAATCCTGGAATCGAATACCAGTTTACGCCGCACAACATCGGCTTTCTCGCGGTGGACCGCATCGCCGAGCAATGTGGCGTCATGGTTGACAATCGCCACTGTAAGGCGCTGACGGCGCGGACCAGAATCGGGAACGAAGAGATTCTGCTGGCCAAGCCTGAGACCTACATGAATCTGAGTGGCATGTCGGTACTGGAGCTGGTCAGGAAGTACGAAGTTGATCCGCAGCGGGACGTGCTGGTGATTTATGACGAGCTTGACTTGCTACTGGGAATGATTCGGATCAGGGCGCGGGGTTCGTCGGCGGGGCACAACGGAATGCAGTCAATCATCAATGCGCTGCAGACCGAAGAAATTGCCCGGATACGGATCGGAGTCGCGCCGGACGATCCGCGCAAGGGTGGAGCAAGGTACATACTGTCGCCGTTCAGGAAGTCGCAGCTGGTGGCAGTGGATGAAGCGCTGGATTTGGCGGCGCAGGCTGTAAATGTGATGGTGAATGAGAACATCACCGTCGCAATGAACAGATTTAACCGGAAAAATAAGCCGGAAGATTCGGAAGAAAAAGTTTAGGTCGCTCGAAGTGAGCGGCAGGAGAAAAGGTAAATGCAACGAAGCTATGAAGTGATGTTTATTGTGCGGCCGGACCTGCTGGAAGAGGACGTGGACAAGCTGATCTCGACCTTGCAGAACCATGCCACTACCGCGGGCGCAACCCTGCAAAACGTGGAGAAGATGGGCAAGCGCCGTCTGGCTTATGACGTAAAGAAATTCTCTGACGGCCAGTATGTGCTCTTTGTGCTGCAGGCTGATGGCAAGGCAATCCATGAGCTGGAGCGCCGCCTGCGCGTCTCTGAGCCGGTGATCAAGTTCATCACCGTGCGCACGGACGAAGAACGCCAGAGGCTCGACAAGATCCGCAAGATCCGCGAGTCACGCGTGAAGCGTCCTCCTGCGGGCACGGCAGCGCCTGAAGCGGAGAGCCCGGCAGCGGTTTAAAGACGCAAATAGCAATTGGCAAATAGCAACCAGCGAATGCCTGCTTGCGTATGAGATTGGGCTTCGGCCCGGAACGACAAGAAATTGAGGAGAGTTATGGCTGACGAAGTAAACCAGGAAAATCCAACACCAGCGCCGCGGAACCCGGGCGGCCGTGAAGGCGGAAGACCGGATGGCCCGCGCGGAGAGCGCGGAGCAGGCCGCGATGGCGGACGCAAGTTTTTCCGCCGCAAGAAGGTTTGCAAATTCTGCGTCGAGAAGATTGACGACATTAATTACAAGGACGTGCGCCTGCTCGGGCAGTTTGTGGCAGAGCGCGGCAAGATCGTTCCTCGGCGTCTGACCGGCGTGTGCACGCCGCACCAGCGCCGGCTCACAGCGGCCATCAAGCGGGCGCGCAACATTGCCCTGCTGCCGTTCGCTGCGCGGTAGAACACCTACCACGGAGACACAGAGGCACGAGAAGCAAAATTGTGTTTTGTCCCGTGTTTCGATCTGGTGGAAGAGCGGCCCTAAAGGGCCGCGTACAGGTATTAACAAGATTGGGGCTTTAGCCCCAGCAATACTGGAGAATTCGAAATGGAAGTCATCCTGAAAGAAGATGTTCCAAAGCTGGGCCATCGCGGCGAGGTGGTGAAAGTAGCCGAGGGCTATGGCCGCAATTATCTGTTGCCCAAAAAGCTCGCCATTGAAGCCACGGCGGCAAACCGCGCCGTGATTGAGCAGATGAAGCAGTCGGCTATCCGCAAGTCTGCCGTCGAGAAGGCTGACGCCGAGTCGCTGTCAAAGCAGCTTGAAGGCGTGTCACTGAGCTTCCAGCGCAAAGCTGGCGAGAAAGATCATCTCTTTGGTTCGGTCACCTCGGCCGACATTGCTGAAGCGCTGGAGCACAAGGGCTTCAACATTGACCGCCGCAAAATCCAGCTTCATGAGGCGCTCAAGAGCCTGGGCGAATTCGATGTGCCCATCCGCCTGCATCGCGACGTGACCAGCCGGATAAAGGTAACGGTGGAAAAAGAAGGCGGCGAGGAAGCACAAGCTTAATCGCCGTGATCGCCGTCATCGCGCGTGATCGCCGGCCTCGGAAAAATTACCGCGGATTTATGCGGATTCATGCTGATATTAGTGTGATTCACGTGGATCCGCGGTTGTAGCATTAGAGAAACATTGTTCGAGTTGTCCGCTGGAGAAACCGAGTGAAGATTGAGATACTTTCCTGCCCGACTTGAGCGGGCAATCAGGCCAAGGCCGCGAGTCTCGCGGAGCTCATCAAGCAGCGGCTCGGTGTACAAACCGTCGTAACGCAGGGCAAGACCGGGGATTTTAAGGTAATCGCCGATGGCGAGACCGTCGTCGAGCGCGGCGGGAACTGGCTTACCCGGAGCTTTGGCGCCGGATATCCTGATCTTGAAGACGTGGTGGAAAAGCTACAGAAACGCGTCAGATAAAAATATTTACCGCGGATCAACGCGGATTTGCGCAGATACTGCCCGAATTCGCGTGAGGTCCGCGGTTTTGTTTTGAGGAACTCAAGTAGTGATCAGGAGCGTTCTACTTGGCCGCGCAATCTTTCCGTCCAGTATCAGCGACGCTGGCAATCAGCCACTTTCCATCGGTGCGAACCAGGTTGAACAAGTCCGTTCCGCAGTGGTCCACTTTGCCGTCCACTAGAAATTCAAATGGCGCCCAGACCACTGCCAGATCGTTATCAATGCGCACCAGCGGATCGTGAATCCGCTCCTCAATATGGGCCTTTCCGGGCTTTCCCACCAGATCCGCAAACGCGTCAAATGTCATCTGGGTCGGCTTGCCATCCCGCATGAGCACCATGGAGCCGCCGGGCAGTAACGGCTTTTTGATGGCTGCGGCGTCGCGCCTGGTCATGCCATCAAACATTTCATTGATAGGAGCCAATACCGCCTGCTCTTCCGGTGTTGATGCATGCAAGGAAGAGACAAGAAAACCGGCAGTTGTTGCTGCGGCGAGAAACAGAAGCAGACGTGCGCGATTGAGGATATGCATGGGGGAGATTGTAATCCAGAAGGGTTGCGCGGTCACACAGCACAGGGCGATTGCACGAAAAGCGCTAAAGCGTTGGCGGCGCTCCAAAAGATTTTCCTAATTGAAAAAATGAATTCACGCTGGCCGATCTGGCAGAGCACTGGGGACACAATGCTGTTTCGGGGGCAGAGCATGGGAAAAACTCCCTGAAGCAGCCTGGCTAAAGAAAGATTTTTCGGGGTCCCTCGACTCCGCGCCTGAAGGCGCTCCGCTCGGGATGACAGGATGGTGAGAGGCACCGCTTTGCACCGGGGTCCAGGACACCCTATCCTAAGCTTTCCCAAGCAGCTGGAAATGCGATAATCTCGGCTTACGAACTGGGGGCTGGCGCGTCCAAGTAATTGCAAGGCAGACAATTACAAAGGACACGAGAACATGCCGGCCGAGTCAGCAATTATTGGCGTTGCGGTTGGCGCGAACGGTGACAGAAGAAGCTCCCATTCTTCCGGAGAGATGGTGAGTCAAGCCCTAAGTCGGATCAATGACAGCGAACTGATTCGCGCCGCTCAGCGCGGAGACCGTGCCGCTTTCGAAACACTGGTGCGCCAGTATGACCAGGCCGTGCTCCGCCTGGCGCTGCACCTGACCGGCTCAGACGCCGACGCGCACGATATCTATCAGGAAGCCTTCCTGAAGGCCTATCGGCACATCGGGAACTTCCGTTTTGAGTGCTCGTTTTATACCTGGATTTATCGCATTGTTACAAATCTTTGTCTGGACCATCTAAGGAAACGGCAGACGCGCAAAGAAGACCCGCAGATGGTCACAGATTCAAACGGGCAGCAGGTGGACGTGCTGGAGCGCGTCTCCGATGACCGTTCCGGCGCGAATCCTGAGCGCGACCTGATGCGGCGCGAACTGGGATCAAAGATCAGCCAGGCGCTTACGAAGCTGACGCCGCGCGAGCGCATGGTTTTTGAGTTGAAGCATTATCAGGGGCTGAGATTGAGAACGATCGGCGAGATGCTGAACACAACGGAAGAGACGGCCAAAAATACGCTCTTCCGAGCGACACAGAAGCTGAGAAGCGCGTTAGCGCCGATGAGGTAAGAAAAGCAGTAATTAGTAATTAGCTTTGTCTGGAAGATGAAGACAGCCTGGAATGAGCCGAACTTCAGGGAGCGAGTGAGCGCGAAGGTTCTTGCTAAGTACTAAATACTAAGTACTAACAGCTGAGAGTTACCTATGAACTGTGACTGGACGAAAGATAACGTAGTTTTTTACATCTATGACGAGCTGGCGGACGATGCCAAGTTTGAATTCGAGCAGCATGTGCGCCATTGCGTGGGATGCAGGCGCGAGCTGGATACGGCGCTCCAATTCAAAGACAACATGGCCACGCTGCCGGTAAAAGAGGTCTCGCCCAGCTTTCTGGCCAGCAATCGCATGCAGTTGCAGGATGCGCTGGAACACGCCGAGCAGTCACGGAACTTTCTGAATTCGTTCATTTTTGACCTGACCGGATGGATACACCAGGTAAAGCTGGCGCCGGCATTGACGGCCGCTCTGCTGATGATCGGCTTTGCCGGAGGCGCACTGACCACTTATCGAATGACGCCTGACCGGAGCACGATTTCACCAGGCCCTGCTATTCAAGATCCAACTTCCATCAATACGGCCAACATTGCCGGAATCGAGTCCATCACCCCGCAGGCAAATTCCAATCAGGTTTCCATCAAGTTCAACACGCTCGAGCCGCAGACGCTGAACGGCTCAACAGATGATCCGCGCATCCGGGAGTTGCTGCTGCTGGCAGCGCGCAATAACCGCAACTCCGGCGTGGTGCTGGATTCACTTGACGTGCTGACTCGCCGTCCTGAGGACAACGCTGTGCGCGAAGCGCTGGTCTATGCGCTGCGTTACGACAAAAATCCGGGCGTGCGCCTGAAAGCGCTGGATGGCCTGAAGGGCTATGTAAAAGACGACGTGCAGGTGCGCGATGCCGTGGTGGAGGCGCTGCTGCATGATACGAATGCCGGAGTGCGGCAAGAGGCGATCGGGCTGTTGGATACGGTGAAGGCTGATTCGAGCGTGCGTGCCGCGTTGACTGTGCTGGCGGAGCGCGACCAGAACAAGTTTATCCGCGCAGAGTCAAAGCGTTACCTGGCGAGCACGCCGCATCTGGATTGAAGGAGAGCAGTACTTAGTAGTTAGTCATTAGTATTTAGCTTTTTTATGGAAGACGCGAACGGACTGAAACGAGATTGGGTTTTTTGACGAGGTAAGACGGGGTAACGTTTTGTCTAAGTACTAAATGCCAATTACTAAAGGCTGAACAGAAGCGAGCAACAATGAAGAGACACTTTCAACACGCGACCTGGATTTTGGCGGTCTGCGTTCTTTTAGCAAACCATACTGCGGTCGCGCAGAGCAGCAATCCGCGCCTTTATCGCTCAGGCAATGAGTGGATACAGGAGATCTCCGGCAACTTCACCGCCGGCAAGATCGTGAAAGTCAGGTCGTCGAGCGGCTCCATCCACATACAGGGCGCGCAGCAAAATAACATTACCTACACAATTCGCGAGCATGTTCACGCGGCCACGGAAGAGGGCGCGCGCCACGAACTGGCCCACATGAAGTTCACCACTTATAGTTCGGGAGAAACGGTGATTTTGCGCGCTGACTGCGAAGGTTCTCACCGTGGCTCAATTGACTTTGATGTCCAGGTGCCCGGGCAAACTCAGCTGGTGAAGCTGGAAACCGATGGCGGCGGCGTAACGGCGACAAGCCTGGGCGGCCGGGTTGAGGCTAACACTGCTGGCGGCAATATTCGTCTTGATCAGATCACCGGAATCATTGCGGCCTCAAGCGGCGGCGGCAACATTGAGATCGGCAAGGTCGGAAGTGATGTAGCGGTGACGACAGGCGGCGGCAATATCCGCCTTGTGTCAGCAGCAGGACACGTAAATGCTCACTCGGGCGGCGGAAATCTGGATATCGGCTGGGCCAAGATGATGACGCTGCAAACCGGGGGCGGTTCCATCTCCGTCGCCAAGTGTGATGGCCAAGTCAAGGCTGAGACAGGCGGAGGAAATATCGATCTGAAAGATGTTGCCGGCGGCGCAACGCTTGAAACCGGTGGCGGCAGCATTCATTTTGGCCCGATCAAAGGCGGTGTGCACGCTGAAACCGGCGCTGGAACCATCATCGCGCGGCTGGCGCCCGGTGGAACATTCACTGACTCGCGGCTGGAGACCTCCGTCGGCGACATCACGGTTTTTGTTCCTGAAGGAATGGGAATCAACGTGCGCGCAGCGGTGGAGGTCGCGCGCGGATACGGCATCAGGAGCGACTTTGGCGAGCTGAAAATCACCAATCCGCAGAAGCTTGGGCCGCGCGAGTTTTACGCCGAAGGCAGCCTGGCCGGCGGCGGGCCGCTGCTGCACGTCCATACTACGGCGGGAAATATTGAAATTAAGCGCGAAGCAAAAAGGTAAGCACTTCTCAACCTGGAGCGTCCTATGAATCGTACAGTGATAACCGCATTGCTCATGGTGGGAGCGGCACTGCCCGCGGTCTCGGCCGGGGAGATGCAGCCCGAGCCACTCTCCAAACATATGCCAGGCTACTTTTATTCAGCCGGTCGCTCATATCTCGGAATCGATATTCAGGACGTAACTGCTGACCGCGTAAGCGCCCTCAAGCTCAAGGAAGAGCGTGGCGTAGAGATCACGATGGTCGATCAGGATGCTCCAGCGGGAAAAGCAGGGCTGCGCGAGCACGATGTCATCCTGGAATTTAACGGCACCGCGGTGGAAAGCGAGGAGCAGCTTCGCCGCCTCATTCGCGAGACGCCTCCCGGACGCACCGTCACTCTGGGCATCAGCCGGGACGGTTCACCGATGAAGGTCAGCGCGCAGCTTGCGGATCACAGCAAAGTTGTTGCCGAAAATTCCCCTCGCGTCATTATGCCGGAAATGCCGCGCATACAGATTCCGCGCAATAGCATGGATATTCCCAATATTCAGATCCAAACCTATTCCTCTGTTCTTGGCATACAGACGGAAAGCCTTACGCGCCAGCTTGGCGATTATTTCGGCGTGAAAAATGGTGAAGGAATTCTGGTCCGTTCGGTGGAGAAGGGCAGCGCCGCGGAAAAGGCTGGTCTCAAGGCCGGTGATGTGATCATCCGCGCGGACAATGAAAAACTCACTGACCGCACCGATCTAACGCACGTTTTACGGAACCATCGCAATGGCGGCCCGCTCAATCTGGTGGTGGTGCGCGATAAGCATGAGCAGAATATTACCGTAACGCTGCCGGACCGGCGGTCACGGGAGTCTGGATCTCTGCTGCAGTTTGATGGGGAAGATCTTCAGGCTTCTCTGGACGAGGTAAATGGCATGGTGCAAGACCTCGCAGGAGAAGATGTTGTGATTTTAGGTCAGCTGGATAGCCCCGAATGGATTGAGATCCTGCCGGAATCAGAAAAGGCCATGCAAGACGCCGCACGCGAGATGGAGCGGGCAAACAAGATCCTGCAGGGAATGCACTTCATGTCAGACCTGATCTAGGCGCCTCCTTCATGTGCCTCCACTTAAGAGCGTGGCCTCATGGCCACGCTCTTTTTTTGCGGGCAAAGCGCCAAGGTGCGACATTCCCGCCTGAGGATGGGCAACGCCGCGGCTTGCCTCATGATCTACGTACACGGGTAGGTGTGCAGCAGAAGCCCGAGGAGGAAAAATGAGAAGAATTGTTGCAGTTTTCACCATTGTATTTGCGTTAACGTTCCTGTCCGCGGCGCAGACTGGCGGCGCTTCGGGTTCCAGTGGCAGCGCCCAGGGCGGCACTGAGGAACATGCCAAAAAGAAGGGCGCCGGCGGAGGCGCCACGCTCACCGGCTGTCTCAGCGGCCCAAATGACGAGGGTGCTTATGAATTGAAAAGCGGGAAGCGAGAAGTGGAGGTCGGTGGCCTGGACGATCTAAGCAAACACGTCGGCCATCAGGTCCGTCTGCACGGCTCGTGGGCAAAGAGCGGATCTGAGATCGGCGAAAAAGAGGGCAATGAGGCTTCAGAGAAAAAAGAAGCTAAAGAAGGAAAAGAAGGGAAGGCCGAGCGGCACTTCAAAGTTGCTTCCATTGATCATATAAGCGATACGTGCCCCGCGGGAGCCGCGGAAAAAGGCGAGCACCACAAGAAGAAAGGGAGTGAAAGCCAGCCCAGCACGCCGCCGAAGCTCTAGAATTGCGTCGTCTCCCAGAACAAGAAGCGCAGCCTGCACGGCTGCGCCTTCTTATTTTGGTGGATGAAATGCGAGCAGCGTGGCAGGATTCAGATACTCTCCACGCCAGCGCACGGCAAAATGCAGGTGGGGAGCCGTGGAACGGCCAGTCCCACCACTGAGTGCGATAAGCTGGCCCGCAGCAACCTTCTCGCCTTCTTTGACCTTGAACTCAGAGAGATGCATGTAAATGGTGACCAGGCCCTGGCCATGGTCCAGCATTACACAATTTCCTTCAAAGTAGAGCGGCCGGGCCAGAATCACCGTCCCCGCGTTGGTCGCATGGACAGGGGTGCCGGTGCTCACGCGGAAATCGAGGCCTTTGTGCTGGCTTTTTGTTTTGCCGTTGTAGATGCGAGAGGCGCCAAAGACGCCGGAAGTCTCTGCTTCTGCCGGCGGCTGAAATGGACCTGACCACAGCGGGTTCGGATCCAGGGCTGCGAATGCCTGTTTCTTCGCGGCGTCGGCCGCTTCAATCACCGGCTGCACTTCTTTGGGCGGCTCGACAAAGGCGGGCGCAACTTTGATGGTGCTGGAAGGATAATGGGCCACTCCAACGATGAATGGCTTATCGAAAGTTGGATTTGCATCGCCGCTCTTGCCAGCGAGATGAAGCGTGTACTTTCCCGGCCTGGTACTCAGGCTTACACCGGCAATCGTGTACCAGCACTGGCAGGCATCACCATGACGGAAGCTCAACTCCTGTCCCAGGAAATTTCCCGTCAGTTCCTTCACGGCCGCAGGTGCAGTGACGCGGAGAAGCACCGGCGAGCCATTCACCACCCGTTCAGGCTCAATCTGGACACTCCATTGTTGGAGCGGAGCGGCGTTTGCGGAAACAAAGAGGATGGTGAGCAGTAAGAAGATGCTCGCAGCAAGACGGAGTCTGCGCCGGGTGTATTGACATGGCAGCGAGCCCGACTTGCGCGGCGAGCTGCCTGAATCAGGAGCGGAGAATCCTTGCCACGATAGTCGGTCGGAAGCGGTTTGGAGCGAAGCGACAGGATGAAAAGAGACGCAGCATGCTGCGTCTCTACATTCAGCTTCTCGATGTTTTACGGACCAGGTTACTCCGTCCATCTTCTGAAGATTATCGACCCATTCGTGCCGCCGAAGCCAAACGAATTGGAGAGCGCCACGTTTATCTCCGCTTTGCGCGACTTGTTCGGAACGTAATCCAGATCGCATTCAGGATCGGGATTTTCCTGGTTGATGGTGGGAGGAAGAACCTGGTCGCGCAGCGCAAGAATCGTGATGCCGGCCTCCAGCCCGCCCGCGCCGCCCAGCAGGTGCCCGGTCATTGACTTGGTGGAGCTGACTGCAACTTTTGTATCCGGGCCAAAGGTCCGCTTGATTGCCTTGGTTTCCAGCACGTCGCCAATCGGCGTTGAGGTGCCGTGCGCGTTCACGTAGTCAATATCGGCCGGCGTGAGCTTGGCATCGTTGATCGCATTGGTCATCACGCGATAGCCGCCTTCACCTTCTTCCGCCGGCTGCGTGATGTGATAAGCATCAGCAGACATGCCATAGCCGATCATCTCAGCCAGAATCTGGGCTCCGCGACGCCGCGCGTGTTCCAGCTCTTCCAGCACCACAATGCCTGCGCCTTCACCAACGACAAATCCGTCACGGCCTGAATCCCAGGGACGGCTGGCCTTTTCCGGAGCGTCATTACGGGTGGAAAGGGCGCGCATCGCGGCAAAGCCGCCCACGCCCATGGGAGTGATTGGCGCTTCAGTCCCGCCGGCAATCATCGCGTCTGCATCGCAGCGCTGAATGATCTTGTAAGCATCACCGATGGCGTGTGCGCTGGTGGTGCAGGCAGTGGCTGTAGCTTCATTGGGCCCTTTGGCTCCGTAACGAATGCTCACATGCCCTGCAGCCAGGTTCACAATCGCCGCAGGAATGAAGAAAGGCGAGATCTTGCGCGGGCCGCCTTTGAGCAGCGCTTCATGCTCGCGCTCAATCACGTCAAACCCGCCTACGCCTGAGCCAATGTGCACGCCAACGCGCGTGGCAATTTCCGGCGTGACCTGAAGGCCGGACATTTTCATGGCTTCATCCGTGGCCGCCATGGCCAAATGGATGAAGCGGCCCATCTTCTTGACCTCTTTTTTTTCGATGAAATTCAGAGGATCAAAGCCTTTGACCTCTGCGGCGATCTGGCAGGCAAAATTGCCGGCATCAAAGCTGGCAATTTTGGCGACGCCGCTTTTGCCTGCGACTATGTTCTGCCAGACCTCAGTGCTGTTCAAGCCGACGCCGCAAATCAGGCCCAGGCCGGTTACAACCACGCGTCTGGACAATCACTTCCCGCCTTTCGAGTGCTTGTCAATGTATTCGATTGCGTCTTTCACGGTGCGGATCTTCTCCGCGTCCTCGTCCGGGATCTCGATGTCGAAGGCCTCTTCAAAGGCCATGACCAGTTCCACGGTGTCCAGCGAGTCCGCGCCAAGATCGTCCACGAAGGAGGCATTAGGCGTCACTTCGCCTTCATCCACTCCCAGCTGCTCGACGATAATCTGCTTTACTTTATCTTCAACGGCTGTTGCCATACGCTTCCTGTCTCCTTCTAAATATCGTGCTGCTTAAATTCTAATTCGGACTGCTACTGCTTCACTGACTTTGCATTCTTCTGAATGTAATCAACTGCGTCCTGCACGGTGGAAATTTTTTCTGCATCCTCGTCGGGAATCTCCACGCCAAACGTCTCTTCCAGCGCCATCACAAGTTCAACGCGGTCCAGTGAATCCGCCCCGAGATCGTCAACAAAAGAAGCCGCCGGAGTGACCTCTGATGGCTCGACCCCAAGCTGGTCCACAATGATCTGTTTTACTTTTTCCTCGACTGCTGCCATCTGGGCTCCCGCGTATATGCCAAACCGGTTAGTGTAATTGGTCTAAAAATGATGTGTAAAGGGCAAGGGTCAGTTTTAACCGTATCAGTGTCTAGTAATCGGTGCAAAGCGCAGGCGCTCGGCCCGATGAGCAGCCACGAAACTGAACCACCGTTCAGGAAGCCTTTCGAGCCACCACCAGTGCCTCAGGCGTAGGATCCAGGGGAACCAGCTTTGGCGCTTCAAATCCCGCATTGCGGCACATTGTTGTATATTCCGCGAAGGTGTATGCATCGCCCTTTGGGGTATTGCCCAGCATGGTCAGGCTGAAAAGCGCAGTCATAGGCGGTGATACACGGTCCTCATTCGGAACGAATTCCAAGAGTATCACCTGGCCGCCGGGCCGGAGGGCAGCATGCGCTCTTTTCAGCAACTTTTCATTTACTTCCGGCTCAAAGTGATGCAGCAGGTTGGTAATCAGGACTGCGTCGTAGCCGGTCCCATAATCCACCTCAAAAGCGCTGCCCGGCACCAGATGATATCGACCAGCAATGCCCTGTGCCTGAGCATTTTCGCGGGCGACCTCCAGAACATTGGCCCAATCCAGGGCGTAAATGTGGGCCTGTGGCAGTTGCCTGGCCACGGTGAGTCCAAACAGGCCGTGGCTGGCAGCAATATCCAGTACTTTCACTGACGGGCGCGAGGCCAGTTCGCTGTGCAGAAGGCCTGCAATCGCCTCGGCGGCGGGGACCATCATGGGCGCCATGCCGCGCGCGAACTCAATCCAGAGTGGGTCTTCCGGGGCCAGTGCGCTGTCTTGTTCCAAGGCGCCGCCACGCCGCACAGATTCGGTCATGTGCTGAGAGTTACTGACCTGCGAAGGGTGCAACAGGAAACTCAAAGCCTTGCCCATATATGCCGGGGAGTTCTTGTCCAGAAAGACGGCCGAATCCTGCGTCAGCGAATACTTGTCGCCTGATTTCGTCAGAAATCCCAATGCCGTCATGGCATCGCACAGGATGCGTACGCCACGTTCAGCCGCAGAGCAGGTCTTGGCGATTTCGCTGGCCGTGTTGCGCCCCTGAGCTATGGCGCTGAATACGTCCAAATCCACTGCGGCCTTAAGGGCGTAGGCGCGCTGCACTGACATGACGGTATTGAAAATCTGCATTGGGCTGGGCGAAGTGGCGGGCATCTGCTGGGCTGGCATAAAATTCCTCACTCGGAAATGTTTTTTACGTAAACATTCTACATTCGTGCCCGATTTTGAGAGCACGCTGCCACGCCTTACAATAACTTCTTGGCCGCTCCTAAATTCTTCCTCAAATACACTGCTTGGCTCGCCGCCCTGAAGACGCTGGGCGCGTGGGGTGTCTTCATTATTTCCATTCTCGATAGCGCCGCCTTTGGCGTGCCGATGGATCCTCTGGTGGCTGGCTATGTCTATTCCAATCCGCATAAGGCATGGCTCTACTGCCTTGCGGGAGCTGTGGGATCGGCCTTGGGAAGCCTGGTGCCCTTCCTGCTTGGACGCGCCGGGGGCGAGCTCTTCCTGCTTAAGCGAATTGATGAAGCCCGGCTGAAGCGCATCCGCGACCGCTTTGAAAAACAGGAGTTCCTGGCGCTGATGGTTCCAGCCATGTTGCCGCCGCCAACGCCGTTCAAGCTGCTGGTCTTCTCGGCCGGCGTCTTTGAGATGAAAGTTGTTACATTTCTGCTGGCCATCATCAGCGGCCGGCTCTTGCGCTTCGGCATTTTGTCTGGATTAACGATTGCCTTTGGCCCGCAGATCGTGGCCGATATCAAATACCTGGTAAAAGCG
Organism: uncultured Acidobacteriaceae bacterium; assembly: GCA_964541925.1. Lineage (GTDB taxonomy): Bacteria > Acidobacteriota > Terriglobia > Terriglobales > Acidobacteriaceae > Angelobacter. The sequence goes on along the minus strand of CAZISB010000020.1, from coordinate 21,989 downwards.
CACCCAGCGCTTCTAGTGCTGATTGTGCTGGCGTTGGGAGTGGTGGTTTATCTGATTTTGAGGTCGTTGCGCCAGCCGGCAAAGGAGATTGCCGAAGAGATCAAGCACAAAGACGAGATGGCAAAGAACTAATTACCGCGGATTCACGCGATATTCGCGGATTGTTAGGCTGAATTCTATCCGCGTTCATCCGCGAAAATCCGCGGTAAATTTTGTAAGTCGCAAACTACGCTGCAGCGCTTTTCCCTTCCATCGCCTTCTCAGTCTGAGCAATCAGCGCAGGAATGCTGAAGAACACCGCCGAGAACAGCACGTCTGAAATGATCCCGTTCTTGAAAAACGGAATAGCCTTGGCGTAGCACTCGATCAGCCCGGCAAAGTTATGCGCGTAGCCAATATTGCCGAAGGCCCATACGGCAAAGTTGCTGGCCACGTAGAAGCCAACACCGGTCGCCAGCCCCGCGCCAAGCACGTTGAGCGGCTTTATACGGTCTCGCAAAATCACGCCGAGCAGGCAGGGAACCAGATACCAGGCCCACATCACGTATTGATCAACGGTGAGCGGAAGGTTGTAAACGCGGAGGTTGAGATAGATATCCGAGCCGATGAGCAGCGCCACGGGAATCCAGAAGTGTTTGCGCGGAATTCGCGAGCCAAAGAACAGCAGAGATGCTCCCACCAGGCTGAAGCCTTTGGTGGCAAAGGTTCCAGTGCCGGCGCCAATGCGCAGCAGCACCGCCGCAATTACGAATACATAAGCCAGGATTCCAGACAGGTTGGCGAGCATAAGCACCTCAGAAGAGTTATTGTGACGGTTCATTCGGGCTGCGTCAAGAATGGCTTTAGTTTGGGTAGCGGTACAGTTTGAATCTTTACTGGAAACGCAAGGTCCCTCACCCCTATTCGCGCGCTGATGACCACCCCAGTAAAAACGCGCGCTCATTGACGGGGTTCGGGATGACGATCGGAGTTTTCTCCAGACCGTACTACTACCTTTTATTTTCCTTGCGGCCGTTCGCCGTTCTCATCCTGCACATGCAAATTTGAATCTACGATCACATAACGCGAGAGCACAGGCCGGCGTCGCTCGGTGACATCCTCTGCGGTCTGGAAGCGTAAATCTTCAAATCGGACGCGATATCGTCCGCCTTCGAGGGGCTCTGCAGTGACGAGTGGATATTTTGCCCAGTCCAGATAGACGCGGCCGAAGTAGGATTTCTTAGCCGCCAGAGTTACCGGAGTCTCCTCCGGCTTGGGACGAAGAACAGAATCATTCTCCGGATCAAGCTCGCCTGACTTTGCATTCACCGGCAGCAACAGAAGGAAATCATGGGTCTCTACCACACCGTTCCAGGAAAAAGGGTTGATGGGCTGAGGAAAGGCCGAGGCGCGCAACGGCTCCTCATTGCGATACGTGCGCGCATTCAGCGCAGTCACGGCGCGGCGATGTTCAAAGTCGCGAAACAGGATTACCGCAGCAATGCAGACCAGCGCAAACATTGCGCCGCCGCGTCCGCGAAACTTCGGCTCATTGGAGCCGATCTCCTCGGTGACGAGCGCAAACAGCCCCGGCATGACCAAGCCGAGGAACATCGCAATGAGCATAATGGGATCGACGATGAAGACAATGTCCCAGGAATACCATTTCTCATTAAACGGCGCGAAGGGACGGACACCGTAGTTATTGGTGAAGTCCTGAAAAAGGTGCACCAGCGATCCCAGCAGCGCACAAAGATAAAGCCATTTCCAGTTCAGCGGCAGCTGGGGAGGCCGGTCAAACCTCTTCATCAAGCGATAAACACCGTAAATTCCAGCCACCACCAATGCGGCCATGAATGGCGCACCGAATAAGCTGTGCGTAATGCCACGATGATGCTGCAGGCCTGCAGCCGGTCCGGCAAAATACCAGACCACGTCGAGATCGGGCGCCTCAGCTGCCAATACGAGCGTGAGCGTGGCTAGTCCGCTTTTGCGATTCAGCCCGGCGCGGCCCAGGCAAGCGCCGGTAAGCATGTGTGTTACAGGGTCCAAAAAAAATCTCTTCCTTAAAGAACTGAGACTAGCATTCTACATAGCGGGCGCTTGCTACCGCCTTACTCATTTGTGATTAATGTTTGCGGACTTTCAGCGGGAGCTGTTGTGAGTTCAGCAAGCCAGATGAAATAATGGTTCAGCATTGTAATGCCGGAACCATCCACACTTCGACAACTACTACTGTGTTCACACCAACAAGATTCAACGTTGGCGATGCAGGGCGCAGTTTTGCGCGATGCAGGTTATGCAGTAGCCACAATCGCGACAAAAAAGGAGATTCAGGAGCGCATTAAGACAGACGATTTCAACATCATCGTCCTGAATCACACGCTCTCATTTGCCGACCGGAAATCGCTGGCTAAGCAGGCCAAGCAGAATAAGCCCGAAAGCGGCGTGCTGGTGCTGCACCATAGCGGATCTCTGGGCAATCCGCATGTTGATTTGGCGGTGGACTCAAGGCTTGGAGCACAGGCGATGTTACGGGCGCTGAAACGGCTTGAGAGCATGCTGCATGCCAAAAGCCACCATACCGATGGCGATCACGGCGTCCAGGCGCCATACTTTGTGGTGGCAGATGGAAACCGCAACTACACTTTTGTGACAGATGATGTATGCGAGTTGCTGGGATATGACCGCGCCAATCTTCTGGAAATGCGCATAGACAATATTGTTGCGGGCTCTACTCCGGCTACTGTCCCTTTATTCAAGCAATTCGTAGCTGACGGCGGGCAGACTGGAAGAATCGTCTTGAGGCATCGCTCAGGAAACCTGATCACGGTGAACTACTGGGCCAAAGTTGAGCCGGATGGCTGCATGATCGCGCGCTGGGAGCCTCTGGAAGCCGCGGCCCGCTAGGCTTACTTTTCCATCAGCAATTTTACAGTTGCACTCGCAATGCTCAACTCAGCAGGGAGCGTCCCCAGAATTTCGCCATCGGCCTGCGAGTAAATAGCACTGCTGCCGTGTGAAAGCGGAGTGCACCGGAACCATCTGGAGTGGACGACATCCACCTCCGGCACCTTCCAGTTCAGCCCAGTGGCTACGCCGGCAAAGTAAGAAAGAAACCGGCGGATCTTGTCTGTGTGAAAAAGCAGCAGGCAGAAGCTGTTGCGCGTAAGCCCCGAACCGAGATTGACGAAGCGCAGCAGCCCTGGAAATCTAGTTGCGCGCATTGCCATGGCAAGCGTGGCTTTATCCTGCTTGCGATTGCCCTGCTCGTCTTCCCATTCGATCTGGAACATGGGATATCTCCCACGCAGCGCCATGCGCGCCATCTCAAGAAAATAGGCGTTCCTGCCCCAGCGCTCCTTGGCTTCGACGGCGGTGCGGTACATCAACTCCGCGTCTGAACCTACGCCTGCCGCCACGATGAAATAACGCTTCTCAGGCACGCCATTGCGGTACGAGGTGATGATTCCTGGGTGCAGCTCTCGCGGGGCGTACGTCAGCAACTTTTGCGCAGCAGCAATGGGATTGGATGGCAGCTGTAAGTCCGTCGCCAGCAGGTTGCCGCTGCCCAGCGGGACAATCCCAATAGAAGCCTGCGTACCAGAGCTCACGATCCCATTGAGAACTTCATTGGCAGTGCCGTCCCCACCGCAGGCGATCACCGTATCAAAGCCAGCCTCTGCCGCTTCCCTTGCCTGTGCGATGGCGCTGCCGCGGTGCGTGGTGGCAGCGGACTCCACCTGAATCCCCTGATCGCGAAACACCGCTGCAACTTGCGCAATGGCTTCGGCGCGCTTTTGGCGCTTGCGTCCTGAAGCCGGGTTGTAAATCAGGAAAGCTTTCCTCACGGAAGTCACTATAGCTTATGAAGGGTTAAAAGCTATTGTGAACGTTATTTCCGCAGCAACCAAGGCCCCTTAGTTTTCGAATACTTTGCAGCAGAGACGTAGCATGCTACGTCTCTACGTCGGGATTTCTCGTGCGGGCCAGGTCGTACTCGGCAGGCGCAGGGCTCGCAGCTTCATCTTCGCAGCAATATAATCTCGGCATGGCCACGGTCGCCCAGAACAAAGACAAAAATATTCAATTAAAGATCGACTCCCTGCGCGACGAGATCCGCCGCCATGAGCACCTGTATTACGTCCTGGACGCGCCCGAGATTAGCGACGCAGAGTTCGACCGGCTTATGCAGGAGCTTAAGCGGCTGGAGGCCGAGCATCCGGGGCTGATCACACCGGATTCACCCACGCAGCGCGTCGGCGGCAAGCCGCGCGAGGGCTTTGTGAAGGTGGAGCACTCGCGCCAGATGCTCTCACTGGATAACACATACAACGAACAGGAGCTGCGCGACTGGGACCGTCGCGTGCGTGAGTTGGCTGGTTCGGAAAAGATTGAATACGTCTGCGAGTTCAAGCTCGATGGCATGTCACTGGCGCTGACCTATGAAGACGGCAAGCTGCTGCGCGGCGTTACACGCGGTGATGGCTCGGTGGGCGAAGACGTGACATCGAACGTGCGGACAATGCGGTCAGTTCCGCTCTCAATTGCCACCAGCGCGGTGAAAAAGGCAGGCGTGCCGGCCAAATTTGAGGTCCGCGGCGAGGTGATCATGCCGCTGGCAGCTTTTGAGCGCATGAATGAAGACCGCGAAGCCCAGAACCTGAGCAAGTTTGCCAATCCGCGCAACGCAGCCGCCGGGACGATTCGCGTGCTGGAGCCGAACATTGTTGCGCAACGCAGGCTGGATTTTTACGCGTATTTTCTGCTGGTCAATGGAAAGTATTTTCCAGAGAAGCATTCTTATGCGCTGAAAGCGCTGCACGCGCTGGGGTTCAAGGTGAATCCCAATCACCTGCTTGCCAGCACGCTCGATCAGGTGCTGGAGTTCATCGCCAAGGGCGAGCAGATGCGGGAAAAGCTTGGCTATGAGATTGACGGCATCGTGATCAAGGTAAATTCCATGCGCACGCAGGAGCGGCTGGGGTTTACCGGCAAAGCGCCGCGCTGGGCCATCGCGTACAAATACGCGGCGCGCAGCGGCGTAACGCAGATTGAGGACATTGTGCCTCAAGTGGGACGCACGGGAAAGCTCACGCCGGTAGCATGGCTTGCGCCGGTGCCGATTGGCGGCACCATGGTGAAGCGCGCCACGCTGCACAACATGGACGAGATCGAGCGCCTGGGCGTAAAGATCGGCGACTGGGTGATGGTGGAGCGCGGCGGCGACGTGATTCCCAAGGTTGTCAAGGTGATTGAAGACAAGGAGCACCCGCGCGGGCACAAGACGTTTCAAATGCCCGAGCGCTGCCCGGTGTGCAATGGCCACGTGGTGCGCGATGAGGGCGAGGCGGACCATCGCTGCGTGAACGCCAACTGCCCTGCCAAGCTGCGAGAGAGCATTCTGCATTTTGCCGCGCGCTCGGTGATGAACATTGAGGGCATGGGCGAGTCACTGGTGAATCAGTTGGCCGATCGCGGGCTGGTGAAGAACATTGCCGATATCTACGAACTCGACAAAGAAAAACTGCTCACGCTGGAGCGCATTGGCGATAAGTCTGCGGAAAATCTGCTGGGCGAGATTGAGCAATCACGCAAGCTGCCGCTGGAGCGAGTGATCTTTGGCCTGGGGATTCGCTTTGTCGGCGAGCGCACAGCGGAGTTTCTCGCTGAGCACTTCGGATCGATGGATGCGCTGATGAACGCCAGCGTCCTAGAGCTGGAAGAGGTCAACGAGGTCGGCCCGCGCATCGCGCAGAGCATACACGAGTTCTTTGCTGAGCCGAGCAATCGCAGGCTGGTGGAGCGGCTGCGCAAATATCTGAACTTTAGCGGCGTGAAGAAGGTGCGAGGCACCACGCTGGCAGGAAAAACGTTCGTCCTGACCGGCACGTTACCGAATTATTCGCGCGATCAGGCCAAGAAGATGATTGAAGACGCCGGCGGCAAAGTTACGGGCTCGGTCAGCAAGAAGACAGACTACGTTGTGGCCGGGGCGGATGCGGGATCGAAGCTGGATAAGGCACGGGAGTTGGGGGTAAAGGTGATTGATGAGGCGGGGATGGTGGAGTTGGTGAAAGGTTAATTCACCCGCGAATTCGCGAGAATCAACACGAATGGGACTGAAGATTGACCGCTCTTAATGCTCCGAACGGGGCTCCTAGATTCTGCACTGGCCTTCAGTTTTATCCTTCGCCTTTGCGTCAGCGGTGGTTTGCCACTGCATGTTGCTCTTGTCATCAGCGCCGCCACATTCGAGCGGACGAACGTGGTCAACGATATGTCCCGGACATTTTCCGCTGGTCTTCCCCGTGGAGGGACAAGGATGCTCGCGCATAAATGCTGCCTTGGCAGCTTCACTGCGCTTGATTTTTCCATGTTTATCCAGTCTCACAGAAGAATGCGGAGCAATGCCTGCTGCCATGTAGTGCCTGCGATAAGAATATGTGTGGGGTGTGCCGGCAATCGCAGGTAATGAGCGATCATGCGGCGCTACGGAAGTTCTATCCTTCCGCGCGGAACTGTGGGCATGAACTGTTTTTTCAGCTTTAGCTGCTTTGACTTTTTTCGCCTTCGGCGCTTTTGCCGCCTTGCTGGATGATCTTCCTCCATGACCACCGCGGCCTTTAGCCAATGTGAGCGGGGCCAGAGCGCAGAGCAGTAACAACAAAGCGGCGATGCGGCGCATGAGAGACCTTCGAGGAAGAAATGGCGAGCGTGCTCGCGGGGTGCGAGGGAGGATTATATCCAGAGTAGGCTTCTCCAACAAAGCTATTTAGTGGGATTAACCGGCAATGTGCCGCACCTACGGCGCTCAACCGCTGTCTTAATGCTTACCGGGGCTTACGCGCCCGGGCCAGGCTGTCTCGCCCTTCGGGCTGGAGTAATGTTAGCTGCCGGTGCTGGACAAATTTGAATTCGCGCCAAAGATGTGCAGTGAATCGGCGGCGGAGGCGATTTCTCCGCCTCACGCAAAGAACATGAACGATCGCGGCTTAGGCCCAGTGTTCGGTGCTCGGAATGGCGCCCGTGCGGCAGGCAGGTTGGACGGCACAAGGCGCCTTTCCTGGGGGAGGGCGACGAGTGCCGCATTTTGCTATTGACATAGGGGCGAACAAATGGTAAATATAAACGATTGCCTCCTAGAGAGGCAGGTAGTTTTGGATGCTCTTTGAAAACTTAGCACTCTCTTGGATTAGTTGCTTGTGACCCTCTGCCGATCGGATTTAACCACAAAGGACACGAAGGAACACAGAGGAAAATCTGGCAGATCTACGCCAATCGGGAGTACATCGCTTCAAGTCCACGCCAAATTGGGATGATTTGGGATGATGTCGCTGAACCCTACGCCAATCTGGGATGACCCCGGGAGGGGGGAGGGTACCCATCGGGAGATCGGGTGATCCGATAAACAGCTTTGGGCATCTCGGTCAGGACGCGAGAGACAATGGCGGGCAAAAAAGGAAGGCCGCCATAAAGGAGCCTTCCTGATCGGGGTGGTAATTAGCAATGGTATGGCTTACGCTGCTTTATCCTGCGTGCCGCACAGTGTACAGCCGCTCACCACTTTGTCGCGGCGGTCGCGCAGATTTTGCTGGAACTGCGTCCAGCGGCGGCCGTATTTGGCGTTCAGGGCCTCGTTCGGCGCTTCTGTGACGTCACGATTGGTGGTTTGGGTGTTCTGCCCTGCTTCCGGTACGGGGTCAAGCTTATAAACGCCGGGTTCGCGCATAGCTTCTGTGGGCGATGATGCCGGCGAGCTTGAAACCTGGAATTCGGTGCCCATTACGCCTTCAACGTCATGCGTGGTTTGCCGCGGAACATCTGCGTGAGGCTGGATTTCCTGGCCAACACTCTCGCGACCGAGATCTTGCTGGCCAGCTTTCTGGTTTGGCCGGCGGATATTTTCCTGGCTTCCGACAACGCTCTCACGCCCGGCGATGGACGGCTTCTGCGGCTGCAAGGTAGTCTTGCCGGCGCCGGAAGCGACGCCCAGAAGATCATCCTGCTTGCCCAGGCGCTGCGGAGTGAAATCACGGTTCAGGCTCTCTTTCGCTTCCTGGCTCAGGGGCCGTCCTTGCGGCGATATTGCTTCTTGTTCCGGCGATGGCGTAATGATTCGTCCGGTATCTTTGTTGTACAGAACCACTCCGTCATTCCAGCGCTGCTCGTATTCTTTTTCGAATTTGCTCCAGTCGCCTTCTGACTTGAGCATTTTGTCATCAAACTCCGGCAGCATCTCAAGACGGTCTTTATCGAGCTCGGCATAGAACTTATCGTCATGGTTGCCGTACGGCTCAATGCGATTGGACGGCACCATGATCCGCTTGCCGCCAAGCAGCCCGCCGGTTTTAAGCACGATGTAACGGATCTCGCCGGTTGAGTGATCAAAAATTACGTCGTCAATGGTCCCAAGCTTTTCGTCGTTGACGCCATAAACTTCTGCGCCGCGGACGTCATCCATTTCTTCCAGCTTGTACTCGCGAAGAATGCCGTAGTGAGGCATAGCTGCTCCTTTTCCAAATGTCCTTTGATTATTAGGATGCGAGCCGGTAGCCGAGAGACTGGGGAAATCGGGAGCTGCGGGAAGACAGCTCACCGCAGAGGACGCGGAGGGCGCAAAGGAAAATAGATCTGGTTTCGCAGTCTCAATCTGCGGTGAAAGAGATCAGAATTTCGATTTGATTTTGCGATATGTAGTCTGCAGGTCTTCGGGCAGAACTCTGGTTTCGCCGATGGCGGTCATGAAATTGGTGTCGCCGAACCAGCGCGGCAGGATGTGCATGTGAATATGACCGGCAACGCCCGCTCCGGCGGCCTTGCCCAGGTTCATGCCGAGATTAATGCCGTCAGGCCGGTAGAGTTCACGGAGAATGCCCTCAAGCTTTTGGGTGAGGGCCATCATCTCGTCGGCGGCAGCTCGCGGCAGCTTCTGGAGCTCGTCCAGATGGTCATAAGGAACGACCATGGCGTGCCCGGAGGTATAAGGGAAGGTATTGAGCACGGCAAAACAGGTCTTTCCGCGTACGATAATGAGACTTTTTTCGTCATTTTCGGCCTTGGCCATAGCACAAAAGACGCATTCGCCGGGGTTATTGGCGGAAGTTACATAGGCGTAGCGCCAGGGAGAGAAGAGGAAGTCCATGTCCCTGAAAAGATACCAGAGGAACTAGGGTCACTAAGCCGATTTTCAGCCTCTGAACCGTTTGACAGTGCCTTAGGCCATTGTTATAGTCGAAAGAGTCTTATGGCCCATTCAGGACTGCCGTAAGATCCGGCCGCTGGTTTCTTTGAAAATCACGCCAGTTGGGACTCGGCCTCCCGAGTCCGCCTTCAGCACTACTGCTCCTCGTTGAGTTCTAGCCGTGTTTTAGGTCCGGTTTTAAACAAGTAGAGAATGTTGGTCGAGCACACAGCACGTAGCGATCACCGCAATGACGAGGCTGAATCCAACAGCTCCGCCGATTCTCCACAGTCCTACGATCACATAACCACTATGTCCGGGAATGAATCTCAAACTCAATCCATTGAGCAGCCCACCGCGGGCGCGACTCACAAAGAAGAAAACCACATGGAAGACTTTGCCTCAGCTCTTGAATCGTACACCCTTGAAACTGAGCCGGCGCCAAGTGAAGACAATGTCTTTAAAGGCACCGTCATCAAGATCACCCCAACCCACGTTGTAGTGGATATCGGCTTCAAGTCTGAAGGGCTTGTGCCGATTGCCGAAGTCACTGACGCACACGGCAACGTAAAGTTTGAGCCGGGCCAGGAAATTGAAGTCATGGTCCAGCGCGGCGAGAACGAAGAAGGCGCAGTTCTGCTTTCACATGAGCGGGCGCAGCGCGTGCGGGTATGGGAGAACATTGAGAAGGCTTACCACTCCAAGGAGCCTGTCAAGGGAACGGTTGTTGAGCGCGTAAAGGGCGGCGTCTCTGTGGATATTGGCGTAAAGGCGTTTATGCCGGGTTCGCAGGTAGATGTGCATCCGGTGCGCAACCTGGAGACGCTCAAAGGTCATGAGATTGAGGTTCGCGTAATCAAGCTGAACAAGAAGCGCGGCAACATTGTGGTTTCGCGCAAGGCAATCCTGGACGAAGAAATTGCCTCCAAGCGCGGCAAGACGCTGGAGAACCTGCATGAAGACGCCATCTTGACAGGCACGGTCAAGAACCTCACCGACTACGGCGCTTTTGTGGATCTCGGCGGAATTGACGGCCTGCTGCACATTACCGATATGTCCTGGGGCCGGCTGACGCATCCTCGCGACCTGGTGCATGTGGGCGATCAGATTCAGGTAAAAGTTCTTAAATTTGATCCGGAAAAGCTGCGTGTCTCGCTAGGCTTCAAGCAGCTCACGCCTGATCCGTGGCTCGATGCTGCGGAGCGCTATCCGATTGGCGCGCGCGTCAAAGGCCGTGTGCTGAGCGTGACCGACTACGGCGCTTTTGTTGAGTTGGAACAAGGCATTGAAGGTCTTGTACACGTCAGTGAGATGTCCTGGTCGAAGCGCATGAAGCATCCGTCCAAGCTGGTCAACGTGGGCGATGAGATCGAGTGCGTGGTGCTCAACGTGAATTCCACTGAGCGCCGCATTTCACTCGGCCTGAAGCAGCTTGAGTCGAACCCATGGGAGCGGCTGCACGAGAAATATCCCATTGGCTCCACGGTGGAAGGGCGCGTCCGCAATCTGACGGATTTCGGCGCGTTCATTGAGATTGAAGATGGCATCGACGGGCTGGTTCACGTCAGCAATTTGAGCTGGACTAAGCGCGTCAAGCATCCTTCTGAGGTCCTGAAGAAGGGCGAGAAAGTGAAGGCGGTTGTTCTCGGCATTGAGCCAGAGCAGCGCCGGTTATCGCTCGGCGTGAAGCAGCTCCAGCCCGATGCCTGGGAGACTTTCTTCCAGACCCATCGCATTGGCGACGTTGTCCACGGCAAGGTGCTGCGGCTCGCACAGTTCGGTGCTTTTGTTGAGATCGCTGAAGGCGTTGAGGGCCTCTGCCACAACTCTGAGGCCACTGATTCCAACGGCACACCGATCAAGCTTGATGCAGGCCAGGAGCACGACTTCAAGATCATCAAGATGAATCCGGATGAGAAGAAAGTTGGACTCAGCCTGCGAGCAGTGGGCGAAGAAGCCAGCCGCGCCGACGTGGAGGCTTACAAGCATCCAGCTTCCAGCGCAACCACAACACTAGGCGACATCATCAACTGGAAGCGCGCCGGAAACGACCAGGAATAAGCAGCAGAGACTCAGATAAAATCTTCAAAAGGCCATCAGGAATGATGGCCTTTGTTTTTGCTCCAAAGAGGTAAAAAAATGCCGTTTACTTCAGCTTCAGCGTGATGTTCGCTTGCCGGCGACTGTCAAAGCTGCTGAGCGTCTTGGTATCAGTGCGAGCGCCCTGGGATTCGGCGTAAACTTCGTAGTCTACATTTGTTGCAAGCGCCGGGAAACGATAGCCGCCATCCTGCTCGGTGATGTAGGTCTTGATAGCCAGCGTCTTCATGTTTTTGAGATAGACAATTGCCTTCTGCACCGGCGCATCTTGCCGGTCAAGAACACGGCCTGTCAGGGTGCGCGAGTCAGTCTGGCCGCGCTGCTCCAGCGCAGAAGCCATCAGCGCAGGAATCGCAGCCATTGCCACCAGCCCTAGCACGGTAATGCGCAGCTTTCTCATTACGCACCTCCTACTCTGCCAGATGCAGACTTATATCCTGGCGGATCTCCCCTTCCATATGAACCCGAGTCTCTCCCCTGAGTTTCTTCTTTTTTGACTTGTCAGGCTTGCCGTCTTTGCCGATAGGAGCGAATTCGGCTTCGCCGTGGACCATGTAATCTGCAGGCTGGGTTGGTACACGCTGCGCAAATTCCCCCCTGTGGTCTGAAGGCAGTTCCCAATTGGGGTGATTTTTGCCCACAGGATGGATGGTAACTTTCACGCCATACAAAGGCCGGTCATCGGGCCCATAAACAGTGCCGAAAATCAGGCCGTAGGATTTCCCTGGCTTCGGCTTTTTTTTGTCGGCCAGTTTTTTGTCGTCAAGCGCTGATGGCTGAACCAGCGCGGAAAGCACAAAAAGCCCGAGCCCCAAGGCTGTGCAGGCGGCCCTGAGCTTAGTATTCACTGTCTTCTTCGTCCTCGTCCGCGTCCTCGTCTTCTTCATCTTCGTCGAGTTCGCTTACTGGATTCAGCTCCAAAGGATGGGTGGTGACCACCTCAAAATCAGAGCCGCATTCTGGGCACGAGACAATTTCCCCTTCGTCCAGTTCTTCCTCGTCCAAATCGAGGTCTGTTTCACATTCCGGGCAAAGTGCCATTTCTTTCCTCCTCAAGCATTGCCCCCCAGGGTGGCAGGGCCACGTGATTATATTTAGAATCTCTAGGGGTTGTCGTCAAGTTCTCAATTGAGGGATTGAATGCTGCGCTCCCATTTTAAAAATTCCAAAATCTCTTTGAATGTCTCGATTGCGCTTCTGATGCTCACCGCTCCTCTCACCGTTGCCCAGAAAACCGGGCAAAAGCCGGCCCAGAAAAAGACACATAGTTCAACGGCTGCTCCAGCCTCGACAAAAGCAACGGCGAAGCAGAAATCAGAGCGCGACCCCGTTATCGTACAGATTATCAAAGATGTCTCTCCGCAAGACCTGCGCCAGATTGATGAGAAGCTTGTCAGCTTCAGTAATCGCTCTACGCTTTCAGTAAACAATCCTGACGCAGCGACCTCTCAGAAGGGCATTGTAGCGGCGCGCAATTGGATCAAATCAGAGTTTGAGCGCATCTCCGCGGATTGCAACGGCTGCCTTGAGGTGAAGACCGATACGTTTATCGAGCAGTCCAAGGGTCCTAAAGACCGCATCAAGGAGCCCACGGAAATCCAGAATGTCTATGCCATCCTGAAAGGCACAGATCCTGCGCAGGCCAGGCGCATTTACCTGGTTACGGGCCATTATGATTCGCGCAACTCTGATAACTTCAATACCACCGATCCTGCTCCCGGAGCCAATGACGATGGCAGCGGCACAACGGTCTCCATTGAGTGCGCGCGCGTGCTCAGCAAGCACAAGTTCCCGGCGACGATCATTTTCCTCACCGTTGCCGGCGAAGAGCAGGGGCTGAACGGCAGCACTCATTTCGCCAGGATGGCCAAAGAACAGGGCTGGCAGATAGAAGGCGTTTTGAACAATGACATTGTCGGCGGCAACCGCACGCCCGGCGATACCATGCAGAACCCGAACTGGGTTCGCGTCTTCTCTGAGGGAATTCCCGCGGCCGCCACAGACGCCGACTTGCGCCGCATCAAGGCAACGGGCGGTGAGAATGACTCTCCTTCGCGCGAACTGGCTCGCTACATCGAATCAGTCGGTGAAGCCTATGATTTTGCGCAGTTTACTCCCAAATTGATTTTCCGGCGTGACCGCTATTTGCGCGGTGGAGATCACAGCGCCTTTAACGATTCCGGTTTTGCCGCCGTCCGATTCACCGAATACCGGGAAGATTTCAACCATCAGCACCAAAACGTGCGTACGGAAAACGGCATCGAATATGGTGACCTATTGAAGTATGTGGATTTTGATTACGTAGCGAATGTCGCGCGGCTGAATGCCGCGACTTTAGCAGCGCTGGCTTCGTCTCCGGCCCCGCCCAGTGAAGTTCATTTGTTGACTAAGCAATTGGAAAATGATTCCAAGATCGAATGGAAGCCAGCAGCCGGCGCCACTGCGTATGAAGTGCTGTGGCGGAAAACAACCGATGCCGGTTTTTCTGATGAAAATGTCACCCGTACGGCTGACACGAAGGTCGATCTTCCGGATTCGAAAGATAACGTGATTTTTGGAGTGCGCTCAGTAGATGCAAAGGGCCACAAGAGCCTGATCGTGATTCCTGAGCCTGAGAGATAAATAATGTCCAGCAGGTCTGTAACGCTTTCATTACCCCCCTTCCCCCGGGCCATCAAGACATTGCTCGCGATCAATGCCGGCGTTTATGTGCTCTTGCTGGTTTTGAGTGCGTTACACCAATCTGAACTTGCAAATCGCATTGCGTCTTTTCTTGCGCTTCGCGCCCACAACGTTGTCCATGGCCGGATTTATGAGCTAGTGACCTATGGCTTTGTTCATGGCGGATTTTTCCACCTGTTCTTCAACATGCTCATGCTCTGGATGTTTGGGGCAATGCTTGAAACGGCATGGGGCAGCAGGCGATTTTGGGAATTCTATCTGTTCGGAGTTGTGGGCGCGGGACTTGGCACCGTCCTATTGGCTTATACATTAGGATCCATCGTGCACCTAAGACCTGAAACCGCCACCATCGGCGCTTCTGGCGGGATCTACGCCATCCTGATGGCGGCTGGCATGCTCTTTGGCAACCAGGAAGTCTATATGTTCCCATTGCCGATCGCGATCCGGATGAAATACCTGGTCGGCATACTCGCTTTTATCGCCTTTGTAGGTGCGCTGGGCGATACAGGTGACACCGCCAATATCGCGCATCTCAGCGGTCTTCTCTTTGGCTTCCTGTATGTGAGGTTTGTGCCCCGAAGCGGCCTCCTGTTCTCGTTTTCAGAGACGACTTACGGTATAAGAAACCGCTATCATCGCTGGCAGCGCCGCCGTGCCGGGAAGAAGTTTCAGGTTTATATGAAGAAGCACGGCCAGGACCCCACAGATTATTTCGATGAGTACGGCAACTTCCGCCCTCCGGATGAACGCGACAAAAAAAACGGCGGCAGCAAGGGTGGGTGGGTGAATTAGTTTTATCTCGAGCATAGCAAGGGATCCCTATTCGATCATCCATCCGTGGATCGCCATCCCGAGCCGCAGCACACGACTACATTGAAAATACAAAAATCCCGGCTGCGTAGGAGAGGGATCTGCTCCGCTGCTCTTAAAGATATATGAAAAATATTTCCCAATAGCTTCCTGGAGTGAACTTCTCGCTGCGTCCCAGATTTCAGAAAAGCCGCGCTCGGGAGTTCGAGAAAAAACTAACCTTTCCTCCGCTCCAACACCGTCCTCGGCTTCAATCGCGGGACTTTCCGTCGCTCCTCGCGCCCTTGCTCCCCGGAAGTTCCCACCACGTGCAGCCTGAGAAAATTGGTTGAGCCGGTGCTGCTGCGTGTGCCGGCCACCACTGCAATCACATCTCCCGGCTGCACTGCATGGACCTTGAGCAAGTGCGTCTCCGCGTTGTGCACCATCTGTTCCGCGTCAGGCGTCATCTCGCATGACAGCGGCGAGACTCCCCACATCAGGTTCAGCCGCGCAGCAACTGTGGGCGTGGCGGCAAAGGCATAAATCGGCGCTTTGGGCCGGTATTTGGAGATGAGCCGCGCAGTTGTGCCGCTTTCGGTATAAACCGCAATCGCCTTCATCTCAAGGTCCTGCGCCGCATGCGCCACGGACTCACAGATCGTCTCAGAAATGGAGAGGTGGCGATGCAGTCTCCGACGCTGCACCGGCTCTTCTTTCGCTGATTCAGCCTCCAGGGCGATCTTTGCCATGATTGCCACGGCCTCACGTGGATATTTTCCGCTGGCTGTTTCTGCTGAAAGCATTACGGCGTCTGTTCCATCGAGAATCGCATTAGCCACGTCGCTTGCTTCAGCCCGCGTAGGCCGCGGATTTTCAATCATTGATTCCAGCATCTGCGTGGCGGTGATTACCGGCTTCCGCCAGTCGGCGGCCCGGCGAATCACGTGCTTTTGAATGATCGGCACCTTCTCCGCCGGCATTTCAACGCCCAGATCGCCGCGCGCCACCATCACGCCATCGGCCACGTCGAGAATTTCTTCCAAATTTTCAGGCTCAATGGCCTGCGGCTTCTCCAGCTTGGCGATCACCCAGGCTTCAGCATTATGCGTGCGTACCAGCCGCTTGACCATGCGGACATCATCTGCCGTGCGGACAAATGAAACCGCAATGATATCGACTCCGTGCTTCAGGCCAAATTCCAGGTCTTTTTCATCTTTTTCAGTCAGCGATGGCACGTTCACCACTGTGCCCGGCAGGTTGATGCCCTTATGCTCGCCCAGGATTCCGCCATTGATGACTTCGCACTCCACGTCATCGCCATGAACAGCCGTCACTCGCAACTCAATCAGCCCATCTGAAAGCAATATCCGCGAGCCCGGCTCCACTTCCTGCGCCAGTGATTTGAACGTCGTCGAGATCAGCGTGGCAGTACCCGCTATGTCTCGCGGAGTAATGGTGAGACGCGAATCCTTTTTAACTGCGATGGGCGTGCGGTACTTGAGCCTGCCGGTTCGGATCTTTGGCCCTTGCAGGTCCTGCAGGATACAGATGCTGCGGCCCTCTTTCGCCGCCACGCGCCGCAGCCGCTCAATCACGCGCGCATGTTCGTCATGCGTCCCGTGAGAAAAATTCAACCGTGCCACATCCATGCCGGCACGCATCAGGTCGCGCAACACGGGCTCAGAATTGCTGGCTGGGCCAATGGTGCAGACAATCTTCGCTTTACGCAGGTTCAACGCGGGGATACTTGCATCTGTTTTCAGGTCAGTCATACTGATGGGGTTAACTTGTGCTTCCTTTTCTGCCGCTCAACTATCTTAGGATAGATTTGCGCATTCAGCTCGGCGCCAAATAGCACCACCACACTGACAATATAGAGCCAGACCAGCAGTGCTATGGCAGCGCTCAGCGAGCCATAAACCACGGTATAGGTCGCATAGTCGCGCACATACCAGCCAAAGAGCAGCGTAGCCGGGAACCAGAGCACGCCCGCCATGACCGCCCCCGGCAGTACTCGCCGCCAGGACTGCGTCTTCGGCATTCCATGGTGATACATCAGCGCCATCAGCGCGATTGCCGTGAGTAATGCAATGATCCATCTGCCCGCGTCCCACACCAGCAGGATCAGAGGCTTGAAAATGTGCAATGTTTCCGCCTGTATCCAATCTGCGATCTGGTCTCCAAAGGCAACCAGCAATGTGGCAAAGCCAAGCGGAACCAATGCCAGAAGCACGAGATACAGAGCGACGACCCGCTCCTTCCAGAATCCCCACGTATTTGCCATGCCGTAGGCCCTGCGGAAACCATCCATCCAGGAGATCATCACGCCGGAAGCCGCCAGCAGTGTCACAATCGAGGCTGAATATAAGATGCGCGTGGTGTGATGCTGCTTAGTCTGGAGAAATGAAAGCGCAGCCGAACGCGCGCCCGGAGGCAGCACCCATCCTACTGCGCCGGCAATCTGCTGCAAAAAGCCTTCAGTATTGTGTGACGCTTCCAAAATAGACGTGACAATGAGAAAGGCCGGGAAGAGCGTGAGAATGGACGAATAGGCCGCGCCCTTGGCCACCGAAAATTGCCCGTGTTGAAAGGCCTGCCAGAAGGCCCGCCGCAGCCGGGTAAAGTGCATGAGCTATAACTATTTACCACACCAGAGAGTTTCGACGGGGTACTTTTGCATGATTAAATCCGAAGTCATCAATACGAGCTTCTCGCTTCTTGCTTGAGCAATCAGCATCCGGTCGAATGGATCACGGTGGTGGAATTCCAATTCCCCAACTGCCATGCTATGAGCATGCGTAATCGGGAGCGGCTGGAACGAGAAGTTTGTAAAAATTTCAGAGATAAGCTCGTCCGGCTTTTTCGGCAGTGTAAGTTTTCCTATCGCAAATTTGATCACTACTTCCCATGACGTGACGGAAGAAAGAAACACATCCTGGCTCTCGTCTTCAAGCAGAGCGAACGCTCTCGCGTTGAGCTTTTCAGGCTCTTTCAGAAGCCAGACAAAGACAGTTGTGTCCAGCAGGTAGCTCATGCCTTCTTGCGTTTTTTCCCAGGAACGCGCTTGGCAGGTTTACGCTCGGGAACGTCTTCGCCATAAAAGCCGGCAAGGATGTCATCCGGCAATGGAGCATCAAAGTCATCCGCCATCCAGATCTGGCCGCGGTAGAACCCCAGCGGCCTCTTGCCTCCCTTCTTGCTTATGTAGCGAACCAGCTTCGCCACCGGCACCCCAGCTTTGGCAATGATGATCTCGTCACCCAAAATTACGCGCTGCAGCAGCTTGGAAAAATTGGTCTTTGCCTCGTGAACATTGACTTCCATAAAACGCATTGTGGACTAAGTCATGGACTAAGTCAAGTTGTTCTGTTTTGTATCAAGAATGATGCATGCAAAATAGATTCTCCGCGACTTGAAGGCTCGCAACTCAACTCGCGCCTTACGCTGGAGTTCCCCCGGTTTTCTGGTGCATCAATGCCACCTGCTGCTCGATGATGGTCGCGAATTGTTCCACCCGGATCACATGGGAGAAGCCCTCGATAGCACCGGCGGCCGTAATCAGAATGCTTCCGTAGTCGGCCACAGGCGATTTCCTGACAGAAACCTGCTGCACTTGATAGAGAAACAGATCAAACGAGCGCAAGGGAGTTCTGCAGAGTACCCTCTGGTTCGTCACGGCAAATTCAGCCAGCCCCACCGAAACCTGTGCCCAGATGCCGACGATCATCCCTAAGATAAGTCCAACCGTGCCCGGCGTGGCAGTAAAAGTCCTCTGATCTTCAGGGGTGTACCACCAGGCGCCGAGCATCGTCACTCCAAAAGCGCAGGCAAGGATCGCGAATATGAAAGCGCCCTTCTGGATGGTCCAGTGGTGCTGTGTTCGAAAAAGAACGGTTTCTCCGGGGAGAAGATTGCGATCAACATATGACATAGTGATTTACCAGCGGCAGTATATACCGTCCCCAATAAAAATCGGGCTGGATTTCTCCAGCCCGCCATAGTTTATGGATGAGTAAACGATTGTTACTTACTAAACAGATATGTGCCAATAAAAACCGGGCCGGCTTTCGTCGGCCCAGCTAATTGCTAATTGCTAGCTGCTAATTGCTATTCCGCAGCCATCTCTTCGGCTTCGCCTTCCTGGCGCAGAAGCTCCAGCGCACGCTCGGCTTCGGCGTATGCCTGCGAGACTTCTTCCTGCACCTTGGCGGCAGCCTGCTCGAGTTCCGGAGCCAGCTTCACGTTGCGATAGTGCTCCATGCCCGTGCCTGCTGGAATCAGGCGGCCCACAATGACGTTCTCCTTGAGTCCGCGCAGATGGTCCACAGCACCCTGGATTGAGGCTTCTGTGAGCACCCTTGTGGTCTCCTGGAATGACGCCGCGGAGATAAACGACTCAGTGGAGAGCGAGGCCTTGGTGATGCCCAGCAGCAGCGGACGACCTGTTGCGGGACGACCGCCGTTGGCGATCACCTTCTCATTCTCCTCGCGGAAGCGGAACTTATCGATCTGCTGTTCCAGCAGGAACGTGGTGTCACCCACGTCTTCCACCTTCACCCAGCGCATCATCTGGCGGACAATCACTTCAATGTGCTTGTCGCTGATGGTGACGCCCTGCAGACGATAGACCTCCTGGATTTCGTTCACCAGGTAAGCCTGCAATTCCTTTTCGCCCAGAACCGCCAGAATGTCATGCGGGTTGAGCGGCCCGTCCATCAGCGGTTCACCCGCCCGGACGCGCTCGCCTTCCTGCACGTTGATGTGGACGCCCTTCGGCACCGAGTATTCCTTCTCCGTGCCGTTGTCGGCCACCACGTAAATCTTGCGCTGGCCTTTGCTTACTTCGCCGAACTTCACCACGCCATCGATCTCGCTGATGATCGCGGTTTCGCGCGGCTTGCGCGCCTCGAACAGCTCCACCACGCGCGGCAGACCGCCCGTGATGTCCTTGGTCTTGGTGGTTTCGCGCGGGATCTTTGCCAGCACGTCGCCCGGATGAACTTCATCACCGTCCTGCACCATCAAGTGCGCGCGTGACGGCATGAGGTAACGCCGCGTTGATTTGGCTTTGATCACAATTGCCGGCTGGCGCTTCTCGTCCGGCGACTCGCCTACCACGTGGCGGGAGAGTCCGGTGACCTCGTCTACTTCTTCGTGGAGCGTCACGCCCTCCTGCAGGTCCTTGAACTGCACGGTGCCGCCGATCTCAGTCAGGATGGCGAAGGTGTAAGGATCCCACTCCACCAGCACCTGTCCCAGATTGGCCGCCTGCCCGTCCTGCACCTTGACGCGAGCGCCGTACACCACCGAGTAGCGCTCTTTTTCACGCCCCTTGTCGTCCACAATCGCGATCGATCCGGCGCGGTTCATCACCACCAGATCGCCCGTCTTCGACTTTACCGTCTGCAAGTTGATGAAACGGACAGCGCCGTTGTTGCGCGCCTCCAGGCGGCTCTGCTCGGACACTCGCGATGCCGTACCGCCGATGTGGAAGGTACGCATCGTCAGCTGCGTTCCGGGCTCGCCAATGGACTGCGCCGCAATCACACCCGTAGCCTCGCCCAGCTCCACCATGCGACCTGAAGCCAGGTTGCGGCCATAGCATGCGATGCAGACGCCACGCTTGGATTCGCACGTGAGCACGGAGCGGATCTTGACTCGCTCAATGCCGGCAGCCTGAATCGCGCTGGCCAGTTCCTCTGTGATCTCCCCATTGACATCGACGATCACGTTGCCTTCGTAGTCCTTGATCTTCTCTAGCGATACGCGGCCTACAATGCGGTCACGCAGCGGCTCAATGATGTCGCCCGCTTCCACAATGGAACCCACGTAAATGCCGTCCACCGTTCCGCAGTCCTGCTCACTGATGATCACGTCCTGCGCCACGTCCACCAGGCGGCGGGTCAGGTAGCCTGAATCGGCAGTCTTCAGAGCCGTATCAGCCAGACCTTTACGCGCGCCGTGCGTGGAGATGAAGTACTGCAGCACGGTCAGACCTTCACGGAAGTTTGCCGTGATTGGCGTCTCAATGATCTCGCCTGAAGGCTTGGCCATCAGTCCGCGCATGCCGGAGAGCTGGCGAATCTGCTGTTTCGATCCGCGAGCGCCGGAGTCGGCCATGACGTAAATCGGGTTCATCTGGCCGGCTTTGTCCAGCTCCTGCATGTTGCCGAACATCTCGTCCGCCACCTTTTCTGTTACGTTTGACCAGATTTCAATCACCTTGTTGTAGCGCTCGCCATTCGTGATGGCGCCGTCAAGGTACTGCTGCTGAACGTTGATGACCTGCTTTTCCGCATCGCGCACAAGGCTCTTCTTGTGCTCCGGAATCACCATGTCATCAATGCCGATCGAAAGGCCCGCCCGTGTTGCAAAGCGGAAGCCCGTCTCTTTCACTTCATCCAGCATCTTGACCGTGGTCTCCAGGCCAAAACGCAGGTAGGTGTAGTTCACCAGCTGGCCAATGCCCTTCTTCTTGAGCAGACCGTTGATGAACGGCATGCCTTCAGGCAGGTGGTCGTTCAGAATCGTGCGGCCCACCGTCGTGTTGATGTACTGCCGCTCGAAGTTGACCGGCTCCGTGTGCACGATGTCCTGATCGTCATACGCCTGCGTCAGGTCAATAACCTCGCCTGAGTAGCGCAGACGAATCGGCGTAAGCGTCTCCACCTCGCCCGCTTCCAGCGCCAGCAGCACGTCTTCAATGTTCGCGAAGGCGCGGCCCTCGCCCTTGGCGCCCGGCTTGGACTTGGTCAGGTAATACAGTCCAAGCACCATGTCTTGTGTAGGCACGGTGATCGGCTGGCCCGATGCCGGCGAGAGAATGTTGTGAGAGGACAGCATCAGCACGCTGGCCTCAACCTGCGCTTCTGGCGAAAGCGGAATGTGTACTGCCATCTGGTCGCCGTCAAAGTCGGCGTTGAACGCCGTGCAAACCAGCGGGTGGATCTTGATGGCCTTACCTTCCACCAGCACCGGCTCAAACGCCTGAATACCCAGGCGGTGCAGCGTTGGGGCGCGGTTCAAGAGCACCGGATGGTCTTTAATCACCTCTTCCAGGATGTCCCATACGATCGGCTCCTGCTGCTCCACCATTTCTTTCGCTTGCTTGATGGTAGTGCAGTGTCCGGTCTGCTCCAGCCGGTGATAGATAAATGGCTTGAACAGCTCAAGCGCCATCTTCTTTGGCAGACCGCACTGGTGGAGCTTGAGCTCCGGACCGACCACGATCACGGAACGGCCCGAGTAGTCC